>NZ_CP091244.1:2888333-4332500 GCF_021650935.1 Thiothrix winogradskyi | reverse complement strand
TAGAACCTGAAACCGTGTACGTACAAGCAGTGGGAGCCCTTTGGGGTGACTGCGTACCTTTTGTATAATGGGTCAGCGACTTACTTTCAGTGGCAAGCTTAACCGATAGGGGAGGCGTAGCGAAAGCGAGTCTGAACAGGGCGTTCAGTCGCTGGGAGTAGACCCGAAACCGAGCGATCTATCCATGGCCAGGTTGAAGGTGCCGTAACAGGTACTGGAGGACCGAACCCACTCCCGTTGAAAAGGTAGGGATGAGCCGTGGATAGGAGTGAAAGGCTAATCAAGCTCGGAGATAGCTGGTTCTCCTCGAAAGCTATTTAGGTAGCGCCTCGTGTATCACTCCTAGGGGTAGAGCACTGTTATGGCTGGCGGCTGACCGGCTTACCAACCCATTGCAAACTCCGAATACTAGGAAGTGCGAGCACGGGAGACAGACAGCGGGTGCTAACGTCCGTTGTCAAAAGGGAAACAACCCAGACCGCCAGCCGAGGTTCCCAAGTTGTGGCTCAGTGGGAAACGATGTGGGAAGGCACAGACAGCCAGGAGGTTGGCTTAGAAGCAGCCATCCTTTAAAGAAAGCGTAATAGCTCACTGGTCGAGTTGGCCTGCGCGGAAGATTCAACGGGGCTTAAGCCACACACCGAAGCTGCGGACTTGCATTTTATGCAAGTGGTAGAGGAGCGTTCTGTACGCCTGTGAAGGTGAACTGGAAAGTTTGCTGGAGGTATCAGAAGTGCGAATGCTGACATAAGTAACGACAAGACGGGTGAAAAACCCGTCCGCCGAAAGCCCAAGGTTTCCTGCGCAACGTTAATCGGCGCAGGTTAGTTGCCGCTAAGGCGAGGCAGAAATGCGTAGTCGATGGGAAACAGGTCAATATTCCTGTACCGGCACTAACTGCGATGGGAGGACGGAGAAGGCTAGGACAGCAACCTATTGGATGGTTGTTTAAGCGTTTAGGTGGGATTCTTAGGCAAATCCGGGAATCTATTAACACTGAGGCGTGATGACGAGGTACTACGGTACTGAAGTGTTTGATGCCCTGCTTCCAAGAAAAGTCCCTAAGCTTCAGGTTAGTGCTGACCGTACCCCAAACCGACACAGGTGGGCTGGATGAGAATTCCAAGGCGCTTGAGAGAACTCGGATGAAGGAACTAGGCAAAATGGTACCGTAACTTCGGGAGAAGGTACGCCCACGCAAGTGGGCCGCAGAGACCAGGCCGCTGCGACTGTTTATCAAAAACACAGCACTCTGCAAACTCGAAAGAGGACGTATAGGGTGTGACGCCTGCCCGGTGCCGGAAGGTTAATTGATGGGGTTAGCGCAAGCGAAGCTCTTGATCGAAGCCCCGGTAAACGGCGGCCGTAACTATAACGGTCCTAAGGTAGCGAAATTCCTTGTCGGGTAAGTTCCGACCTGCACGAATGGCGTAACGATGGCGGCACTGTCTCCATCCGAGACTCAGTGAAATTGAAATCGCTGTGAAGATGCAGTGTACCCGCGGCTAGACGGAAAGACCCCGTGAACCTTTACTATAGCTTTGTATTGAACTTTGAACCTACTTGTGTAGGATAGGTGGGAGACTATGAAACCGGAACGCCAGTTCAGGTGGAGTCGTCCTTGAAATACCACCCTGGTATGTTCGGAGTTCTAACCCAGATATCACAATATCGGGGACAATACATGGTGGGTAGTTTGACTGGGGCGGTCTCCTCCTAAAGAGTAACGGAGGAGCGCGAAGGTGTGCTAATCACGGTCGGAAATCGTGAGGTTTGTGTAAAGGCATAAGCACGCTTGACTGCGAGACAGACAAGTCGAGCAGGTACGAAAGTAGGTCTTAGTGATCCGGTGGCTCTGCATGGAAGGGCCATCGCTCAACGGATAAAAGGTACTCCGGGGATAACAGGCTGATTCCTCCCAAGAGTCCATATCGACGGGGGAGTTTGGCACCTCGATGTCGGCTCATCACATCCTGGGGCTGAAGCAGGTCCCAAGGGTATGGCTGTTCGCCATTTAAAGTGGTACGCGAGCTGGGTTCAGAACGTCGTGAGACAGTTCGGTCCCTATCTGCCGTGGGCGTTGGAGATTTGAGGGAAGCTGACCTTAGTACGAGAGGACCGGGTTGGACGAACCTCTGGTGTTCCTGTTGTCACGCCAGTGGCATTGCAGGGTAGCTATGTTCGGACGGGATAACCGCTGAAAGCATCTAAGCGGGAAGCCCCTCCCAAGATGAGATCTCCCTGACCCCTTGAGGGTCCTAAAGGGCCGTTGGAGACTACGACGTTGATAGGCTGGGTGTGGAAGTGCAGTAATGTATGCAGCTAACCAGTACTAATTGCCCGTGAGGCTTGATCCTATAACCCCAAACGGTCTACTAGAGATGTATGAATCGAAGACAGGCAACTGTCAGACCTCAGTTATTAAGTATCCCTGATATTTTTCCAGATTAGGTCGAGAAGACTACGGCAGAAGAGAGCATACCCGCCCTCACTGACCAACAAACCTTCCCAACCTTGCCAGTTTGCTTGGTGTCCATAGAGCTGTGGAACCACCTGATCCCATCCCGAACTCAGAAGTGAAACGCAGCATCGCCGATGGTAGTGTGGGGTCTCCCCATGTGAGAGTAGGTCAACGCCAAGCACTATTCCAAAAGCCCTGTATTAGTTCACTAATTACAGGGCTTTTATTTCCTCGCAGCATTAGGTTTTCTTAGTGTTTCGAGCAAATAAAAACTGAAACTTAAATGTCTTGACAGCTAGTCCTGATTCATTTAAGATTCGCCCCTCTCTGCTTACGGAGTAGAGCGCAGATTAACAAAAGAAGCCAGAAAACTTGTGTGGGGGCTTGTGATTGTGTCGAGAGGCACAGAAGCAAGCAACCATTGAGTTCACGTTAATGTAATATATACGTAATTTCGATGGATTTGCTCTTCAATTTCAAAAGATAAAGATTGAACTGAAGAGTTTGATCCTGGCTCAGATTGAACGCTGGCGGTATGCTTAAGACATGCAAGTCGAACGGAATCTTCGGATTCAGTGGCGGACGGGTGAGTAACACGTGGGAATCTACTGAGTAGTGGGGACAGCCCGGCGAAAGCCGGATTAATACCGCATACGCCCTACGGGGGAAAGGCGCAAGCCGCTATTTAACGGCTCCGCGTAAGATTAGCTAGTTGGTAAGGTAAAGGCTTACCAAGGCGACGATCTTTAGCTGGTCTGAGAGGATGGCCAGCCACATCGGGACTGAGACACGGCCGGACTCCTACGGGAGGCAAGCAGTCGGGAATATTGGACAATGGGCGCAAGCCTGATCCAGCAATACCGCGCGTGTGAAGAAGGCCTGCGGGTTGTAAAGCACTTTCAGTTGGGAAGATAATGACGTTACCAACAGAAGAAGCACCGGCTAACTCCGTGCCAGCAGCCGCGGTAATACGGAGGGTGCAAGCGTTAATCGGAATTACTGGGCGTAAAGCGTGCGTAGGCGGTTTTTTAAGTCAGATGTGAAATCCCCGGGCTCAACCTGGGAACTGCATCTGATACTGGAAGACTAGAGTGTGGGAGAGGAGAGTGGAATTTCCGGTGTAGCGGTGAAATGCATAGAGATCGGAAGGAACATCAGTGGCGAAGGCGACTCTCTGGACCAACACTGACGCTGAGGCACGAAAGCGTGGGTAGCAAACAGGATTAGATACCCTGGTAGTCCACGCCGTAAACGATGTCAACTAGCCGTCAGGCTCGCTTTAGAGTTTGGTGGTGGAGCTAACGTATTAAGTTGACCGCCTGGGGAGTACGCTCGCAAGAGTAAAACTCAAAGGAATTGACGGGGGCCCGCACAAGCGGTGGAGCATGTGGTTTAATTCGATGCAACGCGAAGAACCTTACCTGGTCTTGACATGTAGTGAACTTAGCAGAAATGTTTTGGTGCCTTCGGGAACACTAACACAGGTGCTGCACGGCTGTCGTCAGCTCGTGTCGTGAGATGTTGGGTTAAGTCCCGCAACGAGCGCAACCCCTATCCCTAGTTGCCAGCACGTAATGGTGGGAACTCTAAGGAGACTGCCGGTGACAAACCGGAGGAAGGTGGGGATGACGTCAAGTCATCATGGCCCTTATGACCAGGGCTACACACGTGCTACAATGGGTGGTACAGAGGGAAGCAAGACCGCGAGGTGGAGCAAATCCCAGAAAGCCATCCGTAGTCCGGATCGGAGTCTGCAACTCGACTCCGTGAAGTCGGAATCGCTAGTAATCGCGAATCAGCATGTCGCGGTGAATACGTTCCCGGGCCTTGTACACACCGCCCGTCACACCATGGGAGTTTGTTGCACCAGAAGCAGGTAGTCTAACCGCAAGGAGGGCGCTTGCCACGGTGTGGCCGATGACTGGGGTGAAGTCGTAACAAGGTAGCCGTAGGGGAACCTGCGGCTGGATCACCTCCTTTACGAGAAACGTCGCTCACACGATCACAAGTTCCCACACAAGTAGTCTGGCAGACCGCATTTATTGCAAGCGCTCTAGTACCGAACACGGGTCTATAGCTCAGTTGGTTAGAGCGCACCCCTGATAAGGGTGAGGCCGGTGGTTCGAGTCCACCTAGACCCACCACTCTTGCATCGCAAAAGGTTTTCAGGGGCCATAGCTCAGCTGGGAGAGCGCCTGCCTTGCACGCAGGAGGTCGTCGGTTCGATCCCGTCTGGCTCCACCACTTTCTGGTCAATGTCACAGTAACATTAGTCATAATGACACTAAGCACATAACACCAAAAAGGCATTGCAATAAATGCACACACCACGAGTAACTCCAAAAGTCACCGCAAAGCGAACTGGCTTCCCCAAAGGACACAGTTTATTTTGCACTGGCTTTTGTCGGTTCAACCTAAGTCGATAGGTCGTTCTTTAACAACATGGAAAAATATCAAGGCGAAATGTATAACTGAGAAGATTATATATCTCAAGATTGATCGTTACGAGATTATAGACACTCTGTAACCCGAGTCTACCAGCACAAAAGGAAGTAGACTGTTTCGGGTTACAGGATCAAGTGACTAAGCGTACACGGTGGATGCCTTGGCAGTCAGAGGCGATGAAGGACGTTATAGCATGCGATAAGCTACGGTTAGCCTGCAAATAGGCATTGACCCGTAGATTTCCGAATGGGGAAACCCACCACTTTTGTGGTATTCCGAAAGGAAGGCGAACGCAGGGAACTGAAACATCTAAGTACCTGTAGGAAAAGAAATCAACCGAGATTCCCCCAGTAGCGGCGAGCGAACGGGGAACAGCCGAATCTTTTAGTGTTAGTGGAATGGTATGGAAAGGCCAGCGATACCGGGTGATAGCCCCGTACACGAAAATGCTTCAAGGACATATTAAGTAGGGCGGGACACGAGAAATCCTGTCTGAAGATGGGGGGACCATCCTCCAAGGCTAAATACTCCTGACTGACCGATAGTGAACCAGTACCGTGAGGGAAAGGCGAAAAGAACCCTGGTGAAGGGAGTGAAATAGAACCTGAAACCGTGTACGTACAAGCAGTGGGAGCCCTTTGGGGTGACTGCGTACCTTTTGTATAATGGGTCAGCGACTTACTTTCAGTGGCAAGCTTAACCGATAGGGGAGGCGTAGCGAAAGCGAGTCTGAACAGGGCGTTCAGTCGCTGGGAGTAGACCCGAAACCGAGCGATCTATCCATGGCCAGGTTGAAGGTGCCGTAACAGGTACTGGAGGACCGAACCCACTCCCGTTGAAAAGGTAGGGATGAGCCGTGGATAGGAGTGAAAGGCTAATCAAGCTCGGAGATAGCTGGTTCTCCTCGAAAGCTATTTAGGTAGCGCCTCGTGTATCACTCCTAGGGGTAGAGCACTGTTATGGCTGGCGGCTGACCGGCTTACCAACCCATTGCAAACTCCGAATACTAGGAAGTGCGAGCACGGGAGACAGACAGCGGGTGCTAACGTCCGTTGTCAAAAGGGAAACAACCCAGACCGCCAGCCGAGGTTCCCAAGTTGTGGCTCAGTGGGAAACGATGTGGGAAGGCACAGACAGCCAGGAGGTTGGCTTAGAAGCAGCCATCCTTTAAAGAAAGCGTAATAGCTCACTGGTCGAGTTGGCCTGCGCGGAAGATTCAACGGGGCTTAAGCCACACACCGAAGCTGCGGACTTGCATTTTATGCAAGTGGTAGAGGAGCGTTCTGTACGCCTGTGAAGGTGAACTGGAAAGTTTGCTGGAGGTATCAGAAGTGCGAATGCTGACATAAGTAACGACAAGACGGGTGAAAAACCCGTCCGCCGAAAGCCCAAGGTTTCCTGCGCAACGTTAATCGGCGCAGGTTAGTTGCCGCTAAGGCGAGGCAGAAATGCGTAGTCGATGGGAAACAGGTCAATATTCCTGTACCGGCACTAACTGCGATGGGAGGACGGAGAAGGCTAGGACAGCAACCTATTGGATGGTTGTTTAAGCGTTTAGGTGGGATTCTTAGGCAAATCCGGGAATCTATTAACACTGAGGCGTGATGACGAGGTACTACGGTACTGAAGTGTTTGATGCCCTGCTTCCAAGAAAAGTCCCTAAGCTTCAGGTTAGTGCTGACCGTACCCCAAACCGACACAGGTGGGCTGGATGAGAATTCCAAGGCGCTTGAGAGAACTCGGATGAAGGAACTAGGCAAAATGGTACCGTAACTTCGGGAGAAGGTACGCCCACGCAAGTGGGCCGCAGAGACCAGGCCGCTGCGACTGTTTATCAAAAACACAGCACTCTGCAAACTCGAAAGAGGACGTATAGGGTGTGACGCCTGCCCGGTGCCGGAAGGTTAATTGATGGGGTTAGCGCAAGCGAAGCTCTTGATCGAAGCCCCGGTAAACGGCGGCCGTAACTATAACGGTCCTAAGGTAGCGAAATTCCTTGTCGGGTAAGTTCCGACCTGCACGAATGGCGTAACGATGGCGGCACTGTCTCCATCCGAGACTCAGTGAAATTGAAATCGCTGTGAAGATGCAGTGTACCCGCGGCTAGACGGAAAGACCCCGTGAACCTTTACTATAGCTTTGTATTGAACTTTGAACCTACTTGTGTAGGATAGGTGGGAGACTATGAAACCGGAACGCCAGTTCAGGTGGAGTCGTCCTTGAAATACCACCCTGGTATGTTCGGAGTTCTAACCCAGATATCACAATATCGGGGACAATACATGGTGGGTAGTTTGACTGGGGCGGTCTCCTCCTAAAGAGTAACGGAGGAGCGCGAAGGTGTGCTAATCACGGTCGGAAATCGTGAGGTTTGTGTAAAGGCATAAGCACGCTTGACTGCGAGACAGACAAGTCGAGCAGGTACGAAAGTAGGTCTTAGTGATCCGGTGGCTCTGCATGGAAGGGCCATCGCTCAACGGATAAAAGGTACTCCGGGGATAACAGGCTGATTCCTCCCAAGAGTCCATATCGACGGGGGAGTTTGGCACCTCGATGTCGGCTCATCACATCCTGGGGCTGAAGCAGGTCCCAAGGGTATGGCTGTTCGCCATTTAAAGTGGTACGCGAGCTGGGTTCAGAACGTCGTGAGACAGTTCGGTCCCTATCTGCCGTGGGCGTTGGAGATTTGAGGGAAGCTGACCTTAGTACGAGAGGACCGGGTTGGACGAACCTCTGGTGTTCCTGTTGTCACGCCAGTGGCATTGCAGGGTAGCTATGTTCGGACGGGATAACCGCTGAAAGCATCTAAGCGGGAAGCCCCTCCCAAGATGAGATCTCCCTGACCCCTTGAGGGTCCTAAAGGGCCGTTGGAGACTACGACGTTGATAGGCTGGGGGTGGAAGTGCAGTAATGTATGCAGCTAACCAGTACTAATTGCCCGTGAGGCTTGATCCTATAACCCCAAACGGTCTACTAGAGATGTATGAATCGAAGACAGGCAACTGTCAGACCTCAGTTATTAAGTATCCCTGATATTTTTCCAGATTAGGTCGAGAAGACTACGGCAGAAGAGAGCATACCCGCCCTCACTGACCAACAAACCTTCCCAACCTTGCCAGTTTGCTTGGTGTCCATAGAGCTGTGGAACCACCTGATCCCATCCCGAACTCAGAAGTGAAACGCAGCATCGCCGATGGTAGTGTGGGGTCTCCCCATGTGAGAGTAGGTCAACGCCAAGCATCAATCCTAAAGCCCCGTTAACGGTTTCCGTTGCGGGGCTTTTTTTATGCCTGTGATTTGCCAGACTTTAGCGTAAGCCACGTAACATCCACAGTCCACCCGCCAGAAATACCAACAAAGGCAATGTGGCTGCTAGTAATGGTGGAATGCCATACACGATCCCTACGCTTGCAAACATACGGTTGAACAGGAAAAACGTAATACCAATCAGAATCCCGATAAATACCCGTTGTCCGGCCCCCGCATTGCGTTGAAAACTAAATACAAATGGTGCGGCAATAATCAACATGACCAGTGTCGATAGCGGTGTGGTGAAATGCTGCCAAAAAGCCTGTTCAAAACGTTCACTGCTTAGGTCGTTTTCACGTTGATGACGAATAAAGTCCGCCAATTCACTAGCTGCTAACTGATTGGGTTTAACGGCAGCAATCGTGAGCACTTGCTCTGGAAGCAATCTGCTGACATGCTCTTGTGCCAAGCTTTCCTGTGTAACGCCATCGGTTTGAATGTGTTTGCGTTTGATTTCATAGAGCATCCAACCGTCATTGTCGCGTTCCGCACTGGCCGCATGGGTAATCCTGTCGATGCGTCCCGCTTCAGGATTTACCTCGTAGATAGCAACGCCTTCCAGCTTTTTTTCTGACCACAGTTTGGCAATATTGAGAATACGGTTGCCGTCTTTTACCCAAATGCCTTGATTACCGATGGCGAGTTGCTTTTGCTGCATCCGCAATTTAAAGCTATTGGCGCTAAGTTCCGTATGCGGTGCTACCCATTCCCCTAAGGTAAAGACCAATACCACCAAGACTAGCCCCAGTTTCAATGTCATCATGATTATTTGTTTGATGGAAATACCCGCTGCCCGCATGGCTGTGAGTTCGCTATTAGCGGCAAGATTGCCTAAGCCCAACAAACTTCCAATCAAGGTCGCGGTAGGGAAGTAGTCGTACAAGACTCGCGGTGTGCCGAGTAGAATGTAGTAAAGCGCTTGCAGATTACCGTATTGGGTTTCAGGGTTTACATCGCTGAATTCACCCAGTAGTGCGAAAAATCGGTCAAGTAATGCCAGCGACAACCACGTAATGAGGATGCTCGACAAGACACTTTTCCACAGGTAGCGTTCTAACAGATTCATGAGGGTTTTCCGTAATATTTGCGCAGGAGCCACATGGCTAACCCCAACACCAGTAGATGTACCCACCACATACCGAACAGTGGCGGGAAATCACCACGCGCTATCATGCCGCGCACCGTGCCAAGCACACTGGCATAAACAGCATAAATCAAGATCGCCACCGCAATTTTGCTGTAGCGTCCCTGACGAGGAGCGGTGTAACTCAAGGGGAAAGCCAGTAATGCCAACAAGGGTGCGGAGAGAATAATGGCAATACGCCATTGCAATTCTGCTTGAGATTCATTGTCGGTTTGTTGCCACAATTCCAGTGTGGGCGTGGCTGCCAAACTGTCGGTTGCACTGCGATTTTTCAGCGGAATGCGAATGCTGTGTTCCCCGAACCGGATAACAGTCATGCCCCCCTGTTCGGGATTGGATTCGTAGCGGTAGCCATCGCTGATTTGCAATACCCGTTCACCGCTCCCAGAATCAATGAACAGTATCGCTGATTTTGCCCAAATAAGCACTTCGCTGCTGCCGCTTTGTACGCGAATGAAGAAGCGTTCCATCACCGTGCGACTAGGGTCAATGCTTTCGGCAAGCGCGGTGTAATTACGTTCGGCGGAACCGGAGCTAACGAATTCACCGGGGGGAATGCCTGCCGCTTCCGGGCGTTCAGTAATTTCGTTGCGTAATTTATTGGTATTACTCTCCAGCCAAGGTGAAACAAAGATAACCAGTAACGCTAGTATCAAGGTGAGGGGTAAGACAAAGCTGAAAATCGCACGGTAAAAGTGACGCGGGGTAACACCTGCCGCCCGCAATGCTGACATTTCCGAATCACGATACAAACGACTGAAAGCCAACATCATGCCAATCAGCAAGGCAACGGGAATCAGGCGAATCAGTTGTTTCAGTGAGCCGTACCCCAATAAGCTCCCGACTAAATCGGTAGGCAAGTTACCGGTACTCGCATCCGCCAGCAAGCGCACGAACGTATTGCCAACAATAATCAGCGTTAATACCAATAAGGTAGCAGCAAAACTGAGGGCGATTTCTTTAAATAGATAACGATTGATGATACTCATGGATACTCATACACCAGATTTGCGCCAAACTTGCCAACTGTATGTCAATATGGCTAGCGTAGCACTGATGGCGATGAGTATCTGTAACCCCAATGCCTGCGGATAATCCGTATCCAGCCAAAATAGCATGAGAGCAAACAATAAAAATAAACCGGCTAATAAGCGTTGCCCTGTGATAGTGGTAGCCCCGTGCCAATGGGCTGCCAGTTTCCAGCCCGCCCACGCAGAAAACCAGCCCAATGCTGCACCTGCTGCAACATCCATCGGCCAATGCGCACCAACCGCAATGCGGCTAACGCCGACTAGCAACGCCAAACAAAACAGACCAGCGCTTAAGCGATTATTCCGTATCACCAGTGTCACTACGCCAGCCAGCACAAATGCTGCCATAGTATGCCCGGAAGGAAAGCTAGAATTGTGCAGTTCGAGACTGCCGATGAAATGCATTTGATCCCCCAATACCATCAGAGGACGATCCATTGTCGTTAAGGTCTTCAGGGTACGTGTAAAACCAGCCGCAAGCAGCCCAGCGAGCAAACCTGCCGCCAATAGTTGTGGGTAACGCAGTGCTAACAAACTTAATAATGCCAACGAAACCAGCGCATCACCCAAAATCGTTACGTTCGCCCAAAAGCTATCAGGCAATAATCGAAACACCTGATTCAAGCCATCAAATAGCATTAAATTGAGGTCAAACATCGCAATCGTTGCTGCCAATAGCCCCATGATGAGTATAGGAACGGCAACGGTTTCCGCCTCATCTCTCATGGTTTAACTATCCGTTTAGCTAGCACCAAGCCGCCTTGTTTGAACACCACCGCGTATTCTTCAGCGGGTTGCAGATACCCGTCCTTAGAAAACACGTATTCCCCCGGTTGTGGCGCACGTTTTGGGGTAATGGCTTCACGATAAACGGTAAAACTCGGCATATTGACCCCATCCATCACCAAGGTAGAGCCAGTGATATGGTGACGGGCAAAACGTGCTGCATCTTTAACCGCCCCTTGTTGGGTATACGCCACCACAGGAATCAACACACTGACCAGAAATAACGTTTGTAGCACTGCTACGCCAATCAAGCGCCAATAATTTTGCACCCTAGGCCAGAACAGCAAAGCAAGTAAGGCGCACAAGTAAATCCCCGCAGCGGTGCGGTAGGTTGTACCGGTTACTTTTTGCGATTGCGCTAACAAACCTTGCCAATACGGTGACGGGTTATCAGCCACCGCATTTGCCAGCAATTCCGGCAAAAATAGCAACACCGCCGCGATTAACGTAGCGGGTAACACCGCCAACCAACGCTGCGGATTTGCCCCCGTGTGTTGTGCCAGCAATAGTAATAACGGCGTAATACCGTATAACAGATAATGCGGCAATTGCGTGCTGGAAAATGAGAACAGCACCAATACCAACACAAACCACACACCCAGAAAACGTGAAAGCTGATCACCCGCAGGAAATAATGCCCATTTCTTCCCCAGCAACTGCACCAGCAAACCACCGAACGGCATAATAATGAACGGCAATGCCACGAGGTAATACCACAGGTATCCGCCGTGTCCTTCCATCGTCTCTGCAAAGCGGCTGACATTGTGTTTCAGAAAGAACCCATCAATGAATGCTTGCCCTTGCGCCAAGTATTCGAGGATATACCAAGGTGCAGCGACCGCCAGAAATACGCTTAACCCATAAGGATGGAACACCGTTTGCAACCAGCGCTGCCATTGCCCATTGCTGAGATACAAAAATGCACTCACCAGAAAAGGAATCGCTACCGCAATCGGCCCTTTACACAGAAAGCCCAAGCCTAGCCAGAAAAACACCCGAAAGTGCCGCATTCGCGTTGGCTGTTCCCAATAGCGCCAGATGTCGAAGAGTGCCAGCGTGATTAATAAATTGAGTACCGCATCCGCAGTCGCCGCTCGCCCAATAATCACGATCATGGCGGAAGTCGCGATCATCACCGCCGCGAGTATGGCTTGCTGGCGCGGCATTCGCGGTTTAGCGAAATAATAAGTTGCGATGACCCACGCACTGGCGGCTAACGCGGAAGGCAAACGCAATGTCCATTCGTGCAAGCCGAATGCGGAAACACTCAGTGCTTGCAGCCAATAAATCAGAATAGGCTTGTCAAAACGCGGCTCACCATTCAAAAAGGTGGTAATGAAATCACCACGCTGAAGCATTTCCCACGTTGCGGCGCTGAATGCACCTTCATCAAGATCAAACAGCGCGGGTGTGCCCAATTGCCAGAAAAACGCCAGAATAACCAACGGTAGCAGGAAGCCATCCCCGCTGTGCAGCAGCCAATGCCGCAGGCTTGCCGCGACGCGCATCAGGTAGGTTTGCGCCAGCCGTATTCCGGCTCAGCTTTACGCGGTGGACGAATGACGTAGGCATTGCGGCTGGACGATTCAAAATAAATCCGTGCCAGCAATTCCGCAATAATGCCCGTGGTCATGAATTGAATAGAGGTAATAACCAACATCACACCCGCCATTAACAACGGGCGACCCCCAATGTCATTGCCCATAATGAATTTGTCGATACCCAGCCAAGTGAGGATCAATGTCCCCAGCAAGCCAAATACCAGCCCAATCGTGCCAAATAAATGCCCAGGACGCGCCCGGAAACGCATAAAAAACCACATAAACAGCAAGTCGATAATGACGCGGAACGTGCGGGAAATGCCGTATTTGGATTCGCCACTCAAGCGCTCTTTGTGGTTAACGACACGCTCACCAATCCGCGAAGATGGCACAGCGGTGGCAACCCACGCGGGAATGAAGCGGTGCATTTCCCCGTAGAGACGCACTTTTTCCATGACCGATGCGCGGTATACCTTGAGGCTGCATCCGTAATCGTGCAGGTAAACCCCCGTCACTTTGCGGATTAACCGGTTGGCAATGCGCGAGGGAATTTTGCGCATCACTAGCGTATCTTTGCGATTTTTGCGCCAACCAACCAACAGGTCGAGGTCACGTTCCTGCAATTCTTCGATCATGCCGGGAATGTCGGCAGGGTCATTTTGCAAGTCGCCATCCAGCGTGACGAGGATTGTACCGCGTGCTTGGTCGATACCGGCTTGCATGGCAGCGGTTTGCCCAAAGTTGCGTTGCAATTCGACAACGTGGATATGATTACCAAACGTTTCAGCGGCTTCGCGTAAGCGTCTGAGGGTTTGGTCAGAACTCCCGTCGTCGACTAACACCAATTCCCACGGGTGTTCAAAGTTATCCAGTGCCTTGCTGACGTGTTCCACCAAGGGCATGACGTTACCTTCTTCATTATAGAACGGCACGATGATACTGATACTGTCGTTAGAATTTGTCATTAAACTACGATCTGCTTCGACTACAATTGAGCTGAATTATACTTGAAAGCGAGTGCATGATGACAGAACAAAGCAATACATCCGGTCAACGTTGGCATTTGGTGGCATCTTGGCTGGTGTTGGTGCTGTTCGTGGTAGGCGTACAGTACTGGATTGGTTGGCAAAGCGTATTAACCCCTTGGGAAGGTTTTAGTTGGACGCAAGGGGTGATTGCCTTGGCGCTGCTGATCTTGAGTTATGCGTTGCGGGCATGGCGCATGTACGATTATTTCCCACAATTTTTGAGTGGGCAGTGGTTGCAAACCTGGCGGCTGATGTTAATCCATAACGCGATGAATAATGTGTTGCCAGCACGAATGGGTGAACTGAGTTTTCCGGTGTTAATGCGCCGTTATTTTGGGGTGGGCTACGCGCATTCGGTATCGTCATTGCTGTGGTTTCGGGCGTTGGATTTGCATACGATTTTGGCATTTGCGGTATTCCCGCTGATGATTTCGACGCGCTTGCGGGTGTTGGCGTGGCCGTTGTTGTTTATCTGGATGTCGTTGCCGATTTGGGCGTATTTGTTGCGTAATCAGTTAGGCGTGCGCTTGGCAGGCAAGGATGGCAGCTTCAGTGTTTTTATGCAGAAAGCCGTACACGGTTTGCCGAACAGTTGGTGGGCGTTTTGGCGCAGTTGGGCGATGACTTGGGCAAACTGGGTGGTGAAATTGCTGACCTTGGCGTGGTTATTGAGCCAGTTTGTGCCGGATGTGAATTGGAATTTATTGTTGACCAGTGTGGTCACGGGGGAATTGACCAGTGTGTTGCCGATTCATGCGCCCGGCGGTTTTGGCACGTATGAGGCGGGGGTTATCGCGCCGTTATCACGCATGGTTGATGCCAAAGTGGCACTGACGGCGGCGGTGAATTTGCACTTGTTTGTGTTGGGCGCTGCATTAATTGGGGCGTTAATCGGTTGGTTGATTCCGTTGAAAACCAAGCCCAATGTTTGAGCGTCATAGCGGGTTTACGTTGCTGTTGCTTCTCTTGGGGGTAACGGCGTATCGAACGTGGGTGGTAGCGATCAATGGACTAAATCTGTACGTGGATGAGGCTCAATATTGGTATTGGGCGCAACAATTGGACTGGGGCTACTATTCCAAACCGCCGGTGATTGCGGCGCTGATTGCGGCAACCACTGGCGTGTGTGGTGACAGTGAATTCTGTGTGCGTTCGGGGAGTTTGCTGCTGTACCCCTTGAGTGCGTGGTTGTTGTTTTTGCTGACACGTAAGCTGTTTAATGCCCAAGTAGCATTGCTGGCGGCAGCACTGTTTATCACATTGCCTGCGGTAAGCTTGTCTTCTACGTTGATTTCAACCGATGTGGCGCTGTTCTTTTTTTGGACATTGGCGCTGTATGCGTTCGTGTTTGCGTTGGATAGCGATGCGTGGGATGACTGGATATTGCTCGGTGTTGCCCTTGGCTTGGGCATGTTGAGTAAATACACGATGGGTATTTTTCTGGTGTCGGCGTTGGTGTACCTGGTGGTAGCACGGCGCTTTGATTTATTACGTAATCCCCGTGCTTGGTTGGCGGTGATGGTGATGTTGCTAATCTTTGCGCCGAATATGTGGTGGAATTGGCAGCACGGGTTTCCCACTTTCCAACACACGGCAGATATTGCCGCAGGCAGCACGCAAGGCGCGTTGCATTGGGATGAGTTCGCGGAATTTTTCGGCGGGCAATTCGGGGTGTTTGGCGTATTGTTGTTTCCGCTGTTGTTATGGGTTATTGGGCGGGGGCAAGTGGCACATAAGACCTTATTGCTGAGTTTTACCTTGCCATTTTTGCTGATTATTATGGCGCAAGCGTTATTCGGGCGAGCCAATGCGAATTGGGCAGCACCGACTTACGTGGCGGCAACCGTGTTAATGGCGGCATGGTTGTACGCTAAGTGGAAAACCGTGACAGTGGTCTTGGTGTTGAATCTGGTGCTAGGTTTGCTGGTTTATCACCCTGCGCCGCTTAATCAGTTGCTCAATACCGATTTACACAAACGTCTGAAAGGTTGGGAGGTGATCGGGTCGCAATACCGTGAGATTCAGCAAGATTACCCTGATGCGCTGTTATTAGCCGAAGGCCGCGATGTGTTGAGCAGTCTGGCTTACTATGCCAAACCGGAAGGCTTGCGCGGGGTCAGTTGGAATCCGCAACACCAGATGCACCATCATTATGATTTGGTGACACGTTTGGATGACAAGCAAGGGCAAGATTTTTTGCTGGTGACGGCGAATACTCCACCAACAAGCATGAAACCGTATTTCGAGAGCGTGCAGCCCGTTGGTCAGTTGCAAGCTGTCATCCATTTGTCATGGAAACTCCATTATAATGTGTACTTATTGAAAAATTTCAGAGGTTTAAGTACACCGTGAACGTTTGGCAGCGTTATCCGCGAACTTGGCGATGGTTTAATATTGTACTGGCTTCAACTGTGGTGTTTTGGTTATCCGATTGGGATTTGCAGATCGCACAATTATTTCGGCTGGCTGATCATTGGTTGTTGGACGATTTTCCACTGTGGAAAGCCGTATTTTATGATGGTGTAACGCTCATCGTAATCGTTGTGTTTTTTGGTGGTTTATTGGCCATTTTGATCGGCAGTTTGCAGCGGCATTACCAGTTGCGCTTGTCTGCACTGTACGTGTTGCTAGTATTTTTGGTGGGACCGGGGTTATTGGTCAATACGGTATTTAAAGATCAATGGGGTAGACCGCGCCCCATACAGGTGGCGGAGTTAGGTGGGCAGGAACGTTATGTGCCACCGGGTTATTTTGTCACGAATGGTGAAGGGCGTTCGTTCCCCAGTGGACACAGTTCCATTGGGTTTGCGTTTGTGGCGTTTTGGTTTCTGTGGCGTCAGCGCAAACCGCAGTGGGCGCGAATGGCATTGGTATTCAGCGTGACGCTGGGTGCTGTTATCGGGGTGACGCGCATGGCAGCAGGGGGGCATTTCCTTTCCGACGTGATGTGGTCGGCGTGGGTGGTGCTGTTTGCTGCGTGGTTGTTGTACTACCCGCTCATGCGCATGGCGGAGCGTGAATATCGGCATATGAAGTGATGACCTTGTTATTATAAAATTCTATTGTTTAATTTAAATTGCGTATGATTTAAACTCTCCCCCTTAGGTATTTGCTGGGGGAACGTCATGGCAAGATGGCATATTAGGGTAGTCGCGTGGGTATTGCTATGGAGTTGTACATCAGTTTGGGCAGGCGCACCACTTATCGGTGGCAGTCCGCAAGCAACGGTAAATGCAGGGCAAGTTTACCAGTTTGCCCCCTCTGCGAGTGATCCAGATGGCGATAAATTAACATTCAGTATCAAAGGTAAGCCAGTATGGGCAGCGTTTGATACGAAAACCGGTGTGCTGAGTGGTACTCCTAACAGCAAACAAGCCAAACTATACAAAAATATTATCATTCAAGTATCCGATGGTAAGGAAAAGGCTGTACTACCAACATTTTCCATCACAGTAAACAATTCTCCTCCTACGATTAGTGGCGTGCCGCAGACTGCTTTAACGGTTGGGGCATCTTATCATTTTGCACCGAGTGCTTCAGATGCTAATGGTGACAAGTTAACTTTTTCAGTTGCCGGTAAACCTAAGTGGGCTAAGTTTGATACGAAAACCGGTGTGTTGAGTGGTGTGCCGACGAGCAAGCAAGCCGGTGTTTACAAAGCTGTGCGGATTCAAGTATCAGACGGTAAGCATAAAATTAGTTTACCCGATTTTGATATTACTGTTACTAATCCATTACCCACTATTACCGGGACACCTAACACACTGGCGTTAGTCGGTAAACCGTATCATTTTTTACCAACTGCAAATGATCCTAACGGCGACAGTTTAACTTTTTCTATTACGGGTAAGCCTAGTTGGGCTAAGTTTGATATGAAAACCGGTGTGTTGAGCGGTACACCGACAGCCAAACAAATCGCTGTTTCTAAGAATATCGTCATTCAAGTTTCAGATGGCACAAGCAAAGTTGCACTACCCGCATTCAATCTTGCGGTGGTGGCTGAAAATAAAGCACCAACCTTGCAGGGGACACCGCGCACACAAGTGAAAGTCGATAGCCTTTACCGTTTTGTTCCGATTGCAGCGGATGCAGACAATGATGCATTGACGTTCAGTATCCAGAATAAACCGACGTGGGCAGATTTTAATAATAAAACGGGAGAACTCTCAGGTACGCCCACCGCAAGCGATGTCGGTAAGACAAGCAATATTCTGATACAGGTTTCCGATGGTATTCAACAAGTAGGGCTACCTGCATTTACCATTGAAGTATTGGCTGACTCTCCGCCACCTAGTGCTACTTGTCACGTCAGTTATAAAATTACCAGTCAGTGGAATAACGGTTTCGGTGCAGAGGTAGTTATTAGCAACCGAGGTGATGCTTGGCAAAACTGGACAGTGACTTGGGATATGTTAAATGGTCAAAAGATCATTGGTTTATGGAATGGCAGTTACACGCAAACCGGGGGTGCTGTTAACGTAACCAATGCCACTTGGAATGGTAGCGTTGCTAAAGGCGCTTCTACTCAGTTTGGTTTCAACGGTTCACACACAGGTATTAACGCTATTCCAACGAATGTCGCAGTGAACGGCGTGCTGTGTTCTGGTAACGCTGAGCCACCGCAGCCGCCCGTGGGGAGCTGTGAGGTAAAATACACCTTGGTAGCGGAGTGGGACACGGGCTATACCGCCGATATTGAAGTTAAAAATACTGGTAGCACAGTTAGCGACTGGAGAGTCGCGTGGGATATGCCGGATGCTCAGCAAATTATCCAATTGTGGAACGGCAATTACACACAGACGGCGCAGCATGTGGATGTCAGCCCGAATGATTGGAATCGCACCATTAATAAAGATGCTTCGCTGCAATTCGGTTTTAACGGTTCGCATCAGGCTCTTAACCGCACACCTGGTAATATTTCTCTTAATGGGGTGAAATGCAGTGGGCAAGTTGAGCCGTCACCTCCTCCACCGCCTTCGTGTGAGGTGACATACCGTGTTCAGAATCAGTGGGATACCGGTTTTACGGGGACTCTCGATATTAAAAATACCGGTACGCCTTGGAATGGTTGGACAACCACTTGGACGATGACCAACGGACAAGTCTTAACGCAGTGGTGGAGCGGTCAGTTTTCCCAAGCGAGTGATAAAGTCACTGTAACGCATGAAGCGAGTAACAAAGTGGTGCGTCAGGGACGCAGTGTCTCGTTTGGTTTCAATGCGTCGCATACGGGTATCAATCCAGCGCCGATTGATGTCGCGGTGAATGGTACACGTTGTGGTGGTCAATCGGACACCGTGGTATTACCACCCAAAGCCCCTAGCACACTACAAGGCACTTTAGTTGCCAATAATGCTGAATTCAGTTGGCAAGACAACAGTACTGATGAGGCCAATATGGTGTTGGAACGCCGTGAAAATGCGGGTAACTGGTCAGTATTGGCGACCTTGCCAGCCAATACGGTGACGTATCAGGATAGCAATTTACTAGTGGGGGTGGCTTACGAATACCGGGTGAAAGCCGTCAATATTGCTGGTGCATCGGTTTACAGCAATACAGTTAGTGTCAAGCGTCGGGATAATAACGACATCCGTGCCGCCATGTTGGTTAACAACTGTGCGGCTTGTCACGGCACGGATGGCTATAGTTCCGGCCCCGGCATACCGTCCATCGCGGGTATGAACAAGGATTACCTGATACGCACCATGAAGGCTTACCGCACGGGTGATCGTGCTTCCAGTGTGATGAGCCGCATTGCCAAGGGCTACACCGATACGCAAATCGATCGCATGGTAGGGCAATCGCATTAAATATATCTTGTTTTACAAAGCCCTAAGTTTTAGGCTTGGTAGCCCCTGGTCTGCCTGTAACGATTTTTAGTAGGTAATCCTCATCCCAGCCTGCGTTAAGACGTTTGTTTTTCACGCCGAGCTTGACGGTTTTTTCGGTTTTGACCAAATTGAGGGCAATATGCCGAACAACCGCCATATTCGCATCGCTGTTACCGGAACGCATTCGTTGGTCATCTTCGCGGAAAGCGTAGTCCAATACCCAATGCAAATTGTTCTCGATGCCCCAATGCGCACGCACGATTTGCCCTAAACGTTCAGGGTTTGAGGCTTCCATACTGGTGATGAAGTAACGGGTTTCTTCCGTGGTTTTGTCCTTGCATTCGCGGGTAGCCGTCACAGCAATGATGCTAGTGAGCTTAGGCCAATGAACATGGTCTTTCTTTAACCAGTCGATAGCTGATGTGGCGCGTACACTACGGGTCTCAATCCGTCCATGTCCACCGTCATAGCTGACATGTCCCACGGTGGGCAGGTGTTAGCCGATTCAAAGAACAGCTTTACGTCTTGGTGAAGTGTGCCTTGATTACCCTTTAAGCTGAGCAGGTAATCTGCACCTTTGTCTACGATTTGTAGGGCAATGGCGGTTTGGCATCCCATCGCATCCAGCGTCACCACTGCTCCTGCAATATCCAGTTGCATCAATAGTTTAGGGATGGCAGTGATTTCATTGGACTTGTCATCCACCCGCTGCTGACCTAGCACCAACTGGTTTTGAGTTGCCCAAGCACTGACCATGTAAATGGCCAACTTATCTGATGCGCTATCAAGGCTACGGCGCAGGCATTTACCATCAATGGCAATGATTTCACCGTCACTAAGGTCGCCCAAGTCTGCCACCCAGCGACTAAAACACTCACTGAACTGCTGGGTGTCGATCAACCCAAAAACGCGCCCAAAGGTATCGTGTGACGGGATACCATGCTTCAAATCCAGTACGCTGGTGAACCACTTTTCTTTGGCTCTGCCAAACTGTTCGATGGATGCCCAGTCATCCGCGCCGCAAATCACCGCGCACAGCGTGATAAAGAAAATGTCGCTCAGTTTGTGTCGCTTACGGCGATCTAAGCGTGGGTCAGGGATTGAAGCAAAGTGTTCGAGTATCGAGGCTGTCGGGCGGAGTTTCATCAGGCAACCAAAAGCATGAAAGGAAACAAGCTTAAGGGACTTTTGTCAAGACCATTTTAATGCGATTACCCTAATCGCATGGCGGATTATCTTGCCAAACTGCCTTACAAAGCCAATAAGCAGACGACGGATGCTGCACTGGTGGCACGCGGCAAGGCAGTGCATGAAAGCAACTGCCAGTTCTGCCATGCCGATACGGGCAATAATGCTGCATTTACCAAGACCTTGTTGGATGGGCAGTGGTCTACTTATTTGCACGCCACGCTGGAAGATTATTACGCCGGACGTAATAAAAATGTGCCAGTGGAAATGGCGAATCAGATGAAAAATCTTAAGCCATTGTTCGGTGATGATGTATTGCTGGCACTGGCGCAGTACTACGCATCGGATAAAACCGGGGGGGATTCCGGCGGTGATGGCGGCAGTGATCCCACGGTGTTGCCGCTTGCGCCTTCGCAATTGACTGCCACGCCAGTGGATAACAGCAAAATCAACCTAGGCTGGAAAGACAATAGCGGTAATGAAACCGGCTTCCGTGTCGCACGTCGTGATGCCGGTGATAGCGCTTGGGTAACAATTGCAGAGTTGGCTAGCAATGCCCAAGCCTACGCCGATAGCACGGTAGTCATGGGTGCGGCTTACGAATACCGAGTGTCAGCTTTCAACAACAAGGGCAGTGCTGCCAGTGGTGTGGTCAGTGCTGTTTTGCAAACGGTGTTGCAATACGGTCAGGCTGAATACCAGCGTCAGGGCTGCGCCAGTTGCCACGGTGTGGATGGCAAAGGTGGTTTTACCAATTTGCCCATGACCAAATATACCAGTAGCCAGATGACGGCACTGACTCGCATTATTCACGACACTATGCCACCGGGTAATCCGGGTGCGTGTCAAAATGGATGCGCCTCGGCGATTGCCAGCTACATTACCGAAGTGCTGACACCCAATGCGAATGGTGGCGGCGGCGGTGAGCAAGCCTGTGTGGGTTCACCGCCATCGGGTGTGCGCAGCCTGCGCTTGTTGACGCGCCAAGAATACCAAAATACCGTCAATGACTTACTCGGTTTGCAGCTTGATCTGCTGCATAAATTGCCAGAAGAAAACCGCGTGGATGGTTTCGACAACAACGCCGCTCAGAACCAGATTACCAGTTTGCGGATGGAAGCCTTCCTCGGTCAGGCGGAACAACTGGCAGCCCAAGCCGTACTGCAAAGCTGGAATAAGCTGTTGCCTTGCACCCAGCAGGATGCGGTTTGTGGGCGGCAGTTCATCCAGGCTTTTGGTAAACGTGCCTTCCGTCGCCCATTGGCTACGGCTGAAGCGGATGCTTTCGCTGTCAATTTCAGCGGGATGGCGTTCCGCGATGCGGTGGAAAAAACCGTAATGGGCATGTTGATGTCACCGAATTTCCTGTATCGCTCCGAATTGGGCGAAGTGCAGGCGGATGGTACCTACAAACTGACCTCGCATGAGGTGGCAAGCAGCTTGTCTTACCTGTTCTGGGGGAGTATGCCGGATGCGGCATTGATGCAAGCGGCTGATCAGAATGCGCTGGAAACCCCGCAACAGCGCATTAGCCAAGCCTCACGCTTACTGGCTGACCCGCGTAGCCGTCAACAAGTGGGCAATTTCGTCGGGCAATGGTTGTTGAAAACCAACCCGTATGCGTTACCACCGAAAGACGGTAGCGTGTACCCGGCATACACTGATCAGGTAAAGCTGGCAATGTCGCAAGAGTTGATTCATTTCTTCAACTACGTGGCATTTGATTCCACCCAAACTTTCCGTGAGTTGTATGAGGCGGATTATGTCACTGCCAATGAAACACTGGCAGCTTTCTACCACCTGAGTGGCGTAACCGGTAACAGTTTCAGCAGAGTGCCGGTAACAGACGGCTCACGTCACGGCATTCTTACCCTCGGTGCGGTACTGGCGCGTTACGCCAACAGCAATGAATCGCATCCCTTCAAGCGTGGACGCTTCTTCTTTGAACGTGTACTGTGCCATGACCTGCCTGAACCTGCCAATATGGGGGTAGTGGAAGCCCCTGACCCTGACCCGAATATGACCACCCGTGAACGTTTTGCCTTCCATAGCAATTCTGGAGCGAGTTGTTTCAGTTGCCATCAATATCTGGATGGCCCCGGATTCAACTTTGAGAAATACGACGGTGCGGGGCAGTTCCGTCAGCTTGAAAACGGCAGTTTGGTCAACGCTTTTGGTATTTTGCGTGGCATGGAAACCTACACGCCGACCGAGCAACTCAATGTGAATGACTTGGCGCACCTGAGTCAGTTGGTTGCCGATAGCCCGACTGCCGCGCAATGTCTGGCGAAGCAGTATTACCGTTACACCACCGGGCGCAGGGAAACCAGTGCCGACAGTTGCGCATTGGATAGCTACATCAAGACTTACAAGGATAATGGCTACAACCTGCAAACCATGCTGTTGGGCATTGTCAATGCGCCTAACTTTACACTGCGTCGGGCGCAATAAGGGGGAATGGCTATGAGTACTATCAACGAACGTCGTGCTTTCCTGAAATGGGCAGTGGCGGGAATAGGTGCAGCGGCATTGCCGTTTGCAAGCATGGCTTATGCTAACACTGCGCCACGTCGCGCTATTTTTGTGTATTTCCCTGACGGGATGCGCCCCGAAAATTGGCACGCGCAAGGCACAGGTACGAACTTTATCCTGCCACGCATGACCGCACCGCTGGAGCGGGTGCGTCAGCATTGCGTGTTCCTTAGCGGCGTGGATATGTTTGGGGCAGGTTCAACCCATGAAGGCGGCATCTTAAAACTGCTCACGGGAGCAGACGGTCGCAGCAATGATAAAGCCGTCAGTCTGGATTATTATTTAGGGCAAACCTTCAAGACGCAAACCATTAAGCCCCACTTAAACCTCAATATCGTGCCCGTATGGGATAGCGCAGGCGTTACGTTTGATTTTAACGGATTACGGCTTGCCCCTGAAGCCAATCCACTGTCAGCGTTTGAGTCGTTGTTCGGCACGAATGCCAATAGTAATCTTCTGGCACAACGCCGCTTAAGTGTTATCAGTCAGTCGCTTAGTGAAATTAATGCCTTGCGTAATAAACTCGGCGCGGTGGAAAAAGCCAAGCTGGATACGCACGTCGAATCCTTGCGGGAACTGGAACGCAAGCTCGCGGGCAATACGGGCGGTTGCCCCGCATGGAATTTTAACCCGACCGGTTTCAAAGTTACCCGCACGGGTTTTTGGAATAACCCGGAATACCGCGATAAGCATTACATGGGAGTGGTCAGCAGCTTACAAATGGATGTGGCGGTTCACGCACTCGCCTGTGATCTGACCCGCGTTGTCACCCTTACGTGGGGGCATTCGGTGAATGAGTCAGAAATTCCCGAATCCGGCAGTGGCATGACTTGCCACGGGGCATCGCATTCCGGCGGTGAGGATTTCATTAAAATCAAGGCTTGGTATACCGAACAACTCGCCCGCTTGATTGAGCAACTCGCCAGTGTGCCCGAAGGTAACGGTACGTTGCTGGACAACACTCTCATTTTTGTGGGCAGCGATCTGGCACATGGGGGCTGGCATAACCATGCCGATATGCCGTTCATTATTGCCGGTGGTAAGAGTGCGGGCATCAATGGCGGGCGTAGCTTGCGTTTCACCGCCACCCCGCACAATAAAATACTGGTGTCCATTGCCCAATTTATGGGGCAGGACATCAACCGTTTCGGCAATCAAGACAGCAATCCGGGCGCATTGCCCGGTTTGATCGGTTAGGAGGGGCAGACCATGATGGCAACGCATAATAGCCAGCGCAGAACATTCCTGAAAACGCTGGCAGCCGGAGCAGCCGTCAGTGCTTTTGGTTTCCCCGCGATTGTCGGGGCAGCCGGTCAGCGCGTCGTGGTGATTGGTGGAGGAACCGGCGGGGCAACCGTTGCTAAATACTTACGCCGCCTTGATAACACGTTGGATGTTACCCTGATCGAAAAAAATGCGATTTACACCACTTGCTACATGAGCAACGAAGTCTTGAGTGGCGACCGTACCTTGGAATCGTTGCAATTCAATTACGATGGCTTGAAAGCGCACGGGGTGAAAATCGTTATTGATGAAGTCACTGGAATTGATTACGCCGGGCAATTGGTGTTAACCAAAGGTGGCACTAGCTACCCGTATGATCGCTGCGTAATGTCACCGGGGATTGATTTCCGTTACGAGCAGATTGCTGGTTACAGTGAAGCGGCGATTCAAACTGTCCCTCATGCTTGGAAAGCCGGGGCGCAAACGCTGGTGTTACGTGACCAATTACATGCCATGCCGAATGGCGGCACGGTAGTGCTTGCCGCCCCGCCCAACCCTTACCGTTGCCCGCCTGCGCCGTATGAACGTGCCAGCCAGATTGCTTATTACCTGAAAAAGCATAAGCCCAATTCTAAAGTGATTATCCTTGACCCCAAACCCAGTTTTACTAAGCAAGCCCTGTTTGAACAGGCATGGACGGAGTTGTACGGCTACAAGAGCAGCAATGCCCTGATTGAATGGTGGTCAGGCGATACTAAAGCCGCCGGGGTGGTGGAAGTGGATGTGGCTTCCAAAACGGCTATTACCCAGTTCGGCGACCGAGTGCAGGGGGCTGTGCTGAATGTGATTCCACCGCAAAAGGCGGGCAAACTGGCGTTTGATGCTGATCTGGTGGATAGCACTGGCTGGTGTCCGGTCAACAAGCTGACCTTTGAATCGACTCGCCACCCTAAAGTGCATGTGATCGGTGATGCCTGCATGGCGGATTCCTTGCCCAAATCCGGTTTTGCGGCGAATTCCGAAGCCAAGGTATGCGCCTCTGCCATCCACGCGCTACTGAATGGGCTGGAACTCGAAAGCCCGTCATTTTCCAACGGCTGTTACAGTCTGGTGGGGAAGGATTATGCCATTTCCGTGGTCGGTGTATATCGCCTGTCAGAGGATGGCAAACTGGTAGAAAACATTCCGGGCAGCGGTGGTGTTTCCTCTACCACAACAACTGCCCAAGACCGCCTGTTTGATGCCAGTTATGCGTATAGTTGGTACAACAATTTTACGCAAGATGTGTTTCGCTAAGATCGTTAGCTGTTCCCCGGCTGCACGTCGATGCGGGTAATTTCACCATCCGCATCGAGGTGGATGAATAATTGAATCGGGTTGCAGCACACTTGGCAATCTTCGTAATAATCCTGACTGCCTGCGGTATGGTCGATTTCGATACCAAAATCCGAATGGCAGTAAGGGCAGGTGATGTCGGTATGGGTTAGAACCTGCGACATGGTAATTAATCCTCCAAAAACAATTGCATAACCGCATTCAGGAATTGCCAGCCGGTCGCTGTCGGGCGGATGTGGTCGCCGTTAAATTCCAGCAAACCGCGCTGCAATGCCTGCTCCAGCCCCGCCTTGAGGTGTTCAGTTGCCAGATCCGTGCGCTCGGTAAACAGGCTTAGGGGAAACCCTTCCCGCAACCGCAATGCATTCAGCATGAATTCAAAGCTTAAGTCCGCTGGGGTAAGTGTTTGCTCACCACTGCGTGATTTGCCCTGCATGGCTTGCTGCATGTAGTCGGCGGGGTGGCGGTGGTTGTGGTAGCGGGTAATCGTGCCGTGCGCGGGGTGGGTTATTTTCCCGTGTGCGCCTGCACCGATTGCTACGTAATCACCGAATTCCCAATAGTTTCTGTTATGCCGACATTCAAAGCCCGGTCTGGCGTAGGCGGAAACTTCATACTGAGTATACCATGACGATTTGATGAATTGTTGCCCCGTCTCCTGAATTTCCGCGATCAAATCATCGTCCGGCAAGGGCGGCGGTTGTTGGTAAAATAGGGTGTTGGGTTCGAGCGTCAGTTGATACCACGACAAATGCGTGGGTTGCAGGGCAATGGCTTGTTGTAAGTCGTCGAGTGCTTCTGCTACGGTTTGTTGAGGCAAGCCGAACATTAAATCCAGATTGAAATTGTCGAATCCAGCGGTACGTGCAATGTCGGCAGCGCGTAAGGCTTCGTCACGGTTGTGGACGCGCCCTAGGGCTTGTAAGTGTTGGGCGTTGAAACTTTGAATGCCGACCGATAAGCGATTAATGCCTGCTTCGCGAAACCCACGGAATTTATCTTGTTCAAATGTGCCGGGGTTGGCTTCCAGAGTGACTTCAATATTGGGGCGGAACGGGAGCAGGGCGCGGATGCCGCACAGTAATTCGTCGATACTTGCCGCTGAAAACAGGCTGGGTGTGCCGCCGCCGATGAAGATGGATTCGAGCTTGCGTCCCCAGATGTGCGGGAGTTCGTGGGCAAGGTTAGCGAGCAGGGCTTGCACGTAGGCTTTTTCGGGCAAGCCGCTGGGGGCAGCGTGGGAATTGAAGTCGCAGTAGGGGCATTTGCGGATGCACCACGGGATATGGATGTAGAGGGATAGGGGGATGTGGGTCATAGCGCGTCCATTGATTTACGGCGGTAGGCTTGGTCGTGATGGTTAAGATTTTCTGGGTGGCGTAATTCCAGTAATCCCTCACTGACCATTTGGCTAACGTAGCGGTTTCGCAGATTGCGGGCATCCCGCTTGAGTAAATCGGCTAATTGGTGCATGGGTAAAAAGCTATACGCGCAAAGTTGCAAAATGATGTTGCGCATGTCAGATGCTGATAGCCGTTTGTTTTGCCGAGCGGGTTCAGCAATAGCCGACAATATGGTCGGTAGCGTGGTCTCATTGAGCACTGGGGTGGTCTCATTAATCACCGGGGTGGTCTCATTGGCAGGAGAGCTTGTATCATTGTCGTTTGATATTTGTTCATTTGGCGGCAAACGATAACGTGTTCCGCGCCCTGTGCCTGATACGATCAACATGCCTTTTTGCACCAGTCCACGTAACATCTGGGTAATATCAACCCCCAGCCACGGCGGATTTTGTCGAGACCAGAACCGGCTTTGTCGCCCGCTCCGAGCATTTGAAACATTTTTTGTAAGGCTTTGTTGCGGCATTCGCTTGTTCCACTCAAAAGTAATTGTTCGCGTGATACGAGTAAGCTACCGGGATTCGCAAATTCAAAACGGTCGGGGTAACACTCCACCACAATACCCCCCATGCCTGCGTAGTCGGCATGAATGATGGCATTGACCAAGGCTTCTTGCAGGGCTTCGTGGACTTCTGTACCGGCTTGCCGATAGCCTTCTTTGTCGCGCCGAAAAGGATTTTTCAGGTTGGGGTTGGTGCTGAGTTTTAGAATAATCCGCTGGTAAAATTGAAATAAATTGGCTTCCCATTTGCCATCTGGGTATACACGGTCTGACCAGCGCATGGCGGGGTCATCCAATACCCGTTCGCGGTAATCGACATGAAAGCCGGGGATCGCAGCCGGATCGGTAATGGCTTCGTGTTTGCCAAACATCAGTAGCCCCGCCAGTGTTAGCCCTTCTTGCCCACTGGTGCGGTCGTGCCGCCAGCCACCGAGTTTTTTCAGTAATCCAAGGTCGTCTTCCTCTTGCCACGCATGGTATGGGTCACGTGACGCAAAGCGGTTGCGGAATTGTCGGATCGAGTCCTTATCCAGATCATCCCAGCCAAAGTGTTGCAGGATACGGCTGTCGGCGGGTTCGCTGGATTGGTCGGCAAACATGCGCCGCACTTCGTCTTCGCTGCAACGGTAATCACCCTCATGGTAGCGGCGGTATGTGCCGAATAAGGGATTTTGACCAATGTAAACAGGCTTTTGGGTGCGGCTGGCAGGTGGCACGTGAATGCGAATAACGACTTTGCTTGCGTCGGGTAAGGGGATTAGGGAGACATCCCCGTTGTTTAATAGGTTGATGCTGACTTTGCCACGGTTATTGAGGGTGTTCCAAAAATCGGTACGTAGCTTTTCCGCAGCGGCAATCGGCAGACCGTGAATATCCAAGCTGTCTGCATCGGTTTGGGTAATGCCTAGGTAAAGCGTGCCGCCGCCGGTGTTGGCGAAACCGCTGTAAGTTTCCCACAAGGTGCTGGGCAAACCACCTTTTGCACTTTTGTATTCTACATCCGCGCCTTCAAAGTAGGAGAATTCTTCAAACAGGGTAAGTTGGTGTTGGGGCATGGGTTTAACCTGTTTGCGGGCGTTGCATTATCACTTTGAATTGATTGCCTGCGCGGTCGTCAATGAATTGGATAAAGGCATAGCTTTCTAAGGCGCGAGGAATACCGCTACCCAAGCCGCGATAAGGCATTTGGCGGGTAGCGTGCGATGCAATGATCGGATTACGCATATTCGACAAGCCGAAACGGATTTGCTCAATGGTCAAATGATTGGGCAAATGACCGGGGCTGATGATTTCCACGCGGTCGGTAAACATCAGGATGCGGATAGGCGCGGAAATGAAGTAATCACGGTGAATCAGCGCGTTGACCAGCACTTCCTGCAAGGCGATTTCAGGGATTTCGAGTTTGCCGAGGCTGTTTACCCCTTGCCCTGCTTGTAAGCGGTGCAGGTTACGAGTGATGAAAGCTAGGGATTTTTCGTATTGCGCAATAAGTGAGCCTTCGATGTCTTCACTGTCGCGGTAGTGTTGTGACGCAATATTGATGCCGTCGATGTAGACCGCTTTGACCATGAAGGCGGGGCGGAATTGCTGCGGATTTTTGCCGAACAGGAGTAAACCCGCTAGGTTGAGTTGTTGCCCGTTGCCAATGTGTAGGCTTTTGATGATTTGCGCTAGGGGTAAACCAGACTCTTCCAAGGTTTGCTGGTAGCGGTTTTCAAAGTATTCGGCGAGGCGTACCCGTTGAATGTCTTGTAGGGTGGTACTGGGTATCAGGGATTCTTCAGCGTAAATCAGACCTGTTGCTTGAAACATGCGCTGGATTTCTTCGCGGGCGGTGACGTGGCGTTTGTCTGCACCTGCCTTTACCCAAATTCGTGCTTGGTTATCCATGTAGGGTTTGTTCAAGCCTTCTGGCACGCTGACTACCATGATCATGCCTTGTTCGAGCGTCATGTTTTGCGTGGTGGGGTGCAGCGGTGGGCGCACATGTTGGGAGGCAGCGTTGGATAACAATTGATTCAGGCGGGCAATGTCTTCGCGGCTTAATCCGGTGATGTTGCCGCTGTCTTCTACGCCAATGATGAGATGCCCACCGCCGGTATTGGCGAATGCCACGAGTTCAGCGGCGAAGGCATCGACGTTAGTGATGTTGCGCTTGAACTGGTGCTGGCTGTCTTCGCCTTGGGCTAGGATGATTTCAAGTTGTTGTGTGTCCATAGTTTAACTATAAATCTCACTGACCTTCAGGCTAAAACCGGGCAAAAATGCAATATCTGGCAAGCGCTCCTCACCCCGCAACAACACCGAATCGGTCACAGAGGTAAACACCTGCAAGGTCTTATTGCGCGGGTTGGCGAACCACACTTGCAAGACACCGATAGAAAAATACTCCTCCAGCTTTTCCGCCATATCGACCCACGAATCACGCGGTGACAAGACTTCTACCACTAATTCCGGCGCAACATCCAGATACGATTTGGACTGCACTTGCAGTAAACGTTCGTGTGAAATGAATAGCACATCAGCCGCACGGATGCTGTCAGGGTTACGGCGGATGAATATACCGACCTCGCCCGTCATGACTTTACCCAGTTTGTGCTGGCGTAAAAAGTTTTTGAGGTGGAAGGCAATATCGCTTTCGGTTTCGCCGTGTTCATAGCCAGTGGGGGACATATCGCGTAATTTTCCTTTTACTAATTCCACGCCGGGTTTGTCGCCCATCGCGTAAAGTTCGTCCGCAGTAATGAGGTTGTGTTCAAGTTCCAGCAGTGTCGCGGTAGACATGGTATCAACTCGCCGTAGTGGTGTGTTTGGATTGTAGCGGATACTGTCTGCTTTGACACGTTACCTCGAACCCCGCAAAATCTACCGCCAAGATTTATCACGAAAAGGCAGCCGTATGTGGAAAACCCTTCTCGCCATCGCGCTCGGTGCAGCACTCGGCGCATGGTTACGCTGGCTGTTGGGCTTGAAACTCAATACCCTGTTGCCGCATCTGGCAGTCGGTACGCTCACGGCGAACTTGTTAGGCGCGTATATCATTGGTTTTGCGATTGCATTTTTCTCCAGCACTAACCTGTCGCCCGAATGGAAGTTGCTGATCATTACCGGCTTTTGCGGCAGTTTGACGACGTTTTCGACCTTTTCAGCGGAAGTGATGTTGTTGTTTCAGAATGGGCGTATGGCATGGGCGGCAGGGGTTATTAGCGTACATGTGGTCGGTTCGTTGCTCATGACGCTGACAGGTATGGCAACATGGCAGTGGTTACGAACCCCTTAAGGTGAAACAATAGCGTTATGCAACGTGCCTACCACATTCTCAACAACACCTACGGCTACGCCGATTTTCGCCTGAACCAGCGCGATATTATCGGCTCATTGCTGCAAGCTCATGATGTCCTCGCGCTGATGCCTACGGGCGGCGGCAAATCGCTGTGCTACCAGATTCCGGCCTTGGTGCGCGATGGCGTGGGCATTATCGTCTCGCCGCTGATTGCCTTGATGCAGGATCAGGTTGATGCGCTGCTGCAACTCGGCATTCGAGCGGCGTACCTCAATTCGACGCTCAACTACGGCGCGGTGCAACGGGTGGAGCGCGAATTACTGGCAGGTGAAATCGACTTGCTCTACGTCGCACCCGAACGTTTGCTCAGCGAAAAAATGCTGCCCTTGCTGGAGCGTTTGCACACCACCATCGGTATCAGCCTGTTTGCCATCGACGAAGCACATTGTGTGTCGCAATGGGGGCATGATTTCCGCCCGGAGTATCAGCAATTGTCGATGCTGGCGGAACGTTTCCCCGGTGTGCCGCGCATTGCGCTGACGGCGACGGCGGATCAGCGTACTCGTCAGGAAATCATTGAGCAGTTGCGCCTGCAACGCGCCGATATTTACGTCAACAGTTTTGACCGCCCCAATATCCACTACACCATCCAGCAGGGGCAGCAGGCGCGGCAACAATTGTGGCAGTTTATCGACGCGCATCATTCGCAGGATGCGGGGATTGTTTACTGCCTGTCGCGCAAAAAAGTCGAAGATACCGCAGCATGGTTGGCGCAACAGGGGCGCACCGCCTTGCCGTATCACGCGGGGATGGATGCGGATACGCGCCGTAACCACCAGCAACGTTTCCTGCGCGAAGAGGGCGTGATTATCGTTGCCACCATCGCGTTCGGCATGGGGATTGATAAACCGGATGTGCGTTTTGTGGCGCATTTGAGCCTGCCAAAAAGCATCGAAGCCTATTATCAGGAAACCGGGCGGGCGGGGCGTGACGGTTTGCCCGCGAATGCGTGGATGGCGTATGGCCTGCAAGATGTCATCACTTTGCGCCAGATGATGTTGGAATCCACCGCCAGCGAGCAGCAAAAGCGCATCGAACACCACAAGCTGCAAGCCATGTTGGGCTTGTGCGAAATGACGACCTGCCGCCGCCAAGCGTTGTTGAGCTACTTTGGTGAACCTACCCCGCAACCGTGTGGCAATTGCGATAATTGCCGGAATCCGCCGGAAGTGTGGGAGGCTGCGGTTGCGGCGCAAAAAGCCTTGTCGTGCGTGTACCGCACCGGGCAGCGTTTTGGGGTGAATTACATTATCGAGGTGTTGCTGGGCAAGGATGATGAGCGCATTCGCCAGTTTCGCCACGAGCAGCTTTCCACTTTTGGGATTGGTAAGGAACATTCGGAAGCGGAATGGCGCAATATTTTCCGCCAATTGATTGCGCTGGGGTATTTGACGGTGGATGTGGACGGGCATGGCGGTTTGCGTTTGACCGATAACGCTCGCCCGTTATTGCGTGGGGAAATCGAGTTGCATTTGCGCAAGGAGCAGAAGCGCGAACGGGTGCGGCGTGATCGTGTGCGGGGTGATCCTGTCGCCAAACCCCGGTTTAACCGCGATACCATGCCCATTGAGGTGGAGGCATTGTGGGAAGCCTTGCGTGCGCTGCGACTGCGCTTGGCACAGGAACAGGGTGTGCCGCCGTATGTCATTTTCCACGATTCCACCTTGCTGCAAATGGCGGATGAACGCCCGCAAACGCTGGAGGCGATGCGGGGTATCGCGGGGATAGGTGAGCGTAAGTTGGCGCAGTATGGGCAGGGGTTTTTGGATGTGGTTTTGGGGGCGTGAGGGGAATGCTGCGGCTGCGCCGTTACCCCTCACCCCCCAGCCCCCTCTCCCTCAAGGGGCGAGGGGGAGCAAGAAAGATCTTTTCTTAGCCCCTCGCCCCTTGAGGGACGACGCGAAGCGGCTGGGTGCGGGGTTGGGGTGAGGGGTTCTTACTCCAACCCCTCCAACAACAAAACCAACTCCACCGCCAAGTCATACTTCAACCCCTCATCCTCCGCCAAAGCCAAATCCCGCTCCCCGGCGATAATCGCTTGCAGCTTGTGCAGGAAGTTTTTGTCGCTGTCTGACAGATCACCCTCAAGATACTGCCCGATCACCTGCTCAACCTCCGCCGTATCCCCCTGCTGTATCGCCTGCCCCACAGCCAAAGCCAAACGCCCAGCACCAGAATGATTCTCCCCACCATCCCGCCGATACGCCAGAAACGCCGCCAGTGCCTGTTGCCGTGCTTCGCGGGCGGCTGGTGGATTGCCGCTGGCTTGTTCCAGATTGTGCAGGATTTGCCATGTTGTCCACGGTTCAGCCGCATGACCAAATGCCTGTTTGCACTCAATCGCCCGTAGCAGTTCTGGGCGGGTTTCGTCATAGCGTTGGAGTTTGATCAAGACATTGGCGAGGTTGCTACGCACAACACCTTCATACCGTAAATCCCCCAAAGCCACATAGATGCCCACTGCCTGCCGGAAAAAACTCACTGCCTGTTCCGGGCGATTCCAGTCATTATAAAGATTGCCCAGTTCACCCAAGCTACTCGCTTCACCCGCCTTATTGCCTTGCTGGCTTTCAATCGACAGGGACTGCCGATACGCCTGCTCAGCCTGTGCAAAGTCGCCTGTATTTTTATGCGTTATCCCAATCTGATGCCAAACCGTTGCCACTGCACCCGGTTCATCCAGTTGCTGGAACAGTGCCAGTGCTTGCTGATTGCCTTGCAGGGCATCGGCATAGCGTTTTTGCAACATACGTATCGTAGCAAGCCGCCCTTTGCCTACCGCAACACCGCGTATATCTTCCAGTTTTTCACTGCGTTTAATGCCTTCCTCATAAGCCGCTGCCGCAGCATCCAGTTGCCCCAAGGCTAGCAGGCAATTGCCCTGTTCCGTCAAGGCTACGGAAGCCATCCTTACCCCGCTTTCCCCCAAGGCTTCAAAATGCCGTTGCGCTTCCTGCAAATAGGGCAAGGCTTGAGTGGCTGCACCGCTTGTTTTCAAGACCCGCCCCAACAGGATGTGCGCCATCGCCAAATCGTAATCGGCATCGGCATCGGCATCGGCATCGGCATACGCTTGTTCCCCTGCCTGCTGGCACTGCTGCAACAAGGATTGTGCTGCCTGAAAAGCGGTTTGCAGATCACCCTGCTGCAACAGGAGTTCAATATTCATGCGTTCATTTTCAAAGCGGGCATGATTCCACGTATCTCCCAATTCCGCTATTAGCTTGCGCCACTCGCTCAATCGAGCCATTGATTGTGGGTGGTATAAGTTTGTTATTAGTTGTTCTACCATCCGAATCTTATTAACTACCTCCCCAGTATTAATGGGTTCATTCTGTAGTTTTATAACGTGTATTTGTAAATAAGTCATCAGATTAGGCAGCTCTAATTCTGTGAGTTGTTCCGATAGAGCAACATCTTGAAATTGCTTTTTGAAAAGATAATCCAGCAGTTGTTCTATCCTTCCCAGCCAGCGTTGCCGATAGTCATCGCGCTGTTCCGCCATCAGTCCCAGATCGAGATACGCAGGCAAGGCGGGATCAATGCGAATGTAGTCATAGTCGCCGATAGGTTGTGCCAAACCGACTTCGATTAGTGATTGGACGATTTCGGTATTGCGCTCGGAATCGACATCCAATACATACTGCATTGAGTACTTACTACCGCCATCCTGAAACACCGCCAGCCCCGCAATTTGCTTGCGCACGTCCGGCGACAGCCGCCGTAGGGAGAGTTCCACGCTGGCGAACAGCGACAGTTCGCGCTGCCCCGGATGGCGTTGTTCCAGCTCTTGCATGATCGTCCGCACATTCGCGGTGGTCGCCGTCACCCCGCGCTGCACCAGTTCCCGCGCCAGCAGCACCAACGCCCGCGCATGGCAACCGACCGAACCCAGCAGATCGTCCACTTCCTGAGGCGTATTGCCTAGATCATCATGGCGCAGGTGCAAACCTTCGTTGTTCATCACCTGCATCACCAACGCCTTGGCATCCGTCACGCTCAATGCTCCCAGCACAATCTCGCGGGCTTTGTGGTGGAACGGTGCGGGAAGGGGTTCGCGGGTGGTAAACAGCACTCTTGCCCCCTGCCCCCCTTGCGGGGGAAGGGTTGGGGATGGGGGGGCTAACAGCTTCGCCAGAAGCTGCAACACCGCCCCCACATTCCCCTCATCCGCCAACAACGCCTCCACATTATCCACCACAATCAACACGCGCTCGTTTTCCAGCACCCGCCGGATTGCCAGCAAGGCTTTATCGGTGTCGCTGGCGTATTCCGCAGCAAAATTGTGATTCGGGTTTACCAGTTGTTGGAGCAGTTGTTTCAGCACATATTCGGAGTTGGTAAATTTTTCTATGTCAATGAAGGCGCAACGCTTAAAACGGAGGCTACGTACCAACCAGTGAGCTAATTCAATCGTTAATGTGGTTTTACCTATTCCTCCCTGTCCACGGATAACTGCATAAGAATATTGGTTTAATAATCTTTCTATTTTTAATGCTTCGTAGCTACGTTCTATAAAACCATGATCTGGTAGATGAGGCAGATTTCCTAGGAGAAGTTGCTTCTGTTTTATGATAATTTGTTGTGCTATTTTCGAGGGAAAAGTATTAAATAGATTCGGATCATATTCTTCTTGATATAAAATTGGCACAAACCAGTCTTGCAGGTGAAAGGGATCCTCTTCGGAAATGGCTAAGCGAGAGGCATTCTGATAGAGAGCAGTTTGTCCATTCAGCATTGCCATGCCAATTCGCCGCCCTTGAGCTAAGGTTTGATAAAAACACGTAACAAAGTGCCTTGCTGTTTCCTCCATCACGCAATGACTCATAGTAACCACTGATACAACCCCTTCCTCAAGCATTCTTCGTGCTACAGAAGAATGAGGCTTGGTATTACTAGGGATGCTTTGGCGAGCTTCCAAAAAAACCAATAAAACTCGGTAGTCACGCAATATTGAAACTATTTTATTAGCATCTACCAACTCCATGCGTCGGTTTGTGATTTTACTTATATCATGCTGATTTTCGAAGCATAAAACACCTAGGCCGCAATCTAAATCGTAAACTCCATTTCCGTCAAAATGTAGAATATGAAAAGGTTTGCCTTGTTCATGAGCGCAATGTAATTGTTTTTTCAATGCCTGTAGTGTCGGAGGCTCTAGAATCGTAAGCTCTATAACATCACCTAAATTTTCCGCTACTGCTAACAGGGACTTGGCACTTATGCGGTGATCGGAATAATCAATATCATTCTGCTCAGGCCGTGGACTCACGATCAGAATTCGAATAGGGGGACGTATGGATACTGGTAATTGATGGAAGTAATTAGGTAAACGACGACGGATTCTGGCTGGATTAGCACCTTCACAGAGATAAGAACGTCCATCATGTAACAACTCCCAAGGTAGGCTTTGCAAGCGGCTGGCCGCTTCATTAGCATTATTCTTTTCATCCTCACTTGCGTCATCTAGAAGGGCAGTTTCCACCAGTACGGAAAAACGACGCTCGACTTCTGCGCGGATATTTTGCCAAGCACGTTTGGCCTCTTGGCAGGCTGATTTATCTAATGCTTCAGTGAATAGTCTTTCCCCCCACAATGGCAGTTGCTTTTCTAACTGCTTTGCCCGCGTGCGATGTACTCCTATTGGCCATTTATGATATTCCTCCAAATACCAACGCAGTTCGTCCTGTTCGATTTGTCCAATGGGGGCAACGAAGCGGAATGGGCGGCTTTTCACCTCTCGCTCAGTAGCCCGATCAGCCGGGCTGAATATCAGTTCAGCCTCTGCACTTAGTTTCTGGCTACCATTTTCCTGTTTTTCTAGTTTTGGTTTAGTCAATTTAAGCAGCAATTCGGCAAGGGGTTTGTTTTCGATGATTTGTTCAGTGGGCAAGTCGTCGGGCAAGCGTTCGCCGAGGGCGGCGAGAATACGCGGTAGGGCTTCCTGCAACTTGCCAACTTCCAGCTCGATCTTTTCGCCAGCGGGTTCTTCCGCGAAATAGCGTTTCAGGGCTTTGGGCGTAATGCCGGGCAGCATCAGCGGAATCACGCGGTAATCGGCACGTTCCTTTTCGACCTGTTCCGCCAGTTCAATTTCGTCGAATACCCAGTCGGAATTGATAGTCTGCGGGCTGATGACAACCAAAACATGGCGGGCTGTGCGGATGGCTTCGGCAACGTCAGGCCAAAGTTTGTCGCCGCCGCGCAGATTACGCGAATCGACCCACACGTTAAGGTGATGAAGTTCCAGCTTTTCACGCAATTGCTTGACGAAGGCATCGTCAGCGGTCGCGTGGGAAATGAAGATGTGTTGGTGTTGCTCTGACATGCTGCAAGCCCTGCTTGTTGAGGTTTACAGCAATATATCAGAAGAGGAAGAGGGCGTATGCAATACGCCCCTACCAGAATCCCGTAGGGGCGTATTGCATACGCCCTCTTCATGCGGGATTACATCACCCCGTTAGCAAATTCGCCAAATTAACAAAATCCTCCACCGCCAACGTTTCCGCCCGCCGCACCGGATCTATCCCCACGCTTTCAATCTGTTCCACCGTCAGCAAGCCTTTCAGCGTATTGCGCAAAGTTTTGCGCCGTTGTGCAAAGGCTTGTTTCACTAGCTTTTCAAACTGTTCCGTATCGTTGGCAATAAAAGGCTGTGTTGCCCACGGTTTCAAATACACCACCGCCGAATCAACCTTGGGTGGCGGGGTAAATGCACCGGGGCCAATTTTCAGCAAATAATGCGGTTCGCAATAGTATTGCACCATTACCGACAGCCGCCCGTAATCTGAACTGTCCGGCTCGGCAGTCAAACGATCCACCACTTCCTTTTGCAGCATGAACAGCATGTCGCGGATGTGCGCCCGATGTTCCAGAAAGTGGAAAATCAGCGGTGTGGAAATGTTGTACGGCAAGTTGCCGATAATCCGCAGGGGGTCGCCGTCGCCGCGCAATGCCGGAATGTCCAGCTTGAGCGCGTCTTGGGCGTGGATATGCAATTTACCTTCGGCTTGTGGCTGTTGTTGCCACCATGCAATCACGTCGCGGTCGATTTCGACCACATCCAGACGCGGCAGTAATTCCAGCAGCGGAAAGGTGAGTGCGCCGGGGCCGGGGCCGATCTCGACGACGTGATCCGTGGGTTGCAGGTTAACAGCGCGGAGCATGTTGTCGATCACGTTGCGGTCGTGCAGGAAATGCTGACCGAAACGTTTTTTGGCGTGTTGTTGGTACTGAGACATGTAAATCCGATGAGGTAAAGTTCCCTCCCCTGACAAGGGGAGGGTTAGGGAGGGGTTTCTTCTTACGGCAGTATTTTCAGCTCAACCCGACGGTTTTGCGCTTTGCCGTCTGGCGTGGCGTTATCTGCAATTGGCGTGCTGGGGCCGTAACCTTTGGCACTCAGAAGTTCGGCTTTAGCACCTTTTTCCACCAAATATTTCATCACAGCTTCGGCACGAGACTGGGAAAGCTTTTCGTTGGCTACCTTGTCGCCGCTGCTGTCAGTGTGACCGCCTACCTCGATTTTCAGGTCGGGGTATTTTTTCAGGGTACTGGCGGCTTCGTCCAGAATCGGGGATGAGGCTGCGGTCAGAATGGCGGAGCCGGTTTCAAAGTTGACGCCTTTCAGGTTGATGTTTTCGGTTTTGGAACAGCCGACCTGATTGACTTCCGTGTTGGCGGCAGTATCCGGGCAGAGGTCATCCGCGTCGGCAATACCGTCTTTGTCAGCGTCAGGAACCGCGTCGCAACCTTTGTCGTCGACCTTCACACTTTCTTTGGTATCGAGGCACTTATCGGCATCATCTGGTACACCGTCTTTGTCGCCGTCCGGTGGGGGTAGGTCGCAGCCGAGTGCGTCGATTTTCACGCCCTCTTTGGTATCGAGGCACTTGTCCGCATCATCCGGCACGCCGTCTTTGTCGCCGTCCGGTGGAGGCAGATCGCAACCTTTGTCGTCGACCTTCACGCCCTCTTTGGTGTCGATGCACTTATCGGTATCGTCCGGCACGCCGTCTTTGTCGCCGTCCGGTGGAGGCAGGTCGCAACCTTTGTCGTCGACCTTCACGCCCTCTTTGGTGTCGAGGCACTTATCTGCGTCGTCCGGCACGCCGTCTTTGTCGCCATCTGGTGGTGGTAAGTCGCAGCCTTTGTCGTCGACTTTCACGCCCTCCTTGGTGTCTAGGCACTGATCGGCATTGTCAGGCACACCGTCTTTGTCGCCATCCGGCGGTGGCAGGTCGCAGCCTTTGTCGTCGACTTTCACGCCTTCCTTGGTGTCGAGGCATTTGTCGGCATCGTCAGGAACGCCATCTTTGTCGGCATCCGGTGGAGGTAAGTCACAGCCAAGTGCGTCGATTTTCACGCCCGCTTTGGTGTCAGGGCATTTGTCGGCATCGTCAGGAACACCGTCTTTGTCGGCATCCGGTGGAGGTAAGTCACAGCCAATTGCGTCGATTTTCACGCCCGCTTTGGTGTCAGGGCATTTGTCAGCATCGTCAGGCACGCCGTCTTTGTCGGCATCCGGTGGTGGTAAGTCACAGCCAAGTGCGTCGATTTTCACGCCCACTTTGGTGTCAGGGCATTTGTCAGCATCGTCAGGCACGCCATCTTTGTCGGCATCCGGCGGCGGTAAGTCACAGCCATTTTCATCAACTTTAACGCCCGCAGCCGTGGTGGGGCAGCGGTCTTTCTCATCAATAACACCATCATTATCCGTGTCTTTAGGTGGTTCACAGCCGCTGGCATCGACTTTAACACCTAGGGCGCTATCCGGGCATTTATCGAGTTTGTCGGGAATACCATCAGCATCAGTGTCTTTGGTTTCGCTTTCCAGAGCACTCACTAATTGCTGCTTTTCGGTTTCAAGCGTGGCAAAGTTTTGGCGCAACTGGGCGAACTGTTGTGAGACTTCGGCAATCGCTGACACTTTTTGATCCATGTCAGTAACTTTGCCCGCTAATTCGTCTTTTTCGGCTTTGCAGCTTTCCAGCTCCGCTTTCTTGACGCTTTCTGCGAGTTCGCCCCTCAAGGTGGTCAGTTGGCTTTCGAGGGTGCCTTTACCTTGGCTGGCTTCTTCGAGTTGTTTGCGCAAATCGGCAATGGTTTGTTCTTGAGCTGACAGGGTTTCTTGCGTTTTACTTTCCAGATCGGTTTGTTGCTGGCGCAGGCTGCTGAGGCTTTGGTTTAGCGAATCAATTTGTTGGGTATTGGCGGTTTGGGTTGCGCTGGTTTGCGCCGTGGTTTGGGTATTGGCTGCGTTGCCTGTCCAATAGCTATAAGGGGTTGTGTTGCTGTTATAGCCATAGCCCATGCTAGGCCATCTAAAGCTGGGGATAGGCGGCATCATCATTGGCGGTGGCGCAGGTGGCGTTAACATCGGGCTAGGCAAGAAATATTGCGCCGGGTTGTAGTAATACGGTTGGGTATAGTTATAACTGTTGCCCCAGCCACTGACCGCTTGGGTTTGTGGGTAGGTGTAGCCATAAGTAGTCGTGGTGGTTGGGCTGACTGCCGTACTGGTTGCAGTCGTATTGCCGGTGCTGCTGGTATCCGTTTGTGGATAAACGTAAATGCCCGCTGCACTATTGCCGGTAGTGGTGCTCGTCGTATTGGTGGATGGGTAAACGTAAGTGCCAGTGGTGCCGAGATGGGTTGTCGTTGTGCTAGTGGTGTTGCCTGCCACAGGTTGAGTGTAGCTGTCGGTTGGGGGTTGGGTTGTCGTGACACTACCCGAAGTCACACTGGTGTCAGGTGGCAGTATATTGGGATCGGGAAATTGTGGAACCTCGGCATAAGCACTGACTGACAGGGTGGAAAGCACAGTCAAGCGGGCAATAAGTGTGTGCATGAACGATTCTCTCTCAAAAAATACTTGGCGTATTATGGCTTAAATAATTACCTTCCACCAATCGCTAGATCACGACGTGCGGCTGAAATGGTGATGGTGAAACCGGCAATAACATCTAAGAATGCCATGCCCGTCAAAATCAGAAAGACGGAATTGCCTGCCCAGGGGTAAATCAACCAAGCAGTCAGGTAAAAAATCAGTACAAATGTCGATAGCAAGTGATCGACGATGGTGGTTTCTGAGGTGCGGGTAGATTTGAATAATTCAACGTACAGGCAAAGCACGCCAAGTAACACCATCATGTCTCCCCAAGTGGGTTTCCATAGCGCACCGGATGGTAAGCGCAAGTGAAACAAAACGTGGTTCAAACCCTCAGGGAATAAGCTGGTTTTGACTGCCAGCCAGTAGATGAGCAGTACGATGCCGAAAAATGGAACGATTTGTATTATTTTTAACATAAGATCATTGAGACTCCATCTCCATACTTAGTGTGAGGAGTATAGACGAAGGGCTTTCCAGCGTCAGGCATAAAACACAAAATCAATGCAGTTTCAGTCTGTTGGCTAGGGATATAGCATGACCATACGTTCGTCGGAATATGTTGTGGTGTGTTTGCCACACGGAATATAGTGACTGCGATCATGTGACCCAATACCAATAATAAAGGCACGCAGACAGAGAGACATAACGATGAATAACAAAAAAACGCTTTCCCCTACATGGGCTATTTTGCCATTACTATTTTGTTCTGCCACTGTTCTCGCAGGAGACGGCGGGCATGACGGGTCGTATGGTCAAATTCCACCGCCGCCATCTGCCCCGTTAACCTTGGAAAGTGATGCAATTCCAGAGAATAATGCATTACCGGATGCGATGAGCCAAGCTCAGGATTTAGGTCAGCAAAGTGACGGATTTTTAGAAGATTCCACGGAAACCTCCAGCGTCAATACCGGCTATGTAGGCGGTAACACCCGCATTGGCATTGGTGTTGACACTGAACTCAAAGGCAAAGTGGAAGCCAGCCAAGTTTTCGGTAACACCGAGAGCAGCGCGACCATCGGTCAAGGCTATGTGGGTTTTAACCCCGATGCTGATGACGCTGCTGGCGAGGAAACCCTGACGGGGGCAGGTGCGAAGCTCAGCCATCACTGGGTGTCGGGTGATGCGAATAATCCTTCGCACGTTAATAAAGTGTTTGGTGCTTATGACCAAAATGAGCACAAAGATAAAAAAGCCACCTTGGGTTACGGTCAGGAAAACAGCACGTTGTTCTGGTCGGGGCATGTGAGCAAGGGCTTGTCCGATGGTCGTGCGACTACTACCCCCGGCGTCACTGAAAAAGCCTACGACCTTGGTGTCGGCGGACGTGTGGGCACTTTCCTGCCAGGGCAGGGGATGCGTGTGCAAGGCGGTGTGGACTATGAGTGGGCTAAAGATTTTGCCGATAGCGAAAAACGCCCGACGCAAACGACCCTGACAGGTGGTGTCGAAAAGTTTTTCCCCGATACCCCACATAGCGTGGGCGCGGAAGTGGAAGTCTATAAAAAAGCCGGTGGTGCAATGGCTTCCGAAGACGCGGAAGCACGCGGTGGCGTTTCCTACCGTTATGACATCGGCAGTGAAGCAGGTGTTTGGCAACCCGAACAGCGCTATCGCCGGATTCGCACGGAAATTCCGGGCGAACAAGTCAAGCAGCCGCCGAAAATTGAGCGCAAACTCGTTAAGAACACGATGGAACTGGAGTCTGATACCTTCTTCAAGCTCGACAGTGCTAAGTTGACCCCGGAAGCGCAAGAACGCATGAAAGCGGTTATCGGTCAGATTCGTGCATCGGGTTATGATGGCAATATCCGCATTACCGGCAATACCTGCGACAAAGGTTCAGACGCGCACAATCAGAGTTTGTCTGAGCGTCGTGCGAATGCCGTGCGTGATTTCATGATCAAAAACGGTTTCAGTGGTAATGAGTTGCTGGCGCAGGGTTTGGGTGAATCCCAGCCTAAATACCCGAATACCGATGCGGAAGGTCATAAAAACCGCCGCGTTGATATTGAATACGTCACTTACCAGAACGAATACAAAGATGAGGTGATTGAGCAGGGTGGCACTAGCATGACCGACCCGAAAGTCGTGTGGCGTAAGGAGCTGATTCCTGAACCACCACTGTGGGTACGTCAGGCATTGCGAAACACTGCTGATCATAAACAAACCGTGGATACCTACAAAACCACGGCAGGCACTGGCGGCGCTGTTACACCGAACGCGCCTGTTGCTGTCAATGACAGCGCTACGACTACCAGTGGTACGCCAGTTAGCATTCCAGTATTGACAAATGATACTGACCCGAACGGTGATGTATTGAGCATTTTGAGCTTTAATCAAGGTGCGAATGGCTCAGTGGTTCAAGTGGGTACTGACTTGGTGTATACACCTGTGGATGGCTTTACGGGTACTGATACCTTTACCTACGTGATTCGGGATCCGGCAAGCAACCAAAGCACGGCAACGGTCACGGTAACAGTTGGTGCGGCAAATCCGAATGCGCCTGTGGTTAAGGATGATACTGCTTCCACCACTACTGGCGAATCCGTCGATATTGATGTATTGGACAATGACCTTTCTCCGACAAATGCTACGCTGACGATTGGCGGTTACACTGCCCCTGCAAACGGTGAAGTCACGCAAAACGGTAATATTTTGACGTATATACCGAATCCGGGATTTGTTGGAACCGACACCTTTACTTATATTGCCACTGACCCAGACGGTAATCGTACTAACGCTACGGTGACAATTACCGTAACGGCAGGCGCAACCAATCCGAATGCACCGGTTGCCAATGCTGATCAGGTGGAAACAGTACAGGAAACCCCAGTGACTATTGCGGTGTTGGGCAATGACACGGATCCGAATGGCAATGCCTTGACGGTAACGGGTACGGGTGCTGCAACCAATGGAACTGTCGCGCAAAGTGGTAACAGCGTGATTTATACGCCGAATGCTGGTTTTACTGGTGATGATCAGTTTACCTACACGATTCGGGATACTGACGGCAATACCGCAACTGGCAACGTTTTTGTGCGTGTGAATGCGCCGGGTGGCAATCTGAATGCCCAAGCGGATTTGTATACCGTGGACATGAATAGCACGGCTAACTCGTTTGACGTGTTAAGCAATGACGATGTGCCTGCCGGTGGTAGTGTTACGATTACCATTATTGCCGGGCCAAGTCATGGTGCGGCTGGTGTTTCTGATGATCGGGTCGTCTACACGCCTGCCGCTGGGTATACCGGGGCGGATAAACTCACTTACCGTCTGACCGATAGCCGTGGTTACACGACTGAAACGGATGTGAATATTACCGTGAGCAGCACGACTAACCCCGGTAATCTGGCACCGAAAAATGATTACCTATTGATTGATCTCAACGATACTGTCACCAGAACCTTACCGGTACTGGCGAATGATACTGGCGAGGAGATGACGATTATTTCTGTCAGCACCCCGCGCTATGGTACGGCAGTGGTTAGCCCGGATGGCAAGTCGATTCGTTACACCTTGCGTGGTGGTTATTGCGCTGACCATGAGTTTACTTACATTGTCAAAGACAAGTACGGTAATCAGGCGCAGGCAACCGTGGTTGTTGATGTGGCTCCAGCCAACGTCAAAGACCCGAACGCACCACCGGCGTAAGTTCATTAAACCCATGCGTTAAGCAAGCCGCTCTGGAAACAGGGCGGCTTTTTTGCGTTAGCGGTAAGCGTTGAAGATTTGCACTGCCACAAAAACGAGGATACCGGTGATGATCAGGGTTTGATTGATACGTTGCGAACGGCGCATTTCTTGGCGCAAGGCTTCGAGTTGCTGCGATTCCCACTGCATTTTGAGCTTTTGTTGGGTAGTTTGCTGCATAATGTCGTGCAACATATTCGGCATGTACGGCAAGTTTTCGAGGAGCTTGGGCAGATTGACTTTCACGCCGTTGAACAAGGCGCGGACACCGACTTGTTCATCCATCCAGCGTTCAATAAAGGGTTTGGCGGTCGACCACAAATCGAGATCGGGGTAAAGCTGGCGACCTAAGCCTTCGATATTCAGCAAGGTTTTTTGCAGCAAAACCAATTGCGGCTGCACTTCCATATTAAAACGCCGTGCTGTCTGGAACAGGCGCAGCAAAAATTGCCCAAAAGAGATGTCTTTAATCGGCAAATTGAAAATCGGTTCGCACACCGAACGGATGGCTGATTCAAATTCGTCGACCCGCGTGGTGGGTGGAACCCAACCGGATTCCACATGCAATTCCGCGACCCGTTTGTAATCGCGCTGGAAAAAGGCGTAGAAGTTTTCCGCGAGATAACGTTTGTCAGCGGGGGAGAGCGTGCCGACGATGCCGAAATCCACCGCGATGTATTGCGGTTCGTTAGGGTTGGACGCATTGACGAAAATATTGCCGGGGTGCATGTCGGCGTGGAAAAAGTTGTGGCGGAAGACTTGGGTGAAAAACACTTCCACGCCCAATTCGCCGAGCCGCTTGAAGTTGATATTGTGTGCTTTGAGCTGGTCGATGTCGCCGACGGGGATGCCGTAAATTCGTTCCATCACCATCACATTGGGGTGGGTGTAATCCCAGTAAATTTCCGGCACGTACAGGGTGGTGCTGCCCTCGAAATTGCGGCGGATTTGGCTGGCGTTGGCGGCTTCGCGCATCAAATCGAGTTCGTCGAAAATGGTCTTTTCGTATTCAGCGACCACTTCCACCGGGCGTAGGCGGCGGGCTTCTTTCCAATAGCGTTGCAGCAAACCCGCCATCATGTACATCAGTTCCACGTCTTGGCTGATGGTTTTTTCAATGCCGGGGCGCAATACTTTTACGACGACTTCTTTGCCATCCCACAATTGTGCGGCGTGGACTTGGGCGATGGAAGCGGATGCCATTGGGTCAGTTTCAAAGCGTTTGAAGACTTCGGTAACGGATTTGCCGTAAGCCTTTTCGATCATTTTCCGCGCTTCGAGGCTGGAAAACGGCGGCACGCGGTCTTGCAAACGGGTCAATTCGGCGGCGATGTCGTCTGGTAGTAAGTCACGTCGTGTGGAGAGCATTTGCCCGAATTTGATGAAAATCGGCCCCAAGTCTTCGAGCGCCCGGCGGATACGTTCGCCGCGTGGGCGGGTTTCTTGCTTGCCCCAATTCCAGGGCAGAATGTGATAGATAAACGCGACTGGGCGCATGAAGGGAATGCGGAACACGAGTTCGTCCAAGCCGTGGCGGATAAAGACACGGTTGATCGTCCACAGGCGGAGGATGCGGGTGAAGGGTTTCATGCTCGACGTTTAACCTTTTTGCTTGCTAGGCGCTTTCATAGTGCGCAAGCGTGACTGTATCGCATCATCAATCACTTTCTTACCGAAAATGAGAGAAATTTCATGCAGTATGTCGGGGTGGGTAAGTTCTTTCCATACCTTGAACGTAAAGGCATCAAATACAAATCCATCACTGCGTTGCTGGAATATCCAAATTCCACGAGCATCTGCTAATGTTAATGATTGAGCTTGTAGGCGTAGGGCATAGGATTTTGCTTGCAGAAAAGCATCTTTCAATTCTTTGGGTGAGCTAATGCGGAATTTGCATTCGAGTACCGAAATAGCGCTTTCCTCGCCCGATTTGAGATCACAACCGAGTACGTAGTCGGGGTAGTTGCGTTGTCCGCGTCCCATTCTAACAGGGAGTTGTCTAACCCAATCGGTTACTGTGAAACCTAATTTTAACAACAACGGTTCAAGTAATTGGGTTTCGACATCCCGTTCATTGTTCAATGTCAAATCGCCGAAAGTGAGTTCGCTGGGGGCGATGGGAAGTAGGGTTGTATCAAAACCTGTTTGTTTAATGAGTCCGCAAATGGCTTGGTATTCTTCTAGGCTTAGTGCGCTACCGCTACGCCCTTGAAAATGGGCTTTTACAGCAGGAGAAGCACCGAGCAACGGGTCTTGAGCGAATGTTTTAAACGTGATGGGGGGTATTTTGAGAGGATGCCCGACTCTGATGCTATTGTAGTAATAGAAAAAAGGATCGTTAAAGCCATCATCCACGACACGCCAAATAGAGTGAAGGTAGCTACGTGGTGAAGAACACCACATTAATACGATGTCACCACGCCGCGCTTCTAAGTTGCCTTGCCAAAAACTGATGGATTTTTCATTGGCTTCATCTAAGTATTCAAAGTCAACGCTGTTGCCAATGGAAAACCAAACACGGGATGCTTCGGGTAATGAATTGGTATTTGCTAACTTGACATTTTTTGGTGCGAAGTCATATAAAAAAGCGTTCAATTCCTCAGGGGAAAGACCATGTTCATGGCGAAATGCTTGAAATACTCGATTAATTTCAAGATAGTACAGAGCACGTTCACGCTTTTGTTGCTTGGTAGGTTCATCGGGTAGAGTAATGCCAAAAAAATGACAGATTTTTGTGAGATGATCAAAACGTTTGATAAAAAAATAGGGGATGAAGTAATCAGAATGAGCGGTATGTAAGCCCGCTGATAGCCCTGTAATAGTAGTAAAAACTTGTCGATAAACTGTATTGTCTTCAAGCCCACCGCCTATTAAAACGAACCATTGATTTTCCTCCCCAACATTGACAGGTATTTCCCAGCCATCATCTACCATTTCGATAAATAGTTCATCGGCTTCTTTGCTGTCATTGATAAGAATATCTTCTGTGAATTCATGAAGTAAGTTATTCAGATTGACTGAGAGAATGTCTGATTCTCCATCCTCAATATTTTCAAACCCGAAAACTTCAGCGGTAAATTCCAACTCTTGGCGTATGTCACCCGTATTATCAAGTACCTTCCAATGTTCCGTGATGTCACGTTTGATGGCAGCCCGACCTTCTGGTGAATTACGGTACAAATCCCAAATATAGCGGTTGAATTGCATAATAGTTGTTAGCCCTGTGAATGGTGAAGTGTGGAAGTCATGCCAAGCCAATAAATGCTTCAAAATTGTCGGGATCGACACGCATGGTTACACAGTCGGGGTAAGCATTCGTGAATGTGACAGGGAACTTTGCTTTGGCTTTAGGATTCCACTTGAATTCCCATGCGTGGAGTTTGCCGCCGCTGTCTTCGAGGTAGTCGATCTCTTGCTGTTGGGTGGTGCGCCAAAAGTAACGCCGCGTGAAAAAAAGATTTTGTTGGTAGGACAGGTATTTCATACGTTCACTAATCAGGAAATTTTCCCAGAGTGCACCTACGTCAGTACGTGATTCCAGTGGGTTGAAGTTATTGATCAGCGCATTGCGAATGCCATTGTCGAAAAAGTAGATTTTGCGCCCCTTTTTAATTTCATTGCGGTGATTACCACTGTAAGCGGGCAGGCGAAACAGCACATAGGCTTTTTCTAACAGGTCGATATATTTCTCAACTGTATGAATATTGGTATCGGTGAGCTGTGCCAGTTCGTTGAAAGACACTTCTGAGCCGACTTGTAGGGCAACGGCTTTGACCAATTTATCCAGCAGTTGGGGTTTGCGCACACCTTCTAAACTGAGCAAGTCTTTGTAGAGGTAGCTACTCGTGAGTGATTTCAATACTTGTGCGCTATTACCTTCACTGAGTGCATTGATAACATCGGGGTAATAACCGTAAATCAGGCGGTGTGGCAGGAGGCGTTTTTCAGCAAACCAGCCATGATGTTCAACCATTTCGACAAACGATAGCGGGTACAGTTCGTATTCAAATTTACGCCCCGTGAGCGGCTCATTAATTTTGCTAGCAAGCTCAAACGCTGATGAACCCGTTGCAATCACTTGAATATGGGGTAATTGATCGGTGAATAATTTTAGGGTTAGCCCGATATTTTCGATGCGCTGTGCTTCGTCAATAAAAACAATTTTGTGATTGCCGACCAAGGCGGCTAGGCGTGTAGAGGTGGTGTTCGCAAGTATTTCTCGCATATCAGGCTCATCACCATTGAACTTCATGACAGGTATGGCGAGATTTTCCAGCAACGTTTGTACTAGCGTAGTTTTGCCGACTTGTCGTGACCCCATGAGCAAGATGGCTTTGCCTTTGAACAGCTTGCTTTGTATTTCCGCGAGGAGTTGCCTGTTGATCATCTGGTACTTCTTGAATCGTAATTCATGAATAGTATGATATTTCTGAATTACGATTCAAGAAAAAAGTGCTTACCACATCAAATCGTCGGGGATTTTGAAATCGGCGTAAGGGTCGTCTTCCACTACGGCGGTCTCAGTGCTGCCCGCATTTTGCACCAAAATACAGGTGGCATCGCGTTGCGCAATTTTCTCAGCAATTTGGCGTGGCACGAGTTCGTAGCCGTCGCCTAATTTCACCAGCACGATAATGCCGTAGGCGAGTTGGTCTTGCAGGGTTTTAGTCAGGTAAATCTTTTTGATTTTGCTGCCATCGGCGAATTGGTAGGCAAGGTCGCCGCGCTGACGGTCGATACGGTTGATGTCGATCAGTTGCTTAATTTGCGCTTGAATGGCTTTTTTCTCAGCCTGTTCGCGCTGTTGGCGGTTGAGTTCTTTGGAACGCTCGGCTTTTTCCTGCAAGACTTTTTCGGCTAACAGCTTGGCTTCATCCACCACGACTTCGCCGGTTTTTTTTGCTTGTTTTTGGGCTTTGGCAGTTTTTTGGTGGGCTTGCTTGCGCTGTTCTTGTTCGATTTTCGCGGCTTTGGTTTTGTCGATCAAGCCAGCATTGAGGAGTTGGTCTTTGAGTGATGCCATGTGTAAATATCCATCGGGTGAACGGTTATTAGGTAAGGTATCTGCTACGGTGTTAGCAGCGACAAGTCACTGAGAAACGGGTTAATGATGGTCATATTACCGATTTGTTGTTCATGCTGCATGTCTTCACTCAAGACGTAGGTGCAATCCTGAATCTGGGCAGCGGATAAGATCAACGAATCCCACCATGAGAAACGGTGGCGCTCCTGTATTAGCCAAGCATTTTCTATCACTGTACTGTCCACAGGGAGGGGATTCCACAGCAATAGATTGCGGATGTCGGCTTGTGCTTCGGGTCTGGATAAACCTGGTTTGAGCCGTTGTGTTACCGTGACATAAAATTCATTCAAGGTTTGAAAGCTAATTCTGCCGGAGCGTTGTTGCCATAGCACAGCAAGCCATTGCAAGGCGATAGCTTGCTTGTCCTCTTCAGATTTGTCCCGCGAATAGACCAGAATATTGGTATCGACAAACGCCTTAACGCTCATAAAGGGACTCCCTACTAGGGTAGCGTTCGCCTTTGGGTTTTAATGCGCTGGGTGTGCGGGCAAGGAATTGCTGCATGGCTGCTTGATAGCCGTTTTCTTCGTGCATACGTCGGCGCAGCAGATTACCCAGCAATTGGGAAATACTGGTATTTTGTTTGGCTGCCCAAACACGCACCCATTGGGCGACTTCATCATCAAGGGTTACAGTAACGTTTTTCATCACACAAACTCCGTGCTACACGAATTTAGTGTTTATTATGGCAAATTTGTTGAGAGCTTGTCTTGTGAAAAAAGTGGAGAGGCGTTATGACAATTTTATCCGTAATCGCGTAAAACCTCGTCCTTCAGGGCGGGGATATAAGCGTCTTCGGCTACCTCTGATGAAGAGTCATCCATTCAGTGGTTTTTTGTCGTAATGCCGCTACACTCTACCCCATGAAACCCATCACCACCACCTTGAAAACGCTCAAAGTTCGCATCCGCGACAAACACGCGCCGGTATTGCGCCAATGGGCGTTTGAGTGCAATCAAGTGTGGAATTCCGCCAATGCCTACAGCGCAGAATACAGCAATATCCCCATTCCCGGCGTGGGTTGGATACGCAGCAATATCACCGCTTTCGATTTAGCCAAACAACAGGCAGCATACAAAAAAGAACGCGGCTTCACGCTGCATTCGCAAACGGTACAAGAAGTCACCGAAGCCCACGCGAAAGCACGAAAACAATTCACAAAAGACAAATTACGCTGGCGGATTTCCGGTGGATCCAAACGTTCACTGGGTTGGATTCCCTTCAAATCCGGGGCAGCGGTGTGGAAAGATGGGCAAGTCCGCTACAACAAACACTTTTTCAAGGTGTGGGATAGCTACGGCTTGTCACAATACGCCTTCCGTTCTGGCTCGTTTTCCGAAGATGCACGGGGTCGGTGGTATTTCAATGTTGTGGTACAAGTTGAAGTTGCACCTCACGACAGCAGGAGTGCGATTGGCATTGATCTTGGGTTAAAAACCACTGCCACCTGTAGTGACGGCACCGTACTGGAACGCCAGCAGCGTTACCGCAACCTTGAAGTGAAACTCGGCAAAGCCCAACGCGCCAAGCAAAAACGGCGGGTGAAAGCGCTTCACGCCAAAATCAAACACCAACGCAAGGACGATACCCATAAATTCACTACCGCACTGGTGCAGCAGCACGGTGCAATATTCGTCGGCAACGTCAATAGTGCTGGCTTGGCAAAAACCACGATGGCGAAAAGCGTCCTGGATGCAGGCTGGTTCATATTGAAGACACAACTGAAATACAAAGCGATAGCGCGGTCAGTGGTGTTTGCAGAAGTCAACGAAGCGTACAGTACCCAGACGTGTTCGTGTTGTGGAAGCATTTCCGCCAACAGTCCGAAAGGTAGGGCGGGTCTTGGAATAAGGGAATGGCGTTGTGCCGACTGTGGCACGCTGCATGACAGAGATGTCAATGCAGCCCGTAACATTCTCGCGGCTGGGCATAGCCGTCTCGCAGGAGGAATCCCCTTCCTTTAGGGAGGGGAGGATGTCAACGGGGTTTCAGAATAGGCAACGGTTCCCACGTAATGAATGGCGTGATCCGCCGTTTGAACCTGCCGAGATCGTCATAATGCAGGACATCAAACACGTCCTGCTCTTTGCCGAAGTGTTGGTTGGCACGATGTAGCGATGCGTAAGCGGGGACAAGGCCGATATTGTCTTGTGCCAGCAGGCGTTTACGCACACCTTCTGGATTGGCAATGGTTATCGGCAAGTTGGCTGCGTGAATCGCGAGCAACATTTGCAGCGTTTCCACCATGCGACTGATGGCTTCACCGCGTAATTCAACCTTGAAACCTGTTTGTTGGTAAGGCGGGCGTGTGACCGATAGGTTTATGTGGGTGGTATTGCCGCCGCGCTTGATTTCCCACGGATGACCACCGACTTTTTTCAGCGGGTGCTTGCCGTCGATCCAGTCGGCAAAGGCTTGTGGTGAATCCGGGGCGATGTCCAGCAACCCTTCGTGGCGTCCATCTGCGTAGCGGGCATACATTTCTCGCCCTGATAAAGATTCGTCGATGTTTTCGTCCTGACATTTAGCGGCGAGATAGGCAATTTTGCAATAGTGAAAATAGTCAGCAGCAGTCATGGTTGTTAGTTGAGTGTTTTGCTGCTGATGGAAAAAGCCTTCTTCGACCAGCCTGACAACAGTCATGGTGTTCGTTTCACCCAGTTCCTTATCGAGTTGGTAAATCGTTGGAAGTGAGGCACGGATCAGGGCATTGGGTACGATGCCGTAGCGATAGCGCAATGGATATTCAAGCTGGATTCTTTTGTTAGCTTTTATCCAGTCTTTGCGGACAACTCGTAACCATTGACGGGCTGCGGTGAGCAGGGTTTCCCATGTTGTCTTTCCTGGCTGGCGCGTTGTCTGTTTTACATCCTTGCCCAGTTCGATTTCCAGTCCACCACTGTCGCCGCTGATATGGGTGATGTAGTAGGTTTGCCGATATTGGTTGATGTGTAGGTGGTGCCATGTTTCCTGACCCTCAGGAAACAGGATATTCCATACCCGATCGGTGCTGGAAAGGGTGTGGGCGAAACTATCCAGCTCTTTCAGGAAGGTGGCAGCTAGATGTGTTAGTTCCATAGAGAATGCTCTAAAAATCGGGGTGAGACCCCCGAATCGGTGAAACTTTGCTTAGCGGCGACCGCGCCCTTTGGCTTTAGGCTTGTCATCGGTGACTTTGAGCGGGTTATCGAGGAAGGTTTTGCCATTCAAGCCTGCCATGACGGCACGCGCTTCGTGACCTTCCATGTCGATCAGGGCGAAACCTTTGCATTTGCCGCTGAAAATATCGCGGGGCATTTCCAGTTTGCGGATCGTGCCGTATTCGGCGAGGAGTTCGCGCAGTTCTTTTTCTGTCGCCTGTGGCGCAATATTGCCAATGAAGAGTGTTTTCATAGTGATGTTCCCGAATGCTGGGGTGAATGGGCGGGTTGAGTAAGGCTAATACTCAATGGAAAAACGGGCTGATGTCCAGATGCCGCCGTGCGGTAGGGAAATCAGCCCGGTTGCTGAATGAGCGCTAGGCTTGAAAGCTTACTTGGGAACGACGTTGCTCGCTTGCGGGCCTTTGTTGCCTTTTTCTACGTTGAAGCTGACGGGTTGACCTTCTGCCAAGGTTTTGAAGCCTGAGCTTTGGATCGCGCTGACGTGAACAAATACGTCTGGGCCGCCGTCGTCTTGAGAAATAAAGCCGAAACCTTTCGTGTCGTTAAACCATTTTACTTTGCCTGTAGCCATGATGAATTTCCTTTAAAAAACAGGTGTATGAGAGTGTTGTGCTTACAGGTAACAGGGGAGATATTCGTGAAGTAACCGGGAGGAACTGTTGAAACTGCCAGGGTAATCGCTGTAGCTGTTGCGAGGGTAGGCTAATCGCCCGCCGAATGCCACTATTATTTTGGATTCCTGTTAGACTGGGCATTTAAGCTTAAGCTGCCAGTGAGGCTGAAATGCAACAAGAAACGATACGTTATGTGTTGGTGTGGTCGGGGTGGGTGCGCCTAGCTCACGCGCTGATTGCTGCTGGAGTGCTGTTTTTATTGGCAAGTGCATGTGCATTGCAACAGGGCGTGGTGGATCCTGAATTCTGGCGTGATTGGCACATGATTGTGGGGCAATTGGTGCTGGTTGCGGTGGTGGGGCGGGTTATTTTACTGTTTTTGTTGCCCGGCACTGCGAATTGGCGTGCGTTTCTGCCGGATAAGGCGCAATGGGCAGCCATGAGGCAAATGGCGTTGTTTTATCTGAGCTTTGCGCGGTTTCCCTTGCCCAATTGGTATGGGCATAACCCGTTTTGGCGGGTGATCTACCCGCTGTTTTGGTTGGTGTTGCTGGTGTGTGCGGTGACGGGCTTATTTTATAACGCGCCGTATCAATTCTTGGGAATGTCGATGTTTGGGCTGCACGGCGGTTTGGCGAGCCTGATTCTGTGGTTTACCCTGGCGCATGTGGTGGCAGTGGTATTGCATGACTTGAAAGGTAAGGGTGCGAGTATCTCTGGAATTATCAATGGCTACCGTTATTTTCATGTGGAAACACCCGTCGCTGCTGTGAAGCCGCCGCCTTCAGGCAAAGCTTCCATCACGCATGTTTCCATTGCGAGCATTCAGAAGCCGCCTAAACCTTAAATTCTTGCTCCCTTCACCCCTTGCGGGGGAAGGGCTGGGGATGGGGGGCTTTCCAGCCGTTTGAGCCGCGCTTCTAAGCGATCAGCATCCATCCGCAGCGTATCGACTTCATCCAGATACCTGCGGATTTCGGCTTCAGCGGGCAATAATCGCGCTTCTTCCTGCAAATATTCTTGGGTATTCAAACGCATCGCGTGGGCGGAATCGTCCAGCCAACCTTTGGTATCGCGTGCCAATTGCCCCATTTGGTGTGCAATCACATCGCCGACTGCGCGTGACAGCAGTTCTTCCCAATCCACGTCAATTTCGCGCAAGATTTGGCTGAAGCGGTTGCCCAAGCCCATGTCGCCGTCGATTTTAATGCCGTTGGCTAACATGGCTTTGCCGGTATCTTCCGCAGCGGATAAGCGCATCAATGCCAGTGCCGAGCCGTGAATGGTGACATCGGGTTCGGCTGCATACTCCGTGGTCACACGTACAGTGTCATCCGTGGGCAGAAAATACAGTTGGAGGTCAGGGTTGCTGATGTGTAAGCAAATCAGCTTGCCTTGCAAGGTTTGCAACCGTGCCAACGCATTGCCCTGGCTGGCTTTATCCAGTTTCAACCAAGCATTGAAGGCGGTTTCGAGTGTGGCAGTCAGGGCGGCAAATAGCATGGCAAACTCCTCTCAGTGAGCGGTTAGCATAACGTATCCGCGTGGTTATTTGCATCTAAACTCCGCTTTGGTGCGTAATAGCAGAAACAAGGAGGGATCAGCATGTTAATCAAACGCCCATTCGATCTGACAGACAACGACGTGACCGACTACGCGCTTTACCAGCGGCGGCGGGATTTTTTGAAAACATTGGGGGGAATGGCTTTGCTGGGGGCAGGCGGTTTGCCCTTACTGGCACAGGCGAAATCGCCGTTTTCGATCACTGATGAGCCAACCCCTTACGAAGACATTATTTCGTACAACAATTTTATTGAATTAGCTCAGGGTAAGACCGCTCCAGCAAAACGTGCCGATAAGCTGCGTACCAGCCCTTGGTCGGTGGCGGTGGATGGCGAATGCGCCAAACCCGGCAAACTGTCGCTGGAAGACATCCTCAAGCAGAATCCGACCGAAGAGCGCATTTACAGCCTGCGTTGTGTGGAAGGCTGGTCGATGGTGATTCCTTGGTTGGGTTTTCCGTTGGCGGATTTACTGAAACGGTTTGAACCGACGTCCAAAGCCAAATTTGTACGCTTTGAAACCTTGTATGACCCTGAACAAATGCCGGGGCAAAAAGACCGCAGCTACGATTGGCCGTATGTGGAAGGTTTACGTATTGACGAAGCCATGCACCCGTTGACCCTGATGGCAACCGGTTTGTACGGTAAAAACCTGCCGGGGCAAAACGGTGCACCGTTGCGTTTGGTCGTGCCGTGGAAATACGGTTTCAAAAGTGCCAAATCCATTGTGCGTATTAGTTTTGTCGAGCAAATGCCAACCTCGTTGTGGATGGCAACCGTGCCGGATGAGTACGGTTTCTACGCCAACGTCAACCCAGAAGTTAGCCATCCGCGTTGGAGTCAGCGTAAAGAACGCCGTATTGGTGAATTCCGTAAACGCGATACATTGATGTTTAATGGTTACGCTGATCAGGTCGCCAGCCTGTATAGCAGCATGGATTTGCGGGAAAATTTCTGATGCAGATTCGTGAGCCGTATTTCAGCAAGGTCTTCAAGCCGGTTGTGTTTGTACTGGCATTGCTGCCGTTAGCCCTGTTAGGTTGGGGCGTGTGGCAAGACACGCTGGGGGCAAACCCGATTGAAACGATTACGCGCAGTTTGGGGGAGTGGACATTGCGATTTTTGTTGCTAACGTTATTGCTCTCGACACTGCGGCGGGCAACAGGCTGGGTTCAAGGGATACGCTTGCGGCGTATGCTTGGTCTGTTTGCCTTTTTTTACGGCGTGTTGCATTTACTGAGTTACTTGTGGCTTGACCAGTTTTTTGATTGGGCGGAAATTTGGTATGACATTGTGGAGCGCCCCTTCATTACGGTGGGGATGTTGGCGTTTGTGTTGATGACGCCCTTGGCGTTAACGTCGTTTAAAGCCGCAATCCGCAAGCTAGGGCGCAACTGGCAAGGGCTGCACACACTGATTTACCCCTTAACCGCGTTGGGCGTGTTGCACTTTTGGTGGTTGGCAGACAGCAAAGCACGCACGGATATGCCGCTGATTTATACGGTACTGCTGGCAGTATTGCTGGGCGAACGCTTGTGGCGCTGGTCTGTTCCACGATTTAGTAAGATACCAGTAACTCATTAATTTCGTTCACTTCCTGACGAATTCGGCGCATTACCGGCAATAAGCCTAAAAATACCTCAAACAGTTTGGCATCCAAATGTGAGCCGGTCATGCTGCCCATGAGTTCCAGCGCTTCGGCTTCACTGAGCGCTTTTTTGTAAACCCGCTCGTGTACCAAGGCATCGTAAATATCGACGATGGCAGTGATTCGCGCCGAAACGGGGATTTCTTCGCCCATCAGCCCGCGAGGGTAGCCGGAACCGTCCCATTTTTCGTGGTGGCACAGTGCAATATCGGCGGCCATGTCGAGTACCGGGATGTGGGAGTCATGCAGCATTTTTGCGCCAATTTCGGTGTGGCGTTTCATAATGGCGAATTCGGTGTCGGTGAGTTTGCCTTTTTTCAGCAAGATACGGTCGGGAATGCCGATTTTGCCAATGTCATGCATGGGGGCAGCAATGCGAATGTCGTCAATCTGTTGGGTTTCCCAGCCCAAGGCTTTGCCCATCGCGGCGGCGTATAAGCCAATGCGTTTGACGTGTGCGCCGGTTTCTTCGTCGCGGTAACTGGTGAGGCTAACCAGTTTGATGGCGATTTCTTCTTCGCGCTGTTTGATTTTGAGGGTGCGTTTTTGGACTTCGTTTTCGAGTTTTTCTTGGGTGAGCAAGCCTTCGCGGAGTTGTTGCAGGTGGCTGACTTCTTTGCGGTATTTTTCACCTAGGTTGTTGAGCAGCAATACCGCTTGCCCGTTCATCCATAAGGCGTTGGCTTCTAGGGCGAGTTCATTGCCGAGTTCGTCGATTTCTACCCAAACACCGGAGGATAGCGGGGTGGTGTTCCGCGCTTGCCAATGTCGTTCGGCATCGTCGATAAAACAAGTCAGGTAGGGGAAGGCGTCGGTCAGCGAGCATTCAGCCGCAGCGGATTGCCCCAAGAAAAACACCAGCCAGTCAGGCATGTGGGTGATAAGCTGAAAAGATTCGCGGTTGCGCTGGCAGAATACCGCAATATTCAGTGAGGTACAGATACTGGCGAGGAGCTTATCCATGTTGATCTCCTGATTGTTCGAGCAGTTTCAGGAACATGCTGTCAACGCCTACATTCTGTTTGGCGCTGGTTTCGACGATAGGGTGTCCTAATTGATGCAGGTGCTGGTGTTGGGGGGCTTCGAGCTGCCAGGTGGGTTTCAGGTCGGCTTTGTTGAGTGCAAATACCGCTGGCAAGTCACCAACCGTGGTTTTTACCATGTTATGGATGGCGAGTGCGGTTTCATACGAATGCGGGCGAGTGGGGTCAATCACGATAATGTAGCCGGACATGCCGCGCAAATACGCGGTGCGGATGCTGGTGAAGTCGTCTTCCCCGGCAATATCCCACAGCATGAGGGAATAAGTGTTGCCGTTAAATTCAAGCTGCTTTTTGTCGATTTTGACGCCAACGGTGGTGAGGTATTTGTCACTGAATAAGCTGTCAACGTAGCGGCGGATCAGGCTGGTCTTGCCAACTGAGAAGGAGCCTAACAGGCATATTTTTTGCTGGATCATGGTTTCCCTCTCTGGTGTTAGTAAAGGCTGACGCGGTAATGGGCGCTGCGTTCGTTTTTCTGCAAGTCGCTGGGCAACCCCGGATGCTGTGCGCCATAAGCGACGAGTATGAAGGCAGGAACACCTGAGGTTATCAGGGCGGTGCGTAAGTTGTCAGCACGTTGTTGCGCCAATTGACGATTGAGCGTGTCATTGCCGCTGCCATCCACGTTGCCGACAATCATGACTTGCGGGGTTTTGCCCATGCGTTGCGCTGTTTGCAGCAGTTCGCCGAGGTGTTTGCCGAGTGCAATAAGGGCGGGGTGTTGGGGGGTAACTTCCGCTGTGGCTTTTTCAAACGGGTAGCTGGCGGTTTCTATCTGCCGGGTGAGCGTGCTCAATGTCGCGGTATCGGCGGCGATTTGTTGTGCGCTGCGCTGCTGTTGCTGGGTTTGTTGCTCAAGCAGGGTTTGCAGGGACGTTTGCACGGTGGCGTATTGGGTTTGCTGCTGTGCTAACTGTTCGCGTAATGTTTGCAACGTGGCTTGTTGCGCTTGTTCTTCCAGCGCTTGTTGCTGTGCCAGTGCTACTTGGGCTTGTTGGTATTGGTAAACCCACCAGCCGAGTGCACCCGCGATGGTGGCAAGTAACAGGTATGCTAACCAAGGCGGGCGTTTTTCCTGCTGTTTTTGCTTTTTGATGAGGCAATGATGCAGCAATGGCTCTGTGCCGGTAAACGCGCTGGCATCGCCTTGATAATCTTGTAGGGGCTGACGGTATTGTTGGTGAATGGTTTCCACAGTTTCGGCGAGCAGTGTGCGTAATTCAGCGGGTACTGTGCCGCGTATGACGACGGCTAGTACCGCGTGTGGACTGTGTTCGATCAAGACAGTGAGTTCACCCAGACGCAGGGTGTCGAGCGTGTCTTCGCCAGCGACGGCGAAGGAGTCTTTGATGAAGTCCTGAATGGCGGTCAACATGCCGGAGATGATTTCCGGGTCTTTGCTGGTGACATTTTCGGAAACCACATGCTGTAACAGCAAGCCGGTGTCATGGTGTATCAGGAAGACTTGTTCCACCTGATAAACCAAGGTGCGCAGCATGGCAATTTGCGCATACGACTGCCCGGTACGCCATGCATCCAAGCGCCAGCGCCATGAACGTACCGAGAGGCTTTGTTCGAGCAGGCGGTTGAAATCTTCCAGCGCTTCATTCAGGGCTTGTTGGATGGATTTGCGGATGGCAGGCCCCATGACGGGGTAAAGCACATCAGCAAAGCGCTTGGGGTCGCTGCTGATGGCGTGGCTCATTGCACGCTCAACCGTTGGAGCTAACGCTGTGGATACGCCGCCATCGTGTGCTTCGCGGTGTTGCAGCGCTTCGGCAATGATGCTGGCAACACTGGCACTGTAGCGTTCCGAGTTTTCAAATTGCGCTTTTAATGCCAGCAGGGCATCGTAGTCCTTGCCGAACAGTAACTGGCGTAGTTGTGAAATATCGGGCGTGCCTTGCATGGCTTATGCCTTGTCACCTGCCAGTTGATGGCTGAGGTTGTCGAGTAAGGAGGCGAGCATTTTGCGGTCGGCTTTGTCTTGGCGCAATTGTTCTGCCGCTTGCTTTATTTGCGTCAGCAAGTCTTCTCGCTGTTCTTCCATGATTTGGCTGAGCAGTTTGGATTCTTCGCTAATGCGCTCATTCAGTGTGGTTTCGCTGCTGTGCAGTTGGCGTTGCAGGCTTTCTATGCCTTTGCTGCTGTGCTCGAAATGTTTGCGGGCAGTCGCGGTGTCTGCCATGCGGGCTTTGGCTTCCTGATCCAGCAAGTCTTGCAGCATGTGGATTTCGTGGTTGACGCTATCCATGTTTTTGCGCATTTCGTCGCGCACGGAATTCGTCCACACTTTGACGAAACGTTCGAGATTGGCTAAGCGCTTTTCGTTTTCACGCGCTTGTTCGCCAAACAGGATGTTACGCACCATGTCGAGATTTTTGTCTTGAACGGGCGGTGCAAAGTCGAGATCTGCTTCTGTTGTAGTCATTAGGGTAGCCCTTGTTTTTATTATTGGGAATGCCCACGACCTTAGCATTAGCGCGATGCGGTCGCCAGTTTTCCTGATATTTGGTTAACTCCCTTAGTATCTGTCACAGAATAACCGTACAACGCTAGGTGCTGTTATTATCGTGCGATCTCGATGTCAAGCAACCACAGGAGTCCATAGTGGAGAATACCGCTAATGCCCATAATCATGCCCTCATTCACGATCCGTCAACCTATCTCATTGAAAAAGAGCCGTATTACGTCCCCGTAAACAATGAGATCACGCTGTTTGAAGCCGCTTATGACAACCATTTGCCCTTGCTGTTGAAAGGTCCGACGGGCTGCGGCAAAACCCGTTTCATGGAATACATGGCCTGGCGGTTGCGCCGCCCGATGATTACGGTGTCGTGCCACGATGATTTGACGACTTCCGATTTGGTGGGGCGTTATTTGGTGAAAAACGGCGAAACGGTGTGGGTCGATGGCCCGTTAACGCGAGCGGTGCGTTCCGGCGGTATTTGTTACCTCGATGAAATTGTCGAGGCGCGGAAGGATACGATGGTGGTGATTCATCCACTGGCGGATGATCGGCGCATTATGCCGATTGAAAAACTGGGGCAATTGTTGGAAGCACCGGACAGTTTTTGTCTGGCGATTTCTTACAACCCCGGCTACCAGAGTGTGTTGAAGGAATTGAAGCAATCCACCCGCCAGCGTTTCGTTGCCATCGAATTCGATTACCCGAAACCGGCGTTAGAACGCGAAATCATTATGCACGAAACCGGGTTAGCTCCCGCCGTGACCGATAAATTGCTGAAACTCGCCGAAATGACCCGCAATTTGAAAGACAACGGTTTGGAAGAAGGTGCATCCACCCGTTTGTTGGTACACGCGGGCAAGCTGATTTCCAAAGGCGTAGAGCCGCGTGCGGCGTGTCAGGGGGCGATTGCGCTGGCATTGACGGATGACCGCGACATGATTGCGGCGATTAACGAACTGATTGGCGCACTATTCTAGGAGACGGGTTTGAAAGCAACGGAGCAACCCTATGCTTACGCCACTTTGCTGGAGCGGCTTGAGGAACTGTATGAGGTCGAGTTTACTTGGCTGAAAGTCGAGCAGCTTGTGCAAGGCTTGGTCAATTTGGATCGGAATACGCAAGATTTCATCCTCGGTTGGGCAGAGCGTTTGCTAACCACCAATGTTTACATTAGTCACGAATTTATTATTCGGGTGGTGGAGGCGTTGGATCGGTTGGAACGGCGCGTGATCGAAGCGTGGGCAGTTCATGCGGCTGATACTTTTGACCAGCAGGGGTTGCGCCCGGCGTTGGCGGTCATTCAACAGGTCGATAGTTTTTTGGAAAGCGCTCATGCCCACGCGGAAGGGGTTGCTTTTGATGAAGTGGAGTCGATTTTGTCGACTTTTGTGTGTGGTTTGTCGGGGCGGTGGCTGAAATTGGCGCAAGGCGAGTCTGTGTACACCGACAGTGAAACGCTGTATTTACCAAACATTACCGCGAAATTGGTCAAATCCAAGGATAATTTCCTGTTGTGCAAGGCGCAGGTGGCGTTTATGTGGGCGCAGACGCGCTTTGGCAGTTTTCGGGTGGATTTTGCGACGGCATTTGCGGATTACCCTGATCGGGAACAGGCGTTGGCGGCGTTTCATGCGTTGGATACCTTGCGGCTGGAAGCGTACATGGAACGTGAGTTGCCGGGGTTGTGGCGTGATATGCAGCGGATTGAGCGTTTGCGCTTGGATGAAATGCGGGAAGAGGGCGTACACGGGGGTACGCCCCTACAGGCGGCTTGGGAAACGTGTCGGGGGGTATTGCATACACCCTCTGCGACGGTTGAGGATGTGTTGGCGTTAGTGCCGCAGGTGTTGGGGTTGCCGATTCCGCAGCCGGTGTATCAGACTAGGTTGAATCCTGAGGCTGTGACGGCTTGTATGTTGGCGCGGATGGAGCGGGAGAAGATTTTATTGCGGGTGAAACTCGCGGAGTTGGTTAAGGAACACAAGGAAGAAACCCCTCCCGACCTCCCCTTGTCAGGGGAGGTACAAGAGAAGAAGGAGGTTGCGCCGCCGGAGTTTGAGATGCGTGAGGTGCAAGAGGGGCAGGGCATGGAGTTGGTGCTGGATGATAAGCCGATTGCACCGCCGGAAGACGTGAAGCAGTTGCTAACCTCGATTATGTTGGATTGGGGGGATGTGCCGCCGGAATTTTTGGTGCCTGCGGGGGATGGAGAATACGATCCGTCCTTGTACCAAAAAGAAGAAAAAGACATTGAGGATGTGTGGAAAGGCATTTACCACGAAGAGGGGGCGTTTTTGTACCGCGAGTGGGATTTTGCCCGCCAGCATTACCGCAAAAACTGGTGCGTATTGCGTGAATTGGAATTGCCCCCCGGTGATCCGGCGTATGTGGACAAGGTGCTGGATAAGTATCAGGGCATGATCAAGCATTTGCGGCGTACCTTCGAGGCGATGCGCGATGAAAACCGTTTGCTGAAACGCCAATCGCAAGGCGATGACGTGGATATTGATGCGCTGGTGGAAGCACTCGCGGATAGTCGTGACGGCAGCGAAATGAGCGACAAGCTGTTTCAACACATGCACCGAGCAGATCGCAGCATGGCGGTGATGTTCATGGTCGATATGAGCGGCAGCACTAAGGGTTGGATCAATGATGCCGAACGCGAAGCCTTGGTGATGTTGTGCGAAGTGTTGGAAAAGCTGGGTGACAGTTATGCGATTTACGGCTTTTCGGGGATTGGGCGCAAGCGTTGCGAAATTTACCGCATTAAGGCGTTTGACGATTTGTATAACAGCGCCACCAAAGCGCGGATTGCAGGAATTGTGCCGAAAGATTACACCCGTTTGGGGGTGGCGATTCGCCATTTGACCGAAAAGCTGAATACGGTGGAGGCGAAAACCCGCTTGCTGATTACGCTCTCTGATGGCAAGCCGGAAGATTATTTCGACATCTACAATACGCAGTATGGGATTGAGGATACGCGCCAAGCCTTGTTTGAAGCACGGCGCACGGGGATTCATCCGTTTTGTATTACGATTGATCAGCGCGGCAAGGATTACTTGCCGCACATGTACGGTCACGCCAATTGGGTGGAGATTGATGATGTGAAAAAGTTGCCGTTGAAGGTGGCGGATATTTACCGGCGGCTGACTTCTTGATTTTGAATTTGCCCATAGCGTAAGAATCATAGCGGTAAGAATTATTACAGTTAATGATTTTTACGCTAATTTTTCCATATAAAATTGACGATCTGCTTCAGCAAGGAATATTTCGCTGCGGTTATTGCCGCGCACAATGAAATACTGCGGCTGACTGAAACGGGGTAACGCGCAATGATAGTATGTGGGAGCAGCGGATAAGGGTTGAAATGCATTGGTTTACTTTTTAAAATCAATCGAATCTGACATTCTTTGATGTCTATTTTGTGGGGCTTGTGTAAGATAAATGGGCATGTTTTTTTGTATTAATACTTTTTTTGTGATAGTGATCACTTTTTATTTGTGTGGTTTTTGTTAAAATTTGTGGTATTGGGGCGATTGTGATCAGTGATGGCTTTGAGTATTTTTTAGATTATTTTCTATATAAGATTCTTTGAATAAAATTAATAAAACGCTTTAACGTTAGAGGAATTCAAGATGTTTAAACTTCCCTTTAAACTTGCTTTGTTAATGCTGGCTGTTGTTTCTGCTGGTATCCTCTGGCAACAAACACAACTTTTGGTTTTAGCACTGACGCGTATTGATCCGCTTCCAGATGCTCGTGCCATGCTGGCAGAAGAACGATATGCCGAGGCTGCGGATTATTTGAGCTTTTTTATGAATTATGAGTATGTTAGTCAAAATTCAGAAGCACAGTCATTATATCAAGAGATTTCAAGTAAACGTGAAAGTTGGAGTTATCAGCTAGATAAACTGGGAGAAGGGCTACTATCTGGCACAAGTGATGAAACAATCGGTAAAGTGGCGGGAGTGGCGACTGATTTTTTTGTTATTGGCGACATCCGTGACTTAGCAGAGCAAGGAGTTAATCTTGCACAAGGCGAAGAAGTCGATGAAATTCTTGTTGCCTTAGCAACGCTTGGAGTTGTTGCCAGCACTGCGCAAGTAGCCAGTGGAGCTGGGACGGTAGCCACTGGCGGTGTTGCAGCGCCCTCAGTAGTCGGAAGCACTGTTGTTAAAAGCGGACTTATCGCACTTAAAACAGCTAAAAAGCTTGGAAAATTACCTCCTTGGTTAGGGAAAACAATTGTTAAAACAGCGAAAACTGCAAAGCAATCAAAAAGTCTTGAAGAATTAACTGGTTTTATTGGTGATGTAAATTCACTTGCTAATACACGTGGCGGATTTAAATTAATAGGGAATGCAGAAAATGCTGCTGATCTCCGACGTATGGCAAAATTTGCCGATGCCTTTGGATCTCATAGCGCAACAATTTATCATATTGGTGGTAGTGTGGCTGTTGATGTTGCGCAACGATCAGATAAATTAGGTAATGAAACAATTAAGTTAGCCACAACCTTTGGTCAAGGTGGTTTAAAATTACTTGATGATGTTGGTGCATTAAAATTTACTAAATTCGCGAGCCGTGGAACTAAAATAGCCTATAAAGGCGATTTTTTTGATTTGCTAGTAAAGCTTTTACTCATGGTGCCAACGTGGCTTTTATATTTTTTCGTGATTTTTGGTGCTGTTGTATGGATTCCTCGGCGAATGTTCTCTGCACTTGGTCGACAGCTTTATCATGGTTCTCAGAAACCATCTAAAGTGATAAATAGTCCGAAAGTAACTTAACAAGTTGCTTCAAACGAAGCAGGTTTCGCTTTCGCTAATTGTCTCGACTGTGACAATGAAAAGCCAAACTCGATTGATTTGTCATAAACGTCAGGAGTCGACCACACCAATCTTGAACTAAGATTCTCAGGATGAAAAGATTACCAAGAGCGGGCAGGACTGTTTCTGCCGATCCTTTCATCCTGAAAATTCTAGTTCAGATACAACAATCGGTAGCATGGGGGCGATTTTTCCTCACCAGTAATCAGGCGTGAATCATGGTAATAACAGGTTGTGGAATGGCTTGTGCTGTTTCCAGCGGTAAGTCCCAAAATCGCGCTGGTCTGTGGAGAAAATACGCCCATGACCTAATTCCTCTGCAAGAATAACCAAGGAAGCATCCGCCAAGTCCATTGGTAAGTTGGCATATTGGCGCATAAGTGCTTGAACACGCCCAAAATGTTGCTGTTGTAAGTCGAAGATGCGCGTTATGCCCATTTCCAACCCGTGCAAGAAGGCTTGTTGCTTATCAAAGCCCGCATCGCGGTATAACAAATAGGTGGTTTCTGTAATCACTGCACTGGTAGTAATCAATACATCGGTATTATCGGTAAAGGCTTGGAGCGCCCTCGCATGGTGTTTGTCGTTCTTATTGCCAAGGGCAACCCAAAAGCCAGTGTCCACCAAAGTAGAACTATTGTGCAGGGTATTTAGCATCCAGTGCCTCACGTACATACACCTTGTAATGACTGGATAAGTCGCTAGAACCTGCAAAGCAGCCGATAAAACCACTTTTCAACAGCGCTTCTTTCTGCTGCCGCGCTTCTTGATGAATGTGTGCAGCATAAAAGCGCAGTGCCATCTTAATGATGTCGGTGCTTGTGCTATGAGTGACTTGTTGCAGAAACTTCAAGTCACTTTCACTTTGTTCATCTAGTCTGGCATTGACGCGCATGTTGATTTTCTCCGTCTTACATTGTGTCATACAACTATGCAATGAATGTAAAGCCGTGTCAATTACGCATTGACGAATGTCTCATAGCTTCGACATCCAGTGTTCGTGGAATCGTGCTTCCGGCAATTGCCACACTTGCGTATGCAATTGCGTGAGCATGTCGTCATCTTCCAGAATGATCAGGCGTTCGCTGTTGGAAATCGCGCCGGGACCTTGTTCTAGCAAGCGTTTGACCTGTTCTTCACGTTGCTGGCGTGTGCCTTCGGGGACGTGCTGGCGGTGCGGGATGTAGGTCATGTGTTGCCGGAAAGCGAGCGGATCAACCACCACGCGGATAAACAAATCGCGGGTAGAGATGCAGGGGTTCGCCAACATTTCAGCGTAATTTTTCTCAAAGGCTTGCAAGATATAGTCGGGCGCAACCTCGTCTGGGGTGCGGAATAGGTTGGTTTGCAAGCTGGTTTGGGCGCTGGTCAACATGGCCAATGGCACTGAAAGCACTAAGCCTGCGATAACCGGCGACATCCACAAAAAGGTCATGGGGTTGAATATCAACAGCAAAATTGCCCACGCCACGCCAATTTGGCTGACCCAGCCGTATTCCTGCCAAGCATCTGCCCAGGTCAAGCCGCCGCCAGTACGTTGCTGCGTTCCCCACACGGCACGTTTGCCTTGTAAGATTTGCACCACGAATTTGCTGTAATACATCATGCGCACGGGGGCAGTAAGCATAGAAAGCAGGGTTTCTGTGGCGACACTGGCGCTTAGCCCGCTGACACCGCCAAACAAATGCGCCGTGCCCTTGCGTGCTGTTTCTGCTAAGCCGAAAGTTTTGTAGAAAAACAGCAAAATGAGAGTCAGCACCAATAACGCGCTATTGCCTGCGGTTAACGGAATTAAGGTGAGTTTGGGGTAAAATACCGCAATCGCGGTTAATACGCCCAGCCAGCCCAACCAAATCAAGGAGCTGACGTAAGACATAATGCCGCCCAACAACAGGAAGCGGTGGAGGTGCGGAATGCCATGCGCCCAAATAATCAGCCAGTGTTGCAGGTTGCCCTGACACCAGCGGCGGTCGCGTTTGAGAGCATCGGTCATGGTTGGTGGGGGGCGCTCGAAGCTGCCTTCCATGTCGTAAGCCAGCCAAGTTTCCCAGCCTGCACGGTTGAGTAACGCCGCTTCTACAAAGTCGTGGCTGAGGATTTCGCCGCCTAAAGTGCTGCCTTCTTTCAGTTTGGGCAAGTGGCAATGCCCCATAAAGGCTTGGGTACGAATGATGACATTGTGCCCCCAGTATTGGCTTTCACCCAGCCACCACCAATGCAAACCCGCAAAAAATATCGGCCCGTATAAGCGATTCACGAATTGCTGCCCGCGAGCGTACAGCGTATCCAAGCCGATCGTGTAGAGCGGGGTTTGGATTAGACCAACCCGTTCATTGCGTTCCATCGCATCGACCAGACGGATTAAGGCATCGCCGGTCATGAGGCTGTCAGCGTCCAGTACTACCATGTAGGGGTGACGTTTACCCCAGCGGCGGCAGAAATCCATCACATTGCCGCTTTTCTTTTTGGTGCGGTGTTTGCGGCGGCGGTAATGGATGCGTTCGGATGAACCCACAGTGCGGCACAATGCTGACCATGCGGCTTCTTCGCGTAACCAATTGCTGGCATCGTCGGAATCCGAGAGGATGTAGAACTCGAACTGGTGTAACTGCCCGGTTTGTTCTAGCGATTGGTAAATGCTTTGCAGCCCGGCGTAAACATAGGCGATGTCTTCGTTATAAATGGGCAGCAAAATCGCGGTGGTATCGCGGGTTTGCAATTGCGGCAAGGGCGAAGTGGGCGCACTCGCAACGCGGTTTTGCCCGCCGAAATTCAGCACCCACAACCCGACCACAGCGGTCATAAAGCCTAAGGCTAACCACAAAAACAGTACCGCAAACGGAATCAGCACTAAGGCTTGCCACACAATGGGTAACTCGGCGGGCAGGTTAGCACCTAGCCAGAAAGTTGCGAGTCCGGTCAGGAAGGCAATTGTCGCAAAAAATACCACACGCCGCCGTCTGGCGGTCGCTTGCCAAGGTATTTGTTCGTCGTGTGCTTGGCTCATTTAAGCAGTAAACGTGAGCGTGGGCGTGACGATGGCAATAATGTAATCGCTTGCAAGGGCGCTATCCGAATACTGCTGCGCTCAAACAACGGCCCGGTGGGGGTGCGGTTGTCGCTGTTTTTGGCTTGCAGCAGTGCCAGCTCTTCCTGAGCGGTGCTGATGAACAGTTGAATCAGTTCTTGCTCGGAAAAAAGTCCTGCCCGCGCCAGCTTCTGGGTGATTTGCGCTAACAGGCGTTCACGTTCCCAATCCAGTAAGCGGTGCAGTTTCAGGTAATCATTGGCACGTTTTTGGGCGATCAACCACGCATTGCTGGGCGCGTTGGTATCAGGTGTTTCCACGTTTGTTTGTGCTAGTTGTTCAGTCATTTGTTTGTCAATCCACGCAAGGGTTGTTAACAGTAATACCATTGTTGTTGTTATTGAGACTGCGGGTCAGGGTGCATTGCACAGTGACTCAGGAATAGGGTAAGACCACGTTTCGCTCAAAGGGTTTACACCGTCTGTCAGACGAATGGTTGCAGTCATGGGTTTGTCACAGGTTTCCGGGAATACCGCAGCAATGACGCGCCAGCCTTTCACATAGGGGTTTTCCTGTACCACTACCGGATTGGTTTTACCTGCACCGTTGAATGTTAACTCTGCCTGCGGCATTTTGGCTAGTTTCGGTACATCATTGAAATCGACAATAAAACGTATACGTCCCTTATGACCGGGTAAACCATCCACCGCCTTATTCGTCGCACGGGTCGCCACAACTTTACCTAATGTATGGGCAGGTGGCTCATCCGAACGCCATGACATGCGGTAATGCAAGTGGCTGAAAGCGTTGCCAGCATCACTTTTCCAGTATGCCACGATGTTATCTAAAATGTCAGACTCCGTATGTAAGCGCAGCAATTGCACACTGCCTTTGCCCCAATCGCCTAAAGGCTCTATCCAAACACTGGGGCGGGCGTGATACCACGCTTCTAGGTCCTGATAGTTGTTGAAATCACGGTCACGTTGCAGCAAGCCGAACCCGGAGAGTGTCTCCACAGGCGTTGATTGGAAGTTGAAGTAAGGAACTTCCCACAGCGGCTGCCATGTCCAGTCTTTGCCGCGCTGAATCAGCAAGCCATCAGAATCATGTACTTCGGGGCGATAGTCACCGTAATGTTGCTGGGAGTTTTCACCGTGGAAGAACATGCTGGTCAGGGGCGCAATGCCGATTTCAGTCATGTCTTGGCGCGGGTAAAGCTGGGTTTCGACTTCCATTTCAGTGCTTTTACCGGGTGTCAGCACAAAACGGGTGGCACCGGTGGTTGAAGGTGAGTCGAGCAGGGCGCAAAACACCAGTGTTTCGGCATCCTTAGCCGGTTTTTCCAGCCAGAACTTGGTGTAATCGGGGAATTCTTCTTTGCCTTCCAGCGAGGTGTTAATGGCAAGCCCGCGTGCCGACAAGCCGTATTTTTGATCCAGCCCCAGCGCACGGAAGTAGCTGGCACCTTGGAAGACGAGTGCTTCGGTGTAACTGGAGTGTTTGCCGCCGAGTTTGGCGAGGATGCGAAAGCCGGTAAAGCCCATATTCGGTTCGTCATTTTCGAGGTTTAAGTCTTTGACTTCGGTGTAGTCATAATACTTGCGCGAAAATTTGATGGGGGTTGCCGCGCCGTTTTCCCAAGCAAACAGTTCGATAGGGTGAATGTAATGCATCCCCGGATGCATAAATTCGAGTTGGAACGGGAGCATTTCATCGCGCCAAAAGGTTTGGTTGCCTTTGAACTTGATGCGCTGGTAATGGTCGTAAGTAATTCGCCCTGTATCCACTTTCATCATGGGCGTTTTGCTGAACGGTTGGCTGGAGAGTTGCTCCGCCACCTGTTTGACGTGTGTAAAACAGCCGTCATCTGCGTAAGCGTTAACGTCGCTAAAGGTGAGTAATACAAATGATAAGAGCCAAATAGGCAGGTTAGATTTCATAATGGTGGGATACCGAAGAGGGCTATGTTGCTCAGTAGGTTGCCAAGATTGACCAAGGGACTTGGGGAAGAAATAGTAGAGCAGAATTTGAGTGACGTCTAGCGGTATATGATTGGCAGAATAAGCACTTGGTCGTATAGTTGCGCCCCGTAGCCCTAATAACGCCGCAAGGCAAGGAATTTGTTGTCGATGAACCGTGACATTTCGCTGGATATACTCAGAGGTTTGATGTTGATCATTATGGCTGCTGACCATTTTGGTGAGCCGATCTTCCAGCATTTGTATGAATTTGCTGGGTATGTCAGTGCGGCGGAAGGCTTTGTCTTTCTGTCTGGCATGTTGGTGGCGTTGGTGTACAGCCGTTATCACACTGCCGGTGGGCAAGTACTGGAGCAGCGTGTGTGGCAGCGTGCCGGGGTGATTTACCTTTACCATTTGATGGTATTGCTGGCGGTGTTTGTATTCACGGTGGCAACACAATGGTCGGGGGCGTATTGGACCAGTTTTGCCAATGAGATGCAGGTGGAACCCGCCCGCGCTTTGCTATCAGGACTGTTATTGGTCTATCAGCCGCCGATGTTGGATGTGTTGCCCTTGTATGTGGTGTTGATGTTGGCAGCACCGTTTGGGCTGCGTTTGATGTTGCAATACCAAACCATTGGGGTGGCAATGGTATTGTTGGGCAGTGGCGGTTTATGGCTGGCAGCGCAGTATGGCTGGGGGCGTGATGTATTGGCATTGTTGCCGCAGGGGTTGTTGTTGCGGGGTGGTGCATTTAATTTCATGGCTTGGCAATTCATTTTTGTGCTGGGCATGGTGTTGGGTTTCCTGCGTTTTAATAGCAAGGGTGCGTTACCACGTGTGAATGGCTGGTTGTGGTCGGTCAGTTTGCTGGTGATTGTGGCGCTGTATTTGCAACGGCATGGTTATGTATCGCGTGATTTATCGCCGATTGCTGCGTGGTTTCAGGAATACCGTCACATTGGGCGGGACAATCTGTCCTGGCTGCGCTTGACGAATTTCTTGGCGTTTGTGTACGTGATTGCCGGAATTATTGTGTTGCACCGGCGCTATAACGTGTTGAAGTTGCTGGCTTGGCCAGCGCGGTGGTTGGGCTTTTTGGGACAGCATTCCTTGCAGGTTTTTGCTTTCCATCTGGTGGTGCTGTATTGCTACATTCCGTTCCGCTGGGGGGATTGGGCGTTTACAGATAATCAGAAATGGTTGGTGCTGGTGGTGTTTCTGGCGAGCTTAACGCTACCTGCGCTGTGGCACAAAGCCTATTTACAGCGCAAGAAACAACAGAACCGTAGGTCGGACTTTAGTCCGACAGCCTCTGTCGCTTTGACACCCATGTCGGGCTGAAGCCCGACCTACAGGGGTTAGAACTTGTAGCCTTTGTGCAAGGCTACAATGCCGCCGGTCATATTGGTGTAGGTGACGCGCTCAAATCCGGCGGTTTCCAGCATGGCTTTGAGGGTTGCTTGATCCGGGTGCATACGGATGGATTCCGCCAAATAACGGTAGCTTTCCGCATCATTCGCAATCAATTTGCCCATCAGCGGCAGGAATTTGAACGAATACTGGTCGTAAATCGGTGCTAAACCGGGTACGGCGGGTTTAGAAAATTCCAGCACCAACAAGCGCCCGCCCGGTTTCAACACGCGGTACATGGAGCGCAATGCCTTATCCTTATCCGTCACATTCCGCAGCCCGAAGGCAATGGTGATAATGTCGAAATGGTTGTCAGCAAACGGCAAGCATTCCGCATTCGCCTGCACGTAACGCACATTGCCGCCAATCCCCCTATCGGTTAGACGTTCCCGCCCGTTTTCCAGCATCGACGCATTGATGTCGGAAAGGATCACTTCGCCATCATCCCCCACGATCCGCGCAAACTTCGACGCCAAGTCACCCGTGCCGCCTGCCAGATCCAATACGCGGTTGCCGCGTTTTGCGCCTGCTGCATCAATCGTGAAGCGTTTCCACAGCCGATGCACGCCAAATGACATTACGTCGTTCATTACGTCGTACTTGTCGGCTACTGAATGAAATACGCCAGCAACCCGACTAGCTTTCTCAGTAACGGGTACTTGTTGAAAACCGAAATGGGTGGTTTGTTCCTGTTCTGCCATGCGACATGTTTCCGTGTGGTTCAAGGTGACTCAATTATTGGGGCATTGTAACAGGCAAACGCCATTTCTACATGGAGTCTGATGATGAAAAAGTTAATAGCAGGTTTAGGGTTGACGGTATTGGCCGTGCCTTCTGCGCAAGCGTGGACAGGTAGTGTGGAAGATATGCGCACTATGCGAGCCAATCAAAGCCACCCTATCGTGCGGGTCGTCAAGCAATATCAAACCGCCACCTTGTCGTGTGAGCAATGCCAAGTACGTCATGGCAGAGTGCAACAGCCAGCTCATCAGGCAACCGGTTGGCAGCGTTCAGCGCGGGTAACACCGCAACGTATGCAGCGCCCGCATCAGACCGCCCGTGTGCCGGTACGCCCGGTACAAATGTACGCCTATTATGTGCCGCAACGCCATCAGACGGCGAAACACCCACCGCGTATTCACCGTATTGTGGGGCAAGCGCCGCCGATGTGCCGCTATATTAGCTAGTGTCGGCGCTTTAGAATGGCATGAAAATCTTGCTCATCCAGTTCAGGATTTCCTCGCGCCATACGATTGCCACAAAGCCTGCCATTGCCAGCCAGGGGCCAAATGGCATGGGCAGGCTTTCGCGTTTGCCCTTTGCCAGCATCCATAGAATCCCAAATATCGCACCAAACGCCGATGATGCGAAAATCACGAACGGCAGAATCTGCCAGCCACCCCACGCACCGAGTGCCGCCAGCAATTTGAAATCGCCGTGCCCCATGCCTTCCTTGCCCGTCAACAGCCGGAACAGGTGAAACACTGACCAGAGCGCCAAATAGCCAAATGCTGCACCCAATACCGCATCTGGCAAACTGACAAACGTGCCGCTAATATTGAGCAGCAAACCCGCCCACAGCAGCGGATACGTGAGAATGTCTGGCAGCAGCATGGTTTGCGCATCAATCATAAACAGCGCGACCAGTACCCAAGTAAAGCCGAGCAATGCCACTAATTCAACGCCATAACCGACGCGCCAAGCCACCAGCATGGAAAACAGTGCTGTCGCCAGTTCCACCAATGGGTATTGGCTGGAAATCGGGGTTTTGCAGCCCGCACATTTGCCGCGCAGCAATAGGTAGCTAATGACCGGAATGTTTTCCAATGCGGTGATTTTATGCCCACAGGTCGGGCATTGTGAGCGTGGCACGACCAGATTGAAATCGCCGGTATCTTGCTTGTCAGGGTGTTGATCCAGCCATTCGTTACAGTCGTGTTTCCATTGGCGTTCTAACATAATCGGCAGGCGGTAAATGACCACATTCAGAAAACTGCCCACCAATAGCGAAAATAGCCCCACGACACTTATTAGCCAGACTGGGCTGGTTTTGAGTAAAAAAATCAGTTCCATGAGAATTCCTAAACAACAGCCCCAAGTTTAAAGATGGGCAGGTACATGGCAATGACTAAACTGCCCACAATCCCGCCCAGTACCGCCATGATCAGCGGTTCAATTTGTTTTGCCAAGGTATCGACCAAAGCGTCAACCTGTGCTTCGTAATAATCGGCTACTTTTGCCAGCATTTCTTCCAAGCGCCCGGATTCTTCACCGATACGGGTCATTTGTACCATCATATTGGGGAATAATTGCGTGGTTTGCATGGCCGTATTCAATTGTACCCCGCGAGCGGTATCGTCTTGAATTCGCCGCGAAGCTTCTTCATACAAGGCATTGCCGGTCGCACCCGCCACCGAATCCATGGCTTCAACCAACGGCACACCCGCCGCAAACATGGTGGCTAGAGTACGCGCAAATCGTGCCACCGCCGACAAGTTCAATATATTCCCCATGATCGGGATCTTTAACGACGCTTTATCCACGAAGCGGTCAAAGGCTTTGGAGCGTTGCCGAGCTTGGGTAAAACTAACCCCGATAGCAACAAATAGCAGTATTGGTTGCCACCAGTTGGCAACTAACCAATCCGAAAACGAAATAACCAACAAGGTGAAAGCGGGCAAATCAGCCCCAAAGCTGCTAAAGACTTCCTTAAACTGCGGGATAACCCAGATCAGCAAGATTGCCGATACCACCACGGCAGCAACCACGACGATAATCGGGTACATCATCGCACTTTTGACTTTGGCTTTGAGCGCTTCACTTTTTTCTTTGTAGGTGGCTACTTTTTCCAGCATGGTTTCCAGCGTACCGGCTTGTTCGCCCGCTTTTACCAAGTTGACAAACAATTTGTCGAAATATTTGGGGTGTTTGGCTAAGGCATTGCCTAAGCTGGCACCGCCTTCGATGTCGGCGCGTAATTTATTGACCAGTTCGCGTACTGAGGCATTATCGCCCCCGGATGCCATTAATTCCAAAGATTGCACCATTGGCACACCAGACCGCATCATGGTGGTTAATTGGCGGGCAAATTGGGCAATATCGCCCGGTTTGATCGCGGGTTTGAACAGCGGTTTGGGTTTGCGGTAGATGCGCCCCGGATTAATACCTTTGCGCCGCAGTTCAGCACGTAACCAGTTGGGATTCACGGCTTCGGTTTCACCACGCATTTTTACGCCATTGCGGTTAACGCCTTCCCACTTGTAAATGGCTTGTGGTGCGCTGGGGGCGGGTTTTTTGCCTGCTACCGGCTTTTTCAAGGTGTTGCTTTGCATATCCGTGGCTCTGCGTTATTTTTATAGTGTTACTAGTCTAACACGCGTTGCTGCTGAAATCGTATCCCATGGGATAACCGGTCGTTACGGGTTTAGTCTGAGGTGACACGTTCCAGCTCTGCCAATGAGGTGATGCCCTGCCGCACTTTGTTGAGCGCAGAACGGCGCAAATCCGCAATGCCTTCTTTGAGGGCTTGTTCGGCGATTTCCAGCGAGTTGCTGCCATTCATGATCATGCGCCCCATTTCAGCAGAAATCGGCATGACTTGGTAAATACCTACTCGACCTTTATAGCCGCGTGAACATTCCGAACATCCGACCGGTTCATAGAGTTTGAGTGAACTGAGTTCGTCAGGTTGGAAGCCCATTTGCAGCAGCACTTCCCGGGGAACACTGGACGGTTGCTTGCACTTTTCACATAAACGTCGCGCCAAACGTTGGGCAATAATTAAGTGAATGGAAGAGGCGATATTAAATGTCGGTACTCCCATGTTCATTAAACGGGTCAGGGTTTCCGGGGCGCTATTGGTGTGCAGGGTGGATAACACTAAGTGTCCCGTTTGTGCCGCTTTGATGGCAATTTCAGCGGTTTCAAGGTCGCGGATTTCCCCCACCATGATGATGTCCGGGTCTTGACGCAAGAAAGAGCGCAAGGCTTCGGCAAAGGTCAGCCCGACTTTGGCATTGACGTTGACTTGGTTCACGCCGGGCATATTGATTTCAGCGGGGTCTTCGGCGGTGGAAATGTTTTTTTCTGGGGTGTTGAGGATGCCTAAACCGGTGTACAGCGTGACGGTTTTACCGCTACCGGTGGGGCCTGTGACCAGAATCATGCCATCGGGTTTGTCCAGCGCTTTCATGAAATCGTGTTGTTGCTTGGGTTCAAAACCGAGCTTTTCTACCCCCAATGCGGCGTTGGAAGAGTCGAGTATCCGCATAACCACTTTCTCACCGAACAGGGTGGGCAGGGTATTCACCCGGAAGTCGATTTTTTGTTTGTCATTGACCGTAAAACGGATACGCCCGTCTTGAGGGACGCGGCGTTCGGAAATATTCATGCGTGCCAAGACTTTGATGCGCGAAATCAATTGTTGGGCGGAATCGTTGGGCGGGTTGGCAACCACTTGCAAAATGCCGTCTATCCGGTAGCGGATCCGCATATTTTTTTCAAAAATCTCAATGTGAATATCCGACGCTTTGGATTTAATGCCGTGGGCTAACAGCTTGTCGACGAATTCAATGACGGCGGGGTCTTCGTCGTCCTTGGTTTTGAGGTCGCGGACATCTAAGGCAATTTCTTTGGCAGCGGCTACTGGCGCGGCAGAGGGAGAAGCTTTACCACCGTGGGTTGGGGCAGCGTGTCCGCTTATACCATCGTCGCTGCTGATATAGCGTTGCAGTTTGTCGAACTCGACAAACACGGGTTCGGGGATTAAGCCGGTGGCAAATTTGACATCATCCAGATTGGTCAAGTAAGTGGGGTCAGCCAAGCCCACCATGAGATTTTTGCCGCGTTGATACAGGGGAATCAGGTTGAGTTTGCGCATCTGCTCTGGGCTGAGCAGTGCCGCAATCAGCGGTGGAATGCTGATTTGATCGAGGTCGACCATGCTTAAGCCGTATTCGAGGCTGGCGGCATAGGCGACATCTTTGGTGGATACGATCCGGGAGCGAACCATCCAGTCCACCAGTGAGACTTTTTCCGCACGCGCTTTCTGCACGGCTTGCGTCGCCGACTCTTTGTCGAGCAAGTCTTGCACAACTAATTGTCTGGCTAACCCCGGTAAAGGGATGGAAGAAGTCAGCGGTGTCATAATAGGGTGGCTATTGTATCGTTATTAGCATTAATAACTGGGGATGATAGCGCGTTGAAAGTGTCTATAACATGAATTTCTTTAGGTGCTGCTGTTTGCTACTTCTATGACCCAATCGTCCACCGTTTTGGCTTTGCTGCTGAAGTTTATGCCTAACAGCACTTTAGGACGTGGATCTGTCTGGTACGCGCCTGCATAGTCCTTGTCTTTTATTTGTTTGAGTGCAGCCTTGGCGCTTTTATTGAGCTTGAATTCGATAACGTAGATGTGCGTCGGGGTTTTGACGACACAATCAATGCGCCCGGTATTGTCGCTGACTTCGGCTTCGGTGTATTGCCCCAGATAGAAAAATACCAAGTAAATCAGGCTGTGGTAATAGGCTTCGGCTTCTTTGATGAAAATTTGCGAGGGGATTTTCTTGAAGATGCTGTTGATGATCTCGATTACTTGCTCAATGTCATTGGCTTGGAATGCCTTGTGCAAATGCACAACCAAGGGTGTGCCGAGTGCGGTTTGCTCATGCCGCAGGTTGCTGATCATGTATTCCAGTAGGGCTTCTTTGACTTCAGCGTTAGGGTAGTCGAGGCGGTACAGGTTGTGTTCGTCGATGCCTTTGATCGTCAGGTAGCCGGTTTGGAACAGAATTGGCAAAGTTTCTAGGTATTCAATGTCGTAACTGGAAAAGGCGCGTTCGCTCAGTTCGAGGTTGTCGAATTGATAGAGCCAGTCGCGTCGCATTAACTTGATCAGGAATGTCGGTGTGCCGGATTCAAACCAGAAGTTGCGAAACGCATTGGCGCTGAAAAAACTGAGGATGGAATACGGGTTGTAGACGAAGTGTTCGTTATCCCATGAGTAGCCGTTGTACCAGCGGCGTAGTTTTTCCAGCAGTTCTTCACGGCTGAGTTTCAGGCGTTGTTCGGCAGCGGGGAAGTAGGGGGCGAAATAATGCTCTAATTCGGTTTGGGTGTAGCCGACCAAGGTGGCGGCTTTGTGGTCTAAGGTCAGGTCATAGAGGTTATTTAGGTCGGAAAAGACGGAGACTTTGCTGAATTTGGATACGCCGGTGATGAGCAGAAATTCCAAATAGGGGTCGCTGTCTTTGATGACCGAGTAAAAGGTTTTCATCACCTGTTGATTTGTTCGGGCTTGTGGGATGTCATCGAGGTAGTCAATCAGCGGCTTGTCGTATTCGTCGATGAGCAGGACAACTTTTTTGCCGTGTTGTCGTGCTAGCTGCTCCAACAGTTGGCGAAACATCAACGCGATGCTGGCTTGCTGTGGAAATGTTATGCCCCCTGTTGTCCCGATCTTGTTCAGTTCTTGGCGGATAGCTTGTTCTAAGCCAATTTCTCGATAACCAATACTGCTAAAAGACAGGTGTACCACCGGATGCTTGTTATCCCAATCCCATTGGTTTTCAATCCACAAACCTTTGAACAGGTCGCGTTTTCCGCTGAAAATGGCGTTGAGGGTGGAGAGTGTCAGTGATTTTCCGAAGCGGCGCGGACGTGAGAGGAAGTAGTATTTGCCGCTGGCAATCAGGCGGTGGATGGCTTCGGTTTTGTCGATGTATAAATAGTCCTTGCCGATGATTTCTTCAAAGGTTTGGATGCCGATGGGGAGTTTTTGCAACATAGGAAATCCGCTCTACAGAGTGCATGGGGACAGGATAGCATAGTTGGAATTAGGCATTTTCAGTGATCCAGTCATCGACCGTTTTGGCTTTGCTGCTGAAGTTGACGCCTAGCAGGATTTTTGGGCGTGGATCGGTGCGGTATGCGCCTGCATAGTCCTTGTCTTTTATTTGTTTGAGTGCGGCTTTAGCACTTTTATTGAGCTTGAATTCGATAATGTAGATGTGCGTCGGGGTTTTGACGACGCAATCAATGCGCCCGGTATTGTCGCTGACTTCGGCTTCGGTGTATTGCCCCAGATAGAAAAATACCAAGTAAATCAGGCTGTGGTAATAGGCTTCGGCTTCTTTGATGAAAATTTGCGAGGGGATTTTCTTGAAGATGCTTTTAATGATGTCAATGACCGTGGGTAGGTCATTGTTCAGGAAGCTTTTGTGTAATTTTACTACCAGTGGAGTAGTGTTGGCTGGTTCTTCGTGCGCCCATTCTGCGAGTAGGTACATGGACATGGAGGCTTGTACTTCGCGATTGGGGTAGTCGAGGTGGTATAGACCGTATTCGTCACGGCTTTTTAGGGTCAGATACCCTGTTTGGAATAGCACGGGAGCGAGTTGCAGGCGTTCAAGGTCGTAGTTGCCGAGTGCGAGTTCATCGACTTCCATTTCATTGACTTGGTATACCCCATCGCGGCGCATCAGTTTGGGCAAGAACGTGGGCGTACCGGATTCAAACCAGAAGTTGCGAAACGCATTGGCGCTGAAAAAACTGAGGATGGAATACGGGTTGTAGACGAAGTTTTCGGTATCCCACGAGTAGCCGTTGTACCAGCGGCGTAGCATTGCCAGCAATTCTGCGCGGCTGAGTTTTAGGCGTTGTTCGGCGGCTGGGAAATAGGGGACGAAATAGTGTTCCAGCTCGGCTTGAGTATACCCTGTGAGGGTGACAGCTTTGTGGTCTAGGGTTAAGTCATAAAGGTTGTTTAGGTCGGAAAATATCGACACTTTACTGAATTTAGAAACACCCGTGATCAGCAGGAATTCCAGATAAGGGTCGCTGTCTTTGATCACTGAGTAAAAGCTTTTCATCACCTGTTGGTTAGCTTTGACTTGTGGAATGTCATCGAGGTAGTCAATCAACGGCTTGTCGTATTCGTCGATCAATAATACGGCTGTACCGTATTGCTTCGCTATACTTTCAAGCAGCTCGGCAAACAGGCTTTTAGCAGTGGTATTGTGCAGGGTCAGTTGGTAGTGACTGGCAACAACGTGCAGACCTTGTTGTAGCGCCATTTCCAAGCCAACCCCTTGATAGTCTAGCTTACTGAGTTGCAAGTGGATGACTGGATGTGTTTTTCCCCAATCCCATCGGTTTTCAATCCACAAGCCTTTGAACAGGTCACGTTTTCCGCTGAAAATGGCATTGAGGGTGGAGAGTGTCAGCGATTTTCCGAAACGGCGCGGACGTGAGAGGAAGTAGTATTTGCCGCTGGCAATCAGGCGGTGGATGGCTTCGGTTTTGTCGATGTACAAATAGTCTTTGCCGATGATTTCTTCAAAGGTTTGGATGCCGACGGGGAGTTTTTGCAACATAGGAAATTCGCTCTACAGAATGTATGGGGACATACGATCAGTGTAGCTTGAGTTTACTGACTTCTTCTTCGGGCAAGCCGGTTTTTTCGGCGATGGTTTTGTCATCCAGCAAGCCGATGAGTTGGCGGGCTAGGCGTACACGTTCCATCAGAATGCCTTGTTCCTTGCCTTTTTCAATGCCTTCTTTCAGGCCGTCTTCGCGCCCCCATTGGTAGGAGGCGAATTTGGTAACGTCTACTTGTGTCAGCATGTCTTTTGCCTCTTTGATATTGGGGAGGAGATTACGGTTTTCCGCCAGTCGTTCGAGCATGGCGAAGTATTCACCGAAACCGCGTTCGTCTTCATTTAACAGGAATTTTAAGCGACCAGCAATGTAGTTTACCACGTCTTGTACGGGGCGTTGTTTGAAATCGCAGAGGATTGCCATGACCAGTGCATCCGGGGTGTCTTGTGCCAGCAGCAGGCTGCAATCGACGGTGCGCATATCCAGAATGTGGTAGCGGTAACTGAGGTTGTTGTCTAGCCATTCGTCGGCGGTGCGCAAATCTTGTTTGCCGATGTAGATGAGGTATTGGTGCAGCTCCCCGCTGCGGTGTTGGAAACGGATGTCAGTGTAATAGCGCAACATTCGCAGGGGCATATCAGCATCGTTGCTGTTTTGAATTTCGATGTGGAGGATGCCGGATTCGGTTTCGCCTCGCCGTTGGGCGCGGACGACGAGATCAGCGCGGCGTTCTTCGACACGCTGGTGTTGGGTTTCGAGCAGTTCCACGCTGTCGGGGTCAATGTCGAGCTTGAGCAGCAGGTTGGCGAGATCGGCTGCCATGCGTTTGAGGAGTTGCTTGCTGGTGATGTCTTTGGTTTGCATCGCTTGAGTTTAGCAGCAGGACATGGGCATTCTAGCTTTGTCCTGCTGAGCGGTTGGGTTAATGTGACTAAGCTGCGTTACCGTGATGCAAACCAAACTGGACACGAAAATCGGTTGCCTTGACGGTTGGGGCAAGCTTTCCGGCTTGCTTGTGCAACTCGACCACGCCGTAACGTTCTAGGGTTTTCAATGTGCGTGATAGGTTGGGTTTTTTGCGGTGTGAAAGCTGTTCCAGTTCGCTTAGGGACTGGGGTTGATGGCGTATGATTAAATCCAGCAATGCTTGGTTTTCATCGCTCAATACTTGCGCCATGGATTTTACAGATTCAAACCATATTTTAGGTTCATCGGGTAGCGGTTGATAGTCACCTTTGGCGATGGCGATAGTACGTTGGGTGTAATCCAGTCGTGACATAATGCCGATATTGAGAATTTTGTTTGTCATGTTTATGCCTCACTCATCTAGCCGTTGTTCATTGGAAATATCTCACCATTCAGCAAGAGTAAGGTTTCTAAACCTTTATCCTCATTGTGTTGCTGTGTGGGCATGGCGAGTCGTCCTTGGGTTATGATTGGATGATAACAGTATAAGCGTACAGATCGCAATTTTTAGTGCTTGAGCAGCAGATTGGCGAGGTCGCCATGCGTTTGAGGAGTTGCTTGCTAGTGATGTCTTTGATTTGCATAGGGCGATTTTAGCAGCAGGACATAGGCATTCTAGCCTTGTCCCGCTGAGCGGTTGGCTTTTTAGCCATTAGTGGCGACATTCGATAAACGCCACGGGTCGATGTCTAATGTGCCAACAGGTTGTTCGGTGGCTTTATCCCATACCCATAGCACGTCTTTCTCTTTACCAACCAGTGGTAGATAAGCGTAATCGTTGGCGGTCTTACCGTGTTTGGCGATAAATACTTCCAGTTTTTGATTGCTTTCCGGTGTACTGCTGAGTTGTTGTGGTGTTAAACCTTTTTGTAGCACAGCAGTTACAAAGTTTCCAAATGGTTCATAGTATTCTGGTCGTCTTTCTAAATCGGGCAGACCCGATATTGCTTCAAACAATAGCGCATTTCTAGCCTCACGATCTTCTGGTAGTTTCGCATAGGCGAGTTTAGGAAAACCTAATTTCGAGACTTTGAATTCTTCGTGTTGGGCTTTCTCAGGAAGTGCATCCTTCGCGGGAATAAGTTCAAAACGATCTACCGCATAAGAGATGTAAACAGGATGTCCTTGATAAATAGCATGAGCACCATAAATAAATGCTATTAACTGTATGGTTGCAATAAATGTTAAGTCAAATTTTAAACTTGGCTTGTTTTTCTTAAAAATAATAAAGGTCAGCAAAGGACCAAGAACTAAATCAACGCCAATTAATACTAAAAGTAAATGATTTAACCCGCTAATTTCTGCATATGGAGTAGGATACCAAATATAAAAAGCTATCAGTAAAAAAGAGAATAATATAAAGGCACTGATAGTAAAGTGGATTGATGTGGCTGCCAATTTTTCTTTTATCATTTTAGTAAACCTCAGTAATTTTCGGCTCTTCGGGAATTCCCGTGGTGAGAATGGCTCTCATAAAAACCGTTTTCATGAAATCTCTTTCAAATCATTATGTTATTTAATATTGCCTGTCAGACTTGGCGATCACCGATAAACACCAAAATCTGATAACATGATGATTATACATAGAATTTTACAATATTTTCTCTTTGAGATCCATTCTCACCACGGGAATTCCCGAAGAGCCTAATTTTCAAGTTAGCGACATTCAGCCGGAACATATTTAGCTTGTATTGGCTTAAGAGGGGTGGATATATTTAAATTACGTGATGTTGCAGTTGTATTCGTAGCTGATGAGCAACCCCAGTCAAATGAGCCACTTTTGCCATTTATCATGGCAGTTTCTAAATCAAGGATGCCAATATCTGAGTGTACAGAGGGTACAAATACTAATTCATTTTCATTGATATTTATACCTACTGTGCTGCTGTTGAAGGTGATAGTTATTGTGCCAGTGGGATTGTCAATGTGTATCTTTTCAACATATTTACTAGTTGCTACTGTACCATTATTATTTTCTTGATTATTCCAATCGGTGGCTGCGACAGCTATATCCGCAACACTTGCGGCGTGGTTGGCGACAGCCGCCTTGGCTGGATTTGCTAATCTAATCCCTTCCATGATTCGTGAACGTATGGTGTAGTCTTGATAAGCAGGTAATGCAACTGCTGCCAAAATCCCTATAATCGCGACTACAATCATTAGTTCAATTAAGCTAAATCCTTTGTGATGGCTGTTTCTCATAATGCAAATCCCAAGCCTTTATTGAAAAAGGCAGCTTGTTAATCAAGCTGCCTTTTACTATTAATAGCCTAACTGATTATTAACGGCATTCTGCTGGTGCATATTTGGCCAGCAAACCATTGGTTGGGGCAGTAACAGAGAGAGAACGTGCTGAAGCAGCGGTGTTGGTTGCAGATGCACATGCCCAATCTAATGGACCGGAAGCACCCGCAGCTAAGGCATCTTCTAAGGTTTGGATACCGCCTGGAGTACGAACTGAAGGAGTCATGGTGATTTCATTTTCTGTTGCTGCAACGCCGACAGAAGCAGGGTTAAATGTTACGGTAACAACACCTGTTGCGTTGTTAACTGCAATTTCATCGACGTATTTACTGGTAGGTGCAGTACCGTTGTAGTTATCTTGGCTATTCCAATCATCTGCTGTGATAACTAGATCTGCGGTAGAAGATACTTCCGTCGCCATAGCTAACTTCAGAGGGGATACCATGCCAATACCTTCCGTTACACGAGCGCGGATGGTGTAATCTTGGTAAGCGGGCAGTGCAATCGCAGCCAAAATGCCGATGATGGCGACTACGATCATTAATTCGATCAGCGTGAAACCAGCTTGTGCTTTATATTGCGCTGTTCTCATGCTCATTTTCATTTTTGTTTTCATACTCATTTTCATCATTCCTTATTGTTAGGATTAGTTGGGAGATTTGTTAATGTCCTCAGACGCAAGGAGTAATGCATGAGACGTGCCAACTGCCATTTGGGTGTTAGCGGTAGGTTTTCTGGGATGATCGGTGGTTTTGCGGAGGTGGTTGTCAAAATGTGACAGGCAGGTAGGAGGAATGTGACAGCATGGAAGGGATGCGCTATAACGTAGTTACTTTTCTGTAAGTGAGATATTTATGGATTTTGAGTGGGATGAGGCTAAAAACATCCGTAAGCACTTCAGCGAGAAGGGCAGAACCTAAAGAAAGGAAACGTTATGGACAAGCAAACCAAAACTGTTAAATTCTCATTAGATGCCTTCAACTTACCCGCTTTGACCGCTAAGCAGGAAGAGGAGTTGAGGATATTAGCAGCGATGCCAGATGAAGAAATCGACTTCAGCGATATTCCCGAAGCGGGTGATGATGCTTGGAAAAATGCCGTGGTTGGTAAATTTTACCGTCCGATCAAGAAGCAAGTCACGGTGCGCATTGATGCTGACATTCTGGCATGGCTGCAATCCAGCGGCGCAGGCTACCAAACGCGGCTAAATCAACTGCTCCGCGAGGCGATGCAGCAGGCAGCTTAATCAAACCGCACGTCATCATAAAAATCCGCCAAACAACACGTCAACCCAATGCTATTCAAGGTCAAGCTTGCTTCTGCACCGCTACGCGTCATTAGTACCCATTCATCCTCATTCTGGCGGCGGAACAGTTCCACATAATACGTGCGGGGGTCAATCAGCAAATATTCCTCCAAACTGTCCAGTTTACGGTAGCTGATGAATTTACTGCCCCGATCTTTATCCTCGGTGGAAGGAGAAAGCACCTCGACAATCAGCTTGGGGTGATGTTTGGCATAATCCCGCTCCACCAACTGATCGGAAGGCTCGCACGTTACCATCACATCCGGGTAGAAAAAGGTATCATCTGCCGCAATACGCACCTTCATATCCGCAATGTACGTGCTGCACCCAGAGCCGCGCAGTTGTTGCTTAATCAGCAAAGCCGCATTCAACGTCACTTTAACATGCCGGTCAGAAGCCCCCGCCATCGCGTAAACTTCGCCGCGAACGTATTCTGATTTCTCGATGGCAAATTGCTCACCTTCCAAATATTCCTCAAGCGTGAGGTAATTGTCTTGCCGTAGTGCATAACCCATGTGCGAATCTCCTGTGCCGATGCCATTGATAATAGCGTATCTGAACACGCAGCGTCATGAACGTACAAACTTCTGGGTCTTGTCAAAGTAGATGACGTGCGGCAAATCTTTAAAATGATCGTCCGCAGTGACCAACACAACATCCGCATAGCGTGCGGTGGCATAAATAACAGCATCCGCAAACGACAGCTTATGCTCCAACGCCAAATCTGCCGCCAGTAAGCTAATGGCAGTGTGTAGCGGCACTACAATCCCTTGCTCTGTAAGCGCCGCAACTTCTAACGCCCGATTTTCGCCGCGCTCACGCTTGACCCATTTGTAAAGCTCAAACTGGATAACCGTTGGCACATAAACTTGTTCAATATTCTCAAGCCACGGCTCAAATTCGGCGACTAACGCCCCTTCGGTCAGCCACTCAATCCAACCACAGGTATCGACTAGGCAAGCCATTAAAAACGATCCTGCCGATCACGGACGTTCTCAGTATTTACGCCCTTGAGAAACCCCCGCATTTCCTTGATCGAGCGTACTTGCACCAATTCAATCACTTTGCCTTTCGCCAGCACAGTAAATTGTTGACCCGCTTGTAAGTTGAGCAACTCACGAATGCCTTTGGGTATCGACAGTTGGTATTTACTTGAAAGTGTCGCGGTGTACATTTTTACGTTTCCTTGATCTATGTGCTATAGCGTAAGAATAGTGTCTGCGGCGGGCAAACGCAATACCAACAGCACTTCAACTCGCCAACACAAACGGTAGAAAGTTATCCTTAATACGATTTTCGCGTTAAAAACGGCATCATACTTCCATTTTTAACGTGAAAAACGGTATTAACCCTCATCCAACCCATACTTCTGAATCCGGTAACGCAACTGCCGGAACGACATCCCCAATACTTCTGCTGCCTTCGTCCGATTCCAGCGCGTCTGTTCCAACGCCCGCAAAATCAAATCACGTTCCGCCTCCTCATCCACGGGATTCCATGCTGGTAACATGTCCGCTTCTCCCTTCATCACCTTCTTCTCTTCAAGCCCCTCGCCACTTAGAGGGACGCCGCCAAAGCGGCTGGGTGCGGGGTTGGGGTGAGGGGTAACAACTGCCACCGGCAACTGCAAATCATCCGGCTGAATCGTATTGTTATCACACAACGTACTCGCCCGCTCCAGCACGTTTTCCAGCTCGCGCACATTCCCCGGAAACCCATACGCCCCCAACTCTTGCCGCGCCGCAGGCGACAACCGAATCGGTGGCATCTGCCAACGCTCGGCAATTTTCTGCAAGAAAAAGTCCGCCAACAGCAAAATATCCTCCTGCCGTTCGCGCAGCGGTGGCACTTTCAACTTGATCACATTCAAACGGTAATACAAATCTTGCCGGAAATGCCCCGCCGCGACCTCGTGTTCTAAACTCTTGTGGGTCGCGCTCAGAATCCGCACATCCACCGGGATTTCTTCCAAGCCTCCCACGGGTTTAACCGCGCCTTCCTGAATCGCCCGCAACAATTTGACCTGCATAGTCAACGGCAAATCAGCCACCTCATCCAAAAACAACGTGCCTTTGTGCGCCGCTTGAAACAGCCCCTGCTTATCCGCCATTGCGCCGGTAAAGCTGCCTTTTTTGTGCCCAAAGAATTCGCTTTCCATCAGATTTTCAGGAATCGCCCCGCAGTTGACCGGCACAAACGGCGCTTTGACCCGCGAACCTTGCTGGTGAATCTGGTGCGCCACCAATTCCTTACCGCTGCCCGATTCACCGTGGATGTAAACCGGCGCTTGGCTACGTGCCAGTTTGTGGATGGTGGCTTTGAGTTGCTGCATCGCCGGGGAATTGCCCAAAATACTGTTGCTGTGGGTGTCGCTATCATCATCCGTTTGCGCGGGCTGTTTGCCTTTACCAGCGGAAAGCTTCAGGGCGGTTTGAATCAACTCGCGCAGTTTTGGCAAATCCACGGGTTTGGACACGAAATCGTAAGCACCCGCTTTGAGCGCTTCCACTGCTGTATCCATGCTGCCAAACGCCGTAATCACCGCGACAGGAATGTGCGGGTGATTTTTTTGCAGGTAACGCACAATGTCGATGCCGCTACCGTCGGGTAGTTTCATATCGGTCAGGCACAGGTGCGGGCGGTATTTTTCGATCTGGCTGAGAGCGCTCTCCACGTCGCCAGCGGTGATGGTATCCAGCCCCATGCGTAACAGGGTGATTTCCAACAGTTCACGAATGTCAGGTTCATCATCAATGATGAGTACGGTTTGTTCAGTCATTTATAATTATCTTATGGTTTTAGCGATGATGCGCAAACACCAAGCGGAAACAGCTTCCACCTGACGCTAATGCAACATAGTCTAAGGTTGCGCCATTGGTCAAGCACAGTTCGCGTGACATGAATAAACCCAAGCCTGTGCCTTGGGTGCTGGTGGTGAAAAACGGTTCAAACAGGCGTTGGCGTTGCGCTTCGGTCATGCCGCGCCCGTTATCCATCACATTGAGCATAATGTCGCGGGTATGGGTCGGGTTGCCGCCGTGAATGTCGAGTTGTAAATACTTGGGGTTGTCGTGGGCGTATTTGTAGGCGTTGCTGCACAAGTTCCAGATGATTTGGTGCAAATGCGCCGGGTCGAACTCAATCACCGTGTCCGCCGGTTCAATGAACAGATTCATTTGATCGTCACGCAATTTGTTTTGCAGTAGGAAATCTTTGCGGAATTCGTGTAACCACAATTTGAGCGCCAAGCGTTCACGGTTGGGCGTTTTTTTGCGGGAAAGGTTAAGCACGCTTTCGATGGTCAGATTCATGCGGCGGGCATTGGATTGGATGATTTGCAGCAGGCGCAGGTCGGCTTTGTCAAAATTTTGGGATTCGCCCATGAGTTGGGCGGCGTGGCTGATCGCGCCTAAGGGGTTGCGGATTTCGTGGGCAATGCTGGCAGTGAGCTGACCGAGGGAGGCGAGTTTGGCACTTTGCAATTTTTCGCGTTGTTCGGTGGTGTCTTCCAGATTGATCATGGTGGCGCGGCGCGATTGATTCCCTAACTGGGAAAAACGCGCCCGCATTTCGGTGGTGTTTTGGTGGCGCACGTCAAAGCTGGCAATACGCGGGCAAATCGTGTGCAGCCAATGTTGCAAGTGATGATCGAGTTCGGGGGCGAATTGTTGCAAGGGTTTGCTGCGCCAGTTGCCGGGTTGCCCTAGCATGTCCCACGCGGATTCATTCATGTGGCGGATTGCGCCGGAACCTTCCACCACCACAATGCCGGATTCGAGTTTGTCGAGAATCGACTGGTTGAGTTGTGAGAGGTTGGCAAGATCAACGCCGCGCCGTTGGGCTAAGGAGGCAACCGCGCTGGCTTTGCGAATCCAGCGATTGCTGGCGAGGCTGATCAACAGAATGAACAAGGCAATCAAGCCGCTGTGCATCACACCGCCGCTGTCGGATTCCCCTTTGCTTTGCAGCCAAATTTGCATGGCTACCAACAATATCCCCGTCACTGTTGCCAATAGCAGCGAGACATGACCGGGGTTGCCGAGGTGAGGAATTAAGACTGGGATCAGCAATAAGATACCGAAACCCGCGCTAATCCCACCGCTGGAATACAGCAAGCCTAGCAGGATGGCAATGTCGAGGATAACAAACGACACGGTTTGCACGGGCAAATCCGGCCATTGGAAATACGAGGCGAGATTGCTAACAACCGCTACTAATAGGTATGCCCCCGTGAGCCAGACAAATAGGTTGGGGTCGTGATTCCCCAGTTTGACATTGCTGTAGTCCAACACCAACGATACCAGTAATGCGCCCGCCAGCGTGAAGCGGTAGACATGGTAGAGGCGTAATAAATTCCACGGGTCTTCGTGTAAAAAGACCGGGATTAGCTTTTCGTCAAGTGTTGTTGCGCGTGTTCCAGACTGCAAAAGTGTTTCCCCCCCTGGGAAATCGCTTCAGGTGCCGGGACATGCAGGCCGCAATGTTCGCAGCGTACCATGCGGGTGTTTGTTGTGATTTTCCCGGACGATTGTTGGTGTTTTTGTTTCAGGCTTTGCCTACGTTGCCAAGATTTTAACAGAAGGAAACCGACTACCAGCAAAACAAGGATAAAAATAATGCGGGACATGATGTGTTACAGCCTTTTCAGGTATAGTCTTTGACTTAACTACCTTAACGTTTTATGACACTGTGCAAAAGAAAAATCAGACATTACGCATCGCTTTAGCCCAATTGAATGTGTGTGTGGGGGATGTGCAAAATAATCTCGGTCAAGTACAAGCCGCTATCCGTCAAGCGCGGGAGCAGCAGGCTGACTTGATTGTCTTTCCAGAACTGGTCTTGGCGGGGTATCCGCCGGAAGATTTGCTGTTTCGCCCCGACTTTTTGACGCAAATGCAGGCAGGCGTGGAAACCTTGGCGGCAGAAACGGCTGGCATCACTGTGATTGTGGGTGTGCCGTTACGTCGTGGTACAGCATTGCACAATATGGCGTGCGTGTTGCGCGATGGGCAGATGGTGGCGGAATACAGCAAGCAATGTTTGCCCAATTACCGCGTGTTTGATGAAAAACGCTATTTTACGCCGGGTGCGCAATCCTTAGTGGTGGACGTGGCGGGCGTTAAGGTCGGTATCCTGATTTGCGAGGATATTTGGGAGGATGCGCCTGCTCAAGCGGCGGTGGCAGCCGGTGCGGAGGTGCTGTGTGTATTGAATGCGTCGCCGTTTAGTTACGACAAGCAGGCGCAACGGGCGGCATTGCTGCAACGGCAGGCGGCTAATAATCAATGTCCGCTGGCGTATGTGAATCTGGTCGGTGGGCAAGATGAGCTGGTGTTCGATGGCGATTCGATGCTGCTGGATGCGGCGGGGAATATCGTGTTTCGGGCAGAGGCGTTTGCGGCAGGGGTGTTTGTTCGGGATTGGGATTTGAAGAAAGAAACCCCTCCCAGCCTCCCCTTGTCAGGGGAGGAGGAAGATGACTTACCATCTCTTGCTCCCTTCCCTGATAAGGGGAGGGTTGGGGAGGGGTTTCCCCCGCTTATCTACAAAGCACTGACGACAGGTATCCGCGATTACGTCCACAAAAACGGTTTTTCCAGCGTATTGCTGGGCTTGTCGGGTGGGATTGATTCCGCCTTGGTGTTGGCGTTAGCGGTGGATGCATTGGGGGCGGAAAATGTTGAGGCGGTGATGATGCCGTTCCATTATACCTCTGGCATGAGTTTGGAGGATGCGCAACAGCAAGCGGCCTGGCTGGGAGTGCGTTACCGCAATATACCGATTGCGTCGATTTACGACAGTTTCACGGCTTCGTTAGCGCCGGAATTTGGTGATCGCCCGGTGGATGTGACTGAGCAGAATTTGCAGGCGCGGATTCGCGGGGTATTGCTAATGTCGCTATCGAATAAGTTGGGCAGTTTGTTGCTGTCTACCAGCAATAAGAGCGAGAGCGCGGTCGGTTATGCCACCTTGTATGGCGATATGGCGGGGGCGTTTTCACCGCTGAAAGATGTGTACAAAATGCAGGTGTATGCATTGGCGGAATACCGGAATACCTTGGGGCAGGCGATTCCGCAGCGGGTGATTGAGCGCCCACCTTCTGCTGAGCTTGCACCGGGGCAAGTGGATCAGGATTCGTTGCCACCGTATGAGGTGCTGGATGCAATTTTGCGGCGTTTCATCGAGGGTGATGAAGTGCTTGAGGATATTATTGCCAGTGGATTCGATGCGGCAACCGTGCGCCGCGTGGTGAATCTGGTACTATTGAGCGAATACAAACGGCGGCAAGCAGCACCGGGCGTGCGCATTAGCGGGCGCGGTTTTGGTAAGGATTGGCGTTACCCCATTACCTCTGCTTGGCGTAAAAATTTACCTTTTAACCCCCCAAAGGAGTGAGCATGAAGCTGATTCAGGCGATTATTAAACCGTTCAAACTGGACGATGTGCGCGAAGCCCTAACCGAAGTTGGTGTCACTGGGATGACGGCCAGTGAAGTGAAAGGTTTTGGGCGGCAAAAAGGTCACACCGAGTTGTACCGTGGTGCGGAATACGTGGTGGATTTTCTGCCCAAAGTGAAGCTGGAAATCGTGGTCAAGGAAGAGGACGTGGACAGGGCGATTGAGGCGATTCAAAAAGCGGCACACACCGGCAAGATTGGCGACGGCAAGATTTTCGTGCTGCCAGTGGAACAGGCTATCCGTATCCGTACCGGCGAAAGCGGGCGGGATGCCGTATAAATAACCTGCCGCGTCGTCTGGAACTGATCGAGGGTTCCCAGACGCAATGCTTGCAGCGGGTGCAATGCCTGCTGCCTGCGGAAGGCGAGGTGTTTTGGCTGACGGGGAGTGCGATCAAAAAAGCGCATACTCTGTTGGGGCAAGAGTGTGATGCACTGGTGTTTGATGCGCATAGCGGCTTTGATGTGAATGCGTTTGCGGCAGTCAGTGGTACGTTGCGTGGCGGCGGTACGCTGTTTTTGTTGATACCACCGTTGGATGCGTGGGCAGATTTTCCTGATCCCGATTATCGGCGGTTTATTCCTTATCCTTATCAACCGGAAGACGTGCGTGGGCGGTTTTTGCAGCGCTTGGTGAGGATGTTGAAAACGGGTTGGCATGGTAGGTCGGGCTTTAGCCCGACAGTCGGACTGAAGTCCGACCTACAGGCAGTGGCGGTTGCAACTATTCTCCAAGCCAATGCCCCAGTGGTATTAACTGCTGATCGCGGGCGCGGTAAATCGGCAGCATTAGGCATGGCGGCAAGTCAATTGCAAGCAGCGCGAAAGCGGGTGCTGTTAACTGCGCCGTCACGGGCGACGGTGGCAACGGTATTCAAACACGCGGCATTGCCGCCGTCGTTTTTTGCTCCCGATGATTTGCTGCAAACCTTGCCGCAAGGCGATGTGTTGTTGGTGGATGAGGCGGCAGCGATTCCTGTGCCGCTGTTGTTGAAAATGCTGGAATATTATCCGCGTTGCGTGTTTTCCACCACTTTGCACGGGTATGAGGGGAGCGGGCGTGGGTTTGCCTTACGGTTTCAAAAAGAACTGGATGTGCGTGTTCCGAGTTGGCAGGCAGTGCGTTTGCACACGCCGATTCGTTGGGCTGAAAAGGATCCATTGGAACATTTCATCAATCGGGCATTGCTATTGGATGTCGATGTCGAGTTCCCCGTAGGGGCAATTCATGAATTGCCCCTACATCAAACCCAACAAATTTACCGTCAATTAAACCGTGACGAACTCGCCGCCAACGAACCCTTACTCCGCCAACTCTTCGGCTTGCTGATCACCGCCCACTACCAAACCCGCCCCTCCGATTTGCGCCAGATGTTGGACGCACCCGACATTTCCATCCACATCCTTGAACAGCACGGCGTGATTGTGGCAGTCGCCCTGCTGTCCCGCGAAGGCGGTTTGGATGCGCAACTGACCGCTGCGATTCACGCCGGAACGCGCCGCCCCCACGGACACCCCGTGCCGCAAACCCTCACTTTTCACGCGAAAATCCCTAGAGCAGCGGAACTCATTTGCGAACGGGTGATGCGTATAGCCGTGCATCCCGATTGGCAAAATCACGGTCTAGGTGCGCACTTGCTGGAACATCTGTTAGGATTCGCCACCCGCAGCGGGGCAGATTACGTGGGAGTGAGTTACGCCATGACCCCAGCATTGCTGCGCTTTTGGGAACGTGCCGGGTTTGTAATGGCACGGGTCGGGTTTCGCAAAGATACCGCCAGCGGTAGCCGTTCAGTGGTGCAAGTGAAAGCCTTGAGTGCGGCGGCGGCGTTATTGTTCAAAGGGTTATGAGCGTGGAAAAGGTTTTAGTGAGTGGGCAGCGGTTTCTTGCCCTCGATGCGCTGCGCGGTTTGGCCGCATTGTGGGTGGTGTATTTTCATGTCTACGGTGGCTTGGGTTATCTGGCGGTGGATTTCTTTTTGGTGTTGAGCGGTTTTATCCTCGCGCATCGTTATTTATACAGTGACAAACCGACCAGTGCAGCGGTGTTTATTAGCCATCGGGTGGCGCGTTTGTACCCGTTGCATCTCTACACGTTGCTGGTGTTTGTGTTGGTGCATTGGTTGATGTATTGGACGATGCCGAGCTTTCCTGATGGTGCCTTGTTTACCTTCGTTCAGAATCTGACCTTGACGCATAACATTGGCTTGAATCCACAGGGGCTGACATGGAATTACCCCAGTTGGTCGGTATCGGTGGAGTTTTGGGTCAATATTCTGTTTATTTTTCTGATTACCCGTAAAACGTCCAGTGGTTGGCTGTTTTTGTTGAGTACGTTTGGTCTGGTGAGCTTGGTGCGCTTGCATGGTAATTTGAATGCTCAGACGGAAATGTACTTCAGTATTCTCAATGCGGGCTTGTTACGGGGGATGGCATCGTTTTTATTGGGTATTTTAGCTTATCGCGTGTACCTGTTTTACCGGGATGATTGGCGGGTGACGCGGTACGCGGCTTGGTTGGAAGCTGCTTGTGTATTGGCAGTCGTGGGTATGCTCTGGAGTCGCACCGGGGGTTCAGCGGGGATGGATGTTTTTGTGCCGTATGTGGCGTTGTTGATGGTGGCAATTTTCGCGTTTGAACGGGGATGGTTATCTGTTGGTTTGCGTAGACTGGCGTATCTGGGAGAGATTTCCTATTCGGTTTACCTGAATCATTTGGTCGTCCTCATGATTTTCCGGCACTTCGCTTTGCAATACGGTTGGGATAAACCACTGATTTTGGGCTTAACGTTGGTGACAGTGCTGGTGTATTCGCATTTTACCCACCGTTATTTGGAAATTCCTGTGGGTAAGCGTTTGCGGCGGGGGCTGGAAGGATTGATTTCCAAACCCCCGCCGCAAGCTGCTTAACATGAAGTGGTATTACGCTATCCACCACAGCAGTAATAGCCCAAACAGAATGCGGTAAACGCCAAAGGTGCGGAAGGTAAAGCGTTCCAAAAATCCGATAAACACTTTCATGGTGAGGTACGCGACCAAAAAGGCGACGACAAACCCGACAATGAGCGGCACAAAGCTGGTGGTGGCGAATTCATCGTAGTGTTTTAACAGGGAATAGCCGGAACTCGCACCTAATACCGGCAACGCCAGCAGAAAGGAAAATTCCGTGCTGGATTTGCGATCTAAACCCGCCAACATGCCACCAATAATGGTTGCCCCAGCACGGCTTGTACCCGGTATCACCGCGAATATTTGAGCAAGGCCTACCCATGCTGCTTGGGTATAGCTGATGTCTTCCATCTTTTTGACTCGATGCGCATCTTCGCGGTAAAAATGTTCGACGATCAGGAAAATAATCCCGCCGATAATAAACATCCACGCCACGATCTCAACGTTAAACAGGCTTTCGATTAAGTCACTGAATAAAAAGCCAATGATGGCAATCGGCAGAAACGCGATTAACACTTTCATCCATAAGGCGAAATAGCGAGGGTGAAATTTTTCCGTGTAATTGGCGATGACCGCAAAAATAGCGGCAAATTGAATAATGATTTCAAAGGCAGTGTGTTGGGCATTCCGATCCATGCCTAGCCAGTCCGATACCACAATCATGTGTCCGGTGGAGGAAACGGGTAGAAACTCGGTAATGCCTTCGACAATGCCTAAAATAATGGCATGAAAAATATCCATGAACAGGTATTCCTAATGGTTTTATAAGTAGTGTTGACGGTTGGCAAGTCTAAAGCCATCCAGCGTTGGGGTAAATCCCTTGCTGAATGCGATTGCTTTGAAACGTTCCCCCATCTCGGCGGGCAGGCTTAAGGTGCGTACTTGTTGGGCGAGGTGGTATTGCTTAGCGGGGTTGGCTTCCAGCGCTTGCATGAATACAGCTTCCAAACCGCTGTTGGCGAGAAACATCGCTTGGGTGGTGTAGCCTGCCAATTCCAAGCCCGCATCCAGCCCCGCATTTGCCACTGCGGTGAAATCAACGCTCGCGGTAATGTCTTGCAAACCGGGGTAAATCAGTGGGTTGGCGTGTACGCGGTGTTGGTAATGGCACAGCAAGGTGCCTTCGGTGCGTTCCGGGCGGTAATAATCGGCGTGTTCGTAACCGTAGTCGATTAGCAGCAAGATGCCAGCGGCGAGGGTGTCTGCCATGCTGCGCATCCACGCGGGCAGGGCGGGGTTGAATTCGGAGGTGTAGGAAGAACCCCTCACCCCCAGCCCCTCTCCCTCAAGGGGCGAGGGGAGTAAGAGTTTTTGCACCGCACTAGGTAATTTTTCTCTTAGCCCCTCTCCCCTTGAGGGAGAGGGGTTGGGGTGAGGGGTAAAGGCGAAGCCTTGATCTGCGATGGTTACATCAACAGGAAACGGCACTCCATTTGTGACGGTAAACAATTCCACTGGCATCGCATCCAACACCTCGTTGCCGATGATCACACCGCGCAGTGGGTTTGCAGGCAAACGCTCTAACCATACCACCCGTTCTAGCAGGTGCGGCACGTGTTTTTGCAAGGTTTGGCGTTGGCGGTCGCGTAATTCGGGGCTGAGATCCAAAATCAGGTAATGGTCGGGCAAGCAGCCAATGTTTTCCAAATGTGCCAGTATATCGGCTGCCATAATGCCGCTGCCCGCACCCAATTCCACAATATCGCCGCCGCCAAGTTCGGCCAGCACTTGCGCACATTGGTTGGCAAGGCATTGTGAGAAGAGCGGGGAAATTTCCGGTGCGGTGATGAAGTCGCCCGCCTGCCCGATTTTGCGCAAACCTGCCACGTAATAGCCTAAGCCCGGTTCGTAGAGCGCCATTTGCATGAAGTCGTGGAAGGAAATGCTGCCACCGTTGCGTTCAATTGCTGCACGGATGCGTTGGGCGAGTTGTTCGCTGTGGGCTAATGCCTCGGCGGAAGGTGTGGGTAATGTGTCGGTAAAGCGCATGTCAGGTTATGATGGTAGAAAACACAAAGCTTAACAGAAGGTATGGCATGGCGACATTACAAGGTAAAGTAGCACTACTCACTGGCGCAGCCCGCCGCATCGGCGCAGAAATCGCCCGCACTCTCCATACGGCAGGCGCAACCGTCGTCATTCACTACCGCAATTCCGCAATGGATGCCGAACAACTGCAAGCCGAATTGAATGCGCAACGTGAAAACTCCTGCTTTTTGGTGCGCGGTGATTTACTTGACATCGCCAGCATTCCCAACTTAATCACGCAAACCATTGAGCAAGCGGGTCGACTCGATATTTTGCTCAACAACGCTTCATCGTTTTACCCCACGCCCTTAGCCACCGTGACCGAACAGCAGTTTGATGACCTGATCGGCACGAATCTGAAAGCGCCGCTCTTCATGGCACAAGCCGCCGCGCCGCATTTACAAGCCAATCAGGGCTGCATAATCAATATGGTCGATATTCACGGAATGCGCCCCCTGCAAGGTTACGCCGCCTATTGCACTGCTAAAGCCGGTTTGTTGATGTTGACACAAGTATTAGCGCGAGAATTAGGGCCAGATGTGCGGGTGAACGGGATTGCTCCCGGTGCAATCTTGTGGCCGGAAATGCCTGCCAATCACGCCATGCACGCTGAAATCCTGACGAAAACTGCCCTGAAACGTGAAGGTAGTCCCATCGATATTGCCAAAACCGTGCTATTTCTGGTGCGCGACGCGGATTATATTACCGGGCAAGTTATCCCTGTTGACGGGGGACGCTTGCTCAATCATTAGCTCGCTGCTTAAGCCGCGTACAAATGCCCCGGATTCAGCCCCAGCTTGGTGGATTTGTGGAGGATTTCCAGCAATACAATAACCCGTTCCTCGCCATCATACTTTTGGAAAATCGCTTCCAAGCCACGGAAAGGGCCTTCGGTAATGATAACTTTATCGCCGGTGTGGTAACGATCAAGGTCGATGGAGCGTTCGCCGAACAGGGCTTCCTGCGCTTTCAGGGAGGCAATAAGCTCGTCAGGTACACGCGCTGGTTCTAGCCCAAAGCGGACAAAGCTGCTGATGCCGGTGGTGGAGCGAATCGGTGCCCAATTGTCATTCACACCTTTATCCAGATGAATGAACATGTAACGTGGGAATAACGATTCGGTTTTGGTGATGACTTTGCCACGCTGGGTGCGGAGGCGTTTGGCAATTGGACGGTAAACGTCGTAACCTTGATTACGCAGTTGGAATTCTGCAACGTCATCTTTGTGCGGTTTACTGGTCAGCAAGAACCAGTTTCTAGCCATTTCGACACTCATGTTTGATACCTTTAGTAAGCCCAACTAAACCTTTCGTCAACGCCACACTTGCCAAATCCCCAAACCTGAGAAGCATATTCGCGTTACCCTGTTTTCAGTCTATTCGATATACTGCTAAGTTCAATCCTTATTTTAATAGAAAATTTCTATCAATCTCGCATAATTATTAATGAGCACTGAATGGACAAGGGCAAGTTACATGATAAATCATCAAGATAGGCTGATTAGTGCAGTAGGATTATCACGCTATTACAGCGAGCACTGCGCCGTAAATAATTTGGAAGTTGTATTGGACAAAGGCGAAGTGTTGGGTTTGCTGGGGCCAAATGGTGCGGGAAAGTCGACCACTATGCAAATGTTGACCGGCAATCTTGCCCCTAGCATGGGTGAAATTAAGATCAACGGCATCGACTTATTGGATGAACCACGCAAAGCCAAGCAGCAACTGGGCTATTTGCCGGAACAGCCGCCGGTGTACCGGGATTTGACGGTCAGCGAATACCTGCATTATTGCGCCCGTTTGCGTAACGTTCCCGCAGCGCAGTGCCGCAAGGCAGTGGATTACGCCAGTGAGCGTTGTGGTTTGCAGGCAGTTAGCCAGCGGCTGATTGGCAACCTTTCCAAGGGATTTCGGCAACGTGTGGGGATTGCACAGGCCATTTTGCATAACCCAGCGGTGGTGATTTTGGATGAGCCGACGGTGGGCTTAGACCCAATTCAAATTCGCGAAATCCGTAGCTTGATCCGCGAATTGGGTAAGGATCACGGGATTATTTTGTCGACCCACATTTTGCCGGAAGTGCAGGCAGTGTGTGATCGGGTGCAAATTCTTAATCGGGGCAAAACGGTGTTTAACGGTACGTTGGATGGGGTGGAATCCTTGGAAAAAGTATTTTTCGACCTGATTTTCCGTGAAGAAGCGCTGAGTGATGCGCAGCAGGAGGTGGCAGCATGAGGGCTATTTGGGTAATCGCCAGTACCGAGTTTCGCCGCATGTTTGTGTCGCCATTGGCTTGGAGCATTCTGGCGGTGGTGCAATTTATTTTGGCGTGGATGTTTTTGCTGGGGGTGAATGAATACACCTTGCAAACGCAAGCAAATGCTGTGGGGGCAGAGGATATGGCAGGGATTAGCGAAGCACTGATTCCGTTTTTGTTTTCGACCGCCGCGTCGATTATGTTGGTGGTCACGCCGTTGATTACGATGCGCTTGTTTGCGGAAGAGCGCATGAATCAAACCTTGATTTTATTGACCTCTTCGCCGGTTTCCAATACGCAAATTGTGTTGGGTAAGTATTTGAGCGTACTGGGTTTTGTAGTGCTGTTCGTGGCGTTAGTGGCATTGATGCCGCTGTCGTTGGCGCTGGCGACACCGTTGGATTGGGGGCAATTAGCCGCCGCCAGCTTAGGGTTGCTGTTGTTATTGGCAGCGTTTGCGGCAGCGGGTTTGTTTTTGTCGTCGTTAGCGCGGCAGCCGGTGATTGCTGCTGTCACGACGTTTGGATTTTTGTTGCTGTTGGATGTGTTGTATCAGTCGGGGAATGCGCAAGGCTCAGCGAGTGAATTGTTTGTGTATTTGTCGGCATTCGGGCATTTTTTGTCGTTTGCCAGCGGTATGTTTAATAGCAGTGATCTGGTGTATTACGGGCTGTTTATTGCGGGATTTCTGATTTTGACCATCCGCAAACTCGATAATGATCGGTTACAGGGGTAAGCAACAATGAAAATGACTAAAACGTCCCACCGTTGGCTTGGGTTGCACAATGCTATTTTTTATCTGTTAGTGGTGTTGGTTATTGGGCTGTTGGGTTTTTTGAGCCGCGAATTCACGTTTGTGGCGGACTGGAGTCAAAGTGGTCGCAATAGCCTGTCTGCGCCGACGCAAACCTTATTGAAAAATCTGGATCAACCGCTGGCGTTTATTGCCTACATTCCCGATAACCCGACCTTGCAGACGCAAGTGAAGGATTTGGTGGCGAAATATCAGCGGGTGAAGCCGGATACGACCTTGGAATTTGTGAACCCTGATCTTGACCCCGCACGGGCGCAGCAAGATGGTATTGAGCATTCCGGGCAGTTGGCGATTCATTTGGGGGAGCGCAGCGAGGTGATGGATTCTGCCAGTGAGCAAACCATCGGCAATGCGATTCAGCGCATGAGTCGGGGCGGTGAGCGTTTGGTGGTGTTTCTGGAGGGGCATGGGGAACGCCAACCCTTGTCATCAGAATCCACCGGCATGTCGCAATTGGTGGCGCAGTTGCAACGCAGCGGGTTTTTGGTGCAACCGCATAATCTGGTACGCACCCAGTCGATTCCACAGAATGCCAGTTTCGCGGTGATTGCCGCGCCGCAACAGGATTTCCTGCCCGGTGAAGTCGCGGTATTGAAAACTTATGTGGAACAAGGCGGTAATTTGCTGTGGTTGCAAGATCCCGGTGGTTTGCGTGGGCTGCAAGCGTTGGAGGAATTGCTGGGTTTGCAAATCCATACAGGAACGGTGATCGATGCCAATGAAGATTTGCAGGCGATGTTGGGGATTAATCACCCAGCCGTTGTGCCGGTGGTGGATTATGGGAAAGCGGAGCTGGTGAGCAAACTGGCAGGCAAGCAAACTGTGTTTCCGTTTGCAACGCTGGTGGCGCGTGACCCGCAAGCCGGTACGAAAGATGGCGCTCTTATCTGGCAAGCGGAGGAGTTTCTGTACACCTTGCCCGCGAGTTGGTTGGAAAGTAGCGGGGTATTGGAAGGGGCGGTGAAATTTGACGAGGGCAGCGACGATCAGCCAGGCCCCGTGCCAATTGGGGTTAGTTTGGTACGGCAGTTGGCTTCGACTTCGCTCAGCCAGCAAGAGGCGCAGGAGACGGTCGCTGAGCGAAGCCGAAGCGAACAGCGGGTTGTCGTCATGGGCGATAGCGATTTCATGCTGAATAGCTTCATTGGGCAGGGGGCGAATTTGGATCTTGCCAGCAATATTTTCAACTGGTTGAGTGCTGATGACAGTTTGCTGAAAGTGCCGGTGATTCGCGCCCCCGATACGCAATTGGAATTGAGTGAAACGGCTGGTGCGGTGTTGGGTACGTTCTTCCTGTTTGTTTTGCCGCTGGGCTTATTGGCGGCAGGTTTGTGGATTTGGTGGCGCAGACGGAGACGTTGAGATGAGTAATGTGACACAAACGCGGCGCTGGGTGTTGAACCTTGCGTTGTTGGTGCTGGTGGGGGGCTTGGGGACGTTGGTTTGGTGGCAAATGCAACAACCACTTGCTCAACCCGATACTGTATTGAACCTGACGCGGGCAGATATTACCCGCGTGACGATTACCCGCGAATTGGGGAGTGCTACGCCAGAGGTGATTCGGCTGGAACGTGAAGGGGAGCGTTGGCGAATGCTTGAGCCGCAACAGCTTGCAGCCAATGCTACCCGTATCAGCCAGTTATTTACGTTATTGGATGAGACCGTGATCGCCAGTTACGACGCGACCGGTAAAGACCTCAAACCATACGGTCTTGAGCCGGGCATTGCTAGCCTTGCGTTTAATGATGAAATGCTGGTGTTTGGGGTGGAAAACCCTATCTCCCGCAAGCGTTACCTGTTGCATGAGGGCAAGATCAAATTGGTGTCAGAGGCAGTATTTGGTTTGCTGACGGGTGAGGCGATGACCTTGGTGACGAATAAACTCGTGCCGGAAGGACGCACGGTGAAAGCGGTGTCTTTACCAGACGGTTTCGATGCCAGTGTGGCAGGGTTGCTGCAAAAATGGCAATCCGCCGATGCGCTGCGGGTAGAGGCGTATGCCGGAGAAGCGAGTAAGGGTAAGGTTAAGTTGACCTTGGATGATGGCAACGTGCTGACGCTGGATTTATTGTCAGATGATGGCGAACTTATTTTGGCTAATATTGTCTCAGGTATACGTTACGTATGTGCCGAGACACAGCGCAAGATTTTGTTACCCCCAAAATAGTCTGCTGTGAAATTTATCGAAATAGACTGGTGTGAAATTGCCAATAAGGATGTATAATGACATTGGGATTAGAATTGATCAATAATGATCGTGGCGCATTCGGGCAAACTCACGGGCAAGCACTATGAAATACACAGCATCACTTTTTAGCGTTCTGGCGTTGGTCGTCACATTGACGTTGCCAGCGCATAATGCTTTCGCAAATGACGTTAAAACAGTAACTTCCGGCGAATCATCCGCTGAAACCACTGCCGAACCCCGCGTTATCGGCAAGGTGTCGTACATACTGGGTCAGGCGGATATGATTTTGCCGGATGGGTCTGTGACCGCTATCACAAAACAAACAAAAATTCTTGAGGGAAGTAAAGTTTCGGTAAAAGACCGCAGTAAATTGAATTTGCTGATGGTCGATGGTGCCATCGAAAAGTTACCCGCCAACAGTACCTTGGAGTTTGCCCGCTACTATTACGATCCGGCTGACCCTAAAGCCAGTGAAATCCGCAAAGAGCTGACCGAAGGTGAAGTTACCAGCAAAACCGGTGTTGGGGGTACGGAAGCGAAAGAACGTTACCGTTTGAATTCACCACTGGCAGCGATTGCAGTCTTGGGTACCGAATACACGGTCAGTGTGAGTGCAGGTGAAACGCGCGTGGTAGTACTGGACGGCAGAATCTCGATGGCTAAATTAGAGGGTAGTTGCCAACGCTTTGCTTTCGGTGCTTGTGCGGATGGCGAACAGCTTGGGGCAAATCAGCGTGGTCTTGCCTTGGTGGTACGTAGAGATCAGCTGCGTCCTGTGCTGATTCCAGCCTCTACACCACCCGCAACGAAGAATACCACCCAAGCGGTATCGTCTAAGGAAGAGCAAGCTAAGGAAGACGCAGCTAATAAAAAAGCAGAGGAAGAAGCCGCCGCTAAGGAAAAAGAGGCGAAGGTAGCGGCTAGCAAAAAAGCGGCAGAAGAAGCAGCGGCTGCTAAAGAAAAAGAAGCGAAGGTAGCGGCTGATAAAAAAGCGGCAGAGGAAGCAGCGGCTGCTAAAGAAAAAGAGGCGAAGGTAGTGGCTGATAAAAAAGCAGCGGAAGAAGCAGCGGCTGCCAAAGAAAAAGCTGCCGAAGTAGCTGAGGCTAAAAAAGCCGACAAGCAAGCAGAGGCTCCGGCTACTGCCAGCACGTCTGTTACCCAGTCCGATGAGAAATCCAGCGATAAAGGTAACGACAAAACCACGGTGAAAGAAACCGTTGCGCCGCTGGCAGAAAACACCACTGATAAAAAAGTGGTTGAGGTCGCAAAGAAGATTGATGAGCGCGATCCTCTTGCGGAAATAAAGGCAGAGGCTAGCCTGGTCGCACCTGCTGTAGTGGCGGTGCAACCTAAAACCCCAGCGGTTGTGGTTGAGACTCCCGCGCCTGCGGTGACAGTAGCCCCTGTTGTGGTGGCTGAAGCACCTAAAGCGGTGGGTAATTTAGAAAGCACCACTCCAAGTAGTTTGGTTACACCTTCGGGACAAGCGCCTGTTGCTGCAACGCCGCCATCCATCGCGCCGTCTACCACGTCTTCTGCCACGAACTCGATGCTTTTGGTGTCATCGGGTTCCAGTGGCAGTAGTGGTACTGGCTTATTGTCCGGGTCAACTGGGGTGAGCCTCGGTGGTGTGTTGGAATCGTCCACCGGCAGTGCGTTACTGGAATCGTCCGCTGGTAGTGCTTTGAGCGGCGGTTTAATCACAACGCCGCTGGGTACACCATTGGGAAGTACTACTACCGGTTTGGTTGAGTCTGCGGTCAAAACAGAAAGTACGGTCACAACCGATGAAGGCGAGGTGATTGCTGCCGTGACTCCGCCGCCTGTGGTAGAAACACCAGTGACTCCTGCACCAACACCTGCGTTAGCACCGGTACGCTGGGGCAAATATGACCCTGCTACAGTGGTGGATGGGATGACGCTGGGCGATCAAGTCAGCAGCCAGTACGAGCAAATCATTGCTGCTGCCACTGAGGATTCTTACAGCATTGAGCGGCTGAAGGGAGCAAGTGCTACGTTGCCAGAGCAGCGCGATGTTGCTTTTGCCTTGGGCAGCTACGAAGCAAATGTGCGTAATGCCACCACAGGTGTAGCAACAGCAGCAACGCTCACGGATGCGACGTTGAATGTCAGTTCAGTACGCAATACGTTTGACACCGATTTTACCCTGAATTCCCCAGTTTATACGGGTGCGGTAAGAGCTACAGGGACATATTCGGCAATTGATGGTATCTTGAAAGACGATGGTGCGAACCCGCAAACTACCATTAACGGTGGAGTGGGTGTGCTGAGCGATGTCACAGGAGCCGCTTATACTTTCACGCATCAGATTGATACTATCTTAAGCGCGGATGGCGCATTGAATTGGACGGGTACAGCCATTGGGGATTAAATTCGGTGGACGGCTGCTGGTGCTGTTTGGCATAGCAGCCATTTTATTGTTGATGCAACACTATGACCCCTTGCAGGCATACAGCAGTTGGCAAGCCCGTGTATGGAATGCTTACCAACGCTGGGGAGTTGATGTTGCTAAGCCGACACAACCACTGGTGTTCGTGGTGCAGATCGACAATAAAAGCATTAAATTTGTTGAGGAGCAATACGGTGAAGGGTGGCCTTGGTCTCGCCAACGTTATGCCGATTTATTAAAAATTCTGTTTGAAGACTATCAAGTTGGTGTCGTCGGGGTGGATATTGCCATGCCGTATACCCGCGATACCGAGGGCAATGAGGCTTTATTAGCCTTGTCACAGCAATACCCTTTGGTATTCCCACAAGCTTTCGATCTCTCGCCACCGAAAAATGCGTTGGTGACAGGTAAAATTTCCCCCGGCATTGTGCCCGCTGAGGCAATGGCAAACGCCGTGTTGCCTGAAGCGAACGGGTATGCGGGGCTGAATAATCAGTTAGTTAACACCAAGTGCATTGGGCATGTGACGCCGATCAAAGATCCAGTGTCGGGTATGGTGACGCAAGTGCCGCCGCTGATTCGTTATGCAGGGCGAATTTACCCCATCTTGGCGCTGGAGATGTTGCGTTGCCAAATGGATGGTAACTACACGGTGGCGGTGACGCCGAGTGCCAATGGGCAGACGTTAACTTTTCACGATTTGGTGGGCGAGGGGGGAGATGTCCAACTCTTGCTCGATAAAACGGGCTTGTGGCGGGTTCCTTATCGTGTGAAGCGTGAAAATGTGAGTGCAATCTTAGCCAGCGATGTGTTGCAGCGTAAAGTCCTCCCGGAGATTGCCCAGTATTTGCCGAATAGTATGGTGGTGGTGGGCGGGAGTGCGCCGATGTTGGGTGATCAGCACCCAACGCCGTTGGAGGCGAATGCTGCCGGTATGACCGTGCATCTGCAAATGCTGGAATGGTTATTGTCAGAAAAAACGAGTATCCCGCCTGTTTCGCTGGATGTGTGGTCGTGGGTGATTGGCTTCTGTGGTTTAGCAGGGCTGTATCTGTTATTGGTGTACGGTGTCGGTGCTGGCACGGTGGTATTAGTGCCACTGTCGTTGGCGTTTGCTTGGTTCGGCTTCGGGTTCTGGGTATGGCTGGAAAAGCAGTGGTTTGTGCCGATGCACCCTGCGATGTTGTTTCTGGCGTTTCTGGCGATTCAAGTGCCGTTGGAGTGGTGGTTTGCGCAGCGCACCACCGGGCGTTTGCGCAATCTGTTTCAGGATTATTTGCCTGCGCAATTGGTCGGGCATATCGTCAATGATAACCGTCAGGATTTATTGTTGCCCAGCAAGCGCTGTTTGACCTTGCTGTTTGCGGACATTGCCAACTTTACCCAGCGTGCCGAGCGGGTTACGCCGGAAGTGTTGTCAGAATTGACCCAGCAAATTTTGGAACGCCTGACCGCAGTCGCACACCAGCACGGCGGCACGGTGGATAAATACATGGGGGATGCGGTAATGGTGTTCTGGAATGCACCCTTCCCGCAAGACGATCACGCCGACCGGGGCGTGGCGGCGGCGATGGATATGATGGCAGCGATTGAGCAATTTAACGCCGAAGGCAGCGCCTTGTTGGAAGGCGAGCCGATTGCGGTGCGTATCGGTGTGCATACCGGCGAAGTCGTCGTTGGCGATTTAGGCACACGCTTCCGCCATGCGTACACCGCGATTGGCGATGCCGTCAATGTGACGGCTCGTTTGCAAACCCTTGCGCGGGAACTGCATGAATACTTGGTGGTCAGTAAACAGACAGTCGAATTATTAACGCAAACTTGGCCGTTGGTGAGTCGGGGCAATATTGCATTGAAAGGACGACAAGAAACCGTGGGGGTGTATACTCTGAGCCACAACCAAGATAACGGTAGGAATGACGATGGTGCTGAACAGTAAGCAAGGTTCGTGGGGGCTGGCAGTTGGTCTGACGGTGGTGTCGGGTATGGCTGCGGCGGAATCACCGGCGGCAATTAATCTCGAAGCTTTGCTTCAGCAAGCTGAAACCGCTTGTTTGCAGGGGGATGCTTTGCGTCTGGCAGCGTTGAGCCGGGATATTCGGCAGATGGCACAACAACCCGCGCTGCGGGGGCAGGCGGCTTTCCTGAATCAATTGCTGAGTTTGTTTGAAGCGGGTGTGTGCCAACCTGGGCAGGCACAACCGGCGTTAACCAAGCGTTCTAAACCACCGGCAGCAGAACCCTTGGTGTCGCCAACGACGCGCACCACGCACCTGCAAGTTACCACGGGGTATCTGGATAATGTGAATCAAGGCAGTCGCCATGAACGCATTGCCATTATTAACCCGTTCAACGGTTTGTTGGTGGAAGGGCGTTTGGATGAACGCAATTTGCCGTTGTCATCGGGTTTTGTGAGTGCGCAGGGAACGTACCGGGTGGCAGATACGGCGAACGGTACCATTACTGCTGCCACCGTAGCGCGACAAGAATACCTTGATGAACCGGATTTCAGCACGACGGGCGTTGCACTCAGTCGCCAGCAAACCTTCGCGGGTGGCAAAGAAGCGAGTGCTTACCTCAATATTATTCGTGACGACAACGGTAATATGGAACGGCGTGTCGGGGGGGCGTATTACCACCCCTTAGTGGCGACCGATCAGGAAAAAACCGGTTTGGTAGCCGGTTTAGAATACGTCACTTATCCAGCGCAGAAATTGTATAAATCCACTGTGTCTCATGTGGCATTGGATCGCCGTAAAGCCTTGCCAAAAGGTGGTGAGGTTTCACTGAGGGGGAAGCTGGAGCTTGACCGTGCGCTGGAGGAACGCCCCGGTGGTGATCGGAAGGAGGTGGAGGTTGCGGTTGCTTGGAAAGGTAAGCCGCCGTTAGCCGGGTGGCAGCCCAGTGCGGGGGTGAAAGTCGCGTATAAACGAGACAGCAAGCCCTTTGACCCTAAATTGTATGGTGACAGTACCCGCACGCAATTACGCACGGGTGTTGATTTGGGTGTCATTAAAAAAATTGATAACAATAAAAAATTACAAGTGAGTTATCAATACGGTAAAACCGAAGATAAGGAAGTCGCCTTGTTTGACCAACCAGCAGGCAGTGCACTGGGGATTAGCTTCGAGATAAGTTTTTAATGGCACTAACTATGCTTATTAAAAAATAGCCAATAAATAAATACAATTTTCACTATGCCGAAATATAAATAATACTCAGGGTCGGAGTCTTCATTATTTAGAGGCATGGATGAAAACCAGTATAAGAAATCTATGGTCCCTGATATGTGTGTTGGCGTTGCTGGCGGCTGAAGTCAGTTTAGCCGATACGTCGCCAACATTAGCGGCGGGTATGATTGGGAAAGTCACTTATTTGTTGGGTCAAGCCGAAATGACGACGGCTGATGGTACTGTGTTGCCACTGTCTAGGCAGATGGAAATTCCTGACGGTAGCCGTATTACGGTCAAAGAGCGCAGCAGGGTAAGCCTATTGATGGTGGATGGCGGCGTCGAAAAGTTAGGTGCTAATACCGTTTTTGTCTTTAATAAATACAGTTACGACCCTGATGATGCAGAGGCAACCGAAATTCGTAAAACGCTACTGGATGGCGAAGTAACCAGCACGACAGGGCGCGGTGGTGAAGATGCTAAAGAGCGCTACCGGATGAATTCACCACTGGCAGCGATTGCGGTGTTGGGTACCGAATATAGTGTCAAGGTCAGCAAGGGCGAAACGTGGGTCACGGTGCTTTCCGGCGAAATTTCCATTGCCAAACTTGGCGGTAGTTGCCAGCGTTCTGGTTTGGGGGCTTGTGCGGGAGGTGAGCGCCTGTCAGAAGGGCAGCGAGGTCTAGCGTTTGTGGTGCGGGCTAATGAACCTAAACCGATTTTGATGCCAGTCACGGCTATTCCTGTCAGCGAAACACCGGCGGAAAAACCAGCGGAAACGCCTCAAGCTTCCGCAAAAGAAGCTGAAAAAGAGTCAGCGAAAGAGGCTGCAAACGAGCCGGAGAAATCTCAACAAGCTGCATCAACAGAAAAGCCCGCTGAGCCTGAACCTCCCAACAGTTCGCAAGCGACCACTGCTGCTGTCTCAACGGCTCAGCAAGACAATACTAAGCCGCAAGACAATACTAAGCCGCAAGACAATAGCAGCAGCGTGGCAGCGACATCGGTTCCCGCTTCCGAGTCTTCAGCCACTGCTGCCACGTCGCCAGTAGTTGAAAAAGTGTCTGCACCTAAAGCCGTTGAAAAAGCCAACCAGCCAGTTGCCAATACCTCTTCTGCACCTGTGACTGAAAAGCCACCTGCGACCGTCGTGGTTAAGGCTGAGCCTAATCCATCAGCGAAAACCGTTACTACGGCGCAAGCACCGATCAAAATTGAGTCTGTTGCCGTGACTGCGCCGGAGCGTACCCAAGCGTTGCCAAGCGTTGCACTTGAATCAAAGGCTTCTGCTTTGACGGTAAGTACGGTGAGTTCTATGCCACCACCAGCAACGTCAGCATCCAGTAATACCAAACCTACGCAAAGTTTGGTGCAGTCCAGCAATAATTCCGTTGTGCCGTCAGCCCCGGATAAGGTGAAGGTGTCAGTAACGCCCGCAGTGATAACAACCCCCGCCGTTACCGCCGTGCCCGCAAAACCTGCGGTGACACCGGTAGTAACTGTGACACCTGTAGTTAAACCGTCTGCTGAAGAAAAATCTAAAGTAGAAACGGTAGCAGAACCGGTTCCGGTAAACCCCAAAGAGGTAACGGTTAGCACTGCGTTGCCGCCCGTTGCGCCGCCGGTAGTAGAACCTGTTGCGGTTAGCACCGCCTTGCCGCCCGTTGCGCCGCTGGTAGCAGAACCGGTTCCGGTTAGCACCGCCTTGCCGCCTGTTGCGCCACCGGTAGCTGATCCTGCAAAACCTATAGTGACTCCGCCAGTTGTTGTGTCGGAACCACCCGCTCCCATTGTTAACTGGGGTAAGTATGATCCAGCCGCTTCCGTCGATGGCAAAACTTCTTTCAGCGATCAAGTGAGTAACAGTTATACACAGTTGCTCCAGCCAGTTAGTGCAACCCCGGCTGTTCCTGTGCCTCAACAGACCCCAAGCGTATCACTCCCAGAACCTGATAAACCTGATGTTGTTGTTTCCAAGGTTGATGATGCCGTCGCCGCTGCTCCTGTTGCCGTTGCCAGTCCTAGTGCCGCACCTCAGCCTGCTGCGCCTGTGACGGTAACAGTAACAGCACCATCATTGCCTGCTGAGTCAGTGACAGCAGCGCCGTCATTGCCGGTTGCACCTGTGACAGTAGTCGCGCCGTCGTTACCGGTTGCGCCTGTGACGGTAGCAGCGCCATCATTGCCGGTTGCGCCTGTGACGGTAGCAGCACCATCATTGCCGGTTGCGCCTGTGACGGTAGCAGCGCCGTCGTTACCGGTTGCGCCTGTGACGGTAGCAGCGCCATCACTGCCGGTTGCGCCTGTTACAGTAGTTGCGCCGTCATTACCGGTTGCGCCTGTTGCAGTAGTTGCGCCGTCATTACCTGCTGCGCCTGTTACGGTATTAGCGCCGTCGTTGCCTACTGAAATTTTAGTTCCGGCTCCGCTGACACTAATGCCCCCGACGGTGAATCCTTAAGGTGCGTTAGGGGGGGTAGCAAATACCCGCGCAAACCGCTCGGCGGATGTGGCATCCATATTGAAATACAGCGACGGTTCGATCAGTTCCAATTCCATTAGCGCGAAGCCATTGCCGGTACGTACCCAGTCAACACGCGCGTAAAGCGTCGGTTCGGGGATCGCGGCAAGTGCGGCGCGGCTCAGTTCCAGTAACTGTGCTTCTGGCTCGACACGTTGCAATTGCCCACCGTGTTCTTCTTGTACGCGAAAATCGCCCGATTTGGGTGTTTTCAAAATCGTGTGGCTGTATTCATCCCCAAAAAAGAACAGCGAATACTCGCCCTCGGTGACGATGGTGGGGATGAACGGTTGCACCATGCAATCACGTTCCTGAAACAGACGTATCAGTGTGGCAGATTGTTGGGTGAGGGTGGTTGGTGTTAAGCGAAAAGTGTCATCGGCACAGGCGCTGATGACAGGTTTGAGAATGATTTCCGGCGTTTGCCAGTGAGTGAAGAGGGAAAGTAATGGTGCTATATCCAAACCATGAAACCATGCGGTCGGCACAATCGGAATGCCTTTGGCTTCTAGGTCGCGTAGGTAAGTTTTGCTGAGATTCCAGCGTACCACCTCCAGCGAATTGTCGAGTTTGGCAGTGGAGCGTTCAATGGTGGCGAGGACAGTGAGAAATTGTGCGGGATCACTCTGATAATCCCAACAAGAGCGGATAATAACAGCATCAAACTGGTTCCAGTCGATGCTGTTATCACGCCAATCCACCGTTTCAGCGTGCCAGCCGTAGCGTTGCAGGGGAGCGTAGAGAAGCTCGTCGTAGCAGACGAACTTCTCCAAACTTGCCATGCTGAGGAAAGCGCAACGTTTCATGGCACGGGTTTAAGGCGCAGGCGGACGCTTGGGTTTACCTTTGTCTTTATTAGGCGCAGCTTTTTTGACAGCAGGTTTGCGTGCGGGTGGTTTGTCACCGCCGAATTTAGGTTTTTCATCAGCAAAACGGGGTTTATCCGCCCCGAACTTGGGTTTTTCATCGGCAAAGCGCGGCTTGTCACCACCCGCAAACGGGGCGCGTTCTTTTTCGCTGCGGGGGCGACGATCAGGGCGATCACCGCCACGACCTGCACCACCGTCACGGCGTGGTGGTGGGCCATCACGACGTTGCGGCGGGCGACGATCATCACCGCCACGGTCACGGCGTTGCCCGCCACCACTGGGTTTGTTGGGGGAATAATCCGCAGCCGCTTCACCCGCTGGCTCGATATTCAACATTTGTCCGGCAACCCGTGCAGTACGCAATTCGTGCAGAATGTCTTTCGGCATTCCGGCGGGCAAATCGACCAAGCTGCAATCGTCTTGGATTTCGATGTAACCGATGTAGCGGCTGTCTAAGCCTGCTTCATTGGCAATCGCGCCGACGATATTGCCCGGTTTGACCCCGTGCGAACGCCCCACTGCAATGCGGAAACGTTCCATCGGAATGGTGTCGTCGTCGCTGCTGAAGGCGGAGTTGGCAGCATTGGATTTGCGCTTGCCGGGGCGACGGTCTTGATCACGTTCACGCTCGGCATTCGGGTTGAACGCAGGGTGGTTTTTACGTTCTTCCAGCAGCAAGGGCGAATCGCCTTGCAGCATTTTAGCAAGAGCCGCAGCAATTTCGATCGCAGGTACATTGTGTTCGCGCTCGTAACCTTCCAGCAATTGCGAGAAGAAATCCAAACCTTCTTCTGCCAGCGTGTCGGTGATGCGTTGGCTGAACTGGGCGATCCGCATATTGTTGATGACATCAGTGGAGGGTAATTCCATCAGGTCAATCGGTTTGCGGGTGGCGCGTTCGATGTTACGCAGCAAATGACGTTCACGCGGGGATACGAACAAAATCGCTTCGCCGCTACGACCCGCACGACCGGTACGACCGATGCGGTGGACGTAGGATTCGGTGTCGGTCGGAATGTCGTAGTTGATAACGTGGCTGATGCGTTCCACATCCAAGCCGCGTGCGGCAACGTCGGTAGCGACGAGGATGTCGATTTTGCCTTTCTTCAACTGGTCGATGGTGCGTTCACGCACGTTTTGCGCAATGTCACCGTTGAGGGCGATGGCGTTGTAACCGCGTGCTTGCAGTTTGTCCGCCAATTCCACGGTTTCGTTTTTGGTGCGCACGAACAGGATAACAGCCTCAAACGGTTCTGCTTCAAGGATGCGGGTCAGTGCGTCGAGCTTGTGTAAGCCGCTGACCAACCAATAACGCTGACGGATGGTGTCGGCGGTGGTGGTTTTTACCTTGATTTTGACTTCGGCGGGGTCAGTCAAATAGCTTTGCGCAATGCGGTGAATCGCCGGTGGCATGGTCGCGGAGAACAGCGCAATTTGGCGCGTTGGCGGGGTTTGTTCCATGATCCATTCGATGTCATCGACGAAGCCCATGCGCAACATTTCGTCGGCTTCATCCAACACCAGTGCTTGTAAGCCGTCAAGTTTGAGTGAACCACGGCGCAGGTGATCCATGACGCGACCCGGTGTGCCGACCACGACTTGTACGCCGCGTTCGAGTTGGCGGAATTGCGTGCGGTAATCTTGTCCGCCGTAAATCGGCATGACGTGGAAACCGGGGAGTTTACCCGCGTATTTCTGAAACGCTTCGGCAACTTGAATCGCCAGTTCGCGGGTCGGCGCGAGGACGAGAATTTGTGGCCCGGTCTTGCTCATGTCCAATCGTGAGAGCAGGGGTAGGGCGAATGCAGCAGTTTTACCGGTGCCGGTTTGCGCTTGTCCGAGGACATCGCGGCCTTCCAGCAGGTAAGGGATGGTTTCAGCTTGAATGGCTGACGGGGTTTCATAGCCGAGGTCTAGGACGGCTTGTAGCACGGGGGCAGCAAGACCGAATTCGGCGAACGTGGGAAGTGTATTTGTTTCTGGGGACATGGGGCTTCAGAGTGAGGAGGAAACCGGGCATTATGCGCTAGTTCCCTCCTAAGATAAATGCCTTTCTACAAGTCCCGTGCAAAGGTACGGAAGTAGTTTGTCATCTCCAACGCATACGGTTTGATGCAGCCGCTGTGATTGGAAGGTGAGGCAAGGCATTCGAGTAGGTCGATGTCTTGAGTGCCGCGTACCCGCGTGGTATCCAGCGCACGTGGCGAATTACCAAAGGGCACAGCTTCATCCTCACGCCCGTGAGTGAGACGGGTGGGTGTTTTAATTTGCCAGTCATGAACGCTGTTGCGGGCGAGTGCGGCATAATCATCTGCCATCCATTCGAGTAGGAATTGTTTGTCGAATTTCGCTTCGCTATCGCGTGGGATCAGGAAGTACATCAAGGTGTCGACGCGCAATTCATCGATCCGGCTTTCGGTACGTGCCGCCAGTGCCGGGCGGCTTAAGCCTAATTTATCACCCAATACGTCACCAAGTGCCGCTAACACGGCTCTGGTATTCAGCAACGTGTCGAGTGTATAGCGCAAGTCATACGGGCCAGCGCCAGCAACACTGGCAGTAATCGGCACACCCGCTGCTTCCAGTGCTTGTTGTGTAGCGAGGGTGACGTAACCGCCTTCGGAATACCCGGTGAGAAACAGTTGGTCATTCAGGGGGAGTCGTTGTTCTGCCAGCCATTGCCGAGATGCCGTAATAAAGTCGATGACGGCATTCGCTGACGGTTCACGTTGCAAATACGGGTGCGGCTTGCCTAAGGATGCGCCATAGCCGACGTAATCCGCCGCGACCACGACATAACCCAGTGACGCTAAAATATTCACGGGGGATTTCGCATCCGTGTCATTACTGGGTGCATCACGGTCGTAAAAAATTGTACCGTGTTGAAAACTGAGCAACGGGCTTTTTACGCCCGCTGGTTTTTGGGGGACGGCAACAATGCCTGATGCGGTAATGAGATTGCCTGCTTTATCCGGTGTCAGGTAAGTCAGGCGGTATTGTTTGACAGCGTACAGCGGGATGACGTCAGGCGTTCTATCCGCTGCTTCACGGATGGCTTGTGTGCTGTCGGTAATGCTGTTGGTTTTACGTAACTCACCATCGTTTAGCAACGCACCGCGTGCGTTGGTAATGCGTGGGGGGATGGGGGCGGGAACGGGCGTAATTATTGGGGTTTGGTCACTCGCATTATCAGAGAGGTTAGCTTGTCCCGCTGTGGTGGAATTACTCCCACCACCACACGCGCTGATGAGTAAGCTGCTTATCAATAACACATAAATATGTCGCAATAAGCCGCGATAGGGTGTTAAACGCATGGGGAACACTCCAAATTTACCAATAGTAGACAAAAATATAGATTATCTGTCGAATAAGTAAAGCATTTGGTTCAAGTGTTTCCCGCCGTCATTATTCCTCGCCTAACCCTGACATGCCGAGGATATTCCAACCGCCATCCACATAGGTGATTTCACCCGTAATCCCTGACGCTAGATCAGAACACAGGAATGCCGCCGCATTGCCCACTTCCTCAATGGTCACATTACGGCGCAGTGGTGCGTATTTCTCGAAATGATCCAACATCTTGCGGAAACCGGCGATACCAGATGCTGCCAGTGTGCGGATAGGCCCTGCGGAAATCGCATTCACGCGAATCCCTTGCGGCCCCAAATCGGCTGCCATGAAACGCACACCCGCTTCCAGACTCGCTTTCGCCATGCCCATCACGTTGTAGTTGGGGATAGCGGCGACAGCACCCAGATAGCTGAGTGCTAACATTGATCCATTGCGCCCCGCCATCATCGGCTTCGCGTAACGTGCCAGTGCTAAAAAGCTGTAAGCACTAATGTCGTGAGCAATGGTTGAACCTTCGCGGGTAGTGTTATCCACGATACTGCCCGATAACTGCTCTTTTGGAGCGAATGCGATGGAATGCACCACAATATCCAAGCCATCCCAATGGGTAGCCAATTGTTGGAAGGCGGCTTCAATGCTGGCATCTTCCGCCACTTCGCAGGGAATCACGATGCTGGAACCGAATTGCGCCGCGAATTTTTCCACGCGACCTTTCAATTTATCGTTTTGGTAAGTGAACGCCAGTTCCGCGCCTTCGCGGTGCATGGCTTGTGCAATGCCATAGGCGATGGAACGGTCGCTGGCGACCCCGGTAATCAATGCGCGTTTGCCGGTCAGAAAACCCATGTGAACTCCTGTTGCGTTAATGTTATGCTGTAATCCCCTGAATTATGCAGTAAATGAACAAGCGTATGCAAAAACGATCGAGTGCCACCAACGGCTTGTTGTATGTGCTGATCACCCTGGTCATCGTGTTGATGCTGTTGACCATGTACCAGATTGATCGGCAATGGCTAAAATTGGGCGACGTGCAAGCCACCATGACGGAACAAGCGAAAGACATTCGTGAATTGCGGGCAGCTTTAGCCAGTGGCGCGGTGCGTCAACAAAGTGCCGCAGCGGGTGAGGCATCCGGCATTTCCCCCGCTTTCCAACGCGCTCACGCCATGACACAACAGCCGGATTATGCGCAAGGCGATTGGTCGGTGGAGGCGTTTGGCACTAACCTTAAAACGTTGACACCGCTGGTTTCCGGCGATGCGTATGCGTCGGAAGTGCAAGGTTACGTGCTGGAAAGTTTGGTGACGCGCAATCCCGATACACTGGCATGGGAGGGTTTGATCGCAAAAAGCTGGCAAGTTAGCCCCGACGGTTTAACGATTACCTTTCAGATGCGCGATGACGTGACATTTTCCGATGGTGTGCCGCTGACGGCGGACGATCTGGTGTTCAGCTTCCAATTTATTATGACCGAGGCGATTCAAGCGCCGCGTCAACGCGCTTACCTCGATAAAATCAAAGAAGTCAAAACGAATGGCAAATACGAAGTGGTGTTTGTTTACAAAGAGCCATACTTCGAGGCGTTTGATTTGGCGGGCGGCTTGAGCATTTTGCCGAAGCATTTTTACGAGCCGTATTTGCAAAAGCCGCAAGAGTTCAATGAATCCAAAGGTTTATTACTGGGCAGTGGCCCTTATCGCATGAGCGACCCGAAGGGCTGGCGACCGGATGCGGGGAGTGTGGAGTTGGTGCGTAACGAACGTTATTGGGGCGATGTGCAGCCGCCGTTTAACCGTGTGTTATGGAAAATCATTCAGAATGACAGTGCGCGTTTGACTACCTACCGCAATGGGCAAATTGATGCGTATAGCGCTCGCCCGAATGAATACGCCAGTTTGAAAAATGACGCGCAAATTATGGATAAGAGCCATAACTTTGAATACATGCCGCCAGTGGCAGGATACAGCTACATTGGCTGGAATCAGGAGCGCGGCGGTAAGCCCACGCGCTTTGCGGATAAACGGGTGCGCCAAGCCATGTCGCATTTGACCGATGTGTCGCGGGTGATTCAGGATATTTTCCTCGGTTACGCCGAGCCAGCGGTTAGCCCGTTCAGCAATACCAGTAAGCAGCACAACACCAGCTTGCAGCCGTGGGAATTCAATCTGGAAAAAGCGCAGGCACTGCTGAAGGAAGTGGGTTATGAAGACCGCAATGGCGATGGTTTGCTGGAGGATCAGGCGGGTAAGCCGTTTGAATTCAAGCTGACTTACTTTGAAGCGAATGAAGACACCAAGCGCATGGTGTTGTTGCTGAAGGATTTGTATGCGCGAGCAGGGGTGAAATTAGAGCCATTCCCACAAGAATGGCCGGTGATGTTGGAAGCGTTGAACAAAAAAGATTTCGACGCGATCACCTTGGGCTGGACGAGTGGGATTGAAACCGACATTTTTCAGATGTTCCACAGTACCCAAGCGAAAACCGATGGCGATAACAGCATTAGCTATAAAAATCCTGAGCTGGATAAGCTGATTGATCAAGCACGCGCAACCGTCAATGAGGCGGAGCGGATGCCGTTGTGGCAACAAGCCGAGCGGATTATGGTGGACGATCAGCCGTACACGTTTTTAATGCGGCGACAGTCATTATCGTTTGTGGATAAGCGCATTCAGAACCTGCAAATGACCAAGCTGGGGCTGAATCGGGGCAGTTTGCCGTTGGAAAATTACGTGCCTGCGGCGATGCAGAAGTATACGCAGTAGGACGGTATGGGAATCAAATTGCTGGTGGATATACAGCCGTTGCTGCGCCGCCGAACGGGGGTAGGGAATTACATTTTTTACTTGTTGCGGGAATTGTTGAATGATGCGCGAGTAGAGGATGTTGTCGGCGTCAGTGGCTGGCGTTTTTATCAGCGTGACGAGCTAATGAGTTTGCTGTTTTCCAACGCCACCTCTTGTCCCTCCCCTGATAAGGGGAGGTTAGGAGGGGTTTTTTTGCTACGCCACATCCCTTACTTGCGCCAAATCCGTGGTGCAGTCCAAGCCCTACGCCTCAAGCTGGAATGGGCGCGTTACCACGATTATGTATTCTGGGGCGGGAATTACACCTTGCCACGATTGCACGGTTTAAAAAGTATCGTCACTGTCTATGATTTTTCCCATCTGCATTACCCTGAGTTTCATCCAGCCGATCGGGTCAAGTTTTTAAAAGCACATCTGCCCGGTGTGATGGTGCGTGCCAGCGCGGTAGCGGTGATATCCGAAGCAACCCGTGAGGATTTATACGCCACATTGGGTAAAACAGTAAAACTACCGCCTGTTTTCGTGGTCTCACCTGCTGCCGCTGATAGCGTCGTGCGAGAAGGTGTACGTGAAAGGTATGCATTGCCGCCTCAATTTATTCTTTCCGTGGGTACGTTAGAGCCACGCAAGAATGTCGCCCGTTTGCTTGAGGCATATAAACAATTAGAGCCTGCACTACAAGCAGCATGGCCACTGTTATTAGTGGGAGATTCAGGCTGGCTAACGCAAACCTTGGCAGCGACCTTAGCACAGGAAAGTCATGTGCGTTGGATAGGTTATGTGCCGGATGCCGACATGACAGGGCTGTATCAAGCCGCTGGTGTGTTTGCTTATGTATCCTTGTTTGAAGGTTTCGGGATGCCGGTGTTGGAAGCAATGACAAACGGCGTGCCAGTGTTGACTTCGAATAGCAGTTCACTGCCAGAGGTGGCGGGGGGGGCTGCGATATTAGTTAACCCCTTGAGTGTTGATGATATTGCTGATAGCTTGCGCACTTTACTGCTTGATGATGACCTACGGCTTGCTTTGAAGGCATTAGGTGTGGCACGAGCAAATCAATTTAGTTGGCAGGTATCTGCCAGTCACTTTTTGGATTGCTGCGAAACAATCCGCTAAAATATAACCGCTAGGTATTGTTAAATGATAAAACGGGTGTTGGTCACTGGTGCGCAAGGTTTTACTGGGCATTATTTGGTTGAACTGCTGCGGCAACTGGGGCATGAGGTCTACGGATTACAAGCAGATATCCGCGATTTGGATGCGCTGACGGCTGAAGTCACAAGTGTCAATCCTACTCATGTGGTGCATCTGGCGGGTATAAGCTTTACGTTGGATGGCAAAGACATCAACATTTATCAAGTCCATTTGATTGGCAGTGAAAACTTGCTGAAAGCCTGCATGGAGATTCGTGAGAATTTGCAGAAAGTGATTTTAGTGAGTACCTCGCATGTGTACGGTTTTGGCAATGGTGAGCCGCTGGATGAAGACTTTCCAGTCGCACCGCGCAGTCACTACGCCGTTAGCAAGTACGCGATGGAGTGTGTTGCTGAAAACTATCGAGATGATTTGTCGATCATTATTACCCGTCCGTTTAATTACACCGGCTATGGTCAGGCGGGGCGTTTCCTCGTGCCAAAGTTAGTCAGCCATTTTAAACAGCGTTTGCCAGCCATTGAGCTGGGGAATATTGATGTGGCGCGAGATTTTTCTGACGTGCGTTGGGTGGCTCAAGTCTATCGTGCGTTGTTAGACAGTGAATACGAAGGCGTTGTGAATCTGTGTTCCGGTCGGGCGGTGACGATTCGCTACATTTTGGATTATTTGCAGCAAAAAACTGGGCATGAGATTCAGCTTAATCAGAAGGTTGATTTGATCCGTAAAGAATGCCTGTTACAGGTCGGTAATCACGCCAAGTTGGATGCGTGGGTGGGCATTAAGCCGTATCCGTTCGAGTCCACGTTGGATTGGATGTTGAGCGGAGAGTCGATATGAAAGGTATGTTGCTGGCAGCGTGGGGTTTCCAGCATTTTATTATTTCGTCCATCCTCAATGAGTTTCGGGTGCGTTTTATCCGTAGCAGCTTGGGCGGTTTGTGGGGCATTCTTCAGCCGTTGATGCAGGTGGCGATTTTTGCTTTTATTCTCTCGCATGTGTTGGCTAGCAAACTGCCGGGGATCGACAATCCGTATGCGTATGCGATTTACCTGCTGGCAGGTACGTTGGCTTGGAATCTATTTGCTGAGGTGATACAGCGTTCCCTTACGTTGTTTATTGATCATGGTAACTTACTGAAAAAGATTTCTTTTCCACGAATTAGTTTGCCGATCATCGTAGCAGGGGGGGCATTGTTAAATAACATTTTGTTATTATTGGCTATTCTTTTTATTTTTTTGCTGTTAGGGCATGTCCCCGGTGTGCAAATTTTGTGGTTGCCGCTGTTGATATTGGTGACATTGGGGTTTGGGTTAGGCTTAGGGCTGATTCTCGGTGTGCTGAATGTGTTTATGCGTGACATTGGGCAGGTAGTGCCAATTGTGTTGCAATTTTTGTTTTGGTTTACCCCAATTGTGTATATGTCGAGCATTATCCCGGAAAACTACCGCCAATGGTTGGTGCTGAATCCTATGTATTCGGTGGTCGAGGCTTACCATCAAGTGTTGGTATTTAATCAGCCTCCCGCTCTGGGGGGAGTTATCGTGATCGGGGTGTTGGCAGTGTTGTTGTCATTGATGGCGATAATCCTGTTCCGCAAGGCCAGCCCGGAAATGGTGGACATGCTATGAACGTGTTAGATGTGCAGCAGGTCGGTAAGGCTTATCGGCATTACGCTTCGGAATGGCAGCGGGTGTTTAACTGGTTTGGTGGTCACATCCCACCGTCGTCAGAACAGTGGGTGCTGCAAGATGTCAGTTTCAGTGTTCGTCAAGGTGAAGCTGTGGGGATTGTCGGGCAGAATGGCGCGGGTAAAAGTACTCTGCTCAAGTTGATCACGGGCACACAGTTTCCAACTACTGGCAATGTCTGGGTGAATGGGCGAGTCTCGGCGATTTTGGAATTGGGGATGGGGTTTAGCCCAGAGTTAAGCGGGCGGGACAATGTTTTGCACACAGCGGGGCTGATGGGCTTTTCCCATGAAATGGTACTGGCGCAGATGGCGGAGATCGAGGCATTTGCGGAAATCGGTGCGTATTTCAATGAACCTGTGCGCACTTATTCGAGCGGGATGCAGATGCGTGTGGCGTTTGCGGTGGCAACAGCGTTTCGCCCCGATATTTTGATCGTGGATGAGGCATTGTCGGTGGGCGATGCGTATTTTCAGCATAAGAGTTTCAACCGTATCCGTGAATTTCAGCAACAAGGCACGACGTTATTGTTGGTGACACATGACCATAACTTGGTGCGTTCGGTATGTGACCGCGCTGTCTTGCTGGAAAAGGGTAGGTTACTGAAGCAAGGTGAACCGAACGATGTGGTGGATTTTTATAACGCCATGATCGGTGAGAAAGAGGGGCAAGGAACGATTCGCCAAGAACAGACCGATATGGGAAAAACTCGTACAGTGTCGGGAACAGGCGAAGCGAGAGTGGTTGAGATCACGCTAACCGATTCAGCCGGTAAGCCGCTTGAGATCGTGTCCGTTGGTGCAGCGGTTGAGTTGCGGATTGTGGTGCAGGTTCATGCACCCATTCCTCGTTTGATATTGGGTTATATGATTAGAGATCGGCTCGGATGCCCTATTTTTGGGATAAATACCGATGCGTTGCAATGCCCGTTGGATAACGTAGAGGTTGGGGAATTGATCACTTATTCCTTTCGCTTCTCGGCGAATTTGGGGAATGGGAGCTATTCGATTTCCACTGCTTTGGTGAGTACCGATACCCACCTAGTTAACAATTACGAATGGCGTGATTTGGCGCTGGTATTCGAGGTGGCGAATATGAACCATGCTTATTTTGAGGGGTGTAACTGGATGTTGCCAGGATTGGAGATTCAACGCGCATGAAATTTGTGTCGTATGCCCAGAATTATGAAGATGTGATGTTATGGCGTGCTTTCCATGCTGTGGATAAGGGCTTTTTTATTGATGTGGGAGCGAATGCGCCGGTAGCGGATTCGGTCACTTACTTATTTTACGAACGTGGCTGGCGTGGTATCAATATCGAGCCTGTGGCGCAGTGGTTCGCTATGTTGGCTGAATCTAGGGTAGCTGACATCAACTTGAATGTTGCTATTTCCGATACGGCTGATTCGCTGATTCTGTATGACGTGCCAGATACTGGTCTGGCGACGGCTGATCCTGAGATTGCAGAACGTCATCGGCAGGAGGGATTCAAACTGTCGGAATGTAGTGTTCCGGCTGTTACGTTGGATGCTGTATGCAAGCAATACGCGCCTAATACTATCCATTTCCTGAAAATTGATGTGGAAGGCGTGGAGACAGCAGTTATTAGAAGCATCGATCTTGAGCGTTACCGCCCGCAAATCATTCTGGTCGAAGCCACGTTGCCGAATTCCACTGAAGTCCGTTATGCGGAGTGGGAGATGCTGATTACTGGCAAACGTTATGATTTTGTGTATTTTGATGGGCTGAATCGCTTTTATGTAGCGCAGGAAGTCGGACATTTGCGCGAGGTGTTCATCGCACCTCCCAATGTACTGGATGATTTCATGCCATACCGTGAAGTCATTCTCCGTGACATGATTGCGCATTTGCAGGAACGGTTGGCTCATGATGTACAACAAGCACAGCAAGAAACACAGCAACAAGCACTAGCGTATCAGCACTTGCACCAGCAGCATGAGCAGATGCAGCAACAACATATTGCGCTTGTACGTGAGAAAACGTCGATACAGCAAGAGCTGATGGGCGTGTATGCTGGAACTGCATGGCGTATCACCAAGCCTTTACGTTTGCTGGCCGATCATGGCAAGCCATTGTTGCGTAAAGTTGTTAAGGGCGGCAGTGCTTGGATTAGTCTGAAACCGGAAAGCCGTCTGCGTCGTACCACCTATCAGTTGAAAGGATTAGCTGTACGTCTATTGAAAAAACTGGTGCGCAAAACAAAATATTTTGCTGATACCAATCCCCTATTTGCACACTTTGTTAAAAAACTGATTCAGCGTTTTCCAAGCATACACAAGCGATTGGCACGGATGCTGTTGCGCTCCCACCATGTGCCGGATAGGCAAACGTTAAGCCCTTCCCAAATCGGGAGTGCGGCGAATACCCTCTATACCAAGATGAAAAGCAACACCTAAAGCCTGCAATGGCTAAGGTTAGATAGCGGCGGAATATTATGCGGATTATTTTAGATTTACAGGCTTGTCAATCAACAGGAAGTCGTGAGCGTGGGATTGGACGCTATTCGTTTGCCTTGGCGCAGGCGATGGTGAAACAGACGGGGACACATGAGATCCATCTCGCTCTGAATGCGAATTTCGCCAATACCTTGGCGGATGTCAAAGCGGAATTTTCGGCTTATATCCCAGCAGAACATATTCATGTGTTTAGTGTGCCAAGTAGACTCGCGGAATGTCTGCCTGAAAATGCTTGGCGCATTCGGGCAGCAGAACGAGTGCGAGAAGATTTTTTAGCCAGCCTGCGCCCCGACATTATTCACGTTTCCAGCTTGTTCGAGGGGCTTGGGGATGATGCAGTGGCATCGGTGCATAGTGGGGAAATTGCCAGTCGTTCGGCGGTGACGCTGTATGATTTGATCCCACTGGCGTATGCCAATATTTATTTGGCTAACGAAGCAACGCAGCATTGGTATTACCGTAAGCTGCAATCGCTGCGCAATGCGGCGTTGTTGCTCTCCATTTCTGAGCATTCCCGGCAGGAAGCGTTTGAGTTTCTGGGGATCGAAGAATATAAGGTGATCAACTTGTCGGGGGCGATGACGGCTGATTTTCAGGTGTTGGATTTAAAGCCAGAACAGCGTCAAGCGATCAGCCAGCGTTACGGTTTAAGCAAACCCTTCGTTATGTATACGGGGGGAATTGATCACCGCAAAAATATTGAAGGGTTGGTGGAAGCTTTTGCTAAGTTACCATTGGCATTGCGTCAGCAGTATCAATTGGTGGTGGTTTGTAAAGTCAATGAGCGAGATCGGCAACAATTTCAGGTATTGGCGCAGCAGCACGGGTTGCAAGGTGCTGATGTGGTGTTTACCGGGTTTGTGCCGGATGAAGATCTGATTGCGCTGTACAATATGGCGAAGCTGTTTGTGTTCCCCTCCAAACGTGAAGGTTTCGGATTACCTGTATTGGAAGCGATGGCGTGCGGTTTGCCTGCCATTGGGTCTAACTGTTCCAGCATTCCAGAGATTATGGGGTGCGCTGATGCTTTGTTTGACCCGCACAATACGGCATCCATTACCGCTAAGATGGCGCAAGCGTTGCAGGATCAGGGCTTTTACAATGCTTTGCGTGAACACGGTTTGGCGCAAGCGCAAAAGTTTTCGTGGGATAAGTCTGCTCGCACAGCATTGGATGCGTTTGAGGCGCACCATGCGCAGCAACAAGCCGCAGCCAGGGTGCTTGTCCCTGTGGCTGTTGCGGCTAAACGCCCGCGTTTGGCATTCATCTCCCCGCTGCCACCGGAAAAGACGGGGATTGCAGCGTATAGTGCCATGTTGTTGCCAGAGTTAGCGCGTTATTACGAGATTGAAGTGGTCACGGATCAGCCGGTGATCGAAGATGCGTGGATTCAGGCGAATTTTCCGGTACGTTCGGTGGCGTGGTTTAAGGAAAATCATCGGCGATATGAGCGGTGTTTGTATCAGGTGGGCAATAGTGCATTTCACCAGCACATGTTTGAGTTGTTACAGGCATTTCCAGGGGTGATTACCCTGCATGATTTTTATCTGGTCAATGTCAAAGGTCACATGGATGTGACGGGGTACAAGGCAGGTACCTTGATGCGGGCATTGTATGCGTCACACGGTTACGCTGCACTGCACCTGTTGGTGAATGCTGATTATGATTGCGTGATGAATACTTATCCAGCCAACCTACGGGTTTTGGAGAGTGCACGTGGAGTCGTGGTTCACTCGCATTTTCCCAAACAATTAGCGCAGCAATGGTATGGGGAAGATTACCCGGAGCACTGGCAGGTGATCCCGCTGGTGCGTGCCCCTAAACGGCATAACAGTCGTGCGGAAGCTCGTCGTCAACTGGGTGTCAGTGCTGATGACATGATTATCTGTTCGTTTGGGATGTTAGCCCCTAGTAAGCAGAACCAACGGCTGCTGAATGCATGGTTGGCAAGCCCGTTATCTCATGATTCTCGCTGTAAACTGGTGTTTGTTGGTGAGTTGGGTGGCAAGGAATATGCCCCGGCGATTCAGCAAATTATTCGTTCAGCTCATGCCAAAGAGCGGATTCAGATTACCGGCTTTGCCGCGCAGGAAGATTACGACAACTGGCTGGCAGCAGCGGATGTGGCGGTACAATTGCGTACTGATACACGCGGAGAAACCTCTGCGGCTATTTTGGATTGCTTGGCAAGTGGTTTACCCACCATTTTCAATGCCTACGGTTCGGCGACGGAAATCCCCGATGGATTGGCAATAAAATTAACCGCCGACTTCGCTGACGATGAGTTGGGGGCAGCGCTGGAGTTGATGTTTGGGGATGAGACAGTACGGCGAACGTTTGCTGAAGCAGGTCGAGCTTATTTGCAGCAGCATCACGCGCCTACTAGCGTGGGTGTTATGTATCGTGATGCCCTTGAGCGTTTTTATCTGACTGATCCGCGCCTTCAGGAAGACCATTTGGTGCAGGATATTCAAAATATTTGTTTGAATCCATCACTCTCTGATCAGGATTTCATTCAGCTAGCGAACAGTATCGTTGCCAATCGTCAATTTACCCAAGGGCAGAAAACATGGTTTGTGGATGTGTCGAATGGGGTGAAACGTGATTCTAAAACGCACGTAAACCCATCAACACAAGCGATTCTATCTGAGATGCTGTTGAATCCACCTGCTGGTTATCGTGTCGAACCTATTTACGCGGATGTGGGGCAATACCGTTACGCACGAAGGTTTACTTGTCAGTTATTAGGATTTGACGATCTGTCATTACCCGATGAAGCGGTAGAATTCAAACGAGGCGATATTTTTCTGGGATTAGATTCTGCTCTCCATTCGATGCCGCAGATGACAGATGTTTTACAGCTTCAACGCGTCCGTGGAATAAAATTATATTGGGTAGTATATGAGGCATTGCCTGAATGTTTTGATAGTGAAATGGTGTCCCAATACCAGCAGTGGCTTAACAGTATTAGACCACTCGCCGACGATTTGCTGGGTATTTCTGGGGTAGATGTTTCTAATTCAGGGCAAGATACTGGCTCTGTATTGATGAAGCGTTTATTGGTGTTGCTGAATGAGGAGCAGCGTCAATCATTATTGGAATCTACTCAGGTGGTAGATTCCTGTGGTGATCCAGTCATCGAGGCAGTTGAGACTGTACCTGCTGTTGCGCCACTAAATGATCAAGATATGGCAGCAGCGACAGAATTTATTCTTAATCGGCAATTTTCAGACGATCAAAAGAGTCTGTTGGTAGATGTCTCATCCTTGCAGTGGAAAGATTTTGGTTCTGGTGTACATCGAGTGACCAAAGCAATTCTTAGAGAACTTTTACTTAACCCGCCATCGGGTTATCGTGTTGAGCCTGTTTATGCGCAGGGTAAAGCGTATTCTTATGCGCGAAATCTAACTGGGCATCTTCTCGGATTAAAAAATATCCCATTAATGGATGAAGCTGTTGCGTTTAAATCGGGCGATGTTTTTTTAGGCTTGGATCTTGTGTTACATAACTTACCATTAATGGAGCCGGTGTTATCTTTACAGCGAGTGCGTGGAGTAAAGATTTATTGGGTGGTGTATGACATGCTGCCAGTATCGATGCCAGAACATTTTAATAATGATGTGGTGTTTCATTATAATAATTGGTTGAGAAGTGTCACCAAGATTGCCAATGGTTTGTTATGCATTTCAGCTACTGTGGCAGATGAATTAAAAACCTGGTGTGATGGTCAGGTACTGAACCGTTCTGATAAAGTGCATATTGGGCATTTCCATATGGGTGCAGATATAAACCACAGCCTTCCTTCAGTTGGTTTGCCCGCTAATTATGTGGAGATTCTCAATATACTGAAGAATACCAGAGCAGTATTAATGGTGAGTACGGTGGAATCTCGAAAGGGCTATCAGCAAACATTGTCAGCTTTTGAGCAATTATGGCGTAAAGATGTTGAGATAACGCTAGTGATTGTGGGTCAAGCAGGTTGGAAAACAGGGGCATTACAGGCAAAAATCAAATCTCATCCCGAATTAGGTAAACGTTTGTTCTGGTTTGCGGGTATCAGTGATGAAATGCTACTGAAACTCTATGAACATTGCACAGTATTACTGGCAGCAGCGGAAGGGGAAGGGTTTGGCTTGCCCTTGATTGAAGCGGCACAGCATGGTTTACCGATTATTGCGCGGGACTTACCGGTATTTCGTGAAATTGCGGGTGAACATGCCTTTTATTTTCAGGGTAAAGAGCCGCAGGCGTTAGCGGATGCAATCCAGCAATGGTTAACCTTGTGGCAAGCCGATTCTGCCCCACAATCTGCGGGTATTTCGTGGTTGACGTGGGCTGAAAGTGCCGCGCAGTTAAAGGCGTTTGTAGTCGGAAATGTGTAGTCATGCATAGGAAAATGCTAACATCTGCTGCGCTGGTGCTGCTGCTGATTAATATTGGCTTTCTTTGCTGGTATTTATTTGTAGGTTATCAGGCATACTTTCATTCTGATAGTGCTATCAAGGTGCTTCTCGCTAGGGAAATTATTTTGGTGGGGGATTATTTTCCGAGCGATTGGAATTACGTCAATAAAGACCTGTTTGTTTTATTTGGTCACACTTTTGTTATTCCCTTGTTGACCTTTCTGCCAGCAGGGTATACGGCACATGCTCTATCTGGATTAGTGTCGTCGATGTTGATTCTGTCCGGTATATGGTTGTTGACGAGCATAATGGCTCTCAGCATGGCGCATCGATTGTTAGTCGTTGCAATAGTCACGGCAGGCATTTCTGGGCTTATGGCAGAAAACTTATTTGGTCAAGTTGCTTACGGCACGATCGTGTATTTTTCTTGTTATTGTGTGTACTTTTCTTGGCGATTTATCGAAGCACCTCAAGGCAGAAAATGGCTATGGGGTGTGGCGCTGTTTGTGGTTATCTCGCTTGCTTTTTGGTCAAATCCGCAGCGTGGATTGGTTTCGTATGGCATTCCACTGCTGGTGGCGGCTTTGATATTTTGGCTCAGGGGGCGTGATTCAAATACAGATTACCAGCAATCTGGTGTTAGGCTTCTAATGAGTATTGTTTTTACAGGCATTGTCATTGGCACGTTGATACATTTACAGACACTATCTGGTGTCAATAATGTGTCGGGAGCAGGAAATGCGCATTGGCTCTCCTATGATTTGATGCTTAGAAATTTCGCATTGGCTTTACGGGGGTATTTTGCCATATTTGGTGGATTACCAATGGCTGGTACTCCCGTGGTTAGCGCTACAGGTTTTTATGAGGCGATTCGCCTAATCGCTGCGTTGGTTTTGTTGGGGTTAATACCGATTGCGATTTTTCGAGCATTGCAGCAAAAAAACGGGTTGGCTTTTTTAGGACTATTTACCCTAATTGCATTTTTGGGGGCTTTTTTCTTTCAAGTGACAACTACCGTGCCGGATATGAATGATAGCATTCAGAGTTCGCGCTATCTTGTGCCTTCTCTTGTTTTAGTGATGGTTATTGTACTCGTACAACCGTTTAACTTAAAAAAACCAGACTTGTTTACTGTTTCTGTTGCCTTTATATCGGTGATATTTGCGACTAGTGCCTATCCGACATATGTTGCATCAGATCCATATTCAAATACTAATTGGAATACATCTAAACAATACACTAGTCAACACACTGCATTGATCGAGTTTCTGGCAGAGCAGAATTTAAAGTATGGCTACGGTACATACTGGAATGCGGGGGTGATTAGCGTTTTAAGTAATGAAAATGTGCTAGTCAGACAAATTCTTATTGATGAGGGTATTCCTAAGCCAATGCATCTTTTGTCGTCTAAGCGTTGGTTTCGCCCTAGTGCTTGGCAAGGTGAAACCTTTCTGCTCCTCTCACAGCAAGAAGCTACCGCAATTGATTGGGGACATCTAGCGTCGTATGCTGTGAAGCCTACTCGTGAGCTTGCATTCGGCGATTACAGAATGTACGTGTTTGCTGAAAACATAGCGAAACATTTGCCGGGATGGGATTCGCGCTAATTCTCTAACTGTCAGATTTGGAGAGCCAAATTAGGTGGGTTATGCTTCATAGCGATAAACGTTTAAAAATATGTTCGGGAATAGTGCGAATAATCAGCATTATATAGCGCCACCAAAAAGGCAGATAAACAATGTCTTTCTGTTTGCTAATAGCTGTCACAATACCTGTCGCAATTGCTTCAGGTTCCGCCCATAACGCTCCCTTCTTAAAAGCAGCGGTCATCGGTGTATTCACGAAACCGGGTTTGATTGTCAGTACTTGTATATTACTTTTAGCTAGGCGGTTACGTAAACCTTGCATAAAAATGGTAATTGCACCTTTGGCAGTTCCGTAAATGTAATTGGATTGACGCCCCCTGTCACCCGCCACTGAACTGATCACCGCAATACAACCTTGCTTGCGTTGCTCAAAATAATTGGCTAGTAGCGTGAGTAAGCCAATAACACTGATAGCATTAGTATTTAATTCTTGCAGTGTTAGCTCAATACTACGTTCGCAAGCAGTTTGATCACTGAGTGTGCCGTGTGCAATTAATACCACATCCAAACCATCGAGTTCAGCAATGGCTTTATCCAATAGGCTTGGGTATTGCTCAATCGCCGCTGTATCAAACTTGGCATAAGCGACTGTATTTGCGCCCCGTATGCGCAGATCGTTAGCTAAATCACTCAATCGTTCTTGATCCCGTGCTAACAAATAGAGCTGGTCGCCACGCTCAGCAAAGCAACGTGCAGTCGCTTTGGCAATGGCAGATGTTGCCCCAATAATAAGGATTTTTTGCATTAGTTTAGTCCTAGACGTTGTGATTGCAGGGATGCGAAATGTCCGATAGCGCCATATTGTTCACGCACTGCTTGAAACCTTTCCCACTGGGGGTAACTGCGTTTGAAGGTGGTTTCATGCATACGAGCATCCTTCGCTAAATAGAGCCGTCCGCCAAAATCCAATACCATTGCATCCAATTCATGCAATAGTTCCAGTAAACCGGGGGCTAATTTAAAATCCAATGCCAAGGTGTATCCTTCGATAGGAAACGAGAGCAAATTGGCATTGGCTTTTCCAAATGCTTTGAGTACAGCAAGGAAAGAGCCACGACCTGAACGGGCAATACGTTTTAGGATAGTGCGTAAGCCTTCCATGCCCGCCGCTTGGGGAATGACAAACTGGTATTGGATGAAGCCATTGCGCCCATACAACCGATTCCAGTGAAGAATACCATCTAATGGATAAAAGAAAGGTTCATAATGAATACATTGTGTGCTTTGTTGTTGGCGAATACGTTGGTAGTAAAATGTATTAAACGCTCGAATTGAATAGTGATTAAGCAATTGCTTGGGCATCTCCATAGGAATACTAAGCTTGCTGCGGTGTCTGGTATGCAGTTCTCCTTCCGGTGCATGTTCTCCTAGCATTAACAGCGAGCGACCTAACGCCTCATTATTGGCGAGGCAATCAATCCAAGCAACCGAGTAAGTTGCTGCGTGATGTTCGGCAAAAAGTGCTAGCACTTCTTCAAGATTGGCAGCTTTATAGGTGATTTGGTTAATATAGGCGCTGTGAATCGCCGTTAATTGCAACGTTGCGTTTATAATTAGCCCAGTTAATCCCATGCCACCACACGTGGCATGAAACAATTCGGGATGTTCGCTGCGCGAGCAGCGTAGGCGACTGCCATCACCCAACAATAATTCAAGGCTTACGATGTATTCACTAAAACAGCCATGTTGATGATGATTTTTACCGTGAACATCACTGGCAATTGCACCGCCGATACTGACGAATTGTGTACCCGGCGTTACGGGTAAGAACCAGCCTTTGGGAACAAACACCGCCAGCAATGCTGCTAGGCTCACGCCCGCATGGCAGGTTAGCTGACCGCTATGTGTGTCAAAGTCTAGCAGGCAGTCGAGTTCTTGGGTGTTGATGACGTATTCGGCTAACGCGCTATCCCCATAACTACGCCCCATGCCGTGAGCAATTAGTGGCATGGTGTGCGTGGCGAGGTGTGATTGGCACGTTGTGAGGGAAATAGGTGTGAAAATATTACTTTGATACTGTGGATAACGCCCCCAACCGGATAACCTAGTTAACATTGCGGTTGACTGTCTCGTTTGCTTAGATAAAGACATGTTTTTTGTCTAGCCTATATTTGATGATATAACCAATAAGTAAGCCAATAATACCGCCCACATACCGTAGCAAATCATTCTGAAACAGGTAGTGAAAGCCGAATTCAAATCCCCAGAAAATCAGCGTCGTGAAAATACCCGTGAAGGTATAAAGTAAAAATGTTTTGTTATTGTGTGCTAAGTTTTTGGTTTTAAAATGAAAGATGTACTGTTTGTCGAGTATGTATTTTATAATCAAGCCAATGGCTGTGCCACCTAATACGGAAAACTCAAGCTGAAAGCTCCCGCTATAAAGATACATGATGACTGCTTGTGTGCCAATATTTGCTATGATGGCAACCAACGCGAACAGTGCGTAGGTAAGGGCTAACGTCATGAATGCTTATCCAAAAGGTAGAACTGGTTGTGAATAATATAGTGCCACCTCATGCTTTGCTATCAAAACTCGCTCCCTTAATCCGCTTGATGCGTCCACGTCAGTGGGTGAAAAATGCATTTGTTTTAGCACCGTTATTGTTTTCAGGACTATTTTTGGATGGTGTAGAGGTGATTAAAGCGTTGTGGGCAACGTTATTATTTTGCCTGACATCTTCTGCGGTTTACATTGTTAATGATATGCATGATGTAGAACGTGATCGACAGCATCCGCTGAAGTCTAAGAGTCGACCACTGGCTGCGGGTACAGTTTCGCCGCGTGACGCAATGATTTTATTGGCTTTCTTGGGGCTAATCGTATTGCTGGGTAGCTTGTCGATGCCTAACGTTGGCGCAGTGTTATTGGGCTATATTGTTATGAATCTGGGCTATACGTTTTGGATGAAGCACGAACCCGTGTTGGATATTTTTACCATTGCCAGTGGTTTTGTGTTACGGGTGTACGCTGGTGCAATGGCGTTAGATGCACCTGTATCTGGCTGGATGTTTGTCACAACCTTGTGCTTAGCACTTTACTTAGCCTCTGTTAAGCGTCGTCAGGAGTTATTACAAAGTGGCAATGAAGGGCGTAAGGTGTTGGAAAAATATTCAGTGGCACTGGTGGAGCGTTATGCTGAAATGTCGGCAACTGTGGCGTTAATTTTCTACAGCTTATTCATTATGTCGGAAAAACCAGACATGATTATGACCATTCCTGTTGTCTTGTTTGGTTTTTTCCGCTACTGGTATGTGGTGGATATGCTGGAGGGTGGGGAATCTCCTACCGATGCACTGTTCAGTGATCGGCAATTGCAACTGACGCTACTGGTGTGGGTGGTGCTGTGTGCTTGGTTATTGGCAGTGAATAAAGCAGTGGTTCCTGACCTAATGTGATAATCGTCACATTTCTTTTGAAAGAATTTCTTTATAATAAGTTTTGGGTGAAATGATGCGTTAATAAGCGCGACGGAGGTATTCCATGCGGATCATTCAAGTACTCGTGCTGTGGAGTATGGTTGTATTCGGTTCGACAGCAATGGCTAGCAACGGTCAGTTGGTCGGTGAGGTTGTGTTTGTGACAGGTTCCGCACAGGTTCATCAGGGGCAGAAGCCTTCAATTGATTTGCAGGTGGGAATGCCTATTTTTGTCGGCTACACCTTAGCAACCAACGCCATTGGGCATTTACACATCCGCACGATAGACGGTGCTTTCCTAAGTTTGCGTTCCGATTCTGTTGTCAGCATTGTTCAATACAATGTGGATGCACAGAACCCTGCCGCTAACCAAATTCGTCTGGATGTTCAGCGCGGTGCGGTGCGTTCGGTAACGGGTAAGGCAGGTGAAGCCAATCGCCCCGGTTTCCGTATGAATACACCCGTCGCCGCGATTGGTATTCGTGGAACCGATTTTACCGTCTTCACCGACGCGATGTCCTCCAGTGTGAGTGTGCGTCAAGGTGGTGTCGTGGTTGCACCCTTTAGTTCGGTTTGTAGCCGCCAAACGTTGGGGGCTTGTGGTGGTAGTCAGGCAGTTATGTTGTCTGCTTATGATCAACAAGTCGTCGCAGAAGTTAATGTAACACAGGCTAGTTTGGTTCCTAAAGAAAGTGCCACGCGGGTTCCCGATGCTATTAAGCCTGCCCACCCAGTTGAAGATAAGCATGTCCAAGAGTCTCGTGAAATGCCGACTTCCCAAAACACTGTTTCAGCCAATCCTGCGGTTGAGTCTGAAAAACAGACACAGACATCTGATAAAGCCAGCAATACCACACCCGCGACTGCTGCCAATACAACGGGTACAGAGCGCTTGTCTAGCAGCGCCACTGCGTCTGTTGCCTCGTTATCGCCAGTGAGTACTGAGATTGGCCCCAAGGAATCCGTCACGTCTGAATTGGCTAGCAATATTATTGTGCAAGAGCGTGCCGGTGACAGTAGCAAGGTCATCAGCGATACGGTAAGCAATCAATTGGGTTTAGTGAGTGCAACTGATTCTAGCGCTCCTCGCGTTCCTGTGCCGCCAATAGTAGAAGTGCCAGCAAAACCCCAAGTTTTCCATTATGGGCGTTGGTCAAGCTATGTCGAGAACACGGCTCAAGACATTGTGCGTGACCCAACCCGTAACCGTCAGGTATTCGCAGCTAACAGCGTACACTTGATTGGTAGCGCCGAAAAAGTCGCAGGTAGCTTGCCCATACCTGAAAATAGAGCAGGTGTTGTTGATTTTAGATTGGATGCAGGGGAAGCCGTGGTGCGTCGTGGTGATAGAATCATTCCCGCGACAATCAGTAACCCCACGTTGCAAATTGACTTTGACACCAATCGCTTTGGTACACGGCTGGACGTGACCTCGGCTGGTTTGGATCGGGGAACAGAATATTTGTCAGCTCAAGGCACGCTGGGCGAAACGGGGTTGCTACGCAGTGAATCAGGCACGTCTAACATGTCAGTGTCTGGGGCAATAGACAGCTCTGCTACACAAGCAGGTTACATTTACGAGAAAAATGATGTCGGTATTTCCGGTGCGACCACATGGTTAGCGCAATAAGCGCCTGTGTTAGCGGGCGGGTATAGCCATTGTTGAAACGCGTTATCATTATTGCGCTGCTGGGTTGTCTCGTTGGGGGGTATGTTTGGATGCCCTCCAAGTGGCATCCCGCCGTTTTGACGCATTTGGAGCTATTTGCCTACGATTCACGGATGGCATTAACCGCGTACATCACGCATGGCGATACGCCTGTTGCGCTAAATTCCCAAGTCGTGGTCATTGATATTGATAACCCCAGTTTAGACAAGATAGGGCGTTGGCCTTGGCCTAGGGATACCTTTGCGACGCTAGTGCAGCGTTTGCGTCAGGATTACCAAGTCGATGGCATTGGGCTTGATGTCTTATTTGCGGATGAAACCTGCCAAGGTGAGACCGACAATATTGCACTCCAACAAGCATTACAAGCCAATTTGCCCGTCATGGCTGTATCCTTCCAAAGCCAATTGACCGAAACACTGTTGCGTGATGGGCAGTTAGGCGCAGGCGTGGCCTTGGAAGGTATTGCGAATGTCGAACCCTGGTGGGGGCAAGCAACGGGTTACGTCGCCAACCTCGCGCAGTTTCTCACCCCCGATGTGTATACCGGGCATATCTCACCGCAGCGCGATGTGGATGGCAAAGTGCGCCGCCTCAAACCCATTTATCAATGGGAAAACGCCTATTACGATACCTTGGCATTGGCGATAGTACGTCAGCGTTTCCAAACCAAAACACTGGCATGGGAACAGGATCTTGCCCATTGGTTTGATTCGCAGCGGCTGCGGGTGCAAGCGTCCGATACACAGCTCAGTATTCCGGTTAACCGTGCTGGCGAGGTATTAATTCCGTATACGCAATATAAGGATTATTCGCCTTACGCACGCATTTCGGCGTACAAAATTTTGCAACAAGACCCTGATATTGATCTGTGGGGAAAATTTGTACTGATTGGCTCATCGGCGACAGCACAAATGGATATTGTCGCCAGCCCATTGAATCCGGCATTACCGGGTGTCGAAGTACACGCCTCTATGTTGGCAGCGATGCTGAATCCAGATGCGCATTTCAAAGTAGAACCCTATCATGCCCCGCTATTGCAAACGCTACTGATAACCCTGATTGCTAGTCTGTTGCTATGGGCAAGGCAGCGTAGTGCATGGCTGGTGTTAGTGGTTGGACCATTGCTGTTAGTGGCATGGTTGGGGGGAAATGTTGCTTTATGGTCACAATGGCACATTGCTCTGGCTATATTGCCCCCCGTTTTATTGATTGTCATGGTGCTAAGTTATTTGTTAATCAGTGATTTGCTGGATATTCAAGCGCGTCATCAGCATGTGCGGCGTTTATTCAGTTATTACCTGCCCGAACCGGTGGCACAGCGCCTCGCCAGTGAACAACGCAATCACGATTGGTTAAAAGCCGAACGTCGCGAAATGACGGTGATGTTTGCGGACATACAAGGGTTTACCACATTAGCCGATTCAATGGAGCCAGAAGCAGTCGCGGCGATTACGTGGGAATTATTTTCCGGGTTAACGGGCGTGATTCACGCTCACGGTGGCACGGTCGATAAATACATGGGGGATGCTGTGATGGCATTTTGGGGCGCACCGCTGCCAGATCAAACCCATGCAGAACACGCTGTTGATGCTGCACATGCCATGCAAGCGGCGATTGAAAACATGAACACCAAGATTTTTAACGCAAAAAATCTGCATATTCAATTGGGTATTGGGATCAACACCGGGATTATGGTAGTGGGTAATTTAGGCTCATCACAACGCCATACCTATACCGTTATGGGGTCTGAGGTCAATAAAGCATCTGCTATTCAGCAGCTTACCCGTGAACAAGGTTATGCTATACTGGTTGGCGAAAATACGGCTGCACAACTGCCTCAGAGTGCAACTATTGATCTGGGTTTAATCGGCAGTAAAAAGCTCCCTTATAAAATTCGAGTCTTTGCGGTAGGTAGCGCTAAGCTGCACTAGCGCGGCGACTTTACCAGCAAGGATAATGGATGTTTCTCAAGCAACATGCTTTGTCAGGTTTTGTGTTCATGTTTTGGGTCTTGGGGGGGAATAGAGCGCTTGCTTGTGGGCAAGACGCTGCTACAGCACAAACTTATCAACAAGCAATTACTTTATTTGATAGCGGTGCTTATGCTGAAGCCCTACCGTTGTTTGAACATGTTTATGCACAAGAGCCGTTCTGTATTGGCGCAAAACTAGACATCGCGGTGACTCATTTTCGGTTGGAGCAGTACGCGCTTGCCCGTCGTTTATTCCAAGAGATTCTGACGACTCCGGGTATCGCTGAAGGTATACGCCAGCAATGTGAAGGCTTTCTTCTCGTTATTGATGAGAAAACATCGGTATCCACTACCGCAACGTTGGGTAAATTGCCGCGCTTACAAGTGTCAGCGGGTTTGGGTGTAAGTGATAATGTCAATAATGGCTTGGGTTTTGACCGTTTAGCGATTGGGGGAGGGGATGAACCCCTGATGTTGTCGTTGGGTGAAAACGCCAAAGCCCATTCTGGCAGTTGGCATGATGTAGAAGTCGCGGTAAATAAAACCCTGCCGGTAGTGGATAAGTTGGAAACACAGGCACAATTGACCGTTACATGGCGAGATAATCATCAAAACGACCATTTGGATCTTGCCGTAGTGCGCGGCATGGTTGAAATGAAACCCGGTGAGTGGATGAGTGACGTAGAGCCACGCTTCGTCGTATCAGGCGGCGCGGTACGCTTAGATAATGAGTCTTATCGACAAGATGCTGCCGTTGCTGCTCAAGTTCAGGTTCCTAACCCGTTGTTGGATAGAAAAATTGCGCTGAGTTACCAGTTAACCGACAGCCATTATACAACGCCCAAAGTGGTTGATAATAATAGTGTTTCTCACCGTGTGAGTGTGGGGGTTCCATTGCCAAGCCCTGCAAAGCCATTGCATTTGAATGTGGATATGAGCCATCAATGGCCAAGCAGTGCGGAACGTTTAGCAGACTACTCAGAAACCTCCGTGCGTTTTCGGGCTAATTATCAACCGCCAGAGCGCAAATATGGGCTAACCGCCAGTTACCGTGTTTCACAACAGCGTGATCGTGAGGTCTATAATGAAGTCGCTTTCCCTGATAAGCGGCGCGACCCTACCCAACAGGTGGTGAATCTGGGGTGGTCATGGCAGGTAACGCCTGATTTAACGTGGGAGGCTCGGTTGCAAGCTCGCCAGCAAGATTCAGATATTCCCCTGTTTGAAAGTAAGGCGGTTGACCTCACCACGGGGATTCGCTGGCAATTGGATTAAAGCTCATTACGGCTCATCAATCAGGCTACGCAAGCCTGCCACGTCTTCTAGCACCAGATTTTTGCCATCTTTACGCACCAAACCCTCCTCCGCTAACTGGCTGAGCGCTCTGGAAATGCTTTCACGGGTAGTGCCCAGCAAAATCCCTAAGTCGTATTGAGTGGGTAAGTTTCTAATAAAGACTTTATGCTCCGGTTCCAGATTCGGGGGGAGCTGCCCTAATAAATAAGAGGCTAAGCGGTTCACGATGTTTTGTTGTTGCAGCACCATGCGATGCAAATTGTTTTTGCGGATCACCGCTGCTAGGTTTTTCATGACCCGTTGTGAGACTTGCGGAATGGTATAAATCAGGGTTTCCGCTTCTTTCACGCTGATGGAGGCAACTTCACAGCGGGTGGTGGCTTGCACGGCGGCGGAACGCGGGTAGCCGTCAATGACGGCTAATTCGCCGAAGTGAGTAGGGGCATCAATAATCGCCAGTGCTATCTCTTGCCCCTGACGGTTCATGTCTAACATTCTCACTTGCCCACTCAGCAAAAAGAACAAGCGCTGTGAGGTGTCATTGCGTTCAATAATGTACTCACCCCGGCTGGCTTGCTCTGATCGCGCCACTTTCGCCAGCCACTCGATAGCAGATTCCGGTAGGTCAACCAGTAAGGGAACTTGGGTTAATAGCTTTAACGATGCGTTTTTCATGATTGGTGGTCGTGTTATGCAGGGTTCATCAAGGTTTCTGTGCATAAGATTAGCATAGGCCACTGACACAAAGCTGAGATTTTAGTGATAAATTTTATCCATAGTCGCGAAATAATAAAATTTTGTGATTGGAGTCACAGAAAACCCCGTCTCAGGCTGATAAATTACGCTTCATGGTCAGCATACAAATAACTGATGACCAAAAATTGTTCTCAACCAAGTCAACACACTAATTTCTTTTAAGGAGAAATCTCATGGCAACTACACAAGAAGTCGCAAAACTTTATATCGCATTTTTCAACCGTGCACCGGACAAAGGTGGTCTGGAGTTTTGGACGAATTCTGGAATGAGCGCCGAAGCACTCGCAACTGAGTGGTTGTCTGGCAACTATCCAGAAGTTACTGCTAAATACCCAGCGGGTCAGGATGCAGCAACATTCATCAACACTATCTACATGAACGTTTTGGGTCGCCCTGCTGAAGCAGGTGGTTTGACCTTCTGGGTAAACGCCCTGAACAGCGGTGGTGTAACACGTGATACCGCGATTGTTGAAATCGTTAAAGCAGCTCAAGGTACTGATGGTGTTCGTCTGGAAAACTTGGCTGATGTTGGTCTGTACTGGGCTGAAAACAACAACGCTAGCTCACCTGACTACTTCAAAGCGTTAGAAAGCGTTACTGCTGAAAGCGGTTCTGTTGAAAATGCTAAGCACTTGATCATGACTGGCACTCCAGTGAAACCAGTTGAAGAAACTGGCAAAACTGTTGTATTCGTTGATGACAAAGTATACACCGAAGTCGGTACTGCTAAAGACGACAACTTCATTGTTGAAATCTTCAAAGATAAAAGCTCCGTTGATGGTAAAGAAGGCAGCGATACGCTCGACTTCTCACAGTACTACAAAGATGTTGGTGTCACTGTCAACCTGGCAGCCGGTACAGCAGTTGAAAATACTACAGCGACATCGGGTATTGCCGCAGCTACTCCTAAAATGGCAGTGCAGTGGGTCGAAAACGTAGTTGGTACTGCGAATGACGACGTACTGACTGGCGATCGTAACAACAACATCATCAGACTGGAAGGTGGCGAGGACGTTGTTAATGCTGGTATCGGTGATGACATCATCGTTGCAGCAGATATGGCTAACGTATTGGCTTCCACTATCAACGGTGGTACTGGTGTTGACATCCTGCGTGTTCTGGACTCCGCTATCAATCTGACTAACACTAGTATGATCACTAGCATTGAAGTGTTAGATGTAGGTTACGCTAAAGGCGATAATGGCAAACCAGCTGCTGCGACTATCACTGTAGCGGGTACTGAAGCACCAGGTGAAGGTTTGACCAAGTTCAAAAAGATCATGGCAAACTCTACCCCTGCGAAAGATCGCAGTAACAAAGAGTTGGACGACACTATTCTGTCAACAGGTAACAACCTTGATTTGACTGGTGTTGAGCTGGTTGGTTTTGAAATTGTTAAGGTAACTACTGATGGTGGTACTATCACAATCGGTGCTGATACTTTTGCAACCGTTAAACAGGTAATTGGCAAGACTGATACAAAGCTAGCCTTAGTTGGTAAAGATGATGATGTGTTTGACCTGCAAGTGCCTAAGTTTACCGAAATTGCTCAGTTGTTAGCGCCTGTTGATGCAGCCGGTAATGAAATTAAAGCAACTATCATTGTTAACCAGTCTTTAGTCGATACTTTGGATTTTGTTGGTGACTTCTCTAACGTAACGCTCCAACTGTCTGGTCGTGCAATCGACGCAACTGATCTTGGTTTGTCCGGTTTCACTGCTGCACCTAAAGCAATCGTGTACGGTGATGCTGTTGATCTGAAGCTGACAGTGGCTCAAGCTGAAGCATTAGCTGCTGCTGGAACCGAGATCATTGGTTCTGAAGGTCTGTTTGATTCACTGACTATTGAAGCTACAGTTGCGGGAACTCCTGAAGATGTAGACCTGACTGATTTGGTTCTTGTTGCAGTTGAAGAACTGATTCTCAATGAAATTGAGAATGCAACCCTGACTGACGAAGTTCTGACTGATGTCAACAATATCGCTGGTGATGGTTCAACAGAGACTTACTTGCTGAATGGTAACGTTGCCCCGGCACTACCAGTGGGTGCTCCTATTCCGCCGTTAGATCTGACTGATACTAAGCTGCGTGACATCACTGGTTTGGGTGATTCTGCTGCTCCAACGCAAGAATTCTTGTTTGATTTGGGTACAATGTTTGGTCCTATCGCTGCTCAAAACGGTGCAGGTGTTAGCTCTACACCATTGTCAGAAATCTGGGGTACTGTCATTCTGGATGAAGCTGGTTCTTACGACTTCAGCGGTATCAAGGATGGTGAAGGTCCAAACGGTGATGGTCCATTGATCGTTGGTTCTGACGGCGATGATTTCATCACTGGCAGCAAAACTTTCAAGATGGAAATCGACGGTGGTAAAGGTCATGACACCATCATCGGTGGCGATGCTGTAGACACACTGAACGGTGGCGAAGGCAATGACACCATCAACGGTGGCAAAGGCGTGGATGAAATCACTGGTGGTAAAGGTCAAGACATCATGACCGGTGGTGCCGATGGTGATAACTTCTACTTTGAAACTGGTGATACTCTAGCTACCTTGACCGGTGTTGACATCATCACAGACTTCAAGGTGGGCGATACTGCTACCGTTACTGACGCAGACATCCTCAACTTTACGCTGGTCACTAATAGTACCAACCTTGCTGCTGCTCAGGCTGCTGATGCGACCGGTAACATCTTCAACTATGAAGCCCTGTTTGCTAGCGAAGCGAGCTTGTCTGCCGCTGCTATGGCTGCCTTGGAAGAAGCGTATGAGGATTCAGGCATTGGTGCTACTGATGCGTCTAAAGCGTTGGTTGCACAGTTCACTTATGGTGGTAAGAGCTATGTTGCTGTAGATGTATTGGCAAACCTTGATAAAGGTACCGGTACTGTTGAGAAGTCATTAACTATTGACTTCGTGGTTAAGCTGGATGGTGTTACTGATGATCTGGATGTGAAAAACTTAGCCTTCGATGGCGTTGAAGCTCCAGCAGCGTAAGTGCTAAAACAGCCTGATTAAGCTTCTTTGAAGCTGACATAGGTGGGAGCCGGGTCGCAAGACTCGGCTCTTTTTTTGTTTGAGCGAAACTATAATAAATAAATTCTATGAAAAACAATGTGTAATCGGGTGGCGACGTGACCGTAATCACAGCGTTTATTTTATGCCGATGATAAATTTACCTAAACGGTGGTACAGGGTCTAACCGCCACGATAACCATATTTTTATCTTCATTCAGGGTTTCGCTCACATGGCTTCTAGTCAATCTCCGAATTCCGAGCTAAAGAGCTTGCTCATGCAGTCACGGCGCTCATTTATTTACGTCGGGGTCTTCAGCTTTTTTATCAATATGCTGTTCCTCACCCCGTCAATCTACATGTTGCAAGTCTACGACCGGGTCGTTGCCAGCCGCAGTGAAAGCACACTGGTGATGCTGACCGTGATCGTCGCGGTATTGTTTGCGGTAATGGCGATATTGGAATTCGTGCGTAGCCGTATTCTAGCGAGGATCAGCACCCGCATGGATGTGGAAATGCAATCACGGGTCGTGGATGTGATGTTCCGCCACGCCCTGCACAACCCCCGCAATGCCTCGATTGAACCGCTCAACGACTTAAACAGCGTGCGTAACTTTGTATCCAGTAACGGCACGTTTGCGTTTTTTGACGCACCCTGGTTTCCCATCTACATCGCCATTATGTTTATGTTCCACCCCTGGTTTGGCTGGTTTGGTTTAATCAGTGGCGTGATCATTTTGATACTGGGTATCTTGGTCGACCATTCCACCAAGCCGCTGCTTCAGGCATCACACGGCAAAGGGATGCAATCCCGCTTGCTGTTAGAGCGTAGCTTGCGCAATGCCGAAGTCGCTACCGCGTTAGGCGTGAAAGACGGTATCTTCCGCCGCTGGCAAACCAATCACAACGAGTCATTACACTGGCAGGCACAAGCCAGCGATAAAGCCGGATTATTGTCGAATATGTCCAAAAGTCTGCGCATGTTCTTGCAATCCTTGATTCTTGGGGTGGGCGCGTATTTGGTTATTCAGATGGAAATGTCCGGTGGGATGATGATCGCCGGTTCGATTCTCTTAGGACGGGCATTAGCACCGTTAGACTCCTTGGTCGGCGCATGGAAAGGTTTCTCATCAGCGCGGCAATCATGGGATCGTCTGAATCAGTTATTGGCAGCGTTCCCCGACCAGCCAGCCCGCATGGCGCTACCCGCTCCGCAAGGCAAGCTGGATGTGTCGCACCTGACGGTAGTGCCACCCGGCAGCCGCGCACCGGTGTTACATAATATTACGTTTGCCCTGCGCCCGGGTGAATCGTTGGCGATTATTGGCCCTAGCGGCTCAGGCAAATCCTCCTTGGTGCGTGCGGTGCTTGGTTTATGGCCGCAAGCCAGCGGTGAGGTGCGTCTCGATAATGCGGATATGCGCCATTGGGATCGCGCCCAACTCTCCAAACACATCGGTTATCTGCCACAAGATGTGGAATTGTTCGATGGCACAGTGGCAGAAAACATTGCCCGCTTTGGGGAAGTGGATGCGCAAAAAGTGCTGGAAGCCGCTGATTTGGCAGGAGTACACGAATTGATTCTGCAATTACCGAATGCCTACGAAACCTTGATTGGCCCTTCCGGTGGCGCATTGTCGGGTGGGCAGCGCCAGCGCATCGGCTTAGCCAGAGCGTTGTACGACAGCCCCACGCTAGTGGTGTTGGATGAGCCAAATTCCAACCTCGACGATTTGGGTGAAGCCGCGCTCTACCGCGCACTCGAAATCCTTAAAGAGCGTAATACCACGGTATTAATCATTTCGCATCGCCCCGGCATTCTGAAACTGGTTGATCGTATTCTAGTGATGGTAGGCGGCACGGTGGCTATGTTTGGTGATCGCCAACAAGTCCTGGCCAAAATGGCGCAAAAAACCACGCAGTTGCCAACACGGGAGGCAAACACAAAATGACACAGACACTTGCAAAACTACCCACGGCGAAAGTGCCGTCCACTCTGGTTGCCGCACCTGCTGCTCAGCCTGCTGCCAACGATAGTACGGCTAAATTGGATATTGAGGACCGCCGTTATCAACTGATGGGCTTAACCGTCTTGATTGGTGTGCTGGGTGTATTCATGATATGGGCGGCGTTTGCTCCGCTCAACAGCGCAGTGGTGGCTTCAGGGCGCATTGTGGTGGATGTCAAAAAACAGGTGGTGCAACACCGTGAGGGCGGCGTTATCCAACAGATTTTGGTGGATGATGGCGATCTGGTTCATAAAGGTCAGACTTTAATGGTGTTAAGTGCCGCCGAAGCACAAGCCGATCAAGGTACGTTATACGATCAGTTACTGGGCTATGTCGGCTTGGAAGCACGCTTAAATGCCGAATTAGAGGGCATTAAGCTGAGCTTCCCCGCCGAAATCACCGCCAATACCAGTAACCCTGAGCGTGCAGCAGAGATTATCAAAGACGAAACCCAGCAATTTAAGGTACGTCAATCGGCATCGGTGTCTGAGCAAACCATTCTCAAACAGCGTTTGGCGCAAACCCGCGAGCAGATTCAGGGAGTCAATCAGCAGATTGTCGCCGAAAAAGCCTTAGAAGCGTCTTACGCGAAAGAGGCGAAAGAGTTGCGTAGCTTGTTTGAAAAACAATTGATCAGCAATTTGCAGTTAAATGAAACTGACCGGAAACGCCTGGCGACCTCTGCACGGGTGGCAGAACTTTCTTCTAAAGCCACTGAGCTGAAAGTGCAAGCCAGCCAAGTCGAAGAGCAATTGTTGTTACAGCAGAATGAGCAAAATAAAGCGATTGCAGCACAATTGAGCGATACACGTTTACGCCTGACGGATGTGCGTAACCGTTTGGGGGCGGCGGAAGACCGTTTGCAGCGTACTGAAGTGGTCGCCCCGGAAAGCGGTACGGTGGTGAACATGAACTATCACACCGTTGGTGGCGTGGTGCAACAGGGTTCGCCGATTTTGGAAATTGTGCCGCGTATTGATAGCTTCCAGATTGAAGCCAATGTCGGGCCTAGTGATATTGACCAAGTACAAGCTGGTCAGGCAGTTGACATCCGTTTTCCTGCATTCGCTTCGTCTTCGTTCTTGAAAGTAACACCGGGTGAAGTGAAGTTGGTGTCAGCCGACACCGTACAAGATGAGCAAACCGGGGAAATGGCTTATAAAGCACGGATAGCCATTACGCCAGAAGGGGTTGTGCAGTTAGAAAAGAACGGGTTGCAACTCATGCAGGGGATGCCCGCTGAAGCGTCAATCAAAACCGGCGAGCGCACTTTCCTCGATTATTTACTGAAGCCGATCAGTAATATGTTTAATCATGCGTTCAATGAGGAATAGTGAGAGTATTTAATGATACCGACGGCATTACCGAATGCGCATTTGCTGTTGGTATCAATTTGTTTGAAGGATTATTGCAATCATCGAGGAGATTAATTAATGCAAGCATGGATGGAGGGTTATACATCAGACGTGGAATATACGGCAGGCTATTACCGTGAACAAACGCCGGATTTCTTAAACCTGTGTGCGGTGATGCAGAAGGTTATACCAGTGAATCTAGAGCGTGGCTTTACGTATTGTGAGCCAGCAATTCCCGCCGATCTTAAAATGACTGTATAATCATGGTCTTGTAAAACGAGTCACTGTGCAACGAAATGCCTGCAAAACCACCTCCCCTGCCTCTTGTCGGTAGCCTGAAGCTACGCAAGACTCTCTCAGCCCCCGGATTGCTGGAACGTGTGCGCGGCTGTTTCAGTGAAGTCACTGACCACCGCAAAACCAAACCCGACTATCCCTTGGTTGACGTGTTGATGTCAGGGCTTGCCCTATTTTCGTTGAAAGACGGCTCACTGTTGCAGTTTGACAAACAGCGCGGGGACAAGGCACGACGGCACAACCTGAAAACCCTGTTTGGCATCCCCGATGCTCCTGTGACAGCCAAATGCGCACGGTATTGGACGGGGTAAAACCGCAGCGTCTGCGCCCGGTATTCCGCGCCATCCATCAGGAACTGCAACGGCAAGGCATACTGGAAGGCTACCGTTTTCTCAGGAAAGTATTTAGTCAGTATTGATGGAACAGGTATTTTTAGCTCTGGGGCTATCTCTTGCCCGGATTGTTGCATTAAGACACACAAGGACGGACGTGAGGAGTATTACCACCAGATGCTGGCGGCAGTGCTGGTTCACCCTGACAGAGATACCGTATTACCCTTTTTCCAGAGGCCATCACCAAGCAGGATGGCAGCAAGAAAAATGATTGCGAACACAATGCCTCTAAACGGCTCATCCCCCAGTTGCGCCAAGACTTCCCGCGCATGGAGATGATCCTGCTGCAAGATGCCCTTTCCTGCAATGCACCGCACATCCGTCTTCTGAAGTCAAACGGTTACAGCTTTATCATTACCGCCAAAGCCCGTAGTGGCAGCCTATTACTGAAGACGGTATTGGACGGGTTAGCCAATGGCAGCACCCAAGAATTGGCAGGCACGACAAGCAAAAAGTTACGGTGTGGCTACCGTTATGCCAACGACATCCCGCTCAATCATGCCAACCAAGACGTGCGGGTCAACTACATCGACTACTGGGAGGAACGCCCCGACGGTACAACCTTTATCTATGACTGCGTGACTGACATCCCCCTCACCGCCGACAACGTGGCGGATGTGGTACGCGCAGGCCGTTCCCGCTGGAAGGTGGAGAACGAAACCTTTAACACCCTTAAAAACCTCGGTTACAACCTCGAACATAATTACGGTCATGGCAAGCAACATCTTTCCACTGTGTTCGCCACCCTGATGATGTTGGCCTTCCTGATCGACCAGATTCAGGAAGCTTGCTGCCAGTACTTCCAAGCCGCCCGCACCCGCTTACAGAGCCGTACCGCATTGTGGGAGAAGATGCGTGGGATGTTCCGTGAGCATCTGATTAGCGATTGGGAGTCCTTCTATGCTGCCATCATTTGGGGTTACGAACATGCCGACCTGACACCCAAAGGCATTCGCAGCGGATGAAAATCAGGCTTGAGGGTACGCTGGAGTTTTCCAACAGGGTGTTGGGTTATGCAAAAGTCAGGCGGTATTCGGGCAGGCTTTCAGGGCTTGGAGGGTATGGTTGTGCCCGTAAAAATCAAAGCCCTCGCAAGCCTGCGAAGCTCTGATTACCGATGGATAGCGGGAATTGCTGATTGTGAGCTAGGTTGTGGTCAGGGGATTACCAGTTTGATTATGGCTGCGAATTATCCTCAAGGGCATTTTTATGCGATTGATTTTAACCCTTCCCATATTGCTAAAGCGCGGCGTTTAGCCGAGGCAGCCGGTCTAACGAATATTACGTTTTATGAGAAGAGTTTTGCACAGATTGCGGAAAACCCCAATTTGTTGCCTGAATGTGACTTTATTGCACTGCATGGTATCTTTACTTGGGTTTCGGATGAAAATCGCCAGCATATTATTGATATTTGTGAGCGTCACCTGAAGTCAGGGGGGATGGTTTATAACAGCTATAACGCTAAACCCGGTTGGGTTATGGGCGAGCCATTGCAAAAATTGGTGTATGAAGCCAGTAAATTGTACTCAGGCAATAGTATTGCACGCATGGAACAGGCGGTGGGCTTGCTCAAAAAACTCCATGAGGCAGATTCCCGTTTCTTTGCAATTAACCGCGACATGATTAAAACGCGATTGGAAACGTTGGAATCTAAAGATAAGCATTATCTGGTGCATGAGTATTTTCATGAGGGCTGGCGGGCATTTTATTTTACCGAGGTCGCAGGCTATATGAGTGCGGCTAAATTGGATTTCATTGGTGATGCAACGGCATCATCGGCTTACGTTCCTTCGCTGATTTCAGCCGATGCACAAAATTTATTAACACAAATTCCTGATACCAATGTCCGCGAATTATTCAAGGATATGTTATTTAATACGGGATTCCGTAAAGATATTTTTATGCGCGGTATTGCCGGGCGCATGAGTAGTGAAGATCAGGCAGCTTATTTGCACAATACGGTTTGGGCATTGCGTAAGCGCATGAGTGAGCAAGAAAAAGCTGAGTTTACTTTTGATCTACCCATCATCGGCAGAGTGCAGGGTAAAGCGGATGTGTATCGCCCGCTAGTGGAATTATTAGAACAGCAGTCAATGACATTTTCCGAGTTGCGTGTAAAGTCTGGCATGTCGATAACAGATTTATTGCAATGCTTGATTTTTATGCTTCAAGAGGATCTGTTAGCACTACGTCATGGGAAACAGGGTGTTGCTTCCGTGGCTGCTTTGAACAAGGCACTAGCCAGTCAAACGTTTAATACCAAGCGCAGCAGCTATATTGCGTTACCGGCAGTCTGTGGAAGTATTGCTTTATCTGTGCTGGATATGCTGTTTTTCCAGGTGGCTTTGGAGACAGGCAATGCGGATGACTCGGATCATATTATTCAACAGGTTGCTCATGCTTTAGAATCACGCGGCTTGCATGTTAATTATAATGGTCAGCAATTAACGGGTGAGGCTATGATGAAGCGTTTACGCGAGCTAGAAAGTGTATGGTGTACTTCAGCATTGCCCGTTCTGCGTGATGGTGGGGCGTTGTTATAATCCCATGTGACATGACAATTATTGGTCAATAATGGCTGTTTACCCATAAACTGATTAAATATTATATAATATTATCAATCCAATAGTGATGCTTATCACTGTGCAAAAAAAGGTTGGCTTATAGAATAAGCTAATCTTTTGCCGCTTTTGGGAGAACAGGTCATGGGGTTTACTCGCCTGTCAGTTTTTTTGTTGCTGTTATGCTGTTCACTGATTTCTAGTGTTTATGCCGCTAACACGAAACCTATTGCCTTACCGCAAGCCGCGACACTACTGGAAGATGAGTCCAAAACGCTAACCTTGGAAGGTGTGGATGCCGATGGGGATGCCTTAACGTATACGTTAGTCGGTAGACCTGCCAACGGGACACTCACATTAGTGGGTAATCAAGCGACTTATGTACCCAAAGCCAACTTTTTTGGTAGTGACAAATTTACTTTCACGGTAAAAGATGCTGTGAGTGTGTCAGCAACCGCGACGGTGAGTGTAATGATCACCGCGATTCCTGATGCTCCGACTGGCACACCGCAACTGATTAGCATGGTGGAAGACACCACAAAAGCGATTACGCTGACCGCGACGGATCCCGATAGCAGTGCCAGCAGCCTGAAATACGCCCTAGCCAGCTTGCCCGCCAATGGAATTCTGAAAAGTGGCACCAAGGTGCTGACGGCGACCGATGTGGGTGTGCTACTCAGCAGTACCGCCTTGAGTTATATTCCCAACAAAGACTACGCGGGTACCGACCGTTTTACCTTCACCGTCACGGATGGCAGCCTGGTTTCACCCGCCGCCATCGTGAGTCTGACGATCACGCCCGTGAATGATGCACCGACAGCGACTGCACAGACAGGCACCAGCGCGGTCAGAACGGATGAAGACACACCCGTCAGGCTTACCTTGTCGGGCAGTGACCCGGAGGACGCTAATAACATTACCTACCATCTGGGCAGCATCAGCAGCCTGAATGGCACGCTACAAGCGGTTGCGGGTGAACCAGCCGTTTATCTCTATACCCCGAAACTGAATTACAACGGCACGGCCTCATTCACGTTTACGGTGAAGGACACGACGGGTAAGGTATCCTCGGCGGCGACAGTTTCCATTGTTGTCGCCTCGATCCCTGATGCGCCGACTGGCACACCGCAACTGATTAGCATGGTGGAAGACACCACAAAAGCGATTACGCTGACCGCGACGGATCCCGATAGCAGTGCCAGCAGCTTGAAATACGCCCTAGCCAGCTTGCCCGCCAATGGAATTCTGAAAAGTGGCACCAAGGTGCTGACAGCGACCGATGTGGGTGTGCTACTTAGCAGTACCGCCGTGAGTTATATTCCCAACAAAGACTACGCGGGTACCGACCGTTTTACCTTCACCGTCACGGATGGCAGCCTAGTTTCACCCGCCGCCATCGTGAGTCTGACGATCACGCCCGTGAATGATGCACCGACAGCGACTGCACAGACAGGCACCAGCCCGGTCAGAACGGATGAAGACACACCGGTCAGGATTACCTTGTCGGGCAGTGACCCGGAGGATGGTAATAACATCACCTACCATCTAGGCAGCACCAGCAGCCTGAACGGCACGCTACAAGCGGTTGCGGGTGAAACAGCCACTTATCTCTACACGCCTAAACTGAATTACAACGGTACCGCCTCATTCACGTTTACGGTGAAGGACACGACGAGTAAGGTATCCCCGGCGGCGACAGTTTCCATTGTTGTCGCCTCGATCCCTGATGCGCCGACTGGCACACCGCAATTGATCAGCATGGTGGAAGACACCACAAAAGCAATTACGCTGACAGCGACGGATCCCGATAGCAGTGCCAGCAGCCTGAAATACGCCCTAGCCAGCTTGCCCGCCAATGGCATCCTGAAAAGTGGCACCAAGGTGCTGACAGCGACCGATGTGGGTGTGCTACTCAGCAGTACCTCCATGAGTTATATTCCCAACAAAGACTACGTGGGCACTGACCGTTTTACCTTCACCGTCACGGATGGCAGCCTGGTTTCACCCGCAGCCATCGTGAGTCTGACGATCACGCCCGTGAATGATGCACCATTGGCCGTATCACAAAGCATCAGTGTTTCACCTTTTGGCTCAACGGTTATTACATTGTCAGGTACGGATGTGGATGGTGATCCGTTAACGTACTTAATGAACACACCAGCAGCCAAGGGTACAGTAGCGTTAGCCACAGGTTTTGGCACCACTGTTGGGGTGAATACGCTTGAATACACCCCAAAAGCAGGTGTGTTGACCGATGCGATTATGTTTAAGGTAAAAGATGCCAAGTTGACTTCCGCTGTTGCCGCGAAGGTGAATATCACGGTTACGCAAACACCCAATGACCCGCCTACTGCAAATGCAGGTGCAGATATTACGGTTATAGAAGGTACTTCTGTCACGCTCAATGGTTTAGGGACAGATCCCAATCAGGGGGATACCCTTAGCTACAACTGGTTACAAGGTACAACTGTCAAAGCAACGACAGCAAGCTATACCTTTACAGCACCTACGGTAACAGCAGACCAGTCTTACACGTATACGCTGGAAGTTAGCGATGGCAAAGGCGGAATAGCAACGGATACAGTCGTGGTAACAGTCAAAAACTTTGCATTTAATGACGCGGCCTTGCTGAAATGTTTCGGTACGAGTGTTCCTAGTGAAGCAACGCTAAAGGCACTCACCACGTTCACTTGTGACGGTATTGACCTTTCCACTGCTAATCTCTCGCAGTTGGCGCAATTGATTAACTTGCGCACCCTAGACCTCTCCCATACCAAGCTAAGCAATATCAGCGGTCTTGCCGGTCTGACGCAATTGACCAACCTAAACCTAGGCTTTAATGCCATTAATAATATCAGCGCGTTAGCGGGCATGACCCAACTGCAAACCCTGAACCTCAGTTTCAATGCCATCAGCGACATTAGCGCTCTGACGGGTATGAATAACCTGCAAGCGCTGTATTTGGATGCCAACAACCTCACCACGATCAGTGCTTTGGCAAACAAATCAGCCCTCACCAAGTTGTACCTCGATGCTAACCAGCTCACCGCCATTACCGCCTTAGCCAGCTCATCCAACCTGACGGAACTGGGCTTAAGCCATAATCAGCTCAGCACTATCACCACATTGTCAGGCATGAGCACCCTGCAAGTACTCGCGTTAGACGGCAATAACTTAAGTGACATCAGCGGTCTGTCAGGGCTGAGCAGTCTGCAAACTCTGTACCTGCGCGGCAATTTGCTCAGTAATGTTGCGGCGATTTCCGGCTTGGCGAATCTAAAAACACTGGAACTGGGCTTTAATACGATTAGCACCTTGCCAAGCCTGAGCAGCATGACGGCATTGCAACACGTAGGGTTAGAACATAACGCACTCACTGACATCACCGCCTTGTCGGGTAAAACCAGCCTGAAAAGCGTATTTTTGGAACACAATGAAATTCCCAGCAACACCGCCACTATTAACACCCTGAAAACCCTCACCGGTCTTAATACGCTGATTCGCTTGGAGCATAATCGTTTGCTGGATGTGAATGGCTTAACCACGCTGGGTGGCAGCAATAATCTCGCCCTGACTTTAGAAGATAACTGCCTTGGCAGCGTTTCCTTGCCAAGCCGCATTAAGGTGGTGGGACGAAGCTGGCAATTCCTAGCATCACGTTGTTCCACCGCAGGCGAGAATAATGCCCCAGTAGCGTATGATAAAACGTCGGTGATTACTCAAGGTACGACGGCAGTGATTACCTTGGATGCGGTTGACCCCGATAGCGGCGATACCCTGATCTATGCGCTATCTGATGTTAATGTATCCAACGGCACGTTAAACACCGGCAATCTGTCCAATGGCTCAGTAAGCTTTACTGCCAGTGCGACCGTGGGGAGTGCGGGCAGTTTCAAATTCCGAGTGACGGATAATGGTGGTTTGCAATCGTCGTTGGCGACCATTACCTTGCAAATCAGTGAGCCACCTCCCAGTGTGACCGATGCCTTACTCGTGCAGCATTGTTTCGGTGGGGGTGAGCCTTCTGAAGCTACCTTAGTCGTGACTTCCACGTTAAATTGTACTTCGGGTGGAAATTTGGTTGGTGCTAATTTCGCTGACTTAAGTGATTTGCCCAATTTGACCGAGTTATCCATGGAAAATGCCAGCCTGACCAATACGGATTTGGCTGCATTGGCGCAAGCGTTGCCGAATTTGATCAAGCTGACTCTCAGCGGTAATCAGATCAGCGATGCGAGTGGTTTAGCGGGAATGACGCAGTTAGTGACGTTGTTGCTGGATGATAATCAGCTCACAGATATTAGCGGTTTAACCACGCAAAATTTCCCAGCGTTGATTCGTTTGAATTTGAGTGGCAATACCTTTGATACGGCTGATTTCACCGCACTTGGCACTAATTTGCCCAATTTGATTATGTTATTCCTCGATAATTCGCAGTTGGATAATGCGGATTTGACGGCTTTGTTTGGGACGGCAGCAGCCCCTAAGTTAAGTAGCATGTATTATTTGGTATTGCGCAATAACAGCATTACCAGCATTGAACCATTGCTGCATCTGGCAGGGGTTAGCACCTTGCTGTTGGATGACAATAACATTATGGACATTGCTGCGCTGTCACCGGCTGCGTCTACAGCATTACCGATGCCGGGTATGTCGGAGTTGTCTGTTAATGCTAATCGCCTGAGTAGCATTGCAGTGCCACGTTTGGGAAGTTTGAGTTTACTGTCAGCTAATCGCAACTGTTTGAGCAGTGCGCCGCTAACGCACACTAATTCACCACCACCTAATGTGTCTTGGACAAGTCAGCGAGCGCTAGTCAGCGGGGTTTGCCCGGTTGCACCTTAGCAAAGCGGCAGCACGTCTTTCCACTTGAGAGAGGCGTGCCTTCAACTGCCATGCAAAGTGGCAGTACAGTTCATCGAGATTCTGCTTCAGGTCGTCATTAATTAGCTATAAAAAATATTTTGCAAGCGTTACCGTTAATCTCAACGGTTGATGTTGAAATACGGTGAATATCACCTGTTTGATACATTCAACAGTTTGAAATTATTGGGTGTTTCCTTATTATTTTTTACATATTTTCTGATTAAGTACTATTATTTAATGTGAATATATCTAGCATTTTGCGTGATTAATAATTTTGCATTAACGGCAAAACGCAGGGCTTTTGCGATTTTTTATAGCTGCTTTAATCAGAAATGGAGTTATGGGAACCTCTAAAAACCCACTGATACCCACACAAATGTGAGAAAATGCTCATCTGAGCCACCGCCCCGTTACTAGCCATGCCCAAGAAAAGTGCCATCAAAACCAGTCTGTTTGCCGCCGAAGAGCGTGAACAGAAACTCGACCGCAAGGGCGACCTGCTGTCCACGCTGAACCAGCACGTCAACTTTGTCGCCTTGGCAGCAGAAATCGACCACATCGCCCCACGCCCAAGTGACAAGCGAGGAGGCCGTCCACCCTACCCAACGGAACTGATGGTACGGGTCTTGGTGTTGCAACACCTGTACAACCTGTCGGACGAGGCATTGGAATACCAATTGCTTGACCGGCTGTCGTTCCAACGGTTTTGTGGCCTGTCATTCCAGCACGATCCCGGATGCCAATACCTTGTGGGTATTCCGTGAACGGATCAGTGCGGCAGGTGGTGCGGATGCCCTGTTTGATGCCGTCCAACGGCAATTACAACAACACGGTTTTATTGCCCGTGGTGGTCAAATCGTCGATGCCACGCTGGTGGAAGCCCCTAAACAACATTTCCACAAAGAAGAAAAAGCGCTGTTGGAACAAGCGGCAACACCCGCTGGCTGGACACCTGCCCAACGTCGCCAAAAGGATACGGAAGCAAGCTGGACGAAAAAACACGGCAAAAGCTACCACGGCTACAAACTCAGTATCAGTGCCGATCGGAAATACAAACTCATCCGCAAACGCCACATCAGCACCGCCAAAGAGCATGACACCAACCATTTTGAAGCGGTGCTTGACCGAGCCAACACCAGCCGTGACGTATGGGCGGACAAAGGTTATGAAGACCAATCCCGTGAACAACGCCTCAACCAAGGTAGCTGGCGGTTACACATCCAGCACAAAGCCAAGAAAGGCAAGCCGCAATCCGACTGCCAGAAACGCCGCAACACCCGCATCGCCAGACCCCGCGCACGGGTTGAGCATGTGTTTGGGTCAATCTGTGCGATGGGTGGCAAAGCCATCCGCAGCATTGGGTTGGCACGGGCAGTATTCGGCCTCAGCATCAAAGCAACCGTGTATAACCTGCGTCGGCTCTGTTCGCTCAGAGAGGGCGGAGTTGTGCCCATTTGATGGAGAAATTCCCGAAAAAACAGCAAAAATGCGGAAAAACAACCTGATTGTGGCTTGGTGTGCTAAAAATTGAGATGGGTTGGTGTTTTTTTAACAAAATGCCGATAGGCCAACGCTAACCGTTGCAATACGCCGGGTTTTTAGAGGTTCCCTTATCTATGTCTATGAATTTATCAAAATCTTCAATTGCGGTGTTTGGATGTGCCATTGTGCTTATGATCTCTGGTTGTGCCACGGCGACAATCGGAAATGCACCGGATAGAAATCCCCCAAAGCTGCTAAAGTCTGATAATGCTGGTGGTGTGAATCAAGGCAAGCGTGATAATGTTATCTGGGATCGTCCCGGTGCATTTGGTCCGGTTCCCGCTAATTTGCAAGCGACCGGCGATGCGGCTTGCCGAGCTGGCGGTTTTGAGAAAGCGAGTGGTTATCATCCGGCCGCATTGAATGTAGATGGTAAGCCCATGACGGGGGGCGGGTATTTCTGTACCAATTAATGGTATTTTATTCGAGCGGGCTACCCTTGCTTATCTAGGGTAGCCATCAGGTTCACTGAGTCATTTGCTCGCAAAACATATTCCCCTCCCCTTGGTCACGAAACCATTTGGTTATGATGGTTTTGTAACCTTCTTCGACAGGCATTCCGTGGTGTAAGGTATAACGGTTGGGTAAACCATCTGCATATAAATTGTTCCAAATGACCGCCTGTCCTTGTTTGGGGTGGAAAGCGTAGTCTAAATATGGAAAGTAAGTACTCCCGCCTCTGAGGGTGGTATTCAGGTAGATCATAAAAGTCCAGGTGCGTTGACCTTGTTCTTGAGTGTATTCACTGTGTACAGGGGCATCCGGGGTGAAATAATCATGATGCGCTTTGAATTCTTTGCCTTCCGCATAGTGCTGCGCTTGAATGGGTTCTGAATAAGAGAGGCAAACACCTAGCGTGCGTGCAATTTTTTCATCTATGTAGCCAACGAAAGGATCGTCATGACAGTGTAAGCGACAGGTCATGCTGGTGCGGAATGCATTATCGCCATTATCGTGTGATACTAAAGAAGGGGAGAGGTTGTGCGCTGTTAGCTGCAATATTTTTTCGCACTCATAAGCAGTGAGAAAATTATCAATGGCATACAGTTGAATCAACTCAGTATTCAAGCGTTGAGCACCTAATGCAATACCGCGTACTTCCATTAAGTTGGCGAGATTTTGATAGTCAACATTGGCAGCATGGCTGATTGGTTGGGCTTCAATACCTGTCGGATACCTATCCCCCATCATGCGTTGAATGCTGAGAGGATCGAACCCATTAGTTCGCATGATTCTGTACAAATCTTTTACCTCACTACCACGTGAGATATTAAGATCTAGCCAGTCTTTCCACTTTTGATCCATTGCTAACATAGCAGCCCTCTTTATCATTTATCCACAGTCATGTCGATTATGGTAATTATATAATCTTTTGATTTCTATGGCCTATGTCAAAATAATTGCTATTAATCGGAGACTACAATGAAAATATGTTCGTTTGCAGAATCTGCTGGAGAGGTTTTTACCTTCCTTGTGGGTTGGGGGGCTATGGTTGGCAGTGGTTTTTGACCCACGATAAAAGTGTTTTCGGCAACAGGAATAACAACTACTGCTGGTTGTGGATTTCGGCTCACCGTTTGTGGTGGCGTAGTCATACTGGGTGCTACCGTAGTCTTGGGTGCGCTTATAATGGTTTCAAAATTAGTATGTGTTATGGTTGGTTTTTCAGTAGTTGGAGAGGGAGCTTTGATCCTTGGGGAGGTGGTATTTGTTACGGGTTGCGTTGCTGGTTTGGGGCGTGCATTAGCAGCCAGTGTGGCAGCGTTTGGTGTTGTTATTGGCTGGTTAATAGTTGGTTTAGGCGTGGTTTTAATCGCTGGAGCAGATGTTGTGGTTTCAGCCGTTTGAATGTACACAGTCTGTGGTGATTCAGGTGAAGTGGCTGTGGTGAGAATGTTGTGCTCATCAACTTGCGGTTCTACGCTTGGCTTAAAAGTCACTGATAAATGTTGATTTGTGGTGGTAATGCTCGCTGGTGCAGTCAGAAATATTTCAGGTTGTTGATAAGTTTGATAAATACCTAAGCCTAGTAACAGTACCAATGCAAGTGACACTGTAATGGTTGCCGGATGGTGAATGTGTGAAATGTACGATGAATCATCGGCTAAGTTCTCGACTGGGACGCTAATAAACGCATGTACTAACTCATAAGGGGAAAGTTGTCGCTCATAACGTTCCAACGCTAGAGCGCGTTGCAGACTTTTTTGTGACTCTGGATTTAAGTAAGTCAGTGAGTGTGGCGTTTTGTGTTGGGCATAAGCTTCTAAGGTAGTTAATTCTGCAAAAGGAGGAGCGCCATGCAGTACGTGATAAGCGATACACCCTATCGCAAATGTATCATCCTGTGAAGTTGGTAGCAGACCGTGAGCCACTTGAGGGCTGCAATAGCGTGAGTGTAGTGCCAGAGTAGGTTTTTGGTCAGAGTCAATAGCTATTAAAACCCGTAACGCCAATACGACTGGTAAATTTACAAGCTTAAATGCATTATTCATGCATAAAATTGCCCCAGGTTCGATAAATCCAAAACCGTGCTTGGACCTAAGCTGTTTTACTGCATCCAATGTTTTGAGCAATAAGGGGCGTAGATTGTCCATCGCTAGGGTTGGGTCAGCACTCCTCACATTTGCCAATTTATTTATTAGTAGTTCTTGATAATGTTCGTCTATTATTATCCAGTAAATTCCTTGATCTTCACATGCTCCAATGACCTGTAACAGAGGGTTTTTCCTGCTAAACTCCTCTATTATCTTCGTCATCACATCATAGAAGTGTGGATAAGCCACGATTTGTGGCTCCACTGCGAACATGATTACTTGACGTAATGACTCATTTTCATCAGCACTGATGAAGTCGTGTGCATGAAAAACATTACCGAGAGCCGTTGAGGAGAGTTTTTCCCCCAATTCATAGCGATCGGCAATAAGAAAATGACGACTAGCTGGCATATCTACGTGGCGATCTATCATAACGTTTACGGCGAACTCAATTTGAGTATACACTTTAAGCTGATTCCTAACATTATTAATGCTGAAATTCTTGGATTTATGGGCGAACTGCACTATAATAACTAAAATTTATTATAGCGGTAGTCTGATGCTATAGTAAATAATATATTTTCACTAATGAATAGTATGGAAGGAGGCTTCCAAATGAATGTGGTTAAAAAGTTGTCTATGTCGGCAATGGTTGCCGTGGCACTGGCGGGCGGGCTAACAACCCCAGTGTTTGCAAATTTGTCAGGTCCAGCATTGTCTAACGCGCAAAGTGCTGTTTTTAGTGCCGCGCAAGCTGCCGCGCAACGTGCAGCCGCAGCCGGTTTGACCGGTGAAGCAGCAGCGGCAATGATCGCTCAAGCTGCAAATGGTGTGGCAGCATCCATCCCTGGTTTGGCTGGTAGTCAGTTGGCTTCAGTTGTTGCTTCCGCAACATTACAAGCCGCAGCGGCTGCAAACATTGCTGGTGTGACTGCGGCTATTGCGGCAGCTCAGGCTGCAACGGTTACAGGTGTTGGAGTTGGTACAGCTATCTCCGTCATTCCAGCAGTATCCGCTGCGGGCGGCGGTATACTTGCAGGTGGTTCTTTTAGTGTGCTGGCACTAGCAGGTGCGGGTGTGGCTGCTGTTGTGATTGCGGCTGGCTCCGGTGGTTCATCTGACCCGACGCCAACGCCGACGCCAACGCCAACGCCAACGCCAACGCCAACGCCAACGCCAACGCCAACGCCAACGCCAACGCCAACGCCAACGCCAACGCCAACGCCAACGCCAACGCCAACGCCAACGCCAACGCCAACGCCAACGCCAACGCCAACGCCAACGCCAACGCCAACGCCAACGCCAACGCCAACGCCAACGCCAACGCCAACGCCGACGCCAACGCCAACGCCAACGCCAACGCCAATTAGCGGTGGATAAGCTCTTGTTCCCATGAAAAAAGCCCTCGAAAGAGGGCTTTTTTCTATAAAAGCAGAATCAAAATAAATGCAGTTATTGTCTTTTAGAATTAAATAAAAAAACACCGCCTAAAAAAGCAAAAAAGATAGTATTAGCAGGCGTATGAAAATTGAAGTCAGTGACGCCATGTAATAAGAGTAGTAATAAACTAATGCCAGCAGATATTTGAATGAAGTAGAAATACCCCCATGCTTCACTGCTATTGCGTCGTTTATATAATTGAATCCAGCCTTTTAGGTATAACATTAAAAATAGCATTATCAATGCGATACCGAAAATGCCAATTTCTAACAGCAATTCCAAGTAGTCATTATGTGCATGATTGACAAAATTATGTACTTCTAACGGCTGAAATGCCATAAATACTGATTGAAACGTGCCCGGTCCACTACCCCAAGGAAAAAATTGCTTAGTGGCTTCCCAAGTTTGGGCGAAAATTTCCCAGCGCAAGTCTTCTAACGGGTCGACAGCAAAACGGTTTAAGACAGGTATCAGCCCAATATTGGTGGCAATGCCCAATGCGATAACGGTAATAGCCGCACCAAAGCCTAAAGCACGTTTGCCTCCAATATGTCGAGCAAATATTACGGAAGACAATAGTAAAGCCAGCATGACCAACGCAACCCCAGTACGCGAACGGGCAAATATACCTGCTAAAATTAAGACTAAACTAATGGTGAAAAATACCAACGTTTGATTAACACGTTGTTCTCTATGCTCTTTATCGTGTTTTTTATTCCGAAAGTTATAGGCGGTTAACCCCAGAGCAATCGGTATGGCAAGTTCCATTAATGCTGAGAAATGATCTCGATTGGGATACGTGCCAACTGCATTATTGCTGTCTGTGATTTGCCACCAAAATGCCCATTCAGCACCACTGCCGTATTGAATTAAACCAATAGACGCTTGAAAGGTTGCTACAGCTAAAAAGATATACACAAGCCGTATAATATAGAGCTTGGGTAGTTGTAAGGTTGCAATAAAAATAGCGATGACAGGCAACAGACCCAGCAGGCTGGTTAGTGTGCGTGAAGGAATGACTGATAACGTCAGGTAATGAGTCGTTACGCCTGCTGCTTGCAATATTTCTAAACTTTCAACATAAAGTGCTCGACCGGGTAGCTGCTGCCATACGTTAAGTGGCATGGGGATTAAATAAATTAATGGTATGGCGGTGCCAATAATTATGAATAACCACGCTAACAAAGGCACGTGTTTCTTATGGTGGGGATACCACAGAACTATTACCAATAAGAGAATGCTGAGAGTTTCTATTATCATTAATGCAGGATACATCCTGCCACCCCGCATTAATGGGGCGAAACACAATAGAGCAGCACTCAGTACAAATATCCATTGAACTTGTGTTGAATGAGGTGTTTGTATGGAGTCCTGATGCATAAGCTTATTGTTCGGCATGAATGGTTTCACGTAATTGAATCGAATCAAGCCAAACAGTACCTTTAAACACTTGGTCATGAGCGTATGTACTGGCGGCTTCTAAACGCAATAGTTGTGACTCGCAGTTATCGGGGGGGATTTCAAACGTCATGGTTTCCGTAATCCACTGTTTGCTTTCTTTTAATGCACGAGACTCGGCAATAATTTGATTATTTTCGGTGCAGTATATTCGTAATTTCAAGCCTTCGCTTGTGATGAATTGATCTGCACGGAAACGCATAGTTAATTCATAGGGTACCGAGTTTAATAGTAAACGCTGCCAGAGATGCTGAAATTTTATATGTTTGGTGCCGCTGAAATGGATTTTGAGCGCCCGCTTTCCCTCCATGCCAAAGGTGATGCTAGGGGTGATTTTAACTTGCTTATGAGTTTGAAAAAACCAGCTAAAACCCATGTTGTACCATTCACTCTCGAAACCGCCATCATAAATCAAGTCAGTATAATGACTTGCATCGGTTGGTAAACTTTTTAGCCAAACATTGTGAGCGTCTGACCATCGTTTATCTTTTATTAGACGATCAATATAAACCTTCATTTCATTATCGTTGAGAGGTGTAGTCGAGTTTAAACGCACTTGATATAAATGTGCTAACAACTCGATGGGGGTTTGTTCATTTCGTGCTAAATAATTAAAAAATGCTTCCCACCAAACAGGTGGGTTTTTTGCAAACACGTCGACTAAATGCGCGGTGGTTTTATCACGAGCCATTGCTCGCATATGCGGAAATAACGCATTACGTAACTGTGGTTCGCGAATGAATAGAACGTGCCATGTTTGAACGATTTCCTCTGTTTTCCCGGTTTTCCCCCAAAAAAATGATAAGGGTAGGTGGGTTTCCGACTGCGCTGTGACCAGTCGGGAGGCCAAGCGTGCTATTTCTTCGGCTTGTTTCTGTTTACCCTGTTCATAATAAATGTCAGCTAGGCGAGCCAGCGCCCGCCCACTGGTAATATTGGCAGCCAATGCTTTTAATGTGTAAGTCTGATCAAGGGTTAAGTCCCCTGTTTTTGCTTGTGACTGCTCGGCTAATTGAAACCAGTCATCACTGTCCAATTGTACCCAACCAGTAGGGGCAATATCAGCAGTGGAGCGTCGGGTATCAATAAAATCATCTGGCCCGACGTGTCCTGCGCGGTAGCTAACACTGAAGTACACTGTTAGCAGTGCGAACAGTATTAATGCGCCGCGCCAGAGCAAGATATTCACCATCACGCCTTAAGCCGCTCTATTGTCTAGCGCTTTCTTGTCGCCATAGGTGTAATAGTAGTCATAATTGTAATAAGCGCCGCCTGTATTGCCTTTGGCTTTGGTCATGACAACACCAATGACATTATTGCGTGCTTGCCGCAGGCGGTTGAATGCCGCTTGCAATGGACGTTTATGCGATTGATTCCAAGCAGCTACCAGCAATGTTGCGTGAGTGCGATTGCCAATGACTAGGGCATCCGCTAAACCTAGGACGGGCGGGGAATCGAGTAAGATAATATCAAAATGGCAGGCAGGACTGTCGATAAAAGCCACTAACTCGCTTAAACGTTCACTGGATAGTAATTCAACTGGATTAGGTGAAAGCGGACCGGAGGTCATGACATACACCTCTGGAATAAAAGACTCTTGTATAACACTTTCCAGATGTTCTTGACCCACTAAGTAATGTGAAAAACCTTTGGAATTATCCAGCTTGAAATGTTTATGCAATGTGGGTTTACGCAAGTCAGCATCAATCAATAATACTCTTTTACCTGCTTGAGCGAATGCGGTTGCTAAATTAACAGTAGTACTGGTTTTGCCTTCGCTGGCATCACAACTGGTAACGTTCATTACTTTTGGTGCGCCCTCACGGGTGGCAAACATCAGATTGGTTCGCAATGAGCGGAACGATTCCGCTACGGCGGATGTCGGTTTTTCTATGGTCAGTAATGCATAATTATGTTGCTTGACTTCTTTACCACCGGTTGGTGCTATGCCGAGTACAGGGATAGGCAGCACCTTTTCTAAATCTTCGGTGCTTTTGATGCGGTCATCCAGAAACTCCAGCAGGAAGGCAATCACGGTACCAATGAAGATTCCTAATACTGCCCCTAAAGCCAAATTCAAGCGTTTGTTAGGTTTGTGAATCTGATAGGGTACTAATGCCGTATCAACAATGGCGATATTGTTAGTATTCGCTAAACCTGCGACGTTAACTTCTTTAACCCGTTGGAGTAAACCTTCGTATAACTGGCGATTGGTTTCCACTTCACGTTGCAGCGTATTGTAACCAATGCTTTTATCTTGACTGTTTAATAATTCCTGTTTGTATTTCTCTACTTCTGCTGTTAATTGCGTTTCTTTTTGTTTGGCAGCCATGTATTCTGACTGAAGTGCGCTTTGTGCTGTATTTGTTTCCAGAGATGATTCACGGCGAATTTCCTGATCCAATTCAGTAATTTGTTGTTGCAATTGTTGCATTAATGGGTAGTCAGGTTTATAAATTTGCAGTTTTTCCTGATAATCTGCTTGTAGTTTAGCTTTGCTGGTTTTGAGTTGTTGAATGACCATGCTGCCTTGCACGCGGTTGAGGCTTTTGCTAGCTTGTGCTTGTTTGAAGTCACTTTCTGCCGTAATACGATTCTTTTCCGCTTCCGTCAGTGCAGTGCTAAGCCCTTGTAGTTTTTGGGAAACCAAGCTGGTTTTGTCATCGGTGTTAAAAATAGATTTATCTTTTGCGTATTGAACCAATTTCCCTTCGGACTCTTCTAGTTTGCTTTTAGTTTGTACCAATTGTTCTTCGAGAAACTTTTTCGCGTAGTCGGTTGAGCCAGCGCGACGTTCCAAATTCATATTAATATAACTATCAGCCAACGTGTTGACGACTAAGGCAGACATTTCAGGGTCAGGGTCATCGTAGTGGACGGTAACGATTTTAGAGTTTTTAACAGGAGCTACCGTGACATTTGCTAAGAACACACTAGACAGTGGGCGTTCCCCGCGTTTAGAAGCCATATCCGAATCATTTTTGTCGGTTGTCGCATCAGCGGCAGTATCGGCTACCGGAGTGAACCAGCTTTTGATCGTATCCAGGGTATCTGCATAAAACGGGCGTGCAATTTCATCCCCTTTCAAACGAGACTCCAGCCCCATGGTATTAATAACCCGATCTGCTAAGCTGCGACTTTTTAATAATTCATACTGGGTTTGGTAAAAGTCTTTATTGTCGGTCGGACGTTGTGCACCCGCTTCAACATCATAATCCAGTACTCGTTTTTCTTCGGTATTGATTTCTAGGGTAACACTGGCACGGTAAATGGGTGTCATACTCAGCGTTACTAGTAAACTAATCAAGGAAACCAGTACAAATATTAAAAATATCGTACCTTTGCGCCGCTTGATGACTGACCATAATTCACGTAGATCAATTTCATCATCATTGTTGTCATCCTGACGATTGAGGGAATCGTATTGAGTAGCTACCAGCGCCCGCTGTTGCACGGGAACTAGCCCTTGATTCGGTTGTAACGCTTCGGGTTCAGAATGAATATTTCGGTGTGTCATGGTAATAATCCCGATTACGTTATCTTAGAATATTGTTGATCGCGGAGAAGGGGCTTAACAGGCTAGCGGTTTCGCGTAACCAGTAGCGACTATCAGAACGGTGTACAATCACACGATCGTCGCCCCGTAAATAAGGATCACGCATTCTTCCATCACGAATAGCATCAATGTTGAGATTATAAGCTTTGGTTTGATCAGCACTGCGTCGAAATAAGACGATTTTAGAAGAGTCTGCCAACCCTGATAAACCTTCACTCATCGCAATAGCTTGCAATAAAGTAACAGCACCCGTGATAGGGTAAACACCGGGTTTTTTTACCTCGCCTTCCACGGTCACGCGCTGGTTAGTAAAACTTTCCATAAAAACAGTCACTTGTGGGTTCTGCAAATATTTCTTACCTAACAATACAGTGAGTTTTTTTTCTACTTCAATAGGGGTTGAGCCTGCTACTGTGAGTGCGCCGATCAGGGGTAAAGAAATTTGCCCGTTGGTATCAACGCGCACTTTGCCAGATAGCTCATCGGCTTGAAACACTTTGATATCGAGCATATCACCAGCGGCGATGCTGGCTTGTTCAGAGGATGAGGTGTAATCCAATTCATTGGCATTTGAAAAAAGTTGAGCTGTCACCGCATCATTATTGCTATCAGCCGTTGATGCGCTACCCCCCGTTGTACTACAGGCGGATAACCCTAAGCAGCAGATTAGCGCCGTTACCGCCAGCGAAAATCTTGTGTGTTGTACAGACGCATTCATAAGAAACCCTATTTAAACTTGATTTATTTTCAGTCATCTAATCAGCGAAACAAACGGTTATACCAATTTTGCTTGATTGGTCGCTGTATTGGTTGTGTTGTTTGCCTCAATAACCCAGCAGGTAAAGGCAATGTGTCAGGTTCAGCATTATCCAAAATCGCTTGTGGGCGACCTTGAACCATGCGCATTACTTCGCTCTCATCGCCAATGATGCCAATGGCTTTGGCTACGCCTGCCGACAGAATCGGGGGGCGATGTTCAATACTGTGTGCATCTGAGGCAATCAAGTGTACGACACCGTCGCGCAACAAACGTTCAGCCCTGTTTTTGGCAGATGGTCCAAAATTTCCGGTGATGGCTCCAGCCGTAATTTGCAACCAAGCGCCGATACGTGCTGCCTGAATAAATTCTTGATAATGTTCATCCAACCAGCGTAGCCGTTCGGGGTGAGTAATCACCGGGATGTAACCGGCATTTAAAAAATTTTCAATTTGCGCAATAAAGTGCGGTACTGGTACATGGTGTGAGGGTTCAAGCAAGAAATAGCGCGAATCGTGCAGCGTGGGAATTCTGCCCTGTTTCAAACCGTCCATAACCTCTGGAACCATGTGGACATCAGCCCCCATGATCAATGTCAGGGGAATGTTACGTGCGTCCAGTTCCGCTTGCATATTACGCAGAGCCGGTGCGATAGTAGCCGTAGAATTTGGATACACGCCCGGATAAATATGCGGGGTACATGCCAAATGAGTGGTGCCATCAGCAACTGCGAGACGCGCCATTGCCAATGACGTTTCTACGTTTTGTGAACCGTCACAGAGTGCAGGTAAAAGGTGGCTGTGTAAATCTATCATCCATTTAGTATAAAGTATTTATTGCCTGATGGGTGTGAGATTCATCACGTCATTTAACTATTTTTATGTGCCTACTTTTTTCATCGGTAACGTTAATACAACCGCAGAAGAGGGCATGGATGCCGCAGATTTATTAACATATCCCTGCACATTTTCACTGAGAAGTTGGTAGACCATGCTTAAGTGACGTTGTTCGCAAGCATGGCGTAACTTGTCCAGTACTGCTTCGAGTTCTAGCCAAGGCAGGCAGTTTTCGTTTGCTTTGAAAATACGAGGGTGTTCGGTTTTCTCGGCATCGCTGTCAATTAAAAGTTCTTCATAAAGTTTTTCACCGGGGCGCAAGCCAGTCACTTCAATACGGATGTCACCGTGAGGGTTGGCGTCATTTTGTAAACGCAAGCCAGAAAGATGGATCATGCGTTTGGCAAGATCAAGAATCTTGACGGGTTCGCCCATATCCAACAGAAAAACTTCGCCACCTTTGGCCATGGCACCGGCTTGTATTACCAGTTGTGCTGCTTCGGGAATGGTCATAAAAAAACGGATAATGTCAGTGTGCGTGACAGTGATTGGCCCGCCTTCTTGTATCTGGCGACGGAATAGGGGTACAACTGAGCCGGATGACCCCAGCACATTACCAAAGCGCACCATGCAAAAGACCGTTTTACGGGATACTTGGCTGAAACCTTGTAGGACTAGTTCGCAAAGACGTTTACTTGCACCCATGACATTGGTTGGGCGTACAGCCTTGTCCGTCGAAATAAGTACAAAGCGTTCTACGCCCACGTTCAGCGCGGCTTGGGCGGTATAAAATGTACCGAAAGTGTTGTTGCGAATCCCTTCTATCGGGTTGCACTCTACCATCGGCACATGCTTGTAAGCGGCGGCATGGTAAAGCGTTTGGATGCAGTTAGCCCGCAGAGTTTCTTCTACCCGTAAACGGTCTTGCACTGAGCCAAGGGTTGGAATCAGGGGGATATTCAGCTTTTCGTGCGCCATGAATTCTTGCAGTTCTCGCTCGATCTGGTAGAGCGCCAGTTCGGAAGATTCAAATAATACCAACCGGCTAGGTGATAAGCGAATGATTTGACGGCACAATTCTGAACCAATTGAGCCGCCTGCGCCGGTAATCATAATGTTTTTTTGATAGATATTAGCGCTGAGCAAGGTTTCATCAGGAGCAACAGGGATGCGCCCTAACAATTCTTCAATATCAATTTCCCGCAAATGGTCAATGTCGCTATTGCCTGAAACGAGTTCGTTGAGGCTGGGAATCGTGCGCACATGTATTGGGAGCTTTTCCAGTTGGGCGATAATGTCGCGGCGGCGTGCATTGCTGGCGGAAGGTATGGCAAGCAGCACTTGTTGTATCTGGTGCTTTTCGATCAAAATCGGTAGCAGCAGGGGGGCATAGACTTTTATGCCTGAAATTGTGGTGTTGTGTAAGGTGGCTTCATCATCCAGATAGAGTATTGGGGCGTATTCTGGGCTGCGCGTTAACATACTCGCCAATTGTCTGCCGGATTCCCCTGCGCCGTAGATAGCCACCGGAATTTTGTTGCCCTTATTATCCCGCATGAACCGGTAGTAGCGCCGAATAAGATAACGGCTGCCACCAATCAATAGGAAGGCAGTGCCAACATATATCGGGTAAACGGAACGAGGGATGCCTTCCGCATCGAATAGGCTTGCTAGTGCCGCAAGGATCATGGTGGACAGTAAAACACCCGCAAATGTTGCTTGGATAGCTTGCCCCCCAATATAACGGATAATGGCACGATACAATCCAAATTTAGTGAAGACTGGGATGCTCACTAACGGTGCTAACACTAATAACCATACACCATCTTTTAAGTCGGGAGTCCAGCTACCCAAACGCATCGCAAATGCAGCCCAAACGGCTAAGGGTAAAAGAACCAGATCGGTTGTGAGCATCAACAAACGTTTTTGCCAGCGTTGCAGTTGGAAGATGCTAGAATAAGGTTTTTTACGTTTCATTAGTTCTTTCCCACAATAGAGGTTTACTCTATAAAATTGATACACCATCAGCCGCCTAGCACACTGAAACGCTAGTTTATTAAATGTTGTAAGATGTTGATGATGATTGTAATTGGTAGATTACATAAGCGCTGTGATAGTCATCACGTAATTTCATAAGTTTTTTACGGCATATTCGTAAGCTGATTCACACACCTCGACCAGTTTACTGTTTGGGCTGGGTTTTCCTTGAGGTGTTTATCACATTCCCCATACGCCTAATGTATGACCTTGCCATTGTTCTGCACGTTGCCAGATTTTATCATCCCATGTTATTTCGGGGCGGCGGTCGAAGATAATCAGGTGGGCTTCGGTTGCGCCACACTGGTCAGCATAGCCTGCGGTTTGTTCCAGCCCTTCGGCAACGGTGGCTTCTAGTGATTTATAGAGGATTTTGAGTTCCAGCACGATGCGTTGAATTTCGCCGTAATAGCCCTTTGTTTCATCGACAGGCCATTCGATAAGCAGGTCTGTGCGTTTTCTGCCTAAGCCGTATTCGCGGTTGATGCGCCCGCCGCCGTTGATAATCCGTTGCAGGAAGGCTTGCAGCAGCAGTTGTGGCCCGGCTTCTTTGTAGTCGAAGCGTTCGATCCAGCTTTGGGAGTTTTTGCGGAAAAACTGTTGGAAAGCGGTAAGGAGTTTGGGCATGTCGATGTGCCGCTGCGGGGTGAGATACCAGGCCTGCTGTTGCATGATGCTGGTTTGTTCGACCCAGATCAGTTCGCGGGGGATGATTTCCTGATAGATGCGGTTGCTAATACGCATTTGGGGGCGGGCTTCGATTAGCCCTAGGTCGACAACGTATTCTTGATCATCGGCAGGAATACCGCTGAGGTTTTCATCGCCTGCTAATATTGCTGCGATCAGGCGGTGTACCCGTGGTTCGCGCAATTTGTCGGTCAATTGGTGCAGGTGAGTCGCACGTGATCGGATCAGACTGTCACGGGCGGCGCGGTAGCGTTCCAACGTAATGGGGGTGGTGCGGTCACGGGCTGTTTTGTCTTCCCACGTTAGCTCATTCCCCAGTGCATTGACTAGCCAAGGTTGCCCACGGGTGTCTTCCCAGAGTTCGGGGAAGATGTCGGGATCGAAAATTTGTCCGGTTTCGGTGGTATGTTGTTGGTAAAGTGTTTGTATTTCGGTTGGGTTGAAACTGCCCATTACCAAGGATTTGGCTTTGATGTTGAAAGCACTGCCGCCGGTAATGATTTCGTGGTGTGCGGTGTGGATGCGGTAGTCGCGCACATCACGCACGCCGCAGAGGATGGCCGTTTGGATGAAAGGGATGCCGGGGCGACCAATGTAGCCTTCACGCAATTGGCGCAGGAGGGAAATGAGGGTGTCGCCGACGAGGGCATCCACTTCGTCGATCATTAGCACGATGGGTTTGGCATTTTCTTGCGCCCAGCGGCTGAGTAAGCCGTGAAATGCACCGTGTGGGCCGCTGTTGTCCCAGATCGTTTCACGCCATTCGCGCAGGCGGGTATCTTTTAGACGAATGGCTGCCCCTTCCACTAGACTGTACACGATGCGCTTCATGCCTTCTGCGACATTGCCACGGGCAGATTGTGCGGATTCCACGTTGATGTAAAGGGCGGTGTAGTCGCCGGATTGGTTCAATACGTCCGCCATCGCCAGCAGGGTGGTGGTTTTGCCAGTTTGGCGTGGGGCGTGGAGGACGAAGAATTTCTTTGCGTCGATGAGCGCGTGGATTTCTTCCCAGTCGAGTCGGCTCATCGGGTCGATGGCGTAGTGGTCTTCGGGGTGGACGGGGCCGGTGGTGTTGAAGTGTTTGGGCATGGTGGGCTTCCCTGTGAATGGCAGGGGTCAGTGTAACAGTTTAGCGTAAGGCTTGCAGGTAGGCTTGAGCGGTTTGGCGTAGGGCTTCATTGACGCTGATGGGTGGTGTCCAGCCGAGCAGGTCGCGGGTTTTGTTGATGTCGACTTGCAAGCGGTGGCAATTAAGTTGCCATTACCGTTTAGCATGGTTTGGCTTTCTTGGGTTGCGTTCTACCCTCACCCCAACCCCTCTCCCAAAGGTAGAGGGGCTAAGACAGATTGAGTTCCAGCCCCCCCTCTACCTCTGGGAGAGGGGGTTGGGGGGTGAAAGTATCGGAAGACCGCATAAGCGCCCACGCGCCTTGTCGTCGATGAAATTCTCGACTTGTGTACCGCTTTGGGTCAGTGTGTGAAAAGCGACTTTGCCGTGACCGCCTGCGCCGTAGATGTAGATGAAGAACATGGTGATGCTACGGGGTAATGCCTGATTCTGGCCAGAATGTCTCATCCATAAAGGTTTCATATGTCCACGGGCAGTTTTCGGGGAAATGACTGATAGGCAAACCCGTTTCACGTACTGCACCTTTTACAGCATAGCCATAAGCCCTGATTATTAATTCAGGTAGTTTGCTTTTTAAGCCCGGATTGTCCTGTAAATGCTCAAGGATGCGTTCGCGTTGTTCGATAACGGTAAATTTCCAACTATTTCCTTGATAAGCAGGTTGATACTGCCATTTGAGCAGGTGCATGAGCAGGGTTTCCAAAAAGGATTGCAGGGCACGCTTTTCGGACTTACTCATGTCTTCGATTTCCTCGATGATGTGTTCCCAGTCTACTTGGTCAAATTTGCGTTCGCGCAGGAGTTGTGATTGTTGTAATGACCATGTGTAGAGGTCTTGGTCGTAGGTGGCTTGGTTCATGGTGGTGATACCTGTGAGTGTTGCCGATGTTGTGATTATATACCCCACGAAACATCATCTGCGAGTGAATGATTAGGCGCTACCTGTGAATTTGGGCATGGTGGCTTCGCCTTCGGCACTGATACCTTCGCGCACGAAGACTTTTTTGAGGTGATGAACACGTTATTAAGCAGCCGGTTTAAGGTATTTGAGTAATGCCTTTTGCGCGTAAGCGGAGATTAATTTCTTTTTTTGCCTTAATGCATCGACTTCTGATCTCGTCAACTGTACGGAAACCAATAAGGTAGTTGGCTTCGTTGGCGGTAAGTGCGTGGGGTGCAATTCCGAAGATGTCTTTGATTCCATCACCAAACCTCTCATTTAAAAGGCGAATTATTCGCTTATTGGCTAAGAAGTGTTTGTTACGTCCGGCGTTAACAATCACCAATGAGTGTGAGTGCAGCTTCTTTGTCCCCTGCTTTGGCTAGTGCATAACCATTCAGTGATTTGAGGTCGGTATCCTCTTCAAACAAATGCAGTATAAAAGCTGTTTCGGGAATGGCAAACTCACGATTCATTCTGCTTCTGCCATGCGGTATCTATCATTAGATGTGATGTTCTGCCATGTCCGCCTGCGCCGTAGATGTAGAACATGATTTAACGCGGTTTTCCCAGATGGCGGAGTTGTGCTACTTGCTCCAAACTTAAGCCTGTTTTTTGCGCGATGGTCTGGTCATCAAGGAGGTCAAGCAAGTTGGCTGCAATACCCAATGCTTGTTTTTCCATTCCCTTCTCCATTCCCTGCTGTATGCCCTCCTGAAGGGCTTTTTCCCGCTCTTCTTTGCGCAATTCGTCTTCGCTGTATTCGTCTTTCATGCGGGCGTGGTCTTCAGGGCTGAGGGTGGCTTTGCGAATGCTGCGCAGTACTTTTTGTACACATTGGTTGTGGTAAGCGGATTCATCGACTTCCTCGTCAAGGCTATCGTTGATCGCCAGCATCCATTCCCGCCAAGCTTCGGGTGTTTCATCGTTAAGGTATTTGGGGCAGAGGTAAATAATTTTGTGAGGTATCTCGCCCAGGCCGACACCGTGGCGGTCTTTGGGGTCGAAGTCGATCATGGCCATGTCCCGCGCATGTTTATCACCGGAGGTGAGTACCACGATGGTGTAGACGGCGAGTGCGGGGCGATAGTCCTTGGCTTGAACCGCTTGTTCTAGCAAGGCTGCACAATGGTAGTGCAGGAAACGGTGGTAATGATCCGCATGGCGGCGGTGCTGGATGTCGACGATAATACGGTTGACTTTATCTTCGGCGAACAGATCAAAGTGGTTGGCAATATTCCCTATGGCATTGGGGAAGGATTTTTCGGTTTCGACATGATCAATGATCAAGTCAATGCCGAGAATAGCCTTCACAAACGCGGTGAAAACGTCCGGCTGGGAGAAGGCTTTTTTGAAGATCACGCCATAACGCAGGGAGGCAACGGCTTGCATGGTGGGTGTCCTTATCAAAAATCAATATTTGAAGGGAAATAGCTGACTTTTTTTGATGTTGATAATTCGCCATTCTGATCATAGAACGTCATATTGCCCATTTGATCACATAGCCAAAATTCTTCTGCGCCTTTTTCAAAATAGAGTGTTTTCTTATGATTCATCTCTGCCAATGTATTGCTGGGGGATAACACTTCTACACAAATAACAGGGGCAAATGCTGAGGTAATATTGTTTTTGATGGTGATGGCTTGTTCCATTGTCAATAAACCAACATCGGCTACTTTGACCCCATCAGCCGTTTCGACTGGAAACTCTGGCACAACTAACCAGTCACCTGCTTGCTTGTTGAGTAAGGCAATAATTCGGGCTTGAAAAATAACGTGCCGCACACTGGCTGGACTCATAATGATCTGCCCTTGTCTGTTCAATTCCATTTTATAGGGTAGGTTTTGCAATGCGGGGTTAGTGCAGACTTCTTGCCAATTCATAACGTACCGCCTGATTTTTCAAGATTAATGGACTATAGCGTAGCAGAGCCTGATGAGCCTGTAAATTTCGGTTCTGCGGTGGGGTAGGCGAGAGCAGCGGGATTAACAGAGCCGTGTTAGTGAGTCACTCCTTCGCTGCGGATGACTTTGAGCGCGGTCAGCCAGATGATTTTCAGGTCAAACCAGAAGGATTGGCGTTGCAGGTATTCGGCATCCAAGGCGACTTTTTGTGGAATAGGCAATTCATCACGCCCGTTGATTTGCGCCCAACCCGTCAAACCGGGGGGGATGCGGTGAACAGACCGCTCGGTACGTAAGGCGATTTGAAGATACGGTTGTTTTCACCCACACGATCCGACCAGTACAGAACAGGGCCGGGTGAGGTTAAGCGGACTAGCAATGCCACGATTAGCCCCGGTATTAGCAACACAGCGGTAGCCAGCAGTGCTAATGCCATGTCAATCAGCGTGGCGGATGCGATTATTGCCGATGGCGAAGTGGATGGTGTAGGCGGCTGAATCCTGTATGTCAGCAGGGGTGAGAATGGGCAAGCCGCAACGCTGTTCATGAGTGGGCTTATCATCTAAGAACGCGGTGATGGTTTTGCCCATGCTGGTAAAGGTGTGAAACACGACTTTGCCGTGTCCGCCTGCACCGTAGATGTAGCAGTGAGTCATGATGATGCAATGATCAAAATATTCAATCGCCTATGAGCGGGGCGGTTATCAACCATGTTCCTGACGCAGTTGGGCGACTTGTGCGTTGCGCAAGCCCGTTTTTTGCGCGATAGTGGTATCGTCCAAGACATCCAGCAGGTTGCGGGCAACTGCCAAGCGTTCGGCTTGTTTACCTTGTTCCAGCCCTCGTTCCAAACCCTTCAGCAAGCCACGTTGTTCGGCTTTTTCCCATTCGGTACGGCGTAATTCTTCTTCGCTGTACTCGTCTTTCATGCGGGCGTGGTCTTCGGGGCTGAGGGTGTCGCGGCGGATGGTACGCAGGACTTTTTGTACGCAATGGTAGTGCAAAAAGCGGTGGTAATGATCGGCATAGCGGCGGTGCTGGATGTCCACGATAATGCGGTTGACCTTATCTTCGGCGAACAGATCAAAGTGGTTAGCAATATTGCCAATGGCACTGGGGAAGGATTTTTCGGTTTCGACATGATCAATGATCAGTTCAATACCGAGGATGTCGCGCACGAAAGCGGTAAATACATCCGGTTGGGAGAAGGCTTTTTTGAAGATCACGCCATAACGAAGGGAGGCAACGGCTTGCATGGTGAGTACCTTGATAATGACTGCATCGGTTTGAAGTATAACACTTACATCCCCCAGACACCTAGGCTACGCCCTTGCCAGTTTTCTGCACGTTGCCAGATTTTATCATCCCATGTTATTTCGGCGCGGCGGTCGAAAATGATGAGGTGGGCTTCGGTTGCGCCACACTGGTCAGCGTAGCCTGCGGTTTGTTCCAGCCCTTCGGCAACAGTGGCTTCCAGTGATTTATAGAGAATTTTGAGTTCCAGCACGATGCGTTGTATCTCGCCGTAATAGCCTTTTTCCTCATCGACAGGCCATTCGATAAACAGATCGGTGCGTTTTCTGCCTAAGCCGTATTCACGGTTGATGCGCCCGCCGCCGTTGATAATGCGTTGCAGGAAGGCTTGCAGCAGCAGTTGTGGCCCAGCTTCTTTGTAGTCGAAGCGTTCGATCCAACTTTGCGAGTTTTCGCGGAAAAACTGTTGGAAAGCGGTAAGGAGTTTGGGCATGTCGATGTGCCGCTGCGGGGTGAGATACCACGCCTGCTGTTGCGTCAGCATATACTGGGTGCTGTAGGTCAGCTCACGCGGAATGATTTCGCGGTAGATGCGATTGCTGATTTCTGCGGAGGGAAACCGCCGGATCAGTCCCATGTCTTCGACGTATTCAATGTCATCGTTAGGCAGGTCACTCACGGCTTCTGTGCTGCCCGCTAATAATTTGCTAATGACGGCATGTACTCGTGGCTCGCGCAATTTATCGGTCAATTGATGGAGGTGAGTCGCACGGGAGTAAATCAGACGATCACGGGCGGCGCGGTAACGTTCCAGCGTGAGGGGAGTGGTGCGGTCACGGGCGGTTTTGTCTTTCCAAGTTAGTTCATTCCCCAGCGCATTAACCAGCCAAGGTTGTCCACGAGTGTCTTCCCAGAGTTCGGGGAATATGTCGGGATCGAAGATTTGTCCCGTTTCAGTGGTGTGCTGGGCGTAAAGGGTGGCTATTTCGGTTTGGTTGAAACTGCCCATACGTAGGGATTCGGCTTTGATGTTGAAGGCACTGCCGCCGGTAATGATTTCGTGGTGCGCGGTGTGGATGCGGTAGTCGCGCACGTCACGGACACCACAGAGGATGGCACTTTGCACAAACGGTATGCCGGGGCGACCGATATAGCCGTCGCGCAATTGGCGCAGCAAGGAAATGAGGGTGTCGCCGACGAGGGCATCCACTTCGTCGATCATCAGGACGATGGGTTTGTCATTTTCTTGCGCCCAGCGGCTGAGTAAGCCGTGGAATGCGCCGTGTGCGCCGCTGTTATGCCAGACTGTTTCCCGCCATTCACGCAGACGGGTATCTTTCAAGCGGATGGCGGCACCTTCCACCAAACTGTCGACGATGCGCTTCATGCCTTCTGGCACATCCCCACGGGCAGATTGGGCGGACTCGACGTTGATGTAGAGTGTGGTGTAGTCGCCGGATTGGTTGAGTACGTCCGCCATCGCCAGTAGGGTGGTGGTTTTGCCGGTTTGACGCGGTGCGTGCAGAACGAAGAATTTTTGAGTCTCGATCAGGTGGTAGATTTCTTCCCAGTCGAGTCGGCTCATCGGGTCGATGCAGTAGTGGTCTTCGGGGTGGACGGGGCCGGTGGTGTTGAAGTGTTTGGGCATGGTGGACTTCCCTGTGAATGGCAGGGATGAGTATAGCAGTTTAGCGTAGGGCTTGCAGGTAGGCTTGGGCGGTTTGGCGTAGTGCTTCATCGACGCTGACGGGGGGTGTCCAGCCGAGCAGGTCGCGGGTTTTGTTGATGTCGACTTGTAGGTTGCCGCAGAGGCGTTGGGCGATGGCGCGTTTGCCCACTAGGGTTAGGGCGGTTTCCAGCCAGCTTTGAGGGATGGGGAGTAAGCGGGCGGGTTTGCCTAAGGCGCGGCTGAGGCGTTGCAGGCGTTCGGTTTCTGTCAGTTCACACGCGATTTTTTCGTTCTTTTTGGATTGTTTGGCTCAAATTGCCTTTGAGGTCGGCGTGTTGTGCAATCGCAATAATTCATTGATCCGCAGGGCAATCTCTAGCTTGGCTTGCCGCAATAATTTGATTTCGGATGCGGTCAACATTCGGGGTGTTGAGCAGGTAACGTGCTTCAGACTCTGTAAGGCAGTCAAGCCCGAAGCCGAAGCGTTGTTGCCACCAGTGTTCAAGTATGTTTCCATGTTTTTGCCTCAGTTGTTCCAGTGTGGATAGGGTTAAGGTTATGTTTGCGGAATGAGGCTTGCCTGTCAAGACGGTTGCGCCTAATACCGTGCCACCACCTTGTATGATATGTGCACGTAAGTTGGCTAATGTGCCGCCTTGTCCAATGAAATCATCTACCAGCAGGTAGGAGCAGCCGTTGATAATGTCACCATCAAAGGTTGCTTGTCGTGCCAAGCGGGAAAAGCCATCTGCTCCGGTATGCCCAACGATATTGGTTTGAATAATGGCGGTGTCAGCCATCCAATCTAATTGCTGGGCAAGCATATCGGCGAGTGCTTCAGGTATGGCGTTTACACCTGAGCCTTCTACGGCATGGGCGGATACCAGCACGGGTTTGTGTGTGGCGAACCGAGTGGCTAATTGTCCAATAGTAGTGGAGTTTAATTGAGCGTTTACTAGCTGGTAAGCAGCGTCAGGGTCGCCAGATTTTGCCGCACGGTAGGCTGGGTGTTGTTTGACTGACGATTCATTGGCATGAATCCAGATGGGTGGAAAATTATCCCAAGGGTAACGTTTTATCATCCGATGACTACTGCCTGATTGATTCGTGTGGGTATAGCAAATTAACGTCGGGCTTGCAGGTAGGCTTGGGCAGTTTCGCGTAGGGCTGCATCGACGCTGATGGGGGGAGACCAGCCGAGCAGGTCGCGGGTTTTGCTGATGTCGACTTGCAGGTTGCCGCAGAGGCGTTAGGCTACCTTATCCATTGTTGTCAGCAGTAAGCTCAATTCCCTTTGAACGTAGTCGGCGATGAATTTCTTCCGTTGCCTTAGTGCGTCGATTTCTGATTTCGTCAGCCGTCTTGAAACCAATGAGATACTGGGCTTCATTGGCAGTGAGGGCGAGGGGGCAGATGTGGAACAGGTTGATGATTTCATTAGGGTATCTCCGCTCAAGTTTGCCAATGATTGTTTTATCGGGTGCAAGGCGTTTCAAACGTCCAGCATTGACCAGTACTATTATAGCGGCAACTATGCCGCCATGTCGTTGAATATGATTAGCGAGTTCGGCTAAGGTTCCGCCCATATTAGTGACATCATCCACTAACACATAAAGTCGTTGTGACATCACCTTGCCTTCAAATTCAGGGCGCATCGCCAACCGTTCCATTGGATCAGCACCTGTATGAAATACGCGAGTCACTTGCACTATACCATTGTCCAGCTCACCGCCAAAAATAGACTGGCAAAAGGTAGCTAATACTTGGGGAATGGCGTTGTCACCGCCGGACTCTCTGGCGAAGGGAGCGACGAATATTGCGTCTCTGGGCAGTTTTCCTTTGATGCCAATCAGAAATGGCAGTGCCAACTCTTTGAGCAATATAAATGCGGCTTGTTCATCACCTGCTTTAGCGGATTGATAACAATTGTGTTTTTTTAGATCGGTGTCATGCTCGAATAAGCTGAAAGGCTCGCTCGCACCTATGGGAATGCCGTATTCACGAAGTGATGTTGCAGTGGGAGGCATGGTGTTGTTTGCTAGTGGGTGATATGCCGTGAGTGTAGCACATTTTAACGCTTGGCTTGCAGGTAGGCTTGGGCGGTTTGGCGTAGGGCTGCGTCGACGCTGACGGGGGGAGTCCAGCCGAGCAGGTTGCGGGTTTTGCTGATGTCGACTTGCAGGTTGTTATTTCAATGCAAATTATCGAATAACACCAGTGAGATATGGATGCAAGCTGCTTTCACTTGTAGCCAGTCATGCCATTTGGGGTCAAGGTTCTTGTATTCTGCCAATTCAGGTGCTACTTCATCTAGGTCAAAAGGTAAGGGATTCGCCAGTTGCGTTTGCAGTTGTTGCAAAGGCGATTCGCCATTGGGTTGAGGGTACAGTTCATCAAAACGTGCCAGTGCGTGAGTGACTTGCTCCTCACCCAAATGATCAGCCAGTGCAATAAAATCCAAGTAGTCGCGGGTCGCGTTGCGTTTGAGGATTAGCACGCCTTTGATACGCAGTATTTCGCCTTGTGTGGGCAGCGTTAGCTTTTCCCCGTGGTAGTCAATCACGTTGGTTTCTAGCGGTATTTCGCGGATCAGTTGCCGTATGCCAGTTTCAATACCGTCTAAACTGCCGAGTATTTGTACTGGGCGTTGAATACGGGCTGTTTTCCAGCCTGCGACAGACTCCATTTCAAGCAACACGTCATCAAAGCGTGCTTTTAGGTCAGCCAGTACGTGGTCAGCATCCCGTGAAAAGCGGGGTTGGGCGTAAATGGCAGATGCTGTGCCACCCACTAGAACGGCTTCCGGCAAAATGCGTTGCAGGCGTGCCGCCGCCGATAGCACTTGTTCCCAGTCAGGCAGCTTGGCGTTGCGCATAATGTTTCCAGAAGTGGTAGCGTTGTGCGAAGGGGTCAGCAATGCGGGCATCGCAAATACGTTGTACTTTGGTAGTCAATGTGGGGTCTTGGTGTAAGGCCATGCGTAACTCAGCCCAGTCCACCCGCCGCCCACGGGCGATAATGTCGTCAATCGCCGCCAAGGTGAACTGTTGGTGGGTCAGGTGACGGTGGAGCATGGTGATTATCCGTGAGTCGTTTAATTCAGAAAAAGTATAGCAGTTTCACCGTTGGCTTTGCAGATGCGCTTGGGCGTCTTGGCTTAGGCTACCTTATCCATTGTTGTCAGCAGCAAGCTCAATTCCCTTTGAACATAGTCAGCGATGGATTTCTTCCGTTGCCTTAGTGCGTCGATTTCTGATTTCGTCAGCCGTCTTGAAACCAATGAGATACTGGGCTTCGTTGGCAGTGAGGGCGTGGGGGCAGATGTGGAACAGGTTGATGATTTCATTAGGGTATCTCCGCTCAAATTTGCCAATGATTGTTTTATCGGGTGCAAGGCGCTTCAAACGTCCAGCATTGACCAGCACTATTAGTTTTGGCTTAATCGACGCAGTTCACGGGCTTGTTCTGCGAGTGAATGAACCGTTTCGCCTTGCCATTGTTGCTGCCGCCATAGGGTATAATCAAACTTTTCGCGGTTCATTAAGGCGATAAAGCGTTCGGCGTTGACTTCACCGAGACCTTTCATCAGTAAGCGCATTCCTTCTGCGCGAATTTCATGATCCGTTTTCATCATCTGTTCCCCTGTATTCACTTAAAAACGCAATGGGATCGAGGACTCGTATGCGTTGATCTTGTGTCATCTTGCGAAGAATGCCTTTGTCCGTGGTCAGGAAGTAAGTTGCTCCGGCACTGATCGCACATGCTAGATGGAGTGCATCCATTGACTTGATACCAATGGTTTGTAGTGTATCAGCTAATGCTTCTACTTGTTCTGTTACAGACACATCGTGAGTGGCGAACATACGCCATTCGGCAATGGCTTTGGTGCGTTCCCTGTCTGGGTTTGCGGTGTTTTCCAGATCCAAGATGGCAGACCAAATTAGCGTAAATTGACCTGTTTTGATGTTTTCCTGCACAAATAGTTTGGCTTGGGTTTGCAGGTGGACGAGTAGCTGGGCTTGGTCGTCGAAAGGTCGGTTGAAGCAGCACATGTCGAGGTAAATCAGCATAGGCTATTCACTGTTAGAATCTTTGTGTGCATGGTTGCTGCTTCCTTGTTTGGGTATTGCGTGAGTATAGCACGCTTTAACGCTGGTTTTGCAGGTAGGCTTGGGCGGTTTGGCGCAGTGCTGCATCGACGCTGACGGGTGGTGTCCAGCCGAGCAGATCGCGGGTTTTGCGGATGTCTACTTGCAAGCGGTGGCAATTAAGTTGCCATCTGCATCACGTCGGTCAGCGCGGTGCAGGTTTGGTGGATGTGTGCGTCGGTGAGGGTGGGGTGGACGAGGAACATTAGGCTGGTTTCACCGAGTTCTTTGGCAATGGGGAGGCGTTGGGCGGGTCGCCAGTCGGTGTTGTCGAAGGCTTTTTCTAGGTAGACTTCGGAACACGAGCCGGAGAAGCAGGGGATGCCGCGTTGGTTGATTTCCGCCATGATGCGGTCACGGTTCCAATCGGGTTTGAGTTGGGTGGGTTCGATAAAGACGTAGCATTTGTAGGCGGCGTGACCGATGTGGGCGGGAAGGGTGGGGACGCGCAAGCCGGGGAGTTGGCGGGCGGTTTCCCAGATGGCGGTGGCATGGTGTTGGCGTTGGGCTGTCCAGTCGTTCATGCGGGTGAGTTGGATGCGCCCGATGACGGCTTGCATTTCCAGCATTCGCCAGTTGGTGCCGAAGCTGTCGTGTAGCCAGCGGAAACCGGGGGGATGTTGACGTTCGTAGACGGCTTCCCAGCTTTTGCCGTGGTCTTTGTAGCTCCACATGCTTGACCAGAGTTCGCGGTCGTTAGTCGTGACCATGCCGCCTTCGCCGCCGGTGGTCATGATTTTGTCTTGGCAGAATGACCATGCGCCGATGTGTCCGATGCTGCCGACCATGCGCCCTTGGTAGGTAGCGCCGTGGGCTTGGGCGCAGTCTTCGATGACGTAAAGGTTGTGTTGGGCGGCGAGTTGCATGATCGCATCCATGTCGCACGGCCAGCCTGCGAGGTGGACGCAGATGATGGCGCGGGTGCGTGGGGTGATCATGGGGGCGATGGTGGCAGCGGTGATGTTTTGGCTGTCGCGGTCAATGTCAGCAAACACGGGGATAGCCCCTGCGGTGACGATGCAGGAGACCGAGGCGAGGAAGGTGCGGGAGGTGACGATGACTTCATCGCCTTGCCCGACCCCCAAGGCTTTTAGGGCAACATCGAGCGCGACGGTGCCGTTGGCTAGGGCAATGGCGTATTCTGTGCCACACCATGCGGCGAATTCTTTTTCAAACTCGCGGCATTCGTTGCCTGTCCAGTAGTTGACGCGGTTGGAGAGGAGGGTGCGGGAAACGGCATCGGCTTCTTCGGGGGTGAAGGAGGGCCAGGGGGGGAGTTGGGTGTTTAGCATGGTTTGGCTTTCTTGGGTTGCGTTTTACCCTCACCCCAACCCCTCTCCCAAAGGTAGAGGGGCTAAGACAGATTGAGTTCCTGCTCCCCCTCTACCTCTGGGAGAGGGGGTTGGGGGGTGAGGGGCTTTATTTAGGCCGTGCCGGACAACCGACGACGGTGACGTTATCCGGTAAGTTTTTGGTGACGACTGCACCAGCCCCGACGGTGACATTGCGGCCGATGGTGAGATAGGGCAGGATGGTTGCACCCGCACCAATTAGGCATTCTCTGCCGAGGGTGACACCGCCGCCGAGGGTAGCAGCGGGGGCAATGTGGCAAAAATCACCGATGACGCAATCATGATCGACGACGGCGTTATGGTTGATGATGCAGCCATCACCAAGACGGGTATCAGGGCCGATGATTGTGCCTGCCGTAATGAGGCTACCTAAACCGATTTTTGTACCGGGATAAAGGGTCGCACGTGGGTGGATAGCCGTTTCTGGCAGGATGCCGACGCTACGCCATTCGCTTTGCAGGCGGCTACGAATGGCGTTGTTACCAATCGCGAAATGGATGGCGTAGGGGTATAAGTCCTGAAGCTGTGGTGGAGAGAGTATAGAAATACCACACAGTTCCCCACGCGCTTTGTCGTCGATGAAGTTTTGAACTTTTGTGCCGCTTTGGGTCAGGGTGTGAAAAGCGACTTTGCCGTGACCGCCTGCGCCGTAGATGTAGATGAAGAACATGATTTAACGCGGTTTTCCCAGATGGCGGAGTTGTGCTACTTGCTCAAAACTTAAGCCCGTTTTTTGCGCGATGGTTTGGTCATCAAGGAGGTCAAGCAAGTTGGCTGCAATGCCCAATGCTTGTTTTTCCATTCCCTTCTCCATTCCCTGCTGTATGCCTTCCTGAAGGGCTTTTTCCCGCTCTTCTTTGCGCAATTCGTCTTCGCTGTATTCGTCTTTCATGCGGGCGTGGTCTTCAGGGCTGAGAGTGGCTTTGCGAATGCTGCGCAGTACTTTTTGTACACATTGGTTGTGGTAAGCGGATTCATCGACTTCTTCGTCAAGGCTATCGTTGATCGCCAGCATCCATTCCCGCCAAGCTTCGGGGGTTTCATCGTTGAGGTATTTGGGGCAGAGGTAAATAATTTTGTGAGGTACCTCGCCCAAGCCGACACCGTGGCGGTCTTTGGGGTCGAAGTCGATCATGGCCATATCACGCGCATGTTTATCACCGGAGGTAAGTACCACGATGGTGTAGACGGCGAGTGCGGGGCGATAGTCCTTGGCTTGAACTGCTTGTTCTAGCAAGGCTGCACAATGGTAGTGCAAAAAGCGGAGGTCATGATCCGCATGGCGGCGGTGCTGAATGTCGACGATAATACGGTTGACTTTATCTTCGGCGAATAGATCAAAGTGGTTGGCAATATTGCCAATGGCATTGGGGAAGGATTTTTCGGTTTCGACATGATCAATGATCAGGTCAATGCCGAGAATAGCCTTCACAAACGCTGTGAAAACGTCCGGCTGGGAGAAGGCTTTTTTGAAGATCACGCCATAACGCAGGGAGGCAACGGCTTGCATGGTGGGTGTCCTTATCAAAAATCAATATTTGAAGGGAAATAGCTGACTTTTTTTGATGTTGATAATTCGCCATTCTGATCATAAAACGTCATATTGCCCATTTGATCACATAGCCAAAATTCTTCTGCGCCTTTTTCAAAATAGAGTGTTTTCTTATGATTCATCTCTGCCAATGTATTGCTGGGGGATAACACTTCTACACAAATAACAGGGGCAAAGGCTGAGGTAATATTATTTTTGATGGTGATGGCTTGTTCCATTGTCAATAAACCAACATCGGCTACTTTGACCCCATCAGCCGTTTCGACTGGCAACTCTGGCACAACTAACCAGTCACCTGCTTGCTTGTTGAGTAAGGCAATAATTCGGGCTTGAAAAATAACGTGCCGCACACTGGCTGGACTCATAATGATCTGCCCTTGTCTGTTCAATTCCATTTTATAGGGTAGGTTTTGCAATGCGGGGTTAGTGCAGACTTCTTGCCAATTCATAACGTACCGCCTGATTTTTCAAGATTAATGGATTATAGCGTAGCAGAGCCTGATGAGCCTGTAAATTTCGGCATGGTGGCTTCGCCTTCGGCACTGATGCCTTCACGCACGAAGACTTTTTTGATGGTCAACGCTAAGATTTTCAGGTCGAGCCAGAAGGATTGGTTATCGACATACCAGACATCAAGCTTAAATTTAGCTTCCCAGCTAATCGCGTTGCGCCCGTTGATTTGCGCCCAGCCGGTAATGCCGGGGCGGGCTTGGTGGCGGCGGGCTTGTTCTGGGGTGTAGCGGGGCAGGTATTCCATCAGTAGTGGGCGCGGGCCGACTAAGCTCATGTCGCCTTTGAGGACATTCCAGAGTTCGGGGAGTTCGTCAAGGCTGGTCGAGCGCAGGAAACGACCAAAAGCGGTGAGGCGGATGTTATCAGGCAGCAGGTTGCCATCGGCATCGCGGGCATCGGTCATGGTGCGGAATTTGATCATTTTGAAGGGTTTGCCGTGTAAGCCGGGGCGCACTTGGGTGAAAAAGATCGGTGAGCCGAGTTTTAGCCGGACTAATACCATCAAAATCAGTAACAGTGGCGATAACACAAGTAGTGCTAAGAAAGCGGCGGTGAAGTCAGTGAAGTGTTTCATTGTGTTAACCATAAGCCCGTTGAACATGGGCTTATAATATTAGTTATATTTATTAAGTGGCTGTGATAGTTATCACAATTCAACGTAGTCCCATGATTTCCATCAGTTGGGCGTTGACTTTGTGTACGTCGTATTTTTCTTCGGCGAGTTCGCGGCTGCGTTTGCCCATGCGTTCCCATTGGTCGCGGTTCTCGATGAACCAGATCATGCGTTCGGCGAGGGCTTGGGCATTGGCTTTGGGAACGAGGTAGCCGTTTTCACCGGGGATGACGGTTTCGCGGCAGCCGGGGACATCGGTGGTGAGTATCGGGCGACCGGTTGCCATGGCTTCTAGTACGGTGCGCGGCATTCCTTCGTGGTAGGAGGGTAAGACGTAGATATGGCAATTTTGTAAATAGGGGCGCACGTCATGGGTTGAGCTTAGGTATTCGAGCCAGCCTTGTTGATGCCAGTGTTGTACTTCGCTGATGGGGATGCCATCGGGCGATGGGTCTTCTGGCCCTAGTAGTTGGAAGGTGGCTTCTGGGTAGCGGGTTTTGACAATTTGGGAGGCTTGGGCGTATTCGCGGAAGCCTTTTTCGCCCAATAAACGCCCGATGGTGAGAAAAACAGGCTGGTTATCGGGCAACGGTGTGTGTGTGTAGCGGCTAATGTCTACGCCCGAACCGTTGACTAAGGCGCATTTGGCGGCTGGTACAATGCTACGTTGAACAAATTCGTTGAGGTTATCGGGGTTTTGAAAGATCACCCGTTCGGCTCGTTTTAAGGCGGTGCGGTAGAGGAACGTGACTAGCTTCACTAGCAGTTTGCGCTTGAACGTTTCCCCTTGGAAGGCAAAGCCAAGCCCGGTGATTAGGGCGTAAAAGTGTGTATTCGGGAGAATACGGCTTGCCAGCCCGCCCCAAATTACCGGTTTAATGGTGTAGGCGAGAATGACATCGGGTTGCAGTTCTTGGAATGTTTGGCGTAGGGATTGCCATGTTTTGAAGTCTGCTAGTGGGTTTAGGCTATTGCGTTGTACGGGGTAAGCGCGGAAATTTGCGCCCCATGTGGCTAGTTGTTCAGTGACTTTGGTTTGTGTTTCTGAAGCCATACCAGTTACTTGGTAGTTGGCTTTGCGTAGGGACTGGATGAGTGAGCCACGGAAGTTGATGAGGGATTCGGGCAGTGCGCCGATAAGAATGAACTGAGTCATGATTTTTCTATGATTTTAATTAAGTTATTTTTGATTAATACGAATTTTCCGCCTCGTGTTCTTTCAATTCTGTCTGCTAGTTTGATTGTGAAAAACATGTTTCTGCCAAATCTATAAGTCATTGATTCAATGATTTTTTTCTCATCTTGTGCAGTGTATTGTTTTTTGTCTACATTAAGATGAATTTCAATTTCATCTATATTATTTTGAATGAATTGTACTTCTTTTATGCTATTAGGAATGCCTTTTATCACATCTGCAAGATGACTTAAACTTACCTTGCCTTTCTCTGGTGAAAATAAATAATCAACAGCACGTCCATCTATGCTTTCTACGATGGGATGACAACTTCCACATTCACATAGAGAGTATCCATCATTTTTTGCAAAAGTAATTCTGTCTCCAATGTTATAACGAATTAAGGGTGTTCCATATGTTGTAAAAGAAGTTACTAACATTTCACCAGTCTCATTTGTTTCTATAACACCAGTATCCATCCGGTAGTGTAGCTTACCGGCTACGCACTCTGTTATAAATGGCGCTCCTTCCGCAGATGCATATTGATTGAACACTTTGCAACTAAATGCACTTTGAATAGCATCTCGGTGAAAAGATAATAAGGTCTCTGATGTGGTAAATATAGCCTTGGGAGTGAATACAAGATTGATATTGTTGTCGAGAACATATTTTGCAAGCTGGTAAATAGCGGAAACGAAGCCATTTATAATCTCTGGCTTGTAATCGTTTAGATCGCTTATGTAATAACGTAGATTTTCTTCTTGCATATCAAATGTAGAATACAGTCTCTGATTATATGCACTATTGAAACGCCAATAAATATTGCTATTTTTTTGAAAAAAACCTTTTGCAAAAGAACGACCACTAAAAGTTGCTTTTTTGGATAAGAAGATATTATTAATTCCGCATTTGTATTTGAAAGAGTCTAGATAAGCCATTCTTTTTTGAAAATCATTTTGGGTAAAGTAAACTTCCAATGATTTTCCTGTTGTTCCACCTGTAAAAGATTTTATAGTATTTCTGTTCGCTGTTGTATATATAGATTTAATATTTTGTCTTAGTTCTTCTTTTTCGATAATTGGGATTTTTTTTATGTCATCAATGTTTTTTATTTTAATGGCTTCTATATTTTTTAAAGTACTGGCATAATAAGGGCTATATTTTTTTGCATGTTCAATTAAACTTCTTAACTCAATTAGTTGGTTTTCTTTTTCTTTGGCTATATTTGATTTTTCCTCTTTAATATATTCTTCAAAAAAATGATAATATACATCCCCATATCGTTGTTTGAAAACTTTCTTGCCATAAGTTGATATTATAAAATTCTGAAATAAAATGGGTGATATATTGTAAATACTCTCATTAAGCATATTGAACATCCAAATAATTTGGTTAAAAATTTTAATTGATTTTTTAAAGAGATAAGAGATAAGTTTCCCGGAACTTTATAAGCATAATCTCTTGATTTATAAAGAGTGGTTTTTTCGAAAAACTTTTGCATGAGCACTTATTTGCAAACGGTCACTAGTTATTGTAGGTATTTTGTTACATTGTTTTTGTACTTGATTGCATTTATCTTTGAGTTTATTATTATTCTGACCGAATTTAAGTTTAATCTTTTGATGTACCAGTTGATGTCTCTTTGTGTTTTTCTGTCGTTGATATAATTTGAAATTATTGTGTCTCTATTTGTATTGTACAGAACTTTGTTAGAAGTGGCATTAATTAATGCATTAGTGTGGTTGTCTAACTGTCTATAATAGTTGGTCGTAGTGTCATGGATTATTTCGAGTTTTTCTATATTACTGTAAATTATTTTTTTATTGTGAGAAATGATTTTATTTTTGTCTAGCTCTATCTCTAGTATCAATCCAGTTTTATTATTATCATTTTGTTTGACTAGGGGTTTTGAAGATTTTTCGGTATATACATCATCAAATAAAAAGTTCCCTAAACTATAAGCTATTATGGATGATTTAAACTCTTCAATACCCTGAACCACATGTGGGTGATGTCCATAGTATATGTATGGACATATGTCTGCAAAGAGATGTGCCATTTCAATATCATCAATACTTGGATAATTAACATGTTCCTGACCCGAATGAATGCTTATAATATTTAAAAAATTATCGTTATGATTTTTTAAAATATTTTTTGAAATTTCTTTTATATTTAAAGCAGTTACGCTGTTATTATCTTGTAAAGACACTCCTGATGGATTTGTGTTGTAACTACAGTAACCATGAAGTGCAATCGCGTTATTTAATAATAGTGGCTTGTTGTTTACTCCAAAATAGTCAATGCCATTTTCCTCTAATGTTTTTATTGTTTTATTAAATGCAATTTCGCCGTAATCAAACATATGATTGTTAGCCAGATTAACTATATTTATTTTTAAATACTTGAGTATTTCAATGTTTTCTGGGTAAGATCGTATTGTTGCTGACTTACCTTTTATAGGTTTTTCTTCTTTAGAAAATGGAGTTTCAAGATTTCCTATCACATAATCAAACTGACTTAAGTATTCTTTTATTTCTTCTAAATAGTTAAATAGGTTCTTGTTGTTTTTTGAGTATTTCCCATATAGGGCTATATCACCTAGTAGTGCTATTTTCATGATTTCTTAATTCCAATTAAATCGATTCAATAAATGATTTTGCATTGCTTCTAAATTTATCTATTAAAAAAGGATTTTTTTCAACACAATTTTTAGATAAAGCATCAGCATGGTCTTTGCCATTATTAATGATTTCTTCTATTTCTTTAATTTGATTTTCTTTTTTGTCGTTATCGCTGATTATGTATCCATTTTCCCTGTTAAAAATATATTCTTTTAAGTCAGATGTGTCAGTAACTATTACTGGAATACCATGGCTAATCGCTTCTGTGATTTTTGATGGAAATCCCGCTTGCGTCATTTTGTTTTTATCTCTTATTAAAATAAAATAATCAGACTCTAATAAGTTTTTAATAACGTCGTCATTATTTACTATGCCATGAAAGAACACTTTTGAGTTCATCGTGTTTATTAAATTGAAGTGTTCTGGAATAACCTTCAAGTAATCTTCTTTTGAAATGCCAAATATATTAAACACGAAATTATGATTATTTACTTTTGAAAGTATTTCAATGGCTATGTCTAATCTGTCTTTGAAGAAACTTTTATCTTTAATTTTTCTGGTTGTGGGGAATGGAAATCCAGCATAAATTATTGTTATTGGTTTTTCTTCGGTTGGAGTTGTTTTTAAATGTGATTCTTTGGATAATGGTGGGATAGTTAATGTTTTGCATCCTTTTTTTATATAGTAATTACTAAGATAGTTACTTACTGTGATTACACCATCACCTGAAGCATTAATATAGCGTTTGTGTATTTCTGTATCTATATGTTTTCCTATTTTAAATGCAAGTCCTCCCGATGCGCTTGGTAACCAGTCTACACAGTCATGAATGATTTTTATTTTATTTTTTTTGCACCAATTGTTTAAATATAATGTAAAAAATGAATTGGAGATGCTTCCATATGCAACAACAATTGATGGTTGATTTTGTTTTATTATTTCAATGGTTTGTTGCAATTGTTCTTTAAAAAATATCCAGTCAGTTATCTTTTTTGGATAAGGGAATGAATAGTAGCTGAAACCATCATAATTGCTTAATGTTAAGTTCAGTTTGGTGGATTTTTCAATGCTTTTGCTTAATCCAATGAACGTTACTTCATAGCCTAAGGCACGGAATAGATAACCATTATTTAAAACGCGTATGCCAGAAGAGTTTTCTTTTGGAAAAGAAAAGTTCCCAATGTATATTATATTTTTTTTCATGATTTAGTTTTTATGACTATATTGTTAACAGTACTTTTTCCAAACGATACGGTTCACATAATCCGTATAGCTATGAATAATCCGCACAACTTTTTCGGCAACATTCGGCATACTGTAATCACCCACAGGGCGTAGTGTGCGTTCAGTATTGCCTCTTGCCTGAGATTCCAGCACGAACAAAGCTTGCATCACTCGTTCTGTCTCTAATCCCACCATCATAACCGAGGCTTCTTCCATCCCTTCAGGGCGTTCGTGGGCTTCGCGGATATTGAGGGCAGGGAAGTTTAAGATCGAGGATTCTTCTGTAATTGTGCCACTGTCAGATAATACCGCTTTGGCGGTCATTTGTAGTTTGTTGTAATCCTTAAAGCCTAAAGGTTTCAGCAGGCGCACTAATGGGTTGAAGCTGATATTCATCGCATCAACACGCTTTTGAGTGCGCGGGTGAGTCGAGACAATTACCGGATAACCGTAATGTTCTGCCACGGTATTGAGAACGTTGACCAGCTTCAGGAAGTTTTTGTCAGAGTCGATGTTTTCTTCACGGTGAGCACTGACTACGAAAAACTGACCTTCGCTAAGTTCCAAGCGGCTGAGTACTTCAGAGGCTTCAATGCCTGCTCGGTAGTGGTTCAGCACTTCAAACATCGGGCTGCCGGTTTTAATCACCATATCGGGTGGCAAACCTTCACGTAACAGGTATTCACGCGCAATGCTGCTGTAGGTGAGGTTGATGTCGGCAGTGTGGTCAACGATACGGCGGTTGATTTCTTCGGGGACGCGCTGATCAAAGCAGCGGTTGCCTGCTTCCATGTGGAATACGGGGATTTTGCGGCGTTTGGCTGGAATCACTGCCATGCAGCTATTGGTGTCGCCTAGCACCAGCATCGCGTCCGGTTTGACTTCAGCAAGTGCCTGATCCACGCCGATAATGACTTTACCGATGGTTTCCGCACCGGATGCGCCTGCGGCTTGCAGGAAATAATCGGGCTTGCGTACTTCCAGATCGTCAAAAAATATCTGGTTGAGTTCGTAATCGTAGTTTTGCCCGGTATGCACCAGGACGTGATCACAGTACTGGTCGAGTTTTGCCATGACCCGTGACAGGCGGATGATTTCCGGACGGGTGCCGACCACGGTCATTACTTTTAGCTTTTTCATATCAAACCTGATGTGCGTAAGTATCGGGGTGTTCACGGTCAAATTGTTCGTTTGCCCACAGCATGACAACCATTTCGTCTGTACCGATATTGGTAATATCGTGCGCCCAGCCGGGGATGGTTTCGACGATTTGTGGGTTGTCACCGTCGGTTTCTAGCGTGAAGGTTTCATCGGTGAGGATGTGCCGAAAACCAAACTGGGCTTTACCTTTAATCACTAGAAATTTTTCGGTTTTGGTGTGGTGATAGTGACCGCCACGGGTAATACCGGGGTGGGCGGTGAAAAAGGAGAATTGCCCTGAATCAGGGGTTTTGAGCATTTCCACGAAAACACCGCGTTGATCACCGTATTTCGGGAGGCTGTAAGCAAAGTCGGTTGTCGGTAAATAGCTGACATAGGTGGAATATAACGCCCGTAGTAGTCCTGTGCCGACTTTGGGGGTGATCAGCGTGTTGCGGCTATTGCGGAAGCTTTCTATCTGTTGAGCAAGTTCGCCTACCGTGGTTTGGTATTCGGGGGCGATGACCCTCACCCCAACCCCTCTCCCAGAGGTAGAGGGGCTAAGAAAAACAAGCTCTTGCTCCCCCTCTACCTCTGGGAGAGGGGGCTGGGGGGTGAGGGTCTTCGAGGTCGTATGTTGTAACACGTGAATGAAATCACTGACCACATCATCCACATGCACCAGTGTGATGGGTGCGTTGGGGTCATTAATGGTGATCGGCAAACCATTGGCGATGTTATGGCAGAAGGTCGCTACCGCTGAGTTGTAGTTGGGTTTGCACCATTTGCCGAAGACATTAGGCAGGCGATAGATGTAAACATTTGCACCCGTTTGCTCGGCATACTGCCGTAAAGCATCTTCGGCGGCGCGTTTGCTGCTGCCATAGGGGTTGTCTAGGGCTGCTTGGGTGGAGGAGGCGAATAAGACGGGAATCGTGCGCTGGGTGTCGGTGAGAATCTGGCTCAGAGTGGTGGTTAACCCTGTGTTGCCCGTGACAAATTCTTCCGGTGACAGCGGACGGTTGATACCAGCCAAATGGATAATGGCATCAGCGGCGGCAATCAGCTCAGGGAGTTCCTGTTCGGTGTTTTGCCGCGAGAAACGCAGGGCTTCTATATCTGCCATTTCTGCGAAGCGGGCTAACAGGTTTTTGCCGATAAACCCGTCTGCGCCAGTGACTAAGACTTTCACGGTATTTATTCCTCTGGCTGGACGTATTCGCCGCGTTCTAGGGCTTTAACAAACGTCAGTTTGCGTAGCAGGGTTTTCATGCCTTCCACATCCAGACGAGTGGTGTTGTGGGAGTTGTAGTCTTCGATGGTGGCAATGCGGGATTCGCCTTCTTCCACAAATTTGCTGTAGTTGAGGTCACGCAAATCGGGGGGGATGCGGTAGTAGTCGTCCATGTCTTCGGCGGCGAGCATTTCTTCACGGCTGAGTAGGGCTTCATACAGTTTTTCACCGTGGCGTGTGCCGATCATGCGTACTTCGTGGTTGGGTTTATCCATGATGCCTAGTAGTGCTTGAGCGAGGACTTCAATGGTGGCGGCGGGGGCTTTTTGGACGAAAATGTCACCGTTTTGTCCGTGTTCAAAGGCATATAGCACTAAGTTCACAGCATCTTCCAAGGTCATCATGAAGCGGGTCATGTTGGGGTCGGTGATGGTGATGGGTTTGCCAGCGAGGATTTGATCTACGAATAATGGGATGACTGAGCCACGGGAAGCCATGACGTTGCCGTAGCGGGTGCTGCAAATAGTGGTTTGTGTGCCTTTCAGGTTGCGTGATTTCGCCACGATGACTTTTTCCATCATCGCTTTAGATATACCCATTGCGTTGATGGGATAAACCGCTTTATCAGTGCTGAGGCAGACTACCCGTTTTACCTGATTTTGAATGGCGGCTTCCAAGACATTTTCAGTTCCCATGACGTTGGTTTTAACGGCTTCTATGGGGTGAAATTCGCAGGAGGGGACTTGTTTTAGTGCGGCGGCGTGGAAGATGTAGTCGACCCCACGGCTGGCATTCAGGATGCTTTGGTAGTCGCGGACATCGCCGATGTAGAATTTCAGCTTGGGATTAGAATACTTCTTCCGCATGTCATCTTGTTTTTTCTCGTCACGGCTGAAAATGCGGATTTCGGCGATGTCGGTTTTTAGGAAGCGGCGGAGGACGGCGTTGCCGAAAGAGCCAGTGCCACCAGTAATTAATAACGTTTCATTTTTTTGCATAAATAAACTTGCTCTTTATGATTGAGAATGTTTGAACCGCTTCTCTTTGGCGTATCAGCAATAAAATTGCATAAAAAATTATCAAGTAAACTATAAACCAACTCCCGAATGCTATGGCATTTTCTGAGTGAATATGGTTTTTTATTGAAAAGTGGAAAGCTGATATTAACATCATTGAAATAAATATGTGAAAAAAGAATTGTCTTGCATCCTGAGATATTTGAAGTACTTCTCTTTTTGCGAAGAGAACACCGATCAATAGTAATAAACTTAAAAGTGTTGCTATAAGATTTGCAAATGATAAGCCAGATACGCCAAAATCCGCAACAAGCATATAACTAAGAATGATGTTGATAAATACAGAAATTACTCCTGCAATCATTGGAAAAGTCGTTCTTTTGAATAAGTAGTAATATCGTACGATAAACTCTCTGGTGGAGATAAGTAAAATATTAATCAAGTAAAATAATAAAATATTAGATGTCTGAGTTAATGCAAGCTCATCGAATTTACCCCTAAAATAGACTATTTTTACTAAGCTTTCGACATTAATAGCAAGGTAGAATGTAACCGGTAATAGTATTATTATTAAATACTTTATGCCAGTCCATGTTGTTTTTACTAAATCTTCCGTCTTGTTTTCACTTGAAAGTTTGGACATCCTTGGATATAAAACGGTTATCATTGCAGTTGTGACTGTGCCAAGGATAGTTAGCTGTATATTTTGTGCATAAGTTAACGCCGATAAACTACCTGTACCCAGTCCTGAAGAGATAATGCTATTGGCGAGTAGGTTAATTTGATCTATTGAATATCCAACAAATATTGGTAGAACAAGTATCGACATGCTTTTTATATTAGAGTCCAATAGCCTTTTTTGAAAAGAATATTTAAAATGGCTCCTAGAAATTAAAATTTGTATTACTACCTGTATAACAGTTGCTAATACACCAGCTACAGCAAGGGAGTAAATTCCATATTGCCCAACAAACAGGTAAAGACCAAGTATGGTGAATACCCCTGAAAAAATTGGAATAATATGCTGGGCATAAAATTTATTGTGTGTACTTGAGATGGCTGCCAGTGATAGGCATATAGCTGTAAATGGAAATGATAATACGAGAATTCTACCTAAAGATGATGCAAGTTCTTTTGTTTCACGGTTAAAATTTGGAGCAACGACTTCAATTAAAATCTCAATGAAAAAATAACATAATATAGATAGTGATAAAGAAACCGCAACTACGAATGTTAAATACCGCGAAACAAACTTGTTTGCTGCAACTAATCCATTATTTATTTTTATCTTATCATGCTCAGGTATTAGTAAAACTAAATAGCTTGAGATGAAAGCCAAGTATATTATGCTAGGTATATTATTTGCCGCAAAATAAGCATCTGATGTTGTAGATGTTCCGAAATAGTAAGATATAACAATATTACGTAATAAGCTTATTATTTTCCCAAGTAAAATTACCATGAAAATTATTATTATATTGACTCCGATCCATTTTTTCATTTTATATTGAATTTCTTATGCTTGAAAATATAGATTGTGATTACAAAAAATGTAATAAGTAAATAATCATATCCATGAAGAATTTGATTATTTGCAACTACAAAAATGAACAGTATGGATAGTAGTGAAAATAGTAACAAGGATATGGGATTTTTATAAATAATTACTTCTTTCCAACTTTTCCCATAAAAGTAGGAAATCATTACAAATAGGGGTGGAATGCCAAAAAAAGATACATCTGATGCAAGCCAGGGAAATATTGTATGCCACGCCCTTTTTCCGGGAATGCCAAATGTCTCTTCCATTCTATATAAATAAGTCTGTTCATAAATGTTTGTGCTAAACAAGAGTTCAGTGAATGAAGATAGCGCAACAGAGTTGCCAATACCATATGTCCACTCGAAGGGTAATGTTAAGCACTGAGAAAGACCGTAATACCCTCCTGATAAGTATCCCGTTATAAATGCAGATACACCTAATCCCATCTTGTCCCCTAATAAACTGAAAATAGGGTGATCTACATTAAAGCTTGAATAAGCTGCCATATAGTTATTTATATCAGATGCGGAAATATCTCTAGCATCTAGCCGAGAGTATTGAGAATAAGAAAAAATTAGAAAAAGTATAATAAAAGCTGTTGCGATAGCGCTAATTATTTTTCTTCTTTTTCTTGCGTTGATTTTATATAGCCTAATAGTTGCTGCAATAGAACCAATTATAAATATATCACCTAGAGATTTTTGATTTCCACCAGAGACTGTTTGCGATAAGATTATGAGTATAATGAAAAGAATGAAATAATACTTATATTTTCTTCTTAGTGACTCGAATAAGAAAAAACCTAGACATAGAGATATAAATTTGGGAATAGCGGTGGTGATTAATAATAAGAGTTCAATGCTAAATTGAGCAGTTTCTTTCTTTTCATAGTAATACTCATAATAATTGGTATAATTTTTACCCATTTCAAATATGTTAAGATTTAGCCTTCCTTGCATACTCTGATAAAACATGTTGATTATTATTAGGGTAATACTTGTGAGTAAACTATATTTAAATATTTTAAATATTAAGTCTTTGTTATCGGTATGTGATGTAATATGCAGCTTAGAATTGTAGCCCAAATAAAATCCTATTGATACTGATAGCAAATAAATGGCTATAAAAAAAGCTACTAATGTTTTTTCATAATTAAGATACTCTCTGGGACCAAAAAAGCTGAATAATAAAGTAAATATAATATAAGTTATATGGAATTTTATTGGTAGATATTTCATCTTGGGCGTTTTAATATAAAAGCTGTTATTTATTTTTTTTTGAGAAAAAATCTTTCAGTGCTTTATCTTTTTCTTCACTTTTTAAATGTCCTAATTTTAAAGATTCTAGTTTGATTTTTTCAAGGTATTCATTTGATGACTTAATATATTTAGCAGGAACTCCCCCAAAAACAGAGTTATCAGGTATGTCTTTTGTCACAACAGAGCCTGCTGCTATTATGCAGTTGCTACCAATGTTAACACCAGGAAGAATGATGCTTCTGACACCTATATACACATAATTTCCAACGGTAATTGGTTTGGTTATTTCTAGGTCTGGAATCAAGTGACGGTAAAGTAAAGTGCCACCATCATGAGTTATGAATAAAACTTCCCTAGTTATATGTACATGATTGCCTAATGTTATACACCAAGGTTCAGTTCCAAACATAGAAAATGGGTTTCCATAAATATGTACATTACTCCCCATTTTTACACCTATTTTTTTAGCGAAACCTTCATGATTGAATGTCGCATACAAATAGTAATATGAGTTCTTGATCGCTTTCTTTATTATTTTCATAGTGAGTTATCTTTTATATAGTTTTTTATTAACCTAGTTTTTGGATATACCATGCTTTTGACTCTTTCAAACCATCAATGATTTTGTGTGAAGGTCTATAATCAAAATTTATTTTTGCTTTATCAATGTTTGCTAGTGAGTGTCTTACATCCCCCGCCCGAAAATCCCGATAGGTCGGCTCAAACTCTTGTAAATGTGCAAACCGTGGCAACAAGTTCTCATGCAAATGCCAAAACAATTCATTCAGCGTGGTGCGATCACCTATTGCCACATTATACACCTGATTCGTTGCTTCACTATTTTCCGTCGTCGCTGCCAGTAAATTCGCCTGTACCGCATTGTCGATATAACAAAAGTCCCGACTGGTCTCACCATCCCCATTAATATAAACAGGTTCGTTCTTAATCATGCTGGCAATCCACTTGGGAATCACTGCCGCATACGCCCCATTCGGATCTTGGCGTTTGCCGAAGATATTGAAATACCGCAACCCAATCGTATTAAACCCATACGCCCGTGCAAACACATCCGCATACAACTCATTCACATACTTAGTGACCGCATACGGCGACAATGGCTTACCAATGTTTTCCTCAATTTTAGGCAGGGCAGGGTGATCCCCATACGTAGAGCTAGAAGCCGCATACACAAAGCGTTTTACTTGTGCATCCCGCGCCGCCACCAGCATATTCAAAAAACCATCAATATTAGTGCCATTCGTGGTGATCGGGTCTTCCAATGAACGTGGCACACTGCCTAACGCCGCTTGGTGCAGTACATAGTCCACAGGAAGACCCTCACCCCCAACCCCTCTCCCAGAGGTAGAGGGGGGCAAGAAACGCATCGCACTTTGACAATCTGTTAAATTACGAATATCCCCGCGTATAAACCGGAAGTTTGCCCACTGCTCACCACTAACAAGGCTTTGTACCTCATCCAGATTATGCTGATGCCCAGTTGCAAAGTTATCTAAGCCCACCACCCGCTGATTAAGCTTCAGCAAAGTCTCCAGCAAGTTAGAACCAATAAACCCCGCAACACCCGTAATCAACCAAGTCTTAGGCTGTGAGGGAAGGGTAGCAAGTAAAGTTTCATAAGCAGTCATCAGAATATCTCTTGTTCTCTCTCTCCTTGAGGGAGAGGGTTAGGGTGAGGGGTTTTTTTACAATCTCAAATCCGAAGCATCGGCAGGGAACACATATTTCAAGTCATACAGCACATGCACGTTTTTCCCTAAACCGCGAATGCCATCTATGCCCATTTCCTTAAATTGCTGATGCCCAACCGCTAAGATAATCGCATCATAAGTGCTTTGTTGCGGTTTACTTATTGGAGTAATGTTGTATTCGTGCTGCGCCTCTTCAACCGATACCCAAGGGTCATACACATCGGCTGTAATGCCAAATTCACAAAGCTCTTTCAGCATATCGACTACACGAGTATTACGTAAATCTGGGCAGTTTTCTTTAAATGTCAAGCCCATCACCAGCACTTTCGCGCCTTCAACCTGAATACGCTGCTTCAACATCGCCTTGATCAGTTGCGACACCACATAAGCCCCCATGCCGTCATTAATACGCCGCCCCGCCAGAATCACTTCCGGGTGATAACCCAATGATTGCGCTTTATGGGTCAGGTAATACGGGTCAACTCCAATGCAATGCCCGCCAACCAAACCGGGTCGGAAGGGCAAAAAATTCCATTTTGTACCCGCTGCCAACAACACGGATTCGGTATCAATACCCATACGGTTAAAAATCACTGCCAACTCATTGATCAGAGCAATATTCAAATCGCGCTGAGTGTTCTCAATGACTTTGGCAGCTTCCGCCACTTTAATGCTGGTCGCTTTATGTGTGCCTGCGGTGATAATGCGTTGATACAGCGCATCCACAAAATCCGCTACGTCAGGGGTAGAACCAGAAGTCACCTTCTTAATGGTTGGCAAGCGATGCTCTTTGTCACCGGGGTTAATGCGCTCTGGCGAATAGCCAGCAAAAAAATCCACGTTAAACGTCAGCCCAGACACACGCTCAATCACCGGAATGCAATCTTCTTCTGTCGCACCGGGGTAGACGGTGGATTCGTAAATCACCACATCGCCACGTTTGATCACCTTGCCAAGGCTCTCACTGGCTTTGATCAGCGGGGTGAGGTCAGGGCGTTTATGTTCATCAATCGGTGTTGGCACTGTCACGATGAAAACATTGGCATCACGCAAATCGTCCAACTGCGCGGTGTAACTTAAGTGCTTCGCCGCTTGTAACTCTTCTGGCGTGGTTTCCAGTGTATGGTCATTACCACTTTTGAGTTCCTCAATCCGGGCTTTATTAATGTCAAAGCCAATAGTGGGGAGGATTCTGCCAAATTCGACAGCCAACGGTAGCCCGACGTATCCCAAGCCGATAATGGCGAGAGTGGATTCTTCAATAGTTTTCATAGTGATGTGAATCTAGGGTTGAAACATTTAGAAATGAGGTGTTGATGCCAGCGCCAGACACGCTACCGCCCTACCTCGTCATTATCAGTATCAAATCAAAAAACAGAAAATGTAAGCCCGCATCAAGCACGCTACCGCCCTACCTTGTCATGGTCGGCATCAGTAAACGCTGTTAATTTAGATGTACCATAGCTTAATAGAATGTGGGGATTATGCCTGTGATGGCGGTCACATTCTAGTCAATTGTGGGGACTAAAATTCACGGGGAACCCTGCCAAGGAAACCTAATTCTCATGTGCCGATGGTATATGCCGTATTCTTGTTTACCGCAGAGCATCCAGCCCAACCTCTTTACGCACTCGCCGATAGCACCTCATCCGGCACAGTATCCAAAGCAGCAACGCATTGGATAGCCCAACATAGCCCGTTCCGGCAATAGCAATTTTCATAGTGGTTATTTCAAATAAGTGAGGAATATGCCAGCGCCAGACACGCTACCGCCCTACCTCGTCATTATCAGTATCAAATCAAAAAACAGAAAATGTAAGCCCGCATTAAGCACGCTACCGCCCTACCTTGTCATAGTCGGCATCAGCTAAGTGTTCGTGTGATATGTACCATAGCTTAATGGAATAAGGGGATTATGCCTGTGATGGCGGTCACATTCTAGTCAATTGTGGAGAGTAAAATTCACGCCGAACAGGGCTTCGACTTCGCTCAGCCCACGGATGCCTCGCGGTAGTTCGCGATTCCACCACTTACCCGCGCCCTGAGCGCAAAAGAAACCCCTCCTAACCTCCCCTTATCAGGAGAGGAACAAGAGGACACCTTCTCCTTCTTGCTCCCTTCCCTGATAAGGGGAGGGCTGGGGAGGGGTTTCTTTATGTCCTGATAGGTATTTTTTTCTAGTTAGTCTGGCTAGTTCGATCATGCTGAGTGTTTGCTGGTCTTTTTCTTGTGAAGCCTGTTTAAGCAAGTTCTCTTTTTCTTGCAACACACTATCTGTTTCTGCCAACAGTGTTTTGAATTCATTCCGGGCATCTTCCCGTCCCCATTGGTAAGACGGCAAGCGCGATACATCAATTTGAGTAAGCATATTTTTCGTCTCTGGTAATGTCCTTGGTGCTGGAATATTTGCTGTTAGGCGTTTGGCTTTTCATGGTTTAGGTGCTGACCGTGCTGATGGGCTTGAAAGCACGAGTATAGGCGATGTACGGCGTTTTCGTATAAGCCCACTTACCCGCGCCCTGAGCGCAGTCGAAGGGCATTTGCAATATACCCGACCTCGCCGAGATTTGAATATTCATGAAGAACCTCACCCCCCGCCCCCTCTCCTTGACAGGCGAGGGGGAGAAAGAGTCGCATTTCTTAGCCCCTCTCCTGTCAAGGAGAGGGGTTGGGGTGAGGTTCTTTTAGAGGAATGTCATTACCTGTAATCTCTTCAACGCGGTATCACGCACCGGAACTCTTCCTTATCTCGATCATCGACCAATATCAAGTTCGGTTGTAAAACTAACGCTCGCTTGATCCCACTGCCATAACCGCTATAAGGCAACACCCGCCTACAAATCGAATTCAGAATAGGGTTGCGGTGGACTGACAAACCCTGTTTAATTTTTTCCACCGTGAGTGAATTAGGCAACTTGCCAGGACTAACGATTTCCAATCTCGTTTTGAACACAAACACTTTGACGGAGGATTGTATGTAGTAATCCCGATGTATCAAAGCATTCACCAATAACTCCCCCAACACCATCTCATCAATTTCCAGCTTTGTTTGGGCATTGAACCCTGATTCTGTTGGGATGCGGTGCAGGTTAATTTGTAAGAACTGCATAGTGCTTTCGTATTGTTGGCGCAAACTGCCTTTGATCGTTGCTTTGGTAATAAAGCCGTCAACACCAATATCATCGCCATCAAAATGCACACAATCCACGTAAAATGATGGGCTGAAACGTTGCGGTGTTTTACCGAAAATCAGGTTGCCAGCCAGTGTCAGATGGTCGTCCCGCAACAGGTCAAGATTTTGCAAGACGGTTGCCAGCGTTAACTGACCTTGTTTTAGCGCTTCATAAACGCTGCGGTTATCCGTGCTTAAGAAGTCGTAAAACGCTTCGGTGTTCAAGTCAGTGATGTCACTACGGGGGAGTGCTTCCTCATCAGCGAATAACCGCGCAGACTCCGCAAACAAACGCCGCAATTCTTCCGGCGACATCTTGCGCTTATCACTGCCTGACTTGGTAAAGTAAACCCCTTTGCTGGTTTGGTAAGGGCGACTCTCACCTTTGCGTACACTCACGGCTATGATGCGTTTGCCCTGAATACCAAGTACTTCCGTCAGTGGATAAATCGGCGGTTTGACATTTTCATTGGCGGTATTGCTGAGTAATTGGTTGATGCGGCTGATTTGTGCCTCATCCAGACCTGTCACAGAGCCATCATCACCAATCCCAATCAGCAATAAACCACCTTCGGCATTGGAGAAGGAAACCAACTCTTCCGCCAGCCGGTTCGCGTCGGTGACATCCTGTTTAAATTGGGTGGTGCTATCTTCACCGTTATGAATGCGATCAAGGATTTCAAGTGCTTGCATAGTGTTATGTCTATTCATGAATTCATGCTAGCAAGTGTAGCTGATTGGCTCAGTCACTCCCAAGCGCTATATCAATAGTAATCCCGATACCACCGCACAAACCGCTCCAACCCATCCTCCACCTCTGTAGCAGGCTTGAATCTCACATCCGCAATCAATTCATCCACATCCATGAGTGTTTATCTGTTGGTGGTGAAGTGGGGCTTCGACTACGCTCAGCCCACGGATGCCTCGCGGTAGTTCGCGAGTCCACCACTTACCCGCGCCCTGAGCCTGTCGAAGGGGAGTCGAAGGGCAAGACAAGTGCTTTAAGTCTGCTTCTCACTCAGCAAAAAACCATACAAATCATTCACTGCTATCTCCAGCCCAACCGATTCGAGCATGAGGTTTTGCCCACCCACATAACGCTCCACCTGCCACTCTGTGCGTTTGCGGTACATTTCAATGGCTGGAAAATCTTGCGAACACAACACATATTCTTGCAAGGAAGGCAGTAATGTATACGCGGTCAATTTCTCGGTGCGATCTGTCCGCGCCGTGCTCTCAGACAAGACTTCAACAATCAAACAAGGCGAACTGTTGTAATATTTATCCGTTTCATCCTCACAGGTCACTTGCACATCTGGGTAGTAAAAGTGATCTTCTCGTAGCGAGCGGATGCCAACTTTCATGTCAGTCTGAAATACTTCGCAGTGCCCGCCATCTAGGTGATTGAATAAACGTGCAAAGAAACTTCCAGCAACACGGTTATGATTCCTGCTTGCCCCTGCCATCGCATAAGTCTGCCCGTTGACGTATTCATACCGTATGCCATCAGAGCGGTCATTTTCCCCTAACAAGTATTCTTCCGGGGAAATGTAAGTAACTTTAGGTAATGCGCTCATCATTGCTATCCTGTTATCCACGATGCTGTGAGGTTAGCAGGGCAGGGGAAGGGCTGCAAATAGCGTTTCGGCTTAGTCATTTCCAAACTGGAAAGCTTGTCGAACCACTGTCTCCACTTCATCCAACACACTATCGGGCAAATGTGCATACTGCTTGCGCCGATGTTTCGAGAGATCTCCGCCATTGCCCCAAGCCATCCGCACCAATGCTGCTATGTCTTTCTTCGGCAAATCAAAACGCTGCTCCAGCGCAGTGGTGGCTTGATCATAGCCATCGAGCCAAGCCATTTCCTGAGGCATTTCGACTTCAATCGCTTGCTGCAACATCTGATGCAGAAAGGCCACTTCACGGTCGGCATTAAAAAAACGGTAGCTGCGGCTATCCGCTGCTTTAAGGATGTAAGGCTCAATCTCTGCCCGTCGATAATCCCAAAGCCTTGTGATCGGCTGCGAAAACCCCGTCAGTACTTCATGGTAAGCCGGGATATTTTGCATAATCACCGCCGAAACCGGCACAATCATATCGGCGGGTAGCTGCGGGTGTCGTGCCAATACCTGATGAAACATAAAACGGTGTAAGCGCCCATTGCCATCCATAAACGGGTGCAGGTAAACAAACCCAAACGCCGCGCAAGCTGCCTGCACCAGTATATCAACGCCGCGTTGGCTATCATTGGTAAACGTTTCCCAACCTTGCATTAAGTGCTGTAACACAGCGGGCGGTGGGGGGAAATACGTAACCCTGCCCAAACTGTTTTCCAGCCAGTTTTGTCGCCAGCGGTAACTGGCTTCCTGACTATACACATCCCGTACCACGGCATTTTGCAAAATGACCAGATCATCTTCTGTCAGTTGCGGGTATTCATGCACCCGTTGCAATAACTGCACAAACCGTTCTTCTTTCTGGGCGCTGGGTGTCTCTTTCTCAATGGCAAAACTGCTACGGGTTTCCGACAGATACAGATAATGGATAGCCCGTTGATAAACCGCTGCCGAATGCCCTTGGTAAAACAGTTGATGTGCTTGCGCTAACAAACTTTCCAATGTTGCCTTGCCAGCCAGCACATCCCGCCTAACAGTGGGGCAAAACTGAGCATTTCCTAGGGCATTATTGGTGATTCGATAGGTTTTGTGTCGCTCCCCATGTTGGGCAGTAAAATAAATGTCGTTGGGAAACAGATCGATGTATTTACCCGTCGGTGTCGTGGGCGCATCCAGCGAATCCCCGCGTAACCATTCCCACAAAAAACACAAACGTCGGATGCTTTCCCCATTGGGTGTTTGGGCGAGGCGGTTCAATAGCTCAGCGGGTTGGATATGCTCAAATGCTGCATCAATCACTTCCAGATTAATGCCTTCATGCTTGATGGCAAACTCCAGGTGTCCCAGTGGCGTATCCTGCAACGCGACACCGTGCGGAAACAGCAACTTCCCCTGAGCTTCAATACGTTGGCTGACTGTTCCCGATACTTGTGCAACCGGTGAGACGGGTTTGACAGCTAACGTTAACTGCTCTACTAAGTATGCGTAACCGACTAAACTCATGCTCAAATCCGAAAAATCTTCAGTGAATCTGAAATTTTATCAGAAACAACTATTTTTGGCGTTTTTATTTGAGTTTAGTTCAGAGGGGCTGGCATAATCAGCCGATAAATCCCCACTACCCGTGAGTTACGGTGGATAATGTCATCATCGGCAATCGGTGACTGTGCGGTATTCAGTTGCGCTACCTTCATTCACGGGGTACAGGGCTTCGACTTCGCTCAGCCCACGGAGTTCGTGAGTCCACCACTTACCCGCGCCCTGAGCGCAAAAGAAACCCCTCCTAACCTCCCCTTATCAGGGGAGGTTAGGAGGGGACACCTTCTCCTTTTTCGTCTCCTTGAGCTGCTGCTCCAAATCACGGTTCTGACCGAGGACAGCAGCCTTCTTTACCGATATACAGCAAAAAAAGACGAATATGCCAGCGCTAAACGCGCTAAACGCGCTAAACGCGCTAAACGCGCTAAACGCGCTAAACGCGCTAAACGCGCTAAACGCGCTAAACGCGCTAAACGCGCTACCGCCCTGCCTTGTCATGGTCGGCATCGGTAAGCGCTGTTAATTTAGATATACCATGGCTTAATGCGCTGCGACGATTATGCCTGTGATGGCGGTCACATACTAGACGATTGTAGAGGGGTTGTGTACTCTGAACCCTTCCACCACCAGTCAGGATAAAAGAACTTGCTAACATACCTCCTGCGCCGTTTACTCTTGATGATCCCCACGCTGTTGGGGATCACGATTGTCGTGTTTACCGTCATGGCACTTTCCCCCGGTGGCATTACCGCGCAATCGCTGGTCGGCGGTGCGGATATGAACCCGCAGGAAAAAGCCGCGCTGACTGCCTATTACAACCAGCGTTATGGCCTCGATCAACCCGCGCCACTCCAGTATTTACGTTGGCTCAACAATGTTTCCCCGATTGGTTTTACCCAAGATGCGGAAGGCGCATTCACCGGCTTTTCCTTCACCAAAGGCATGGATCTGGGCAATAGCTTTATGTATGGGCGACCGGTCAGCGAGATTCTGGCGGAACGCATTCCCATTACCTTGCTGCTCAATTTGGTGAGTTTGCCGTTGATTTACGTGATTGCGATTGTGGTTGGGGTGAAAGCGGCGACGGATAGGGGCGGGCGCTTTGATATTGCCTCCGGTGTGTCGATGCTGGCGTTGTGGTCGATTCCGACCATGTTGGCGGGGGTGCTATTGCTGGGGTTTTTTGCTAATACGCAATATTTTCAGTGGTTTCCAACGGCGGGGATTTCCAGTCGTGCCGCGCAAGACATGCCGTTTTTGCCGCATATGTTAGGGGGAGAATTTGTCCCCGGTTACTTATTGGATCGCCTCTGGCATTTGGTATTGCCGGTCATTTGTTTGTCTTACGCCGGATTTGCGGGGTTGGCAAAACTCACGCGCACCTCGGTGTTGGAAAATCTGCAAGCCGATTATGCCCGCACTGCACGCGCCAAAGGGCTGGCGGAAGAGGAGGTGTTGTGGAAACACGTGTTCCGCAATAGCCTGTTGCCGTTGATTACCGTCTCCGCCGGGTTATTGCCAAGCTTATTGGCGGGGTCGCTGATTGTGGAAAACATTTTCAGTATTAATGGCATGGGGCAATTGGCCGTCGAGGCGGTGAAAGGGCGTGACCGCGAATTGGTGCTGTCGATTACTTGGATCAGCGGTTTTTTGACCCTGATTGGCTATTTGATTGCCGATTTTTGTTACACGTTGGTGGATCCGAGGGTGTCGTATGACTAAAATAAGCGCACAGGCGGTCAGCCGCGAATCGTTTTCCCGACGTATTTGGCTAAAAACTTGGCAGGGTGTCGGGGTGAAACTCGGCTTTGCGTGGGTGGGGGTGTTGATTTTCATGGGGGTATTTGCACCATTCTTAGCCAACTCCATGCCCTTGCTAATGAGCAAAGACGGGGTGTTGTCTGCGCCGGTATTGGCGTATTTAACGGCGGAAGATGCCTTGGTGTTGGCAATGTTTGCGCTGGCGCTGCTGTTGGCGTGGTTGCCCTTGAGTGGCGGCAAGCGGGTAGTGCTGTTCATTGCCGGAACTTTGCTGGCAGCATTGTTAGCCAATTGGCTGGTAAAACCGCCAGCGGTGAAAATTTACGACGAATTCCGCACTCCTGCGTACACCGAGGTCGATTGGCGCATTATGCCGCCTGTGCCTTACGCGCCCACCGATTATTTGCGCGATTACCCCGAACACGGTTTGGAAGCGCCGTTAGCTTCCACCGAGCGCTTTCATTTGATGGGAACGGAGGAAAATGGTGCGGATGTGTTCAGTCGTATGATTCACGCGTCGCGCATTGCCTTGAGTATTGGGCTGATTGCGACCGGCATTGCGCTGGTGATCGGGGTGATTCTGGGCGGGTTAATGGGCTATTTTTCTGGCGTGGTGGATATGCTCGGAATGCGTTTGGTGGAAATTTTTGAGGCGATTCCTACGCTGTTTTTGCTGCTGACGTTTGTGGCGTTTTTTGGGCGCAGTTTGTACATGATGATGATTATTATCGGTCTGACCAGTTGGTCGGGGTATGCGCGTTATGTGCGTGCCGAGTTCCTCAAATTGCGCCAGCAAGAGTATGTGCAAGCGGCGGTTGCGAGTGGTCTGCCCTTGACCTCGATTTTGTTCCGCCACATGTTGCCGAATGGGGTCGCACCCTTGCTGGTCGCGGTGAGTTTTGGGGTGGCGTCGGCGATTTTGGCGGAAGCGACCTTGAGTTTCTTGGGGTTAGGGTTGGTTGGCGAGCCGTCTTGGGGGCAAATGTTGGATCAGGCGGTGAAATCGTCCACCTTCAATTGGTGGATGGCGGCATTCCCCGGTGGCGCGATTTTCTTCACGGTGTTTGCGTACAATCTGATTGGGGAAGCCTTCCGCGATGCGATTGATCCGAAATTGTCGCGCAAGGCGGGGGTAGGGGCATGACTGTGGGTATGAATGAGGATCTGGCGGGGGTAAGGGCGGTTCACGAACCGCCCCTACTGGAGATTCGCAACCTGCGTACTTATTTGCAGAGTGATGGGCGCACCGTGAAAGCGGTCGATGATGTGAGTTTTAGCATCCCCAAAGGCGAAACGTTTTGTTTGGTCGGCGAATCGGGCAGTGGCAAGTCGATTACGGCGTTGTCGGTGATGCGCTTATTGCCGCAGGATATTGCTTCGCACCCCGGCGGCGAAATCCTGTTTAATGGGCAGGATATTCTTACCCAACCCGAAACGGCATTGCAGCACATTCGCGGTTCGCAAATTGCGATGATTTTCCAAGAGCCGATGACCTCGCTTAACCCGGTATTTTCGGTGGGCGAACAGATTACCGAAGCCTTGCAATTGCACCACCCGTCGATGAGCGAGGCGGATGCGATAGAACGGGCAATGTTAGCGCTGGAACAGGTGCAAATCCCCAAGGCACGTGAACGTTTCCGTGATTTTCCGCACCAATTGTCCGGCGGGCAACGCCAACGGGTGATGATTGCAATGGCGCTTGCGTGCGAACCGGAATTGCTGATTGCCGACGAACCGACCACCGCGCTGGATGTGACTGTACAGGCTGAAATTTTGCGCCTGCTGCGCCAACTGCAAGACGATACCGGCATGAGCACGCTGTTTATCACCCACGATTTCGGCGTGGTCGCACAAATGGCGCAACAAGTCGGCGTGATGCAGCAAGGGCGCTTGGTGGAAGTCGGTAGTACGGCGCAAGTGTTGCGTCAGCCGCAACACGCTTACACGCGGCAATTGCTCGCGGCAGTGCCGGAGAATTTAGCTCGCCGTCGATCCAGTAGGCCGGACTTTAGTCCGACAATTTCCGTCATAAATCATGTAGAAGATGTCGGACTGAAGTCCGACCTACCTCTCCTCTCCATCCGCCACCTAAACGTCTGGTTCCCTATCAAAAAAGGCATTCTGCGCCGCACGGTTGACCATGTACGCGCCGTCGATGATGTCTCTCTCGATATTCCGCAAGGGCAAATCGTGGCATTGGTGGGTGAATCCGGTTGCGGCAAAACCACCTTGGGGCGGGCGGTATTACAGTTAGAAAAGCCGACTTCCGGCAGTATTCAGCTTCACGGGCAGGAATTGGTCGGCTTATCGGCGCGGGAATTACGCCCCCTGCGCCCGAAAATGCAGATTGCCTTCCAAGATCCGCAATCGTCGCTGAATCCGCGTTTGCTGATCGAAACCACCTTAACTGAGCCGCTGAAAGCCCACGGCATCGGCGCAAACCATGAGGAACGCATCGAACGTGCCGCGCAGATTCTGGAGGATATGCAGCTTCCGCGTGACACGTTGTGGCGTTACCCGCACGAATTTTCCGGCGGGCAACGTCAGCGGATTGGTTTGGCGCGTGCTTTGGTGTTGAACCCCGAATTCATCGTCTGTGATGAAATTACCAGCGCATTGGATGTGTCCGTGCAAGCGGAAATCTTGCAATTGCTGCTAAAAATCCGTGCGGAACATAACCTGACCTTGCTGTTTATTACGCACAATATCGGGGTGGTGGAATACTTAAGCGATCAAACGGTGGTGATGTACAAAGGCAAGATTGTGGAGCGGGGGACTACCGCTGCGGTATGCGGTAATCCCCAAGATGCGTACACACAGAAGCTGTTGCAGGCTGTGCCACGCTTGCTCAATTGATGGGGATCAATCCTTCTTCCAGAATTTCTCGCCGCAATCCTGACACCAGAATTTGTGTTGGCGGGTAATGAGTTTTTCATACCAAGTGCGGCGCACTGCCATGACGTAGGCGCTGCGGCAACTGGGGCAACCCATGCGGCTTTGTTTTAGCCAATCAAAATGGTGTTTTTGCGAAAATGGACGCGGTGGTGATGTAATCACTAACGCTTTGGATGTACTTAACATAAAACAAGCCCTTTAACACTCAGAACAATATTCATACAGCGTTAAGGTAAGCCAAGTTGATATAAAAATCAACCTTAACTGTAATTAATGTTTTTTATTATTAATTTATCATTATTTTATTTAATGGCATCATCACTTTGCCATAAATAACGCCCGACAGCTAACCATGAGCCGATAACGCCTAACACGCTGCTGGCGAGTAGAATTTTCAGGGTCATCAGCACATCAATACCACTGAGGATAAACGTGCTGCCATACAAACTGGCGAGTTTAGTCACCGGTTCGACCAGGAATAACAGCGCGACGTGGACAATGACCAAGCTTAGTACGCCGCCAAACAATCCCAGCCAGATACCATTGTAAATAAAGGGGCGGCGGATATAGGCATTGGTGGCACCGATCAATTGCGTGACGCGGATTTCTTCCTTGCGGTTTTCTATATCGAGCCGGATGGTGTTACCGACCACCAGCAGCACGGTTAGCCCCAGCAAGATAGCAACCACCAGCACAATGCGTTCGGCAATGCGTAAAATCCCGCGCAGGCGTTGCACCCATTCCACGTCAATTTGCACATCATCGACTTCGGGGTAGGCTTTGAGTTTTTTGGATAAACCTGCCACATCCATTTCCAAATCGCCGAGCAGACTGAGGCGCGGGGTCAAAATCAGTACATGGGGCAAGGGGTTTTCATCCAACGTTTCCAGCGTTTGGGCAAAGCCGGTGATTTTGCGGAAATCTGCCAGCGCTTCCTCGCGTGTGACCACCCGTACATTATCGATTTCGCGCAATTCAGACAGCAATTCCGCACGGTCTTTGGCTTGCTGTTCGGATACCGATTGTTTGAGGAAGAGCGTAATCGTGGGGACTTCGCGCTTATCTGCCGTCAAGGTTTGCATGTTTTTCAGCAGTAAATGCAAGCTGGTGGGCAAGGATAAGGCAATCGCAATCGCCGCCAGCGTGATCCACGTGGAGATAGGGTTGAACCACAGGCGTTCCATGCTGAAGTGGATGGCACTGGATTGCTGATTCCACCAAGCGCTCAACGGGTTAGCGCTGGAGGCTGCATTGCGTTTTGGGGGAGTTTTCTTATTGCTGGGGTTCGCCATTAGTCCACCTTTTGTAAGACGATGGTGCGTTTTTTCATGCGTTCCACCAAGGCGTGGTCGTGGCTGGCAATCATGACCGTGGCACCGAGTTCGTTGAATTGCGCAAAGGTAAACATAATGTCTTGCGCGAGTTCCGGGTCGAGGTTGCCGGTGGGTTCGTCCGCCAGAATGATGGTGGGTTTATTGACCATCGCACGAGCAATGCCAACCCGTTGTTTTTCCCCGGCGGAAAGCATCAGGGGAAAGGTAGTGTCGCGCCCGGTTAGCCCGACTTTATCCAGCGCGGCTTGCACGCGGCGGCGGGTTTCGCTTTGCCCCATACCGGCAATCCGCAAGGGCAGGGCGATATTGTCGAACACGGTGCGGTCGTACAATAAGTGGGGGTCTTGGAAAATGAATCCAATGCGACGGCGGTAGTTGGGGATTTGGCTACGCCCCAATTTGCTCAAGGAACGCCCACCGATCAGCACTTCGCCTTTGCTGGGGCGTTCGAGCATCGCGACCAGTTTCAATAAAGTACTTTTGCCTGCACCGGAATGCCCGGTGATGAATACCATTTCACCGGCTTCCAGCGTCAGGTTGATATTGTAAAGGGCGAGTTGCCCCGTGGGGTATTTCTTACTAACCTGTTTGAATTCAATCATGTGGCTCAGTCGTTTCCGGCGAGCAGGGCGCTGGTGAATTCATACGCATCAAATTCTTGCAAGTCGTCGATGCTTTCACCCACGCCAATAAAGCGTACCGGAATGTTAAGTTGTTGGGCAATCGCGAACAGAATCCCGCCTTTGGCAGTTCCGTCCAGTTTTGTGACGGTGATTCCCGTCAGCCCCAATGCTTCGTTGAATTGTTTGGCTTGTACCAAAGCATTTTGACCAATGCTGGCATCCACAATCAGCATGATTTCATGCGGTGCAGTGCCGTCGAATTTCTGAATAACCCGTTTGACCTTTTTCAGCTCATCCATCAAATTGGTTTGAGTGTGCAAGCGTCCGGCAGTATCCGCCAGCAATACGTCGATTTTACGCGCTTTGGCGGCTTGAAACGCATCGAAAATCACCGACGCGGAATCCGCACCACTGCCTTGCGCAATCACCGGAATATTATTGCGTTCGCCCCAGACGGTGAGCTGCTCCACGGCGGCAGCACGGAAAGTGTCACCCGCCGCTAACATCACCGATTTGCCGTCTTGTTGGAATTTTTTCGCCAGTTTGCCAATCGTGGTGGTTTTACCCGCGCCATTGATGCCGACCATGAGCAACACAAAGGGCTGGTGTGAGCCGTCGATTTCCAAGGGTTGTGCGGCAGGGCGCAGAATGCGGTGCATTTTATTGTAGAGCGCTTGCATCAGCGCATCCATATCCGCAAGTTCCGCGCGTTTCACGCGGCTGGTAAGGTCGCTCATGATTTCGCGGGTCGCTTCCATGCCGACGTCGGCGGTAAGTAAGCGCGTTTCCAGCTCCTCCAGCACATCGTCGTCGATTTGCTTTTTGCCAACCACCAGCGTTTCCATTCCCTCGGTAAGGGCATGGCTGGTTTTTGACAGACCGCGCTTTAACCGCGCAAACAAACCTTCCGCTGGGGCAGGGGCTTGAGGAACTACCGTGGTGGCATCAGGTAATTCCGGCTTTTTTTTCTTTCCGAATCCAAACATCGTACAATGACCGTCCAGCTTTATTATCGTCAGGTGCGAGAATGCGAAGAATACTACCATTTGCCAGACAAAACCGTAATATCAAAACAATTCTAGCGGTTTCTGTCATATTTTCAGGTTTTTTTGTGTCCACAGCGCACGCCATTGAGCGGGTAAAGGTAGAAGTACCCGTCCACGAATACAAGCTGGATAACGGTTTGAAGGTACTGGTGAAACAGGATAAGCGTGCGCCGATTGCCGTGGTGCAATTGTGGTACAAAGTGGGGTCGAGCTATGAACCGAACGGTTCGACAGGGGTTTCCCACGTGCTGGAACACATGATGTTTAAGGGTACAGAAAAATACCCCACCGGCGAATTCAATCGCATCATCGCGGAAAACGGTGCGGAAGATAATGCATTCACCGGGCAAGACTACACCGCTTATTATCAAGTGATTGCTGCCGATCGGCTGGAAGTCGCGTTTGACTTGGAATCGGATCGGGTGCGTAACCTCACGTTACCGCCTGCCGAATTCAAAAAAGAACTCGAAGTGGTCAAAGAAGAGCGCCGCTGGCGTACCGACGATAAACCCACGTCCTTGACCCGTGAGCAATTCGAGGGGGTAGCTTTCCTCAATAGCCCCTACAAAAACCCGGTCATCGGTTGGATGGCAGATTTGGACGCCATGCAAGTTGAAGACCTGCGAGCCTGGTATGAACGCTGGTACGCGCCCAATAATGCCACGCTGGTGGTCGTCGGTGATGTTGAGCCAGAAAAAGTGCTAGAACTGGCGAAAAAATATTATGGTCCACTCAAACCGACGGAAAACATTCCTCCACCTAAACCGCAAACCGAAGTCGAGCAAAAAGGCTTGCGCACCATTAAGGTGAAAGCGCCTGCCGAACTGCCGTACATTCTGATGGGTTACAAAGTCCCCGCCATGGTCAATGCCAAGGAAAAATGGGAGCCGTATGCGCTGGAAATGTTAGCCAGTATTTTAGATGGCGGTAACAGTTCGCGCTTATCCAAAGAACTGATTCGTGGCAAAGAAATCGCCTCCAGCGCCAGCGCTTGGTACAGCGGGTTTGGGCGCTTGCCGGATTTATTCAGCTTAAGCGGAATGCCGACCAAAGGCGAAAAACTCGAAACGGTGAAAGCTGCCTTATTGGAACAGGTGGAAAAACTCCGCAACGAACCAGTGACTGCTGAGGAGTTGTCGCGGGTCAAAGCCCAAGTGATTGCCAGTGAAATCTACGAGCGCGATTCCCAACAAAATCAGGCGAATGTGTTGGGTTCATTGGAAACCGTGGGTTTGGGTTACAAGCTGGCGGATGAATACGTGGATAATATTCTGGCGATTACCCCGGAACAAATTCAGGCAGTGGCGAAAAAATACCTGATCGAAGATTCACTCACGATTGCGGAACTTGATCCGCAACCCATTGACCCGAATAAGCCGAAAAACGCGCCACGCTTTGAGAGATAACTCCATGTTAAAAACTATTATTGTAGCGCCGTTGGTGCTGTTATTTGCCCTGTTTACCGCGCAGGTAGCAGCCGCCCCGAAGATTGAACATTGGACAACTGCCAATGGCTTGCGGGTGTATTACGTCCCCGCGCCGGAATTGCCGATGTTGGATATGCGCCTGATTTTTGCAGCCGGTAGCGCCCGCGATGGCGATAAACCGGGCTTGGCAATGCTGACCAATAGCATGTTGGATAAAGGCGCGGCGGGTTTGAGTGAAGACCAACTCGCCGAGCAGTTTGAAGCCATTGGTGCGGTGTTTTCTTCCAGCACTTCCAGCGACATGGGCTGGGCAGGTTTGCGCACCATTACCTTGGAAAAAGAGCAACAAGCGGCACTGGATTTGTGGTTGAAAGTGGTGTCGAAACCCGATTTTCCGCAAAAAGATTTCGAGCGGGTGCAAAAGCTGACCCTAGTGGGTTTGCAAGCTGAAAAACAAGACCCCGCCAGCCTTGGCAGCAAAGCGTTTTACCAAGCGTTGTACGGCGATCACCCGTATGGTCAGCCCGAAAACGGCACGGAAGACAGTGTGCAAGCGTTGAAAGTCGAGAATTTGAAAGCGTTTTACCAACAGCATTACGTAGCAAAAAATGGTTTGCTGGCGATTGTGGGCGCGGTAGACCGTGCGCAAGCCGAAGCTTTGGCGGAAAAAGTGTCGGGAGCATTGCCGGAAGGAGAAGCAGCCGCTGCGTTGCCTGAGGTTAAGCCACTCACTGAGGCGAAAACCGTGAAGATTCCTTACCCGTCCGCGCAGGCGCACATTTTGGTGGGGCAGATCGGTAATAAGCGTGGCGATGAGGACTTTTTCACCCTGTACATGGGCAATCAGGTGTTGGGCGGCAGTGGTTTTACCTCACGTTTGATGAAGGAAATCCGCAATGATCGGGGTTTGAGTTACAGCGTGTACAGTTATTTTGCACCCTTGGCGCAGCTTGGGGTGTTTCAAATAGGCTTGCAAACCAAGTTGGAACAAACCGATGAAGCCGTGAAGGTGGTGGGTGATGTGTTGGGTAAATTCCAGCAAGAAGGCCCGACGGCTGAAGAACTGGAAGCATCCAAAAAAGACGTGAGTGGCGGTTTCCCCTTGCGTACCGCGAATAATAGCCAGATTGTCGAATACATCGGCATGATCGGTTTTTACCAATTGCCATTGGATTATTTGGATACCTTTACCACTAAGGTGAATGCCTTGACGCGGGAACAAATTACCGAAGCGTTTACTCGTCGTATCCAGCCCGACAAAATGGTGACGGTGATTGTGGGCGGTGATGAAAAATAACCTATTGCGCATTATTGGGGGCGAATGGCGCAGTCGCCAGTTACGTTTTGCCGATGTACCCGGTTTGCGCCCAACCCCGGATCGGGTGCGCGAAACCTTGTTCAATTGGTTGCAACTGCAAATACCGGGGGCGCGTTGCCTCGACTTGTTTGCAGGCAGTGGTGCATTAGGTTTGGAGGCTTTGTCACGGGGGGCGAGTGAGGTGGTGATGGTGGAAAAGCATCCGGCTGCTGCCAAAGCCTTGCGTGACAATATTGCGTTGTTGGGGGCGCAACACGCGCAGTTGGTACACGATGATGCCTTGCGGTTTCTGCAACGGGAAACACAGGGTTTTGATTTGATTTTCCTTGATCCCCCCTTCCGTAAAAACTTATTGGAACCCGTGCTGGAGATCGTGCTGGCAAAATCTTTGTTGCAACCGGGGGGCATGATCTATCTGGAACACGAGTCTGATGCCAGGATTGACTTCAGCCGTTTCAACTTAAACATCCATCGCGAAACCCAAGCGGGGCAGGTAAAAAGTTTCTTGCTAATTTAATCATATTTGTTCAGCAAAGATTCAGGTTCTGACCTAGACTTTTTATTGTTAAGTGAGGGATGTATTGTAAGCCGCTTAGGGGGAATATTAGGTTTTCCCCCTAACCTTACGAGTATAAAGGTTGTGTGGTGTTGAGTGGAGGATGCCTATATGTCTGGTGTCATAATGCAAGGATTTGCAGTGTTGTTGGTGTGTGCTTCGGTTGGTTGTAGTGCGGTGTCTGAATCGCCGAAAGTAGCGAGTGTGGCGCAAATTCCGGTGGTACAGCAGCAACCAGCGGTGAGTTTGCTGGATAAAGTCGTGTGGAATGCGCAAAAGCAGCAGGGCAAAATGTACCGCTGGGGCGGCACGAGTCCGGCAACCGGTTTTGATTGTAGCGGTTTGACGCAATACGCCTTCAAAAACGGCGCACAAGTAGCCATTCCGCGCACTGCTGCTGAGCAATACGCTGCTGCTGTCAAAGTTCCTAAAGCGCAAAGTCAGAAAGGCGATTTGGTATTTTTCAATACCAGCGGCAAGCGCATAAGCCACGTGGGGATTTATCTGGGCAACGACAAATTTGTCCATGCGCCACGTAAGGGCAGGGCGATTGCCACCGATGAGCTGAAAGGCTATTGGTCGAATCGCTTGATTGGGTTTGGGCGCATTCCCGGCGCGTGTAAACCGAGTTACTCCTGATTACAGCAGCCGCTTGACCTTGCGCGTCGCCATTGCCTGCAATGGGTCATCCGGCCACGGGTGCTTAGGGTAACGTCCTTTCATGTCTTTTTTCACCTCGTGGTAAGACGTGCGCCAGAATCCTGCCAAATCCTGCGTAATCTGCAATGGTCTGCCCGCCGGAGACAGCAGATGCACCAGCAGCGCGACCCTGCCATTGGCAATGGTCGGGGTTTGTTGGCAACCAAACATTTCCTGCAATTTCACCGCGAGTACCGGCGGCGCTTGGCTGTAGTCGATGGCAATGTCATGCCCCGAAGGCACGTCCAAGCGTTTGGGAGCAAGTTGCTCCAAACGCTGTTGCCTTTCCCACGGCAACAGGTTGCTGAGGATGCTGGTCAAATCGAGCTTTTTGAAATCCGCCAATACATTCACCCCCTCCAGATACGGCGCAAGCCAATCTTCCAGCGTTGCCAGCAAGTTGGCACGGCTGACATCAGGCCAGAGCTGTTCGGGGTCTACGCTGCGTAACAGATTCACCCGTGCGCACCATTGTTCCTGTTCCGTTTGCCAAGGCAGCACATCCAGCCCTTGTTTGCGGATGAAACCAATCAGCGCGGCACTTTTGGCTTCACTTGGTACGGCTTGCAGGGCTTTGCGTTGTAATACCAATGCACCGATTTTTTGCTGGGCTTCTGCGATGAAACGCCCCGCTTTATTGTCCCATTCCACTACGGTTTGCGTGCGCACTTGATCCGCCAATGCGCTCGCAAACAGCTTGTCATCCAACGCGGCGGCGGAGCGGATGGTGTCGCTGCTTTTGCCCGCCATGTTGCTGACTTCGGCAATCGCCAGCCACGCCTGATTGCCCAGCGCGTGTTTGTCGGGCAGATCAGCACTGCGTCCGTTGGCTAGTTGGTAGCCGCCGGAATGCCGCCGTCGGGCAATACGGTCGGGGTAGGCGCAAGCCAACAAGTAGCCATTGATGGACGAAGAAACCCCTCCCGGCCTCCCCTTATCAGGGGAGGAGCTTGACCGGACTCCGAATTCTTGTCCCTCCCCTGATAAGGGGAGGTTAGGAGGGGTTTCTTTAAACTGGTTTGCCAGTTGCCGGGTACGTTGTAACCAGCCTTGCTGCTGGGGCGGGCATTTGGCTTTGCCTGCCAGTATTTCCAGCGCTTGGCTAATGTCAGGATTGTCTTGGCTGAACGGATTACGCTCGGAAAGCAGGCTGGCAAGGTTAGCCGCAGCGTTCAGGTGTCCGGCTTGTGCGCCACAAATCAGCAGGTGTGCAAGGCGCGGATGCACGGGCAGATTGCACATGACTTGCCCGTGTGCAGTCAGTACCGTGGCTTTGCCCTTGCGTTGAATCGCGCCGAGCGTTTCCAGCAAATCCAGCGCCTGTTGCCACAGACCGGAAGGCGGCACATCCAGCCAGTGCAATTCTGTTGGATCATCCACCCCCCATTGCAACAATTGCAAGGCGAGTGGGGCGAGATCGGCGCGTAAGATTTCGGGCGTATTGTGCGCGGCAAGTTGTTCTTGTTGGCTTTCCGTCCACAGTCGGTAGCACACACCGGGGGCAAGTCGGCCTGCACGTCCGGCGCGTTGGGTGCTGGATGCGCGGGAAATGCGCGTGGTGTGCAAGCCGGTCATGCCCGTACCGGGATCGAAACGGGCTTCACGCACCAGCCCGGAATCGACCACCACATCCACGCCTTCGATGGTCAGGCTGGTTTCAGCAATGTTGGTTGCCAGCACCACTTTGCGTTCGCCAGCACTTGAATCTGTGAGCGGCGCAATGGCTTGTTGCTGTTCGTCCAGCGTGAGATTGCCGTACATCGGGCGTAAATGCACGCCGCGAATTTTGCGTTCCACCAGCCATGCGCCGAGTGCTTCGGTGGTGCGGTGGATTTCGCCTTGACCGGGCAAGAAGGCGAGGATGCTGCTGTCAGGGTTGTCGGTTAAGGCTTGGCGCAAGGTGGCAACCATGCGCTCAACGATACGCTCATTGGGTTTGGCGGCTTGCCCGTAGCGGATGTTTACCGGGTAAGTGCGACCTTCGCTGCGTACTACTGGCGCATCATCCAGTAGATTGGCAATCGCAACGCTATCCAAGGTGGCGGACATGATCAGTAATTTCAGCGGATGGCTATCGTCGCGGAACAGTTCGCGCCCTTTCAAACACAAGCTGAGGGCGAGGTCGGAATCCAAATTGCGTTCGTGGAATTCGTCGAAAATCACCAAGCCAACGCCATCCAGCGACGGGTCTTGCTGCAACTGGCGGGTGAGGATGCCTTCGGTAATGACTTCGATGCGGGTTTGGCGGCTGGTTTTGTTGTCGAGGCGCATTCGGTAGCCGACAGTTTGCCCGGTGCTTTCGTTCAGCAGGCTTGCCATGCGGTGCGCGGCATTTTTGGCGGCAATGCGGCGCGGTTCGAGCATGAGGATTTTTTTGCCCACAAGCCACGGCTCATTCAGTAAAGCCAGAGGCACGCGGGTGGTTTTGCCAGCGCCGGGTGGGGCTTCTAGCACGACTTCGTGGCGTTCACGCAGGGCTTGTTTGAGAGCGTCGAGGACGGCATCAATGGGAAGAGTTAGTTCGAGCTGGCTTGAATGTTGCATAATACGCATCTTAACCACCAGCAATCATGGAGACAATAATGGGTAGGGTACATTTCATTGGCGGCGAAAAAGGCGGCGTTGGCAAATCACTGACCGCACGTCTATTGGCACAATATTTCATCGACAACGCCACGCCGTTTACGGGCTTCGATTCCGACCAGTCACACGGCACATTTTCTCGATTTTACAAGGACTTCGCCTCGCCGCTGCGCGTGGATGATTACGAAAGTCTGGATAATATTATTACTATCGCCGAAACGTTGCCGGAACATGACCTCATTATCGACCTTGCCGCGCAAACTTCGGCACGCTTGGGGCAGTGGATTGCGGAAAGCGACGTATTCGGCATTTTCACCGAAATGGGGCATAAAGTATTCATCTGGCACGTGATGGATGACGGTGTAGATGCCATGAGCCTGCTGGACAAAACGCTGGATAGCTACCCACAGCAAGACATTCAGTTCATTGTGGTGCAAAACATGGGGCGCGGTGAAAACTTCGAGGCATTCGAGCGTTCACCGATTTTCCAGAAAGCGCAACAACGCAATGCGTATTGCATGACATTGGGCAAATTGCACGCCAAATTGGTGCAGAAAGTCGATTTCAACGACCTGAGTTTCTGGGCGGCGGCAAATAACCGCGACCTGATGAATACGCCGGAACGTCAGCGGCTGCGGGTGTGGCTGGAAAATGCCTACACGCAATTCGACCATTTCCTCAAACACGATGATTAAGCCCAACGCCCGATAAATAGCTTCGTACAGGCAAGTTCGGCAATGCTCATCGCGTACCCTTAACCAATTTGCAGACGCGCATCGGCAATAATGCCATTCAATAACGCCAGAACGCAGGCAACAACAACGCAAACACCGTCAGGTATTCCAGCCGCCCGATAATCATGGCGGCGGAAAGCATCCAGATCCCCGCGTCACTGACCGGTTGGAAGTTACTACTGACTACGCCAAACCCCGGCCCCAGCACATTGATGCAGGCGGCCACGGCGGTAAACGCTGACCAGGCATCCAAGCCCGTCATCATCAGCAGCAAGGTGAATACCACGCTGCTGGTTGCCGCTAAAAATAGGAAAGCCATGATCGCATTGAGTACTGCATCACTCACCACTTCACCGTTGTAGTGAATTGGCAGCATGGCATGGGGGTGAATTGCCCGTTGCAGCAAATGCTGAAATAACTTTACGACTACAATGTTGCGGATAAACTTATTGCCTCCCGCTGTTGACCCTGCGCAGCCCCCCAGATAAGCCACCGTCACCAGAAATAAATCGGTTCCCGGTGGCCAGCTTGTCAAATCAGCCCCGGTAAATCCCGTGCTGGTGATGAAAGTCGTGACCTCAAAAAAGGCAAATCCCAGTGCATCGCCGATACCATAACGCCCTTGCGCCCATAACCACCCGGCGAGTCCCAGCGACAACAAGGTAACAGTGATCAGGAATACCCGCGCTTCTTCATTGTGCCAGTACACCTTGGGTTTGCCGGAGTACAAAAAGCTGAAATGTAGCGCAAAATTGAGCGCTCCCAGCAGCATAAAAACATTGCTGATAGCCAGCAGCCAATGGCTTTCGTAAAACCACATGCCACTGTCATGCGTTGAAAATCCCCCGGTTGAAACGGTGGAAAAACTGTGTGCTACCGCGTCGTAAAACGTCATCCCACCTAGGTAATACGCCAGCGCACACAAGACCGTGATCAGCCCGTATACCAGCCACAAGTAATGCGAGGTGTGCGCAATGCGCGGGGTAAGCTTGTCATCTTTGACCGGCCCCGGCGTTTCCGCCCGTAACAACCGCATCCCGCCCACGTTCAGCATTGGCAGCACCGCTACCACGAAAATCACCACACCCAGCCCGCCCATCCATTGCAAAAATTGGCGGTAAAGCAGAAAACTGGGAGACATACCATCCAGCCCAATCAAGATGCTTGCCCCCGTGGTGGTCAGGGCGCTGATGGATTCAAACACCGCATCGGTAAAACTGACCTGGGCAATCAGCATAATGGGCAGCCCACCCAACACGCCAGTGACGACCCATGTGAGGGTGGCAAACAATAAAGCATCGCGATACGACACCGTTTTCAGGCGGCGCTTCCACACCACCAAAAACATAACCAGTCCCACCAGAATCATCGGCAACGCGGATTCGACAAAGATCAGCATCAAGTCATCGTCAAACACCCAGCGGGATAACAGCCCAAAGCACAATTGCACCACGCCCATCCACAGCACCGGCACGGACAGCAGCAACAGGGTATTCGCCAGATTTAACATAGCGGCAAGGGGATAAACCGGTAGCCAATGCCCGGCTCAGTTAAAATATAAGTTGGGTCATCGGCATTATCCTGAAGCTTTTTCCGCAACTGGCTGACAAAAATGCGCAGGTAATGGGTATCTTCCACATGGCTTTTACCCCAGATGCTGGTGAGCAACTGTTGCTGCGTAATCAAACGCCCCGGATGCCGCGCCAACATCACCAGCAAGGCAAATTCCTTGCGGGATAAGGTCAGCAATTGCGCTTTATGCCACACCTGATGGTTGGGAATATCAATTTCCAACTCGTTGAAAACCAGCCGTGCCGGGGTGGTTTCCTCGCTGCTGCTCTCTTTTAAATCGCGCAATAACACCCGTACTCGCGCAATCAATTCGCGAATCCCAAACGGTTTGCTCAAATAATCGTTCGCGCCGCCTTCTAACAGTTTGACTTTTTCCTCTTCGGCATCGCGGGCGGTGAGTACCAATACCGGCAAATTGCTCCAAGAGCGCAAGGTTTGTAAGACCTTGAAACCGTCTTCATCCGGTAAGCCCAAATCGAGGATCACCAAATCAGGGCTTTCCAGCGCAATCATGTCGATACCTTGGCGGGCAGTGCTGGCTTCCAAATACGCAAACCCTTCCGCTTGCAAGGAAATGCGCATGAAACGCCGGATTTGCACTTCATCATCAATGAGCAAAATACGCTGTTGCATTAGGCTTGTTCCTCTGGGACGGCTGGTAAGCGGATGCGCACAGCAAACGGTGCATCCGGTGCGGTGGCAGGCAGCAGGTCGATGTGACCTTGATGCGCATGAATAATCCCAGCGGCAACCGTCAAGCCCAAGCCTGTACCGCCTTCGCCGCTATCCCCGCTGCGGGTGGAATAAAACGATTCAAACACTTTGTGGCGCAAGGTGTCGGGGATGCCAGCACCGTAATCCATCACGGTGATTTCTACCCAGGGGGCAGCAAAACGCAGTTTGAGGATGACGGCAGCACGGGAATATTTCAGAGCGTTGTCGACGAGGTTATACAGGGCTTGTGCCAGCAAGGATTCGCGTACCTTGACTTCGGGCAGGGGGGGCAGTACGTCCAGCCGGATTCTGGGGTTGTCCACCCGTTTCAGCACCTGTTGCACAATCGGCATGAGCGGCTGAATGGTGGTGGTGAAATTCATTGCGCCGTGTTGAATCTTAGTGGCTTGCAGCACGTTTTCGATGTAATGGTGCAGCCGATGGCTTTCCTCCAACGCGCCGCTGATTAATTCATCCTGTTCGGCGGCGGGCAACCGTTCGCGGTAGGCTTGCAAGGTACTCAATGTGCCAATAATGCTGGCGAGCGGGGTGCGCAGATCGTGGGAAACCGAGAGCAGAATGCTGGAACGCAGGCGGGTATGTTGCAATTCCGCCTGTTGCCGCCGGTACAACATCGCCAGTTGGCTGGTCAGCAGCGCAATCACCAGAAATACCAGCATACTCACGGTGTCTTCCACCTCGTGCATGTGCAAGGTGTAACGCGGTTCGGTGAAAAAGTAATTGAATGCCACTGCGCCAAACACCCCAGCGAGGATGGCGGAGGCGCGTTGCCCAATAAACGCCACCACGCCTACGCCCAGTTGCAGAATCAGCAACACGCCCAAGGGTGGCAAAAACCAGTTTCCCAATAACAGGGAAACCAGTAACGCCAATACCATGATCAACAAGGCAGCCAGATAATGGTATTTCTCTAACGCCTTAAACACTCTTTGCATGAACAACACCTGTCATGAACTTGTGTTACTAGGCTAGAGGGTGGGGGCGTAAAAAGACAATAGTGCTGTCAGGCAATGGCGTAAAGTTTACGTAAAGTTCCTTTCCTAACGGATGTTGCGGCTTAGTAGAAAATCGCCAGCCGCTGTTAAACATGCAGCAGCGCGGCAGTATTATTGGCAGTCTACGCCCCGCGCATAATCCGCAGCACCCGTTCATCCATGCACGAACGCATAAACGCATTCATCGCACTTTCATCCCCCGACGCATAAAACGCCAACATCAGCGTGTTGAATTCCAGTTGGCGTTTGGCGGGTAGGTTGATCGCGGGGTAGCCGTGTTGGAGCAAATGCCCGTTCATCATGAAACGCCCCATGCGCTTGTTCACGTCGTAGAAAAACGGGCAACGCGCCATCGTCAGGAAGAGGTGAATGGCTTGGTCGTAAATGTCGTCGATGTGGGCAAGGTCGGCAACCATTGCCTCGAAACGGGCGGGCAATTCGGCGACGGGTGGCGGCATGTAATCTGTTCCCGCGATGAATACGCCACCGGAACGGAAGCGTCCCCATTCTAATGCTTCTTCTTTGCCAGCAGCAGCGTGGAGGGCGCAGGCTTTTTCGGCAGAAACCACGAATTCGCCGCGTTCGAGCCAGCTAAACAATATTGGCACGACTGGGATAAGAATTCAGCAGATTATTTCCCTTATTAGTGATGTGTTCGCTGATACCCTGCAATTTCCATCAAAACATCCGCTAATGATGGTTCGCGGCTGTCACGGATAATTTCACCGTCATGCTTATGGTGCGGAAACGTCCCTACCTGCCGATGATGTGGCGCATTATCGTACCGAAAAATCATCGTTTGATTGGCATCCATGTATTGATACCGATACTTCACCTTACCTGCATGGTCAGTATTTTTGACTTCGGCAAAGTCTAATCTGTCGCCCCCATCAAACACGATAGAACCCGCAATATAGCCTTGCTTGTTGTTGTAAAGGGTTTTGCGGAGCGACAAGTTTTGCGTGTTCGGAACAGTTTGCAGCACTTGCTCGATTTGGGTGAAATAGGCTTCGATCATTGTAATGCCTGCAACTGCTGCTGGTTGTCGCGCAACATTTCATACAGCCCGGACCAGAGCATATAGTCTTCACTATCATCCACTTCACCCTGTTCAAACTGACCGTAGAACACATCAGATGGCATCTGGTATTGCTCTTCAAATTTCCTCAAATCCAGCCGCAAATTCAAGATACCCCGTTTCAACTCATGCACCTGAAAAGCGATGATGTTCTGGGCAAAAGTCTCCTGATCCGCGACTTGGGACATTAACAGGCGTAAACGTTGCGCTGTGGCAGGTTGTACGTTTAGCTCTAAATTTAACATGGTCATCGCCTCCGTTAGCAGATTTGCTGGGATAAGCATAATCCATAAAGACCGCCCGAACCAGCCGACAGATAACACCATCGTGACGCCAATTCCCCTCCACCTTGTTACCTCTGGCACACTCTGCCGCCACCCTGTCGTTTTCTGACAGCATTAACCGCAGCACTCAAAAGCGGGGGGTATTTATTTTTCCCGCATTATGTGAATCACAGGCTCTGTTCTGGTCAAATAAAATCAGAAAAATATGGTTCTTTACACCATAAAAGTGCCATGCCACCATGCCTTTATACAAGAGATTTAAGAGGGTAAACACATGAACCAAAACATTCTCACCATCAAAGTAGGTACAGGCATCCAGTCCTCACTCGCACTCGCCCAACAAATGTTAGAACGCCTTGAAGTCGGCGAAGAACCCGCCCCTTACTTCGGCGTAGGCTTCAAAAACGTCAGCCAAATGCTCAGTGTCTTCACCCCCAAGCGCTGGGATTTGCTGGCAGCGTTACGCGAACATGGCGCAATGAGCATTGCCGAACTTGCCCGCACCTTGCAACGTGATTACAAAAACGTCCACAACGACGTGGAACGCCTGATGGAATGGCTTGCCATCGAACGCGATGCCAACGGCAAAATCTTCACGCCCTACTCAGAAATCATAGTGGATGTGCATTTGCCCCAACAAAAAGCAGCGTGAGGAAGACTCTCAATGCATCCTTTATGGTGATTATTTAACCACGCCGTAAAAACTAAGGTAACAAGCCCCATGAGCCGAAGAAAATTTTTACACCTGATCGCCGCTCTATTGGCAAGCACTAGCGTTGCGCCGCTCACTGCCGCCCCCGCCAAACGCATTATCGTCGTCGGCGCAGGCATCGCCGGTCTAACTGCCGCACACACCCTACGTCAGCAAGGGCATTCCGTGACCGTTGTGGAAGCGCGTGACCGCTTGGGCGGGCGTTTATGGACAAGCAAACGCTGGCAACACATGCCCGTAGACCTCGGTGCAACCTGGATTCACGGCGCGAAAGACAATCCCTTATCCGCCTTGGCTGACCGCATCGGCGCAAAGCGTTTGATCACCCGTTACGCCGACACCACTACCTACAACACCGCAGGCAAACCCTTAAGCAACAGCGAAAGCCGCCAGTTGGAACAGTGGCAAGCGCGTATCGACAACGCCTTGGAAGCCGCACAAAATGCTGACACAGATCAGTCCGTACAAGCCGCTGTGGAAAAAGCACTGAACTGGAATAACCTGAAGGCAAACGAACGCCAACTCGTGCAATTCATCCTCAATAGCACCCTAGAGCAAGAATACGCAGGCGGCAGCCACGAACTTTCCGCCCACTGGTATGACGCAGCAGCGGCATTCAAAGGCGATGATGCGCTGTTCCCGGATGGCTATCAGGTCATCGTCGATCATCTGGCAAATGGGCTGAATGTGCAGTTGCAACACGTCGTGCAAACAGTCACATGGTCAGAACAACAGGTGACGGTGCAAACCAACCGTGGCATGTTTCAAGCCGATCACGCCATTATCACCTTGCCGCTGGGTGTGTTGAAAAGTGGGCAAGTCACCTTTTCCCCGCCTTTGCCTGCTCGCAAACAACAAGCCATTAATACGCTGGGAATGGGCACGTTAAACAAATGCTACCTGCAATTTCCCAGCGTTTTCTGGCCGGAAGATCAGGACTGGCTGGAACACATTCCCACCGAAGCAGGCGCATGGACAGAATGGGTCAGCCTAACGCGGGTAGCAGGCTGGCCGGTGTTGTTGGGTTTCAATGCGGCAGAACGTGGCAAGCGCATTGAGCAATGGACAGACCCGCAAATCGTGGCTGATGCCATGCAAACCCTGCGCAAACTGTTCGGGGCTGACATCCCTGCGCCGCTCGATTACCAGATTACCCGCTGGAATACCGACCCGTATGCGCGGGGCGCGTATTCTTTTAACAGCGTGGGTTCAACGCTAGCCATGCGCGACCATTTGGCGGAAAGTCTGGGCAAGACGGTGTTGTTTGCTGGGGAAGCCACTGAACGTAAGCATTTCAGCAGTGTGCATGGGGCATACCTATCGGGTTTGCGGGCAGCTCGGCAGATTGATAATCCCTGATGGTGTTGCGCCTATAACTCATCTGTCCTGTTTGCCATCCTCATTTGTTGTTGGGTGGCAGCCCAGACAAAACCTTGCTGACAATATCAGGATGGTCAAACTCACGCCCACCCACCGCACGGTAAATCACTTTGCCTTCAGCATTCACGACATAGGTTGTTGGCAGGCTACGCGCCTTCCAGCGTTTCATCGCACTGGAATCCTTATCCAATAACACCGCGAAAGTTGGTATCACATCGAGACCGTTAATGAATGGAAAGACCGTATCCGTGTCTTCACCCACATTGACGGCAATAACTTCCACATTCTTGTCCTTGGTTTCCTGATACAGATTTTCCAAAGAGGCCATTTCGCGGCGGCAAGGCGGACACCACGTTGCCCAGAAATTAACAACAACGACTTTGCCTTTCATGGACTCAATGTCAACTATCTCGTCATCCATATCCGGTAGTTTTAATTCAGGAATGGCAAGTGGTGGATTAATTTCCGTCAAACTATGTGTCAGCGGCGGTGGATCTTCGGCATGAAGCACGGGGGCATGGACAATCAAGCACACGGCAAAACAAAGGCTCGTGAATAGACGACTGCTGCACTTATTTAACACAATTTACCTCATTTAGTGTCAATTGATAGGGTTTGCCCGCGATGTCCCAAATGATGGTTATAGCAAAGACACTGCCTGCTGGCAGACCAACGGATAACATGCCCTGATTCCAGTCACCTTTGGGTTCATACTCTTGTTCCTCAGGAATCTGGGCAAGATCAAACGCAAGCAGGGCTGCGGGTGTTGTTTGTTGTTGGGTGAATTCGGTTAACCACTCAGCATTGGTTTTGATCGTTTGGGATGCATCATTGGTTTTAACGTTCCAGCCACTGCGCACAAAGTGAATACGCTCTTCTGCATTATCGTTGCGCAAGATGGCTGTATAAACACAGGATTCCGCATAAGGCTTAATTTGCTCACTCGTGAAACCGCGCCCCAGATAAAAAGCATTGACCTGATCAGGTAACAGTTGTTGTAAGGAAAACGTCACGCCCTGCTCGGTCTTCTGGACGGTAGGTGTGGGGCTTACCTTAGCCTTAGCTTCTTCCGCGAGACTGGGTACTGCCAGAAACGCTATCATTGAAAATGTTAATGAAATTAGTTTTTTCACAATATCATTGCCCCTGCACATTACGCCGAATAATCTCTGCCATGCCTTCTGGCTGTGGCGGCAAATCGGCGAGAATTGTCTCCACAAACGCCGCTTTATCCGCCAGCAACGCCGTATTAAAGCGCTTTTCAAACGCAATTGTAGAAGATGGTTTGCCCGAAATCCCCGCGCCACACACACTACCCGCTTGCGCACCGGGGAAAATTTCAACGTGATCCGGCAAGGTCAGCAGCTTGTTAAAAATGGAAGCGTGCAGCAATGCACCCATGCGTTCTTCTTCACCACGCAAATCGGGTCGTCCAGCACTGCCCACAAACAGCGTATGCCCACTCAACAAAAACCACGGTTCAGCACTACGGCGTACATCGGATACCAGCAAGCAAATGCTATCCGCCGTATGCCCCGGCGTGTGCAGCACTTGCGCAGTCACATTGCCGATGGTCAGCACCTGCCCATCCTTAAGCGCGGTAAACGCAAATTGCGGCGTGGAACTTTCGTGCAAGCAATACTCGCCGCCGCAACGTTGCGCTAATTCACGCCCGCCGGATAAGTGGTCGGCATGGATGTGCGTGTCGATCACGTAATCAATCTTCACCGCCTGTTGCGCGGCTTGCTGCAAAAACCACTCTACATCTTCGGCATGAACATCGACCGCGATAGCGTGACCTTTGCCACCACAGCCAAACAAATAAGCAAGCGAGGAAGGGTTGGATGGTGCGGCACGTTGCAAGAAAAACATAAGGGATACTCCTTTCTTAGCCCCTCTACCTCTGGGAGAGGGGGTGGGGTGAGGGTCTTATAAGGTTTGAACAGGTAATCCAGCGGCTTTCCATTCGGGCAAGCCATCGACAAGACGCATGGCGTTAATGCCATGCCCGCGCAAGGTTTGCACCATCTGGTAGGAATACACGCAATACGGCCCACGGCAATACGCGACGATGGTTTTGCTGTCGTCGAGTTCGTGCAGGCGTTCGGCGACTTCTTCCGGCAGCAGATGAATCGCGCCGGGGATGTGTCCGGCGGCGTATTCGGCTTGTGGACGCACATCCAGCACGGTGACTTCATCGCGTTGAATGCGGGTCAGCAATTCTTCCGCGCTAATGGCTTCCATCGCCTGTTTGTCGGTCAGGTAGGTGTGGGCAAGCCGCTCCACTTCTGCCAGATGTAATTCCGCCGTGCGCCGCAAGCTGGCAATCAGTTGCACCACATCATCTCCGGCGAGGCGGTAGCAACGGCGTTTGCCATCGGTGCGTACATTCACCAACGCGGCTTGTTTGAGGGTTTGCAAATGCCGTGAGGTGTTGGCTACCGTGAGGTTAGCAAGCTGGCTGAGTTCCTCCACGCTGCGCTCGGTTTGCGCGAGGTAATCGAGGATTTCCAAGCGTTGCGGGGAGGCAAGTGCTTGCGCAATCAGCGCAAATTGGGCGTTAACGTGTTGTTTAAAAACGGGGGATGACATCAGGGTCTTCTCATTCAATTGATAACTTGAATGATTGCATGACAATGCGTATCCTGCAAGCTGTTTCCACCACAGGTTGTTTTCATGCCCACGTTGCAACACGGTATCCACGCCAATCTCGCGCAAATCTTGCACCAGCTCCTGCAAGTGTTTCTGGTCGGTTTAACCATCGGCATGACGCGCACTGTCGTCCCCGGCTTGGCGGAAACTGAATTTGGATTGGGCGGGCAACAGTTCTTTTTGCTGACCACGTTTGTGGTGGTATTCGGCGCGGTCAAAGCGGTGATGAACCTGTTTGCGGGGCGGTTTTCTGATCGTTTCGGGCGCAAGCGGGTTTTGATTACGGGGTGGATTGCGGCGTTGCCGATTCCGTTTTTGCTACTTTACGCACCGAATTGGGGTTGGGTCGTTGCCGCCACCGCCTTGCTTGGCATTAACCAAGGCTTGTGTTGGTCGATGACCTTGAACAGCAAACTTGACATGACCCACCTGAACCAGAAAGGGCTGGTCAATGGGCTGAATGAGTTTTCTGGTTATGCGGCAGTTGCGCTGGCGGGTGTGGTTACTGCGTGGTTGGTGGATGTTTATGGCGCACGGTTGGGCTTGTTTCTATTTGGCACAACGGTGATTGTGCTGGGCTTGGTGCTGGCGGTTCTTGTGGTGAAGGAAACACGACCGTGGGCATTGGCTCATGTGAAAGAAACCCCTCCTAACCTCCCCTTATCAGGGGAGGGACAAGAAACGGATCACTCTCTTCGCTCCTCCCCTGATAAGGGGAGGCTGGGAGGGGTTTCTTCACCCTCACTAGGTCAAGCCTTCCTCTACGCCAGTTGGCAAAACCGCAATCTATTAGCCCTAAACCAAGCTGGATTGGTAGAAAAATTCACCGACGCACTGGTATGGATCATCCTTCCCGTCTGGTTCGTCTCACAAAACCTCACCCTCGTGCAAGCTAGTTCTATCATCGGCATCTACGCGCTGGTATGGGGCGCAAGTCAACTGATCACCGGTCCCGCCTCCGACCGTTTCGGGCGAAAACCTTTGATTGTCGGCGGCATGTGGCTATGCGGTATCGGCGTATTGTTGCTGGTACTCACGGAATCGGTATGGCTGTGGACGCTGGAAGCAGGTCTAATCGGTTTCGGCATGGCGATGCTTTATCCCACGCTTGGCGCGGCAGTCGCCGACGTTAGCCCACCCGCACAACGCAGCACCTTGCTTGGTGTATACCGTTTCTGGCGTGACTTCGGGTACGCGGTAGGTGCGCTGAGCATGGGCTTGCTGGCACAATGGGCGCAAGGCTTGGATGTAACCTTCTGGCTGGTCGGGGTAGCGATGTTGCTCTCCGGCGCGTGGGTTGCGTTGGCATTCACCAAGGAGTAACCCATGCAAACCCAAACCGAATTCCTGCAACTGCGTTCCCACCTCGAACAAGTGATCGTGGGGCAATCCGCCTTGCTCGACCGCCTAATGATTGCACTGCTCACTGGCGGGCATATCCTGCTGGAAAGCCTGCCCGGTCTGGCAAAAACCACCGCTGTCACCACGCTCGCCAGCGGTGTCCACGCCAGCTTCCAACGCATCCAATTCACGCCGGATTTGATGCCGGGGGATTTGACCGGCACGGATATTTTCGAGCCGCAACACGGCACATTTCGCTTCATACCGGGGCCGTTATTCCACGAAATTGTGCTGGCGGATGAGATCAACCGCGCTCCGCCCAAAGTGCAATCCGCGCTGCTCGAAGCCATGCAGGAACACCAGATCACCGTCGGCGGCGTGACTCGCCCCTTGCCCGAACTGTTCATCGTAATGGCGACGCAAAACCCGCTGGAACAAAGCGGCACATACCCCTTGCCCGAAGCGCAACTCGACCGCTTTTTGCTGCACGTGGTGCTGCAATACCCAACGGCTGACGACGAATTGCTGATTTTGCAACGCGATCGGGCGCGGCATTACGGCGCGGATAAACCCGTGCTGCATTCACCCTTACACCCGCAGCAAGTCCTGCAAGCTCGACGCGAAGTGGCGGAAGTGCATGTTGCGCCGGAACTGGAACGGTACATTGTTGCGCTGGTCGGGGCTACCCGCGACTTGGGGCAGTTTGATGCAGCATGGGCAGAGTATTTGCAGGTGGGTGCATCGCCGCGTGCGTCGATTGCGTTGCTGCGAGCCAGCAGTGCGCTGGCGTATTTGCGTGGCAGGGAATACGTCGTGCCGGATGATATTTTGGAGATTGCGCCGGATGTATTGCGCCATCGGCTGGTGTTGGGGTATGCGGCACGGGCAGCGGGTGTGGATGCGAATGCGGTGGTGCGTAAGGTGTTGGAAGGGGTGGCGATTCCGTGAATCCATGCTAATATAGCTATAATCATCCACATGGAAACCACTATGCGAACCTTGCAAATGACCCTCGATGACGATCTGGTGGCTGAACTCGATCAGGTTGTTCAGGAAAGCCACACCAACCGCTCCGCCTTCACCCGCGAAGCCTTGCGGATGGCAATTGCGGTCTACCATCAACGCAAATTGGTAGAAAAACACCGTGCTGGCTACTTGCGTCACCCTGTTGCCCCCGACGAATTTTCAGTGTGGGAAGAAGAACAAGCGTGGGGTGATGAATGAAGCGTGGTGAAATTCGTTGGTACACGTTCAAAGAGCCGGATAAACGTCGCCCAGTAATGATTTTGCTGCGTTCTGACATTATCCCGTATTTGGGTGAGGTGACTATCGCGCCGATTACCACCACGATCCGCGACATTCCCAGCGAAGTGGCATTGACCGTGCAGGATGGTATGCCGCGAGAATGTGCCATCAATTTCGACCACATTCAGACAGTGCAGAAAGGCAAGTTGGGCGCTTTGATTACCACGCTTTCTGTGCACAAACTGGCGGAAGTTGATCAGGCTGTCAGCTTTGCGTTGAGCTTGAATAGTTTTGACGGGTTTTGATGCCAACCGTTATGCCCCTCCTCACCGAACCCGAACTGCAAGCCCTCTACCAACGCGCCCGCAGTGCCGCTGCTGACGTTTCCCTACAAAACCTGCTGGAACAACGCCAAGCCGGTGACGTAGCTTCGCGTTATCGCGGTGCAGGGCTGGATTACGCGGAAAGCCGCCCCTACCAACCCGGCGACGAACCGCGCTTTATGCACTGGAGCGTCACCGCCCGCACCGGCAAACCGCACGTCAAACAATTCCGTGAAGAACGCCGCCCCGCCATTTTCATCCTGCTGGATCGGCGCAAAGCCATGCGTTTCGGCACGCGGGTACGCCTCAAAGCCGCGCAAGCTGCCCGTGTTGCGGCGCTCGCCGCTTTTGCTGCCACGCAACAAGGTTGGGCAGTTTCCGGCGTAATCTTGGAACTGCAACCGCATTGGTTTCCCGCCTCCACCGATACCCACGCCGTGTGGGAATTCGTGCACCAGTGCGCGGCAACGTGCCCACCGTTGCCGTCGACGGATGAACCTGCCTTGGCAAGTATTTTGCCGCTCATCAATGCGCAACTGGTACGCGGCACACACGTTTATTTACTGAGTGATTTTTTCGATCTGGACGCGGCTTGTGAGGCACACATCCTGCAACTCCTCCAGCATCACCCGCTGTTCACCGTGCAAGTGCTGGACAGTGCCGAATGCGAATTACCCGCCGCCGGACGTTTAAATCTGCAAGGGCTGGATGGTGTTACCCACCGTGTCAATCTGGCTGATCCGCTATTGCGTGAACAGTTTCGCCAGCAAGCAGCGGCATTGCACGAAGGGCAAGCGCAACGCCTGCGCGGTTGGGGCTGCCATTACTCGCAACTGCTGACAGACGTGGATGCACCCGAATTGGCAGTACCATTACCGCATGGGATGGGCACATGAATACCAGTTTGCACGACCTCGAATTACCACCCGAAGCGTTGCCCATGATGGTGTGGTGGCTGATCGCATTCGTCATCTGTTTATTGCTGGCTGGCGTATTCTGGTACTGGCGCAAACGCCAAAGCCCTGTGGCGATGGCTTCGCACAAGCTTGCAAAGCTACCGGATGATCCTGCCAATCTGCCGCAACTGGTTGCGATAATGCGCGAAGCTCTTGCTCCCTTCCCTGATAAGGGGAGGGCTGGGGAGGGGTTTCTTTCTCAACTCGACCACGCCCGCTTCGCCCCAACACCCTGCACCCCCGGAACCTTCGCCACCCTCAAACGCGAAGCCCGCGCCCTGCTGGAACAAGCCCGATGAACATCGACTGGCTCACCCCGTATCTGGCATTAATACCTGTACTGCTACTGTTGGCTTCGACTTCGCTGGCTTCGACTCCGCTCAGCCACCGCAGCCAACGGACACAGCGTTCCCTGAGCGAAGTCGAAGGGAACACGGGAAGCGGGGTCTTTCTTCATCCTCTAGCCCACTTGCTACCCACAACTCCCGAACCCCAATGGCAACGCCACCTCCAACACGCCCTTTTCACATGGCTATGGCTCTGCCTAACCGTCGCCATCGCCCAACCGGTGCAACGCGGCGCAAAACTCCCCGACCTGCCGCCCGAACGCGACATCCTGCTACTGGTAGACGTATCCATCAGCATGACCCTCACCGACTACACTCTCGACGGACAAAAACGCAGCCGCATGGAAGTCCTCAAAACCCTGCTGCACGATTTCGCCAACCGTCTGCAAGGCGAACGCCTCGGCATGATTGTGTTCGCCGAAAACCCCTACCTGCTCGTGCCGCTCACCCGCGACCCGACGCTAGTACAACGCCAACTGCAACGCCTCACCCCAACCTTGGCAGGGCGTGTCAGTGCCGTTGGCGATGCCATCACCCTCGCCCTCAAAGAAGCGGGCAAACAACCGCAACGCAAACCCATTTTCGTGCTATTCACCGATGCCGACGAATCCATCGGGCGCGTAGACCCCGAAGCCGCCGCAGCCCTAGCTGCCGAAAGCAAGATTCCACTGTACACCATCGCGATTGGCTCCACCGCCGCCACGATGGCAGGCGACACTGGCGGCTTAGCCTACCAACCCGTCAACCTTGCTCTGTTACAAACCTTGTCAGAACGCACAGGCGCGAAAACCTACCAAGCTGGTGATGCGCAAGCGGTGGAACAAGCCCTTGCTGACATTACCCGCCAACACCAAAATGCAGCGGAACAAACCCCGCGCTACGAACAGCAACCCCTGTACCACTGGCTACTACTCGCTGGTTTATTGCCGTTGATGTTGTGGCAACTCTGGCAACGGCGGGCAAACGCATGACGTTCTGGCAAGCTTTACACTGGCGCGAACCCTTGTGGCTGTTGCTGGCATTGTTCCCGCTACTGCTTGCAGTATGGGGATATTTCCAGCAACGCCGCCAAGCGCAAACTTACGCCGATCCGCATTTGTTGCCGTGGGTGCAAGTGACCGCCAGCCAACACAGTTGGCGCAAGTGGCTTTCACCGCAAACACTGTGGGCGATTGCATGGGTATTATTCGCCATCAGCCTTGCCGGGCCGCGCATTCCGCAAACCCAGCCCGATGATTTACGCCCTGCCCAATTCGACGTGCTGGTGGTGCTGGACATTTCGCGCTCGATGCAAGCCACCGACCTTGCCCCCAACCGTTTGCAACGCGCCGCACTGGAATTGCACGAACTCCTCAGCCTTGCCCAAGGAAGCCGCGTGGGGATTGTGGTGTATGGCGCACGCCCGCACCTGTTCGCGCCGCTGACCAACGATACCAACGCCGTGCGCTTTTACCTGCAACATCTGGAAACGTTGGTGTTACCGACGTTGGGTACGGATCACACCGTCGCGCTCGATTTTGCCCAGCAAGAACTCGCGGCGCGTGAACAAGCATTGCCCGCCGCCGTGCTGTGGATTACCGATGGCGATATTCCTGCCGACCAACACGCTGCCTTGCAAACCCGTGTGCAAATTTTGCAAACGGCTGGCATTCCACTTTACAGCCTTGGCGTTGGCACAGAAGACGGCGAAGCCATCCCGCTCCCCGGCGGCAAATGGTTGGAACATGACGGGCAAGCGGTGCGTTCACGCCTCGATAGCACCTTGCTACAAAGCCTGACAGTGCAAGCGGGCGGTGCGTACAGCGCGGTGAAAGACGATGCCAGCGATTGGCAAAGGCTGTATACCAAGGGGATTGCACAAGCGTTTCCAGCGCAAGCCGAAGCTGGGCAACAGTGGCGAGAGTTGTATGTGTGGACGTTACTAGCGGCAATGGGTGTCATGTTCTTTGCGCTGGGGAAAAAATCCCCCCTAACCCCCCTTTTGCAAAGGGGGGAACCAGAAGGGCGATATTCTCCGGTCTCCCCCTTTGCAAAAGGGGGATTGAGGGGGATTTTCTTCCTCTGCTTCCTAATCGCATTCTCCGACCCGCCCCAAGCCGCTGAAACCGATTTAACCAACGGCATTGCCGCCTACCGCGCTGAACAATACGCCACCGCCACCCAACATTTCACCGCTGCCGTCTTCGCCGCCCGCGACGACACTGAACGCGCTCGCGCCCTGCATAACCTCGGCAACAGCTATTTCCAACAAGGCGATTACGCTGCCGCCGCGCACGTGTTCCGTGATGCGCTCACCTATCGCCCTGAACACCCTGCCACCGAACAAAACCTCGAACTCGCTGCCGAATTGCAAGCCGAACTCGAACGCCGCCTCGCCGCCGCCAACCGCGCTGCCGCCGACAACGCGAGTACTGGTGCACGCCGCGAACGCGACACCAATACCCTCGATTGGGATCAAGCCAGCACCCTCACCCTAGGCGAAGGCAAAGACGCACCGGTAAACGCTCCACCGCCCGATTTACCCCCGGATTTCAACCAACTGGTCGCCAAAGGCATGGCACGCTTAGCCGAAACTGGCGCAACTGACCCGCAAACTTGGCGTAAAAGCCAACAATCGCTCGACGATGCCCGCATTGCTTTGCAACAACTGAATGACGACCCCGCCGCCTTGTGGAAACGCTTGTTTGAAGTGGAAGAAGGCTACCCCGCCCCCCAAACCCAATCCAACGCATTACCGGGAGTTCTGCCGTGGTAGCCGATTTGCCTTGGACAATCCAACTGGAAGACGCGCAAGTCTGGCAGCGCGAACGCACCACGCTTACGGTAGAAGTGCAATCCACCGACCGTTTCGCCAGGCTCGAAGCCAGTTTGCCGCGCATCGAAAGTGTCGATGTGCAAGCCTTGCCCGCCACCAATGAAGCGGGTGCTGATGGTAAACGTGTGTTGCGCCTGAGCTGGCAATTGTCCGCGCATACCCCCGGTACACAAACCCTTCAGTTTCCCGTCATCCGCTACAACCTCAACGGGCGCGATGCGGCGCAATGGCAACCGCCGCTGCAAACGCTGGAGGTGCAAGCCCTGCCGCCGTATTTGCCGCCCACGACTCCTGTCGGTAATGTGATGATCGAATCCCACATCGAACCCAGTGGCGTGTTGCAACCGCAGCATCTGGCGTATTGGCATGTCAGTTTGCATAGCGATACGGTAAACACGGCACAATTTCCGCCGATTCTCAAACAGATAAAAAACACCCATGGTGTGGAGATTTTTCCGGCGACCGTCAGGGCGGTTCGTGAACCGCCCCTACAGCGGTTGGATTATCGTATTCCGTTCAAGGCGCAGGGCAGTGGCACGCTGGATTTACCGACCTTGCAATGGCATTGGTTTGACCCCGCAACGGGACGTTTGGAACAGGTTGAATATTCACCGCCGCGCCCGTGGGTACTGGGTTGGGTATGGCGTGGTGTCAGCGGTGTGTTTAGTCTGCTGGCAGTGTTGGCTGGCTTAGGGTTTGGCGTAAAGCTGGCGGGGAAGCATTGGCGGCGCTGGCGTAGCAAAAAGCGTATGTTGCAGGCATTACAACCACCGGATTCCCCACAAAAGGTACGTAACGCCATGCGTGACTGTGCGGCTGCCCACGGTTGGGCAGAAAACTTCAGTGTGGCGCAATGGTTAAGTTGCTGGGAACAGCATTACGGGGCGGCTGATCATTTGCGTATGCAGCTACAAGCATTGGAACGTTCACGGTTTGCGTCGCCATGAATATATTCGCATAGACATATATATAGCGGTGCGCGTATAGTTTCTTACTCGTCATTAGTACTGGAGGAGGAAACCCAATGACATTATTCCTGAAACGTATCAGCAGCGTCGTGCTGCTTTTGAGCCTGATAATGCTGTCACCCGCATGGGCAGAAGGTCGCGATTTTCTGGTGGATGCCGATTGGCTGACCGAACAAAAAGAAAGCAACAAGGACTTGGTGATTCTGGAAGTGCGCTATCACCCACACCGTTATCACACCGTCGGGCATATTGAAGGCGCGGTACAAGTGCAACGTTTTACCGACTTGGGCGACAATCTTGCCAAGCCGATCATGCGCTTTCCCACCAAAGAAAAGTTCGAGCAAACGCTGCGTTCATGGGGCGTGAATAACGATTCCACCCTTGTGATGTACGACGATTCCAGCACCGCTTTGGTGTCCCGTTTGTATGGCATGTTGGAGCTGTTCGGTTATGACATGAGCAAGGTGAAAATTCTCGATGGCGGCACGATTGGCTGGACAGGTTTCAACGAACTCACCAAAGAGCCAACCCCAGCACCGAAAGAGGGTAACGTGACCCTCAAAGAAGCCAACCCCCAATTAATGGTGGAATGGATGGACATTTACGCTGATGTTGTTGCTAACCGCAAAGACAATATCGTGTTAGTTGATGCACGCCCTGCCGATATGTATACCGGCGCAACCATCCGTCACGCGGTGCAAGGTGGTCATATCCCCGGTGCAATCAATATCGTTAGCCTCGACGGCGTGGAAGGGCAAAGCCAGACTTGGCGTTCTGCTGAAGAACTCGAAGCGATGTACAAAGATATTCCTAAAGATAAAACCGTATACCTGTATTGCCATGACGGTTTCCGCATGAGCTTGGGCTGGTTGCAATTGAAAAGCCTTGGCTACAAAGACATCCGTTTCATGAACGGTGGCTGGCCTGCATGGGATGGCGCAATGACCCTGCCGATCGTGCAAGGTGACAAGCCGTATGATGACGACTTTTCACTGTAAAACAGCAAAATTGGAGATAGCTTGATGAGTGAAACACCACCCTTACATTCTTCCATCGTCGCGCTGGTGTCGCTGGCGGCTGGCATTGCGGCAAAACACCCCGCAATGGGGCTGTGCCAAGTGCAACGCCTGCGCTCCTTGGGCGTGTCGGAAGATCACATTCAAACGGCGGTAGAAATTGCCCGCCATATCCGCGATGAAGCGGCGCAAAAGCTGGATGAGGCGTTTGATGAACAAGCCGCTCCACCAACAGCGGACAGTGTGGCGGACATCCCCGTGGTTAGCGACGGAGCTTGCTGCACGCCGACGGCATCTGGGCAGGCTTGCTGTTAACCATTGCATAGAAAAGGGTGTATGGCATACGCCCTTTTTGCTTTGCCTGTTGCTGGCAAGCTGCTAGGGTAGCAGTCCACGCAATACTTAGGGAAAGTCATGGATCACAGCGTACACAACAAACTCATTTCATTCATTTGGGCTATCGCCGATGACTGTTTACGCGATGTGTATGTGCGCGGTAAGTACCGCGATGTGATTTTGCCGATGGTGGTGTTACGCCGTATCGACACCCTGTTGGAAACCAGCAAACAGGCGGTGCTGGATGAGGTCAACTTCCAGCGCGAGGAAATGCACGCCACCGAACTGGACGATGAGCCATTAAAAGCCGCTTCCGGGTACGTGTTCTACAACACTTCGCGCTGGACGCTGAAAACGCTGTTCAGCACCGCCACCAATAACCAGCAAATCCTGCTGGCAAATTTTGAAGAATACCTGTTGGGCTTCAGCGCAAACGTCAAAGAAATCATCGGGCGTTTCAACCTGAAAGCGCAAATTCGCCACATGGCTTCCAAGCAAGTGCTGCTGGATGTGGTGGAAAAGTTTGTCTCGCCCTATATCAACCTTACGCCCGACATTGCCGAAGACCCCGACGGCAACAAACTCCCCGCACTCACCAATCTCGGCATGGGCTACGTGTTTGAGGAACTGATCCGCAAATTCAACGAAGAAAACAACGAAGAGGCGGGCGAACACTTTACCCCGCGTGAAGTGATTGAGCTGATGACGCACTTGGTATTTGACCCGATCAAAACCGATTTGCCGCTGACCTTGACCGTGTATGACCCCGCGTGTGGTAGCGGTGGAATGCTTACCGAATCGCAGAACTTCATCGAAGAAAAATACCCCAGCACCACCACTAAACGCGACATTTACCTGTACGGCAAGGAAATCAACGACGAAACCTACGCCATCTGCAAATCCGACATGATGATCAAGGGCAATAACCCCGAAAACATCAAAGTCGGCTCGACGCTTTCCACCGATGAGTTCGCCGCTGACCGTTTTGACTTTATGCTCTCCAACCCGCCTTACGGCAAAAGCTGGGCTTCGGAACAAAAAAATATTAAAGACGGTGCGGATGTGATTGACCCGCGCTTTAAAGTGACGCTGTACGATTATTGGGGCAAGCCGGAAGTGGCGGATGCCACGCCGCGTTCCAGCGATGGGCAATTGCTGTTCCTGATGGAAATGGTCAGCAAGATGAAAACAGGCGGCAGCCGCATTGCTTCGGTGCATAACGGTTCTAGCTTGTTTACGGGTGATGCGGGCGGTGGGGAAAGCAATATCCGCCGCTACATTATCGAAAACGATTGGCTCGATGCGATTGTGCAATTGCCGAACAACCTGTTCTACAACACCGGCATTACCACCTACATCTGGCTGCTGAACAACAACAAGCCGAAGGAGCGCAAGGGTAAGGTGCAATTGTTGGATGCAAGTCTGTTATTCCGCAAGCTGCGCAAAAATCTGGGCAATAAAAACTGTGAGTTTGCGTCGGAACACATTCAGCAGATTACCCAAACCTATCTGGATTGCGCCGCGATTGAACGCGAACTCGATGCCAACGGCGACCCTATTGGCATTGCCAGCAAAGTGTTCCGCAATCAGGACTTCGGTTATTACAAAGTGACCATTGAACGCCCAGATCGGCGCAAGGCACGGTTTTCCGCTGATGCGATTGCGCCGTTACGCTTCGATAAAGCGTTGGCGGAAGTGATGGAACACCTTTACAGCGCGCACGGCGACAAGGTGTATGAATCCGCCTTTTTGAAGGCGCAGGAAAAAACCATTCTCGGTTGGTGCGAAGACAACGACATTAGCCTCAATAGCAAAGCGAAAGCCAAGCTGCTCGACGTGAAGTATTGGGCGGGCTTGAAACAGCTATTCGAGACGGCGCAGCGACTCATGGTTGAGTTGGGTGAAGCGGAATTTGACGACTTTAACGTGTTCAAGGAACAGGTGGATGCTGCGCTGAAAACCCGCGCTATCAAGCTGTCTGTCTCTGAAAAGAACGCCATTTTGAACGCGGTGAGTTGGTATGACGAAACCGCCGTCAAAGTGGTGAAAAAGGTGGTGAAACTGGCGGGCAAGGAATTGGATGAGTTGCTGGAACGCTATGATTGCGTGGTGGACGATTTACCGGACTTTGGGTATTACCTGACCAGCAAAAAGGGCGAATACCTCACCTATGAAACCAGCGCGGATTTGCGCGATAGCGAGTCGATTCCACTCAAAGACAGCATTTACCAATATTTCCTTGATGAGGTGAAACCGCACGTTGCCGAGGCGTGGCTGAATATGGAATCGGTGAAAATCGGCTATGAAATCAGCTTCAACAAGTATTTCTACCGTCACAAACCGTTGCGTTCGCTGGAAGCGGTGGCGGCGGATATTCTGGCGTTGGAACAGCAGGCAGATGGGCTGATTGCGGATATACTGGGTTTGAAGGAGTTACCAGCGTGAGTAAGATGTTGCCAAAGAAACCTCTCACCAACCCTGTTGCGGCTACGCCGTTCCCCCCTTCCCCAACCCCTTCCCCCGCAAGGGGGGCAGGGGCTAAGAAGTGCGATTTGTACCTAGCAACGGCAAAATTTCACATAGAATCTCCCTCTTGCTCCCTTCACCCCTTGCGGGGGAAGGGGTGGGGATGGGGGGAACGGCAAAGCCGCAACGTGTTAGGAGGAATTCCTGCATGAATACCTTCCCCAAATACGAAACCTACAAAGACTCCGGTATCGAATGGCTCGGCGAAATACCCGATTCATGGGAGCTAACGAAGTTAGGAACTTGTCTCACGCCAGTTTCTAAGAAAAACAGGGCTGATTTGCCCTTGCTTTCCATTACAAGGGAACAGGGCGTTATCGAACGTGACATAGAAGATGCAGAAAGTAATCATAATTTCATTCCTGATGATTTGAGCGGCTACAAAGTGCTTGAAAAAGGTCAGTTCGGAATGAATAAAATGAAGGCTTGGCAAGGTTCTTACGGTGTATCGAAACACACGGGTATTGTTAGTCCAGCTTATTTTGTTTTTGATTTTGCGAAAGTGATTGATCCAATTTTTTTCAACTGGGCAATTCGTAGTAAACTTTATGTATCTTATTTCGGGAGTGCATCTGATGGTGTGCGGATTGGGCAATGGGATTTATCCAAAGCTCGAATGAAGGCTATCCCATTTTTGTTGCCATCACCAGAAGAACAAACCGCTATCGCCCATTTCCTCGACCAAAAAACCGCGCAAATCGACGCAGCCATTGCCATTAAAGAACAACAAATCGCCTTATTGAAAGAGCGCAAGCAAATCCTTATCCAACAAGCCGTTACCCAAGGCTTAGACCCGACTGTGCCGATGAAAGACTCTGGGGTGGAGTGGATTGGGAAGATTCCGGCGCATTGGGAGGTTAAGAAAGCTAAGTTTATTTTTGATGAAATTGATGAAAGATCGAATACAGGTAATGAAGAGTTACTTTCGGTGTCTCATTTGACAGGTGTAACACCACGCTCAGAAAAGAATGTCAGTATGTTTATGGCAGAAGATTACACCGGATCAAAAACATGTCAGCCTAATGACTTGGTTATCAATATTATGTGGGCATGGATGGGAGCTTTGGGCGTTTCTAGCTATGAAGGAATAGTAAGCCCTTCATATGGTGTTTTTCGACAGAAATCTGAGAATACGTTTCAAGCGTTTTACTTGGAAGGTCTTTTAAAGACTGCTAAATACATAGAGCACTACAATAAAGTATCGACAGGATTGCACTCATCCCGATTGCGTTTCTATGGGCATATGTTCTTTGATATGAAAATTGGCTTCCCTAGTTTTGAAGAGCAAACAGAAATTGTTGGCTATCTTGTTTCTCAAACATCAAAGATGGATGCGGCAATATTGAGTCAAGAACAGCAGATCGAGAAGTTGCGGGAGTATAAAACCACGCTGATTAACAGCGCGGTGACGGGTAAGATTAGGGTCACGTCTGGGGATGAAATATGTACACCTTAAATCACGAGCAAAACCGGATTACGCCCATCGCCGTCAAAACCTTCTCGGAACTGGGCTTTACTGAACGCAAACACCTGCAAGAGTGGCTGGCTCATCAACCCGATGCGCTGGGCGAAGAGCTGCTGATTATCCAGAAAGAGTTTGACGGTTTCGATGACACGCGGGAACGCTTGGATTTGTTGGCGTTGGATAAGGATGGCAATCTGGTCATCATCGAAAACAAGCTGGATGACAGCGGTCGGGATGTCGTCTGGCAAGCGATCAAATACGCATCCTATTGCGCCAGCCTGACCAAACTCCAAATCGTGGAAATTTTCCAGCAATACCTCAAACGCTACGAACCCAATCAGGAACAGGAAGCCACACAATTAATTGCGGATTTTCTCGATGCCCCTGATCTGGATGAGGTCAAACTGAATCTTGGCAATAGCCAGCGTTTAATGCTGGTTGCCGCCAATTTCAGGAAGGAGGTTACCAGCACAGCCTTGTGGCTGTTGGGGCAGGGTATTTCTGTTCAGTGTTTCAAAGTGACCCCCTATGTGCTGGGAACGCAGTTACTGTTGAACATTGACCAAATCATTCCAACCCCTGAAGCTACCGAGTTGATGATCGGCATTAATGCCAAAGAAGCCGAAGAGAAAACCACGGAAGTGGTAGTCAAGTCACGCCATAATGTTCGGCTAGCTTACTGGGAAAAAGCACTGGAAGTCTTCCACAACAGCCATTGCTCGCTGTTCAACAATATCAGCCCCGGCAAAGATCACTGGTTATCCGCCGGTTCTGGCGTTAGCGGATGCCCATACAACCTGATCTTTTTGCAAAAAGAAATTCGCGTTGAATTGTGGATAGCCAAAGCACAAGGCGAAGAAAACACGTTTATCTTTGACTACCTCGAATCGAATAAGTCATCCATCGAAACAGCCTTCGGTGACGAGTTGGAATGGCTGCGTTTGGAGGGTAAAAAATCATGCCGCATTCAATACTCCCACCAAGCCGAGGGCTTCAACAAAGAACGTTGGTCAGAATGGATTGCATGGCATTTGGAACACATGATTCGGCTTGAACAGGCTTTCAAGAAACCCCTTCAAGCCGCAGCACAATCACGGAAGACGCACAGTTTGCCGATGGGGCAGATGTTATAATTGGGCAACAAGCTGTTGCCTAATTGCGAAACAGCTTGTTTCGTAATTAACCCTCTTGGCTGCTGAGTCCGATGCCAAACAAAAAGAAACCCTGATCCGCTTGATCATGCACATGTTGAGCACAAGCGGGAAATAAAAAGAGACGACGTATGAAACTGACCTTCATTTCCGACACGCATTCTCTGCACTCTCTGCTAACCCTCGGCACAGGCGACGTGCTGGTTCACTGCGGTGATTTCACCGGGCGTGGCAGCCTTGAGGATACGCTGGCTTTCGCACAATTCATGGCGAAGCAAAACTTCACCCACAAAATCGCGATTGCCGGAAACCACGACTGGTGCTTTGAAGACCAGCGCAGCCAAGAAGCGGAAAGCATCCTCAATGACCACGGCATCATCTACCTCAACGATTCCGGCATCGTGCTCGACGGCGTGACATTCTGGGGTTCACCCATCCAACCCGAATTTATGGATTGGGCATTCAACCGCCAACGCGGCGCACCTATCCGCCAACACTGGGAGAAAATTCCAGCAGAGACAGATGTGCTGATTACCCACGGCCCCGCCTTTGGCATTCTCGACTGGTGTACGCACGGCGCAAGGGTCGGCTGTGAAGACTTGCTGGAAGTTATTCAGCGTATCCAGCCCAAAATCCACGCCTGTGGGCATATCCACGAAAGTTACGGTATCCGTGAACAGGGAGGGACAACTTTTATTAACGCTTGTATCCTGAACGAGTATTATCGGGTGGTGAATCCGCCTATCGAATATACCTTAGTGGGAGAAAATTTGTGAGCATGGAGCGTGACGAAGATTATTTACGTTCATTATTGCGTGAGCTGACAAAACTGCCAACAGAAACAGAGTGGGTGGAGTTCAAGCACAATAATGATGACCCCCAACAGATTGGTGAGTACATTTCTGCACTGGCAAACTCGGCTGCATTGATTGGAAAACAGTCCGCTTATATGGTTTGGGGAGTAGAAAATGACAGCCACAATATTGTTGGCACAAAGTTTAAGCCATCGACGAGTAAATATAAGCAACAAGAGCTTGAAAGTTGGTTGCTGCAAAAAACTGCGCCAAAAATTCATTTCCGTTTTTTCGAGTTTGTTTCATCGAGTGATCTTCCCGTTGTTATTTTAGAAATACAGGCAGCTAGCCATACACCTGTTCAGTTTGATGGGGCTGAATTTATTCGAGTTGGTTCATACAAAAAGAGACTAAGAGAATACCCAGAAAAAGAACGCGAGTTGTGGCGCATATTTGACCGAACGCCATTCGAGCAGCAAATGGCATTGGAAAGTGTCACCGATGATTTGGTATTGAAGCTGCTGGATTACCCGGCTTATTTTGATTTGCTAAACCAATCACTTCCTGAAGGCAGAAAAGGTATTTTATCTGCCTTGGCAGCAGACAAGCTGGTCAAAAAGAATGATGCAGGGCAATGGAGTATCACTAACTTGGGGGCAATTTTGTTTGCTAAAAAGTTACAGGATTTTCCAATACTTTCCCGAAAGTCAGTTCGGCTGATTTTGTACAAAGGCAACAGTAAGCTGGAAACAATTCGTGAAATTACGGGAAATAAAGGTTATGCCATTGGATTTGAGGGCTTAATTGATTATCTGAAAACCTTGCTTCCGTCTAACGAGGAAATAGGCAAGGCTTTTCGTGAAGAAGTGCCGATGTATCCTGAGCTGGCTTTACGGGAGCTGGTTGCAAACGCAATTATTCATCAGGATTTCACGATTACGGGTACAGGCCCGATGATTGAGTTATTCGATAATCGTTTGGAAATAACCAATCCCGGAGTGCCACTAGTGGATACGCAGCGTTTTTTGGATACACCACCACAAAGTCGTAATGAAGCATTAGCCTCTTTCATGCGCCGAATTGGTATTTGCGAAGAGCGTGGCAGTGGTATTGACAAGGTAATTACAGAAATCGAAGTTTACCAGTTACCCGCCCCTATTTTTGAGCAGACTGCCCAACATACCCGTGCTGTTTTATTTGCCCACAAAGCTTATAAAGATATGGATGTTGAAGACCGTGTGCGTGCATGTTACCAGCATTGCTGCTTGCGTTACGTCAACAGGGAGTCAATGAACAATGCTTCTGTTCGGGAGCGATTCGGGATTGAGGAGCATAACAAAGCTCAAGCATCTAACATCATCAAAGAGACCATTAGAAACGGGCTGATTCGAGCCTATGATCCGACGGTAGGGGCAAAAAGCCGCCGTTACGTACCGTTCTGGAGTTGATTTTGTTGATGGATTGTTGATTTTATCCAATATTTACTGGGATTCTTCAGGCTAACTATATGATAGTATTGTGTATATTTTGTTGATGGATTGTTGATTTTAGAACAGGGATACAAGCAAGGGGCAAACATGGCAAGTCAAACCAACGAACAGGCATTTGAAGCCGCGATTGAAAAACACCTATGCGGTATTTCCGTCTACCACATCGGCAACCCCTCCAAAATCAAGCGACAGCTTCCCGCGCAAACGCAGTGATACGTTCCTGTTCCTCAATGTCCAGCATCCGAATACCGAGTTCTTCTATCTGGATGCGGGTTTCTTCAAAAGCATCGCGCAAAATACCTGCATTGCTTTCAGGAGCTTTATAAGTAAACAGCGTTTGTTCAGGCGTAGCCACTTTCATCCGAAACAATTGCTGCATGGTAGCTTTCCACTGCAAACCGTGATTGAGCAGTTGTTTAGATTGCGGGTGGCAGAAATGAATTGGCTTGATGATGGTCGGGCTGCTGTTCTCCGTCACAAAAGGCAAGCGCACTTCATACAACGCATTACCTAGCGTGCGCTCTTTGAAGCGTGCCGCCAACTGATGAGAGATGAGTAACTTGGTAAGGCTTGCCTTCATCCGCTCCTCATGCCCTGGTTGATGGGCAAAACTGTGATGAACGTAATGCTCAAACAGTTCAGCCACCGTGGTTTCAGGGTCTTCAGTAAAGCGTACATAGTGCCCACTATAGGCAACAATATCTTCACGCGGGCGCACCAACTCGTCATACAACGCTTCAGGCTTTTCCATCGTTGCCATCATACGCTGGATACGTTTCAGCTCATCGCGCACCAGCGTCACGGCATTCTGAAAGATGGCTTTATCCAACGTGTCGAAAAATTGCGTAACACGCCCGTGACGGTTGGCAGTCAACAGCCGGAAAACGAAAGTACGGGATTTAGGCGCATACAAGACGATGCCAATATTGGCAAACTCTTGTGTTTCAGGGTAAGGCTGAAAACGGATAATGTTGTATTTGCACGCTTGTTTCATTGCATTAGCCTCGTCCAGATTGCACCTTGGGCATCATCCCGCAGTTGTTGGAATGTCGCTTCTGGATCAAATAATCCCGATTCTTCGTTTTGTTCGCACCACTCTTCCGGCAGGGTGTCCCATGCTGACGACCAGACGTTGAGTGCGTCCTGCATTCTCGTTTGATAGTGTTCCCTTAGCAAGAAGTCTTGCAGGATTTCGCTTATCTCTGCCTGAAAAACATGGGTGTCTAAAAAAATATCTGTAGCGAAGTCTTTGTCAAAAATTAAATTATGATCAATGACATACAGCGAATTCTCACTCCAGAGCAAATTTGGGTTGCCACCCTGTTGGGTCAGGCTGCGATCCTCATTTCTTACCCAAGCATCAAACATCAACACATCACGCCGCAACTGCTTATCGATTTGTGATAGCACTTCATATTTTAGCTCATGGCTGGCGGGAATGTGTTGTGAAGCAAAGGCGGAATCAGTACCTAAGTCAAGCAGTGCCTCACTTCCGTAAAGTTCGAGCAACTCTGAACTGGTGACGGCTATCGTAAAGGGTGGAACGGGCAAGCCGAAAGCAGTAGCCAGTTTTGCCCCCATCCATTCTTTTATGCACCCTAGGAACATGGCTGACTTGCCTTTAACGACGTAAGCCTTGCCATCTGCTGCTGTACACATAAAGGGTTTGGTTTTGCCTTGACGTGCTTGATGACGGATTTCGGTAATTTCCAGATAGTGAGTCATTCGCGCTTAAAATCCCTTTTTGCTGCCGTCATCGTGTTTATCCTAGGGGGTTACAGTACAATTACGCAACAACTTGTTTCGCAATTGGGTTTCAGTTTAAAGGGCAAACATGGCAAGTCAAACCAACGAACAGGCATTTGAAGCCGCGATCGAAAAACACCTGTGCGGCATTTCTTCGGAAGAGTTACAGAAGAAACTGGGTGAAACCGCTGGTCTGTACAATGTTGGCTTCGACTCCGCTCAGCCAGCGAGCACGATCCGTTCCCTGAGCGGAGTCGAAGGGAACAACACCGCCCGCTACCACCTCGGCAACCCCGCCAAATTCAACAAACAAGTTGCCCTCGACGAACAGTTTTTCTGGCAATTCCTGCAAACCACTCAAGCCGATGAACTGGAAAAACTCCAAAAGCACAGCCCCAGCGATTGGCAGCGCAAAATCGTGGAGCGTTTCGACCGCCTGATTAAAAAGCACGGTTTGTTGCACCTGCTGAAAAAAGGGCTGGGCGTGGATGATGCCCACTTCCACCTGATGTACCCCGCGCCGTTGGCAAGCAGCAGTGCCAAGGTGAAACAACAGTTTGCTGCCAATCTGTTCAGTTGCACCCGCCAAGTACGCTATTCCAGCGCTAACCCGCTGCAAGAAATCGACATGGTGCTGTTTCTCAACGGCTTACCGCTAATTACGCTGGAGCTTAAAAACCCGTGGACAGGGCAAACCGCCCGCTACCACGGGCAAAAGCAATATCGCGAAGACCGCGACACCACCCAGCCCTTATTGCAGTTCGGGCGTTGCTTGGTACACATGGCGGTGGATACTGATGAAGTCTACATGACCACCAAACTGGCGGGCAAAGACACGTTTTTCCTGCCCTTCAACAAAGGTCACGCCGAAGGGCAAGGCAACCCGCCCAATCCACGCGGGCATAAAACCGCCTACCTGTGGGAAGAAATCTTCACGCCGAAAAGCCTCACCAATATCATCCAGCATTTCGTGCGGCTGGATGGCACGAGCAAAGACGCGCTGGACAAACGCACCCTGTATTTCCCACGCTATCACCAACTCGACGTGGTGCGTAAGCTCATCAGCCATGCCGCTATGCACGGAGCAGGGCAAACCTACCTGATCCAGCATTCCGCCGGTTCGGGCAAATCCAACTCGATTACTTGGGCAGCGTACCAATTGATTGAGGTTTATCCTGCCGTCCGTGTTCCCTTCGACTCCGCTCAGGGAACGGATCGTGCCCGTTGGCTGAGCGAAGTCGAAGCCAACACCCCACGCCCACTATTCGATTCCGTCATCGTGGTGACAGACCGCCGCCTGCTGGACAAGCAATTGCGCGACAACATCAAAGAGTTTTCCGAAGTCAAAAACATCATTGCCCCCGCCCACAAATCCTCCGAACTGAAAGCGGCATTGGAAAACGGCAAGAAGATCATTATTACCACCATCCAGAAATTCCCGTTCATCATTGACGGCATTGCCGACCTCAGCGACAAGCGTTTCGCGGTCATCATCGACGAAGCGCACAGTTCCCAATCCGGTTCAGCCCACGACAATATGAACCGCGCAATGGGGAAAGAAGAAGCGGAGGAAATCGAGGATGCACAAGACAAAATCCTGCAAGCGATGCGTTCCCGCAAAATGCGCGGCAATGCCTCCTACTTGGCCTTCACCGCCACCCCGAAAAACACCACCTTGGAAAAGTTCGGGCAACAACAACCCGACGGCTCATTCCAACCTTTCCACCTGTACTCAATGAAACAGGCAATTGAAGAAGGCTTCATTCTCGACGTACTCGCCAATTACACCACCTACAAAAGCTATTACGAAATCCAGAAATCCATTGAAGACAATCCGCTGTTTGACACCAAAAAGGCGCAGCAAAAGCTTCGCGCTTATGTCGAGCGTTCGCAGCACACCATTGATACCAAAGCCGAAATCATGCTGGAGCATTTCATCCCGCAGGTAGTGGCTGCTAAAAAGCTCAAGGGCAAAGCCAAGGGCATGGTGGTCACGCAAAATATTGAAACCGCTATTCGTTACTACCAAGCGATTACCCGCTTGCTGGTAAAACAAGGCAACCCGTTCAAAGCCCTGATTGCGTTTTCGGGCAGCAAAACTGTGGATGGCGTGGAATACACCGAAGCGGATGTGAATGGTTTTGCCGAAACCGACACCAAGGACAAATTCGATACCGACGAATACCGCCTGTTGGTGGTGGCGAACAAATACCTGACGGGTTTCGACCAGCCCAAGTTGTGCGCCATGTACGTGGACAAGAAACTCGCCAGCGTGTTGTGTGTGCAAACCCTGTCGCGCCTCAACCGTGCCGCACCCAAGTGGGGCAAGAAAACCGAAGACCTGTTTGTGCTGGATTTTTTCAATAGCGTGGATGACATCAAGACCGCTTTTGATCCGTTTTACACCTCCACTTCCTTGTCAGCAGCCACCGACATTAACGTGCTGCACGAGCTGAAAGACGCGCTGGATGAAGTCGGCGTGTACGAATGGCAGGAAGTCGAAAACTTCGTCACGCGCTATTTCAACAACGAAGACGCGCAAACTTTAAGCGGAGTGATTGATGTAGCGGCGGCGCGTTTTAACCACGAGTTGGAGCTGGATAATGCCGCCAAGGTGGATTTCAAGATCAAAGCCAAGCAGTTCGTGAAAATCTACGGGCAAATGGCGGCGATCATGCCCTATGAAATGGTGATGTGGGAAAAGCTGTTCTGGTTTCTGAAATTCCTGATCCCGAAACTGAAAGTCGCCGACCCTGACGCGGAATTGCTGGATGAGTTGCTGAATTCGGTGGATTTAAGCACTTATGGCTTGCAACGGGTGAAACTGAACCATGCGATTGCGCTGGATGATGCCGCATCGGAACTTGACCCGCAAAACCCCAATCCACGCGGAGCACACGACACAGAAAGCGAAGCCGATCCGCTGGATGAGATTATCCGTACCTTCAACGAGCGTTGGTTTCAGGGCTGGAGTGCCACGCCGGAAGAACAGCGCGTACGCTTACTCAGCATGGCGGAATCCATCAAGTCGCACCCTGATTTTCACGACAAGTACCAAAACGAACACGATCCGCATAACCAGCACTTGGCGTTTGAAAAGCTCTTCAAGGAGGTTATGTTGCAACGGCGCAAGGATGATTTGGAGTTTTACAAATTGTTCTCAGGTGATGCCGCATTCAAAACGTCACTGATGCAGAGTATGCAGCGCATGGTGGCAGCGTAAGCCTCAACGCTGATAGGTGGCTAAAATCTTGAATCTGTTCTTCTAAAAGCATCTATAATCCATAGATACTGTTCTTTTTAAGAAGGAAAGAAACGCCATGCAAGCACTTTTCCAGCGGCTCATTACCGATTTTCAGGATACACCACCCAAACAGGTGATTGCGCGTGAGCAGGTGATCCCCGTGGATAGCCGCAAGATCATTTCGCTGATCGGGGTGCGCCGCTGCGGTAAAACCTACTTGCTGTATGGGCTGATTAATCAACTACGCGCCAGCGTTGACCCGCGTAATATCATCTACTTGAATTTTGAGGATGACCGCCTGCATCCCTTAACCTTGCAGGATTTAGACAGTCTGATGGAAGGTTATTACGCGCTCTACCCCGACAAGCGCAGCGAAAAGGTCTACCTGTTCCTTGATGAAATTCAGAACATTCCCGAATGGGAACGTTACGTGCGGCGCATCCACGACACCTTGAATGTGCAGTTATTTGTGACGGGTTCATCGTCACGCCTGTTGAGCCAAGAAATTGCTACCAGTTTGCGCGGGCGAACCTTGACGTATGAAGTCTTCCCGTTTTCCTTCCGTGAATATCTGGCTTATCACCAGATTGACGTTAACCTGCATTCATCCCATAGCCGCAGCTACATTCAACACGCTTTCAACAATTATTTGCATCAGGGCGGGTTTGCCGAAACCTTTGGGGAAACGCCCGATATTCAGCAACGCACTTGGCGTGATTATCTGGATTTAATCATCTACCGCGACTTGATCGAACGTTATGACATCAAAAACACCACGTTATTGCGTCATCTGATTCGCTACGCGATGAGCAATATTGGCACACTGATTAGCGTTAACAAGCTGTTTAATGAATACAAAGGGCTGGGGCATAAAGTCAGCAAAGAAACGTTGTATCTCTATCTGGGCTATCTGGAAGATGCCTATACCCTGTTCAATGTGCCGATTTTTCGCAACTCAGTCCGCGAGGAACAGCACCACCCTCGTAAGATTTACGCGGTGGATAATGGTTTCAAAACGTTGTTGCACACCTCCCTGTCACCGGATTACAGCAAGTTGTATGAGAATCTGGTGTTCCTGCATTTACGCCGCCAAAGCCGCGAAGTGTATTACTACAAACAAACGCAGGAAGTGGATTTTTACGTACCGGGCAAACCTTCCCAACTGGTCAATGTGAGTGTGGATATACGCACGCCCGCGACACTGGAGCGTGAAATCAATGGCTTGCTGGAAGGGATGCGTTATACCGGCTTGGAGGAGGCAACGCTGGTCACGCAAGAACGTGAAGACGTGCTGACGATTGAAGGAAAGCGCATCGCCATCGTACCTGCATGGCAATATTTGCTGTCATAGTAGGAAGTATTACACCTCCGGCTGCATCCTTTTGTACTTACATTCGTCTATCCGTATATAATAAGAAAATGGCTGACGCTTTAGGAGATGACCGATGCAAGCTATCCAACAATTACGACGCTTTCCCACGCAACAACCGCTGCTATTCCTGCTGCTGGCGGTGGTGGTGTGGTTTTTGCTGTACCGCTCGCTGATTCCGGCTTCGGAAGCATTGGTTGCCGCACTGCCTGTTGAGCGTGATAGCCACCTTGGCGGGGCGTTGCAGTTCTTTTTCTACGACACGCCGAAAGTGTTGCTGCTACTGATTGGCATTGTGTTTGTGATGGGCATTATTCACACCTTCGTGTCGCCGGAACGTACCCGTGCCATGCTCTCCGGCAAGCGGTTGGGTGTGGGGAATACGATGGCAGCCGGTTTGGGAGTTGTCACCCCGTTTTGCTCGTGTTCTGCTGTGCCGCTGTTTATCGGTTTTCTGCAAGCAGGTGTGCCGTTGGGGGTGACGTTCTCGTTCCTGATTGCCGCGCCGATGGTGAATGAAGTCGCCTTGATCTTGCTGTTCGGCTTGTTTGGCTGGAAAGTTGCCGCGCTGTATCTGGTGATGGGTTTGTTGATTGCGATTTTCGCCGGAATGCTGATTGGCAAACTGAACATGGAAGATCACCTCGAAGACTGGGTACGCAAGATGCAAAACACCCAATCCGCTGGCAATGTTGGCGCAAGCGTAATGTCGTGGGGGGAACGCATCCAGCACGGTTTCGGGCATGTGCGTGAAATTGTCGGCAAGGTCTGGCCTTACATCGTTGTCGGCGTGGGTTTGGGTGCGCTAATTCACGGCTTTGTGCCGGAAGATTTCATGGCATCTTTCATGGGTAAGGACGTGTGGTGGGCAGTGCCTGCGGCGGTATTGCTAGGTGTGCCGATGTACACCAATGCTGCCGGGGTTATTCCGATCGTGCAGGCATTGCTGGCGAAAGGTGCGGCTCTCGGCACGGTGTTGGCATTCATGATGAGCGTGATTGCGCTGTCTTTGCCGGAAATGATCATTTTGCGCAAGGTGCTGAAACCGCGTCTGATCGCTACTTTTATCGGTGTCGTGGCGACTGGCATCTTGCTGGTCGGGTATATTTTTAATCTCGTTTTGTAACGTTTTACTGCATCAAGGAGCATTTCATGCAAATCAAAGTTCTCGGCACGGGTTGTGCCAACTGCAAAACCACCTTCAAGCTGATCGAAGACATGGCTAAAGAAAAAGGCGTGGCGGTGGAATTGGAGAAGGTCGAAGACCTGCCTTCCATTATGGGCTACGGCGTAATGTCTACCCCCGGCGTGGTGGTGGATGGCAAAGTGGTTCATGCAGGTGGCATTCCTTCCAAAGCGGCGGTGGAAGGTTGGTTGGGTGGCGCAACAGCCGCAGCACCGGCAGCGGGTGGCTGTTGCAGTGGCGGCAAGTGCTGCTAAGGAGACATCTGATGAAACGCTTTCACGCCCATATTGCCGTTGATGACCTTGCGAAGAGCATCGACTTTTATAGCAAGCTGTTTGGACAAGCACCGACGCTTGAACGTAGCGATTACGCCAAGTGGATGCTGGATGATCCGCGCGTTAATTTTGCGATTTCAGCCCGTGGACATGCCATCGGCTTAAACCATTTTGGCTTTCAGGCAGAAGATGCAGCCGAATTGCAGGCACTACGGCAACGGGCGGATGCAGCAGCCGGAGATGCCGTGTTGGATCAGGGGGAAACCCTCTGTTGTTACGCAGCCAGCACCAAACATTGGACAGTAGACCCGTCGGGTATCGCTTGGGAACATTACCAGACCATGGGCGAAGTTGAAGCGTTTGGCTCGGATACCGTTAGCCAGTCGGGTGGCTGTTGTGTGCCGGGCGTTGCTTCAGCGGATGAAGCCTGCTGTGTTCCCAGCACTCAGACGAGTGGTTGTTGTAACGGGTGATCGCCTAATTATTTTTGCTGATCCACAAACCACACCGCCGCTTCCACCCGTGAGCGCAGGTTGAGCTTGCGCAACAGGTGCTTGACGTGGACTTTTACCGTGCCTTCGGTAATGCCCAGTTCCCGTGCCACCAGCTTATTGCTTTTGCCCGCTGCAACTCGCTCCAGAATGCGTTGTTCCTGTTCAGTCAAACCGGCTTCGGAACTGCTTTTGGGGTGGGCAGCATCGTGGCGCATCGCGTGTGCCAGCAAGTTGATCAGGCGTTCGGTGAGGGTAATGCGTCCCGCCGCTGCTTCCGCCAGTTTTGCGACCAAATCTTCGGGTTCCATTTCTTTGAGTAAATAGCCGTCTGCGCCTGCGCGTAACGCTGCCACCAAATCACTCGCCTGATCGGAAACCGTCAGCATTACTACACGCGCATCACTGCCAGAGGCTTTGATGACTTTTAGTACCTCAATGCCGCTCATGTCCTTCATGTTCAGGTCGAGCAGGATCATGTCGGGGGCAAGTTCCAATGCCATGTCGATACCTTCCTGCCCACAGGAAGCTTCGCCGACGATGATGAAATCAGGCACCATATTGACCAAATAGCGCACGCCTTTGCGAAACAGGGGATGATCGTCCACGATCAGCAGGCTTTGTGGGGTTTCAAGCGGCATGGGCAATCCTTGTTTTGGGGGTGAAATCGAGTTGTACGCAAGTGCCACCACCCGTGCGTGGCAAGTATTGCAGTATGCCATGCAGGGCGCGGGCGCGTTCGTCCATAATTGCCATGCCGTAATGGTGCAGGTTGGCGGTTTTTTGGATACCTGCGCCATCATCTTCGATGCGCAATTGCAGGCTGTTATTGCCTTCTTGACGTTGTAACGATACCCACGCTTGGCTGGCGTGCGCGTGTTTAAGGGTGTTGGATAAGGCTTCGCGCACGATTTGCAGCAGGTGAATTTCTTCGTTGGGAGTCAGATTGAGATTGCCTAAACTGACATCCAGCGCAATCGGCAAGTTGCCGCGTTCGGCAAATTCGGTGGTGGTTTGCGCCAGTGCCATGCCTAAATCGTCGTCTTCCATGCGCAAGCGGAAAGTGGAGAGCAGTTCACGCAATTGTTGGTAAGAGCTGTTAAGACCCTCGCGCAATTCTTCCAAGGCGGCGGTGACTTCGGTGGCATCTGCCGGGTTTTTCACGGCGGCACGTAAGCGGCTGACTTGAATTTTCATGTACGCCAGCGATTGTGCCAAGGAATCGTGTAGTTCGCGGGCGATGACGGCGCGTTCTTCCAACAGGGAGACGCGGCGGTGCTGTTCGCTGCGCTGTTCGGAGGCGATGGTGACACCGATGTGGCGCGATAATGCTTCCAGCAATTGCACTTGCCAGCGTTCGGCGGTGGTGTTGGCGGGGACATCGACGGCTAACATGCCGTAGCGTTTTTCCGCATCGGTGAGTGGCATTCGCAAGATTTGCCGTCCGTCGGGGAGGGTATCCATGCGGGCGGCGTGCGGGTCGTGGCATTCGGCGCAACTGTTGGCGCGTTGGCACATGGGGCTTTTGCCGCTGATGGCGGTGGTGGCGACGACATCGCCTTGCTGATTATTGTCTTCTTTGAGGCAAATCGTGCCATTGCCTAAACCCAGCACGGCTTCGGCATCTTTTAATACGTTATGGAAGACGGCGCGGTCGGGGGCAATGCCGTGCAAGCGAGTGATGGAGCGGTACAGCAAATCCAGCGAACGGTTGCTGCGGGTGAGTTCTGCGGTTTTTTGTTCGACCCGCGCTTCGAGGTCTTGGTAGAGCTTGGACAAATCTTCTGCCATGAGGTTAAAGGCTTGTCCCAATTGCCCGATTTCGTCTTCACCGTCAAGTTCGGTACGCACTGCGAGATTGCCTTGACGGATTTGGTCGGTTAAGCCCAATAAGCCACGGAGTGGACTCACAAGGATGTTTTTTACCAGATAAATCGACAAGATGACCACGAGCATGGTACCAATAATCGCAACCCCCAACACGACACGCAGTACAAAGATTTTAGCCTCGGTGGCTTCTTCAATTTGTTTGACCAGATCGTTGATATGCGCCACAAATAGCGGAATTTCGTCGAGTACCCGTGCATTTTGAACCGTGCTGGAGGGGTGCTGTAATGCCGGTTTAACCTGTGTCTGCCAATTCGCCTCAACCTGGCGGTAGACTTTTTTGAGTGGTGTGGTTTCATCAACTGGCAGCACGGAAAGGATGGGTTCAGCACTTAAATCGTTTTCAAAGCGTTCAATGGCTTGTTGCAGGGTGGTGCGGTATTCGGCAGTGTCGGTTTGGAGAGTACGTTGGTAGAGGGAGGCCATGCGCCAGCTTTGCATCCGCAAACTGCCTGCAATATTAATGGCTTCGCCGTTGCCTTGGGTGGTTTCTGCGACCATCCACGAGGTGGACATGCCGACGATAGCCAACACAGTAATGGCTGCGATCATGCCGCCCAGCCGTAAAAGCAGGGAATTTCGGAGTTTGTTCCACAGAAAACGATTCACGCGGTGGATTTCCTCGTGTTGTTATTGGGTGCTGCGCTTTGGTTCTAGGATCATGCTGCATTTGATATATACTCATCTTCATATCCACGCAAGCTATTCAGGCCATGAACACCCAAAATCCTATTGAAAAATTGACTATTCAGGGCTTCAAGTCCATCCGCCAGTTGGAGCAATTCCCGCTGACCAACTTGAATGTTTTGATTGGCGCGAATGGTTCGGGTAAGAGCAATTTTGTTTCGTACTTCCGCATGTTGGGCGAGTTGGTGGAAATGCGTTTGCATAGCTGGGTACGCAAACAGGGTGGTGCTGACCGCATTCTCAGCTTTGGGGTGAAGGAAACCAGCAAACTTGAATCCGTGATCATGTTTCAACAAGGTCACTACCATTTTATGCTGGAAACCACGGTGGATGACGGGGTTGTGTTTACGCCTATTGAACAGACAGGCAATGCTCACACAGCTATTTCCAGTTGGAAAGTTTTTCACTTTCACGACACCAGCGAGACTGCGGGCGTAAAACGGTTGTGTTCGCTGCACGACAACGAATATTTGCGTCAAGATGCATCCAATTTAGCGGCATTTCTCTACCGTATGAAAGCCGAACATCCCGATGTGTATCAGCAAATTTGTAAAACTATCCGGTTGGCAGTGCCTTTCTTCGATGACTTCGTGTTGAAACCCCACAAGTTACCGACAGAAGAAGAGCAACTTCGCTTGCTGTGGCGGCAACAAGACAGCGATTACGCGCTATGGCCTAGCCAGTTATCGGATGGCTCAATTCGTTTCATTTGTCTGGTGACGGCGTTGCTGCAACCTGATCCACCTTCCACCATCATTATTGATGAGCCAGAACTGGGCTTGCACCCTTACGCTATTACGTTATTGGGATCATTGTTGCGTTCGGCTTCTAAACGGATGCAGGTGATTATTTCCACGCAATCTGTGCCACTGGTGAATGAATTTACCGTCGATGACTTGGTGATTGTGGAACGCGAACAAGGCGCGACAGTATTCAAGCGCTTGGATGCCCAAGACCTGCAATTATGGTTGGATGAGTATTCTGTCGGCGAATTATGGGAGAAGAATATTCTGGGTGGGAGGCCGCACAAATGATTCGTGTCCACATCATTTGCGAAGGGCAGACCGAGGAAATGTTCGTTAACGAAGTGTTGGCGGAAAGTTTCGCGGTTCAGGGTGTTTACCTGATTCCCTCCTTGATTGGCAAACCGGGGCATAAAGGCGGCAACTTCCGCTTCGAGCGGTTACTGACCGATGTCCGCGTGCGTTTGTTGGGAGATGCCCGTGCTTATTGCACCACCTTCTTTGATTTTTACGGTCTACCGCCGAACTTTCCCGGCAAAAACGAAGCAATGCAATACACGCTGAATGCAGACAAAGCCCATTGCATCACGCAGGCAATGACCGCACGTTTACAGGCTGCGTTGGGTACTGACGCCATGCGCCGTTTCATCCCTTACGTGCAAATGTACGAGTTTGAAGGCTTGCTGTTTAGCGATACCAGCGGTTTGGCTCAAGGCATTAATCAACCGGCGTTGGCAGATGACTTTGAAGCGATTCGGCTGGCTTTTGCCTCACCTGAAATGATTAATGACAGCCCTGAAACCGCGCCCAGCAAGCGGCTGCTGGCAATGTTTGAAGCGTATGACAAGCCGTTGCATGGCTCATTGGCTGCGTTGGAAATCGGCTTGGGAAGTATCCGGCGGGAATGCCCATTGTTTAATGCGTGGTTGGAAAGACTTGGACAATTGGAGGTATAATTTAAAGAGGCGTATCTTGTGCGCACCATTAAGGTGATCAACCCGCCGCAAAGTAGTGTTCCAGCATCGAAATGAACAGGCTTTTACCAAAACGGCGCGGGCGCAACAGGAAGTGATAGCTGCCATGCTCTTCCAGCTTGGCGATGTAAGCTGTTCCACCAGCGCGGTGCTGTAATTGCCATGCCGCGCTGCTTCGTAGTCCAAAATCCAAAATTGCAAATCCATCGGGCGTGGACTACACTGGAAGTACTATCTAAAGAGGTGCAACTTATGTACGCCACTAATGTCCGCGACTTGAAAAAAAATCCATCCGCCGCTTTGCGCCATGCACGCGATGAGCCGGTACTCATCCTCAAAGGTAATCAACCCGACGCGGTTTTACTGCATCTGGAATCAACGTTGGGTGACACGCTGCTGACATTGCGCCCTGCATTGGCTTCTGTCCTATTCCGTGACGGGGTGCTGTCCTTGGGGGCGGCTGCCAAACTTAGTGGTTTGCCATTGGTGGATTTCATCCAACACCTTAGCAGCCTCGATATTGAAATCGTCAAAGCCGATGAAACCGTTGCCCAAGAAGCGAAGGATATGAGTGCATGGCTCAAGTCGTAATTGCTGATGCTGGACCTTTGCTTGCTTTGGCAAAACTGGATGGTTTACACCTGTTAGAAAAACTGTTTGGCACAGTATTGATACCAGAAGCCGTGCAACGGGAATGTATGGCAAAGTCTGGTGAAGATAGCCAGCGCATCCAGCAAGCGATTGATAGCCAACACTTACAAGTCATTTCCAGTGATGCCGTATCTTCGGTGGTTTTGCCCCGTAGCTTGGGTGATGGTGAAAAAGAAGCCATTTGTCTGGCAATCCAACATGAACATTCCCTGCTGATCGTGGATGACCAGTTAGCACGTCGGCAAGCCGCGAAATTAGGACTGACGTTTATTGGTTTGGTGCGTTTGCTGGCGATTGCTGAACAGCAACATATTTGAAGTTGGGAGTAATTTTATGGTGCTAAATGTTGGTACGTTCCCATTCGGAAAGCCAATTCTTTCATTGGTACAAAAAGATCAAACACCTAAGCGCGTGTTTATTTTAGGTGTATATGCAAGTGCGGTACATGCTCGTTGGATAGGGCAAGATGGTCGTCAGAAAATAGGTGCGTTAGCCGTGGCTTCTGAGCCAGAAATATTTTGGAGAGGCAGTACGGCATCAGCGCAGGAGATTATTTCAACTATTCAGCTTCCGCTGGGTGCAGGACGCTTGCTTCCTGCAAGCAAGCATTTGAATGGACCATCTGGCAAAGCCCTTGATGATTGTTTTATTGCCCCGTTGGGTATGTCTCGGAATGATGTGTGGCTATGTGATCTGATTCCGTATAGTTGCATGAACGAAAATCAGGAGGTCGCCTTAAAGCGGGAATACGATCCCCTCATTGATTCGCTAAAGCTTCCTGAATACACTTGGTCTCGTTTGCCTGATACGTTGGTTAGTTGCGGAAGACGATTGGAGATTGAGCAAGAGCTGATTCGTTCCAATGCCGACATTGTTATCACGTTGGGAGATCAGCCGTTAAAATGGTTTACGCAACATTATGGAACAGCGTCTAAATTATCTGCTTATGGAAACACAGAAAAACAGTATGGTCGTTTGTATCCTTTTTCGGTGGCTGGCAAACAGTTGCAACTTCTTCCGCTTGTTCATCCTCGGCAAGCAGCAAAATTAGGGGCGCATTCGACAGGTTGGGCTGATCTACATGCCGTATGGGTTAAGCATTGTCCTGTAAAGTAACCACACTAGCATCAACGTAAGGGGCAGTTCCGTGGGTTAAAGGGTGTACCACCTCTATGCCGCCAACACCAAAATCCAATCTAAGCCTTAATAAAAAATCAAATTAAAACAGTGCTTTAGGAAAATTATCATGTACCACTAAAGTGGTACTTCGCCTCTCTTTTCGCCCATTACCCCCACTGGAATTAGGAATTCATCAGCCTAGAATCACCTTGAAACCACTTACGGTTTTGTTACGAGGTGAGTTATGGCAACACAGCAATACAAGGCATGGTCGGTCGTCATTATGAGTACGCTGGCATTTACCGTGTGCTTTATGATCTGGATGATGTTCGCCGTCATCGGCATTCCCATCAAGGAAACCTTGGGTTTGAACGAAACCCAGTTCGGTATTTTAATCGCAACCCCCGTGTTAACTGGCTCACTTATCCGCTTGCCGCTAGGTATGTGGACAGACAAGTTTGGCGGACGCATTGTGTTCACCGTGCTGATGCTATCGACGGTCATTCCGATTTGGATGATGTCTTATGCCACCGCATTCTGGCATTTTCTGACGATTGGTTTGTTTGTCGGGGTGGCAGGTGGTTCATTCACGGTGGGCATCTCTTATTGCGCCCGTTGGTTTCCCAAACATCAACAAGGTACGGCCATGGGGATTTTTGGGGTGGGCAATACCGGTGCGGCGGTCACTAAATTGGTTGCACCGATTATTGTGGTGGGCTACGGCTGGACGATGGTTCCGAAAGTCTATGCGGTCTTGATGTTGGTGATGGCACTGGTGTTCTGGTTTTTCACTTTTAGTGATCCGAGTCACAAAGTGGCTAAAACCGTGACCATGCGCGAACAGCTTGCCGTGCTCAAAGATCCCAAGGTATGGCGTTACAGCCAATACTATTCCATCGTGTTTGGCGGCTACGTGGCATTGGCACTGTGGATGACCAAATATTACATCGGGGAATACGGTTTCGATCTGAAAACCGCTGCATTCCTGGCGGCAGCCTTCAGCATTCCCGGTGGAATTTTGCGGGCAATGGGTGGGTATTTCTCGGATAAATTCGGCGCACATACCATCACTTGGTGGGTGCTGTGGATTTCGCTGGTGTGCCTGTTCTTCCTGTCTTACCCGCAAACCAGTTTGACTATCCAGACCGTTAACGGCCCCGCCACCTTCGGTATTGGTCTGAATGCCACGGTATTCACCATCATTATGTTCACCCTCGGTATTGTCTTCGCCATCGGTAAAGCTTCCGTTTTCAAATACATCTCAGACGATTACCCCGACAACATTGGGGTGGTGTCCGGCGTGGTGGGCTTGGCAGGCGGTTTGGGTGGTTTTTTTATGCCGATCATGTTCGGCGCATTGCTTGATCTCACCGGCATCCGCTCTTCCGCCTTCATGCTGATGTTCGGAATCGTGTGGGTGTCGCTGATGTGGATGTATTTCACCGAAGTGCGCCCGGTTCATGCTGATTTACACGAAAAATCCCTCACCACAAACCCTTAATACGAGGAATTCCTAATGACTAACATTAAAAACTGGGACGTGGAAGACACCACGTTTTGGGAAAGCACCGGCAAGAAGATTGCCAACCGCAATTTATGGATTTCGATCCCCAGCCTGTTGATGGGATTCGCCATCTGGTTGATGTGGGGAATTATTACCGTACAGATGTCCAATTTGGGCTTTCCGTTTAAAACCGAAGAATTGTTTACGTTGACCGCTATTGCCGGTTTGTCGGGTGCAACGTTGCGGATCCCGGCTTCGTTTTTCATCCGTATTGCGGGTGGGCGTAACACCATTTTCCTGACCACGGCATTGCTGATGATTCCGGCATTGGGTACAGGGCTTGCCTTGCAGGATAAGGATACGCCGTTGCTGACCTTCCAGATTCTGGCGTTACTGTCGGGCATTGGTGGCGGTAACTTTGCTTGCTCGATGTCCAATATCAGCACGTTTTTCCCGAAGCGTTTGCAGGGTACGGCACTGGGCTTGAATGCAGGTTTGGGTAACTTTGGTGTGACCACCATGCAAATCCTTATTCCCTTGGTGATGACAATGGGCGTGTTTGGTGTGTTGGGTGGTGATTCTTTACCACTGGCGAAAGATTCTGGCTGGATTCTGGGCAAGATCACTGCCGGAACCCAAACTTGGATTCAAAACGCGGGCTTGGTGTGGCTGGTGTTCCTGATTCCACTGGCGTTTTTCGGCTTTTTGGGGATGAATAATCTGCTGCCGATTTCCCCTAATGCCGGTGGCACGTTGATGGCATTCCTTAAAATCCTTTGGTTGTATGGCTTGGCTTTATCGACAGCCGCCTTCGGTTTGTACCTTTATCTGCCTGCACCAAGCGGTTTAGGGTTGTTGAATATGTGGATTGCATTGCCATTGACCATCATCCTGACGCTTGGCGTGATGAAGATGGCTGCTTTTGGTGAGATGAAAACCAATATCAATAATCAGTTTGCGATCTTTAAAAATAAGCACACTTGGTCAATGACCATTCTCTATATCGTCACTTTCGGTTCATTCATTGGCTTTTCAATGGCATTGCCACTCTCCATCAATGTCATTTTCGGGAATACCCATGTGTTTGATGCGACCACGCAAGCGTGGGTACACGCGAAAAACCCTAACGCAATCCCAGTGTTCGCTTACGCATGGATTGGCCCTTTCGTGGGGGCGTTGATTCGTCCACTCGGTGGCTGGATTTCTGACAAGGTGGGCGGCTCTATTGTGACGCAAGTCATTTCAGTGGTGATGGTCGCAGCTTCTGCTTACGCGGGTTACATCATGATGCAGGCTTACCAGTCCGCTACCCCAGAAATCTACTTCAACCAGTTTTTGATCACGTTTGTGGTGTTGTTTGCTGCTACCGGCATTGGTAACGGCTCTACCTTCCGTACCGTTGGGGTCATCTTTGACCGCCTGCAAGCCGGGCCGGTATTGGGCTGGACTTCAGCAGTAGCCGCTTACGGTTCGTTCATTGCGCCGGTGGTGATTGGCGACCAGATCAAAGCGGGATCACCAGAAAACGCGATGTATGGCTTTGCGATTTTCTACGCGCTGTGCCTGATTTTGAACTGGTGGTTTTATCTGCGTAGTGGCAGTGAGATCAAGAACCCTTAAAGAACCCCCTCACCCCAACCCCTCTCCCTCAGGGGGAGAGGGGCTAAGACAAGGAGCTAGACATGGCAATTCAACAGTATGACGACAATCTGCAAACCAACCCTTACGCGATTTATACCTTGGCGTTGGAAGTGGATGGCAAGCAAATCCTCACCGATCAGGAAGGCTACATCCAAAACATGGATGACTGGAGCGAAGGTTTCGTGGAAGCCCTCGCCGAACGTGAAGGCTTGGTGCTGACCGACGAGCATTGGGAAATCATTGAGTTCCTGCGTAACTACCATCAGGAACACGGGGTGCAAGCCCCCGTGCGCGACATGCTCAAGCACTTCAAACAAGCGTGGGGTGAAGAGTTCGCCACCAACCATTACCTGCACGAAATTTTCCCTAAAGGCGGCCCGCAGAAGCAGGGCAATCGCTTGGCGGGTATCCGTAGAACCAAAGGGGAGCATTGATTGCCATGAGCCACTTTATTGACCGACTGAATTTTTTCAAACGCACCCAAACACCGTTTTCCAACGGGCATGGTGCGACGACCGAAGAGAGCCGCGACTGGGAAGACGGCTACCGCAAACGCTGGCAGCACGACAAGGTGGTACGTTCCACCCACGGCGTAAATTGCACGGGTTCGTGTAGCTGGAAAATCTACGTGAAAAACGGCTTGGTGACGTGGGAAACCCAGCAAACCGACTACCCGCGTACCCGCCCGGATTTGCCGAATCATGAGCCGCGTGGTTGCCCGCGTGGCGCAAGCTATTCCTGGTATATGTACAGTGCGAACCGCCTCAAATACCCCTTGATGCGCCGCCAGTTAATGGAATTGTGGCGTTCTGCCAAAGCGAAAAACCCTGATCCGGTCACGGCGTGGGAATCTATCGTTGAAAATCCAACCATGGCGAAATCCTACAAAACTCGGCGTGGTTTGGGTGGTTTCGTGCGTTCCAACTGGGATGAAGTGAATGAGCTGATTGCAGCTTCCAATGTCTACACCGCCAAGCAATACGGCCCGGATCGTGTGATTGGCTTCTCACCGATTCCGGCGATGTCGATGGTGTCGTATGCTGCTGGCAGCCGTTACCTGTCCTTGATTGGCGGGACGTGCATGAGTTTCTACGACTGGTACTGCGATTTGCCGCCTGCCTCGCCGATGATGTGGGGTGAGCAAACCGACGTACCCGAATCCGCCGACTGGTACAACAGCAGTTATATCATTGCGTGGGGTTCTAACGTTCCGCAAACCCGTACCCCCGACGCGCATTTCTTTACCGAAGTGCGTTACAAAGGCACAAAAACCGTCGCAATTACGCCGGACTACGCGGAAGTTGCCAAACACGCCGACCAATGGCTGAACCCGAAGCAGGGCACGGATGCGGCGTTGGCAATGGCATTCGGACACGTCATTCTGAAAGAATTCCACGTTGACAAGCCCAGCGAATATTTCACCGATTACGTGCGCCGTTACACCGACTGGCCGAATCTGGTGTTGCTGGAAAAGCGTGCCGATGGCAGCTATCAGGCGGGACGTTTTGCGCGTGCCAGCGACTTCGTTGCTGGTTTGGGCGAAGAGAAAAACCCGGACTGGAAAACCGTGGCGATTGACGATGCCACGGGTGAAATCATTTCCCCGAATGGTTCCATCGGCTATCGCTGGGATGGCAGCAGTCAGTGGAATCTGCAACAAAAAGATGCCAAAACCCACGCAGAGGTCACGCTGTCATTGTCATTGGTGGAACGTCACGATGAAGTGGTGGATGTTGCCCTGCCGTATTTCGGTGGCGTGCCTTCCGATTACTTCAAGGGCAATGTGCTGAAAGATGTCCTCACCTACAAACTGCCTGCCCGCAAAGTGACTCTAGCAGATGGCAGCGAAGGCAGGTTGGTGTCGGTGTATGACCTGAACATGGTCAACTACGGTATCAGCCGTGGCTTGGGTGAAGATGACAGTGCCAAAGGTTTCGACGATGCCAATGCACCGTACACCCCGGCATGGCAGGAAACGATTACGGGCGTACCGCGTGACAAAGTGATCCGCATTGCGCGGGAATTCGCCGATACTGCCGACAAGACCAAGGGTAAGTCGATGATTATCGTCGGCGCGGGCATGAACCATTGGTATCACATGGACATGAACTACCGTGGTTTGATCAATATGCTCGCCATGTGCGGCTGTGTCGGGCAATCCGGCGGCGGCTGGGCGCATTATGTCGGGCAGGAAAAGCTGCGTCCGCAAACGGGCTGGTTGCCGCTGGCGTTCGCACTGGACTGGAGTCGTCCGCCGCGTCAAATGAATTCCACCTCGTTTTTCTACAACCATTCCAGCCAATGGCGTTATGAAAAGCTCGAAATCAAGGAAATCCTCTCCCCGCTGGCGAACCTTGAACGCCATTCGGGCAATCTGATCGACTACAACGTGCGTTCCGAGCGCATGGGCTGGTTGCCTTCCGCACCCCAGCTCAATACCAACCCGTTACGCATTGCCAAGGCAGCCAAAGACGCTGGCATGAGTCCGGCGGATTACACCGTTGCCAGCCTCAAATCCGGCAAGATCGCGTTTGCGGCGGAAGACCCCGATAACGCGCAAAACTTCCCGCGTAACCTGTTCGTGTGGCGTTCCAATTTGCTGGGTTCTTCGGGCAAAGGGCATGAATACTTGCTCAAGTATTTGCTGGGCACAAAGCATGGTGTGCAAGGCAAAGACCTCGGTGAAATGGGCGGGGTGAAACCGCAAGAAGTGAAGTGGCATCAAGACGCGCCCGAAGGCAAACTCGATTTGCTGGTGACGCTCGATTTCCGTATGTCCACCACCTGCTTGTATTCCGACATCGTGCTACCGACCGCGACGTGGTACGAAAAGGATGACCTCAATACTTCTGACATGCACCCCTTCATTCACCCGCTGACCGCCGCCGTTGACCCATCATGGGAAGCGCGGAGCGACTGGGAAATTTACAAAGGCATTGCCAAGGAATTCTCACGGGTGTGCGTTGGGCATTTGGGCGTGGAAACCGACTTGGTGACACTGCCATTGTTGCACGATGCGCCCGCCGAACTCGGTCAGGCGGTCGGCGTGAAAGACTGGAAAAAAGGCCAATGCGACCTGATTCCGGGCAAAACCGCCCCAGCCATGATTGCGGTCGAACGCAACTATCCTGAAACCTATGACCGCTTCACCTCGATTGGTCCGTTGATGGAAAAGCTCGGTAACGGTGGCAAAGGCATCGGCTGGAATACCGAAACCGAAGTCGCGTTCCTTGGCAAACTCAATCACCAACACACCAGCGGCACAAACGAAGGTCGCCCCTGCCTGAACAGCGCAATTGATGCGGCGGAAATGATCCTAACGCTTGCCCCCGAAACCAACGGGCAAGTGGCGGTGAAAGCGTGGGCAGCCTTGTCGAAAATTACCGGCATTGACCATACCCACCTTGCCTTGAACAAGGAAGACGAGAAAATCCGCTTCCGCGACATCGTGGCGCAACCGCGCAAAATCATTTCCAGCCCTACGTGGTCGGGTTTGGAAGATGAGCATGTGTCGTACAACGCGGGTTATACCAACGTTCACGAGTTGATTCCGTGGCGTACCTTGACAGGGCGGCAGCAGTTCTACCTCGACCATGACTGGATGCGTGATTTCGGCGAAAGCATGTTGGTGTATCGCCCGCCGATCAACACCAAAACCATCAAGCCGATGCTCAACCAAAAGTCCAACGGCAACCCGGAACTGGCGTTGAACTGGATTACCCCGCACCAAAAATGGGGCATCCATTCCACCTACACCGACAACTTGCTGATGCTTACGCTGTCACGCGGCGGGCCGATTGTGTGGATGAGTGAGGACGATGCCAAAAAGCTGGGCATTGTCGATAACGACTGGATCGACCTGTTCAACGCCAACGGTGCAATCGCAGCGCGGGCAGTGGTCAGCCAGCGCGTCATGCCGGGATTGGTGCTGATGTACCACGCGCAAGAACGCATTGTGAACGTACCCGGTTCGGTGATTACTGGCGAGCGCGGCGGTATCCACAACTCCGTCACCCGCGTTTGCCCGAAACCGACCCACATGATCGGCGGTTATGCGCAACAGGCTTACGGCTTCAACTACTACGGCACGGTCGGCTCTAACCGCGATGAATTCGTCATTGTGCGTAAGATGACCAACGTCGATTGGCTGGACGGCGAAGGCAATGACACCATTCAGGAGGCAGTAAAATGAAAATCCGTTCCCAAGTCGGCATGGTGCTGAATTTAGACAAGTGCATCGGCTGCCATACCTGCTCGATTACTTGCAAAAACGTTTGGACTTCACGCGAAGGCATGGAGTACGCATGGTTCAATAACGTCGAAACCAAGCCCGGTATTGGTTATCCCAAAGAGTGGGAGAATCAGGAAAAGTGGAAAGGCGGCTGGTTGCGTCGTGCCGATGGCAAGATTGAGCCGCGCATCGGCGGTAAATTCCGCTTGCTGGCGAATATCTTTGCCAACCCTGACTTACCCGCGATTGACGACTATTACGAACCCTTCGATTTCGATTACCAACACTTGCACAACGCACCGGATAGCAAGCATCAGCCCGTAGCCCGTCCGCGCTCACTGATTTCTGGGCAGCGTATGGACAAGATCGAATGGGGACCAAACTGGGAAGAAATCCTCGGCACAGAATTTTCCAAACGCCGCAAGGATAAAAACTTCGACCAGATTCAGGCGGACATTTATGGTGAATTTGAAAACACCTTTATGTTTACCCTGCCGCGTTTGTGCGAACACTGTTTGAATCCGGCATGTGTGGCCTCTTGCCCCAGCGGTGCAATTTACAAGCGTGACGAAGACGGCATTGTGTTGATCGACCAAGACAAATGCCGTGGCTGGCGCATGTGCGTGAGTGGTTGCCCTTACAAGAAGATTTACTACAACTGGAAATCCGGCAAATCCGAGAAGTGCATTTTCTGTTACCCACGCATTGAAGCAGGGATGCCGACGGTGTGTTCCGAAACCTGCGTGGGGCGTATCCGTTACCTTGGCGTGTTGTTGTATGACGCGGATCAGATTGAAGCTGTTGCCAGCACCCCGAACGAGAAGGATTTGTATCAGAAACAACTTGAGGTATTCCTCGACCCGTTTGACCCGAAAGTGATTGAGCAGGCGAAGAAAGACGGCATTCCTGACAATGTGCTGAAAGCCGCGCAAGAATCCCCCGTGTGGAAGCTGGCGATGGATTGGAAGCTGGCACTGCCGTTGCACCCTGAATACCGTACCTTGCCAATGGTGTGGTATGTGCCGCCACTCTCCCCAATCCAATCAGCGGCGGATGCGGGCAAGATCGGCTACGACGGCGTATTGCCGGACGTGGACAGCTTGCGGATTCCGGTACGTTATTTGGCAAATCTGCTGACAGCGGGCGATGAAGAGCCGGTGAAATTGGCACTCAAACGCTTGATGGCCATGCGCCAATACAAACGGGCGGAAACCGTGGAAGGCATCCACGATACCCGTGCATTGGAACAAGTCGGTTTGTCGGAGGCGCAAGCCAAGGAAATGTACCGTTACCTCGCGATTGCTAATTACGAAGACCGTTACGTGATTCCCACCAGTCACCGCGAACTGGCACGCGAAGCCTTCCCAGAACGCGGCGGCTGCGGTTTCAGCTTCGGCGACGGTTGCGGCACTAGCACGGGTACGAACCAAACCAACCTGTTCGGCGGGCGCAAGCAAACCGTGACAATGGTGCAGAAAATCGACTTCGTGAAGCAGGAGGTCAAGCCATGATTAAGATTTTTGCCGTACTGGCACGCTTAATGGATTACCCCACGGCGGAACTGATCGAAGCGCGGAGTGCCTTGATTGACGTGGTGCGCGAAGAAACCCGTTTGCCGGTGAACTTGCGCGATTCCCTGACCGCTTTTATCCAGCAACTGGGTACGGGCGATTTGCTGGATGCGCAGGAAGACTACGTGGCGCTGTTTGATCGCGGGCGTTCGCTGTCCTTGTTGCTGTTTGAACACGTTCACGGTGAATCGCGGGATCGTGGGCAGGCAATGGTGGATTTGCTCCAGCAATACCGCGATGCGGGGCTGGAGTTGAGTGTCAAGGAATTGCCGGATTACATCCCGTTGTATCTGGAATACCTCGCCACCCGCAGCGAAGCGGAAGCGGCGCAAGGACTGGGTGATGTTCACCCGATTCTCGCGCTGTTATCGGCACGCTTGCAGGAGCGCGGCAGCAATTACCACCTGTTGTTTGATGCGTTGCTGGCGATGATTGGCATCCAGCCGAACATGGGGGAATTGCGCGGTAAAGTGGCAACTGAACCCCGCGACGATACCGCCGCTGCGATGGATAAGGTCTGGGAAGAGGAAATGGTCGCTTTTGTGGAAGACAAAGGCGCGTCGTGCCGACCCACCCAATCCACCAACCAAACCCACACGCTGCATTTTCGGGAGAACTGATATGTCTTACTTTGATTCACTTTTCTTTGGGCTGTACCCGTATGTAGCGGGGGCGGTGTTTCTGATCGGTAGTTGGTTACGTTATGACCAAGCGCAATACACCTGGCGGGCAGGTTCCAGCCAGATGTTGAGCGGTACGGGAATGCGTAAAGCCAGCAATTTGTTCCATGTGGGCATTCTGGTGATTTTCTTTGGGCATTTGGTCGGCTTGCTGACCCCGCATTGGTTGTATGAACCGTTTATGTCGGCTGGAACCAAGCAAGTCATGGCGATTATTGTCGGCGGCATTGCGGGAGCGGCTTGCTGGTATGGTGCATTGTTGCTGTTTTTGCGCCGTAAAAATGACCCACGGGTACGTGCCACGGGGACAACGATGGATCTGGCGGTGATTGCAATTTTGCTGGTACAAGTGACGCTGGGTTTGCTGACGATTTTGCCGACCTTGGGGCATTTGGATGGCAGCAATATGCTGAAACTGGCGGAATGGGCGCAATCCATTGTGTTCTTTAAAGGCGGTGCGGCGGCGCATCTGGCGGATGTGGGCTTTATCTTTAAGCTGCATATTTTCCTCGGTCTGACCATTTTCCTGTTGTTCCCGTTTACGCGCTTGGTGCATATCTGGAGCGTGCCGGTGCAATACGTGACCCGTCAGTATCAGATCGTGCGGGCGCGGGGGTGATGTATGGAAGTTGGGACGTATACCCCCGTGCGCGTTGGTGCGCAAGTGCTGACTGAAGAGGCGATTGCGGCGGAGTTGCAATACCACTCGGCAGCACAATTGGATGAAGCATGGCAAGCAGCGGCAACCAGCTTGGTGGTGAAAACCTTGCTGGAACAACGCGCTGCACAACTGGGTATCGAAGCCGCTAGTGAAGAAGAACGCACCGCCCTGTTGTTGGAAAGGGATATGCAAGTACCCGATCCAACAGAGGCGCAGTGTCTTCACTATTTTCAGAGCAATCGGCAACGCTTTCAAACGCCGGTATTGCTGGCAGTGAGTCATATCTTGCTGCCCGCCGCACCGGATGATGTGCAGCAACGTGACCAACAGCGCATTCTTGCGACCCAGTTGTTACGGCAGTTGCAAACTGACCCGGATAGCTTTACGCCATTAGCCCAGCAGTATTCTGCCTGCCCATCATCGGGGCAAGGTGGCAGTTTGGGGCAATTGTCGAAAGGGCAAACGGTGGAAGAATTCGAGCGGCAAGTATGGCGCTTGCCGGTCGGACTTGCCGAACAGCCAGTGGAAACGCGCTTTGGTTTTCATCTGGTGCGGGTGGATCAGCGCGTGGAAGGCGAGCCGTTGGACTATGAACACGTTGCAACGCGCATCCGCCAGTATTTGCATGAACAGGCAACGCGCACAGCGTTAAGCCAGTACTTGCAATTGCTGAGTCATGAAATCGGGGTGGACGGTATCCCGTTTGCAACAGCCGGTTCGCCGTTGGTGCAGTAAGTTTTTCAGACCCTCCGAAACCGGTCGGAAGTAAGCCACTGACCGGGGGTACGGGCGGTAGCAATATCGCCCGTTTTTTTCTTCATGAGGTGGTGTATGGGTAATGGATTGATTGACCCGTTTGGGCGTGAAATTAGCTACTTGCGGGTATCGGTGACGGATCGCTGTGACCTGCGGTGTTTTTACTGTATGCCCGAACACTTCACCGATTATACCGTGCCGGATCATTGGCTGAGTTTCGAGGAAATTGAGCGGGTCACGGCAGCGTTTGCCGCCTTGGGTGTGAGTCGGTTGCGCTTGACGGGGGGCGAACCGTTGGTGCGCAAGGGCTTGCCCGAACTGGCAACGCGGCTGGCAGCATTACCCGGCATTACCGATTTATCCTTAAGTACCAATGCCAATCGTCTCGCACATGACGCAGTGGCACTCAAGCAGTCAGGCGTTTCCCGTCTCAATGTCAGTCTCGATAGCCTGCAACCCAAACGTTTCCAACTGATTACCAAAGGCAAGTTGGATAAAGTCATGGCAGGCTTGATGGCAGCCAAAGCCGCCGGATTTACCCCCATCAAAATCAATATGGTGGTGATGCAGGGCATTAACGACGACGAAGTGCTGGATATGGTGGAATTCTGTCTGGAACACCGCTTTACCCTGCGTTTTATCGAAACCATGCCGATGGGCGAAACGGGGCGCAATGCCCGCGATTCGTATTACCTGAGCCTGCAAACGGTTAAGGCACGGCTGGCGGAACACTACAATTTGTTGCCGTCGATTATGGAAGGCGGTGGCCCGGCACAGTATTACACCATCGGCGCTACGGGGTTGAAGATTGGGTTTATTACGCCGATTTCGCAGCATTTTTGTGCGACCTGTAACCGTGTGCGGCTGGGTGTGGATGGCACGTTGTACTTGTGTTTGGGGCAGGAACACAGCGTGGGATTGCGTCCATTCCTGCGAGAGGGCATCACTGATGAAGCCTTACAACGGGTTATCCGCAAAGCATTGTGGTTGAAGCCACAGGAACATCACTTCAACCAAACGCAAACACAGGTATTGCGGTTTATGTCGATGACGGGGGGGTAAAAACGCCATTAGCGTTTGGCAATTTCGCGGTATAACGCCTCTGGGCTAATGCTTAACTGTTCAGCCAAGGCTTTCCATTCGCCTTTGGGCGGGAGTTTGCCGCCGTGCCAATTCAGCCAGCCATCCAAACGCGCCGCCACGGTTTTCAGGGAGAGCCATTCACTACGTAACCGCGCTTGTTGTACCTCCCGTGCCAGATACGCAGCCCACTGTTGTGCAAAGTCAGCGTCACTTTGCAAGCGGGCAAATACCACGGCTTTGGGTAATACATGGAGATAAGCGGCTTTTTCAGCAACGGCATGGCAATGGTAACAGGGCACGTACAACGAAGCTTCGGCTAATACTTGCCCTGCTGTTGCGCGTTGCAGGGTAAGACTGCCGCCGTCGGGTTGATGGCGAATTAAGCGGACTTCACCCGCTAACACCACAAACAACGCCTCCACGCTGTCACCTTGATGGAACAGGAATGCACCAGCGGCAAGTTGGCGTTGCTTGCTATCGGGCAATGTTTGTAATTGGGTAATGAGTGATTCAGACATGACAGCTATCATGTCATTAGTCAGGCAGACGTGGCAATATTGCGAAATCACAATTTCAACGAGTCGCCGCACCATGAAACCTTATTCCGCTTACCTACTGGCTGGGCTATTGTGCCTGAGCAGTGCCTTACCCACGTTTGCCGCTGACACTACCGTAGCAGACCCGCGTACCAGCTTGGGCATGACCCCGGAAGAACGCACCGAATTCCTCAGCGAAATGCGTAAAATGCTCGGTAGCATCCAAGGTATCCTGCAAGGCATTAGCACAGAAGACCGTAAGCTGATTGCCGAATTCGCCACCCAATCCGGCAATCGCATGGCACGCGCCACCCCCGACACCTTACGCAGCCGCTTGCCGCAAGCCTTCAAAGACATCGGCGGTCCTACCCATATGCTGTTTGAAGAGCTGGTGATTCGTGCTGAAACCGACGACATGGAAGATTTGCTCAAGCACACCACTACAATCATGAACCAGTGCATGAGCTGTCACGCACAATTCCGTGCCGATTAAATCAACAAGGATAAACACCATGAGTAAACTCTTGCGTTTCGGCGACACTATCTCAGGCTACGAAGTCCCCGTCCTCAATGAGCGCGAAATACGGGCAGCGGCAGGCATCCTGTTTTTCTTCGCCATTATCACCTTCATGAATGCATTTTTGATGGGTAACTTCTACCCGACACAGGTGTTTATCGTCGCGTTTTTGGTGGATTTCACGATACGGCTGTTTATCAATCCGCAGTTTGCCCCCAGCATGATTCTGGGACGTTTCGCGGTGCGCAATCAGACCCCCGAATACGTCGGCGCACCTCAGAAACGTTTTGCGTGGATTATCGGGTTTGCCTTGGCACTGCTGATGTTTTACCTGATGGTGCTCAATCGGGTGGTCGGGCCGATTAATATGCTGGTGTGTTCTGCCTGCATGATGTTGATGTTTTTTGAAGCGGCTTTTGGGATTTGCTTGGGCTGCAAGGTTTACAACCTGTTCTTCCGCGAAAAGGCTAAACTCTGCCCCGGTGATGCGTGCGAAGCCAATACGCGCCACGACATTCAAAAAGTTGGCATGGCACAAGTTGCCAGCCTTGTGGTATTTCTGGGCTTAATCGGCGTGGTGGGGCAACAGCTTCACAGCGCAACACCCGCTGCCATGACGCATCATAAAGCCGCCGCTAGTGATGGAGCGGCTAACGATGAATGCACGCCACCCGATTTCGCAGTGAAAATGGGGCACGCCGAAATGTGGAAACTGCACCACAATTGCAAATAAATTAACCGAAACCGTTAGGACTACACCATGTTAAGAAAACTCTCATCAGGATTCATCGGCTTGCTGCTATTAGCCGCGCCACTTGCCCACGCCTTTGAACCTACTACCCAAAAAGTCACCGACAACGTGTACGCCATCATCGGCGAACTCGACCAATGTTTGTTACTGGAGGCATTGTGAGGTAGATAACTGGCAACGTTGACATAGGTCAAGGTGGCAACCGACCAACTGGCGTATCTAGGAGCGTCATCCTTGTAATAAGTATTGCCCATGCCCAAACCACTACTCGAACTCATTTGCCCCGCTGGCAGCTTGCCTGCTCTCAAGTCGGCGATAGACCACGGCGCAGACGGTGTTTACCTTGGTCTGAAAGACAATACCAACGCCCGCAATTTCAGCGGGCTGAATTTTGATGCCAAAGCACTGGCGGAAGGTATCCGCTACGCCCACGCCCGAAACCGCAAAGTCCTGATGGCGCTCAACACTTTTCCTCAGCCTGCCACGCTCAAGCGTTGGCAACAGGCGGTAGATACCGCCGCCAGCGCAGGTTTGGATGCGATTATTCTTGCCGACCCCGGTTTGATGGCCTATGCGCAAAAGCACCACCCGCAGTTACGCCTGCACCTTTCCGTGCAAGGCTCGGCAACCAATTACGAAGCCATCAATTTTTACCACGAACATTTCGGTATCCAACGTGCCGTCGTGCCGCGTGTGCTGTCTTTGCAGCAAGTGGAAAATGTGGTGCGCCATACTCCGGTGGAAATCGAACTGTTCGGTTTCGGCGGCTTGTGCGTAATGGTGGAAGGGCGGTGTTTGTTATCGTCTTATGCATGCGGTGATTCGCCCAATACCTTTGGGGCGTGTTCCCCCGGTCATGCTGTGCGCTGGCAACAAACCCCGAAAGGCATGGAAACCCGCCTCAACGGGGTGCTGATTGACCGTTACGCTGACCACGAAAAAGCAGGCTACCCAACGCTGTGTAAAGGTCGCTTTGAAGTACAAGGCGAAACCTATTACGCGCTGGAAGAGCCGACTAGCTTGAATACATTGGAAATGTTGCCCGATATGCACCGCCTTGGCATTGCCGCCATCAAAATCGAAGGTCGCCAGCGTAGCCCCGCCTACGTTGCCCAAGTGACGCAAGTGTGGCGTGCCGCGATTGATGCGGTGAAGCGCAACCCGCAAGGCTTCAAAGCACAACCTGCTTGGTTGGCACAACTCGACAAAGTATCCGAGGGCAGTATGCACACCCTCGGTGCTTATTATCGCCCGTGGAAATAACCGTATGACATCCGCTATCAAACTCACGCTCGGTTCTTTGCTGTATTATTGGCCGCGTCAGACGGTGTTGTCTTTCTACCAACAGGTAGAAAATTGGGCGGTGGACACGGTGTATTTGGGCGAAACTGTGTGCTCCCGCCGCCACGAATTGCGCCTTGATGATTGGTTGGGGATTGCGGAACGGCTGAACAGTGCGGGCAAGGAAGTGGTGCTTGCTACCCAGACCTTGATCGAATCCGAATCCGACCTCAAGGCATTGCGTAAGATCGTGGATAATGGCCCTTTTCGCGTGGAAGCCAACGAATTTGGAGCAGTACGCCTGCTGTTTGAAGAAGGAATGCCGTTTGTGGCAGGTTCTGCCTTAAACGTTTACAACCCCGACACCTTGGCATTGCTGGCAAGTTGGGGGGCGGTGCGTTGGATACCGCCGGTGGAAATGTCATGCACCATGCTGGCTGCCATGCCCGTTCCGGCTGCGATGGAAACGGAAGTGTTTGCCTATGGGCGTTTACCGCTGGCTTTTTCTTCACGCTGCTTTACCGCCCGCCATTACAACTTGCAGAAAGATGCTTGCCAATTCCGTTGCATCGACCACCCGGACGGTTTGACCATGAATACCCGCGAAGGTGAAGGTTTCCTCACCATCAATGGTACGCAAACCCAATCGGGCAAAGTGCATTCACTCGTCCACCATTTGGGCGAATTGGTGGGAACACCCGTTACCGCCTTGCGCCTGTCACCGCAGCGACAGGGTATGGCAGAGGTGGTAGCAACCTTCCGTGCCGCGCTGGATGGTGAGTTACCCGCTGCGCAAGCCGCAACACAGTTGGCAACGTATTTGCCTGCCCCCGCTTGCGATGGGTATTGGTTGGGAACGGCGGGTTTAAATCCCGTCACTGTTTAAAGGAAAATACTGATGACACTAACACCTCCCGCAATACTGGCAAAGTTGCTGACGCGCTTGCCTGCTTACCCCGCTTCGCTGGCTTTCGTCAGTGCTTTCAACCTGACGGTGTGGAAAAGCTTGCAAGAGCTGGAGTGGGATGCGCTGCACGGGCGGCGTTTTTGCGTCCATATCCGTGACCTTGGTATCAGGCTTGGGTTTGCGGTGGGGCGTTCTGGCTTGCAGGCACACGCGGCGGAAGAGGCGGATGTGACATTTACTGCCACGCTGATGGATTTCATCCGTTTAGCGATGCGGCTGGAAGACCCGGATACGCTGTTTTTCAACCGCCGCTTGCTGATTGAGGGCGATACCGATCTGGGCTTGCGCACCAAGAATATGCTGGATGGGGTGGAGTTTGACACCTTGCTGGCAAGTTTCCCCGGTGTCGTGGGCAAAATGATAAACCGGGTACGGGAGCGGGCATTGCAGCAAGCAGAAACCTTTACACCAGCCCACTAAACTCGCGCCGTACTGGGTAGGTTTTGCGTAACTGGTCGAAGTATTGTGCCGCATCCAACCCTTTATCATGCAGTAATACCGTCATGCGTCGGTCATCTTCACGAATATTGTAAGCATGGAGGATGTCGCGGCGTTTATCTTCTGTGTCTGTATTGGGTAATGCTTCGGTCGGGGGCAACGGCGACTGCCAACGCGGTTGCACCTGTAAAAACTCACAGCAGGCACGATACACCATCTCCGTGCCGCGCACTTTTCCATCAAGGCTGTAACCCGCAATGTGCGGTGTACCCAGCAAGGTATGTTGGAGCATGGTCAGGTTGATGGCGGGTTCGTTTTCCCATGTATCCAGCACCACATCCAGATCAGTGCGGCTTCGCAAACGAGCCAGTAATGCGTTTTCCTCCACCACACCACCGCGTGCGGCATTCAGCAGGAGTGTTCCGGGGCGCAAGCGGTTAATCCGTTCCGCATCCAGCAGCCGTAAGGTCGGGTGTTCGCCATCGCGGGTAAACGGGACGTGCAGTGTGACAATATCGCAGGCGAGAGCTGCTTCCAGTGAATGCAAACTATTGTGCCCTTGCGCTTGTAGGGGTGGGTCATTCGCCACACAACGCAGCCCTTGGGCTTCACACAATTGCCTTACCCGTGAGCCGACATTGCCATGCCCGATAATGCCAATGCTGCGCCCCTGCAAGGGTTTATCCCGCAGCAATGACCAGTGGCTGATGGCAGCCAGCACGTATTCCGCCGCCGATACCGCATTACAACCGGGCGCACGCGCAAAACCAATGCCCTGTTCACGCAGGTAATCGAGGTCAATGTGGTCAAAACCCGCCGTGGCGGTGGCAACGAAACGCACGGGTGTGCCTGCCAACAGTGATGCATTCACTTTGGTGACGGAACGCACCACCAATATATCCGTGTCCTGCAAATCGGCATTGCACAGGGAACGCCCCGCCAGTAGCCGCGTTTGCCCCAGCGTATCGAAGGCTTCAGCAGCGTAAGGAATGTTTTCATCAAGGGTAATCGTCAGCACGGTTTAAGCTCCCAATTGTTCGGCAATCTTGTTCAGTACCAGCCACTTTTTGCCGCACCATTGCGGCGCAAGGAGGATGTCGGGTGAGGCGGTAGCAGTCACACGGTGAAAAGTAACATCCGCTGGTGTTTTACGGATCAGGGTGACGGCAAGTTCCACGTATTCATCCAGTGTCAGCGGTTGGTATTCATTGCGCCGCCATTCATTTGCCAGTTGCGTGCCTTTGACGACGTGGAGCGGGTGCAATTTCAGCCCTTCCACGCCCAAATCCAGCACCCGTTGCAGCGTTACGCGGCTGTGAGAAGCACATTCACCGGGTAATCCCGCAATCAAGTGGGTACATACAGGCAACTGGCGAGCATGGACGCGTTGCACTGCATCCGCATAAGCGGCGAAACCATGCCCCCTGTTGACCCGGCGTAAGGTTCGATCGAAGCTGGATTGCAGCCCCAGTTCCAGCCATACCTCATAGCCTTGGTCGCGGTAACTGGCGAGTAAATCCAGCACAGCATTGGGGACACAATCCGGGCGCGTGCCAATACTCAAACCGATGACATCCGGTTCTGCGAGTGCTTGGTCATAAAGCGGTTTCAGCACTTCCAGCGTGGCATAGGTGTTGGTGTATGCCTGAAAATAGGCGAGGAATTTTTTCGCCCCGGTACGTTTTGCCAATACCGCCCGCCCTGCGGCAATTTGCTCAGCGATGCTCGGCGGTTGCCTGCCCTGTGGGTTGAAAGAGGCATTATTGCAAAAGGTGCAGCCGCCGCGCCCGATACTGCCATCACGGTTGGGGCAGGTGAAGCTGGCATTGAGGGCGAGTTTATGTACCCGCTCACCGTGGCGGCGCAGCAGGTATTGCCCGAAAGTGTTGAGGTGTTTGGCAAGGTTCATGGAGTAAAGATTAGACAGAAGTCTGATCATACAAACCTTGACTTAAGTCAAGGTGGCTGTACTTTTATCTACATATAGTAAAAAAACTTAATTTAAACACTACATGTAGTATTCACAACGAGGTATCACTTACGATGTATAGCCCTTTCCTACCCGATAATGACACGCTTTACCAACGCTGGCGTGAGCAAAAACTGCAACACTATCCGGTGTGTTTGGATGACCTGATTGTGGAAGTCAATGATCCACGTAAGCTGACAACAGCAGAACATCAGGCGATGCTGACCCGTTGCCGCAAGGCCAATATGGTGATTTACGTAGGCAACACCGGGGATGACCCCGACCGCACCATCCCACATCGCATGGCGCAGCAATTTGGCTTGCAGCATCTCGACCACAATTGGTTGGCGGATAATGATGGGCTGACATCTTTGACCGTTGCTGCTGTGAATAGTGGGGCACGCGAACATTACATCCCCTACAGCAACCGCCTGATCCAGTGGCATACCGACGGCTATTACAATCTGCCGGAACAACAAATCCACGGACTGCTGCTGCATTGTGTGCAAAGTGCGCCAGAGGGCGGCGAAAATCGTCTGCTGGATCACGAAATTGCCTACCTGCGCCTGCGTGACCAAAACCCAGACTACATCCGCGCCCTGATGCAGCCGGATGTGATGACCATCCCCGCCCGCACCGATGGTGACATCGTGGCACGTGCGAAAAATGTCGGGCCGGTATTTTCGGTTGACGCGGTGACAGGGGATTTGCATATGCGCTACACCATCCGGGGTAGGAATGTGGTATGGAAGGATGACCCGCTGACCCGCGAAGCACTGGCAGCCCTTGGCGACTGGCTGGAAGGTGACTCGACCTACATTTTCCGGGGCAAGCTCGAACCGGGCATGGGTTTGGTCAGCAATAATGTGCTGCACGACCGCAGCGGCTTTACGGACACGCAAGACCGTCGCCGCCTGCTATACCGCGCCCGTTACATGGACAGGCTGGCAGGTACGGGGGTAAGGGAGTGGCTGGCATGAGCTGCGTGGCGGTTGCCGACACCATCGACAGCTATTTGCAACAGCGTGATTGGCGGGTAAATGCCAACGCCAATCAGGGCTATTCCGTGGGTGGGCTGATCCTGAACACGGCGGGGAAAATGATTGCCAACTACTGGCTCGACCATGTGTACCCGCCGGATATTGGGCAGGCGCACCGTGAGGGCGACGTGCATATCCACGACCTCGATATGCTAGGTGGTTATTGCGCGGGCTGGTCATTGCGTACCCTGCTACATGAAGGCTTCAATGGCGTGCCGGGGCGTACCGATGCCAAAGCACCCAAGCATCTGGACAGCGCCTTGTGGCAGGCGGTGAATTTCCTCGGCACATTGCAAAACGAATGGGCGGGCGCACAGGCGTTCAGTTCCTTCGATACCTACCTCGCGCCCTACATCCGCAAGGATGCGCTGGACTATGGCTATGTGCGGCAACTGATGCAGTCGTTCATTTTCAACCTGAATTTCCCTTCGCGCTGGGGGTCGCAAACCCCGTTCACAAATTTGACCTTCGACTGGACGTGCCCGGATGACCTGAAACCGCAGATTCCGGTAATTGCGGGGGAAGAAATGCCCTTCAGCTACGGCGACTGCCAAGCGGAAATGGGCATGATCAACCGTGCTTTCCTCGAAATCATGGAAGAAGGCGATGCGTGTGGGCGGGTGTTTACCTTCCCGATCCCCACCTACAACATTACCCGCGATTTTCCGTGGGATGCCCCTGACACCGATTTGCTGTTTCGGGTCACGGCGAAATACGGTTTGCCGTACTTCCAGAATTTCCTGAAATCAGGGTTAGAACCGGGCATGGTGCGCTCGATGTGTTGCCGCCTGCAACTGGATTTAAGCCAACTGGAACGGCGTGGTAATGGTTTGTTTGGCTCGGCGGAACAGACGGGTTCGCTGGGGGTATTCACGATCAATTGCGCCCGACTTGGCTATGTGTATCGGGGTGACAGGACAGGGCTGTTTGCGCGGTTGGATACCTTGCTGGAATTGGGGCGTGATAGTCTGGAAATCAAACGCAAGGTCATCCAGCAACACATGGATCAGGGGCTTTACCCCTACACCCAACGTTATCTGGGGACTTTGCGTAACCATTTTTCCACCATCGGCGTGAACGGGGTGAACGAGATGATCCGCAATTTCAGCGCGGATACCGCCCACATCGGCGAAGCAGGCGGACAAATACTGGCAGTACGTTTGTTGCGCCACATCCGGCGGCGTTTGCGTGAGTTTCAGGCGGAAACTGGGCATATGTACAATCTGGAGGCTACTCCGGCGGAAGGCACGACCTACCGTTTTGCCAAGGAAGACCGCAAACGCTTCCCCGATATTTTGCAGGCGGGAACAGCAGAACGCCCGTATTACACCAATTCCACCCAGTTGCCCGTCGGCTACACCGATGACCCGTTTGTGGCACTGAGCCTGCAAGATGGGCTGCAAACCCTGTACAACGGCGGCACGGTGCTGCACCTGTATATGCAGGAACGCATTTCCAGTGTGGCAGCCTGCAAGCAATTGGTGCGTCGCAGTCTGGAATGTTTCCGCCTGCCGTACATCACGGTGACACCCACCTTCTCCATCTGCCCCAAACACGGTTATCTCGCAGGGGAACACGAGTTCTGCCCGCGCTGTGACGATGAATTATTACGCCAAAAACAGGAGGAATTTGTATGAAACAGCAAACAATCAAACTGGAAGACAACGAACGCCAGCGTTGCGAAGTGTGGACGCGGGTGATGGGCTACCACCGCCCAGTCAGTTCCTTCAATCCCGGCAAGCAAAGCGAACATGCTGAACGCATCCCCTTTGTGGAAGCATCCCCACTGTTGGCAGGAAAACGTCCGTGTTACAGCTAGGCGGGATGGTTCCGCTGACCAGCATCGACTTTCCGGGGCATTTGGCAGCCGTATTGTTTTGTCAGGGCTGCCCGTGGCATTGCAGCTACTGCCATAATCCGCACCTATTACGTACCGATGTGCCCAGTACGCTGGAATGGGCAGAAGTGATGCGTTTTTTGCGGGAAAGGGTCGGATTTCTGGACGGGGTGGTGTTCAGCGGCGGCGAACCCTTGTTACAGCCACGTCTGCCGGAAGCAATGCAGGTGGTGAAAGCATTGGGATTCAAGATTGCTTTGCACACAGCGGGGATCATGCCTGCACGCTTGGCGAAAGTGTTGCCTTATGTGGATTGGGTGGGGCTGGACATCAAAGCCCCGTTCCATGCCTACAAAAAAGTGACGGGACTGGCGGGTAGTGGTTTCAAGGCGGAGGAAAGCTTAGACTTACTGCTGGCTGCCAAGCATGTTGATTATGAAATCAGAACAACCGTTGACCCAAGCTTATTGATGACGGAGGATATTAAACAATTGACAACATTACTGGCAAAACGCGGGGTCAAGCGGCATGTATTGCAGACTTGCCGGAAACCCATACCATAAATCGAATAGGTAACGATGAACCAACAAGACCATTGGGATAATGTCTATCAGACCAAAGATTCGGCTAGTGTCAGTTGGTACGCGCCTAGCCTTGAAACCTCGCTGCAATTGATTCAGCAACTTGCACCCAACCTCGATACAGCCATTCACCCAAACGACTGCCCGATCTGGATGGGATGATCAGATTCGGGTTTTTCTACACCCTCGTGAGTCGTTTGATTGCTAGTGGCATGATTAACTCACACCACCACTATCCCGTTTTAATGTATCGATGTAACGGCGCACAATCTGGGCTGCCGCCATCTTTTCATGATTCAAATAAATGACAAAATGTACTGCGCCGTGTAATGCGGGGAGTGTGTTTTTGAAACGGTAAATAAGTGCTACAAATAACGCATATGCCGTTAATGAAATGAGCAGCATTTGAATACGTGCCATATTCCAGAACGTATCTGGTGATACGGTACTGGGATTTATTTCATAGGTAAAGCTGAAAAATTTCATGAAAATGGTCAAACCGACCCCAGCCAGTAAACCTTCAACCAGATAAATGGGTACAGCAACCAGTAAATATTTTTGTCAGTTATATTTCCAGATAATGGCTTGAATAATGGCGGTCAGAAAAATGCAGAATGCCATGTTTTGCACGCCAAAGGAGGCAACGCCCAATGCCAGAACAGGTGCAAGCCCCGCAGCAATACCGGGGCTGCCGATATAATTGCCTGGGCGAAACCAGGCGAACAGCCAACCCACAAGGCTGGCGAAAACGACGGTGGCTAGTCCTACCTTGATCGGGTAATTCGATATCATGGCGATGCCAACAGACAGGGGAATGGCGACAATACCCGTTACCATACCGGCGGCGATGTCCCGGCTAACGTAGCGGGCTTGAAAAGCGGCGGAATCCGGTTGAGACTTCGTGCTACTGGCGGAGGGTGGCACAGGCATTGTAGCTAACATCCTAACAAATGATAGCGGAGATGCTAGCATGGGACGAGTACGCCCACTATTGGACTGCCGGATTACCGCTGGGTAGGTGAGGTTCGTACCTCAAAGGGAGTAGTCGCAAGGGCTTGCAGGCATGACTTAGCGCCCTGTCAGTAATGCATACAACTGCGATAGTTTCTGTGGTAACTCCTCCACCTTTTTCAACAGCACCCAGCCGTTTTGCCCAAACAGACGCGGCAAATAATCTTCTGCCTTGTCGTCAATGGTGACGCAAAACGGTTTCAAACCTTTGCGCCGCGCTTCCTGTAATGCCATGCGGGTGTCTTCCAGCCCGTAACGCCCTTCGTAAATGTCGAGGTCATTCGGCTTGCCATCAGTCAGCAGCAATAGCAGTTTTTGTTGCGATGGCTCAGCTTCCAGCAATTGCGTGGCGTGGCGGATTGCTGCCCCCATGCGGGTGTAATAGCCGGGCTGGGTAGCCATAATGCGCCCGCGTACTTGCGCGTCGTAGCGTTCGGTGAACTTTTTCAGGTGGTAAAGGCGCACATTCTGGCGATTGACCGACGCAAACCCGTACAGGGCGAAACGGTCACGGGTGGCACTCAGGCTTTCCCCGAACAGGATGAGGGCATCACGCACCACATCCACGACCCGGGAGCTATTGCTTACCCAACTGTCGGTCGACATGGAAAAATCCGCTAGCAGTAGGCATGACAAATCGCGTCCCTGTTCGCGGCAATCACGGTAAACTGCCGGAAGGTCGTGTTGCCCGCGTTGGCTGTCTGTCAGGTGCAAAAGGTAACTATCCATGTCGAGTTCGCTACCGTCTGGCTGATGGTTGAGCCATTCACGGCGCGGTTGCACGGCTTCAAAGCGGCGGCGCAGTTTGCGGGTTGCGGCTTGCAGGCGAGAGGGCAGGCTCTGTGCTTGCGCCCCACGCGGCAGCATGACCTGCAGGCGGCAATGGTCGGGGAGCAGGCGTTGTTTGCGGTAATCCCATTCCGGCAAGGGGATTCCTATGCCCAGCGGAATGTCGTCGTATTCGGGGCTGGGCAAATCCAGATCCAGTTTGATTTTGTGGGAACTGCTGTGGCGGTCATGTGCGACGGTGATCACATCCATGTCTTCAGCAGCACGGGCAGCATTGTCGTTGTCATCCTCTTCACTGGTGCGGTCAACCGGTAGGTATTCTGTCCACGAAAACAGGCTTTCGAGGCGGAACATCAGTAGCCCGCTTTTACCGTCGGGCATCTCGGTGCGATCGGCACGTTGGCGTTTGCTGCTGGCGGAGGTGGCTTGGCTATTGGGGTTGGGTTCGGGGGGCGCAGGCTCTGCCAAGGAAACAGGCGTGGTGAGCGGTGGGGCGTTGGGTGGCGGGATCAGGGTTAGGGGGAGTTCGATGGCTTCGGGGTGGAGGGTTTGCCATGCGCTGAGGAGGCGTTGGTGGCGGGTTGTCGAACTGAAGTCCGACCTGCTACTAGCAACCGTTAGCCACAAATACATCTCGCGGTTAAGTTCACGTTGCGGGAACAGCGCGATGCTGTCGGGCAAATTCAGGCTGTCGGCATCACGCCATGCAGCTTGGGTTTTCAGCCCTGTTCCGGCAATGCGTTGCATCAGCTTGCGCGGGACATTGCTGGCAACGTCGGTGCTTTGGCGGATTTGCAAACCCGCGTCGCCGCTCAAGGCGCGTAACACAATGCCAAGGGTTTTACGCATTTCGTCCAAATCTACCCGTGCTTGCGGGTAGTCATGAGTTACACTGCGTGTTACCAGTTTGTGCCAGACTTTACCGACCCATTCTTCCATTGTTAGCCTTTATCGCATGAAATTTGATAATTACACCCTGACTGTTTTACATCGCTCACCGTTGTTCCGTGCGCTTGAACCGGATCAGTTCAATGCACTGGTGGATACGGCGCATTTGTACACCTTGAACGAAGGCGAATTCCTGTTTCGGCAGGGCGACCCGCTGAACGAAGTCTTCGTGTGCAGCAAGGGGTTTATGAAACTGTTCCGCCTGACCCCGAATGGCGATGAGAAAGTGGTGGATATTATTGCGCCCGGTAGCAGTTTCGCCGAAGCGGTGCTGTTCATAGGCGGGCGGCAGTATCCGGTACACGCGGTGGCACTCAAGCCAGCAGTAGTGGTGGGCATCAATGCGGCGCAATACGAACAGATACTGCGTTCTTCCATCGACCTGTGTTTCGGCATGATGGGGTTGATGAGCCGCCGGATGCACTGGCTGCTGAACGAAGTTGACCGTTTGACGCTGCATAATGCCACTTTCCGCCTCGTGATTTGGTTGCTGGAAATGCGGTGCAGTGATGCTGCTTGTGACCGCATTGTACTGGATGTACCCAAGCATGTGGTGGCTTCGCGCCTGTCGATCAAGCCGGAAACGTTCTCGCGTATCCTCAAACGCCTCACCAGCCAAGAACTGATTGCGGTGAATGATCAGCACATTACCTTGCTGGATGTGGCTGCGCTGGAGGCGTTGGTACGTATCGAGCTTTAGGCGAAAAATGTATTAACCACTTCCATCAAGGCTTCCACCGTTTCGGGGTCATCGGTTAGCGGCTCAACCAGCGCGGCGCGACAGGCGGCGAGTGGCTCGAAACCGTCCTGCATTAGCGTGGCGGTATAGACCAGCAAACGGGTGGAGGCGGATTCTTCCAGATCGTGTTCTTTTAGCACCCGCAAGGCGTTTGCCAACTTCACCAATTGCGCGGCAAGTTTGTCATCCGCCCCGGTTTCTTGTGCCACGATGCGGGTTTCGATCTCTGGTTTGGGATAGTCGAAACGCAGTGCCACGAAACGCTGGCGGGTGGAGGGTTTCATGCCCTTGAGCAAATTTTGGTAGCCGGGATTGTAGGATACCACCAGCATGAATTCGGGCGGCGCGTGTAAGGTTTCGCCAGTGCGTTCGATGGGCAGGATGCGGCGGTTGTCGGAAAGTGGGTGCAAGATCACGGTGGTATCTTTGCGGGCTTCCACCACTTCGTCCAGATAGCAGATTGCACCTTCGCGCACCGCACGGGTTAAGGGGCCGTCGTTCCAGTAGGTTTCGCCATCGCCGATGAGATGCCGCCCGACCAAATCCGCCGCGCTTAAATCGTCGTGGCAGGCAACCGTGTACAGCGGCCTGCCGAGTTTGGCGGCCATGTGTTCGACGAAGCGGGTTTTGCCGCAACCCGTGGGGCCTTTGAGCAAGACAGGCAATTGGCGGCGGAAGGCGTGTTCAAACAACGTCACTTCCTGCGCTTGTGCTTGGTAATGGGGGATGGCGGCAGTCATTACAGCTCCACCTGCACATTCAACTGGCTGAGGAATTGCGCCGTCACAAAATCCATCGTGCTGATGTGTTGTTGCAACCATTCGCGCCAGTGTTGGATGTAAACTTGCAACATCGCGGTATCACGCTTGCGTAACCATTGCTGTTGCACGCCGAGCAATTGCAACAACGCCGTTTCGTGTTCTCCCTGATGGCAGGGCGTGGCGAAGAAATTGTATTCGTGCATCAGGCGTTCTTCGCGGGCGAAATGTGCCTTGGTGTGGTCTACCCACGCGGCAAGTTGCGCGTCAATAACGGTGGGTGCGGCAGCGTTTTCGAGGTCTGCCAGCAAGCGCGACACCAGTGCCAACTCCTCGCTGTGTACCGTGTTCATAAACGGCATTGCCACATTCGGCAAGGCATCCCAGTCCGCAGCGTAAGGTTCAGTGTAAGCCATTGTCATACCCTTTAAAGTCAAGCATGGCGCAAGGTTAGGGCATGGCAGCGTGGGGGACATTGATTCAGGTCAAGGGCTATTGCGGTGATTAGGTTACATCCCCAGCCCATACGCCAGAAAAATCAACCCCAACACCAGCACCAACCAGCCATGCACCAGCATCCGCCAGCGCAACGCCACCCCGCGCAAGCCCATAAAATCCGCAATCACAAAATGCCCTTTGATGAACACCGAAGCCAACAACGCCAGCACCAGCCATTGCCCGCGATAACCCGCTTGCCCCGCCCACCACGTCAGCAAGGTCAACACCACCAATAACAACCACACCAGCCACGCTTTCATGCCATCACCTCATCACGTAAACCAGCGGGAACAGCACAATCCACACCAGATCGACCATGTGCCAATAAGACGCACCCGTTTCCACACCCGTGTGTTGCGTGGAAGAATAGTCGCCCGTATGCGCCTTCCACGCGACGGCACTGAGGATGATCACCCCCATAATGACGTGCATGAAATGAAAAAACGTCAACGACAAGTAAAACATGTAGAACGTATTGGTGCTCAGGCTGATGCCATGCGCAAACTTGTCGGCAAACTCAATGCCTTTGAGGATAAGGAACAACAACCCCATTCCCGCACCAGCCAACAGCCAGTTACGGCACAGCACTGCCCTGCCTGCTTTGACCGCTTGCACTGCCAGCACCACAAACAAACTACCGGTCAGCAAAATCACCGTATTCGCCGCGCCAATGTCACGGTTCAAGGTTTGCTGGTAGTGATTAAACAGCTCCACATTGCCGCTGCGGGCAAAGGCGTAAGAGGCGAAAAACACCGCAAACACCAGTAATTCGGCGAGGATAAAAAACCACATCGCCAAGTCCCCCGGCAGGGGAATAGGGCGAGGTGGGGAGGAGGAAACCGATGGTGTATTTAGTAAACTCATGGCGTGCAGCTTAGGTCAGCCAAACACCGCCAACATTGACCCAAGTCAAGATCAGCTCCCCCCACTTAACCCAAGTCAAGGCACGGCTTACACACCTTTGCTCTACTGGCTAACAATTCCCACCTCAAAGGAGTCCGTGTCATGCCGAAAAAATTACTCGCCATCCTCATCGCTGCTACCAGCCTGAATGCCGTCGCTGATACCCCCGACACCCTCGATGACATTACCGTGACCGCCACCCGCACCGAGAGCAAAGTCAAACAAGCCCCCAGCAGCGTTACCGTCATGACCCGCAAGGACATTGCCCAAAAAGGCGGCGAAAACGTACTGGAAACCCTGCGCGGCACACCCGGTATCAGCCTACAAGGCGTTGGCTCAGGCGGACGCAAAACCATCAGCTTGCGCGGGCTAGAAAGTAAACATACCCTACTACTGGTTGATGGCAAACGCCTGCCTGCCAGCAACGATGTCATCGGTCCCAACACCGACTACCAATACGACTGGATTCCGGTCGAACAAATCGAACGCATCGAAGTCGTGCGCGGCCCCATGTCCGTGCTGTACGGCTCAGACGCACTCGGCGGTGTCGTCAATATCATTACCCGCAAACCCAGCCAAACCCCGACCGGCGATGCCAAACTCACCAGTCGCAGTGCCTCCGGTGATGCAGGCGGCGACGGTCACGATGTGGAACTCAACCTCAGCGGTGGCGTGCGCGACAACCTGCAACTCAGCATCGGCGGGCAACAATCGCGCCGTTCCGCCGTCACCAGCCAACTCGACCCACGCCAATCCGCCATCGAAGGTCGTGACAAACAACAACTGTCCCTCAGTGCCGACTGGCAACCTGCCGCTGGTCACAACGTCAAGTTGGAACACAGTGCAGGGCAAGAAGAACGCTGGTATGACACCGTGACCCGCACCAATAGCCCTTACCAAAGCCGTTACGATCTTGACCGCCAACAAACCTCACTGGGCTGGAAAGGCTCGCTAGGCAACACCGTATCGTCAGTGCGTGCCTACCAAAGCAGCGTTGACATCGTGAACACGGCGACCAACGGCATTGCCCCTACTGACCCGCAAACCCTGCAAGACACCGTGGTGGAAGGCAATACCCGCTTCACCCTCGGCGACAAACACTTCATTACTACTGGCGTAGAACACCGCACCGAGCGGCTGGAAAACCCCAAACTCTCCGGTGGTAGCGCGGAAATCACTCTCAAATCCGCCTACGCCCAAGACGAAATCGCCCTATCTGAGCGTACTCACCTTACCGTCGGCGTGCGCCAAGATGAACACGATACCTTTGGTGGCGAAACCAGCCCGCGTGTTTCCATTGTTCACGACCTCAACGACAAGCTAACTCTCAAAGCCAGCTACGGTCATGGTTTCCGTGCCCCGACCATCAAACAGGTATCCCCCGGTTACAGCTTCCAAGCAGGTCGTATCCTCATCAAAAGCAACCCCGATCTGCAACCCGAAACCAATGACGCGCTGGAACTGGGCGCAAGTTATAACAACGGCAAACTCAACCTCAATGCCGCCGTCTTCGACAACAAGGTGAAAAACCTGATCGACACGCGCCTGAACAAAACGCTTGCGGGTGGTGTGCAAGAATGGGTTTACGCCAATACCGACGAAGCTAGCTTGCGTGGCGCAGAAGTTGCGGTTGATGTGAAAGTACGTGACGGGCTAAAGCTCAACACCAGTTACCAATACCTCGATGCCAAAGACGGCGATGAGCAACGGCTGGATCGTCGCCCGCGCCATACCCTATCCGCAGGCGTTGCATGGGAGAAAAATGGCTGGAAAACTAACCTGCAAGCCGAACACCTTGCCGATCAAACCATTGCTTCACCCACGACAGGCATTCAGGCAGATGTGCCGGACTACACTGTGTGGAATGCTGGTGTACGCAAAGCTGTCAGCAAACATCTGGAGCTTGGGGTCGGTATCGAAAACCTGACGGATGTACGGCTGGAAGAAAAATCCACCGCCTTCCGCCATGAAGAATATCCACGGACGGTGCGGCTGGAACTCAAGGGAAGTTTCTAAACAAAAAGGGCGGATAACTCATCCGCCCTTTACCTCACTAGCATAATATATTATCAATAAACGTCGTTCACTGTGTTATACACGTTGAATTTACCCGTCGGGGTAATCAAGCGGTCATCCTTGATGACTTTCTTGAGCTTGCGAGTCTTGTCGTCAATGACGACGATGGCTGACTTCTGGTTTTTACCGTTCCACACCGATACCCAGACTTCATCGCCCGCCTTGTTGTATTCGGGTTGCACCACCCGTTTAGGGCCTTCGCCCAATTCTGCCCATTCCGCAATCGGCAGGGCTTCAAAGCCTTTATCCAAGTCGTTGATGTCAAACACAGCCAATGACTGACTGAGTTTTTCATCAGGGTTCAAGCCGGTATCCACCCACAGATTGGTCGATTTGGGGTGCGTTTTGATGAAGAGTGAACCACCACCTTGACCTTTGAGCGTTTCGACAACTTTCCACGCATTGTCTTTATGACCTTCGGGATCAGTACCGATCAAGGTGATTTTTTCATTACCCAACGCACTGGTTGCCCAGACGGGACCGTATTTGGGGTGGATGAAATTCGCGCCACGTCCTGGGTGTGGAATTTTATCCACGTCAATCAGTGCCGAAAGTTTGCGTTCCTTCGAGTCGATAACGGCTACCTTGTCCGACTGATTCGCTGCCGTCAGGAAATAACGGTGGGTCGCATCCCAACCACCATCATGCAAGAAGGGTGCAGCGGGAATGGTGGTCACACTCAGGTTATCCATGTCTTCGTAATTGACCAGCAAAACTTTGCCAGTTTCCTTGACGTTGACGATGAATTCGGGGTGTTCGTGCGAGGCAACAATTGCCGCCACACGCGGTTCAGGGTGGTATTCCTGTGTGCCAACGACCATGCCACGGGTGGAAACGATTTGCTTGGGTTCGAGGGTATCGCCTTCCATAATCACGTACTGTGGCGGCCAATACGAACCGGCAATGGCAAATTTATCTTCAAAGCCTTTGTATTTGGAAGTATCCACCGAGCGGGCTTCCATCCCCACTTTGATTTCAGCCACGGTATCGGGTTTTTCCATCCACAAGTCGATCAGGTTGATTCTGGCATCGCGCCCAATCACGAACAGGTATCGCCCGGAGGCAGACAAGCGCGAAATATGTACCGCATAGCCGGTCTTGATAATATTGATGATTTCTTTGGTGTCGCCATCAATCAGGGCGATTTCCCCCGCATCGCGCAAGGTCACTGAGAAGACGTTTTCAAGGTTGTAGGCATTCATTTGCTTGGTGGGGCGGTCTTCTGGTTTAACCACCATTTTCCAGCTATCTTTCATCTCCTTCATGCCCCATTCGGGCGGTTGGGGCGGCTCATGCTGCACATAACGCGCCATCATATCCACCTGTTCGGGGGTTAAATCACCGGATGTTCCCCAGTTCGGCATCCCCGCTGGTGAGCCGTAGTTGATGAAAGTTTTCAGGTATTCCGTGCCTTTAGCGCGTGTAATATCGGGGGTTAGCGGTTTGCCCGTTGCACCTTTGCGCAATACACCGTGACAACCAGCGCAACGCTCGAAAAAGATTTGCTTGGCTTGATCGAACTCCTCCACCGTCATGGGTGGCCCTTCGGAAGTAATCATGTTTTTCGCCAATTTCGGGTCAACTGCTGAGGGTGCGCTTTGGTAGCTACCTTGGGCAGCGCTGGCTTCGGCTTTGTGAACCGCTGCGGGGTCTTTGGGGTCGGTGACTGCCGCAGTTTCGGCATGGATAAGCGTGGATGCTGACAAAATCGCCGCAACCAGCAGACTCAATGACAATGGTTTCATGGAAACGCCTCCCGTTTCTCGCGTTAAGTAATCGTTACCTAACGCTATACTGCTACCGCTAGTAGGGTTATACCTTGACCTCGGTCAAGTGCGTTTTTCCGTATGCATAAAAAAATCCGACTGGAGAGGAGTCTTCAGCCGGAATGAATGCCGTCTTTATTACAAGATTTACCACCAAAGGAGTCGACGGCTCGATACTACAGAAAGAGTTGCTTACGCTTCTTGTTCCTTACGATCCGGCAGGAAACTCAGAGCAAACAGGATTACTCCAACCAAGAACACCACGCCAGATACTTCTCGCATCCAGTAGAACAGGCTAACTTTTTCTTGCACCACCATAAACGCTTGCGGCGCATCGGTGTAGCGTTGCAGGTACGTTTGCAAAATGCCTGCGCCGGTCAGGAACAGGGTGATGAATACCATTGAAACCGTCATCAGCCAGAACGACCACATTTCCATGACTTGTTTGCCATTACTTTTGGCTTGTTGCCCACGCATGATCGGCACAGCGTAGGAAATAATGGTCATAACTACCATGGCATACGCGCCGTAGAATGCCATGTGACCGTGGGCAGCCGTTAATTGCGTACCGTGGGTGTAATAATTGACAGGGGCTAGGGTGTGCATGAAACCCCATACCCCCGCACCGAGGAATGCCATCACCGCTGTACCCATTGCCCACAGCACGGTGGCTTTGTTGGGGTGTTCGCGCTTGCGGCGGTTGATCACATTGAAAGCAAACAATACCATGACAAAAAACGGTAGCGGTTCTAATGCCGAGAAAACAGACCCCAACCACAACCAGTAACCCGGCGTACCAATCCAGTAATAATGATGCCCGGTGCCGATAATGCCGGTAATCAGTGCCATTGCAATGATCACATACAGCCACTTTTCGATCACTTCACGGTCAACCCCGGTGGTTTTGATCAGCACAAAGGCAAGGATGGATGCCATGATCAATTCCCATACGCCTTCCACCCACAGATGCACCACCCACCACCAGTAGTACTTGTCCAGCACCAGGTTATCGGGGTTATAAAATGAAAACAAAAACAGCACTGCCAACCCGACCAAGCCGGTCATCAGCACAATATTGACCACGGTTTTACGCCCGGTCAGCACCGTCATGCCGACGTTGTAAATGAATGCCAGTGCCACCACCACAATACCGATTTTGGTAATGGTTGGCTGCTCCAGAAATTCGCGCCCCATGGTGGGCAGTAAACCATTACCGGTCATCTCTGCCAGCGTGGCATAAGGCACTGCCAAATACCCGACCACGGTTAATGCCCCGGCGATCAGGAATACCCAGAACATCAGTTTCGCCAGAAACGGGGAAAACAGTTCACGCCCGGATTCTTCCGGCACAAGGTAATAGGCAGCGCCCATGAACCCCATCAACAGCCACACAATCAGCAGGTTGGTATGCACCATCCGCGCCACGTTGAATGGAATTTCCGGGAATAGAAAATCACCGACCACGTATTGCAGACCGAGAATCAGCCCGAACAGGATTTGCCCGATGAACAGCGCGATTGCACCGATAAAATACAGTTTTGCAACGGCTTGGGATTGATATTGCATGATATGTTCTCCTTAACCCTGAATATTCGGTGGCCAGTTATTGGTATCAATTTCACTGCTGTATTTGAGAAATTCGACGATATTGTCGAGTTGTTCCTCAGTAAAATTGAACTGCGGCATACTGCGGCGACCGGCAACCCCTTCTGCCGGGCGGCTCTTGATGAAGGCTTTGATGGCTTCTTTGTTTTGCCCGAAGCGTTGGTAAACATTGCCCAGTTCTGGGGCAAAATACGCCCCTTCACCCAGCAGGGTATGGCAGCCGATACAATTGTTTTCCTCCCACAGGCGTTTGCCGTCGGCGACTTGTGCGGTGATGTTCTGACGATTGTCACGCTCTGGTAATGTCTGCATCGTGTCAAAGGTCAGGACAAGGAATAGCAGCACGAAAAACATCGAGCCGCCGTAGTAGATATTCCTTGCCATGCTTTTGGTGAATACTTCCTGCATGGTATGAGTCTCTCCGTAAAAGTTGTTACGGAAGGAGGGTAGGGGAATGCATGGGTTAGCAGCCTTGACTCAGGTCAAGTGCAAAAAATGTTGGGGTATGGCTTCGATCCATTGGTCAATCTGGGTCGGGTCTTTCCAGATGGCAAACGGCACGGTCTTCCAGACGGCGCACATCCAGCACCATCGCAGTATCCGCAATCGCAGCAAAATCTTCCGGTTTAATAGTACGTTCCATACTCACATTGCTCCCATAGCCAGTGTATAAGCCAAACCCAATACGGCACACACGCCGATTACTTTCATCACGTCCACCTTGTATTTCCACAAAGCGACAAATGCACCGATTGCCACCACCACAGCGAACCATTCAAACGGGGCAACAAATGGGGTCGCATCTGTCGCTTTAGGCCAAAATGTATGCCAAGCGAAAAAGACTGCCAGATTGATAATGACACCCACCACCGCAGCCGTCACACCGGTCAGGGGAGCGGTAAACTTGAGGTCATTGCGTGAGCTTTCCACCACCGGCCCCGCCGACAGGATAAACAGGAAGGAGGGCAAAAAAGTGAAAAACGTTGCCACCGCCGCCCCGGCAAAACCGGCGGCAATCGGGTTGGCAAACACTTCTTTAGTGACACCGCCCAGATAACCGACCCAAGTGACGACCATGATCAGTGGACCGGGGGTGGTTTCACCCAGTGCCAGACCATCAATCATTTGTGGGCCAGTCAGCCAGCCGTATTGTTCAACCCCGCCCTGGTACACATACGGCAACACTGCATATGCCCCGCCAATGGTGAGGAATGCTGCTTTGGTAAAGAAACTGCCCATGTCATTCAAGGTTTGTTGCCCACCGACAGCTAGCATTGCCAGCCCCCAGATGCCAACGAATATTGCCACCGTTACCCCCAGCTTCACCCACGAGAAACGGGCGTGTGCCGGGGTTGGCGTGTGGTCATCAATCACCGCTGTACCGTATTGCTTGTCGGATGCACCATGCCCGCCACCACCTGTGAATTTGTCCGGCATGATTTTGCCACCGACTACACCCAACAAGGCGGCTGCCAACACAATCCACGGGAAACCCACATCAAATGCGAAAATAGCAACAAAAGCGGCAGCAGCAATTGCCCACAGCACACTGTTTTTTAGTGCCTTGGAACCAATCCGCCAAGCTGCAAACAACACAATTGCCACCACCGCCGGTTTGATACCATAGAACAAGCCTTGCACCAGCGGCACATCGCCCCACGCCAGATATACCCCTGCCAACACTGACAGCAGCAAAAACGCAGGCATAAAGAACAACACCCCCGCCATGATTGCGCCCGTCACGCCATGCATCAGCCAGCTAATGTAAATCGCCAATTGGATTGCTTCCGGCCCCGGCAGAATCATGCAGAAATTCAGCGCGTGCAGGAAACGGTGTTCGGAAATCCAGCGTTTCTTTTCCACCAGATCAGTGTGCATCATCGCAATCTGCCCCATCGGGCCGCCAAAACTGATGAAACCCAGCTTCAGCCAGTAGAAAAATGCTTCACCCAAGGTCGGGGCTTGTGGTGCGGTTTGAGCGTCATGGTTCAACAGTCATACTCCACGGTGGTGTTAACGTAATGTGCATCGTAGCAGTGGGCACGGGGGGAATAAAATGACACGTTGATGACACGATTTCCATCATTAACCATAACGCCCGTCCACTCGCGGCTTGACCAGCATGGGTGCATACAGCCAGACAAACAGCGCAAATGCGACTATCCACAGGAATTGTGAACTCAATATCCACAGCGGATAAAGCTCCGGGAATAACCAGACGGGGACTACCCGCACCAGCGTACCAACCAGTAACAGCCCAAAGATCACGCTGACCAACGACGGCGGCTCAGCCACATTACGCCCGGTATGCCCCAGCGTCACTCGCGCCATCATCCCCACCGTCAGGGTTGCAATCCCGCCATACGCAAACGCATGAACTGCCAAAAACGGTGAAATTCCCGCCGCCACGCTCAGAAATTTCAGCGCAAAACCCGCAATCAACCAGCCATACGCCAGATACAGCACCCACAACAACGGCTTTTGCCAAATATTGGGGTGATACCAGCCCCACAAACGCAAAATATGCAGCGGCACTTGCACCAATGCCAAGAGTGCCGCCGCCCACGCTGCGCCGCGATGACCACTTGCCATTGCCAGCAAATCCGCCAGCATAAACAGCAAAAACAAAATCAGGCTGGCGCGATCAATCCACGAATGGTTCTGCGCGGTAAACGGGCAACCCACGCCACGTTCGATGAAAAATGGAATTACCCGCCGCCCCATCGTCAAAATCAACGCTACAATGACGTAAAAACCCGCATACAAACCCAGTTGCATTCCTTGCGTCCAAATACCCAGCAAACCCAGATAAAACAACGCATTCGCCAGCAACAGCAAGCCAACCTTGCCCACAATCGCCGCTTGATTCCACTGTTTCGCCCGGATAATGGGCAGTGCTGCCGCGACCAGTAAACCCGTGAGCCACAACACATCCAACACTGCTGTCCACACCAGCGGCAACCCCGTAAACGGCAATACCCGCGCCGCCAACCACAACCCCGCCAACAGCAGCAATGGCGTACCACTCAAGGTTTGTTGCCCCGTCCAGTTTTTAATAGCCGTCAGCAAAAATCCCGCCGCAACCGCCGCCGCATACCCAAATACCATTTCATGCGCGTGCCACGTTATCGACGGGTAAGCACTGTGCAAGCCTTGCCAGTTAAAGCTGTAAAGGGCAGTCCATAACAACATGCCCACCAACGCATACAAACCCGCTGCCAGAAAGAACGGGCGGAAACCGAGGTGGGTAAACGCATGACGCTGTGACGCGGGCGGGGTAATCTCCAGTTTGATCATGATGAAACCTTCTCACTAATAAAGTTGATGAAAACATTTAATAGGTTGTTCATACGCTCACACTTTCCTCATACGTCTTGCCATCGCGAATATGATATAGCCGCTTAAAGGTCGGAATAATCTTCTCATCATGCGTGACCACAATAATCGCGGTTTGATGCTGTTGCGCCATGTCGTTGAGGATTTTCACCACCGCTAATGCCCGTTCGCCATCCAGTGGCGCAGTGGGTTCGTCGGCAAGAATTACTGGCGGATTATTTGCCAATGCCCGCGCAATCGACACGCGCTGTTGTTCACCACCGGAGAGCAGTGCCGGATTGGATTTAGCACGATGGGCTACGTCGAGGGCTTCGAGTAATTCCAACGCCCGGCGGCGGGCTTCTTTGTTGGATTTGCCTGCCAGCATCGGCAACAGTGCCACATTGTCGGTCACGTCCAGAAACGGGATCAGGTACGGGGCTTGGAACACAAAACCGATGCGGTCGCGGCGTAAGGTGCGTAAATCTTTCACCTTCCACACCTCATCGAAAATGGCTTCGCCGCCCAAAAACATCTGCCCTGCGGTCGGGTCAATGACCGCGCCCAGACATTTCAGCAAGGTGCTTTTGCCCGAACCGCTGGGACCAACCAGCCCGACGACTTCTCCGGGGGCAATGCGCATATCCACGCCCTTGAGCGCATCGACTGCGGTGTCGCCACTGCCGTAACGTTTGCACAAGCCGCGCAGTTCAATCGCCGGAGTGGTGTTCATGGCTGCCAGCCGGGGTGATTAAACAGTTCGGGGTATTGTTGCAAAGCGTGCTGGATGCGTTCCACACCATCGGGCGAATCAGGGGCTTTGTTGAGCATATCTGCCCCCGTCAATAACTGGCTGATAATGCCGTGTAACACCGCATCCGCTTGTGAATCCAGTTTGCAGTGGGTAATCATATAATCCACTTGTGCCTTGGTGGTGCTTGCCAAAGCCGCACCTTGTTGTTGGCTGGCTGCGTCGCGAATTTGCAGCATACTGGTGCGTAAGGCTTCATCGGTTTCCCAGCGTTGCCCGTTTACCAGTGGTGTAGCGGCGGTGTCGTGTGCATGAGCGGCGTGTGCCTCATGATCGGCATTATTTTCATGGGAATGGTACAGCCACGCATACACACCGCCACCCACTAACAGCGCAACGGCAATCATGGTCACTAAGGTTTTACTGTTCATTTCATTAGCCTCCTATGGCTTCAGCGGGATCAACTTTTAACGCGGCGCGAATCGCCATGACGCTCGCCAGCGTACACACCACCACAATCACCAGCAGCCCTAGCACAGCATCCAGCGGTAACAGCAAGACGTATTTGGGGAAAACGGGTGCCCACAAGGTCGCCACCGTTTTGCCGATAATGAAACCTACCAGCCCCAAGCCGAGGGATTCCTGCAAAATCATCCATGAAATCGTGCTGTTGCGCGTGCCGATCAGCTTTAACACCGCAATTTCGCGGATTTTGCCCAGCGTCATGGTGTAGATGATGAACGACACAATCGCGGTGCTGACAATGGTGAGGATGACCAGAAACAAGCCGATTTGCTTGGCGGACGTGGCAATCAGTTTTTTCACCGAAATTTCTTCCATGTCGGCGTAGGTGTAGGCTTGCAAGTGTTTCCAGCGTTGGATGTCTGCCGCCAGTTGCGCCGCATCCCACCCCGCCCGCACTTGCACCAGCACGGCATTGACGTTGTGGCTGGTGGTTTGGCTCATCTGCACCGCTTCTAGCAAACCCGGCACGTTGGGGCGGTTGAAAGCGGGGTTGGCAGCGGTACGTTCACGCCCGCTCACAATCGCGTCGTTGTCTTTTTGGAATTGTGCTGCCTGCGCATCTGCCAGCGGAATAAACACCATCGGGTCGCCGCCGGATGACACGGTGCGCTGGCTCAAGCCGACAATGGTGTACTCGTTGCGGCGAATGCGGATTTTTTCGCCCAGTTTGAAACCGGCTTTCACATCCGCCACGGCTTCGTAGTGCGAACGGGTAACGTGCCGTCCGGCAATCAGCGACGGCGGCGCACCCGGTTGCCCCGACTCGAAACCGACCACCATCACGCGGGTATCCTTGCCCTGATGCTGCACTTGCATGGTGAAATAGGTGACGTTGGCAGCCTGTTGTACCCCCGGCATTCCCAATATGCTGCGGTACACATCGTCGGGCAGGCTGGACGATTCGGCATACGGCCCTTGGGTGTCTTTTTGCACCACCCACACATCCGCCTGACTGTTGCGCAATAACACCTGCGCGTCGTCCACCATGCCGCGAAAAATCCCCGCCATCGACAGCGTGACCCCGATCAGCAAACCCAAGCCAATGCCGGTGAGAACGTATTTTGACCACGAATGCGCAATGTCACGGGCGGCAAGGCTGATCATAGTTTCTCTACCACTTTGATTTTGCTATCAGCACTGAGGGCGCTGCTGGTGTAGACCACGATGGTGTCATCCGCCTGCAAGCCGCTGAGAATTTCTATTTGACCGTCGAGCGAATGGATGCCGGTTTGCACTGGGGTGAATTGCAGGCTGTTGTCAGGGTTGAGTTTCCATACGCCGGATTGCCCCGTTTGTTGCTGAATGGCGGCGTTGGGAATCACCAGCGCGGAATCTTTTTGTCCGGTTTGCAGGGTGACTTCCGCCAGTTCGCCGGAGGATAACGCGGTGGGTACAGGCGTGAAAGCGATGCCGACAAGGCGTTCTTCGGTGACGCTATCGCTTAACGGTTCGATGCGTACCAGCTTGCCGGGTAAAGCTTGTTGCGGGGCAGAACGCAGCGTGATGCTTGCCGTTTGCCCCGCTTGTAAACCCAAGGCAAGGCTTTGGTCGATGCGGGCTTTGACCCAATAACTGTGCGGGTCAGCAAGGGTGAGAACCGCCTGACCTGCAACCAGCGTTGTGCCCGGTTCGGCATCGCGGGTGGTGATCATGCCTGCCACGGGCGCGGTCAGGGTGAGATTGGCTTGTTGCTGGCGCAAGGCTTGCTGTTCGGCTTGTAGGCGTTGCTGTTCTTTTTTGGCGACAGCGGCGGCGGCATGGCTGGCTTCCACTGCGGCTTGGGTAACAGCTAAATCTTGCTGGCGGGCATCGCTGCTGCTTTGGCTGATGAGGGATTTGGCGGCAAGGGTTTGCTGACGCTGGGCTTCGTGCTGGGCAAGGGTGAAACGGGCGTTCGCTTCCTTGGTTTGCGCGTTGGCACTGGCGATGCTGGCAGTGGCGCGTTCGGCGGCTAAACCAGCGGCTTGAATGCGGGAATCGAGGTCAACCGCATCCATGATTGCCAAGGTTTGCCCCGCTTGCACGCTATCACCGACATCGACTAACACTTGCTGGACGCGCCCCGCAGCGGTGGGGCCGATGCGGTAGTTGTAACGCGCTTCCACCGTGCCAATGCCAAACACGCTGGCACTGATGGCTTGGTTTGTCACCGTCGCTACCGTGATGCGGGTGGCTGCCATTGGCCCTTGTTGGGTCACGACCCAGCCAAAACCGCCCAGCACCACCACGACAATCAGCGGTAACAGGATTTTTTTCAATAACGGCGATGTCATGGCGCAACCTCCTGACGGATAGCACTTAAATACAATGCCCACACGCCTGCCATCATGGGCTGAATGCTGGTGCTTGAACCCAGCAACATGGCTTGCATCACCAAGCCCTGAATCGAGCCGATGAATAAGGTGGCAGCACTGCGTTCATCCAGACTTGGCGAGACTTGCCCGGCGGTTTTGGCTTGCTGGAGTACGCGGATCAGAATGCCGCTGTAGGTTTGCAACATCGCCGCAACTTGCTGCTTGACGGGGGAAGCGGCAGGTTGCTGCAATTCGTGGAAAATGAAGCGCGGCACGCCGGGGTTTTCCTGCACAAATTGCAGGTGGGCGCGGAAAATATTGTCCAGACTAGTCAGCGGGTCGGGGGATGACTGCGCCGCTGTTTGCACCAAGGGTAGCAGGGTAGCTTCCAGCCATTGCGCCACGTTCAACCAGATCGCCTGTTTATTGGGAAAGTGACGGAAAACCGCGCCTTGGCTCAAGCCGACCGCTTTGGCAATGTCGGTGGTGGTAATGCTGGCGGGTTCTTGTTGTGCTGCCAGACACAGCACAGCTTGCACCATTTCGGCTTGGCGGGCTTCGGCTGGTTGGCGTAGGGAAACGGTGGCTGCATTCATGGCAGGTATTCCAATGTTTATGTTAGCGAGTACTTACTAACATGATACGGCGGATGATTAGATAACACGAGTCGAGAGTAAAATTGATGGAAACACTAGGATAATCGTTATTTCTTAGGTGCGGATGGCGCATTGCACCACCTGCACCCGTTTTAATTTACCGACACAACACGTCAGTACGGGTACTTTCTACAATTGCACCCGCGTCCGCGATAACGTCTTCCGGCACATTCAAATCACGCAAGGCTTTGACCAGATTTTCCACTGTGGCATCGAAATGCACATCAGAAAGCCCCATGTGATCGACCATGTGCTGGTGAGCGGAACGCATGTCCTTACCCGCGTAACCGCCCTCTGCGCCCAACGCAAAGGCAATGAAATCCTTCTGGTGTTGGCGTTGCTTTTCCATATTGATATTCGCGAAAAAGTGTTTGACGCGATCATCTGTCAGCATGTATTCGTAAAAACGATCAACCGCTGCATCCACTGCCGCTTTACCACCAATACGCTTAAAAACATCTCTCATTGTGAGCTTTCCTTGTGACTAAAAAACATGAATAAAACTAACCCCAGCAATACCAAACACCACACCGCAAAACCCACCCACACGATCAGCAGTGAAATCCACTGCAACGGTGGAAACTCCGCCGCCAAACCCAGCCGGTAACTGGCAACCGCGTACATCCCCAGCGGAAACACCATGCTCCACATCGCCGGTTCGTAGCGCAGCGGGTAACGCTTCACTCCGTGTTTCCACACACCAAAAATCACCAGCATCGGAATCCACCAAGTTGCCCATGACCACAACAGCATCGCCACGCCATCAATAAACGGGTGCAAGGCTTGCAAAAAGCTCAAGGTTGTCGAGGTTTGCAATAACACCGTTCCGGCATTCACCCCTGCCGCCGCTGCACCCATAATGACCCACAACAACGGCGAAGTGTCTTCCGGCTGAAACCGTTGGAAGAAGATCCGGTAACAAAATAAGGTGACAAAAATCCCATATAACACCAGCCCCAGCAGCCACAGCAAATGCACTTCCACCAGCATGTAATCGGTGTAAATGCCCAAATCCGGCGCAACCATTACCCCCAGCAATACCAGTGATTGCGTGGCAATAATCGAAGTCAGCCAGTCGCCATGCACCACATTCACGGTGTGCGGATGCGTCAAAAATGTCAGCACACTAAAACTCAGGTACAACAGCAACGACCACACCACAAAGGCAAACGCCCAGCAAGCCAAGGCTAACTGCGGATAACCGTGTTGATGCAGCAAAATGCCCACCACATTGGTCGATACCACCAGCGTAAAAAATGCAAATACCCGACGGATATTCAACAAGTCGATTTTCACCGCCTGTGGGAAACGCCACAAACGCCACGCGCTCAAGCCCAGCATCGTAACCCATGCCAGTAAAGCGGCGACAAATAGCCCCTCTGCCAACATATTTTGCCCGATCATATCGAAGGCAATGCTTAAAATGCCGCTCGCCATCGCTACCGCGAAATAGCCCGGTGGCAAGCCTTCCAGCCAGCGCAGGGCGTTACCGTTTGGAGTGGATTGCGTCATGTAGTTAACCCGTACTCCAGCCACGCGGACGTTGCATTCCCGCAATCTTGCAGGTCTGTTTTACATAGCCATACGGGAACAACTGGAACAATTGTTGCTTGGCTGCTTTTTTGTCGATGCCTTGCTGTTTTGCCATGAAATCAGTGACGTGGCGAATGTCGGGCGTGATTTGGTTCTCGCCCCACGAATCGCGCACGAAGTTCAACACAACCCAATACGCATCGGTTAATACGATGTTTTCCTCAGCGGCAAATGCGTGGGCAATCTCTGGGTTCCAATCTTCGGGGTTAACGAGATAGCCTTCGGCATCGCGTTCAACGTTTATTTCTGTGGACATGGTGTACATCTTTTTCCTACTAAAATGATCGGGTTTAAGTATAGCGATAGGCTTTAACCCTTACATAACGATATTTTTTGCTGTCTAATATCGAAATTGTCGATATAAAGGATTTACACATGGATACAGAACAAGCCCGTACCTTCCTTGCCATTGCTGCTCATGGCAGTTTTATTGCGGCTGCCAGCCAGCTACACCTCACACAATCCACCGTCAGTGCACGGATTCAACGACTGGAGGAAACCTTGAATGTGCGGCTATTCGTGCGCAACCGTTCCGGCGCGAGCTTGACTCCGGCGGGACGGCGTTTTCTGGAATATGCCAAACGGCTGGTATTTACCGCAGAACAAGCAATTCACGATGTCGGTTCATCCAGCCGTTACCGCGCCACACTGCGTGTCGGTGGGCGCATTGCCTTGTGGGAAGGTTTTTTGCCGCAATGGGTCGGGTGGATGCGTCGCACCAATCCCGATGTGGCGATGCGCACGGAAATCGGCTTTGAAGATGACCTGATGCGCCGTTTGATTGAAGGCACGCTCGACATGGGTTTGATGTACACGCCCAGTCATCAGCCGGGGTTAATCGTTGAGCATTTGTTTGACGAACGCTTGATTCTGGTCAGTAGTCGCCCCGATGTTCACGAACCGGGGTCGGGTTATGTCCATGTTGATTGGGGCGCAAGTTTTCATGCGCAACACCGCCAAAGTTTCCCGCAAATGGAAACGCCTGCGTTGGTGGCGAATATCGGCTGGTTAGCGATACAACTGGTGCTGGCGAATGGTGGTTGCTGTTTTTTGCCGGTGCGTTTGGCACAGCCGTTTTTGATGACGGGGCAATTGTTTCGGGTGTTGGGTGCGCCGGAATACGATCATCCGGCGTACATGGTTTATCCGCAAAAAGCCGAGAGCATGGTGTTGGAACAGGCGGTGCAGGGTTTGCGGGAAGTGGCGAAGCAGCAAGGGGAGGCTGCCGTTTTTGTGCCGCGTTAACCCACACTTTCCTCATACGTCTTGCCATCGCGGATATGATACAGCCGCTTAAAGGTCGGAATGATCTTCTCATCATGCGTGACCACAATAATCGCGGTTTGATGCTGTTGCGCCATGTCGTTGAGGATTTTTACCACTGCTAATGCCCGTTCGCCATCCAGCGGCGCAGTGGGTTCGTCGGTAAGAATCACCGGCGGATTATTTGCCAGTGCCCGCGCAATCGACACGCGCTGTTGTTCGCCACCGGAGAGCAGTGCCGGATTGGATTTAGCGCGATGGGCTACGTCGAGGGCTTCGAGTAATTCCAACGCACGACGGCGGGCTTCCTTGTTGGATTTGCCCGCCAGCATCGGCAACAGTGCCGCATTGTCGGTCACGTCCAGAAACGGGATCAGGTACGGAGCTTGGAACACAAAGCCGATGCGGTCGCGGCGTAATTTGCCCTGCGGTCGGGTCAATGACTGCGCCCAGACATTTCAGCAAGGTACTTTTGCCCGAACCGCTGGAGCCAACCAGCCCGACGACTTCGCCGGGGGCAATGCGCATATCCACGCCCTTGAGCGCGTCCACCGCCGTGTCGCCGCTGCCGTAGCGTTTGCACAAGCCGCGCAGTTCAATCGCCGGAGTGGTGTTATTTGCCATATTCAGCCTCCTATGGCTTCAGCGGGATCAAATTTTAACGCGGCGCGAATCGCCATGACGCTCGCCAGCGTACACACCACCACGATCACCAGCAGCCCTAGCACAGCATCCAGCGGTAACAGCAAGACGTATTTGGGGAAAACAGGTGTCCACAAGGTCGCCACCGTTTTGCCGATAATGAAACCCACCAGCCCCAAGCCGAGGGATTCCTGCAAAATCATCCACGAAATCGTGCTGTTGCGCGTGCCGATCAGCTTCAATACCGCAATTTCTTCCATGTCGGGCACCCAGCCGTTTTGCCCAAACAAACGCGGCAAGTAATCTTCCGCCTTGTCGTCAATGGTGACGCAAAACGGTTTCAAGCCCTTGCGCCGCACTTCCTGTAACGCCATACGGTAGCATGACTTGTAGGCGGCAATAGTCGGGGATCAGGCGTTGCTGCTGGCGGCGGGGGGGCGGGTTCTGCCAAGGAAATCGGCGTGGTGGGTGGAGAGGTGTTGGGTGGAGGGATTTTGAAGAGGGCGTATGCAATACGCCCCTACGGAAGATCCATCTTGAACGAGGTACAACTGTTCGGGGTTGAATTGGCACAGGCTGAAACATTCATAACGGACTTTGATATTCGTCATCATCAAATCGCAATGACGGTGTTAGGCTGATCCGCTAGAGGTTTAATAACATGAACAATCAGCCGACCCCAGAACGCCGTTGGGAACATAATGTTGCCCTGCTGACCAATCGTTTTGTCCTGTTTGATCTTCTCAAGATCATGAGCATCACCTACGCGCTCATTGTCGTGCTGTTTTCATTGCTCGGCCTGTTAACCGGGGAAATGGGACTCGGCTGGCAAATGGCACAAGTATTCGCCGTCGTTGTACCGCTCATCGCACTTAGCCTGATGTTCATTATGCTGGTGTTTTACGTCAACCGTATGCCAGTACGTTACACCCTCAACAGCAAGGGCGTTACTTCAGAAATCCTCGGCAAACGCTCCCGCTGGGCTAACCGGACGGGCATCGTGCTCGGCCTGCTCAGTGCCAACCCCACGGTTGCAGGAGCCAGCCTGCTGGCAAAATCGAGGGAAACGACTTTCTACCACTGGCGAGACCTGCATAAAGCGGCCTACTACCCCGCTGCACACACCATCACCCTGTTCAACGGCTGGCGTTCTGTCGCACGTCTGCATTGCACACCCGCGCAATACCCGGAAGTTGCCAGCACGGTCAGGGAACACCTGCTGACTGGGGCGGCCGACCGCGACAAGATCAACAGCAAACCAGCGAGGGCATAAGCATGTTGCGCAGCAATCTTCTGACTTCCATCATCCTATTGGGCGCTTTCGCCATTCCCCCTGTGCTGGCTTCGGATCTGGATGAAGCCAAAGCGGTCTATGATGCAGCCTTCGAGCGCTACACTAAACTGGTCACTACTGATGCCGGTGCGGGTGATGTACTTCAGGCACTGGAGGCATACAAACAGGCTCACATCCGCTACATGACGCTGAGCAATTCCGCACGCACTCCCCCTGAACCCCAGACGGCAAGCGAAGCGGGCAGCCTCGACACCAGCGGTATTGAAGGCATTGTCAGCATTGATGAAGACCCCACAACAGCGCCCCAATCAGCGCCAGCAGATAGAACTGCCCTGGAAAAACAGGCGCAAGCAGGCAACCCGCAAGCCATGGAAATACTCGCGCTTACTTATCAATCCAGCTACAGCGGGCAGGCTGACCCATACCGCGCCATTGAACTGCTCAAGCAAGCCGCCAATGCAGGCGATGCCAACGCCATGGTTGCGCTGGCTGACGAATACGAATCAGGCTTATGGATCAAACAGAACAACAACAAGGCCAACACCCTGCGCACACAAGCTGCCAAACTGGGTTCCCGTCTGGCTGAATGGGAGCTGGAAAGTCATGAATAAACTTAACTGGATCATCCCGTTACTGTGTATTGCACCCAGTATCCTGCAACCGGCTTTTGCCATAGAAAGCAAAAGTGAGCTTGAATACGCCAAACAGGTAGTGGTGCGCGACACCAACAAGGCCATTACCAAGAAACTCGCCAAGGCCGCCACCTATATTGCCGAACTGGACAACCTCGAACTCAAACAAAAAGCCATGGAACAGATCAGGGAAGCCCTGCTGACGCTGGAAAACAATCCCCAGGCAGCGGATCAATTTGTCGAAGGCATCAAGCGCATGTCCCAATCAGGGGCTGACAAATTGAAACAACTCGTACAGAACAAACGGGTACAGGCGTTTGCCCAGGTTGTACTGGACGAAAGCAGTTCCAGCCTGCATGGTGCCAGCGAAAACAGCCTGAAAAAACTGATCGGACTGAGTGACGACGGCATCGATCAGGCAGGCAAACAAACGCTGAATACCTTCAGTGAAATCGACGCAATCGTCGCGAACAAGGGCAAAGTTCCTGCCCAACTCACCGAAAAGCTCACGGATGCCATCAAGCAATTGCCACCCAGTCGGGCGCAAGCTGCCCGTAAACTGGTAGCCGACAAACTCAAAGGCGCATGGCAACCCATCCGTGAACACATTGGCACCGCTGTTGATGGCGGCTTTGTGCTTTGGGATGCCTACAATATCGTCGTCAGCGCAGACAGTGCCGAAGAAAAAGCCGCGAAAGCGACCGGCACTGCGGTTGGTTACGGGCTGGAGGCCAGCGGCGGCCTCGCCATTCAGGCACTGGGCGGCGGTTTCCTGCACGGGCTGGTACTCAGTTGGTCGGCTGGCAAAGTGAACGAGCTGGTTGCCGAAATCATCCTGCTGCAACAGGATCGTGCTAATGCGGCCGAAAAAGAACGCTGGGCTGACATCGAACTGCGCATGGATGTCATCCGTGGCATGATAAGGGTCGACGAACTGATCAAGGCAGGTGAACTGCAAAAAGCCAGCAACTACCTCGCCAAGGTGCAAAAGTTTTACTTCAAACACCAGATGCCCGGCGATGGTCTGTACGAAAAAATGCAGGAGCTGGAACACAACATCGACAATGCCGGGCGACTGCAACAAGCCAACGCGATCATTGCCGAAGCACGCATTCCTTACATGGAAGGCTTCCAGAGGGTTCGTCAGGGGCGCAACCTGATGCAGGCACTGACCTATGTGGAAGATGCCCAGCAAATCCTGAAAAAATCCCTGCGCGATTACCCCGAACTCAAAACCACGCTGGAAAAAGTCGAAGCCTTACAAGCGTTCATCAACAAGCTGATCAACAACGCCAGCCCGCTTGGCAAACTGGCTGTCGATGGCCCGGATACCGTCAAAGCTGGCGCACACGAAACCTATGAAATCAGTGTCAGCGGCGGGATTCCCGACTACATCACAACCAATATCGAAGGGCTGGCACTGTCCACTGGTGCATTCGCCTATTGGCAGGCTCCCGACGAACCCGGCAAAACTATCGTTACCTTCAAGATTAAGGACAATATCGGGCAAACCGCCAGCGTGGAAAAACAAATCACCGTCATTGGTGATGTTCCTGAAACAAACCCGACAGATACAACAAGCGGTGAAGTCATCCAACTGGAAGGTGCTTCAACGGTGAACCTCAAACTGCTGGATATGGACTACGCCGAGGTCGAGCACACATTTGTGTACCTCTACCGGAGCGTGGAAGATGATTCCGTCATTGAATGGGATTTTGGCGATGGCAGCAAGCTATACCGCCACCCCGCCAATCATGGCAGCAAACAACCCTCTGGCGAATGGCGCTCATCCATCATGCAAAAATACTCCAAAACGGGCACATTCCAACCAGTTGTGCGCTTACTGGATGGCAGTGGCAAGGTGCTTGGGCAAAGCAGTATCCAGATCACTATTCAGCCGGAACACGTTGAGTACCTATCGCCCCCCGCTGGCCTGATACCGGAAGGGGACAACTGATTAGGGCTTGTCCTGCAAGCGACAACTGGATTTGTTGCGTGTCTGAGACAGTCATTCAGGCGGTGTTGGATGATATTGGGGAGTTGAAGACCCTCACCCCCAGCCCCCTCTCCCAGAGGTAGAGGGGGAGTAAGAGGTTGTTTTGTTACAGCTCCACCTGCACATTCAACTGGCTGAGGAATTGTGCCGTCACAAAATCCATCGTGCTGATGTGTTGTTGCAGCCATTCGCGCCAATGCTGGATGTAATCCTGCAACATCGCGGTATCGCGCTCGCGTAACCATTGCTGTTGCACACCCAGCAATTGCAGCAACGCCGCTTCGTGTTCACCTTGGTGGCAGGGCGTGGCGAAGAAATCGTATTCGTGCATCAAGCGTTCTTCGCGAGCAAAATGCGCCCTCGTGTGTTCGACCCACGCCGCGATTTGTGTGTCGATGCTGGCGGGCGCGGTGGCGTTTTCGAGGTCTGTCAGCAAGCGCGACACCAGCGCCAATTCATCGCTGTGCACCGTGTTCATAAACGGCATCGCCACGTTCGGCAACGCATTCCAATCCGCAGCGTAAAGTTCAGTGTAAGCCATTGTCATACCCTTTGAAGTCAAGCATGGCGCAAGGGTAGGGCATGGCGACGCGGGTGACATTGATTCAGGTCAAGGATGTTGCGGTGAATAGTGGGGTTAATCACCGCAAATTATGCGGTGATTAGGCTTGCGTTTGCGGCGATTAGGTTCTATAAACACTGCAATAGCTGCGGTGATTACGATGAAATGGATACATGAACAACCTGACTGGCCTCGTTTTTACTGGGATGACAAAGCCTTAAGCACCCCGTTGGCATCGGTGCGCCACCAACAAGGGCGGTTGCTGGGGCGCATGGAGGCGTTGGGCTTTTCATTCCAGATGGAAGCCAGTTTGAATGCGCTGACTAATGACGTGGTGAAATCGTCTGCCATTGAAGGTGAGCGACTGAACCGAGAGGAAGTCCGTTCGTCGATTGCCCGCAAATTGGGGATGGATCAGGGCGGGCATTTGCCTGCCAGCCGCCACGTGGAGGGTATTGTCGAAGTGATGCTGGATGCGACGCAGGCTTACCCACAAGCGTTGACCGAAGAACGTTTATGCGCATGGCATTGCGCTTTGTTTCCGAGCGGGTTCAGTGGCATGACCCCGATTATGGTGGGCATGTGGCGACCGCCTTCGGCGGGGGCGATGCAGGTTATATCCGGTGGCTACGGGCGTACACGGGTGCATTTTGAAGCACCAGAAGCCACCCGTTTGCCAGATGAAATGGCGGCGTTTTTGGATTGGTTCGCGGCTGATGGCGGGCTTGACCCGGTGCTGAAAGCGGGTGTGGCGCATTTTTGGTTTATCACCTTGCACCCGTTTGAGGATGGTAACGGGCGCATTGCCAGAGCGATTGCGGATATGGCGTTGGCACGAGCGGATCAAACGCCGCAGCGGTTTTACAGCATGTCGGCGCAAATTGAAGCCGAACGCAAACACTACTATGAGCAATTGGAACGCCAGCAACGCGGTTCGCTGGATATTACGCCATGGCTTGGCTGGTTTTTGGGGTGTCTGGAGCGGGCAATTGTGAGTGCTGGGGAGGCGTTGGGCGCGGTGTTGCACAAAGCTAAGGTGTGGGAGTGCTTGCATCCTTATGCGGTGAATGCGCGGCAGCGGGTGGTGTTGAACCGGATGTTGGGTGATTTCGAGGGGTATTTGAACACATCAAAATACGCGACCTTGGCGAAATGCTCGAATGATACGGCTTTGCGCGATATTTCAGCGTTGCTGGCGTGGGGCGTGTTGGTGCAGAATCCGGCGAAGGGGCGGAGTACCAGTTATCGGCTGGTGACGGCGGCGGAGCTACCGTCATGTTAGTGGAAACCGCAGTTGCGAAAACGCCCGTCCCGCTTGTATGGCTTTACGCTCAATGTCAGCGGCTGAAGCCAGCAGACTTTGTTGCTCCAAAAATTGCAGGAAAGCGCGGGTACTGATTTTGTGGCAATGTTCGGGCAGCTTTCCTTTGCCTTCGTAGCCACCTATAATTCGCACCTTCTCACGATTAACCCGCGTTTTGCCGATTCTGGCAATGGAACTGAAACCATGAAATCTCTCCAACAGGATTGGCTCGGCAATGTCAAAAATGACCTGCTTGCCGGACTCGTCGTCGCTTTAGCGCTCATTCCCGAAGCCATCGCCTTTTCAATTATTGCGGGCGTTGACCCGAAAGTGGGGCTGTATGCCTCGTTTTGTATCGCTGTCGTGATTGCATTTGCGGGTGGTCGTCCGGGGATGATTTCCGCCGCGACGGGTGCGATGGCGCTGGTCATGGTGATGCTGGTTAAAGAGCACGGTTTGCAATACTTGCTGGCGGCAACCTTGCTCACGGGGTTATTGCAGATTATCGCCGGGTTGATCCGACTGGATTTGTTGATGCGTTTTGTGTCACGGGCGGTGATTGTCGGCTTTGTGAATGCGCTGGCGATTTTGATATTCATGGCGCAATTGCCGGAACTGATCGGCATGGGCTGGACAGTGTATGTGATGGTCGCGGCGGGTTTGGGGATTATTTACCTGTTGCCCTATGTGACCAAAGCCATTCCGTCGCCGCTGGTGGCGATTGTGGTGCTGACGATAGTGGCGATTACGCTGGGGCTGGATATTCGTACTGTGGGCGATATGGGGGAATTGCCGGATAGTTTGCCGATATTCCTGTTGCCGGATGTGCCGTTGAATTTTGAAACCCTCGCGATCATTTTCCCCGTGTCACTGACCTTGGCAGTGGTCGGCTTGTTGGAGTCGTTGATGACAGCAACGATTGTGGATGATTTAACCGATTCCACCAGTAATAAAAAGCGCGAGTGCATGGGGCAAGGGGTGGCGAATATTGCCTCTGGTTTCCTCGGTGGCATGGCGGGCTGCGCGATGATCGGGCAATCGGTAATCAATGTAAAATCCGGCGGACGCGGGCGCTTGTCTACCTTGGCGGCGGGCGTATTCCTGTTGTTAATGATTGTGTTCATTGGTGATTGGGTGGCGCAAATTCCAATGGCGGCACTGGTGGCGGTGATGATCATGGTGTCGATTGGCACGTTTAACTGGGATTCGGTGCGCAAACTGCGCGAACACCCGAAAAGTTTCAATACGGTGATGATTGCCACGGTAGCCGTGGTGGTGGCAACCCACGATCTGGCGCAAGGTGTACTGGTCGGGGTGTTGCTGTCCGGTTTCTTCTTTGCCAACAAGATCGGGCGTTATATGTACGTGCGTTCACGTTCGGAAGACGAAGGGCGGATGCGTGTTTATGAAGTGGTGGGTCAGGTATTTTTTGCGTCATCCGATGCGTTTATTGCGTCGTTCGATTTCAAAGATGTGCTGGAAAAAGTGCAGATTGATGTCAGCCGTGCGCATTTCTGGGATTTAACTGCGGTGGGTGCGCTCGACAAGGTGGTGGTGAAATTCCGCCGCGAAGGCACGGAAGTGGAAGTGGTCGGTTTGAATGAAGCCAGTGCCACCCTGATTGACCGTTTCGGAACGCACGACAAAGCAGGCGGCGACGACCTGTTGACTGGTCATTAAGGAGCAACCCCATGAAATCTGAAAACAAGATTCTCGCTTGCGTTGACCAGTCACACTACGCCGACCATGTGGCGGATTATGCCGCGTGGGTGGCTACCCGCATGGAACTGCCGTTGGAATTTCTGCACATTCTTGACCGCCACCCAGAGCGTTCGCGCCATAATACTGACCACAGCGGCGCGATTGGTTTCGATGCGCAAAAAGTGTTGATGGATAAGCTATCCAAAGAGGATGAGGATTTTAGCAAGCAAGCGCGGGAAAGCGGGCGGCTGTTCCTCAACCGTTTGCGGGAACGTGCCATTGCCGCCGGGGTGGAAGCCCCCGACGTGCGCCAGCGTCACGGTACGCTGGTGGATACCTTGATCGAGCAAGAGGAGGGGGTGCGCATGTTCATCCTCGGTCGACGCGGACAATCGGCGGAAACCACCCAGCGCGATTTGGGGCGCAATGTTGAAAACGTGGTGCGTGCCTTGCACCGCCCGATCCTGACGATTACCGACGATTTCAAAGTGCCGCAACAGGTGATGATGGCGTTTGACGGTGGCAGCGTGTCGCGTAAAGGCGTGGAGCTGATTGCGGCTTGCTCGTTGTTTGTGGGTTTGCCGATTCATGTGATTACTTCCGGCGAACCGGGCAAAGGTTTGCGCAAGCAGTTGGAGTGGGCGAAAACCACGCTGGAAGCGGCGGGGTTTGAAACCCATGCCGCGTTGCTTTCCGGCGACCCGGAAACGGTGATTGCTAGTCAGGTGAGGGAACGCAGCATTGATATGCTGATTATGGGTTCGTACACGCATTCGCCGTTGCGTAGCTGGCTGTTTGGCAGCACGACTAATGGTTTGTTGCGGGCATCCACGATTCCAACACTGTTGTTGCGCTAAACAAAAAAGGTTAATCCATCAGTTCTAGCAAGGAACCGCCGCTTTCGATTTTCAAGCCCCCATCCAGCACCATAGCTCCAAAGAAGTTAACGTCACAGTAGCCTGCTATGGGTATACATCGCCTTACAAATAAAGCATTATGCAGACACTGTATCAAGCGCTAGGGGCTGGTGCAGCAGTCGTTTATCCCTGCAAGAGCAAGGATAACCAATCACCACGAGAGGAGAGGACGATTTCATGAAATACACTAAAACAGCACTTTTCATCGCAGGGCTTGCCATTTCCGGTTTGGTTTCTGCTGATTTTATGGATGGTTTTGACAAAGGTACTGGCGCAGGTCAAGGCTATGGTAGCGGTCAAGGTAACACCAGCGGTTCTGGTCAAGGTTATGGCAGTGGTGCAAGCGATGCTTCCGGTTTTGGGCGTGGTAAAGCGGATTCCGATGGCGAAGTCGATTTCACCATTACGCTGAAAGGCAAAGGCAAAACCGATATGGCAAGCGACATGGCTGGCAGCGGGCGCGGTGATGGTGCTAGCAACCTGCAAGGGACTGGCTATGGTTATGGCAATGCTTACAACAATATGTATGGCACTGGCAATTCCTCACAAGGCGGTGGCAACCCGTGGGGTGGCGCTGGTGGTATGCCAATGCAGGGTGCTCAGATGCCATCCATGCCAATGCAGGGCGGTCAAATGCCGATGATGCCGATGCAAGGTGCTCAAATGCCGATGATGCCAGGTTACGGTGCTGCACCGATGATGCCGCAAGCGCCTAGTTTTGAGCAGATTTATCAGCAAATGTTGATGCAACGGGCGCAAGCCGATGCATTTTTCAAGAAGGTAGAAGAGCAGCGTAAGGCAGCGGCGGCGCGTCAAGCAGCAACCACTGTTGCGGTAACGGCTCCGGCTGCTGCACCAGCAACAGAGTCAGCACCAGCGGCAGCAGCGCCTGCTGCTGAGGCAGCGGCAGTACCAGCAGCACCAGCAGCACCAGCAGTGGATATGCCACCGCCGCCGCCAGCACCACCAGCGGGTATTCCAGCGCCACCGTCAGCACCACCAGCTAACTAATTAGGTAAGCACGTATTGTTGCTGAAAAAAGAGGGCTACATCCGTAGCCCTTTTTTTATGGCAATACCACCCTGACTGATTCTGAGGGTCGCAACAATTCTTTGTTATTGGGTTTGAAGATAATATCCAACTCGTAAATAGCACCTTCCGGTTCAATCCGCACGGCTTCCACGCCTTGGCGGTAGATTTTGCCATTGCGCGAGCTGCCATTCACCAGTACTTGTGCGCTTTGCCCGACCGCATGGCGGCGCAACACATCGGCTGTGACCAATACCCGTGCGACCATCTGATCATCGGGTGCTAAGGTAATCAGCGGCTGGTCTTGTTTGCCTGCGAAAATCACTGCGCCTTGCCAAGCAGTATTCGCAGCAATAATGCCGGAAAACGGGGCTTTGAGTTCGGTGTGTTCCAAGGCGACTTGTGCGGCTTCTTCAGCGGCTTTGGCGGATTCCATTTCGGTTTGTGCCACGGCTTGTTTCAATTCGCCATCTTTCAACTCTTCTTCGGCAATTAAGCCACGGTCAAACAGCTCTTGGGTACGTGCCATATCGCGAGCAGCATCGTCCATGCTTAATGTTGCGCGGGCAACGCGGGCTTTAGCTTCCAGCAGCGTGGCTTTTTGCTTGCGTTGATCCATGCGCACCAAGACATCACCAGCATTGACGTGTTGCCCTGTGGTGACATTCACTTTTTCGACAATGCCGTTTTCAATGACGCGCATGTCAACTTTGTGCATCCATTCCAAACGCCCTTTGAGTTCCAAAGCCTGAGCGGGCAGGCTGCACACTAATAGGGCGGGCAAAAGTAACCGGAGGCTTAGCGGGGTCGATCTCATTCGGGCTTTTCCTCTTGTTTAGCAGGTTGCGGCAGTGGCCAGACGGGTTTGCCTTGCAGGGCATTGAGTTGCGCAAGGGTAAGTGCTTGGCAAAACTGGATTTGTTGTTCTTGCAAACGCGCTTTGCTTTGTTGGGTCATGGCATCGCCAATGTCGGATTTGACTTCTTGTTCGTACAGGGTACGGCTGCGTTCCAGATAATAGTCACGCCAGAGAATTTCCGCTTGGGAGCGCCCTTCGGCAACCTTGAAAATATCCAGACGCAATAGCAGTTCGAGAATTTGCTGGCGTAATTCCATGTCGAGCACCGCCTGTTCGTCGGCTTTGGCATCGTCACGGCGGTCTTTCAGCCACTTATTGCCTTGCAAACTGGCTGCGACCAATTCATCCAGCGTTGGCATTTCAGCGGGGAATTTGCCAAGTGTCGGTGGATTCAACTCGTTAGGTAAGGTCTGGGGGTTATTGATGGCTTGTGACAACAAGGAACGGGTCAGGCGTTGTGACGCCATGCTGGCAGCACCTTGCTGGCGGACAATCTGGTATTCGGCATCCAGTTCCGCAACATCGAGTTCGGAAAACTCTTTCAATTCCATGCGGGTGCGGGTGCGATCCAGCGGGATGAAATACACCGCCATGTTTTCGTTATCACGCACCGCGCTGCCATCTGCCAACAAGACATCGAAAAAGCGCTGGAGGATTTCCAAACGCTGATTATCCAGAGGGGAAACCAGCCCTGCCAGTTGGCGGTCACGCTGATTATCGGGGCTGGTATTGTTGTTGTACGCAAGGTTGTGGCAGTCCAGATACACGGGCTGGGGCGCGGGGTAACGTTGGGCAATTTCCGGTGCAAGCTGGGTACGCGGATGACCATCAGCAAAATTCAGCGCCTGATCCAGACTTAGTGGGTCAGGCACTTCCGCAGCATGGGCAATCGAGAATAGCAAAGCACTGGCGCATAAGATCGGGCGTAAGTGCTTAACTCTTGGCATCGCTGGTTTGCTCGCGCTTGAATTTGGAGAACGGCACGTCTTCATTCTTTTTGTCGACCACGTATTTGCCGAACAGCATGAATTCATCCGCATCCTTGGTTGCGCCGGTTAAGCGTCCGTTTTTCACCGGTTCACCATCCAGCCCGATGAATTGAAACACCGGGGTGGCGCGTACCCGGAATTCTTTCAGGGCAAAATCTTTCTGGGTGGTGGTTTCGCCTTTGAAATTAGTTAATTCCACATCGCCTTCGATGTCGACCGTTACAATGCGGAAATTTTCTTTGTAGTAATCCTGAATATCGCTGCGGTTAAGCACGGTGGTTTTCATGCGGTGGCAGAATGGGCATTCATCCATTTCAAACATCACCAGCAAGCCTTGTTTGCCATCGGCTTTGGCGGTTTCGATTTCATCCTGCATATCATTGAAGGTTTCATCGAAGAATTGCGCCACGTCGCGGTTTTCGACTTTAGCCGGTTCGCTGTTTTCAGCCGCTTTATCGGGGGTACTGCTGACATCTGTGGATGGCGCTGCGGCGGGGGTATCTGCGGCGGATTTGTCTTCTGCGGGTTTACTGTCAGCGAATACGTGATTGACGGAAACGCTCAATGCGATGAGCATGGTGAGTAAAATAGTTCTTAACATGGGTAGTCCTCCTTTTTGGGTATGCTATGGCTAATTCAGATGGCATTCAAGCACGAAAGTTTCCATAGGGTTAATGTGGTAGTGCGAACCACAATACCACAGGCATAATCACCAGACTTGCCAGATTGCCCAGTAATACAATCGAAGCGACCCGATCGGGTTCTTGTTGGTATTGTTCTGCCACTAGGACATTCAACACGGCTGGCGGTAAGGCAGCAAACACCAGCAGCAGGGCGTAATGCGTTGTGCTCAAGTCCAGCCATTGTGCCATTAAGAATGCGCTGATGAGTCCGGCAGCAGGGCCTGCGAGTGCACCAAGCGTGCCGAGTTTCCAATCACGAAAATTCACATCCAACAGGCGCACGCCCAGCGAAAAGAGTAGCAGGGGAATCGACACTTGCCCCAACAGCTTGACCGTATTCGCCAAGGCATCCGGCAAGGTAATGTGCAAACTGCTAAACAATAAACCCAGAATCGTGGCTTGAATCATCGGCATTTTCAGCAAATGCAGCGGATTCGTGCGATGGTTGAGGATGTAAAACCCGACGGTGAAATGCAGCACCATTTCAATAATAAACAGCACCACGGCGGCTTGCAGCGCTGACTCCCCAAACGCAAACAGGATTAGTGGGATACCCATATTGCCGGAATTATTAAACATCATTGGCGGCAAAAAGGTTTTCAGGTTGATGCGTAATAGCCAAGCCAGCGGTAACAGCAGCAAGCCCGAACCCAATACCACGGCAACCCCACCAATGGCGAGGTCGCGGAACGCCAGAAAATCGAAGGGCTTATCCATCAATGCCCAAAACACGAGGAAGGGCGCGAAAAATTCCATATTGAGGCGGTTAACCACCGCCATATCCGGGCGGCGGAAATAACCATACGCTGCCCCCAACGCAGAGCAAGCAAAGACTGGAAAGATAATGCTGAAAATGCGTAGGGCAGTATCGAGCATGAAACCTTGGGCTAATCCATGATTCGGACTGCCATTACATCACAGGGAACACCTTTGAGGGTAGCTTCAGCGGTAGAACCCATGAAGCCCAGCACACTTTTTTTGCCGCTGTTCCCGACGACGACTAACTCAATGCCGTTTTGTTTAACGAATTCGATAATGGCATCGCTGGGTTTGCCGCTGGCATAGGTCACTTCTAAAGCAACGTTTGCACCTGCACCTAAGTTGTCAGCTAATTTGCGCAGTTTTTCGTTTGCCAGATTGGTTTGATTTTGTTTGATGGCGGGGGGCATTCCGAGTTTGTTAGTGCCGCCGAAACTGACATTGCCGAGTGAGGCATCTTCGAGCACATTGAGCAGGGTAAGCTTGGCTTGGTAAAAGTTTGCCAGTTCGTGGGCGCGTGCCACGATGGTATTGCTGATTTTGGTGAAATCGACGGGCACTAAAATATGTTGGTAAGGCTTCATGGGGTTCTCCTGTGGTGTAGTGACGCTCCATCATGTTATGGATTGCGTGTTACGGGAATGATGTACGTCAATTTTTCGGTGTTCTGACAATTTGTCCCTAATTCCATTACACTCCAATCATTATGCTAATAGTTGATGAGGAGGAAACAGCAAATGGGTATTCCAGCGGCATTGTCGCGTTATCTGAATTATTGCTTGGTGGTTTTTTGTGCTTTGTTGCTCACGCTACCACCGGTAATGGCTGCCGATACCAGCTTTGATTTCGGGGATGAAAGCCTAACCTCCGAACAAGCATTTGCGCTAGGGCAACCTGCCTTGGAGGGTGATAAGTTAACCATTCAATGGGTGGTTGCTCCTGACCATTACCTCTATAAAGATAAATTTCTTGTCAAAGTGTTTGATCCGCAAGGCGTGACGGTGGGCGAGCCTGAGTTGCCCAGTGGTGAAGTTAAACAAGACGAATTCTTCGGCAAAATCGAAGCCATTCACGATCTTGCCGCGATTCACTTACCTGTAAAACGCACCGAAGCCGGTAAAGCAGGCAGTTTTGTGCTGGAACTCGGCTGGCAAGGTTGTGCGGAAAATGTGTTGTGTTACCCCCCAGAACTCAAAGCATTCAAAGTGACATTGCCTGCCCCCGCAGCCGGTGAGCAACCGACTGTGGCGTGGGCGGAAACAGCGCCACCAGTACCGGTGGCAAAAGCAGTTGATAGCACTACAGCGATTACGGCCACCCCTTCTGGTGCTGGCGATGCAACCTTATCGGAGCAAGATGAAATCGCACAAACCCTTGCCAGCGGCAATGTGCTGCTGACCTTATTGGGCTTTTTAGGGTTTGGGTTGTTGCTGGCATTTACCCCGTGCGTATTCCCGATGATTCCGATTTTGTCGGGTATTATTGTGGGGCAAAAAGACATGACCGGGCGCAAGGCGTTTATTTTGTCCTTGGTGTATGTGTTGGCGATGGCGTTGACTTACACGATTGCGGGTGTGTTGGCGGGCTTGTTTGGGGAAAACTTGCAAGCCATGTTCCAGAATCCGTGGGTATTGGGGACGTTCAGCCTGATCTTCGTATTGCTAGCCTTGTCGATGTTCGGGTTTTACGAGTTGCAAATGCCTTCTAGCATCCAAAGCCGGTTGAATAATCTCAGTAATAAGCAAGAAGGTGGTAGCTTGGCTGGCGTTGCGATCATGGGCGCGTTGTCGGCGTTGATTGTTGGGCCGTGTGTCGCTGCACCGTTAGCGGGGGCGTTGATTTATATCGGGCAAACGGGTGATGCGGTATTGGGGGGCATGGCGTTGTTTGCCTTGAGTATCGGCATGGGGATTCCGTTATTGCTGGTGGGGACATCCGCCGGAAAATGGTTGCCGCGTGCAGGCATGTGGATGGAGGCGATCAAAGCGGTCTTCGGGGTGATGATGCTGGCAGTGGCGATTTGGATGCTGGAGCGTATTTTGCCCGAATCCGTGATTCTGTTGCTGTGGGCAGCGTTGTTTATCATTTCGGCGATATTCTTGGGTGCGCTGAGTAGCTTGCCGGAAAATGCCAGCGGCTGGCGCAAGTTTTGGAAAGGCTGGGGCATTTTACTGCTGATCTATGGCGGTTTGCTGATGGTCGGCAGTGCCACGGGGAAAGGTGATGTTCTCCAACCCTTGCGCGGTTTAAGCATGGGGCAGGGCGCTGCTGGCGGTGCTAGTGCGAGTTTGCAGTTCAACACGGTCAAAACCTTGGCTGATTTGGAGCAGGCGGTGAAAGATGGCAAAGGTCAGCCGGTGATGGTGGATTTCTACGCCGATTGGTGCGTGACCTGCAAGGAAATGGAGAAGTACACGTTTTCTGATCCGGCAGTACAGGCATTATTGCGCAATGCGATTTTGGTGAAAGCGGATGTGACGGAAACCAACGCGGAAACCAAAGCCTTACTCAAGCATTTTAAAATTCCGGGGCCACCCGCCATCCTGTTCTTTAACAAGGATGGCGAGGAGTTACGCCAGTTCCGCGTGGTTGGGTTTATGCCTGCGGAAACGTTTGCGGGGCATTTGAGCAAGTCATTGCAGTAGGGGAAGAACCCCTCACCCCAACCCCTCTCCCTCAAGGGGCGAGGGGCTAAGAGAATATCTTTGTCTTGTTCCCCCTCGCCCCTTGAGGGAGAGGGGGTGAGGTGGTGAGGGGTTCTTTTATTCCATCAAATCCGCCGGGAAGCCGTGGGCAGCCAGTGCTTCACGGCGGTGTTGCAAGTAGCGTTGGAATTCGGGCATCCAGTCATACGCGCCAGAGGTGACGTAATCCATTGCGCCGTGCAGGTGGAACGCTTTGAAGTAGGCTTCGGTACGGAACACTTCTTTGCCATCGGTATCGAAGAACAGCAGGCTGGGGCTGTATTTGATTTCCAGCGTTTTTGCCCAGTCTGCCACTGTCATTTCCTTGCCATCGGGGGTTTGGATTTTGGTGTCATCGTCGGGGTTGGCTTGGGCGAGATCGAGATTGCTGAGGGAATACGCGAGTTCTTTGCGTTTGAAAATGTCATTGTAGAGTTCGTCGCAGGTGTCGCATTCGGTTTGCGCGAATACCACCATCAGCGGGCGTTTGCTGTCTTTGCGAGCATCTTGCAGGCGCAACGGCGCAGGCAAGGCGGCGGGCAGGGTGTAGGTTTTGTCAGTTGTGGCAGCGACTTTGCCATCGGCTTTGAGCTTGGCGAAGTAGTCTTTGAAACTGCCGTCTTTTTCGTGTTTACCTGACACAAAATCCAGTGCCATGGCAAATTTGTCGGGGGCGTAATAGCCGTTGACGCGCAGCACCACTTTTCCGGCTTCGTCCAAGAAGAGCATGGTGGGGGTGTATTGCACTTTTAATTCAGCGGCGAAGGCTTTTTCGGTGGTTTCTTTGCCTTCAACGTCGGTCACATTGCGGTCGCCCCACATATTGATGGCAATCACGTCGAAGTTTTTCTGGGTCTTGGCGGTGATGTCTTCTTTGCTGAAATTTTCTTGGATCAACTTGGTGCAATACGGGCAGCCGTCTTGGTAGAAATACAGCACGGTGCGTTTATTCGCGGTAGTGGCATCTTTGATGTCGTCGCGCAGGTCAAGGAAGGATTCTTTGAACCAAGCGGGTTTGTCGATTGCGCCGGGGTTCACTAAACCGGCTTCCAGTTGGGTGGGCGTGCCAGCGGGCGTGGCGGCGTGGGTGGCTCCGGCGAGTAATGCCAGCGCGAGCGGGATGGGTAACAGGTACTTCATGGGATGGCCTCCTCAAATAGCGGTAATGCGGTGATATTGTTGGGTTATGGGGCAGTTTAGCAGGTTGTTTATGAGGGGGATATTTCTAGGGTTGGTTGTGGCATTGCTCCACAAATTCTTTGGCAGTCAGAATGCTGTATTGCTCATTTAGTGCTTGAATGCCTTTGTCTCCCGTCACTAGGTATTGCGCCTTGCCGATAATGTAAGCCGATAGAATCAGATTGTCGTTGGCATCAGCGGGGACTTCAGCAACAGTGGCAATATTTCCCAGATAAATCGAGCGCAGGAATAGCTGTTGCAGAAACTGAGTGATTTCTGTTTCATCCCACCGCAAGCGTTTCTGGATTTTGGGGTAGGCTAACACTCGTCCGATTTCATCCAGTTGAAATTGGCTCAACACCAGTTCAAAGCGGTTTTCACGCCATGCCTGCATAATTTTGCCCGGAATGCTATTGGGTAACATCAAGCCGGAGAGCAGGATGTTGGTATCAACGACAACCCTCATGCGGCTTTATAGGTGTTGCGTGAATAATGGATAGCCTCATCCAGCAAATCACTGAGGTCGGCTTCTTGCATATCTTGAAAGGCTTGCTGCATGTGGCGGGTCATGCGCTCAAATTCTTGTTCCATTTGGCGTAGGCGTTCAAACAATGGCATGTCAATCAGGGCGGCAACGGGTTTGCCTGCTTTCGTAATCACGATTTGGTCGCGCTTGTATTGGACTTCGTTTAACAGTTCGCCGAGGTTTTGGCGCACGGTCATGGCAGGGGCTTCGCGTAGCATGGTCACTACTCCAATTGATATAACTATACTGGTTAGTATGGTTGATGGGGTCACACTAGGCAAGTGCAGATTTTCCACGAGTCGTTTGCCTATTTGCTACGTTGTTCAGACGGATGCTTTTAATTCGGCAAGCTCTTTGTCGCGGCGGTGGTAGCCGGTTTCGTTGATCAAGCGTTCGGCTTCGGCGATGTGGTATTGAAGACCCTCACCCCCCAGCCCCCTCTCCCGCTGAGCGGTAGAGGGGGAGCAAGAAGGAGATACGTCGCCGCCTCTTAGCCCCTCTACCTCTGGGAGAGGGGTTGGGGTGAGGGTCTTCCTCTCTTCTACCAACAACCGCGCCATCTCCAAATGATAATCCGTCAAATGCAGCCGCATCCCGCTGCCGTCGGCGATGTCGAACACTTCCTGCAAGTCCTTTCGTGCTTTGTCGAAGTCGCGGGTGTGGCGGTACAGCGCAGCGCGGGCGAGCAGACCACGAGGTAAATAATCCATTGTTCCTGCTGCACGCAAACCAGCGACAGCCTGTTCCAGCCAATGAAGACCCTCACTCCCAGCCCCTCTCCCGGAGGTAGAGGGGAGCAAGAGTTGTTGCAGATAGGCGCGTCCGAGGGTGAGTTTTGGCAGTGAAAAATCCAGCAAACTTCCATTGCTAAAATGATTCGTCCAACAATCTAAATTATATTCCGCCCGCTCCAGCACCTCCGCCGTGCTGCCCTGCGTCAGCAGCAGGTCGCAGTAGCGAAAACTTGACAGCGAATACAGGCGCGGGTACGCAGGCTGGTGTTCCTGCTGGAGTTGCTCCGCTTCCCGGAACAGGGCAAGGGCGGCGGCGGTGTCCCCTGCCTGATGCAGGGCATCGGCGTGGGTGGTGCGTGTGCTCATACGCAGGAACATATCCCCTGACTGGTCGGCGTAGCGGCTGCTGCGTGCGCCGATCGTAACCGCTTGCGCCACATCGCCGAGGGTGAGTTGCAGTTCGCTGAGGTTGCTGGCTCCTTTAGCAGCTTCTATCCAGTTTTTTTGTCGCAAAGCCATTTCAACACTGGCTTGCATAGGAGCTAACGCTTCAGGTAGTCGACCTAGTGCCCGCAAAGAAAACCCTGCATTACCGATCAAGCTAAGCTGCCATAAGTCTTTTAGCTTTGTTGATGGTTTTTGCCATACCTTAGTGAAAAAACAGGCAATGGCAGCCAAATCGTCACTAAAGGCACCAAGGTTATGGAGATTATAAAATTTTTCTTTACGATTAATGCGTGAATAGTAAACTTCTGTTACTACCCGTTGATGTAAGCCTGCGGCACACCCATGTGTTACTGCATGGAATAAGGGGCGCATTTCTTCCAAGGTATCTGGATAGGTTTTTTTGGGTAGGGCATTGTAGTACTCGTATAGTTTTTTATGTGCCTGCTGCCACGCTTTAGGTTGCTGGGTTTGAAGTTGCTTGCCGAAATACTCGCGGAGTAGCGGGTGGCAGTCGAGCAGATTAGAACGGTCTTCGTGTGTTGAGAGTAAACGGTGTTTTTCGCGTAGATCACGAATAGCAACCTTCCAAGCCTTGAGCGGAATCTTATCCGTCAAACCGGGGATCTGTGCTTTCCATAACACCTCCAGTACTTCGGATTCAATCGGGTGGTCAAATAAACCCAGCAAATACAGCAGTTGCAATTCTGGCTCATCTTTCAGCCATGTTTTATATGCCTGCATGACCTTGAAGGCGTGTCTTTCAACTTCTGTATATGCTTCTTCTCCAAACAACTCATCCAGTGTGTCACGTTTGAGAATGTCGCCATCCAGATAAATGGTGAGCGCATTGCCCAGTAAGTGTAATGCCAGCGCATGGCGACCATATTCGTTTACAGCCTTAAGCAAAGCAGCGTCGTTGCCTGTTACACCCAAGGATTTCAATAGTTTGACACCATCCTGCTCAGCAAGATTTTCCAAGTTATGGGAAATGACTACAGGCTGTGAGTGACCGCTGAGTTCACTTATTGCGATACGGGTAGTGATGATACAAAGACTGGTGTGGTGCGCTGCCAGTGACTTCAACAAAGCACGCAACGTTCGGTCTTTCAGTTCTCCACGCAGTACAGCACTGGAATGTTGCAGCGGCTCAAAACCATCCAGTATCAACAGGCAGTTTTGCTGGCGCAGCAAATCAGCCAAATACTCGCCCATCTTTTCCGGCTGGTTGGCAAAATCTGCGATCGTTTTTGATGGATCAAGCGAGTCAAACAAAAGGTTGTAAAACAGGGTTGCGCTTGGCTGTTTTTCTTCACTCGCGCCTTGCGAATAGAATGACCATGCAATCAGCTTTTCAGGGCGTACCTGATCTAGCCAGTAGCGTAGCATTTTGGTTTTGCCCGTACCGCCGGGAGCGATGAATTGGATAATGTTGGTAGTATCGTTTTTCCAAGCATCATTTAGCAGTTTTAGTTCGGCTTCACGCCCGAAGAATTCACCTGAGACTGTGGGCAAACGGTCGATACGGATGTTGCTAGGTGTTGGCATAGAAGCGGTGGTTGCTCCCAATGCCTGCAATTCTTTTTCTATAGGGGGAACCTCTAAAAACCCGGCGTATTGCAACGGTTAGCGTTGGTCTATCGACATTTTGTTAAAAAAACACCAACCCATCTCAATTTTTAGCACACCAAGCCACAATCAGGTGGTTTTTCCGCATTTTTGCTGTTTTTTCGGGAATTTCTCCATCAAATGGGCACAACTCCGCCCTCTTTGAGTGAACAAAGCCGCCGCAAGTTATACACGGTTGCCTTAATGCTGAGGCCGAATACTGCCCGTGCCAACCCGATGCTGCGGATGGCTTTGCCTCCCATCGCACAGATTGACCCAAACACATGCTCAACCCGTGCGCGGGGTCTGGCGATGCGGGTGTTGCGGCGCTTCTGGCAGTCGGATTGCGGCTTGCCTTTCTTGGCTTTGTGCTGGATGTGTAACCGCCAGCTACCTTGGTTGAGGCGTTGTTCACGGGATTGGTCTTCGTAACCTTTGTCCGCCCATACGTCACGGCTGGTGTTGGCTCGGTCAAGCACCGCTTCAAAATGGTTGGTGTCATGTTCTTTGGCGGTGCTGATGTGGTGTTTGCGGATGAGTTTGTATTTCCGATCGGCACTGATACTGAGTTTGTAGCCGTGGTAACTTTTACCGTGTTTTTTCGTCCAGCTTGCTTCCGTATCCTTTTGGCGACGTTGGGCAGGTGTCCAGTCAGCAGGTGTTGCCGCTTGTTCCAACAGCGCTTTTTCTTCTTTGTGGAAATGTTGTTTAGGGGCTTCCACCAGCGTGGCATCAACGATTTGACCACCACGGGCAATAAAACCGTGTTGTTGTAATTGCCGTTGGACGGCATCAAACAGGGCATCCGCACCACCTGCCGCACTGATCCGTTCACGGAATACCCACAAGGTATTGGCATCCGGGATCGTGCTGGAATGACGCAGGCCACAAAACCGTTGGAACGACAGCCGGTCAAGCAATTGGTATTCCAATGCCTCGTCCGACAGGTTGTACAGGTGTTGCAACACCAAGACCCGTACCATCAGTTCCGTTGGGTAGGGTGGACGGCCTCCTCGCTTGTCACTGGGGCGTGGGGCGATGTGGTCGATTTCTCCTGCCAAGGCGACAAAGTTGACGTGCTGGTTCAGGGTGGACAGCAGGTCGCCCTTGCGGTCGAGTTTCTGTTCACGCTCTTCGGCGGCAAACAGACTGGTTTTGATGGCACTTTTCTTGGGCATGGCTAGTAACGGGGCGGTGGCTCAGATGAGCATTTTCTCACATTTGTGTGGGTATCAGTGGGTTTTTAGAGGTTCCCTAGGGTCGATAATCGCCTTGATCCGCATTTTTTCATCAACACGAGTTTCTAAATCATGGCTGGCATACAACTGCCGCCACTGTTCCTGTAAGCGTTGGCGGCGTTCTTCTACTAGGGATTCCATCATCACAATCCCCGCAAATCGGCTTCAGTCTGGTCAATAATCGCCTTAATGCGCATCTTTTCTTCGACGCGGGTTTCCAGATCGTATTGTTGATACAGGAGGCGCAACTTCTCCTGCAAACGCGCCCGCCGTTCGGCATTGAGATTGCCCAGTGTATTAACCGGCGCTGGTGTAAGTGTCGAGGTCGGCATGACGGATGCCCCTTGTGCTGGCGGCATAATCCGTTTGCTGCCAACGGCGGGCGCAATATACTCAGGTTGTGCTGTCAGGTAGCGGTACAGGCTGTCGTATTGTTGGGGTAGCGTGTAAGCCGTGTATGACTTTAACGGCAACGGCACATGTCCAAAATCCCCACCCTCAGGCAATACCGGCACAAATTTGGTATTACGGTAATAGTGGTCGTACAGCGTTTGTGAAATCACCACACCCTCAAACGTAACGCCTTTGCCGCCGTTGGTTTCCTGCCCGCGATAACGCCGCAAATAGGTTGCGGTGCAAACCAACAGCACAAAATCAGCGGCTTCAATCTGGTTTTCCATCCAACGTTGCCAACCTTCGGGCGGAAAGCCGTTCACGTATTGGTCAATCAAACAATCCAGCCCGTCGGTGCGCAACTGGTCAGTAATCCCCCGTACAAAATCGCGGTGGGGTTGAGAGTCATGGCTGTAACTGATGAAAACCTTAGTCATGTGAGTACGCCCTGTTCACTTTACAATGGGGGGAATCATACCGTTTATCGGCGATTCTGTCTGATTTTTGGTAAACTTCATACATTTCCGTAACCAGAGCCAAAGCCGTTGTCACCAATAATCGAGAGTTACCCCATGCAACCCACCCTCAAACTCATCGCCTTCGACCTATTCGGTGTGGTGATTTCCGACGGACACCTCGTCACCCACGGTCTACTACCGTTGTTACCACCCACCGTGACCAAAGCCGCCGTCAAGCCGTATTACGATGCTTACACCGGCGGGCAGATTAGCGAAGTGGCGTTTTGGGAAGGCATCGGTTTGACGTTGGAATCGCCGATTCGCCAGCAATTTCTCAACTTTTTTGAATTGGATGCGGACTTGGCGGCAGTAACCTACGTGCTGTCACAGCGTTACCGCCTCGGCATTCTTTCCAATCTAGGGGCAGAATGGGGCGACATGTTGGAAGCGCGGTTTGCGTTCAGTGAACGTTTCGAGCCGCGCATTATCAGCGGTGCGGTCAAGTGCCAAAAGCCCGAACCCGCGATTTACGAAGTGCTGATAAAAGCCAGCGGGGTAGGGGGTGAACACATCGCCTTCATCGACGATCGCCGCGAAAATCTGGCGGTGGCCAAGCGTTTCGGCATGACCACCATCCATTACCGGCGCGAAGCCGATGCACACCCGTTTGAGCCGGATTACACCATTGAATCCTTGGCGGACGTTTTGGCGATTTTGTGAGACTTGCCGAACAGTTTGGCGGGCAATTCACGCACGTCCTCTTTCACCAGATACAACGCAGGCACTAGATACAAGGCAAGGAAGGTCGCAAACAAAATCCCGAAACCCAGAGACACAGCCATTGGAATCAGGAATTGCGCTTGTGTGGTCTTGTCCAGCAACAGCGGGGTCATTCCGGCAAACGTGGTGAGTGAGGTCAGCAAAATCGGGCGGAAACGGGTCGCACCTGCCTCCCGCACTGCTTCCGCAATGGCCATACCTTCTTTGAGTTTGTGGTTAATGCGATCCACCATCACGAGGGAATCGTTCACCGCCACCCCAAACAATGCCAACAAGCCGAACATGCTGCTGATGCTCAAATCCATGCCCATCAAGGTGTGTCCACCGAATGCGCCAATAATCGAGAACGGAATCACGCTCATGACCACCAGCGGTTGGGCATACGATTGCAACGGAATCGCCAGCAGGATGTAAATCGCCAGCAAGGCAAAGCCCAGCCCCATGAACAAGCTGCCCATCGACTCGCGCTGTTCTTTTTGCTCACCTTCCATGTCATAGCCCACGCCGGGATGTTGCTGCAATTCTGCATCCAGCCACACGCGAAAATCGGCGACAACCTTGGGGATATTGATGCGCCCCTTGTCGACATCGGCAGTGACATCAATGACCCGCTGGCGGTCGACTCGCGAAATTTTCGGCGCACCTTGCCCTAACGTAATGTCCGCGACTTCTATCAAGGGGATTTCCGCGCCGTCGGTGGTGCGGATCAGCAGGTTTTGCAAATCCGCCAGTGAATAGCGTTCTTCTTTGGGGTAACGCACCATCACTTTGACTTCCGATTTGTCACGCTGGATGCGCTGGGCTTCCGCGCCAAAAATCGCATGGCGCACTTGCGTACCGATAGCACCCAGTGTCAAGCCCAGTTGTTCGGCTTCGGGGCGGATGCGCAATTGCACCTCCTGTTTGCCGCCTTCAAAGCTGTTTTTGATGTCGAAAACGCCCTCGTATTCCGCCATTTTCGCCTTGATTTTATCGGCAACTTTTGCCATTTCCACGAAATCATTGCCGCGCAATTGCACCGCTAAGGGGCTGCCGCCTTGGGCGACTTCGGCACGGAAACTGACCTCCTGTGCGCCGGGGATAGCACCGATCAGTTTGCGCCATTCGTTGGTCAAGGCGGTGCTGCTGATCTCTAGGCTACGTTCTTCTGGGGCAGTAATCTCGAAGGTGACGCTGCCCAGATGCGATTTGCCGGTACTTTCGCCGCGCCTGCCGGAAGCACCGGTTGCGCCAACCGTGATGAGGATATGTTGAATAATGCTCTCGCCCGTGGTCGGTTCGATGTATTTTGCCTGTAATTTGGTGGCAGCTTCCGCCATGCGCTCAATGTGGCGCGTGGTCATGTCAATCGGCGTGCCTTCCTGCATTTGCAAGGTGGCAGTGGCAAATTCGCCTTGCACACGCGGGAAGAAAGTGAATTTCATGCGCCCGCTCATGGGCAAGGTCAGGGTGAGGATAAACAAGACAATGAAGATACTGATTACCAGATAACGCCAGTTGAGCGCGGTTTCTAGTGAGGGGCGATAAACGCGCTCGACAAACGTTTCCAGTCCGTTAGAAAACTTGCGCTGGAAGCGGGTGAATGCGCCGATTTCGTCGTCGCGGCGTGGGTGCAAGTGGCGCAAATGCACCGGCAATACGAATTTTGACTGGATCAGCGAGAAAAGCAGCACGGGAATCACGATCATTGGGATTTGCGCGAAAATCGGTCCGCGATCCCCTGCCATAAACAGCAACGGTGAGAACGCCGCTACGGTGGTCATCACCCCGAAAGTGACGGGTATGGTGATTTCCTGTGTGCCCTCGACGGCTGCTCGCAGCGGGTCGTCATGGCGTTTGACGTGCGAATAGATATTTTCCCCGGTGACAATGGCATCGTCGACCACAATTCCCAGCACCAGAATAAACGCAAACATGCTCACCAGATTGAGCGTTACCCCCAATTCCGGCATCAGCCATAAGGCACCGAGGAAACTCACCGGAATCCCCAGCATAATCCAAAATGCCAGATCAATGCGCAGGAACAGGGTCAGCACAATAAACACCAGTATCGCACTTTGAATCGCGCTGGATGTCAGGGTGGCGAGACGTGCCTTGATGGTCTTGGAATTGTCACGCCAGTAATCCAGCGAGGTTCCGGCAGGCAGGCTCTCATTGCGTTCGCTGATATAATCTTTGATGGTGTTGGCAAGGGTAATCGCGTTCTGGTCGCCGATGCGGTACACGTTGATGAAGGCGGCTTTTTGCCCGTCGTATTCGGAATAGAGTTCGTCTTCGTTGAAGCCATCGTTGATGCTGGCAATATCACCGAGGCGGATGGTTGAGCCATCCTTGCCGCTGATCACGGTAATATTGGCGAACTCCGCTTGCTGGTAAGCTTGCCCCAGACTGCGCACCAGAATATCGCCGCCACTGGTTTTGACTGTACCGCCGGGAATGTCTCGCGAGGCATTGCGGATCGCTTGCGCAATCGTATCAAGGGTGATCCCGTATTGACGCAGGGTGGTTTGCGGCACGCTGATGCTGATTTCAAACGGGCGTACCCCGCCCAAATCGGCTTGGGTAATACCGGGCAGGCGCAGCATTTCATCACGCACTTCCTCGGCTTGCAGGCGCAATTCCGCTTCCGACAGTTGGTTGCTGGCCAGCACCACACTGATGACTTCGCGGCGGCGGGTGAGCTGCTCGACCACCGGGCGTTCCGCATCGGCAGGCAAGCGGTTGGTAATACCATCCACGCGGGTTTTGATCTGGTTGACCAGTTCGGTTACGTCGTGCTGTTTGTCGATTTCGATGCGTATCTGTGCCGAACCTTCTGAAGCATCACTGAGGATTTCGGTAATGCCTTGCAGGTCGGCAATCGCTTCTTCGACGCGGGTAATAATGCCGTCTTCGACTTCGCGCGGGGTCGCACCGGGGTAGGCGACGGTAATATTGACAATATCCAGCTCAAATTCGGGGAAGACTTCCAGCGGAATACGGTTAATGGTGGAATACGCTCCCAACACCATAACGAGAACCATCAGGATGTTGGCAGCAACAGGGTTGCGGACGAACCAGGCGATCATGGTTTGGACTCCGGCTTGTTTTCACCTGCCACTTGCACGGCTTGCCCTTCTGTTGCCAGCGGCAACGGGGTGATGATCACACGTTGTCCGTTGAGGTCGACATCGGTTTGAATCACTACGTCTTTTTCGGCATTCCACACGAGGTTAATCGGTTGCACGCTGACTTTGCCATCGCGTAGCAGCAGGATTTCCTTGCCTTGGCGCACCGCTGAAGCAGGGACGACATACACGTTGTTGAAGGTTTTGCCGTCAATTTTCGCGGTGATGTATTGCCCGATACGCAAGGGAGCAGACACGCCTTCGCGTGCAATGAACGGCTGGTCGATTTGCGCAATCACGCTGATTTGGCGGCTTTTTTCGTCAAGTGCGGCACTGCTGCGTACCACTTGCCCTTGCCAAGCATCGCTGCGGTTGCCGTTGCTGGGGCTGAATTCCACTTTGGGCATCGCGGCAGTGTCGGCGGCTTTGTCGCGGAAGGCTTCGGGCATTCCCAATAGCTCGTATTGTGCCAGTGAAAGCGGTAAATGCACTTCCACCGCGTCGGTGGCGTAGATCACGCCTAATACCGTGCCGGGGGTGATGTATTGCCCGACTTCGACACGCTTTTCCTGAACGCGCCCGCTGTAGGGGGCGGTAATGCGGGTGCGGGCAAGGTTGAGCTTTTCTTGCTGGAGTTTGGCTTCGGCGGCATTGATGGCGGCTTGGGCTGCGGCAATGTGTGGGCGGCGGGCGGCAAGGTCGCTTTGTGGGCGGGAAGCGTTGCCGTCCAGCAAATTCCAGTCACGTTGCGCCAGTTTTGCTTGGGCTTGCTGCTCTTCTAGGGCAAGCTGTTTTTGCGCGAGATCACCTTCGGCAATGGTGACGGCATTGGTGTAATTGGCAGCATCGAGTTTCAGCAGGTTTGCACCCTTGTCAAAATAACTGCCAGCCTGAAAGTTCGGGGAAATCTCCAACACCTTGCCGGAGACTTCCGCCACCAGACTGGTTTGGGTTTGCGCCTTGACAATGCCGGAGGCACTGACCTTGACCTGATAGGATTGCAAGTTCAGCGGCTGGGCTTCGATCACGGTCGGACGGGTTTCCTGCGGTTGTTTTTCAGCTTCAGGGCCAGTGGCAATGAGGAATTTTCCTAAACCGAAGCCAACTGCAATGACCAGCAGGGGCAGAATGATTTTTTTCATGAGTACCAACCCGTCCTTTTCCTTTTGAGGGATTATTCTACTGCCCCATTGTGCAAACAGTATGGAAGTTAACCGTAACGCCCATCAATGCGCGGCTTAATCAGCATCGGTGCATATTGCCACACAAACAGCGCAAAAGCGGTAATCCATAGCAGTTGTGAGCTTAGAATCCACATGGCGTAGAATTCTGGTACAAGCGCGGCATTCACCACGCGCACAAACGCACCCGCAAACAACAGCAAGAAAATAATCGGCAGAACCGCAGGCGGATTAGATACATCCCGCCCGGTATGCCCTAACGCCACCCGCGCCATCATACCGACAGTCATTAGCGCGATCCCACCGTAAGCGAATGCATGAATCCACACGGGCGCAATACCCAGCGCGAGGTGGAGGAATTTCAGCAAGAAGCCGAGAATTAGCCAGATATACGCCAGATACAAGGCCCATAACAGCGGTTTTTCCCAGATGTTCGGGTGATACCAGCCGTGCAAGCGGAAGCCATGCAACACCGCCAGCACCAGTGCCAAGATGCCACTGAGCAATACTGCCAGTGCGTTACCGGTTGCCAGTGCAATCACATCCGCCACCGCAAACAGCAGGAACAGCGCCAGACTGAAACGGTCTACCCACACATCGTTGTTTGCGGTGAACGGGCAGCCCACCCCACGTTCGATGAAAAATGGGATAACGCGCCGCCCCATCGTGAAAATCAGCCCTAAAATAATATAAAAACCGGTATACAAGCCCACTTGCACACCTTCCGACCAATAACCTAATAAGCCGAGGTAAAACAACGCATTGGCAGGAACGAGCAAGGCAATTTTACCGACCAGTGCTAGTTGTTTCCATTGCTTGCTGCGGATAATCGGGCGGGCAATAGCGATGGTGAGCCAGAGTAAGAACAGCGTATCGACGATAGCGACCGCCATTAGCGGTACGCCCACAAACGGCAGTAAGCGAGCCAATGCCCACACGCCCGCTAATACCAACAGCGGCGTTTCATGCAAGGTTTGCTGATTCGTCCAGTTTTTCACGGCTGTTAACAGGAAACCAGCGGCGACTGCCACCGCGAACCCGAACACCATTTCATGCGCGTGCCAAGTCGGGGCGGGGTAAGCAGTATTCAAGCCCGACCAGCCAAAGCCGTAAATACCTGCCCACAGAATCATGCCAAGCACGGCAAATAACCCCGCGCCGAGGAAAAACGGGCGGAAACCAAGGTGATGTAGGGCGTATTTGCCGGTATAAGGCTTTTCGATGTTTAGCAGCATGGGCGACATCCGTGTTGATTAAGCGGGTTTGGGATTCTGCGGGTAATTTTACGCTGCATTGCACTAAAAGCGATACACTTACCTTCCCTTAATCCATCGGCTGATGCGCAACGTGGAATTATTACTAGCCCTTTTTGTTATTGCCCTGATTGCCGGTTGGGTGGATTCCATCGGTGGTGGCGGCGGTTTGATTTGCATTCCCGCGTTATTGTGGGCGGGTTTTACCCCCTTAGAAACGCTGGCAACCAATAAATTGCAGGCAAGTTTCGGCTCATCCACCGCTGCCCTCAATTACACCCGCCACGGTTTAGTTGATGTGAAAGGGCAGAAATTGGCAATTGCGCTGACCTTCCTCGGCTCGGTGTGCGGCACATTGCTGGTGCAGCAGCTTGACGCTAGTCTGTTGGAAACAGCGATTCCGGTCTTGCTGATGGTGTTTGCGTTGTATTTTTTGTTTTCACCCAAGATCAGTGACATCGACAGGCATCAGGTGATTTCACCCAAGACGTTTGCTGTGACGGTTGGGTTTGGTGCGGGGTTTTACGATGGTTTTTTCGGTCCCGGTGCGGGCACGTTTTTCACGATGGGCTATGTCGCTTTACTGGGCTTTGGTTTGCCGAAAGCGACCGGCAATACCAAGCTGCTGAATTTTACCAGCAATATTGCCTCGCTGCTGTTCTTCGCGCTCTCAGGGCATATCGTGTGGTTGGTAGGTTTAGTGATGGGAATAGGGCAGGTGATCGGCAGTTACATTGGTTCACACATGGCGGTCAAGCACGGCACGCGCCTGATCCGCCCTGTCTTAGTAACCGTGTCGCTGTTAGTCTCACTGAAACTGCTGCTCGACTAACTCTTCCTCCCTGCCCCCCTCGCGGGGGAAGGGTCGGGGAAGGGGGTCTTACTTCTTTTTCTTCTCGCTCTTCTTAATCTTGTGAATCCGCGCCGCTTGCCGCTTCTTGGTGTGTTCCTGACGCGGTGTCAGGGTATTGCGCTTGCCTTCATACGGATTTTCGCCGCCTTTGTATTCAATCCGCACCTGACTGCCGACTAATTTCAGGGTTTTGTGGAAATAGTTGGTCAAGTAGCGAGTGTACATATCCGGCACGTAATCGGTACGGTTGCCGTGAATAATGACGCGGAACGGGTTACTGCCGCCTTGGTGAGCGTAGCGTAACTTGATGCGTTGCCCACGGGTCAGCGGTGGCTGATGTTGTTGCACCGCCATTTCCAGAATGCGCGTCAAACGCGGGGTTGGCACTTTGAGCATGGCGGAATCGTAAGCGCGTTTCACTGCCGTATACAGCAAACCCACGTTAGAGCCGTGCAGCGCGGAGATGAAATACTTTTCGGCGAAATCGAGGAACGGCAGTTTGATTTCAAGCTGTTGCTTGATCCACTCGCGGTCGTCGGATTCCATGCCATCCCATTTGTTCACTGCCAGCACTAAGGCTTTACCCGCGTCCAAAATCAGCCCCAGCAAGTGCGCATCTTGGTCGGTGATGCTGTCGTGTGCATCCACCAGCATAATGACGACATGGCAACGTTGAATCGCATCCAGCGTTTTGATAATACTGAACTTTTCAATGGTTTCATCCACGCGGCTGCGGCGACGTACCCCAGCGGTGTCGATCAAGGTGTAGGCTTGCCCATCGCGTTCAAACGGGATGAAAATGCTGTCGCGGGTCGTGCCCGGTTGGTCGAACGCAATCACGCGCTCTTCGCCCATAATGCGGTTGATCAGGGTCGATTTGCCCACGTTCGGGCGACCCACGAAGGCGATGCGGATACTGCCGTCATCTTCCTCTTCTTCCTCGACATCGAAATCCGCGCCGAGTGAATCGAGTACCGCCGTCATCAGCACGGTCACGCCGCGCCCTTGCACGGCTGCAATCTGGAAGACTTCGGTAAAGCCGAGCGAGTAAAATTCGGAGGAGGCTTGATCCGCATCCACCCCGTCGATTTTATTGACGAGCAGGTAAACCGGCTTGCCCATCACGCGGATGTCTTGCGCAATCTGTTGGTCAGCAGCGGTTAGCCCTTGCTTGCCATCGACGATGAATAAGATGGCATCGGATTCTTGCATCGCGGCGCGGGTTTGTTTCGCCATGTGTTCGTCGATGCCGACTTCTTCACCGCTCAAACCGCCAGTGTCGATCAGCATGTAGCTGCGTCCGTTGAGTTCACCAGTGCCGTATTTGCGGTCACGGGTCAAGCCGGGGAAATCGGCAACGAGCGCGTCACGCGAACGGGTCAGGCGGTTGAATAGGGTGGATTTGCCTACATTAGGGCGGCCAATCAGTGCGAGGACGGGTTTCATGGTATAAACAGTACAGCAGAAAATGAAGCAGGCTAGGATAGCATTATTTTGGGAGAAAACATGAATTATTGCAGCGATTGCGGCGCAACCGTGAGTTTAAAAATCCCTGAACACGACGATCGCCTGCGTTTTGTGTGCGATGCCTGCGGGATAATTCATTACCAAAACCCCAAGATTGTGGCGGGGGCGTTGCCGGTGTGGGGTGAACGGGTGTTGTTGTGTCGGCGGGCGATTGCGCCGCGTTACGGCTTGTGGACATTGCCTGCGGGCTTCATGGAAAACGGCGAAACCACTGATCAGGCAGCGGCACGTGAGGCGCGTGAAGAGGCGAATGCCAGCTTGCGGGATTTGCGGCTGTATACGGTGATTAGCATTCCGCACATTAATCAGGTGTACATGTTGTACCGCTGCGAATTGGTGTCAGACGACTTTTCGCCGGGGGTGGAAAGTCTGGAAACGCGCCTGTTCCACGAGCATGAAATCCCGTGGGGCGAGTTGGCGTTTCCGTCGGTGCGCAAGACCTTGGAATGTTTTTTCAGTGACCGCAGGCTGGGGGCGTTTTCGGTACACAATTTGGGATTTGTGATGCCCAAGCCTGCGGCGTGATTATTTTTTTTTGTGGATGCGCACCAAGCGCGTGTGTGAAAAACGGTCATGCCATGTCAGCTTTTCAGGGTCAAATAAGGCAATCAAAAAACCAGCCCCCAGCGTTGCCCAACTGAGCAATGCCCACAGGCAACGGGAACGCGCTTGCTGCCAATTGATCGCTTGCCCGCCAGCGGTGACGACGCGCAACTTCCATGCACGCATTCCCAATGTTTGCCCGCCGTGCGTCCAGAACCAGCCGAAAAAGCCGTAGGTCAGCGTGGCGTATAACAGAATCATGATGACATCCGGCACTTTTACACCTGTTAATGCGGTGAAAGCGTAAGCGGGAATGGCGGCGGCAATCACCACGCTGAAACCAGCTAATACGGTGTCGTAAATGATTGCGCCGAGGCGACGCAGGAGAGTAGCGGGTTCAGCAGTCATAATATCTTTATTTTCCATCCAAGAAATTCCGTAACATCTCATGCCCGTATTGGGTGAGGATGGATTCGGGGTGGAATTGCACGCCTTCCACGGGCAGCGTTTTGTGGCGCACACCCATGATCTCATCCAGCTTGCCATCCGCCGTTTCTGTCCAGGCGGTAATTTCCAGACAGTCGGGGATGCTTTCTTGCTCGATCACCAGCGAATGGTAGCGCGTGGCTTCAAACGGGCTGGGCAAGCCAGTGAATACGCCGACACCTTTGTGGTGTACTTGCGAGGTTTTACCGTGCATGATTTCTTTAGCGCGGATGATTTTGCCGCCGAAGGCTTGCCCGATGGATTGATGCCCAAGGCATACGCCGAGAATGGGGATTTTGCCCGCAAAGCGCAGCAGCGTGGGAATGGAAATACCCGCTTCGGTTGGGGTGCAAGGCCCCGGCGACAGTACGATTTTGTCGGGGGCAATGTCATCAATCGCTTCGACGGGGATTTCGTCGTTGCGTACTACTTGCACATCCGCACCCAGTTCGCCGAAGTATTGCACGAGGTTGTAGGTAAAGCTGTCGTAATTGTCGACCATTAAGAGTTTCATAGCGTTTTCTGAATCCACGTTGTCGTTGGGATTGTATGGCTGTCTTTTTGTCTTGAACTGGGATTTTTGGGATGACAAGATTACCAAGATGAAGAGGGGAATCTCTCCTCTTTTCTTCATCCTGCTAATCCTTTAATCCTGCAAATCTCAGTTCAGACATTTTAGTATTATACACCCGTTTGTATTGCAAGCTTTTCGCACCGAAGTTGATCAGTAACCCCGTGGGCAGTTGATAGGCTTCAAGGTAGTTGATGGTTTGCGCAAGGTGCACGTCTTCTAGCATGGTGAGGGCTTTGAGTTCAACCATCACGCTGTTTTCCACGAAAAAATCAACCCGGCGAGTGCCAATTTGTGTTCCACGGTAGTGAATGCTCATTTCCTTTTCGCGCTCAAACGACAACCCCTGATGCTGCATCTCCAGCGAAAGAGCACGTTGGTAAATGACCTCTTTGAAACCATTGCCCAGTGTATTGTGAACTTGCATGGCAGAGCCAATGATCGTGTGCGTCAGCGCGTTGAGGGTTTGCATCGTGTGTTCCTTTGTTATTGTTTTTTGTCTGCTGCTGGTTTTCTTTTGTCTGAACTAGGATTTTTGGGATTAAATGATTACCAAGATGAAGAGAGGGAGTCCCTCTTTCTTCATCCTGTAATCCTTTAATCCTACAAATCTTAGTTCAGACATTACTTATGTTTGCCGTTCAAGCCAGACAACGCCGCACTAGCCGCCCGAAACACCGCTCGCCCTTTATTCATCGTCTCATCCCATTCCGACTGCGGCACAGAATCGTAAACCACGCCAGCCCCCGCCTGAATGTGCAGCACATCATCCTTGATCACCGCAGTACGAATCGCAATCGCCGTATCCATATTGCCGTTCCACGCCAAATAACCGACCGCGCCCGAATACACGCCGCGCTTCACAGGTTCGAGTTCGTCAATAATTTCCATCGCGCGGATTTTCGGCGCACCGCTGACTGTGCCTGCGGGGAAAGTGGCGCGTAATACGTCCATCGCATCCAGCCCCGGCAACAGTTTGCCGGTGACGTTGGAGACGATGTGCATGACGTGCGAATAGCGTTCCACGATCATTTTGTCGGTGAGTTTGACCGAGCCGATTTCGCTGACACGCCCCGCATCGTTGCGCCCAAGGTCGATCAACATCAGGTGTTCGGCGAGTTCTTTGGGGTCGTTGAGGAGTTCGGTTTCGAGTTCCTTGTCACGCTGTTCGGTTTCACCACGACGGCGCGTTCCGGCAATCGGGCGCACCGTAATCACGTCGTCTTCGAGGCGCACCAGAATTTCCGGCGACGAACCAACGATGTGGAAATCGCCCAGATTGAGGAAATACATGTACGGCGACGGGTTGAGGCGGCGCAAGGCGCGGTACAAATCCAGTGGTGGGGCGGCAAACGGAATGCTCATGCGCTGCGACAGCACCACTTGCATAATGTCGCCTGCTTTGATGTATTCCTTGGCATCCAGCACCGCTTGTTTGAAACCGTTTTCGGTGAAGCCGGAAATGAAGTCGCTTTCCTCTACCTGTGTGGCTTTGGGGGCGGGTTGGTAAAGGCGGCGGGCTTCCTGCAATTGCTGTTCGAGCGCATTGAGGCGTTGCTGGGCTTGCTGGTAGCCGTTGGCTTCCGCCAAAACGATTAAGTGCAATTCGCCGCGCAAATTGTCGAAGACCACGACTTCATCCGACACCATTAGCACAATGTCGGGTGTACCAATCGGGTCGGGTTTGTCGCGCCCCGTGGCGAGTTTTTTCTCGATGTAGCGGATGGTTTCGTAGCCGAAATAGCCGACCAACCCGCCGTTGAATCGTGGCAAATCTTCGATGTCGGGTACCTGGTATTGCTGCTGGAATGCGGTAATCCACGCCAGCGGGTCAGCCACGTCAAAACGTTCAATCGGCTGATGAGCGCGATGCACTTCCACCTGCAAGCCGAACACCTTGATGATGGTTTGCGCAGGCAGGCCAAGCATGGAATAACGTCCCCATTTTTCCCCACCCTGTACAGACTCGAACAGGTAGGAATAGGGCGCATCCGCGAGTTTGAGGTAGGCACTTAACGGGGTATCAAGGTCAGCCAGAATGGTACGGCGGACAGGAACGCGGTTGTAGCCTTGGGCGATATAGGTATCAAAGATGTCCTGATTCATGGTGTGCATTTCAGGTTAAATAAGGGGAAAAAGTCTAGCACAGTTATTCTTAAAGTATCACTGCGAGATGCAACCCACTTCAGGCATAATTGCCCCATGTCACAACAACTGCCCCCCCTGAATGCTTTGCGAGCTTTTGAAGCCGTTGCCCGCCACTTGAGTTTTACCAAAGCGGCCGCAGAACTTCATGTGACTCGCGCCGCGATTAGTCACCAGATTAAATTTCTGGAGGATTACCTCGGCTTTGCATTGGTGGAACGTAAAAATCGCACCATTGTGCTCAGCAAGGGGGCAGAGGCAGCATTGCCAAAACTGCGTCAAGCCTTTGATTATTTAGCCGATGCAGTGCATTTGATGCGCAATGAAACTCACCGCGAACACATTACTGTATGCGCAGCCCCGTCGTTTGCGTCCAAATGGTTGATTCCGCGCCTACCGCGTTTTTCCCGGCAACACCCTGAGATTGATATGCAAATCAATAGCAATGTCGGACTGGTGGATGCGGATCTTCAGCAAGATAATCGTGCGATGGATACCTTTTTTCGCCAAAATCAGGTGGATGTGGTCATCGGCTTCGGTGCAGGACAATACCCCGGTGACAGTGTAATCAAGTTGTTTGCGGTGTCTGCCGTGCCGGTTTGCAGCCCAGCCTTATTGAGTGCGCAACATCCGCACCCCTTGAACACACCAGCGGATTTGGCGTTTCATACCTTATTACATGATGATACGAATTATGTGGGACACCCCAGTTGGTCAAAATGGCTAAAATTACAGGGTGTGGAAGGCATTAATGCGAATCGGGGTTTACATTTTAACCATGTGTCATTGGCGTTGGATGCGGCTGTCGATGCGCAAGGCGTACTGTTGAGCATCAAGCCATTGGCGCAAGCTGACATTGATGCGGGCAGATTGTGTATCCCCTTTGATTTACCGATGCCATTGGAACATGCTTATTACGTGTTTCGCCCGCAGTCCGCGCCATTGAATCAACGCGCTTGCGATGTGTTTGTGGAATGGTTACTGGAAGAAGCCCATCAAAACCCAACACCGGGAGGTTTGAATGCCCATTAAAGTACTGTTTTTTGCCAGCCTACGGGAACGTATCGGGCAAAGCCAACGGCTGCTGGAAACCGATGCGCCATTGACCTTGCAAGAAATCTGGCAGCGCAGCAGCGGTGAAGCGCATTTGCCAGATAATGTGTTGATGGCAGTTAATCAAACGTATGTGGATGCCAATAGTCTGGTGCAACCGGGCGATGAAGTGGCGTTTTTCCCACCCGTTACCGGAGGTTAACCATGCAATACGTTGACGTGCGGGAAACGCCGTTTGAACCTTGGCAATACCTCGCCGCTTGGCAAGCGCAACAGTTGCCGGAAAATGCGCATTCCGGGGCAACCGCTGTATTCGTCGGCACGATGCGCGATTTCAACGAAGGCGATGACGTGATGGGGATGTATTTGGAACACTACCCCGGCATGACCGAACGCCAATTGGCAACACTGGTGGCAGAAGCCGCGCAACGTTGGTCGCTGGATGCGGCGTTGGTGGTGCACCGTGTGGGCGAAATCTTGCCCGCGCAACCGATTGTGTTGGTAGCGGTGTGGTCGGCACATCGGGCGGCTGCATTTGAAGCCTGCCGTCATTTGATGGAAACGCTCAAACACACTGCACCTTTCTGGAAGCGTGAAACCCTGAGCAATGGCACGGTACGTTGGGTTGATCGCAATACCCCCGGTTAACGTCACTCGGAAGGAATGCTCGTGACGGCTTATCTGACAAGCTGGTTCAGTACTGGCTTATTATTGTTGGACATTGTGATTGTCGCTACCTTATTACCGACGGTGGTGCAGCAACGCCGTGAATCGGGGGCGACCTTGGCATGGGTGTTGGTGATTGTCTTTTTACCGTTTATTGGGCTGCTAATCTTTTGGGTGTTTGGCACGACGCGCTTGCACTTACGCCGTCGTAAACGCCGTCGCGTCGAAGAAAAGTTGGCGAATACGCTGCAACAAGTGCAAGTTTGTTTGAATGGTCAGCAACATATTCACGGGATTCCGCCGTCATTACTCAAGTTGGTCAATAAGCTGGATGAAATCGGGCCAGTAGGTGGCAATGCCGTCGACATTATGCGCGAAGGTGAACAGTTATTTGATACCTTGGAACAGGCTTTCGCCGCCGCCACTCAGCATATTCATCTGATCTACTATATCTGGGAGGCAGACTATACCGGCGAACGCTTGCGGAATGCCTTGGTGCAGGCGGCACAGCGTGGGGTCACGGTGCGTTTGCTGGTGGATGATGTGGGTTCACGTCAAGCGAATGCCCGCTTTTTCGCGCCGCTGTTAGTCGCAGGCGGGCAAGTCGAACGTTTTCTGAAAGTGAATGTGTTAAGCCGCCAGCTTAACCTCAACAATCGCAATCACCGTAAAGTGGTCATTATTGATGGCACGCTGGCTTTCACGGGTGGAATGAATGTCGGCGATGTGTACGCGGGCAGGGGCGAGCCTTGGCAAGATTTGCACGCACGGATTCAGGGACCGGTGGTGTATACCTTGCAGGAAGTGTTTTGTCAGGATTGGTATCACGCGACCGGTGAGGATTTGGTGAGCGAGGTGTATTTTCCGGCGATTGCGATTGCGAATGCGGGAACCATTCACGCGCAATTCCTTGCCAGCGGGCCTGCGGATGAGCGTTGGCAGGCGATTCATACGGTGTTATTCGCGGCGATGAATCTGGCGAATACGCGCATTTGGATTGAAACGCCGTATTTCGTACCGGATCGCCCGATTCTGATGGCGTTGCAAACGGCAGCGTTGCGCGGCGTGGATGTGCGGTTGCTATTGCCTGGAAAATCGGATCATCCGCTGGTGTTGTACGCGGGGCGTTCCTTTATAGATGATTTGCTGGCGGCAGGCGTGCGCGTGTTTGAAATGTATCAGGCGATGCCTCATGCCAAAGCGGTGATGATTGACAGTAACTTTGCCACGCTGGGGTCGGCGAATATGGATCAGCGCAGTTTTCGCCTCAATTTCGAGGGCAACATCTTTTTTTACAGTAGTGAGATCGCCAGCAAGATGGAGCAGGATTTTCTGAACGCCTGTGCGAATACGCAGGAAGTGACCGAAGCCCAGCGCTGCAAAATCAGTAAGCGGCAGCGTTTAGCCGAGAGTATTGCCCGCTTGCTTGCCCCGTTATTGTAAGCGGTGCTGTAAAAAAATAAGTGCTTGGGTTGCTTGCAGGGGGGGCTTCTGGTATCCTCACGCGCCTTTAGAGTTCAAGAATCGCAGATCTGGAGTATCCCGATGTCTCGTGTATGTCAAGTAACAGGTAAGCGTCCCGTCACAGGTAACAATGTGTCGCACGCTAACAATAAAACCAAGCGTCGTTTCCTGCCTAACCTGCACGCGAAACGGTTTTGGGTCGAAAACGAAGGACGCTGGGTTCGCCTGCGCGTTTCTGCAAAAGGTATGCGTATTATCGACAAGTTGGGTATTGATACCATTCTTGCTGATATTCGCGGCCGTGGCGAAAAAGTTTAATCTACCGGAGGTAACAGCGAATGGCTAAGAAAGGCGGTCGTGATAAAATCAAGCTGGTTTCTTCCGCAGGAACTGGATTTTTCTATACCACAACTAAGAACAAGCGTACTACGCCGGACAAATTACAGTTCAGCAAGTACGATCCGGTTGTGCGTAAGCATGTTATGTTTAAGGAAGCCAAGATCAAGTAATTGCTTACTTACTTGCGATTCTTTCCAAAGCCCGGCTTCGCCGGGTTTTTGCGTTTACGGAAAAGGCGATAGGACACAGTATGATGTGGATTGTAATGACGCTGGTTATCCTCCTGCTGTTGCTGCCGGTATTGGTGGGGTTGTTGATTTCACCTTATCAACAGGTAACGCGGGTCGAATTGATTAAAGCGCCTGCCGAAGCTGTGTGGAATGCACTCAGTGATTTTTCGCAGCAAGCACAGTGGCGTACTGACCTGAAAAGTATGCAAATGCTGGATGATGACGATGGCTTGCGCTGGATTGAGCAAATCGCTAATCAGCGCCCGTTGGTGCTGCGTAAAGTGAAAGAGTTGCCCTTGAAAGAGTTACTGGTCGAGATGACCCAGGGCAGTAGCAAGGGTACTCGCCATGCCCGTATGAATGCGGTTCCCGGCGGTACGCGCGTAACGTTTACTGAAATGTTGGAAACCCGTAGTCCTTTAGGGCGTATCAAGGGACGGATGGGCAGCAGCCTTGATCAGCGCTTGGATCATTTTATTCAACAATTGAAAGCCCATTTTGTGGCTTAATGGCTGCAATCCAAGGTAACGCGGCGCATCTCGGCATCTGACAGTGTTGACTCGCGTGCAATTTCCCCAATCGTGCGTTGTAACACAGGGTGCATGACGCTAGGGGCGATTTCCGCTAACGGAAACAGCACAAATGGGTACGTGAGAACGTCATGGTGCGGCACATTGCTGTGCGGTTGCAAGTTCCAGTCAGCGTAAAGTAACAGGTCAAGGTCTAAGGTGCGTGAGCTGAATTTCTCCTCACCGTGCAAACGTCCGTGTGCTTGTTCCAATTCCCGTAAATAGTGTTTCAGGTCAGTAGGGCTTAGCGTAGTGGTGAGACCTGCCGCTAAGTTGAAGAAGGGTTCGCCCACAAACCCGGCTGCGGGCGTTTCATAGACGTGGGAAAAGACCACCTGACCGAAATCTTGCTGTAAACGTTGCATGGCGGCACAAAGGTGGGCTTCGCGCTCGATATTGCTGCCGAGGCTTAAGTAGACGTCTGCCATTGCCGGTTGCCTCGTTCAATTTTAACCCCGACTTCACTTGAGCCACGTACTGCACCGGGTTTGCCGACGGTGACTTGTATCCAGGGCATATGCAGTTCCTGCATGAGGGTTTCGGCGATGGTTTCGGCGAGGCGTTCCACCAGTTCGTAATGAGCGCTTTCAACCAGTTGCATGACGCGCTTGGCAGCGGTTTTGTAGTTGAGGGTGTCTTTAATATTGTCGCTGGCGGCAGGGATGCGGTTATCCCAAGCCATTTCTAGGTCAATGCGAATTTTTTGCAGAATGCGCTTTTCCCACTCGTAAATGCCGATGTGGGCATCGAGGCGCAGGTCGCGTACATAGACTATATCCATACCTTGCTCTTGTTGTCAGTGTCAGGCATGGATTGTAATACAGAAACCCGCAACCTGTGAAAGAGGCTACGGGTTAAAGGAATTAGTGTGCCGACAAAGTATCAGCGCGTGAGTTGCCACTGACCTCGGCTGTCTTGGCAGGCTTGAGTTTGAATGTTTTGGTTTCTGCCATCAATCGTACCCATAATGGTGACGGGGCGACAAATGGTGCTTTGGTTATTGACGCTGGCACGGTAAACCTGACCGGGGTTGACGTTGTATTGGTAGCCGGTATTCGGGTTTTGCCATGTGGCAGGGCGACCACTGTAAATGGATTGACCGAGGTTTTGCTGGTCACGTGCATCCAGTTGCGCTCCCCATTGGCTGCCGAGATAGCTGCCCATCGCAGTACCCAGAATGGTCATGGCGGTTTTACCATCGCCACTGCCAAATTGGTTGCCTGCTACACCGCCTAACACTGCGCCAATCGCCGAGCCTGTTTGGGCATTGTTGATGGGGGTAGTGCCGACGCATCCGCCCAATAAGAGGGACGTCACTAACACTGTGGCAAGGCGGGGAGAGGTAATTAAAGTTTTCATCGGGACACTCCTGTTCTGATGGTTTCGAGGAAAAGACTCGCAGCTTGTGTGTGCGGCTGCGAGTCTATGCAAGGCTTAGTAGCCCCGGTTGTTGTAATACGGTGCCGGTTGCGGCTGTTGGTAGTAACGGTCTTGTTGTGCGCCTGCCTGACCACCAACCACAGCGCCAAGCGCAGCACCTACGGCGGTAGCAGCCGTTTTGCCATCGCCTTTACCAAACTGATGACCGGCTACGCCACCTAACACAGCACCGGTCGCAGAACCAATTTGTGCATTGTTCACCGGTGTGCCACAAGCAGTCAATGCCGCTGCTAGTGCCAAAGTCCCCAGTGAATAAATAACGGTTTTCATGTATAGCTCCTTAGTAAATAATTATGTTTTTGGCTGTCGCCACGTTTTCCCAAACTCTGGTGTAGAATTAGAGTAGGTCTATGTTAGGTAGTTCAGTGAAAATTTCATTATTTTTCGTGTTGAACGTACAACATTTATTCAATGGTTTTATGATAAAGAATATTAAGCTAATATAAAGGTTTTAGGGCTGAAGCATTTGGGAGAACACGCCATGAGAATGACAATGGCTAACGTTAATCGGATGGTTGCCGCTTGGCTACTGGCATTGATGACGTTGGCGGCACCATATACTGTTTGCGCAGGTGAAAAAATTACCAAGCCGTGGGTAACGGGATATATCACTGGTGAATGGCATCGCAGTGATGGAACTATTGGTATCCTGAATGATGAGGACTGGAATACCTTGACTCATGTTATTCACCATGCGGCGGGTCTTAACAGTGATGGTTCACTGGACATGAACTATGGTGGTTGGCAGCTTAGCAGCCAAAGTCGGCGTACTGCATTGATTGAGCAGGCTCACGCTAAAGATGTAAAAGTTTTGTTTAGTGTCGTGAATTTCGGCGGGTATGCACCGGTATTAGCCGATCCGGCGAAGCGGCAAACCTTGGTTACTCAACTCATTAATGTGCTGAAAAATGGAACTGACCCCGGTTATGACGGGCTTGATATTGACCTTGAACCCGTCACTGCGGACAGTTCCGGCAATAACCCCAATTACGAAGCCTTCATCAATGACTTGCACACTCAAATGAAGACGATTAATAAAACCAACAACCCCGGTATGTTGGTGGATCGCCCTTTACTAGCCATTGCGACGGGTATTGAGGTTGTGGCTGATAATGGTGGCGGGGATTTGCGTAAGCTCTTGGCTAAACTGCAAGATAAATTGGATCAAATCAACGTGATGGCGTATGACTTGTCTACGATCAATGAAGGGATCGTGTGGCACGACGGGGCATTGTATGACGGTGGTAATAAATATCCTACCAATTCTGCTCGCTCGGTGGTCTCTGCGAATCGTGCTATTCAGCAATTTATTAGTGGTGGGGTGTTACCCAGCAAATTAGGTCTCGGTATCAGTGCTGAAACGCGGGTGTGGCGTGGCGGTAAAGTAACAGGCTCTACTGATGGCGTGACCGCACCATTGCAAGCATGGACAACAGAGCCACTGTGGTGGATGAGTAGCGGGGTCGACCGTGGGCGTTATGCTCAATTGATGAAGCCGGGCTATCGCTGCATTACAGGCTCTACTGATGATTGCAGTTACAAGCCGGAGTATTACCGTTGGGATGATCAAGCCAAAATGCCTTATCTCAGCATTAATAAAACAGGCTCAGCCAGTGATATGTTTATTTCTTACAATGACCCCCGCTCTGTTTCGGAAAAAGTGAAGTATGTTAAGGAAAAAGGCTTAGGCGGCGTGATGCTGTGGGAAATGGGGCGTGAATGTTTGCCACCGGGGGCAGGTGGCGGTTCTGTTGACCAGTGTGTTTCTGGCGACGGTAATTATCGCCCACTCTTGAAAGCGATTCGCCAGACCCTGCGCACCGGGACTGGCAAATACAAGCCGTTGCTGGTACAGCCTTAATGGCACAGGTGTTGTACTAAACGCACCCAGTAACTTGCCCCTAGCGGCAAGATATTGTCATTGAAATCGTAATACGGATTATGCAAAGCGCGGCTTTCGGTCGCGTCGCCATTGCCTATCCAGATGTACGCACCGGGGCGGTGTTGCAGCATATAGGCGAAATCTTCCGCGCCCATACTCGGTGGCGGGTTCCATTGCACACATGCCTCGCCTACTAAACCGGTCGTGACCTGATAACACGCTTCGGCATTGCTGGAATGGTTGATGGTCGCGGGGTAGCCTTCCATAAAACGCACACTGGCACTGGCAGCGAACGCTTGCGCGGTGTGTTCCACCAATTGTTGCAAGCGTTGTTTCAGTAAGGCGCGATCTTGCGGGTCAAGGCTGCGGATAGTACCGTGTAAACTCACGGTTTCAGGGATCACATTGTAAGCACTGCCGCCTAGCATTTTGGTAATGCTAATCACGCCGCCGCTGGTGGGTTTCAGGTTACGTGCCACAATGCTTTGGGTTGCCGTAATAATATGCCCCGCAACCAATACCGGGTCGATGACCGTATCCGGCATCGCGGCATGACCGCCTTGCGCTTGGATGTCAATGTCGAAACTGTCGGTCGATGCCATGACCGCACCGGAATGCACCGCAAACTGCCCGGTAGGAATCCCCGGCCAGTTATGCATTCCGTACACTTCGGTGATGGGGAAGCGCTCGAATAAGCCTGCTTCTATCATGCGTTTTGCCCCGGCATTGCTTTCTTCAGCGGGTTGGAAAATGAAATACACCGTTCCGGTAAAATCCGGGTGTTGCGCCAAAATCGTAGCAGCTCCTAGCAGCATGGTGGTGTGACCGTCATGCCCGCAACCGTGCATTTTTCCGTGATGGCAGGAGGCATGAGCGAAGGTATTCAATTCGGTCAGCGGTAGCGCATCCATATCGGCGCGTAAGCCAATGTGTTTAGCGCCGGGTTGCTTGCCGTGTAGTACACCGACTACGCCGGTTTCACCGATACCGGTGTGAACTTCTAAACCCAGCGCCTGCAAACGTGCGGCGACTTGGGCGCTGGTGCGGAATTCTTCGTAAGCGGTTTCGGGGTGTTGGTGAATATCGCGCCGCCATTGTTGCATATCGGCGTGCAGGGCGTGGCTGGCGGCAATCGGGTCGAGTTTGGCGGTCATATTACATCCTTTCTTTTCGTGTATGGTCGCGATTTTATGGGGGAGGTCTGGTATTCTTCTCATGATTCATTTTCTCAGGTATCACTCTCATGAAAAGACTACAAGGCATCATGCTATCAGCCGCTTGTTTAGCAGCAAGTCAGGTGCAGGCGCAAGAGCCACCTACCACAGCACCACAACCCGCAGTGCCGAATGCATTGACATTTCCACCACAGGCGCAGCAGCCAGTGGTTTACCCGTATGCTAATTACCCCAGCTATAATTACAGCAACTATGGTTATTCTGCCTATCCTTACGGTTATTATTACCCGTATGCACAGCAACAACCGGCTTACAACACTTATAACCCGTATATGCCGCAACAACAGACATACGGCGCTTACAACGCTTACAACCCGTATGCGCAGCAGTATAATCCTTATGCCGCGCAACGCATGATGCCATACCCGCAACGCCCGCCTGTCCAGCAGAAGAAAAAGGAAGTCAAGCCGTGGGGCGATACCCGTTATATCTGGCCTGATTTTTACACCGATTTTACCGGCGATGCCTTCGATAAAATGATTAATGCGCCTTACGACATGGGCAGGATGCCGGGCGGCTGGCAATTTCCGTCGATCAGTATGCCGGACCCGGTAACAGTGAGTGATGCAATTGCCAATCAAGTACCGCCGTTTGCGGAAGAAGCCGGTAATATGGTTCCAGCGGATGATGTGGGTAATATTATGCCATTTAAATAATGCCCCAACTGTGCTAAGCTATCAGCCAATTTTTTAAGTTAAATAACAGTAAATGATAATTGGAGGCTTGAATGTATTTGCCGAAAAACCTGTTGGCTTATGGGGCAGCAACAGCGCTGGTATTGAGTTTGGGGGCGTGCAGCTCAACACCGGAAAAATCCGAAACTGCGGATAACAACAGTGCTCAGCAAGTGAGTGAACAAGTGCAAGCGCCAGTAACAGCGCAAGCGGATCAAGCACAAGTCCTCAGCTATGGCGGCAAAGGGGTTGGCAATTATGCTGCCGCCAGTTTGGGCGGTGATTTTGCCGGAAATGCTCAGTTATTGAATTTCATCGAAAAGATGGTTAATAGTCATGGGTTTAATCGCCAGTATTTGTACGGTGTATTTTCACAAACCCGTAACCGTGATGATGTTGCTCGCCTCTGGGCAGGTTCGAGTTCAGACCCCGGTAGCCCGAAAGGTTGGTACGCTTACCGTGACCGCTTCGTAACCGCTGCGAATGTGCAACGCGGTGCAGAATTTTGGCAGCAGCATTCCGCGCATTTGCAACGGGCGCAACAGCAATACGGGGTTCCCGCTGAATACATTATCGGCATCATGGGGGTGGAAACCCGCTGGGGGCGCATTCTGGGGAAACATCGGGTGATTGATGCATTGGCGACTTCTGCCGTTGTGAACCAACGCCGTAGCCAATTCTTCTTTGATGAATTGAAAAACTACCTGCTGATGACCCGCAGTGAACGCATGGATCCGCTGGCACCAAAAGGCTCGTTTGCGGGCGCAATGGGATATGGGCAATTCATGCCGAGTAGTTTCCATTCCTTCGCGGTGGATTTCGATGGCGACGGGGTGCGTGATTTATGGAATCCCGTCGATGCCATTGGCAGTGTGGCGAATTACTTTGCGCAGCACGGTTGGCAGCAGGGTGGCGAAGTTGCCGTGCCAGCGCAAGTAACCTCTAACCAGTACGCCAGTGTGCCGGATGGTTTTAAGGTTAAGTATTCCATGTCAGATTTGCAGCGCATTGGTGTTACCCCGCAATACGGCAGGGGTTCAACGGGTACGGTGCATTTATTGGCACTCAGTACCGTGCCGAATGGTTATAAAGAACCGTGGATTGGTTACAAAAACTTCCATGTGATTACCCGCTATAACCGCAGCAATTACTACGCGATGACCGTACATTTATTGTCACAAGCCGTGCGTGAGCGTGTCGGTAAGTAAAACATTGTCCTCTACCGTAGGGGCGAAAGATTTTTCGCCCCTACCCCTACATCCAGCCTTTACGTTTAAAGAACCAGTAGGGCGTTACCCCTGCCAGAATCATTAGACCAATCGCCATTGGGTAGCCAAACACCCAATCCAGCTCCGGCATGACCCGGAAATTCATCCCGTACAAGCTGGCAACTAATGTCGGCGGTAGAAATACCACCGCTGCAATCGAAAACATCTTAATGATTTTATTCTGTTCGATATTGATGAAACCTTGTGTGGTTCCCATCAGGAAGTTTATTTTGTCGAACAGAAATGTGGTGTGTGACATTAAGGTGTCAATATCGCGAATGACTTCGGGGATAATTTCCTGCCCCGCTTGGGTATCGCGCAATTGGCGTTGCAGGAATGAAATGGAGCGTTGGGTATCCATCAAACACAGACGCACTTTGCCGTTACTGTCTTCTAAAGCTGCTAAGTCGTCGATGGCGCTTTCTAAATCGGTGTCGGTTTCTTCCAGTACTTTGTGGCTGATGACTTCGAGTTCATGGTGCAAGTCTTCGATGGTATCGGCGAGGTTTTCCACTTTTTGTTCAAACATGGTGAGCAATAAGTGCCGAGGTGTACGTACTTCCACTTGCCCGCGCCGCGCCCGCATCCTGAGTAGACGAAAATCAGCCAGTTCTTGTTCCCGCACCGTAATCAGGCGATCCGCTTGTAAAATGAAAGCAACCGTGGTGGTATCCATGCGCCCTTCACTCTGTGTCACAAACAGCGAGTGCACGTGAATACCGCTGCTATCGGTGAAATAACGGGCAGACGATTCGATTTCCTCAACATCATCCGATTCCGGCAGTTCGGTGTGCAGCAGGACTTCTAAACGCTCGCGTTCTTCATCCGAGGTATCTTGCGCGTCAATCCAGCCAGTGTGGGAAATGGCGTAATCCAAGAGTTTGTCGCCGAGTTTATGTTCGACTAGTTTGCCATCCGCAAAGCCGAAAAATCGTAACATTGCTGGTCTCCGGTGAGGTGGGGTATTTAGCGCACGTAGTTGAGTTCACGGTGGCGTAAGATAACATTTTCCCCTAGGCTTTGGCGGAAATGCTGATAAAGGCGCTCAGCCAGATAGACTGAACGGTGCCGTCCGCCGGTACAGCCGATGGAGACGGTTAAATAAGCGCGTTGGCAATTGCTGTCGAGGCTGGGAAGCCAGTTGCTGAGGAAATCACGAATGTCGGCGTACATGCGTTGCACGTCGTCGTGCCGTTCCAGCCATTCAATAATGCCCGCATCGCGCCCGGTAAGTGAGCGCAGGTCTGGTTCCCAATACGGGTTAGGTAAGCAACGCACATCAAATAGGAAATCAGAATCCGTCGGCTGATTGTGTTTGAAACCGAAGGACTGGATCATTAGGGATAAATGCTGCTGTTCGGTTTGCGAAATGCGAGCTTTGAGCATTCGCCCTAATTCATACACACCGATGTGCGAAGTATCCAGCCGTAAATCCGCATCCGTGGCGAGGGGTTCTAATAATGAGGCTTCCAGCGCAATGGCTTTGTCGAGTTCTTGGGTTTCGCTGGTTAAGGGGTGGCGACGGCGTGTTTCATTATAGCGCTTGCGCAAAACGTCTTGTTCGGCATACAGGTAGACGACTTGAGTGCTGGGAACACGTTGGCGTACCCGTTTGATAATCGCGGGGGTGTCCAACAAACTGTCACGACCGCCGCGAATATCAATGCCCACCGCTAGGTATGGTTGCTTGGCTATTTGCGGTGTCCCCAGCAGTGCTTCCAATAATTGCGAGGGCAGGTTGTCGATACAGTAATAGCCGTTGTCTTCAAGGGTGTGCAGCGCATAGCTTTTGCCCGCGCCGGACATGCCGCTGATAATGACTAAGTGCATGGTATTAAGCTGCCATTGCACCCACAAACGGGTGTCTGGGTTGATTAAAAAGGTCGAGGAAACGATCCAGCACGGTTTGCGCGTCGTGATAACAGCAAATCTGCTCGATCAGGGATTTTTGCATCAGGGTACTGGTCAGTTGGGTGATCAGTTCAGAATAATCAGGGGCTTGGTTGGCGGGTACGAGGATTGCCATGAATAATTGCACGGGTTTTTTATCCGGTGTATCCATTTTAACGCCATCTTCCAGCAACAACAAAGCCCCACAAGGTTGATGGATGGACATGCACGCATGGGGAATGGCGACGCCATTGCCGATAGCGGTACTACCCAGTTTCTCCCGATTGGTCAGGGCGTCGAAAATCGCCTCAGCTCCCAAGCTTGCCTGATCGGCGGCAAGCATGTTTGCCAATTGTTCAAAAGCACGTTTCTTGCTGGAAACATCAAGCTTACAGGCAATCCGGGTGGGAGAAAGCAGGGTGGTTATGTCCATGTGTTATCAGTCCGTTGTTTCAGCCGCAGCGATCAGTTGAGCTGCTTCCTGACGATGATGGTCTTTCACTTTTTCCTTGTGTTTGACAATTTGTCTGTCGAGCTTATCCGTCAGCGCATCAATCGCTGCATACATATCATCAGCGTAGGCATCTGCAAAGAAGTGATTGCCATTGACATGGAAGGTCGCTTCCGCCTTGTGACGTTGTTTTTCGACTTCCAGGATGAAATGTATTTTCATTACCTGGTCGAAGTGGCGCTTCAGGCGTTCAGCCTTTTCGCGCACATAATTATTCATGGAATCTGTCACTTCAAGATGATGACCAGTGATTTCTAATTGCATAATGCAAGCTCCTTGTTCAGGTCATGGAAAAAACCACGCCCCATTATGGTGCGAGGCTTAGGTCGGAAGCAATGCTTTCCGGTCATGCGATGACGGAATCAACATGGCTTCACGGTACTTGGCGACGGTGCGCCGCGCTACATTAATGCCTTGCTGATTCAGCAAAGCAGTCAATTGATTGTCACTCAAAGGCGAACTCTGATTTTCCTCGTTGATTAGTTTTTTGAGCATGGCGCGAATCGCCGTGGAGGAACAGCTAGACCCGGTATCGGTGTCTACTTGGCTGGAAAAGAAGTATTTGAATTCAAAGATACCACGCGGGGTATGCAGGTATTTGTTGGTGGTGACGCGGGAAATGGTGGATTCGTGCATTTCTAGCTCTTCTGCAATGTCCCGGAGAATGAGTGGCTTCATCGCCTGTTCTCCATATTGCATGAAAGCGCTTTGGCGTTCAACTATTGCTTTGGCAACACCTAATAAGGTTGAGTTGCGGCTCTCCACACTGCGAATTAACCACTTAGCTTGTTGCAGGTTGGACTTGAAATAAGTGGCGTCCCGTTCACTCTTTACTTGACCCAGCATGTCTGCATAGTACTGATTAACTTGCAGATTTGGTGTGACTTGTGCATTCAGTGAAACCACCCAGTCTCCTTTGATCTTACGGACATACGCATCCGGCACGATGTAATCAGCCGCCGATGACGAATAAGCACTCCCCGGACGCGGTTGTAAGCTACGCAACAATAAGAGGATTTCCTCTAGCTCACCCTGTTCTATTTTCAACCGCTTGCTAATTTCTTTATAGTCGCGTCGTTCCATCAAGTCCAGATGTTTTTCAACTAAATGACGGGCTTTGAAGAGTAAACGGCTTTCGGGTAGGTGTGCAAGTTGAATCAGCAGGCACTCGCGTAAGTTGCGTGCACCCACCCCTAACGGGTCAAGTTGTTGGATGAACTTGAGCACGACTTCCACATCGTCAAGGTCGATGGGCAGTTCCGCGCTGAGCGATTCTAGAATATCTTCCAGCGGATCGCACAAATACCCCGCATCATCCAGCGAGCTAATAATCACGGTGGCAATTTGTTTGTCGATATTGGTGAGGTTGCTCATGCGGATTTGCCACAGGAGATGTTCCTGCAAGCCACTGTCGGCGGTATCACCTTGATTTTCTAAGAAACCGCTGTTATCGCCATTGCCGTCACTGTTGCTGCTGCGGGTGTCGTAGACATCTTCCCATTCGGCATCCATGTGCAATTCGTCAGGAATGTCTTGGTCAAACGGGGAGGCGTCATCGGGTGCGTCAACGGTAGCCTCGTTGTCGGGTTTGCTGTCGTTACTGTGGTCGGTAAGGTTAGCAAGTTCGGTAACAGGCTCAGGGCGTGAGTCGTCGGTATCCTCGGCTAATTGCAGCAAGGGGTTTTCTTCCAAGGCTTGCTGGATTTCGTTCTGCAACTCCAGTGATGACAATTGCAACAAGCGAATGGCTTGCTGCAACTGCGGTGTCATGGAAAGTGTCTGACCAAGTTTGAGATCGAATCCCTGTCTGAGCATTGTTCTTGTTGTTCCTTGTGCCGATAAGCCATGAATCCTAAGGTTCTACGCTTTCATACTACCCTAATCGTTTGCTGGTGCAAAGATGCGATAGTCGGGGTGAATGCCGCCTGACTAAACCTGATTTACAGTTTGAAGTTTTCACCGAGGTAAACCCGCCGCGCTTGTTCGTCTTGCAAGATGGCATCGGGTGAACCTTCCACCAAAATTTTACCTTCACTGAGGATATAAGCCCGGTGGCAAATGCCCAGTGTTTCGCGCACATTGTGGTCGGTGATCAGCACGCCAATGTCACGGGTAACGAGGTGGCGGATAATGGTTTGAATGTCTAAGACCGAAATGGGGTCAACTCCGGCAAACGGTTCATCCAACAAAATAAAGGCGGGGTCACTTGCCAGCGCCCGTGCAATTTCAGCGCGGCGACGTTCCCCACCAGAGAGGCTAATCCCTTGGCTATCGCGCAAATGGGTGAGCTGAAATTCTTCCAGCAAGCTATCCACTTTGTCTTGGCGTTGATTGCGGTTGAGGTCTTTACGCAACTCCAAGACTGCCATAATGTTTTGCGCCACGGTCAGTTTGCGGAAAATGCTGGCTTCTTGTGCCAGATAGCCAATGCCTTCGCGGGCGCGTTCGTGCATGGCTTGAGCGGTAATGTCTTTGTCATTGAGCAAGACTTGTCCTGCATCTGCGCCCACTAAGCCGACGATCATGTAGAAGCAGGTGGTTTTGCCCGCGCCGTTTGGCCCCAATAAGCCGACCACCTCGGCGTTATTGACGTGCAAATCCACGCCTTTGAGAATTTGACGTTTTTTGTAACTTTTTTGCAGGTTACGCGCGGCTAAGGTATTCATTCGGCAACTTTATTGGTGGGGTAAAACACGGCAGAGACGCGCCCGGATTTGCCTTTGCCCCCGGCTTTGAGTTGACCTGTATCGGTTAAATACTCGATATGGTTGCTGGTGAAACGGTCTTGATCTTGCAGCAATTCCGCCTCACCGCTGAGAACCAAGCGCTTTTCTTTCACCCAATACTGCATTTCACGCGCTTTGCCGCTGGCAAGTTTGCCATTTTCCATTTTTTGCTTAAGGCTGACCGGTGTACCTCTCGCAATAATGCTGACGATTTCATTATTGGGCGCGTTGATTTCAATGTGAGCAGCACGGATTTCTAAGCTGCCTTGAATAATGGAAACATTGCCATCGTAGCTGGCAGTACCGGCGAGTTTGTCGAAGACCGCTGAATCGGCTTCAATTTGCACGGGCGCTGCCACGTCCGCTTTGAGGGCGTAAGCGCTGGATGTCATGCCTGCTAGCAGCAAGCACAGCAGCCATTTATTTAACTTGGTAGGTTGAGCGCACATTGGAATCAAATCTCAGTAAATTATCATCGAGTTTAGCGGTAAGCCCAGTGGATTGCATCGTACCATTGGGTGCTGTGATGAACACTTCGGCATCGGTAGTGATTTCCCGTGTGACTTGATCGTACAACAAGTGGTCTGTATGCAACTTGAATCCTTGGCTGGTATTCACTTCAGGCGCAATAATTCGGCTTTGGCGTTTGCCTTGCCAATGCGACAAATGCCGCCCCGCAATTTCGTAGCTGACTGTGCCATCGGCGGCTACTGCCATAATCGAAAAATCCGATAAGTAATAGTCAATCTGGTCTTTTTGCAGGGTAAGGCGGCTGAAGTCGGTTTTGCCTAAATAGTCCTCTAACTGCGTAATCAGCAGGATCAGCAGCAATACCGTGATCAGCGTCAGCAGGCGTTTCATGTCAAGTAGCTGGCGAGTTTGCTGTGCAATTTGCCGTGAGCGTGTAGCAACATTTCGCACACTTCACGGCCTGCACCGCGCCCGCCATTGGTTTGCGTGACCCAATGCGCGTGCTGCTTGACGTAGTAATGGGCATCGCCGACCGCGATGGCTAAGCCAACTTGTGCCATGACTGGCAAATCGACCACATCATCACCGACATAGGCAATGTTTTCTGGTTTTAAACCGGTTTTAGCCAGTAAATCCACAAAGGCTGGGCGTTTGTCGCGGTAGCCTTGCCAAATACGATCACGGGGAATTTTCAGGTTGTCGGCGCGGTGTAATACCAGTTCGGACTGTCGTCCGGTAATCAGTGCCATTTCCAGCCCGCTTTCCAGCAACATGCGGATGCCGTGCCCGTCTTTGGAGTTGAAGGCTTTGTATTCCTGCCCGTCATCGCCGTAAAACAAACTGCCGTCGGTCAATACCCCGTCAATGTCGAAAATGACCAGTTGGGTGTTGCGGGCGCGTGCCAGCACGTCAGCGGATAGGTTGTCGAAAGTGACTATCATCAAGCAATTCCTGCGCGTAAAAGATCATGCATGTGAATGATACCGATAACCGCCTCATCCTGCACGACCGGCAACACGGTGATGGCGTGTTCTTGCATCAAATTGAGTGCGTCGACCGCGAGACTGTGCGCATCAATGCTGCGAAATGGCGTGGTCATCAGGGCTGAAATCGGTTGCTCGTGCAAACGTTGCCCTTTTTCAAACGAGCGCCGCAAATCGCCGTCAGTGAAAATGCCCAATAATTTGCCTGTATCGGTGGTGATGGCGGTCATGCCGAGTTTTTTGCGGGTCATTTCCAGAATCGCTTGTTGCAAACTGGCAGCCGGTCGAACTTGGGGAATGTCAGCGCCGGTATGCATAATGTCACGCACATGTACTAGCAAGCGCTTGCCTAAACGTCCACCGGGGTGGGAGCGGGCGAAATCATTCGCCGTAAAGCCGCGTGCTTCCAGCAAGGCTACCGCGAGCGCATCGCCCATTACCAAAGTGGCGGTAGTGCTAGAGGTGGGCGCAAGCCCCAAGGGGCAGGCTTCTTTGTCGACCCCGATATTGATGTGAAAATCGGCGGCTTCCGCCATTGGTGAATGCGGGTTGCCGGTCATGGCGATAATGCACACGTCAAGGCGGCGGATAACCGGCAGAATTGCAAGAATTTCAGCACTCGTACCGGAATTGGAGAGCGCAATAATCACATCGCCGTTAACAATCATGCCGAGGTCGCCGTGGCTGGCTTCGCCGGGGTGCAGGAAAAACGCGGGAGTGCCGGTGCTGGCGAGCGTGGCAGCAATTTTGTTGCCGATATGCCCGGATTTACCCATGCCGGTGACAATGACACGCCCTTTGCAAGCGAGGATGGCTTCGCAGGCGTGCAAAAAGTCATAGTCTAAACGTGAGGGCAGGGCAGCGAGGGCTGCGATTTCCGTGTCGATGACGGCTTTCGCAAGGGCGAGTAGGTCTTTTGCGTGGTGTGGCATGGTGATTGTTAAGCCTCATTGTTGAAGATTCAGGAGGAGGCAGGCACAAAAAAACCCGCTACTGGCGGGTTAGATGTTCTCACTTGCGTTTGGTTCGTCACAAGTGGTGCCGGGAGCGAGACTCGAACTCGCACAATGTTACCATCGGCGGATTTTGAATCCGCTGCGTCTACCGATTCCGCCATCCCGGCTAGGATGTGAAGGCGGTGATTATACATAAGCTTTGCGGTTTGTCGAAACATTTTTTTCAAAATGTTACACTCTGCCCCATGAAATTAAGTGACTTCCATTACGACCTCCCTCCAGCCCTGATTGCTTCCGAACCGTTAGCGGAACGGACAGCCAGTCGCCTATTGATTTTGAACGGCACCAGCGGTGAATGCCGTGACGGTCAGTTTACCGATGTGCTCGATTTGATCCAGCCCGAAGACTTGCTGGTCTTCAATAATACCCGCGTGATTCCCGCTCGCTTGCATGGCGAAAAGGTCACGGGCGGCAAGGTTGAAGTGCTGGTGGAACGCATTACCGGCGAACACTCCGCGCTTGCCCATATTCGTGCCAGCAAAGCACCCAAGCCCGGTACGCGCTTGCGTTTAGAACAGGTGATTGATGCGCAAGTAACCGGGCGACAAGACGATTTGTTTGAGCTGCAATTTTTGCATACGGATTCGGCACTGAACTTGCTGGAGCAATACGGGCATATTCCCCTGCCACCTTACATCGAACGTGCGGATACGCCAGCCGATCGGGAGCGTTACCAAACGGTCTTTGCGCAACAACCGGGGGCGGTAGCTGCACCAACCGCTGGTTTGCATTTTGATCGGCCGCTACTGGATGCGTTGCGGCAAAAAGGTGTGCAAACCGCTGCGGTTACATTGCACGTGGGGGCGGGTACATTCCAGCCAGTGCGGGTGCAGGATTTGTCACAACATGTGATGCACGCGGAATATGCGGATGTTTCTCAAGAAGTGTGTGATGCGGTGGCGGCTTGCCGTGAGCGCGGTGGGCGTGTGGTGGCAGTTGGCACAACGTCGGTGCGTAGCCTCGAAAGTGCTGCTCGCGATGGCATGTTAAAACCGTTTCAGGGGGATACGCGCCTGTTCATTACGCCCGGTTATCAATTCCGGGTGGTGGATGTCATGATCACCAATTTCCACCTGCCTGAATCGACCTTATTGATGCTAGTGTCGGCGTTTGCTGGGTATGAAAACATTATGCAAGCCTACCAACATGCCGTTCGTCGGGAATATCGCTTCTTTAGTTACGGTGACGCAATGCTTATGACCTATAGACAGAATAAATAGCTATTTCGTCTGTCAGGGTTGTGACTTTTTTGCAACTGTAAGATCATAATCATGTAACGTAAATCTATGTTTATCAAAGATTAATCAAGTCTATGGTTGATTAGTTTTTGATCGAGCTGGCAGTTTGTTTTATCCCCAACATCTGCTGTGCTATTTAACTTGCGAGATGATGCGCCCGTTGTCAGTCGGGAATGCGTCGGAGATTGATTATGAACAAAAAGAGTGTCTTCAAAAAAATGTCCTTGCCGTTGCTGAGTGGCTTTATGTTGTTAGCCGTGCCGCTGTTGGGTATGGCGGCGTTGCCGATGCCTGCTGATAATTCCCTGATTTACCGTGTTCATGGCTTGGATGCGGGTAATGTTTTGAAAATGTACAAAGAACCGGGTAAAGAGGTCATTGTAAACCTTCCCCACAATGCCACCTGGATTGCGCGGCGTAATGCGCAAATGACCATTGGTGACAAAGTTTGGGAAAAGGTGAGCTGGGATGATCAAACCGGTTGGGTATTATCCGATGCCTTGGAAGAAGATCCCAAGGCGACTGAAGCCGCGAATGCCCGCCGCCAGTGTTTGGTTGACCCTGCGGTAGCCGACAAGGAATGCTGCGGCTACCCAGAAGCAGCAAAAGGTGGTTTATTCAAATCCATTCCGGTTTACGCTGTGCAGGATTTGTCAGCAGGTGAAAGCCTGATGATGTACGTGGATCACGGCGAGGATGCGATTGCAGTGGAGATTCCCCACAATGGTACCAATATCGTCAAGCTAGGGCAGCGGGCAGAAGCCGGTGCATTCGCGATGGAACGGGTGCGTTGGGCGGGTCAAAATGGCTGGATAGATGCGTCTAAAATGTCTTTCGACGAAGCAAAAACTCAATACGGTGATGCGAAACGCCAAAAATGTGGTGGTGTTTCCGGCGGAGTAGATTTCAAAGCATCTGAAGTGGTTTGTCTACCAGCCCCCGTGATTCGTCGCTTGCAAGAATCCGGTGCATTGGATGCCGAAACTGTCAAAAAGCTGTTGGAACAGGCTCCTAAGTAAATGCGGGTAGGGGCGAAATATTTTTCGCCCCTACCTTATTTTAGAATGGATGTTTTGCACTCGCTTCTAACGTATTTTTCATCAGCATGGCAACGGTCATTGGTCCTACACCACCCGGCACTGGGGTAATCCACGCCGCACGTTCAGCCGCACTGTCAAATTCCACATCGCCCGCCAGTTTGCCGTTTTCCAGCCGGTTGATGCCCACATCTATCACGGTTGCGCCCGGTTTAATCCAGTCGCCTTTGACTAGCCCCGGTTTGCCCGCTGCGGCAATGACAATATCAGCTTGGCGTACCAATTCGGGGGTCATGCAGCCGCTAAAACGGTGCGTGACAGTGACAGTTGCACCCGCCAGCAATAATTCCAATGCCATTGGACGACCGACAATATTGGATGCGCCAACGATGACGGCATGACGACCTTTGTAAACTTCACCCGTGCTATCCAGTAAGCGCATCACGCCGTAAGGGGTACAGGGGCGCAGGCTGGGAATGCGTAACGTCAATCTGCCGACGTTGGTAGGGTGAAAACCATCCACGTCTTTGCTGGGGTTGATTTGCTCAATGATTAGGGACGCATCCAGATGCGCGGGCAGTGGCAGTTGCACCAGAATGCCGTCAATCAAGGGGTCGTGGTTAAGCTCGTTAATTAACTCGACCAATTCGTGCTGGGTGGTTTGCGGGGGCAGGTCATACGAGCGCGACATAATGCCGACTTCATCGCAGGCTTTGCGTTTATGACTGACGTAAACTTGTGATGCAGGGTCGGAACCGATCAGGATGACTGCAAGACCGGGGCGGCGTTTGCCTTGTTGTAAGCGGGCATCCACACCTTGTTTGACTTCGGTGCGGACTTCGGCGGCAATTTTTTTGCCATCAATGATCTGGGCTGTCATGGCATTCCTGCGGGGGCTTTGAAAAGCGCGTATTGTCGCACTGGACTCACTCCCCGTACAACTGCCGTTTCAACCCGCTGCGGTTCAAAATAGTCGTGGCAATCTCTTCAATCGAAATCGCAGTCGTATTGATGTAAGGAATATTTTCGCGGCGGTATAAACTTTGTTGCCACTCCAATTCCTGTTGGCATTGACTCAAGGAGGCGTAACGGCTGTTGGGTTTGCGTTCTTGACGAATACGCTGCAATTGTTCCGCAGCAATCGTCAAACCAAACAGTTTATTGCGGAAGGGATGCAGGATTTTAGGCAAGCCCGACGCATCCATGTCTTCCTCGGTAAGCGGATAATTGGCAGCGTAAATGCCGTACTGCATTGCCAGATACAAACACGTTGGCGTTTTACCGGAGCGCGATACCCCGATCAGAATAATGTCAGCTTCGGCAAAGCTTTTCGCGCTGATGCCATCGTCGTTGGCTTGCGCAAAATTAATCGCGGAAATCCGTTTGGAATACGACGCATCGTTGTGCAAGCTGTGCGATCGCCCGATAGCGTGGGAAGAGGGTTGCCCCAGTTCTTTTTCCATCGAGCCGATAAAGCTGTCGAAAAAGTCGTAAATCGCGCAATCCGCCGCTTCGATATACTGGCGCACGTCGGGGTTAATCAGGGTGCTAAACACCAGCGGGCGGCAACCATCCTGTTGCGCCATCAGGTTGATTTGTTCAGCAGCTTCCCGTGCTTTTGCCTCGGAGTCGAGAAACGGGATGCTAACTTTGCGCCATTGGACACCGTCAAACTGGGTCAACAAACTGTGACCCAGTGTTTCGACGGTAATCCCTGTGCGGTCAGACAGATAAAACACCGTCCGCCGCTGTCTTCCGGGGTTATTTTCCATCTAAGCTAGCCAAATGCAGCCAGGTATCTACCACGGTATCCGGGTTCAATGACAAGCTGCTGATGCCTTGCTCATGCAACCACACCGCGAAATCGGGGTAATCCGAAGGCCCTTGCCCGCAAATGCCGATGTATTTACCGTGCTTGTGGCACGCATCAATCGCCATTTTTAGCAGCTTTTTCACCGCAGGGTTACGCTCATCAAACAGGTGTGCAATCAAGCCGGAATCGCGATCCAGACCCAGCGTCAACTGCGTCATGTCGTTGGAGCCGATGGAGAAGCCGTCGAAGTATTCGAGGAATTCTTCCGCCAGCACTGCGTTGGAAGGAATTTCGCACATCATGATCAGGCGCAAACCGTTTTCGCCACGTTTAATGCCTTGGGTTGCCAGCAATTCGGTGACTTGCTGCGCTTCTTCCAAGGTGCGGCAGAACGGAATCATGATTTCGACGTTGGTTAAGCCCATTTCATTGCGGACTTTGCGCAACGCACGGCATTCCAGCTCGAAGCAGTCGCGGAAATTGGCAGACAAATAGCGCGAAACACCACGGTAGCCGATCATCGGGTTTTCTTCGTGCGGCTCGTAACGGTCGCCTGCCATCAGGTTGGCGTATTCGTTCGACTTAAAGTCGGACATGCGCACGATGACCTTGTTGGGCGCGTAAGCTGCGGCGAGGGTAGCAATGCCTTCGACCAGTTTTTCCACGTAGAAATCAACCGGGCTGGCGTAACCGGCAATCTTCGCGCCGATTTTGGCTTTCAGATCCGCAGGCAGGTTGTCGAATTCCAGCAAGGCTTTCGGGTGGATACCGATAGTATTGTTAATGATGAATTCCAAGCGTGCCAGACCAACACCCGCATTCGGCAGGCGCGAGAACGCGAAGGCGCGGGACGGGTTGCCCACGTTCATCATGATTTTCACCGACAAATCAGGCAGGTTGCCAGTGTCAGCGGTGCGTACTTCAAACGGCAGCAAGCCGCTATAGATGAAACCGGTGTCACCTTCTGCACAGGAAACGGTGATTTCGTCGCCAGCATTGATGCGTTGGGTTGCGTCGCCACAGCCGACGACGGCGGGGATGCCCATTTCACGCGCAATGATCGCCGCGTGGCAGGTACGTCCGCCGCGATTGGTGACGATGGCGGAAGCGCGTTTCATGATCGGTTCCCAGTCGGGGTCGGTCATGTCGGTCACGAGTACGTCGCCTTCTTTCACCTCGTTCATCTGGCTGATGCTCATAATGATACGAGCTGGGCCTTGACCGATTTTTTGACCGATAGCGCGGCCTTCGGCAACCACTGTGCCTTTTTCTTTGAGCTGGTAGCGTTCGATAATGGTGGCAGAAGCGCGGCTTTCGACCGTTTCAGGGCGGGCTTGCACGATGTAGAGCTTGCCGTCGCCGCCATCGAGTGCCCATTCAATGTCCATCGGACGCTGGTAGTGCTTTTCGATAATCATGGCTTGGCGAGCGAGGGATTCGACTTGCTCTTCGCTCAGGCAGAAACGTTCACGGCGGGCTGCATCGACTTCACGAGTCAAAGTGGCTTTATTGTGTGCGTCACCAGCCGATGCGGCGTACACCATTTCAATCGCTTTGCTACCCAAACGGCGTGACAAAATCGCCGGACGACCGGCTTCAATATTGGGTTTGTAAACGTAGAATTCGTCGGGGTTGACCGCGCCTTGTACTACGGTTTCGCCCAAGCCATACGCGCCAGTCACGAAGACGGCATCACGGAAGCCGGATTCGGTATCGAGGGTGAACAATACGCCGCTTGCGCCGATGTCGCTGCGTACCATTTTTTGCACGCCAGCGGACAAGAACACTTTGTCATGCTCGAAGTGTTGGTGGACGCGGTAGGCAATCGCACGGTCATTATAGAGGGAGGCGAATACTTCCTTGATGGCGGCGATAACGTTATCCAGCCCACGCACGTTGAGGAAGGTTTCTTGCTGACCGGCGAAGGATGCATCCGGCAAGTCTTCAGCCGTGGCGGAAGAACGCACTGCGAACGAGGCAGTATCGCCTGAACCCGCAGCCAGTGTGTCATAGGCTTCGCGCACGGTTTCCAGCAATTTTTCGGGTAATGGTGTATCCATGACCCAGCCACGGATGGTTTTGCCTGCGTTGGTGAGGGCGTGGATGTCGTCTACGTCGAGGGAATTCAGGAGCGCGTTGATGCGGTCAGCCAGACCGTCAGCGCGGATAAAATCTTGATAGGCTTCTGTGGTGGTGGCAAAACCATTCGGGACGCTAACGCCCACGTTTGCCAAGTTGCTGATCATTTCCCCAAGGGAGGCGTTTTTGCCGCCGACGATGTTAACATCGTGCATCCCCAATTGGTCGAACCAAAGAATGTAATCTGCCATTGCGCGATCTCCGTCAGTCGAAGTTGGAAGTTTGGATGTTGATATTTTAGTTGTTTTAAGGTTGAAGGGTTATTGTTTCATAGGGGGCGGGGGATAAAAAGAGCGGCGTTCTATAGCGAACGCCGCAAGCACCACAGTTAGCATAGATAAGCACTCGTGGTGAGTGCTTAACTGCGGCGTAAGATACCGAAAATAATGCATTGTAAAAAATCAATTGTTTCAATTATTACTATTGTATTGCACAATAATGTCATAATGGAGGAGGATAAATAATCGTGGCAATGCACTACTACAAGCAAACGCGCTATAAATTATTGCGGACTTTTTGCGTGGTGGCGCAAAAAGAAAATATCACCCATGCAGCAGATCAGTTGCATATCAGTCAGCCCACGGTTTCATTGCAAATTCAAGCACTTGAGCGTGAAATGGGTGAGAAGTTACTGGAGCGGCGTGGTCCTAGTGTACGTTTAACCCCAGAAGGGCGGATTCTTTACCAATTGGTGCAGCCGATTGCCGCTGGGATCGATTCCCTCAAAGAAACCTTTGCGGCGAGTTTGGGGAAGATGGAGCAGGGGGAGTTAAACATTGCTGCGGGTCAATCCACGGCTTTGTATGTGTTGCCGAAATATTTGGAGCGATTTTGTGCGGCTTATCCCGGTATCCGCATCAACTTGCACAATGTTGAAGGCCAGAGTGGCATGAAAAAACTGCTGGAAGATCAGGTGGATTTGGCAGTCGGTCCTTTATTGCAAATTCCTGAGACGATTGTTTATAAGCCGTTTGCTGCGTTTGGTTCGATCCTGATTACCCCGGAACATCATCCTTTGGCTGAGTTAAAGCGTAAGGTGACGCTGGATGATATTAGCCCTTATGGTTTGATTTTGCCGCCACGCAATATGAGTACCTGGCGGATGGTTGACACGGTTTTTCGTCAGCATGAAGTGGCGTATTCGGTGGCTATGGAGGCGGGTGGCTGGGAAATCGTCAAGCGCTACGTTGAAATGGGCTTGGGTATTTCGATCGTGACCGAAGTGTGTTTAACCGGGCATGAGAATATTGTAGCGGTTCCACTCAGTGATTATTTTCCCTCGCGCAGTTATGGTTTGATTGTGCGGCGGGGTAAGTTTTTTACCCCGCAGGCCAAGCGTTTCATTGAAATGTTTGACGAAAACTTCTTTATGGAAGATGTGTGATGGCTCTTAGCCGCTAACCAGCATTGTCATGGTTTCCGTTTGTGCGTCATTCACGAGATTCTGATAGATTTTTTGATATTGTTCGGTAATGCGCTGAATATTGTAGGTATGGTGAATGCGCTGCATGGCGCGTGAGCCTACCTCCTGTCGCCATGCCTCCCCAGCATTCATCCATTCCAGCCAGGCAAAGGCGAGTGCAGAGGGGGTGGTTTCCTGTACCGGCAAACATTGCCCGGTGTTGCCCATAATTTTGGCTACATCACTGACATCGGTGGCGACGCAGGGGATGCCGCACGCCATGGCTTCGGCAACACTTTCGGGGAAACCTTCGCCATAGCTGGAGGTTAGTGTGTATAGATCCAGCGCATTCATGAGGTGGGGAATATCTTTGCGCCCGCCTAGCAGGTGCAGGTTTTGTTGAGCCGGTATTTTATCCAGTAAATACTGCAATTTAGGGTTATTTGCCGTTACCCCGCGTCCCGCCAATATAAAGTGAACATTCGCTTGGTGTTGTAACAATAAGCGAGCTGCTTCCAGAAATAAGGCATGATTTTTCACCGGATGGTAATGCGCAAATAAACCAATGACGAAAGCATCCTCAGGAATACCCAAACTGTGGCGCATACCGTTGCGCTGATAAGGGTTGGGTGAAAACAGTTGGGTATCAACACCGTTAGGAATGACCAAGTTACGCTGGTTATCGTAACCAATCGCGGTGTGTTGGTCAGCACTCAGGTAGGTGTTGTAAATAATATGTTCAGGGCTGGCCGAGCGTTTGGCAGCGAGTTCGATAACCCAGCGCGTGGTACGTGCTTCTTTATTGAGATCGGGCAAGGTGTGGTGAATGTTCCATAGCACGGGGTAACGGTTGCCAAGGGATAAGTTTGCCAGTGATGCGGCGAGATTGCCTTGGTACATCCAGCCTTGGATGATGTCGGGTTCAAGCGTGCGTAATAAGCGTGTCAGTTTGAAAATTTGCCAGCCTGCGGTGATATTGTTGTGCATATCCAATGAAAAAACATCAATGCCATGCGCCCGGATACGGTTGCTGAGTTCGGCTTCACCATCGAGTGAAATGACGACTGGCTCGAAGCGGGTACGGTCGGTATGTGCCATGAGTTTGTATAACATCATGGATGCGCCATCCGTATTTTCAGTGCTTAAACGGGCAATGATGTGGATGACTCGGATTTTTTGTGTGTTGTATGTCATTAGGCAAACTCTCCCTCATGTGTATGGGCTTAATCCTGTTACAGATTGGCGTAGGCAGGAAGGTTGCGCTGGATAGAGAAGGGTATTTGCCAGATAACTGTATGAATAGAGACTAATGATGCCGCTTACTTGATATATGTCAATACGCATTGCGTCTGTTGATTTTTGATCAGATTGCGGTGACATATATTGACTTTAATCAAGCATGAGCCTGCCTTTCTGGTGGATGCTTCGGATACCGGAGGTGTGTGATTTCACGCAGTAGTTTGTGTGTAATTTACCACTTCCGCGAGGTGTTCAACTCTTTCGGAGGATCTTATGCAAAACCAGCAGACCTACAATTACAAGGTCGTGCGGCAGTTTGCCATTATGACGGTGGTCTGGGGGATCGTCGGCATGTTGGTAGGCGTGCTCATTGCCGCGCAATTACGTTGGCCGGAACTCAATTTTGATGTTTCGTGGCTCACGTACAGCCGTTTACGTCCGCTGCATACCAATGCAGTTATCTTTGCTTTCGGGGGTTCTGCCCTGTTTGCGACCTCGCTGTATGTGGTGCAGCGTACTTGTCACACCCGGCTGCTGTCTGATGGTTTGGCATCCTTCGTGTTCTGGGGTTGGCAATTGGTCATCCTGCTGGCGGCGATTACGTTGCCGTTGGGTATCACGTCTTCCAAAGAATACGCGGAACTGGAATGGCCGATTGATTTGCTGATTACGGTGGTGTGGGTTGCTTATGCCATCCTGTTCTTCGGTACGATCATGAAGCGCAAAACGCCGCACATCTATGTGGCGAACTGGTTCTACGGCGCATTCATCCTGACTGTTGCTCTGCTGCATGTGGTTAATAGTGCTGCGCTGCCAACGGCATTGTTTGGCGCGGGTGACATGATGAAGTCTTACTCTGCTTATCCAGGGGCGATTGATGCAATGGTGCAGTGGTGGTACGGGCATAATGCGGTCGGCTTCTTCCTGACAGCAGGCTTCTTGGGGATGATGTATTACTTCGTGCCAAAGCAAGCTAACCGTCCGGTTTATTCTTACCGTTTGTCTGTCGTGCATTTCTGGGCGTTGATTTCCACTTATATGTGGGCAGGCCCGCACCATTTGCATTACACCGCGCTGCCTGACTGGACTCAGACTTTAGGTATGGTGTTCTCGCTGATCCTGCTGGCTCCAAGCTGGGGCGGGATGATCAACGGGATTATGACGCTTTCCGGTGCTTGGCATAAATTGCGTACTGACCCGATTCTGCGCTTCATGGTGGTTTCCCTGTCATTCTACGGCATGTCGACCTTTGAAGGGCCGATGATGGCAATCAAAACCGTTAACGAACTTTCCCACTACACGGACTGGACGGTTGGTCACGTTCACTCTGGCGCATTGGGCTGGGTGGCAATGATTTCCATTGGTGCGATTTACGCTTTAGTACCGAAATTATTCGGACGTGAAGCTATGCACAGCATTAAGTTGATCGAAATTCATTTCTGGGTGATGACGGTTGGCGTGGTGTTGTATATCGCTTCCATGTGGATTTCCGGGGTAATGCAAGGCTTGATGTGGCGGGCGGTGAATGCCGACGGTACGTTGACTTATAGCTTTATACAGTCTGTTGAAGCCACTTATCCGTATTATACCGTGCGTTTGCTGGGTGGCATTATGGTGCTGAGCGGCATGTTTATAATGGCATTTAACGTGTGGAAAACCGTTGTGGGCAGCAAACCTGCTACTGACGCGATTCCCGCCGCAGCACATTAAGGAGGTTAGCCATGAGTAGCAATACAGGCCATGCAGTCGTTGAGAAAAACGTCGGTTTAATGGCTATTTTGATTTTGATCGTGGTGAGCTTTGGGGGATTGGCGCAAATCGTGCCACTGTTCTTTGTCAAAGATACCACCGAGCCAGTAGCGGGGTTGAAACCGTACTCTGCGTTACAGCTTGAAGGGCGTGATGTGTATATCCGTGAAGGTTGTTATGGTTGCCATTCACAGATGATCCGTCCATTCCGTGCTGAAACTGAGCGTTACGGGCATTACTCGGTGGCGGGCGAATTTGTCTACGACCATCCGTTCCAATGGGGTTCCAAGCGTACTGGTCCTGATCTGGCACGGGTTGGCGGGCGTTACAGCAATGACTGGCATCGGGTTCACCTGATTAACCCGCGTGACGTGGTGCCGGAATCCAATATGCCGGGTTATCCTTGGTTGGCTGAAGCCGTGCTGGATGGCGGTGATACGGCTGCCAAAATGACAACCATGCAGGTGCTGGGTGTTCCTTATACCGATGAGGAAATCGCCAAGGGTGCAGACGAAGTGAAGGGCAAAACCGAAATGGATGCGCTCATTGCTTACCTGCAAAACTTGGGTACGGCTATCAAAACCCAACGGTGAGCAAGATGGAATACAGTGATTTCCGAGGTATTTCTACGTTACTGGTGATGATCGCTTTCTTCGCGGTCGTGTGGTGGGCTTACAGCAAGCGGCGTCAACAGCGTTTCGACAGTGCTGCAAACTCCATTTTCGACGAGCAAGAGGAGAAAATGCACAGTGCGTCAGTTAAGGAGGTAGACAAATGAGTGGTTTCTGGAGTGGTTGGATTATCCTGATCACATTGGGCAATATTTTTGCCTGTTACTGGCTGATTCGCTGGACAACGAAAACCCGTCCGGGTGAAGCAGCACAGGGTGACGTGACAGGCCATCAATGGGATGGTCTGGAAGAGTACAATAACCCGATGCCGCGTTGGTGGCTGTGGTTGTTTTACATCACCATTATCTTCGGGCTGGTTTATCTGGCACTGTTCCCCGGTTTGGGTTCCTTCAAAGGCTTGTTGAACTGGTCTTCACAGGGCAGTCAATACGGCGCTGAAATGGAGAATGCAGCGGCTACTTACGATCCTATCTTCAAGAAGTTTGCGGCATTACCCATTGCGGATGTGGCAAAAGACGAAGAAGCCCAAGGCATGGGGCGGCGTATGTTCCTGAGCTACTGCGCTCAATGCCACGGGTCGGATGCGGAAGGTGCTAAGGGTTTCCCTAACCTTGCGGATGCGGATTGGCTGTACGGCGGTTCACCGGAGCAGATCAAGCAATCCATCCTTGCTGGGCGTAATGGCGTCATGCCACCGCACAAAGACCGGGTGGATGAAGCCGGTATTGATGCACTAGCCAATTACGTCATGAGCCTGAGCGGTCGTGAAGCCGATGCTGCGAAAGTGGCTCAAGGTCAGCAATTGTACACCGCGAACGGCTGTCTGGCTTGCCACGGGATGGACGGCAAGGGCAACCAAGCCTTGGGTGGTCCGAATCTGACTGACAACATCTGGTTGTATGGCTCTTCGGCTGATGCCATCAAGGAAACTATCGCCAACGGACGTATGGGGCAGATGCCTGCGCACGCTGACTTCCTTGGGGAAGACAAGGTGCACTTGTTGTCAGCTTATGTGTATGGGTTGTCGCAGAAGTAGGTGAGAACCCCTCACCCCAACCCCTCTCCCTCAAGGGGAGAGGGGCTAAGAATTCTCTTGTTCCCCCTCGCCCCTTGAGGGAGAGGGGGTTAGGGGGTGAGGGGTAATCTTTGACAAATATCCGAAAAGTGGTTTGTAAAGCAAAAAACTGTTTTCCAATCCGCTTTTTATCAAATAAATTCACCGTGTTGCGTGCTAGTTTACGGGTCTTGTGACTCATTCAGGTTGAAGGGTATTGGTATGTCCAGCGATAAGCAAAGTAGCGGGTTCTACAAAGAACACCAGAAAATCTACCCACGCCAAACCAGAGGTTTGTTTACCACCTTGCGCAAGACTTCGGTGTGGGGCTTGTTGGGGTTATTCTATTTATTGCCCTGGCTGAAATGGAATGATCAGCAACTGGTGTTGTTCGATTTGCCTGCGCGTAAATTCTATTTGTTTGGCATGACCTTTTGGCCGCAGGACTTTTTCTATCTGGCGGTTATCCTGATTTTGTTGGCATTGTTGCTGTTCTTTGTCACCGCGCTGGCAGGGCGGGTGTGGTGCGGTTACGCTTGCCCGCAAACGGTGTGGAGTGAGGTGTTTATCTGGATTGAGCGGTGGGTGGAAGGCGACCGCCCGCAACAAATCAAGCTGGATAATGCTCCGTGGGATCGGGTCAAAATTGGCAAGAAAGCGATTAAACACGCACTCTGGTTGTTTTTCTCACTGTGGACAGGTTTTACTTTCGTTGGCTTCTTTGTGCCAGTGGAAGCACTGTGGTTTGAACTCAGCAGCGGCATTATGGGTGGCTGGGCATTGTTCTGGATTCTGTTTTATGGGCTGGCGACTTACGGCAATGCGGGTTTCCTGCGTGAACAGATTTGCTTGTACATGTGCCCGTATGCCCGTTTTCAGAGTGCCATGTTTGACAATGATACCCTGATCGTGTCGTATGACGAGGCACGCGGTGAGCCACGCGGTGCGCGTAAACGCGGGGTGGAAAAGCCCGCTGATAAAGGTGAGTGCGTCGATTGTACGTTGTGTGTGCAGGTATGCCCGACCGGGATCGACATCCGCAAGGGCTTGCAATACGAGTGCATCGGTTGCGCGGCGTGTATTGATGCCTGTGACAGTATTATGGACAAGATGGGCTACCCGCGTGGTTTGGTGCGTTACACCACCGAACATGCTTTACACGGTGGCAAAACCCAGATTCTGCGTGGACGTACCTTTATTTATGCCGGTTTGTTGCTGGCGATTACGGGGGCATTGGTGTATTCCGTGATGCAACGTGTGCCGCTGGAAATGGATATTATCCGTGACCGTAACGCGCTGTTCCGTGATACTGGCGATGGTAATATCGAGAATGTTTTCACTTTAAAAATCATGAATATGGATGAGCGCGAACATCACTATACCATTAGCGTGGCAGGCATTGACGGCATCCGGCTGCAAGGTGCAGAAAAGGTGCATCTCGGCTCTGGCAGGGTAGCGGAAGTACCGGTCAAGGTGGTGGTCAACCCTGACAAAATGAGCAGCCGTAGTCAGGAAGTGATGTTCCATATCGAAGCGCAAGATGACCCAGCCGTGGCACAAACCCAGAAAGCCCGTTTCCTAGGGCCAAACTAGTTAAGAGGTAGAGCGTATGTACGTTGATGTGAAAGATAACACCCCTTGGTACAAGCAACCGTGGCCTTGGCTACTAATGATTATGCCTGCCACTGCGGTGGTGGCGGGGTTGTACACGTACTCGCTGGCGGCTTCTGGCAGCAGTGGCTTGGTGGTGGATGACTACTATAAGGTGGGCAGAGCTATTAACTATTCGCTGGCGAAGGGGCACAAAGCTACCGAGCTGGGTTTGCAAGGCAATATGGCATTGAGCGGGCAAACGGTCACCCTGACGCTGGATAATGCCGTGGTGCAAGATCAGCAGCAATTGGTGCTGAAAGTGTTCCATGCCACGTTTCCTGACCGTGATCAGGAAGTGCTGTTGAGCAAGAGTGCCACAGGTCAGTGGACGGGGCGTATCCATGCCTTGTCTGCGGGGAAGTGGTATGCGCAGTTGTTGCCGCTGGATGCAAGCTGGCGTTTGGATGGCGTATTACCCACCGCTGCCGCTACTGCACTGGCATTACAGCCCGCTCAGTAGGTATTTGTTGGCAGGCGATATTTCCCAATAAAAAAAGGCTCTCCCGAAGGAGAGCCTAAGTGCTTTAGGGTATGTAGAGCGTTGAAGGTTGCCGACTCAGAGGAGGTAACGAAACATCGACATCAGCAACCTTCGAGAGTCATTACACCTGTTTTTTATGTGGTTTACAATCTGTCCACTTCCAGTTTCTTGATACAAGTCAACTAAGTTTAATGTTTTGTTTCAAGTGCTTGTCAGGGGAGGTCAGATGCAGCGATTATGTGTGCTGCTTAGCTTTGGGTTAAAAGAAGAGGTTGGTATGAGTGCAATTCAATTTGATGCAGATTTGATACGTCGCTATGACACGGCGGGACCGCGTTATACGTCTTATCCGACGGCGGTTGCATTCGGGCCTTTTACCGAAGATGAGTACAAAGCGCACGCTTATATGAGCAACGAAGACCCCATTCCGTTGCCCTTATCCTTGTATTTTCATGTGCCGTTTTGCGATACGGTGTGTTTCTATTGTGCCTGCAATAAGATTGTGACCAAAGATCACTCCAAGGCGGAGACTTATCTGCAATACTTGTTCCGTGAAATCGAGATGCAAGCCAAGCTGTATGACCGTGACCGTATGGTGGAGCAGTTGCATTGGGGCGGCGGCACACCAACGTTCCTTAATCACGATGAGATGCGGGCGTTGATGGATAAAACGCGCGAACATTTTTCCCTGCATATTACCGATGAAGGTGATTATTCCATCGAAATTGATCCGCGTTCGGTGACGCCGGAAACGATTGGCGTGTTGCGTGAAATCGGTTTCAACCGTTTCAGTCTTGGTGTGCAGGATGTGGATGAGCGGGTGCAAATTGCGGTCAACCGCATCCAGCCGATTGCGCAAACTCTGTCGATTATTGAAGCCTGCCGGGCGCAGGGGGCAAAGTCGATTAGCGTGGATTTGATTTACGGCTTGCCATTCCAAACGATGGAAAGTTTCCGTCAGACCTTGGATACCATTATTGAGATGTCGCCGGATCGTATTTCGGTGTTCAATTACGCACACATGCCGAATTTGTTCAAACCGCAACGGCGCATCAATGAGGCGGATTTGCCTTCACCCGAAACCAAGTTAGAAATCATGCAGCTTGCGGTGGAGCATTTGACTGCTGCCGGTTACGAGTACATTGGGATGGATCATTTCGCCAAGCCGGATGATGAGTTGGCAATTGCTCAACGTAACGGAACTTTGCATCGCAATTTCCAGGGGTATACCACTCACGCGGATTGCGATTTGGTGGCGATGGGGGTGAGTTCGATCAGTAGTGTGGCGGAATGTTATAGCCAGAATGCAAAAACGCTGGATGAGTATTACGCGGCACTTGATGCGGGGCATTTGCCGGTGATCAAGGGGCTGACCTTGGATGAAGATGATGTGCTGCGGCGCTACATCATTCAGCAATTGGCTTGCCACTTTACGCTGGATTTTACGCAGGTTGAACGTTTATTTAATCTGAAATTTGCAGACTATTTCAGCCGAGAATTGGAATTGCTGCAAACCATGACGGCTGATGACCTGTTGCGGTTTACCGGGGTGGGTTTGGATGTCACGCCACGCGGGCGCTTTTTGATCCGCAATATCTGCATGGTGTTTGATGTCAGCCTGCGCAAACAGGGTGTGCAACAGCGTTTTTCACGGGTGATTTAATATCCGTCTGCTTTTATATCCGCCTACAGCACGTCACTGGCGGGGCGGCAGGTGTGGTGTGCTAGTTGTTTCAGGCGGTTCATATCTGCGATTTTGACGAGCCGGTGTTGCACTGCGATGATATTCTCATCCTGCAAGCGCGAAAACATGCGACTGAGGGTTTCAACCGCCATGCCGAGGTAATTGGCAAGGTCATGGCGAGCCATTGGCAGGTTGAATTCATTGCTGGAAAAACCGCGCTCTTTATTGCGTTCCGACAAGCTGGAAAGGAAGGTGGCAAGGCGTTCTTCGGTGCGCATTTGCCCCAATGTCAGCAGTAGCATCTGTTCGCGTTCCAGCTCTGCACCGATTTGGCGCATCATTTGCCCGCGCATAATGGGCAATTTGCCGCATAATTCCTGAAAATTATTCATACTGAGTTCGCAAACCATGGTGTCATCGAGTGCCTGGGCATCGCAGGTGTGGCGGTCACGGGCAAAGGCATCGAACCCCAATAAGTCACCTGGCAGGTAGAAACCAAGGATTTGTTCTTCGCCATCGGGGGTGGATAACGAGGTTTTGATGGCTCCGGCTTTGACGGCGTAAATGGATTGCTGCTGGTCATCGCGGTGGAACAAGTAGTCTTTTTTCTTGATTTTGATGGTTTTGTTGATGGAGTTTTCCAATAACTCCAACTCGTCACGGTTCAGACCACGGGGTAGGCAGAGTTCACTCAAACTGCAATTATGGCAAGCAACCGCTGATTTTTTGGCACTGTGTAAAGCAACTGTCTTCATGCGTCATCCCAAGCTGTGATGATGTTCTAAGGATTGTTTAGTTTTGGTGCGATGGTCTCTCTTGCCATCTAAGTTCATGTTTTTTGATGTAAATCAAAACAATGCAAGCGTATTCGCCTAGACTTGGGATTGTACACGTTTATTGGCATTAGTGTAGGAGAATAGGTTGCCATGTCTGAGCTATTATTTGGAAGTTGGATGGGTATCTTAAGTCTGTTAGTCATTCTGTTTGTGTTGGGAATGATGGGTTACTTTGCATGGGTGTTTGTTAAAAAGTCGGGTGAATAGGTTGTGGTAACATAAACGCATTCCACTGTGGCACAATGCTGGCTACTATGCACCGATAAGTAGCTAAACGGAAGTATTCAGTGGAAGAGCAACAACTAAACACCAAAGCACCACCCAGTAGGGGTATTTATTTACTGCCCAATTTGTTGACCACCGGCGCAATGTTCGGTGGTTTTTATGCGGTTGTCGCCGCCATGCAGGGCAAGTTTGAGGCTGCCGCTATCGCGGTATTCATCGCCATGATTTTGGATGGGTTGGATGGGCGTGTTGCGCGTATGACCAATACCCAGACAGAATTCGGGGCGCAATATGACAGTCTCGCGGATTTAATTTCCTTTGGCGTTGCGCCGGGGCTGGTGATGTATCAATGGGCATTGGTGCATTTACAAACGTCCGGTGATGCGTGGGGGAAAGCCGGGTGGTTAGCTGCTTTTATTTACGTGGCGTGTGCTGCCTTGCGGTTGGCGCGGTTTAATACGCAAATCGGCAAAGTCGACAAGCGTTTCTTTGTGGGTTTGCCTAGCCCGGCTGCTGCTGCGGTGATGGTGGGCATGGTGTGGGTGTTCCATGACCTCGATGTGATGGGGCGCAATGTGCAAATCCCGGCGTTGTTGCTGACCTTGGCGGTGGGGTTGCTGATGGTGAGCAATATCAGTTTTTACAGCTTCAAAGATTTCGATTTGCGTAATCGTGTGCCATTCGTGGTGGTTTTGGCGGTAGTGCTGGTGTTGGCGTTGACCACGATTGACCCGCCTAAAGTGTTGTTTGGGGTGTTTTTATTGTATGCGTTGTCGGGGCCGTTGTTTTGGGTTTGGCGGCGCTGGCGGAAGTTTCAGCGGCGTAAGAAAGGCGTCGACGCTTGAAGTAGAGTAAATTCCTACGCTCTACGGCGCAACACGCGCTATCATTACTCCCACTTTCAGATTGATACAACGGTTGCCAGCCACACACCCAGCGCAGCCGTGTTTTAGGAGCAGGAATATGTCTAAAGACCGTTTGATTATTTTTGATACCACCTTGCGTGACGGCGAACAAAGCCCCGGCGCATCCATGACGCAAGAAGAGAAAATCCGCATTGCCCTGATGCTGGAAAAAATGCGCGTGGATGTGATCGAAGGTGGTTTTCCGATTGCCAGCGTTGGCGATTTCGAGTCGGTCAGGGCGATTGCCCGTCTCGTCAAAGACAGCACCGTGTGCGGTCTAGCGCGTGCGTTGGAAAAGGACATCGACCGTGCGGCTGAAGCGATTAAACCCGCGAATTCCGGGCGTATTCACACCTTTATTGCCACCTCCCCAATCCACATGCAAAACAAGCTGCGCATGACACCCGATCAGGTGGTTGAGCAGGCGGTATTTGCGGTGAAACGTGCGCGGAATTACACCGATGACGTGGAATTTTCGTGTGAAGATGCAGGGCGTTCTGAGTTCGATTTCCTGTGTCGCGTGATTGAAGCTGCGATTAATGCGGGGGCACGTACCATCAATATTCCCGACACGGTGGGCTATCAGATTCCCTCGGTGTTTGGCGATATGGTCGGGCGTTTGATTACGCATATTCCGAACGCTGACAAGGCGGTTTTCTCGGTGCATTGCCACAATGACCTCGGTTTGGCGGTGGGTAATTCCTTGGCAGCAGTGATGCAAGGCGCACGTCAGGTGGAGTGTACGATCAACGGTTTGGGTGAACGTGCCGGTAACGCTTCTTTGGAGGAAGTGGTGATGGCGATTCGGGTACGCCCCGACGTATTCCCCGTTGAAACCCGCATTGATACCACGCATATCGTGCCAACCTCACGCTTGGTTTCCAGCGTCACCGGCTTCCCGGTACAGCCCAACAAAGCCATTGTGGGCGCGAATGCGTTTGCACACGAATCCGGCATTCACCAAGACGGTGTATTAAAGCACCGCGAAACTTACGAAATCATGCGAGCACAAGACGTGGGTTGGTCAGACAATAAAATCGTGTTGGGCAAGCATTCCGGGCGCAATGCGTTCAAAACCCGCTTGCAGGAACTCAATATCGAGCTGAAGTCTGAAGAAGAACTCAATATCGCTTTCTCGCGCTTCAAAGACTTGGCTGACCGCAAACACGACATCTTCGACGAAGACATCATGGTGTTGATGATGGATGCGCGTTCTGCGCAAGAAGATCTGGCGTATGAACTGATTTCGCTGAATGTCTGCTCCACGACCGGCGAAGCACCAAACGCCAGTGTTACCCTAAAAGCTCACGGCAAAGAACAGACTGCCACGGCTATCGGTGGTGGTCCGGTCGATGCGGTCTACAAAGCTATCGAAAGCATTGTCGGGGAAACCGCGACACTGGCGCTGTATTCCGTCAACAACATTACCAGCGGCACAGATGCGCAAGGCGAAGTGACCGTGCGACTGGATAAAGGCGGGCGTATTATCCACGGTCACGGCGCGGATACTGACATCGTAATCGCTTCCGCCAAAGCCTATGTGGATGCTTGGAACAAACTCGCCAGCCAAGCGCTGCGCGAACACCCCCAGCACCATCAGGGAGTGTAAACGCGGGTGGATTTGCAGGTACGCAATCGCTACATGCACGCAATGGGGATTCCGGTGTGGATGCCGAAAGAGATGCGCGGCTTCGCCGTCGAAGATTCCCCCCATCCTAACCTTCCCCCGCAGGGGGGGAAGGAACAAGAGGTGGCACCTACTACTAACTTCGCACTTCTTTCTCCTTCTTCGCTCCCTTCACCCCTTGCGGGGGAAGGGCTGGGGATGGGGGGGGCTTCCGACTTCTCCACCCTCTCATGGCAAGACCTCCGCACTGCCGTCGAATCTTGCACCCGTTGCGCCATCAGCAAAACCCGCACCCAAACGGTGTTTGGCGCGGGTAATCAACAAGCTGCGTGGATGGTCATCGGCGAAGCCCCCGGTGCGGAAGAAGACCGTCAAGGTGAACCGTTTGTGGGCAAAGCCGGTCAATTGCTCAACAATATGTTGCTGGCGATTGGAATGCCGCGTGAAACCGTCTATATCGCCAATGTGCTTAAATGCCGCCCGCCGAATAACCGCGACCCACAAGCCGACGAAGCTGCCAATTGTCGAGGCTATTTGGAACGTCAAATTGCGCTAGTGAACCCCGCGTTAATTCTGGTGGTCGGGCGTATTGCTGCGCAAAACCTGTTACAAACCACCGCACCTTTGGCGCGTTTGCGTGGGCAAGAACACCGAGCGCCGGTTAGCGGCACACCAGTCGTGGTGACGTATCACCCAGCGTATTTATTGCGCCAACCCTCTGACAAGCGTAAAGCCTGGCAGGATTTACTGTTTGCCCACGAGGTTTTTACCCGTCATGTCCAGCCCAATTGAGTCGGATTTTTTGCCGCTACGCCCGATGACCTTGAACGATTTGGATGTGGTTATGGCGCTGGAGTTGCGGGCGTATCCCTTCCCGTGGACACGCGCTATTTTCAGCGATTGCTTAAAACACGGCTACTCCGGCTGGTTATATGAGCAAGATGGGCAGTTACACGGTTATGCCATGCTGATGTTTGTGTTGGATGAAATGCATTTGCTGAATATTTGCATTGCGCCTGAGCATCAAGGTCAAGGCTTGGGCAGCCGTCTCTTGAAAACGTTGGAACACATTGGGCGGACAGCCCATGCGGAAACCTGTTTTTTGGAAGTGCGCCAGTCAAATTTTGCAGCAATTCGCTTGTATTTAAACCTGGGTTTTAACGAGATCGGGTTACGTAAAGGCTATTACCAAACTGAGTTTGGGCGTGAAGATGGCATGGTCATGGCAAAAACGCTATTCTAACGTGTTGTAAAAAAGTTGCGGATAGGGTAGGTATTGCCGCTTTGTAGTAGTATTATTGCCGCTTTTATGGCAGGAGCTTGAGTGAACGTGTGGGTAAAACGGAATTTTAAGGGTCAGTGGCAATGCTGATTCCAGACAACGCGGTGCATGTACCGCCTGCCGTGCATCATATCCCCGCTGATAAAGTGTGCGGGCGTGCCAAAGATGTGATTCGGCGTTTGCAAAAAGCGGGTTACGAAGCCTATTTAGTGGGCGGTTGCGTCCGCGATTTATTGCTGGGTTTAGTCCCCAAAGATTTTGATATTGCGACCAGTGCGCACCCTGAAGAGATTCGGCGTTTATTCAATTCCTGCCGTTTGATTGGGCGACGCTTCCGCTTAGCGCACATTTATTACGGGCGCGATTATCTGGAGGTGGCGACGTTCCGCGCACCCCACGATGACAGTGAGGATGGCGGCAAGGTCAATGATGCGGGGCGCATTATCAACGATAACGTCTACGGCACCTTGGAAGAGGATGTGTGGCGGCGCGATTTCACCATTAATGCCTTGTTTTACGACCCGATTGGCGATGAGTTGCTGGATTTTGTCGGCGGTTTGGATGATTTGCGTAACGGCAAAATCCGTTTGCTGGGCGACCCGGAACAGCGCTTTCGTGAAGACCCGGTGCGCTTGCTGCGGGCCATCCGGTTTGCGGCAAAATTAGGTTTTGAGATTGAACCAGCTACCTTGGCGTGTGTGCGTCCGATGGGGATTTTGCTGGAAGGCGTATCGTCCGCCCGCTTATTCGATGAAATCATCAAGCTATTGCACAGTGGTTATGGCTGGAACACCTTCCTGTTATTGCGCGAATACGCTTTATTGGAATACTTATTACCGCTGACTTACGAAAGCCTTGAGGACGATGACACCGGCAATTTCGAGCGCATGATTACCTTGTCGCTACAGAATACCGATCAGCGTTTGGCAGAAGGCAAGTCGGTGATGCCCGCATTTTTGTACGCGGTGTTATTGTGGCACGAGGTTTCCGTGGTGGCTGAAGAGTTGCAGGCGCGTGGAATGCCGGAACTTCAGGCAATGACACAGGCGTCCGGCGATGCCTTGCACGATCAGGTGGATTTTACCGCTGTGCCACGCCGTTACAGCAATATTACCCGCGAAATTTGGTTGTTGCAGTCGCGTTTCCGTTACCGTGATATTCGCCGTGCCGCAACGTTGTTGAGCAATCCGCGTTTTCGAGCAGCGTATGATTTTCTGTGTTTACGCGCCCAATCCGGTGAGCCGGTGGAGGATGATGCCGAATGGTGGACAGCCTTCCAGAGCGCCACGCACGAAGAGCGTGAAGCCATGTGCAAAGGTGCAGCCATTAAAGGCAGTTTGCGCCGCCGTAAAAAACGTCGTAAACCGACCACAGCCAGTAAATCCGCTTCACCCGCTTCATGACACCGGTGCTTTGCTACATTGGTTTAGGCAGCAATCTGGGTAATCCGGTGGCGAATGTGCACTCGGCACTGAAGCAATTGGCGGATGCAGAAGGCGTGGAATTGCGCGGTGTTTCACGCTTTTACACTAGCAAACCAATGGGGCCGCAAGACCAACCGGATTACGTGAATGCGGTGGCTAGTGTATTGACGCAGCTTCCCGCCCACGCTTTATTACAAACCTTATTCGCGGTGGAACGGGCGCACGGGCGGGTACGGAATGCAACGTTGCGTTGGGGGCCGCGTACCCTTGACCTTGATTTATTGCTGTACGGCGATGCGCTGATTGACTCGCCTGATTTGTGTGTTCCTCACCCCGGTATCGGCGAACGCTCGTTTGTGGTGTTGCCGTTGCTGGATCTTGCGCCGCATCGGGTGTTACCGGATGGGCGCAGTTTGGCAGATTGCCGGGCGGCATTGGCGTGTGATGATCTTTATCCGCTCACGCTGGGCTGAACGGCTTCATCAAACGCCGCTTTGCCCTTGCTCAGTTTAAACCACACCGTATACAGCGCTGGTAAAAACAGCAGCGTTAGCACCGTCGCCACCAATAATCCGCCCATAATCGCAATCGCCATCGGCCCAAAGAACACGCTTTCCGATAAGGGAATCATCGCCAAAATCGCTGCCAATGCGGTCAACATAATGGGGCGGAAACGGCGCACGGCTGCCTCAATCACGGCTTCACGCGGCACAAAGCCTGCGTCAATATTGCGCTCGATTTGATCCACCAAAATCACCGAGTTGCGCATAATCATCCCAGAAAGCGCAATCGTCCCCAGCATGGCAACAAACCCGAACGGGCGATCAAACAGCAGCAAGAACAACGCAACCCCAATCAAACCAAACGGTGCAGTCAACACCACCATAATGACGCGCTGGAAGCTTTGTAGTTGAATCATTAGCAGTGTTAGCACCACGATGATGAAGAGTGGAAAACCAGCGCCAATGGATTCGTTGCCTTTAGCACTTTCTTCCACCGCGCCGCCGATTTCGAGTTTGTAGCCCAGTGGCAAGTTGGCACGAATCTCACCCAAACGCGCTTCAACTTCCGTTGTCACTGTCGGTGCTTGAATCTTGCTGTAAATATCGCCTCGCACCGTGATGGTTCGGGTGCGGTTACGATGCCAGAGAATGCCTTCTTCCTGCACGTAGTCGATGGTTGCCAGTTGCGAGAGCGGAACGGTGTTGCCGGTGTTGGTGGGTACATTCAGCCCCGCAAGGCGCGAGAGCAAATCACGTTCGCCTTCCGTTCCGCGTAACAGGATCGGGATGGTTTGATCTTGCTCGCGGAATTCGCCAATCGGTGTGCCGCTCAAGGTGCTTTGCAGCAATTGCGAGAGCGCGGATTGCGTGACCCCAAGGCTGATGGCTTTGGCGGTATCGAGTTTCAGGCGAATCGCTTTGCTGCGCTCGTTCCAGTCGAGATGCACATTCACCAAGTGCGGATTGGCACGCATGACGGTGGCGATTTGTTCGCCGAGTTCGCGTAATTGCCACAAATCGTCACCGGATACACGGAATTGCACGGGGTAGCCAACCGGCGGGCCATTTTCCAAACGAATCACCCGCCCGCGAGCTAAGCCAAAGGTGGGGCTATTGTCCAACAGGTCAATGAGTTTGCTGCGCAACGCTTCGCGGTCGGCGATGCTTTTGGTGGTAATCACGAATTGCGCAAAACTGGCGGCAGGTAATTGCTGATCCAGCGGCAGATAGAAACGTGGCGAGCCATTGCCGACATACGCAGCAAAGTTTTCGATATGTTCCTGTTGCGTATTGAGGTATTGCTCCAGCTTGCGGGTTTCGGCTTCGGTGGCTTGCAGCGAAGAACCTTCGGGCAATTTCAAATCCACCACCAATTCCATGCGGGTGGAATCGGGGAAAAACTGCTGCTGCACGAACTGAAACATGAAAATTGACCCGGCAAAGGTCGCAACCGTCAGCACAATAACGATTAATGGATAGGCAACACAGGCTTTGATCAAGCCCCGAAACCAACGATAGAAACGGGTGGCGAGTTTGGATTCATGGTGCTGGTGCTGCTTTTCTGGCAACAACTTATACCCCAAATACGGAATCACGATCACTGCCACAAACCACGAAATCACCAAGGCAATCGTCACTACTTCAAAAATCGAGCGCGTGTATTCCCCCACGGACGATTGTGCGGTAGCAATCGGCAAGAACCCGGCGGCAGTGACTAACGTCCCCGTTAACATTGGAAACGCGGTGGTGGTGTAGGCAAAGCTGGCGGCTCTGACCCGATCCCAGCCTTCTTCCATTTTTACCAGCATGACTTCGATGGCAATAATCGCATCATCCACCAGCAAGCCCAGTGCGAGTACCAGCGACCCCAATGAGATTTTGTGCAAGCCAATCCCGAATAAGTGCATGACGAAAAACGTGGCTGCCAATACTAACGGAATCGAGAGAGCCACGACTGCCCCTGCCCGCATTCCCAAGCTTAAAAAACTGACTGCTAATACGATAATCACCGCTTCCGCCACGACTTTGAGGAATTCATTGATGGAGCGCTTCACCGCCGTGGGTTGGTCGTTGACGCGGTGCAATTCCATGCCCACCGGCAATTGGCTTTCGATGCGTACCAGTGCCGCATCCAGCGATTTCCCCAGTGCAATAATGTCGCCGCCTTTGCGCATGGAAATACCAATTCCCAATGCCTCCTGCCCTTGATAGCGGAACGTGGAATGGGGCGGGTCGGCATAGCCGCGTGTGACGTCGGCGACTTCATGCAAGCGCAGAGTGCGATTGCCAATCGTGATCGGTAAGTTGCGAATGTCTTCAAGGTCGCTGAATGTACCGGCTGGGCGCACGTAAATGCGGTCGGTAGCGGTGTTGTAAGCACCGACGGCAGCGATGGCGTTTTGAGCTTGCAGCACATCGACCAGTTGTTGCACGCTAAAACCGAGGTTTGCCAGCTTGCTGTTGGCAAGGGTGATGGTGACGCGCTCTTCTTGCTCGCCAATGCTGAGGATTTTTGCCACGTCTTTGACCAATAGCAGTTCTTTACGAATGTTATCCGCAGCGTCGCGTAATTGCGCAAAGTTAAAACCGTCACCCGTCAGGGCAAAGATATTGCCGTAAGTTTCTCCGAATTCGTCGTTGAACAGTGGCCCCACCACGCCTTGTGGCAAGGTATGGCGCATGTCATTCACCCGTTTGCGAATGTCGTAAAACATATCGGGCATGGCGGCAGAAGGCGCATCATCTTTGGCAATCACGAAGATATTGGTTTCGCCGGGGCGTGAAAAGCTGCGCACAATATCGACATGCGCGGTTTCAAGAATGACTTTTTCGATGCGTTCGGTGACTTGTGACTCGATTTCCTGTGCGGTTGCCCCCGCCCAGTAGGCTTGCACCAGCATGACTTTAAAAGTGAATGGCGGATCTTCCGATTGCCCCAGTTTGGTGTAGCCGAAAACACCCAGCCCTAATGTGAGTACCATCAGGTACAGCACGAAGTTGCGGTGGCGTAACGCCCAAGCCGAGAGGTTGAAACTGCTCATGAGCCTGCCCCATCGTAAGGAATCGGGTTGATCACTTGCCCAGCACTGAGTTTGTGAACCCCGGCAGCAATCACTGTCGTGCCAACGGGGAGGTCGCTGACGCTAATGCCGTCATGCTGATACGCCAGCACGGTGATGGGGCGTAGTGTGACTTGATTATCCGCGCCTACGACCCACACCGCTGTTTGTTGCGCTTGCTGAAATAAGGCGGAAGCGGGCAACCAGCGAGCGGCTTGCATGGCGCTGATGGGCAGTTTCACATCGGCGGTGACACCTAAACGCAAGGCATCAGGCGGATTCAGCAAGCTGATTTTGACCAGAAAACTGCGGGTGGCATCGGCGGCGGGGGAAATTTCGCGTACTTTGCCTTGCAATACCTTATCAGGCTGTGACCATAGGGTAATGTCGGTCAGCGTGCCGGTTTGCAAGGTTTGTGCGGTGGTTTCACCGACACGGATGTGGACTTCGCGTTCGCCTGCGTAAGCAATGTGTACAACGGGTGTGCCAGCGGCAACGACTTGCCCCGCTTCGGTGTGGACTTGGGTGATAATGCCGTCTTGATCCGCGACGAGTTCGGTGTAGCCTGCTTGATTGCCGCTGAGTTTGAGTTGGGCTTGGGCTGCGGTGACTCGTGCCTTAGCCGCATCATGGGCAGCTTGGGCGTTATCTAATGCAGATTGTCCGATGAATTGTTTGCGGTGCAATTCGCGGATGCGGGTTAATTCTGCTTGGGCATTGGTGAGGTCGGCTTCTGCTGCGGCGAGATTGGCACGGGTGCTGCTCAGATTCAGCGCTACGTCCGAGGTATCGAGGCTGGCGAGGACTTGCCCGGCTTTGACGGTATCGCCGGGGTCAACCTGGCGTTTGATGACTTTGCCACCGACACGGAAAGCGAGATCGGCTTCCAGACGTGCTTGAGTTTCGCCGGAAAAGGTTAGCGTGTTGGCGGTGTGCGTGTCAGTGACTGTCCAAACTTGGGCGGGGCGGATTACGGTGGTGGTGGTTTCTGGCTCTTTACAGGCACTCACGGTGAGCAGGAGTGCAATGCTTGACCATAGTAACGTGGGTTTCATCAATGAATCTCCGGGGTGAGTGCGCCGCGCCAAAGGGATGTCAGGGCGGATTCGAGCATTTGTAAATAATCGTCGGTGCAAGCGCATAGCAGTGAGCGCTCTTTCATCAGTTCTTTCAGAGGCGTTGGGCGCATTAATTGCCATAAACCGAGGAAGAGGGCATAGCTTTGTAGCATTAATGCTTGCGTGGTTTGCGGGAAATGGTTACGTAACACCTCAACGACTTCATTGAGTTTGGTGTAAGTCCGTTGTTCAAAGGCAAAGGCGATGTCTAGGGGGATTTGCCGTTCTAATAGCCCATGACACAGCGTGGCAAGTGGCAGGAAAGCGGGAAAGTCCAGCAGAAATTGCCGATTGACGCTGAACAAATCGTCTAGGGTCATCGGTGTGGCTTGTTGGGCGCGTGTTTTCATGCGGCTGAAAAACGTGCCAACGTGCCGCTCGTGAATGCCGAGGAATAGCTCTTCCTTGCTGCGGAAATATAAGTAGACTGTGCCTTTAGCAAGCCCTGCGGCGGTGGCGATGTCAGCGACATTGCACAGGCGTTCAGGGTGGGTGAGCCAAAGTTGTTCGGCAGCATCAAGGATGGCTTCGCGGCGTAGTTCTTTGTCTTCGGGGTTGGTGGCACGGATTTGCATATAAATGACTGCTGGTCAGTTGTTTGTGGGGATTGTAAGTGACCCACAGTCAGTTGTCGAGATTACCCACCCAAATTTGTATACAATAGCCCAATCATCCACTAACAAGAGGAACCACCATGAAGGCCGACCACGCCAAAATTGTACTGAATGCACGTAAAAATGCCGACGAACGCGCCAAAGGCTACCGCGAACAAGCCTTGAAGCTGTACCCGTGGATTTGCGGGCGTTGTGCGCGGGAGTTCACGCACGCCAATTTGCGCGAATTGACCGTGCATCACCGCGATCACAACCACGATAACAACCCGCAGGATGGCAGCAACTGGGAACTGTTGTGCTTGTACTGTCACGATAATGAACATCAAAAGTTAATCGAAGCCGAGCACGGCGGTTCTGCCGGAACCAGTGGCCCTGCGGCAGCAACGCATAACCCGTTTGCCGATTTGAAAGCGAAGATGCAGAAAAAATAGCGGGATTGCTGGAGTTTGTGACGCTTTTGGGTTTTCCGGTATACTCTGGCGTTTCAGCCAATTTGGGATAGCCGCGCTCCATGAATCCTGATCTTGCCCGCTTGCAAGCTTACCCGTTTGAACGCATCCGCACCTTGCTGCAAGGCATCAGCCCCGCTGATTTGCCTGCGGTTTCGTTGGCAATGGGGGAACCCAAGCACCCAACCCCTGCTTTCATTCATGAAGCGATTGCGGCAAATTTGGGTGGTTTAGCCAATTACCCGCTCACCAAAGGCTCAGCAGCGTTGCGCGACAGCATTGCTGCTTGGCTGACACAACGCTTTCAACTTCCGGTGGGATCGGTGGATGCCGAACAGCACGTCATTCCCGTGAATGGTACCCGCGAAGCGCTGTTTGCGTTTGCACAAGCCGTGGTGACGCGCACTGGCGATGCAGCGGTGGTGATGCCCAATCCCTTCTACCAGATTTACGAAGGTGCGGCGTTACTAGCCGGGGCAGAACCCGTGTTTCTGAATTGCACCGCTGCGAATGGTTTTATCCCCGATTTTGCCGCCGTACCCGCAGCAGTGTGGCAGCGTTGCCAATTGCTCTACATTTGCAGCCCCGGTAATCCCACGGGCGCGCTCATGCCGTTGGAAACGCTGCAATTAGTGCTGCAACTCGCGGAAACCTATGACTTTATTGTCGCGGCAGATGAATGCTATTCCGAACTGTATGCCGATGAAACCCAGCCACCAGCGGGCTTACTGCAAGCCGCAGCGCAGATGGGGAACACGGCATGGAAGCGGTGTGTGGTCTTTCATAGCTTGTCGAAACGTTCCAATGCACCGGGAATGCGCTCCGGTTTTGTGGCAGGCGATGCGGAAATCCTCAAACAATTTTTGCTGTACCGCACCTATCATGGCTGTGCGATGCCACCCCCGTTTCAGGCAGCGAGTGCTGCTGCATGGGCGGATGAAACCCATGTGCAAACCAACCGTGCCTTGTATCGCGAAAAATTCGCGGCGGTGATGGCGATACTCGCGCCGGTGCTGGAGGTTTCCCAACCAGCGGCAGGTTTCTACTTGTGGCCGCAAACGCCAGTGGATGACACCGTTTTTACCCGCGAATTGTTTGCACGAGCGCATGTAAATGTTGTCCCCGGCAGTTATTTGTCGCGGGAGGCGAATGGTATGAATCCGGGTGCGGGGCGAGTGCGCCTCGCCTTGGTTGCCCCGTTGGATGAATGTATTGAAGCGGCGCAACGTATCCGGCGCGTCGTTGAAACCCTTTGAGTATTTCCTAAAAATATGGAGAAAAGAATGTCAGACGTAAGCCAACTGCAAAGCATTATCGAAGAAGCCTTCGAGCGCCGCGCCGACATCAACCCACGCAATGCTGAAGCGCAAACCCGTGATGCCGTCAATGAGGCGTTGGAATTGCTGAATGCCGGTAAATTGCGCATTGCTACCCAACACGGCGTGGGTAACTGGGAAGTGAACCAGTGGCTGAAAAAAGCCGTGCTGCTGTCATTCCGCTTGAATGACAACGAAGTGATGGACGGCGGTTGCACCAATTACTACGACAAAGTGCCGTCCAAATTTGCGGGCATGAGCGCGGATGAATTTGCTGCGGGTGGCGTGCGCGTCGTGCCGAATGCGATTGCGCGGCGTGGCTCTTACATTGCTCCCGGCTGTGTATTGATGCCATCTTACGTGAATATCGGCGCGTATGTGGATAGCGGCACAATGGTGGATACCTGGGCGACGGTCGGTTCTTGCGCACAAATCGGTAAGAACGTGCATTTGTCCGGCGGCGTAGGCATCGGCGGCGTGTTAGAGCCAGTGCAAGCAGGCCCGACGATTATCGAAGACAACTGCTTCATCGGCGCACGTTCTGAAGTGGTGGAAGGCGTGATCGTGGAAGAGGGCGCAGTGATTTCAATGGGCGTTTACATCGGTCAAAGCACACGCATTTATGATCGTGAAACCGGCGAAGTCATGTACGGGCGTGTTCCAGCGGGTTCGGTCGTTGTATCCGGCAACCTGCCATCCAGTGATGGCAAATACAGCCTGTATTGCGCAGTGATCGTGAAGAAAGTTGACGCGAAAACCCGCAGTAAAGTGGGTATCAACGAGTTGTTGCGCGACATCTAAGTATTTATGTGGCGGGGGAAGAGAGGCTTTCCCCGCTATCAATGAAAAAGACAACAAGGCTCTAAGTCTCAGTAATTTTTTAATAAATTAAAATAATGATAGCTCATAAAATGATGGATTTTTCAGCCTCTCGCACGTAAGCTGCGGTGTAGTCTACACCACAGGAATACATTGGCGATGCGTCTATTGCACACTTCTGATTGGCACTTAGGTCAAGTCTTACACCATTTTGAACGTACCGCAGAACACGCTGATTTTCTGGCTTGGTTGCTGAATACTCTTGAGCAAGAACAGGTGGATGCCTTGTTGATAGCAGGGGATATTTTCGACAATGCCAATCCTTCAGCAGCTTCACAACGCCAGCTTTACCGCTTTCTGAGTGATGCACGTTTACGTATTCCGCATCTTAATATTGTTCTGATAGCAGGAAATCATGACTCTGCGGGGCGATTGGAGGCATCAGACCCATTGCTTGCGTGGTTTGATGCGGTGGTGGTCGGACAAGTTAGTCGTTTGCCAGATGGTAGTGTGGATGTGGCGCGTTTGGTTGTTCCGCTGAAAGACCGTACAGGGAAGGTGCAGGCATGGTGCTTGGTGGTTCCGTTTTTGCGCCCCTCTGATGTGCCAAAAGTGGAAACAAGTGGTGATACCTATGCCGCAGGTGTCGCAAGCCTTTACCGACAAGCCTTTGAATATGCTTGTTCGCTGCGTCAACAGGGAGATGCCCTGGTGGCGATGGGGCATTGTCACATGACTGGTGGGGAGGTGTCAGTGGAGTCAGAACGTCGCATTGTCATTGGTAATATAGAAGCCTTGTCTGCGAATCTGTTTAACCCTGAGCTTGCTTACGTTGCGTTGGGGCATTTACACCTTGCTCAAAAAGTAGGTGGTCATGAACACATTCGCTACAGTGGCAGCCCTCTGCCTTTATCTTTTTCCGAAATCAACTATCCTCATCAGGTTTTGCGGGTAGATATTGTTGGCGAGAAATTGGTATCGATACAGCCTATTCCTGTGCCAAGAGCTATTGAGTTATTACGTATTCCTGCTAAACCAATGCCGTTGATACTGGTTGAAGGCATCCTTGCTCAACTGAGTTTGCCTCAGGTAGCGGAGAGTCGTTGGCCTTATTTGACAGTGCGGGTTCTGTTGGAAGCACCCGAACCTAATTTACGCGCTCGTATCGAGGTGGCGTTGCAAGGTAAACCAGTACGTTTAGCAAAAATCGAAATTACTACACCTTCTTCTAATGTTCCAGATGTTAGCCCCGACTTGTCATTGGACGCTTTGAATGCCTTAACTCCAGAGGACATTTTTCAGCAGATTTACCGACAAAAATACGCTAGTGAGTTACCGGAAACCTTACAGCTTGCTTTTGCTGAATTACTTGCTCATACGGAGATGCAAGCATGAAAATTCTGGCTATTCGTGGAAAGAACTTGGCGTCGCTAGCTCGTGAATTTGCAGTGGATTTTTGTTCTGAACCACTGGCATCTAGCGGTATTTTTGCAATTACAGGCCCAACGGGAGCGGGTAAAAGCACCTTATTGGATGCTTTGTGTTTAGCCTTATACGACAACACGCCACGTCTACTACACGCCAATGCTAGAAATAGCAATTTGCCAGATGTGGTGGGCGAATCCATTGCATCACGTGATCCTCGCACTATTTTGCGGCGCGGTGCCGGTGATGGTTTTGCGGAAGTTGATTTTCTTGGTAATGATCGAGTCGCTTACCGTTCCAGATGGAGTGTGCGCCGCGCTCGCGGAAGAGCCGATGGTAAGTTGCAAGCGGTAGAAATGACGTTATTGCGTTTGCCCGATTTGACACCTGTTAGTGGTAAGCTAAAAACTGAGGTGTTGCCCGCTGTTGAAGTACGCATTGGGTTGACTTTTCCTCAGTTTACCCGTGCGGTATTACTGGCGCAAAACGAATTTGCGGCGTTTCTCAAAGCCCCAGATGATGAACGTGCTGAATTACTGGAAACGTTGACAGGTACGGATCAATTTAGCCAGCTTTCAGTAAATGCTTATCAACGGGCAAAGCAAGAAAGTGAATTTAAACAACGTTTACACGCTAAGCTGGGTGATCTTAAACCGCTGGATGTTGATGAACGGTTGACGCTTGAATCTGAGCGTGATGTTATTCGTTTGGAAAATCAGCAACACATTCAGCAGCATGACCATATTAATGCGCAGTTACGTTGGCATGAAACATGGAAGCAGCTCAAACAGGCTGAAGATAGTGCTAGAGCCGCATTGGAATATGCGCTATCTGATAAAGAATCCGCAGCAGAGCGTGAATTGCACTTTCAAGGTGTCGAAGCAGTTCAGTTATTGCGCCCTCAATTGGATGAACTTGATCGTGCGAGTCGTGCATGGGAAATCAGCCAAGTTGATGTTATCCGGTTTAAAGGCGAGTGGGAGCAAGCGGTTGTTGCACTGACACAGGCTGAGGCTGATTTAACACGTGCTGAACTGCATTATCAACAAGCAGAACAAGCACAAGCGCTTGCCCAGCCTCATTTGCAACAGGCGAAGACGCTCGATACGTTGATTTCTGCCAGCTTGCCTGACCTTGAGCAAGCGAAACAAGTACTTGAGCATTGTAGTGCTGATTGGGAAAGCAGATGCTTAGCTGTTATTAAATGCCAAGGGGAGTTGGAAAATGCCACAGCAGCCCTGAAACAAGCCACCATTGAGTTGCAACAAGCCGAGCAACGGCAACAACAAGCAGAACAAGCACAAGCGCTTGCTCAGCCTCATTTGCAACAGGCGAAGACGCTCGATACGTTGATTGCTGCCAGCCTGCCTGACCTTGAGCAAGCAACACAAGTACTTAAGCATTGCAGTGCTGATTGGGAAAGCAGATGTTTAGCTGTTACCAAATACGAAGGGGAGTTAGAAAATGCCACAGCAATCCTGAAACAAGCCAGTATTGAATTGCAACAAGCCGAGCAACGGCAACAACAAGCAGACCAAGCACAAGCGTTTGCTCAGCCCTTTCTACAACAAGCAAAGACGCTTGATGCATTGATTGCTGCCAGCCTGCCTGACCTTGAGCAAGCGAAACAAGTACTTGAGCATTGCCGTGCTGATTGGGAAAGCAGGTGTTTAGCTGTTACCAAATGTCAAGGGGAGTTGGAAAATGCCACAGCAGCCCTGAAACAAGCCACCATTGAGTTGCAACAAGCCGAGCAACGGCAACAACAAGCAGAACAAACGCAGGCACTTGCGCAGCCCCTTCTACAACAAGCAAAGACGCTTGATGCATTGATTGCTGCCAGCTTGCCTGATCTTGAACAAGCGCAACAGGCATTTGATGATGCACACATCGTAAGTACGCAAGTTCAGCAAGCCTTACAATTGCAACAAATTGCTCTCCAGCAAACGGTAGTGGAACTTGCCAAAACAAATGCATGGTTGGTAGATAATTCGCATTTAGTATTATTGGGCAAGGATTGGGGGCGCTGGGATACTTTATTCACCCAAGCAGCTAACATTCAGCATTCATTGCTTAGTAATAAAAGACAGTTGAGATTGTCGCAGGGTGTGCTGCAACGAGCTCGTGAAGCTGCTAATGCGGCACAATTGCGTCAGACCAATAGCAATGTGAGTTTGGAGCAAGCTCAAGAGGCTCTTGATACTGCGAGTGCAGGGTATAATCAATTTAATGCACCCGATTTAGTTACGCGCAAGCAGTTGCATCAACGACAGTACAACCAAATCATCGACACCATTCAGTGTTGGAAAAAACTTGATGAAATCACGCGCAATCGCGCATTAATGACTGAACAACTACAAAAATTAACAGAAACACGTGTTGCTACTGAAGCGTTACATAGTGTTGCGGTCGCGCAGCAACCTGCTGTAGAGCAGGTGTTGCTACAAGTTGAGCGTTCACTGCGCTTGGCTGAATTGGCTTGTCATGGAAATGTTGAAAGTTTACGCGCCGTTTTGACGCCGGATGCACCTTGTCCGGTTTGTGGTGCAACCGAACACCCTTATGTGCAAATGAATCCGCATTTTGATGCGCTACTAGAAAATTTGCGCAGCGATGCAACCCGTTGTCGCCATGAGCGTGATATTGTACAGGCACAGTTGTCGAAATATCAGGTGCAATTAGCGTCTATTCAAGCAGATCACATGCTCCGTACTGAGGCGTTAATAGCGTTGGATCGTGAAATTGAAATTCAGGATTCTGATTGGAATAATCGCGAGCTTGTTCGAGTCGCCACTCAAAATCAAGATACGGATCGAGATTGGTTCAAATGGCTGAACACCAATAAAAGTCTTACAGAACAAACTTTGGCAACGTTATTTGAGCAAGAAGAAGCTTTGCATATTGCCGCCCAACAGCGTGATGCTGCTCAACAGGTCGTCAACAAAGCCAATGATGAGCATGGTAAAGCTAAAAATTTACTCAATGAAGCGTTACAGGCGCGGCAACAGGCGGAACATGCCTACGATGCGTTATCAAGCACTGTCGCGGAGCAAGAAAAACAGTGTGAAGAACGTCTAGCTGCATTGGATGCTGCATTTTCCAATACTGATTGGAGAATGGATTGGATGCTTGATGCTCAGGCCTTTTATTGCGCCCGCCAAGTGGAGGCGTCAGATTGGCAAGAGCAGCAACAAGCGGCGAGTAGGCTAAATGTGGAGATCGGAACACTAGAAATAAAAAGCAATGCGTTGGCAGCAGAATCTGCGCAATCTACGACGTTGCTTGCACAAGCACGTAGCCGTTTCGATGCGCTTACGCTGGAATTACAAACCAAACAAACTGAGCGTCAGCAATTATTTGATGGAAGGGCGGCGGCCGAAGTAGAAGTAGAATTGAGTCGTGAACTGGAGGATGCACAACGAATCCATCAGCTAAAACGCGCTTCTCACGGGCATACCAGTCATACCCATTTGCAAGCTCAGGCGTATTTTCAGCAAGCGCATGTGCTAACTGAAAATACGCAGGCATTGCTTGCACAAGCACGTAGCCGTTTCGATGCGCTCACACTGGAATTACAAACCAAGCAAACTGAGCGTCAGCAATTATTTGATGGAAGGGCAGCGGCAGAAGTAGAAGCAGAATTTAATCATGAACTGAGGGATGCACAACAAGTCCATCAGCTAAAACGTGTTTCTCACGGGCAAGCTAGTCACACACATTTGCAAGCTGAGGCGAATTTGCAGCAAGCCCATGTGTTAACTGAAAGTACACAGGCATTGCTTGCACAAGCACGTAGCCGTTTCGATGCGCTTACGTTGGAATTACAAACCAAGCAAACCGAGCGTCAGCAATTATTTGATGGAAGGGCGGCGGCCGAAGTAGAAGTAGAATTGAGTCGTGAACTGGAGGATGCACAACGAATCCATCAGCTAAAACGCGCTTCTCACGGGCATACCAGTCATACCCATTTGCAAGCTCAGGCGTATTTTCAGCAAGCGCATGTGCTAACTGAAAATACGCAGGCATTGCTTGCACAAGCACGTAGCCGTTTCGATGCGCTCACACTGGAATTACAAACCAAGCAAACTGAGCGTCAGCAACTGTTTGAGGGGAGGGCTGTGGAGGCAGTTGAGTTAGCGTTAAGCAGCAACATTTCTTCTACTCGTCAAGCGTTCAGTAAGCAGCAGGCGTTCCATCAGCAACTTAGTCACACACAGACGCAAGCTATTACCCATTTGCAACAAGCTCAGATTTTGTCTGACAAGCGGCAATCTGCCCACACTTTAGCAACGAAAGCACTTAGCGAAAGGGATATTCCCAGATTACGTGTTTTGTTGGCACATGATATGGATTGGATACGCAATGAACGCGAATTTTTTCAACAGTTGAAAACCAACATCACTAATTGCCAGAGTGTGTTAGTTGACCGTTCTGCTGCGTTGGCTACGCATCAGGTTAAACGGGTAGGTTTGGAGAGTGCTGACGAACTCACAGCGCTTTCGGCACAAGCTCAAACAAATATTGAACGTACTAAAATGCTGTTGGCGACCAAGGAACTTGATTTGCGCCGAGATGATGAGTGCCGTCAGCAAGCAGTTAACGTGTTGACGGCAATTGCTCAGCACGAAGTTCATGCTAAAGTTTGGGAACAACTCAATGAGCTGATTGGCTCAGCCGATGGCAAGAAATTTCGCAATTTTGCTCAGCAATTCAGTCTCGATGTGTTATTAGGATATGCTAACCGGCATCTGGTTGAGTTGTCACGTCGTTACGTTCTCAAACGCGTCAAGAATAGCTTAGCTTTGCTAGTGGTGGATCAGGATCTTGGGGATGAGTATCGCTCAGTGCATTCGTTATCTGGCGGTGAGTCCTTTTTAGTGTCGTTGGCCTTGGCTTTGGGGTTGGCATCGCTCTCTTCTCAACGTGTCAGGGTGGAATCATTATTTATTGACGAAGGGTTTGGCAGTCTGGATGCTGATTCCCTGAGAGTGGCAATGGATGCACTCGACAACTTGCAAGCTCAGGGGCGTAAAGTTGGCGTCATTTCCCACGTACAGGAAATGACTGAACGAATCGGGGTACAGGTGCAAGTCAAGCGTTTATCAGGAGGACAGAGTTGCTTAGTGATTTAGCTTGGCTGTTCAAGTAGCATAAAATGCAATAAGCTTGGATTCCATTTCACAGGCGCTTAACGCAACATCTGGAGCAGCGCCCGATACTTGGGCGTTTCTCCAGCCGCCTGATTAATATGCTCTTTCACCCCCCAACTGCCGTAAGCCTGATAGGTGCGCGGTGCTGAAAACGCCACAAACAAGCTATTTCCGGTAATTTTCTGCCAGCCTTCCAGAAATTCGATGTACATTGCTTCCATCGGTTGCGCCCGGTTTGCGCCGATGTATTGCGGGTTGGGAAAGTCGCGGATGGAGCGGGTTTTGCGATCTACCAAGTGTTGCCCGCCTTCGTAAGCAATCAATTTCACATTGTATTGTTTGGCAAGATCAGCCTGCTTTTGCACCATGGTGAGCACGTTTTGAATGGAATAAGCATTGCGGTCGTCTTTTAACAGCTTGAAGACATCTTCGGTGCTGCGGACTTCGGCTTGCTGGCGGTCGTGAACGTAGAAATACGGTGCGATGGCAAACGCATCTATGTGGCGGTGGGCTTGGTTATAACTGAGCAATATTTCACTTAAACGGGGATTTGCTGACCAACCGCTCAGCACGCGCACCAAGCGTTTGGTGTTACCGAAGGCTTGTTCCCAGAGCAGGAACACTTCTAGCGAACGTTTGACGTAATATTTGTGACTGGCTTGCGGCGGGTCGGTGTCGAGTTTTTGTTGCAGTCCCATTTGCTTGGTGTAATGCGCTTGGCTAAAAGCCGGGTTCCACGCTTCATTGGTGTATTCCACGTAAGCTTTTAGGTGGGGGCGCAGATGTTGTTTCACATAATCAGCGTATTGGCGCACGAGGTCATCATCCGCAGCATGGGGAATAGTAAACCATGCATCGGCATTCAGGCGATTCGCTAACGCAACCATGATTTCCAATGGTGCGCCGCGTTTGCCTTCTACCCCTGCCCAGGTGGCTTGGCTGAGGCGTGGCATTTGTTCCCACTGGCTGAGCGGGTTGCGGGTAATGCCCGACATATTCATGAAGCGGATTGTTTTGAAATCGCGCATAAAATTCAGGTAGTCGGGATTAAACACAATACTATCGTAATGTGTTGTAAAATCGCGGTAGTCACCGTCACACTGTTGGGCGCTGTTAACGCGCTGGAACGGATTGTTGGCACAAATGCCACCCGGTAGGAGTACGCGAATATTACGCAAATAGTTATCGGGGTTAGATTGTTGAATCGTCAGCGTGACTTTGAAAAACTTGTCAGCACCGGCAGCAATCTGAATGAGGTCTTTGCCGGGTAAGCGTTTGATGAGTTTGGCATCATCACCATAGACCAATTCGCCCTCACCGTCGTACAACACCGTGTACTGCCCCTCTGGTAATGTACCCACAGGCAACCAGTGCAAAAGATTAGTACCTGCTCGCCCGCCATTGAGCTGTTGCGGCCAGCCGTCAGTATCGTAAACAATGTTACCATGCGTGAGCTTGGCTTCGGCAAACGGTAGCGCCATTTTGAATACATTGACGAACGGAACGCTGGAATCGACTTGCATCACTTCGTTGGTATTCATGCCGATTGGTAGGTTAGCGGCGTATGCTGGCAGTGTGGTAGATATGATACAAAAAATGCCAAAAATAATATGCCAAACAGATTTTTTTATTACGGTCACAACCAATTCCATGCAGTGTATTAGCGTGGTGAAACTATAGCAGGATGCGTGATGTTCATCACTTCTTTGGGGGGGACTTCGCACTAGAATGCGTGGCATCAACGATTAACGGAACTTTTGCTTATCACCTTGCCCTAAAAAGGAAACTTGAATTATAAGTTTTTACTAATATACTGGGTGGTAGTTTGATTTGGGGAAAACACATGAAACGTTTGAACAGTGCTATTTTTGTCAGCTTGTTGGGGTTTGCTTTCATGCAAACAGCCCAGGCATCAGGCTGCGGCACCAATGCCAATGCGGTTAATAAAAGGGCAGAAGCACATCAGGAATCCATCCAAAAATATTCGGAAAAGTATGGGGTTAGTGCGGATATGGTGAAAGCCGTGATCGCTGTCGAGTCCTGCTACAATAGTACCGCCGTGTCACCCAAAGGGGCGCAGGGTTTGATGCAATTGATCCCCGCGACTGCCGAACGTTTCGGGGTCGATGATGCGTTTAACACCAGCCAAAATATTCACGGCGGCACACGCTACCTGAGCTGGTTAATGAAGCGTTATGACGGTGATTTATACAAAGCGGTTGCGGCGTACAATGCGGGCGAAGGCGCGGTCGACAAATACAAAGGCATTCCACCGTATAACGAAACCCAGCATTATGTGCGCAAAGTATTGGCGGTGTATAACGGTTTGAGCGGGCAGGCAATTGCGTTACCCGTCGTTAATACCACCCCTCGGAAGGGCAGCAACGGTGCAACTACCGCTACGGCTAAGCAAGTATTCCCAGCCGGTAAACCGGGGCGCTCTGGTTGGCAGGCTGCCAAAGCCAAAGCGCCGCATCTGTTCAAGCATTAAACATTAGCCAGCAGCTTCAACAGTTGTTGTTGCGCGTTGATGCTTTCTACCTCGTCATTTTCAGGTTGTTGGCGCAAGTACGTGCCATCAGCCTGCAATTCCCACGCCTGCGTATTGTCTTGCAAGTGCAATTCAAATGCTTCATGAATAATCCGCTGGCGCAGCACTTTGTCTAAAATGGGGAAAGCCACTTCGACGCGGCGGAAGAAATTGCGCGGCATCCAGTCCGCACTCGAACAATACAATTCCTCATCCCCAGCATTCTGAAAATAAAACACCCGTGGGTGTTCCAAAAACCGTCCCATGACCGAGCGCACATGAATGTTTTCGGAAATGCCCGCAATGCCGGGGCGCAAGCAACACACTCCGCGCACCACCAGTTCCACGGTGACACCCGCTTGTGACGCTTGGTACAAGGCGCTGATGGTTTGCGGCTCAATCAAGGCATTCATGCGGGCGCGGATTAATGCCGGTTTGCCCGCCAGTGCGTGTTGGGTTTCGCGCTGGATTTTATCCATCACCGCTTGGTGCAAGTTGAACGGCGCTTCCAATAAATATTTCAGGTCACGCATTCGCCCCAGCCCGGTGAGCATATGGAAGACTTTATGCACGTCTTCGGTCATGTCCGGTTGGCAGGTGAGCAGGCCAAAGTCGGTGTAAATGCGTGCTGTGCCGGGGTGATAATTGCCCGTACCAAGGTGGGCGTAACGGCGTAAGTGTTTGCCTTCGCGCCGCACTACCAGACACAATTTTGCATGAGTTTTGTAACCCACCACGCCATACACCACATGCGCTCCGGCATTCTGCAATTGATTGGCAAGACCGATATTGGCTTCTTCATCGAAACGCGCCCGCAATTCCACCACGACAGTGACTTCTTTGCCTAAACGTGCAGCACGCATGAGGTGTTTAACCAGTTCGGATTGCTTACCAGTGCGGTACAGCGTCATTTTAATCGCCAACACGTCGGGGTCTTTTGCCGCTTGCTCAATAAAGTCCAGCACCGTTTGGAAACTTTGGTAGGGGTGATGCACCAAGACATCGCTGTGTTTGATGCGTTCAAACAAATCCGGGTGGCGCTCAGCTACCGATGGGGCAGGGCGGAACGGTGGAAAGCGCAGGTCAGGGCGATCCACCAGATCCGCAATCGCCATTAAACGATTGAGATTGACCGGGCCATTGACGTTGTAAACATCCTGTTCGCACAGGTGAAAGTGTTCCATCAGGTATTCGATATTGTCCGGTGGGCAATGGTCGGCGACTTCCAAACGCACCACCGCGCCGTAATTGCGTTGTGGTAATTCGCCTTGCATGGCTTGCAACAGATCGTCGACTTCTTCCTCATCCACGTACATATTGCTATTACGGGTGAGGCGGAATTGGTAGCAGCCCAACACTTCCATGCCGGGGAATAGCCGATCTATAAAAGCGTGCAAGATGGAGGAGAGGAACACGAAACTGTCATTGCTGGCAGCCATGCCTTCGGGTAAGCGGATAATGCGTGGCAGGCTGCGCGGTGCTTGCACAATGGCGGTGTCAATTTCACGCCCGAAGGCATCCGTGCCTTGCAAACTGATAATAAAATTCAGACTTTTATTGATGACATTTGGGAAAGGGTGCGCGGGGTCTAGCCCCAGCGGACTCAATAAGGGCATGAGTTCGCGATCGAAATAATCCGATAGCCACGCCAGTTGTCGTTCATCCCAATGGGTACGGCGTACAAAGTAAATGCCTTCCTGGCGCAGCGCGGGGATGATGGCTTCGTTCAACAGTTTGTATTGGGAGTCAACCAGCGCGTGCGCCGTGGTCGTGATTTGCTTCAAAGCCGCCGTTGGGGTTAAGCCGTCTGCACCAATCGAGGCGACATCCAGTTGCAATTGTTGCTTGAGACTGGCGACGCGGACTTCAAAAAACTCATCCATATTCGCGCTGGAAATACACAGAAAACGCAAGCGTTCCAACAGCGGTACACGCGGGTCTTGCGCCAGCTCCATGACGCGGCGGTTAAAGGCTAGCAGACTGAGTTCACGATTGAGGTAGTAATCGGGATTATTCAGGTCGGGTGCAGCATTTTCCTGCATGATAACATCCTGTTCCGTGTCCGGTATTGTGGGCGGTGGTGTGTAACCATAGTTGTAAGATGTGACAGTTTGATGACAGTCTATGCGTATATGGTCATCTTCACCCAAACGCCAAAAATAGCGCAACGGTAACGGCGGTAGGTTGACAGGGGCGGTTGTTATTATTCTCATGATCGACAGTACACTATGTTATGGTTTTGTTGGTATAGTTGTATAAGACAGTCACCGATCATACACCATGTGGGCTGAATCATAAAAAAATGAGGCATGATTAGATATGTTTGAATTAGTCAAATCTGGCGGGATTATGATGTTCCCCCTGATTCTGAGTTCGATTATTGCATTAGCGATTATTATTGAGCGTTTTTTATCATTGCGCGTCAATAAGGTTGTGCCTGCCAGCGATATTGAACGCGCCCGCAAACTCGCCGGTATCAATAAGCTGGCGGATGCGCAAGTCGATGAATTGCGCAACGGTTCATTGCTGGGGCGCGTGTTAGCGACAGGGCTGGAAAGCCGCGAATTGCCTCGCCATATTATGAAAGAAAACGTCGAAGAAGCCGGGCGGCACGTGGTGCAAGAATTAGAACGTTACCTGCCAGCTTTGGGTACGATCATTACGATTGCACCAATGATGGGTTTGTTGGGAACGGTACTGGGCATGATTGGGGTGTTCAGTGCGATCAATACTGCCGGGGTGGGCAATCCGCAGCAGATGGCGGGGGGCATTTCCGAAGCGTTAGTCACGACAGTCGTGGGTTTGCTGATTGCGATTACTACCTTGGTATTCGAGCGCTATTTCAAAGCCAAAGTTGATGGCTATGTGGCGATTATGGAGCGTGAAGCTTTACGTTTGATTGAAATTGCCAATTCCAGCCGCAAAACCTTACCGGCAGCAAGCTCTGCGTCTGTGCCTGCACCAGCCGTAGCACGTCCAGCCGCCAGTGCACCTGCCGCGTCGCCAGCACGCCCAGCACCTGCGCAAGCACCGTTGCCACGCGGGGGTAAGCCTGCATGAAATTCCGTACCCGTGAACGCAGTGAAAGTAAGGTCGACTTGACTTCGTTGATTGATGTGGTATTCATGCTGTTGATTTTTTTCATGGTCACGACTACCTTTGACAAGAACGCTGAACTCAAGATCGAGTTACCGACTGCCAGTAATGTGGCGGCGGCTTCCCAGGAAGATAAGCTGGAACTGTTGATTGACGGGCAAGGGCGTTACTATATTAATGGGCGTGAAGTGTTGAATAATCAGCCTGAAACGCTGTTTCAAGCCATGAGCATGACCTTGGAAGAAATGGGTAATAATACCCCGCCACTGGTCATTTCGGCGGATGCCAGTGTCAATTATCAGGCAGTCGTGACGGCAATGGACATCGCCGGGCGCTTGGGGTTGACCAATTTCTCGATGGCTACCTCACAATCGGCACGCAAACCACAGGAATAGGATGACAATACCACGCACGACGGGCTGGCAGGTTTATCGACGGCTGATTGCTTATTCGCTGAGCTACTGGCATTACTTGGCGCTGGCAGCGGTAGGTTTGGTGATCAGCGCCGCGACGCAGCCCTTTTTTGCGTGGGGTCTGAAACCCTTGCTGGATAAGGCAATCATTCAACGTGACCCTGATACCATTTTGTGGTTGCCAGTCGGTATTTTGGCATTGTTTTTATTGCGCGGTGCTGCCATGTTTTTGTCGGGTTATTACATCGGCATGATTGGGCGGCAAGTGACCAAAACCTTGCGTAATCAGGTGTTTAACCAGTTATTGCGGATGCCGGTCAGCTTTTTTGAGAATACCCAGTCGGGCAAATTATTGGCTTACGTCAGTTATTACATTGATCAGGTGGCGAATGCCAGCATTCGCGGCATGACGACGTTGGTGCAAGATTCCGTCACTATCCTCGGCTTATTGGGTTTGATGTTGTGGTATAGCTGGCAATTAACCTTGGGTATTTTGGTGGTAGTGCCGTTGATTGCGCTGATTGTGGTGTATGCCACGCGCCGTTTGCGCCGTTTGAGCCATAAAGTGCAGGATTCGGTGGGGGATGTGACCCAGATTGCCAATGAAATGATCCGTGGTTACAAAGTTGTGCGGATTTTCAATGGCGAACCGTATGAAGAGCGCCGCTTTGGGGCTGCCAATGAGCAGAATATTGAGCTGCACATGAAACGCATGGTGACAGAATTGCTCAGTACGCCGTTGGTGCAATTCATGGTAGCGGTGGCACTCGCTGCGATTGTGTTTATGGCGACCCGCGAATCGACGCTGGAAGCCTTGTCGCCGGGTACGTTTATCTCCTTCATTATGGCGATGATTCTGATGCTTACCCCCATCCGCAATCTGACGCAGTTGAATGCGCAATTGCAGACCGCGATTGCTGCCGGTGAGGGTATTTTTGAATTATTGGATAGCCCTACCGAAGCCGATACCGGCAAGCAAACCCTCACTCAATGCCGGGGTGAAGTGCTGTTTCATAACGTTTCCTTCCGTTACCCGAACACCGACAAATGGGTGTTGCGTGATATTAATTTGCGCGTGAATCCCGGTGAAAAAATTGCTTTAGTAGGCAAGTCAGGCAGTGGCAAAACCACGCTGGTTAACTTATTGCCCCGTTTTTACGATGTGCAACAGGGCGAAATTCTGTTGGATGGGGTGCGTTTAACCGAATTGAGTTTGTACAATTTGCGCAGTCATATTGCGTATGTTGGGCAAGATGTGGTGCTGTTTAATGATAGCGTGCGGAATAATATTGCTTACGGCGCTATGCAAGGCATAGATGACGCACAACTCCGTGCCGCTGCCGAAGCCGCGTTTGCGTTGGAATTTATTGAAAAGTTGCCGCAAGGTTTCGATACGCTGATTGGCGATAATGGGGTGATGTTATCCGGTGGGCAACGCCAACGTTTGTCGATTGCGCGAGCGATTCTCTCGAATGCGCCGGTGTTGATTTTGGATGAAGCAACGTCGGCGTTGGATACCGAATCCGAGCGCCATATTCAAGCGGCGCTGGATAATTTGCTCAGTAACCGTACCACGTTCATGATTGCGCACCGTTTGTCGACGATTGAGAATGCGGATCGTATTTTGGTGATGCAAGACGGTGAAATCATCGAATCCGGCAAACATGGCGAATTGCTGGCATTGAATGGGCAGTACGCACGTTTGCACACGCTGCAATTCCATGATGAAACTTGAACGCTGGCTGCTAAACGTTTGGTATGGCAATGATCGGCTGGGTAAGTACATGCTATTGCCGCTCACGGGGCTGTTTTGCGTCTTAGCAGCAGTGCGGCGGTGGCAACATAAACGCCAGCAAGTCAAACATCCCGTGCCTGTCATCGTCGTTGGCAATATTTCGGTGGGTGGCACTGGGAAAACGCCGTTGGTCATTTGGTTGGTGGAACGGCTGCGCGAGGCGGGATTTAAGCCGGGCGTGGTGAGTCGGGGGTATCAACGTCAAGGGAATGACCTTGGTGACGAGCCAACACTTATTAAGCAACGTACTCAAGTTCCTATTGCGATTGGCAGCGACCGCAACCAAGCGATTGCTACTTTGTTGCAACAACACGCTTGCGACATGGTGATTGCTGATGACGGCTTACAGCATTACCGCATGGGGCGTGACCTGGAAATCTGTGTGGTGGATGGGCAACGGCGCTTTGGTAACGGTTGGTGTCTTCCCTCTGGTCCATTGCGTGAATCTATTTCTCGTCTAACGTCCTGCGATTTTGTGATCGTCAACGGCGATACCATGCAAATGCGTGGTGATATCTTGGTGAATTTGGCAACAGTGGAAGCACAACCGTTAACCGCATGGGCAGGCAAAACCGTGCATGTTGTTACCGGCATCGGCAATCCGCAGCGCTTCCTCCAGTCGCTGGAACAGGCGGGTTTGCTGGTCGTTCCCCACCTTTACCCCGATCATCACGCCTTTACTGGCACCGAATTATGCTTTGACGACACACATCCAATCATCATGACGGAAAAAGATGCGGTAAAATGCCGTCAATTCGCTGGGCAAAACGCATGGTATCTGCCGATTGAGGCAGTGCTGGACGAAACGCTTGCCCACGCTCTCCTTACCCGTTTACAAGGATTCAAACATGGATAAGAAATTGCTGGAAATTTTGGCCTGCCCCGTCACCAAAGGCCCGCTGATTTATGACAAGGCTAAACAAGAGCTGGTGTCGAAATCGGCGCGGTTGGCTTACCCGATTCGGGATGGGATTCCGGTGATGCTGGAAGAAGAAGCCCGCGTGTTGACTCAAGAAGAAGTGGAAGCATTGCACGAATGAACACAGTGTTGGTGATTCCAGCGCGGTATGCCTCGTCTCGCTTACCGGGCAAACCCTTACGCGAATTGGCAGGCAAACCTTTGATTCAGCATGTCCACGAGCGGGCAATGGCGGCTGGTTTTGCCACAGTGCTAGTGGCGACGGATGATGAACGCATCCAGCGCGTGTGCTGCGCTTTCGGTGCACAGGTTGCCATGACTGCCAGTACCCACGAAACCGGCAGCGATCGTCTCGCGGAAGTGGTGCAACAACAAGGTTGGGCAGATGACACCATCGTGGTGAATTTGCAGGGCGATGAGCCGCTCACGCCTGTGGCAAATTTGCACCAATTGGCGCGTAATCTAGCGCAATACCCGCAAGCCAGCATGGCAACCTTGGCGACACCGATCTTCAGCGAAGCCGAGTTTCTTAACCCGAATGTTGTGAAAGTCGTGCGGGATGCAGAGGGCATGGCATTGTATTTCAGCCGTGCGCCGATCCCGTTGCAGCGTGATGCGGGAGTTGCTTTGTACGATTACGCGCTGCGGCATATTGGGATGTATGCTTACCGCGCGGGTTTTTTGAAAGCCTTTGCAGGGATGCCACCCGCACAAATTGAGCAGTTGGAAAAGCTGGAACAGTTGCGTGCATTGGCGCATGGCTATCGGATTCATGTTGATATTGCAGCGGAAATTCCGGGGGCAGGGGTGGATACCGAAGACGATGCGTTGAGAGTCGCTGCAATCCTTGGTGATGGATAGTCGCGCATTCATAAAGTCGCATATTATAATATAATTATAAACTGTTGTTTTGCTTAATAATAAGCATTTGACAGCTTAATACTCCTCTGTCACTATTTCGCAACAAATGTTGAGAAATCGCAAAAATATAATGGAGGAGTGATTATTTATGTTCAGAAAAACTACCCTTGCTGTGTCGGTGCTGTTGGCATTAGGCGCTCAATCGGCATTCGCAACCAATGGTCTTGCGCCGACCGGTTTGGGGCAAACCCACAAAGCGATGGGCGGTGCGGCTGCTGGTTTTGCAACAAGCCCTATGAGTATGGCGACTAACCCGGCAGCGGCATCTTTTGCGCCTGATGGTTATGATGTGGGCTTGGAAATATTCAAACCGGATCGTTCCGCAACGTTCAAAGGAACAGCTTTTGGTGCGCCTGCGGATGTGACCGCCGATGGTAACGGCGATGAAATGTTCCTGATCCCCGAAGCTGGCTATAAGCGTGATATGAAGGGTGGTTTGTCCGTTGGTGTTGTTGCTTATGGTAATGGTGGCATGAATACCTCTTACGAGAGCGGTGTGCCTTTCGGCGCAGGTTCTTTTGGTGGTTTGCCAGGTACTGCCACAAGGATTGACCTCAAGCAAATGTTTATTGCACCGACTGCGAGCTATAAGGTGAATGAGAATGTAGCCATTGGCGCATCGGTCAATTTAGTGGCTCAGCGTTTTGAAGCTGAAGGTTTGGGGGCATTTACTGGTTTTACTAGTAACCCCGCTGGTCTAAGCAATAATGGCGGTGCTAACTCTACTGGGGTTGGGGCAACTATCGGTGTCCAGGGTAAGTTGTCTGACAAATTATCGGCAGGTCTTGCTTACCGTTCCAAAGTGGGCATGAGTAAGCTGGATGAATATAGCGGTTTGTTCCCCAATGCTGGTGAGTTCGATGTACCCGCAGCGACTACCGCAGGTATCGCATTTCAGGCAACACCGCAAACATTAATCGCCGCTGATGTTCAGAAAATCGAATACTCTGGCGTTGATGCGATCGGAAATTCACCTGCGACACCACTGCCCTTTGGTGCGGATAATGGTCCTGGGTTTGGTTGGGAAGATCAAACAGTATATAAAATTGGTGTAAAACAGCAGTTGAATGATGGTTTAGCGCTGATGGCTGGATACAACCGTGGTGATAGCCCCGTGTCTGGTGGTGTGACAACGCTTAACGTGCTGGCTCCAGCCGTTGTGGAAGAGCATGTTTCCCTTGGTTTTGAGAAGAGGCTGACACCAAAATCCAAAATTGTGGGTTCATACATTCATGCACTTGAAAATACAGTGGAAGGTACGGCAACCGTGCCGCCACCGGGTCCTGTTCCTATGGATGCTTATGACTTGACGATGAAGCAGGATATTGTAGGGGTTGCCTACAGCGTCGAGTTCTGAGCAAACAGAATCATCAGTAAGAAAAGTTGAAAAGCGGGGCTTAGCCCCGCTTTTCTTTTTATGCCTTGAGACGAACAGCCAAGAAAGCCCGAACTCAACTGTTCATGATGATCCAACTACCAGCCCTTAAAATAGGTGGATCATCATCTCAAGGTTTTTTTTAACCAATTAAATATTAAATAAAGTTATATCAGTGGGTGTTCATAAGACCCAAAGGTATGTGACGGCAGACGAACCCTTAATAGGGATGATGCGGTTACTAATGAGATCGCCCCATGTGCCACGCTGTCATTCGGGGAGATAATGTAATCGGGTACGCCACACAATGTATCGCTGTTGGCATGGAACGCCCGATCAATGTCATCGCCCGCCTCAAACACCGTAAAATAAGCGTTTTGGTAGCGCTCAGCCTGGATGCGTGCGTTACGACAGGCTTCCGCAAAAGTCTTGTGTGTTGAATGATATGTGCCATCAAGAAAAACCTTGAACATGTGAAAACTCCTGTCTGCCGTTCATGTTGCTATGAGGTAAGAGTAGGGGAATTATGGGTGTCGATATGTGATAGCGGACACACAATGGAAAAAACGTTAATCAAATATTTTTTGTTTATTTTGATTTTTATTTATGACGTTTTGAGTTTTGTGCGGGTGCGTTAGCCCCAAAGAAAAAGCGGGGACATGCCCCGCTTAAAGATGCTTTGCGTATTCAGCAGGTAGCCCCATCTGCTGAAAAAACAAAGACTGTTTAACGAACAACCTACTGTTCGTTTAGCCCTATTTTTATTGCGTTGTTTTTTAATAGCCCCTAGAGACCCCTGTGGAATGCCGTGCTGCTGCGGCAACCAGATTGCCGATTCCTGCACTACGCTGTTCTTCACGGTTTTCCGTGATGGTACGCACATGAGGTGTGATAATGTACGCTGGGACGCCTTTCATCACCGCTCTTTCGGTATCAATCGTTGGTTTAGTGCCTTTGCCTTCTGCAAACACAGTGACGTAGGCGCGTTGATCAAGAATGGCTTGCGTCCGTGCATAGCGGCAAGCGTTGCTGAGTGTCTCGTGTGTGGAGTCAAAACTCCCGTTGATATAGACTTTAAACATCGTGTTAGCTCCCGTCGTGTCGTTTCCTGTAGGTGCAGAATATTTAAAAAACCGTCAGCAGAATGTGATAGCGAACACACTTTTTCTTTTTTTGCTCAAAAGTTTTTTATTCTCTATTTTCCTGATTTATTGATAATAAATTAATTTCTTTAATAATTAAATTTTATGGATATGCTTTGAGGTGTGCAAAAAATATTTCATTCGGGTAAAATGCTGCAATGCCGCATCACACCTCACTTTGTCGGCAGCTTTTAACAAGATTGTCGACAATCTTGTTAAAAATCCGTGAAGCACTGCTAGAAATTACCGTCCTTCCCGTTCTATTATCTGTACTTCCTTATCCTTAGCTCTTTGAAGGTGAATATGGTTGCGAAGAATGTAAACGTGGTGCTGGTAGGCGCAGGCACAATGAGTGCTACCTTGGGCGTGTTGCTGAAACAGTTAAACCCATTGTTGACAATCAGCATCATTGAGCGTCTGGAAGATGTCGCAATGGAAAGCACCAGTGGCTGGAATAATGCCGGTACCGGTCATGCTGCCTATTGCGAACTCAACTATACCCCGGAGAAAGCCGATGGCTCGGTGGACGCTAGTAAGGCGTTTGCCATCAATGAGTCATTTGAGCGTACCTTGCAGTTTTGGTCTTATCTGGTGCAACAACAAGCCCTGCCGGAGCCGTCTTCCTTCATTAACCCGACCCCGCATTTGAGTTTTGTGTGGGGCGAGAAGAATGTTGCATTCTTGCGAAAGCGTTTTGAACTGCTTAGCCAACACCCAATGTTTGCGGGGATGGAATACAGTGACGATCCCGCTGTGCTGAAAACTTGGATGCCATTGGTCATGAATGGGCGCGACCCTGCCCAAAGCGTAGCCGGGACACGGGTTATGCATGGCTCGGATGTCAATTTCGGCGCTTTGACCCGCAACATGATTGGTTATTTGCAAAGCTTTGATAATGTCGATTTGCTGCTGAAACACGAAGTCAAAAGCTTGCGTAAGCAAGCTGATGGTAAATGGCGCATTGTGACGCAAGAAACCGATAGCATTTTGGATACGCTAACCTTGACGGCGGATTTCGTATTCTTGGGAGCTGGCGGTGGCGCATTGCCATTGTTGCAAAAATCCGGCATTGCGGAAGGCAAGGGTTATGGCGGTTTCCCCGTTAGTGGTCAATGGTTAGTCTGTAAAAAACCGGAAATTGTGAGCCAACACTTTGCTAAGGTTTATGGCAAAGCGTCTATTGGTGCGCCGCCAATGTCAGTACCGCACTTGGATACGCGCATTATTGATGGCGAAAAAGCGCTGTTGTTCGGGCCTTTTGCGGGTTTCACCACCAAATTCCTCAAAGAAGGCTCGATTCTGGATTTGCCAGAGTCTATTAAGCCCAATAATTTATTGCCGATGGCGAAGGTGGGCTTAAGCAGCTTTGACCTGATCCGTTACCTGGTTTCTGAAGTGATGCAAAACCATGATTCACGCATGGATGCGTTGCGTGAATATTTCCCAGAGGCGCGTAATGAGGACTGGACCTTGGCGAGTGCCGGGCAACGGGTGCAAATCATTAAGAAAGATCCGGTGAAAGGCGGCAAGCTGGAATTTGGTACGGAAGTGATTACCGCAGCAGATGGGTCACTGGCTGGATTATTGGGCGCTTCTCCCGGTGCTTCGGTAACGGTGACGGCGATGTTGCAAGTGTTAGAAAAGTGTTTTGCCACAGAAATGGCTTCTGAGGAATGGCGCAGCAAGTTAAAAGTCATGATCCCGTCGTATGGGGTGTCATTGCTCAATGATGTCGCTTTGCTTCAACAAATCCGCTCATTTACATTGTCGACATTGGGATTAATCAAAATAGATGCCAATCATTGATTCAGGCAATGGTAAAGATTGAATTAATTTTATTGTCGACAGATTATCGGTTCATTACTATCCAAATCCCGGATAATTTAAATGATTGTCCGGCATTTCATGAAAAAGCAAGATTCGCAGCAGCGAGCAGAGAGAGGAATAAAGGATTGCCCTAGGCAAATAAAGGCAAATTGCCGACATTTTACCGGTTTCGTTCACTTTTATTGATTCTGAGGAACACTACATGACAACTCGTGAAGCACAAATTGCAGCTCTGCAAGCAGACTGGGCAGAAAACCCACGTTGGGCAAATGTTAAGCGTACTTATTCTGCGGCTGACGTAGTACGCCTGCGCGGTTCTTTGCAAGTTGACCACACACTGGCAAAACGCGGTGCTGCGAAACTGTGGGATCTGGTTAACGGCGGCGCGAAAAAAGGCTACGTTAACGCTTTCGGCGCGATCAGCGCGGGTCAAGCGATGCAACAAGCTAAAGCAGGTCTGGAAGCAGTTTACCTGTCCGGCTGGCAAGTTGCTGCTGACGGCAACACCTCAGAAACCATGTACCCTGACCAATCCCTGTACGCATACGATTCCGTACCTACCATGGTTCGCCGTATCAACAACACTTTCAAGCGTGCTGACGAAATCCAATGGGGTCGTGGCATCAGCCCAACTGACGAAGGCGGTATCGACTACTTCCTGCCTATCGTTGCTGACGCAGAAGCCGGTTTCGGTGGCGTTCTGAACGCATTTGAACTGATGAAGAACATGATCACCGCAGGCGCGGCTGGCGTTCACTTTGAAGACCAATTGGCTGCTGTTAAGAAGTGCGGTCACATGGGCGGTAAAGTATTGGTTCCAACGGCTGAAGCGGTTGAAAAGCTGATTTCTGCACGTTTTGCGGCTGACGTAATGGGCGTTCCTACCGTTATTCTGGCGCGTACTGACGCTGAAGCAGCTAACCTGATCACTTCTGACCATGACGCTAACGACAAGCCATTCCTGACTGGCGAGCGTACTGCTGAAGGTTTCTACCGCGTTAAAAACGGTCTGGAACAAGCAATCAGCCGTGGCGTTGCTTACGCGCCTTACGCTGACATGGTGTGGTGTGAAACCGGTACGCCTGACCTTGGCTTTGCGCGTGAATTCGCACAAGCGGTTCAAGCTGCTTGCCCAGGTCAACTGTTGTCTTACAACTGCTCACCGTCTTTCAACTGGAAGAAGAATCTGGACGACAAAACCATCGCGAAGTTCCAAGACGAACTGTCTGCAATGGGCTACAAGTACCAGTTCATTACCTTGGCGGGTATCCACGTCAACTGGTTCAACACCTTCCAGTTCGCACACGCTTATGCACGCGGCGAAGGCATGAAGCACTATGTCAACATGGTTCAAGAACCTGAATTTGCTGCACGTGACAAAGGTTACACCTTCGTTTCTCACCAGCAAGAAGTTGGTGTTGGCTACTTCGATGACGTTACCACTGTTATCCAAGGTGGTGCTTCATCTGTAACAGCGTTGACTGGCTCTACTGAAGAAGAGCAATTCCATTAATCTGAAAGACCCTCACCCCAACCCCTCTCCCAAAGGTAGAGGGGCTTAAGATAATCTCTCCCTCTTGCTCCCCCTCTACCTCTGGGAGAGGGGGTTGGGGGGTGAGGGGATTTCCCCTCTTGAGAGACTTCCCCATGACATTCAAAACAGCCGACCTGCTCGACGACAACGAAGACAAGCCACTGCAAGTGGTACAACCGGGTTTCAACAACTACGGTGGTCGTCCCAAATTCTCTGGCGAAATCGTCACTATTAAGATTTACGAAGATAACTCACTGGTACGTGAGCTGGTTGCCGAAGATGGCAAGGGCAAAGTGCTGGTGGTTGATGGCGGTGGTTCTACCCGTTGCGCCCTGCTGGGCGATATGCTCGCTGAAAAAGCGGTGAAAAACGGCTGGAACGGCATTGTCGTTTACGGTCTGATCCGCGATTCCGTGGATATTGGTCAAATGGACATCGGTGTAAAAGCTCTTGGCACATTGCCGCTGAAAAGCGTCAAGCGTGGCGTAGGTTTGCGTAACGAAGTGGTGCGTTTCCACGATGTGACGTTCACCCCCGGTCAATACCTGTACTCGGATGAGGACGGGATGATCGTGTCCCCCGTCCCTTTGCTCGGTGAATAATTATACCGTAGGGGCGGTTCATGAACCGCCCCTACAATCCCACCCGCCTTCTCTATTTATCCAACTGGAAATTCAGCTCGTTACTATCCTTTTTGGCTGGCTCTGGCGTTTGTGCCGGAGCTTGCCCATCCAAATTGAACTGGATTTCCCCGCTACCTGAGCTAACCGCTGGTTGGTTGCTTTCCATCTGGAAATTGATTTCCTGACTGTGTTCAACCGGTGCTTTGCCCTTATCCAAGAACGTTGTCACTAGCCCCGGTGAGAACATCACAATGACCGTCATGATCATTTGCAAACCGACCCACGGCACTGCACCCCAGTAAATATCGCTGCTTTTCACTTCTTTGGGCGCAACCCCGCGCAAGTAAAACAGCGCGAATCCAAACGGTGGGTGCATAAACGAAGTTTGGATATTCACACTCAAAATAATCCCAAACCACACCAGCGCAGCGGTGGCAGCGGCAGGTTCACTAAAGCCCATTGTCATCAATACCGGGGTAAGGATTTTCTGGGCAACAGGGGCAAGCAATGGCACGAGGATAAATACAATTTCAAAGAAATCGAGGAAGAATGCCAAAAAGAAAATAAACAGATTGACGATAATTAACCTGAGTTCGGGATAAGCCATCCCTCAATTTAGATCACAACCAATGCTGATGTTTTTAAATCCAGTGCTGGTTTTTTATCTTGATAGGCATATGACACCAAGCCAGCAATGATGTTAATCATATAGTTAGTGAGTGAACGGTGGCGTGAATGCTCAATTTGTGAAATATTTTTCAACTGATCATTGATGGTTTCGATGATGCTCCGTTTACGCAACATCAGTGTATCGAACGTGTCACGCGCCACGGGTTTCATGTTTTTCTTCAGCGAGGTAATCCATTCAACCCCTTGCTCTGCCAACGATTCTGTCAATGCCTTGGAAATGTAGCCACGATCACCAAAGACTTTGCCGACCACTTTTTTCAGCAACGTGGGAACGGGCTTACGGTCATCGGTATTACCCGAAGTAATGGCAAACGATAAAATATTGCCGCAGTCATCCACGACCAAATGAAGTTTGAACCCATAAAACCAGCCTGTTGACGATTTACCCCGCCCTGCGTCTTTGCGAAAGGTGTGATGACGTGGAATACGCAAATTTTCACAGACTTTCAAGGGGGTAGAGTCTATGAAGGCAATACCTCGCCCCGTTTCACAGCGTTGCTGCATAAACAGGGTTAGTGGCAAAAGAACACGCGGCATTAACTCAATAAAACGTTGATAACTAGGGAGTTGCGGGAAATGACCCTTAAGAAATACTTTGACATGACGCTCATAATACCACTTGAAAGTACGATACCCCACTTGGTGGTAATGCACCAAAATCGTCATGATTTCACTATCGCCAAGACCACTGTGGCGACGACGATGCCCGCCTTTCGGGGTCAATAACGTTTTGTTCCATTCGGGATGAAAGTCCTGACAAAAATCGTCAATGGCACAGAATAACCGTGTTAGCATCTCAGTAGCAGCCTTTGGTGGGGTCAATGTTGTGTGTGGTTACTCACATTCTCCCATGAAAGGCTGCGCCTTACCTTATCCCGAACTCAGGTTAATTAAGAAGCTAATCCAGCCCCCCGGCAAATCCGAGAACAAGCCTTCGACCCAATGCCCGCCATCCACGCCTTGGAACACCACTGAAAACGTGGTTGCCCCGATCAGGATGAAAATGACCATTGAGGTAATCCGAGCAGTATTTCTATACGCTTGCTTGATTAAACTCCACCACTCTGCCGTGCCACCGAGCTGTTTGCGCCGCCAATATGCCAGCAATACCGCGCCCATTGCCCCCATTGCACCGGATTCGGTCGGGGTGGCAATACCGAGCATAATCGTACCGAGTACCAAAAAAATCAGTACCGCCGTGGGAATAATGCCGAGCAAAGCTTTCTTCAACAGAGCAGTGCCCCTTAGCGTGATTTCGTTTTCGGGAATCGGCGGCAACCAATCGGGGCGAATGCGGGTGAGTAAAAAAGTGTATGCCATGAATAAGCCGATTTGTAGCATGGCGGGAATCCATGCGGCTAAATACATGCTGCCAACATCGGCACTCGCGGTTGGCGTTTTCAACTGATCTGCCATAATGATCAACACCAGTGACGGCGGTACAATTTGCGCAATCGTGCCTGAAGCCGCCAATACGCCCGTGGTGTAACGCATGTTGTAGCGGTAGCGCATCATAATGGGCAAGGAAATCATGGCCATTGCAATCACTTGCGCAGCGACAGTGCCAGTAATTGCCCCCAGCACAAAGCTCACCAGAATCACCGAATAACCCAAGCCACCGTGTACCCGCCCAAACAGTTGCCCCATTGAATCGAGCATGTCTTCGGCAAGGCGGCTACGTTCCAGTACCGCGCCCATAAACGTGAAAAACGGTATCGCCAGCAATAACTCGTTGGCAATCACGCTGCCAAAAATCCGCTGCGGAATGGCCTGCAAAAACGGCAGGGTGAAAAAGCCCATTTCAATCGAAATAAAGCCAAAAAATAGCCCAACCGCCATCAGTGAAAATGCCACTGGGAAGCCGACCAGCATGAACAACACCAGCCCCGCAAACATGAGCAAGGGCATCATTTCCAAGGTAATCATTGCGCAGGTTTCTCGTAGTGGGTGTCAAGTTGGATGTCGCCTTTTAGTGCGGCAAAGCGTTTTATCAGCTCTGACAAACCTTGCAGAACCAGTAAACCGAAGCCGAGCGGCAACATGAATTTGATCGGGTAGCGCGGTAAGCCGCCGGAATTGCTGGAATGTTCCAGAATGTCCCACGAGGGTAAAAACAGCGTTTTCCATGACAGCCAAGCAAACAGGGTGCAGGCAGGTAACAGGAATAGCAGCAAACCGAAAATGTCGATATACAAGCGGGTGCGATCGGAGACATTGCCGTAAATGATGTCAACGCGCACATGCCCGTTTTGCGCCAGTGTGTGAGATGCGCCCAGCATTACCGCAGCACCGAATAAGTACCACTGTAATTCCAGCGGCCAGTTGTCGCTGATGTCGAGGCTGTAACGCAGGATGGCGTTGCCTGCACTGACCACGCAGGCAAGCAGGATTAGGACGTTGGCGAGTTGCCCGAATTTGGCGTTCATTGCGTCAACGGTGCGGGAGAATGTTAGTAGCATGGTGAGGCTATCCTTGAATGTTCTGACGTTCCTTGCGGTTCACGTATCAACTCGTTTTCCCAGCAACCTGCTAATACGGCTAATGGATTGGGAGTAGAAATAGTGGTAGCTACCGGCAGGACTTCAATCCTGTGGATAATGTCGTGGTCGGGTTTAAGCAACATATTGTTATCCTCCATTTGATTGACCGGAGAAAGTGACGGATTGCTTATGATAGCGTAAACACAACAGGCGTTCAGTGCTTTGGCGGCTGGCTCATGTGACTTCTCTCAGTCACAGTATGATTTAGTGGCAATCTGATGGGTGGTGATTGACCAATTAATAAATAATTTATATCATAATGTTTAAAATAATAATGGCAAGTCTGTTTATCATGATCAAACCTAAACCACGTGTCTATGTCTGCGAATCCTGCGGATGGCGTAAAGTTATTTCCCCTATAAGCGATGTGTTGATGCCGGGTGATTATTATGATTCTTGCTCAGCATGTAATGCTAAGTCATTGAAATTAAAAAATTTAATCCAGGGGTGGAGGTTGGATTTAGGCTATTGAGTAAAATATTTAAACACTAACAATAAAGGTATCGCGTCATGTCTTTTCCGTTACCCCAAGATCAATCGGCAAATATCGGGAAAAATACAAAACTGGTCGAGCAAGCCATTCAATTATTTAACGATAAAATGGCAGAAAAAATAGTTGATGAAATGGCGGTGGTACATATCATCGGTGCATTTTCTGCTGGTAAGTCACGGTTAATACGTGAATTGTTGCGTTGCCATCATGCGGCACATGACCTACTGCCCATCAGCTCACAAGAACGGCAAAGTGCATTACCACTGGAAATTACTTACGGTGAAGTATCACGTTTGCTTCGCGTTGGTGAAAAGCATGATGCGGTAATGTTGTCTGCCTTTCCTGAGCGTGGTGAACAGCGACGGTTTGATGCTAGTCAATACCGCCTAAGACTTGAGTTGCCTGAACCGGCGCTATTATTGGGTGACATGGTGTTATGCAGTGCAGAAGAGGGTATCAAGCGTTTGGTAGTAAAGGATATGCCGGGTTGGAACTCAGGCGATTCCTTTGTTGCAGAAAATGCATTAGCTAACGGTTTGGTCGGTGCAGATAACATCAGCTTGGTATATGTGGTACGTGCCAACGGCGTTGACAGTCAAGATGATTTAAGTCGTTTACGTGCTATTTTCACTGCCGTTGAAACAGGCGATGCATTTTTCTATAACGGCTTCCACTTAGTCGTTGTTGTTACGCGCTGTGATGATGTCAGTGAACATGCAGCTATCACTAGCCGCATTACTGAGCGCTTACTTCAACTGGCTGAAGAAGTGGGTATTGAGGATGATTTCAAGCTGACCGTATTGTGTGTGGATTTCGGCAAAGAACAAGATGCGCTGAATCATAAGCTATTTATTGAAAAGTTTTGGAAGGCGATATTCCTTCCGATTGCTAAAGAAAAATCTTTAATAAGTCCTTTAGGTTTAGCAGGTCGCTTACAGCACTGGAAAAAAGATTGGCTTATTCAAGCTAAGCTCATGGGTTCGTTAGCGTTGATGTCGGCAGCGCGACATTGGGTTGAGGGATTTAAGAAAGAAGGTCAGTTTGTTGCCTATATGAACAGCACACGCTTATTAGGTTTATCTAAGGAAGAGCGTTGTTCAAAAGTTCACAGCACTTGGAGGAAACAAGTGGGTTTCTGGCAACAATCCGAAGAAGTTATATCAAAATTGACATTGGGCGATGATCATCCATTAGCACACTTTTGGAATAATTATTGGTTAAAACGACTAAGTGATATTACCAAAAAAGTTGATGAGTTGGCATTAAAAATGGAACTGACGATAAAAATATTGCCATTGAGTACCACTGATTTGCAAGACTATTTCCACGATCAAGTTGAGGGCAGTTATTGTCAAGCGATGAGAGCATTGAACAGTAGTTTTTATTGTGTCGCGGATTCACTCGAAGCAATAAAAAATGATCAAGACCAAGCAAAAGTAGTTGCAACATTGTTATCAGTTTCTCACCTCGATGCTAAATATTCAGATTATTATAATTTTTTCAAAAAATCTCAGGGGATTTGATTAGTATGCATATTTTAAATCAAACATTGGAACAGCGTGAAGCTCGTATCGGAAAAGTACTTGACTATATTCGTCAAACTCAACATATTTTTGAAAAATATGCCAGTTCAGAATTGAAAGCTGCACATGGACGTTTTGAGCCACTGATTCAAGGCTTGGAGTCTGATAAAGTGCGGATAGTTGTGATCGGTGAGTTTTCTCGTGGCAAGTCGCGTTTAGTCAATGCGTTACTTGGTATTGATTTATTACCTTCAGCTAAAGAAGCCACCACCGCTATTAATACTTTTCTTCAGTCTCCACCTGTCGGGCGAGAAAATGATAAATATATTCGCCTTAATTTCATTGATAAGGAGCGCCCAGATCAAGAGTTAAATTGGGATAATGATGGCGTTCTTAAACAATGGGGAACAGAACTCGACAAAAATAATAAAAGTGCACGGAGTCAGTTGCAACGTATTGATGTATTTGCTGCACACGATCTACTGAATAAAGGTTTGGTTATCATTGATACACCAGGGTTAGAATCAGTCGTCGCACATCATGAGGAAATAACCCGTAAAGCTATTGCAGGTGCTCACATTGCGATTTGGGTACAAAGTGTTGAACAATTGGGTGGAAATAGCCGTGAATGGCAGTTTTTGACTGCTACTGTTCGGCAAAATTTCCGCAAGTTTTTAACAGTCGTCAATATGTGGGATCAGGTGTTAGAGCCTGAAGATGATCATGATAAAGCCAAGCCAGAATCAGAGCGAGTTGATGAAAAATTGAATACTGTACGTGAAAACTTTCGTCAACACTTAAAAGGTTTGTCCGAATCAGAATTGGCACAGATGACAAATGATCAGCACCTAATGGGTGTGAGTGCTAAATGGGCATTAAGTAAGGATGATGAACAAAAAAGACGTTCAGGTATTGACCATTTAGTACAACGTATTGCTGACTTATGCAATTCTGGTGAAGCACAACAAGAAGTTTTTTATAAGCCTCTTAAGCAGCTTAGTCATATTCAAACCACTTTGGCGGCAGCATTAGATGATGAAATCAATGTATTAAATGATTCTCGTACACTTGATGAAAAGAAACGTGAATTGGATTTATTGGAGCAAGAAATAAAAAGTCAAACATTAGAGAAAAAACAAGCAGAACGTGAGCATAAAGATGAGCATCATCGTGTTGCACAGGTGATGACTAAGGAAATTAATGAAAACTTAGTGCAGCCATTACGAGGATTGCGTGATGAAATAAATATAATTCTCACCGAAAATTATATTAGGCATGAGGTTGAAGCAGGACATAAAAATATTGGATTGCCACAAGAGGCACAAATCAAGTTTCAACAAGTTACACAGACTGTTAGTGAGAAATGGGTGCAACAAAAACAGCAGGTTGAATTAGCATTAAATAATTTGAAAGCTGAATATGTTTCTGCTATGGAGAAACGCAATATTCGATTGAAAAAAACTCTTGGAAGTATGAATATTGAACTACCAGAAATAAAAATTGATTTAAAATTGGATTTGTCCAACGTGATTTCTTTTCAAAAAAAGAAAATAGAATTAGAGCACCATATGGAAAAACTTGAAACCGAAATGGAAAAGTATGAAGTAGAGAGTGCTCAGCTTTCGCATGATGATCCACGAATAAAGTCAGCACAATTTGCATATGAAATGGCTCAACGTCAATTGAGAGACTTAGGTAGTCAACCTGAGCCGTATGCTTATCAAGTTAGAGAACAAGTTGTAGAACCTGGTATTTGGGATGATGCAAAATATGAACAACGCACCCAATATGACGATAGTAACCTCAAAGAATATCAAGCCGAACGTGCTCAGCTCAAAAATGATATGCATAACCGTGGAAAATTATTAGAGAAACTCATGCAAGAAGAAGCAGAGAGAAGTAAACAACGTCAAACCGCTGAAGTAATGCGCCGTAAGGCAGAGCAACAACTGGCAAAAATTGAAAAGCAGCGTAAAGAAAAAGAAGCATCAATTGTTAAAGAACAACAAGCTATAGTGGCAGATACATTGCGTGCCTTACAAAATAGTACTATGGGTGAACTAAATAATCGCATTGGTTTTTTGGAAAAAAATGTAAGCAAAAGTATTGAGAAATTATTCGATGACCAACTCGACGTATTACTTGCTTGTGTAGAAGAGCAATTCATGCAACCTCTTCGTGCAAAACAAGCTAAACGTGAAGAAGTTTTAGAAATTTTTAAGCGAGAGCAAGATGAAATTGAACAGCGAAAACTTGAGTTAAGTAAAGCTAAAAAACAGCTTAGTGAGGTTATGGATTTTACTCAAACAGCGTTAGCTAACTAAGGTGAATTTTATGAACTATAAAGCGATGATAGCACAAATTCCAGAAGAGTTGCGTCTTGAAGTTCAAGCCCTTGCTGAGAAGACTATTCATGTCAACAAGCCATTAAATGTCTGTGTGGTCGGTGAGTTCTCAACAGGAAAAAGCAGCCTGATTAACGCTCTACTGGGCGAATCTCTGTTGCCGACTGCACGTGAAGAAACGACGGCTTTGCCTACATTTATTGAATATGCATCTGAATTGCGGATTGAATTGATCAACACTAATGGCGTAATTACACCTATTACGCAAGAGCAATTCTTGAATTATACTGTTGTTGCACCAGAAAATGCGCTGTGTTCTGTATTACACTACCCTGCTACATGGCTAAGTGATTTAACATTGATTGATTTACCAGGATTAGGAAGTCAATCACAACGCCACAGCGATTACACTCATGCACAGATTAGCGCAGCAGATGCCATTATCTATTTGTTATCACCACGCGGCACAACGCAAGGTGACTTGAAATTGCTGCGTCTTATCAAACAATATGGAAAATACTTAACAATTACTGTGGCTCAATGGGACAAGATTGAAGAATCTATAAAAGAAGGCGAACAAGCACCTGATTTAAAAGAATGGCAGGCACTCATTGCTCAAGAGACAGGGGTGGATTTAGTGCTGTTCGGTGCTAGTAAATATGGACATGGGCGCGATGCCATCATTGATTTTTTACAAAAGACTAAGCAATGTAAAAGTGAAATTCGTGAAAACCGTTTTCAGGCTGAATTAGTACCGTTACTAAAAAATGCATTAGGGAAAATTAACGACGAACAAGCAATTTGCAATGCAAATAGTGCCGAACAGCAACAAAAATTGCATAATACACTACTTGATCAACGACAAGCACTATTAGACGTTAAAAGTGATCTGTATGCACGTAGTAATGATGATCAATCCCAGCTTGAACAGCAAGCCCAACAGCTTGCCAAGTGTCATCGTGAAACATTAATAGCCAAATTGTGTGAATTACCCATTGCTACAAAAGATGACGATTGGCAGGCATTTACTGATTCAGCATATCAACAACTAAAAGCTCAGGTAATAGTAACGGCTGATGGTTTAAAAACCTTATCGGCTAATTACGGACAATTGCAAATTTCTGATATTAAAATAAATAAACTTAATTTGCATTTGCCTTCACCTGAACCTATTGAATTGGATGATTTTATCAATATAAGTCAATTATCTGCTTTACAAGATGATTTGAAGCAAAAAGAAAAAATTGCTGAACAGGATCATGAGGTCATTCGGACGCTAGGTAATATTAATGTAGACAATTCATTGCAACAACTCAGTGAGTTGCGTACTGAACGTTCTAATATTGCTAAGCAAGAACTGCCTCGTATACTACAAACCATTGAAGGTAACGAGAACAGTTCAAGCATATTTAAAGGTCTTGGTCATTTACTGGATATTGGGTTAATTCTTATTCAAGGGCCATTGGCCGCTGTTAAAGCTGCATCACTGCTAGGAGAAACATCTAAAGTATTGAAAGTAGTGAATACAGTAAACACTGTTACCAACGTTATCAAGTCGCCAGAACTAGAACCATTTTTCAAGTTTTCAGAGAAGTTGTCACTCAGTTATTGGGGTGAACAATTAGGGAAAAGCTTTGACCAACCAACACGCACGATTGAGGTGATTGACCCGAATGCTGAAGCTGAACGACAACGATTATTACAGGAATACGATCAACAAATAATCAAGCAGCGAGCAGAATTACATCGCTTAGAAGATTTGCAACAACAACGTGATCATAGTGAGTGGGCATTAGCACAAAATATTAAAGAGCAAGAGCAGTTAAAGTTAAGTATCCAATCATTGCAAAAACGGGCATTAATGGCACAACAAGAAGCACAGGCGGATGCGATTAAGCAGCAAGAAGCAATAATTGAGCATTATCGTCAGCAGTTGATTAATCAAACTGGTGTTCAGTTTGACCAACAAACTCGCCCAATGATTGATTTACTCCGCACTACATGCAAACGTTATTGGACGGAACACGTTGATGCAACGTTAGCCCAGCGTTTGCAAACAGTGGAAGATTTAACCCAACAGCTTCAACAAGCCCCTGAGAAAAAACAAAAGGCATTAGCTGAACTTCAGCAGCAATTAACAACAATTCAATCTGTGCTGAATATGTTGAAGGGATAATCATTATGTCATTTGAAAACGCTCTTAAAAATTCGACTGATAGTAATAGTATTAATACCTACTTGAAGTTTTTAGCTGATAAAAGCATCAAGACAGATAACTATAATGCTGATTTATCCGAAAGATTGCAATTATTGTCTGATGAAAAATCTAAGATGGAAAAGCATAATGCTGATTTGACTGAAGCATTGAGATCAAATGAAGATTCTTATTTGAAAATAGAACAAGCCTACTGGATAATCTCGGATGAATTGAGGCTTTATAAACTAGCTTACTTAATAAGTCTTACTCCATTCTCATGGTCTGGAAATATTGAGCAAGACCACTTTGGAGATTATGTTGATTTGATTTTTGAAGATGTAATCAATCGTTTCCGTTGGATACCACCGGGTAGTTTTCTAATGGGGTCGCCAACTTCAGAATTTGGACGTGATGACGATGAAATCCAGCACAGTGTGACTCTGACAGAGGGATTTTGGATGGCAGATACTGTTTGTACCCAAGCTTTATGGCTGGCGGTTATGAGTAGCAATCCGTCTGTGTTTTCCCAAAATCTTGAAAATCCAGTCGATAGTGTGAGCTGGGGGGACGTGCAGATCTTTTTGCAACGTGCGAATAATTCTGATTCGGGCGGAGTATTGCGTCTGCCATTTGAAGCAGAATGGGAATACGCTTGCCGTGCCGGAACTGATACCCCATTTGCATTTGATGCTATCACACCGAGAAGTATAAATTACAATGGACATCATCCCTATGTCGATGGTGTACAAGGTTTATACCGTGAGGAAACTAAGTCAGTGAAATCGCTTCGAGCTAATGCTTGGGGTTTGTATCAAATGCATGGCAATGTTTGGGAATGGTGTCAGGATTGGTACGATGACTATCCCTCTTCCTCTGTCAGTGATCCGATAGGTGCTGAAAGCGGCACATACCATGTGTTACGTGGTGGTTCGTGGTTTACCCCTGCGTCTCTCGCCCGTTCTGCTCAGCGCCACTGTGATGAGGAGACAGATGAGAGGTACTCTAATTATGGATTCCGACTCGTATTAGGTTGATCTTAGCCTTAGGATGGAATGAGTGTATCGCGAATAGTTGACGATTTGACCCGGCAACTCTCACAAGCACTTGAACAAAAACAAATGGCATTGGCAGGACTTCAACAGCAACTAACTCAAGTTCGATCGGTGTACAACACATTAATGGTATAAATAATATGTCAATTGAAAGTTTTCTTAGTAATTCTGTTGATAGTAAAGTTGTTAATAACTATTTGAGATTATTGGCAGATAAAACTGTTAACCTAGAACTTCATAATGAAGACTTGACTAAGAAATTACAGTTGAATAAGCATTCATTTTCAAAAATTCCGCATAATTCCCCAAGTATGCAGCATAAACTTTTATGGTCTGAAAGCGTTGAAAACGACCAATATGGGGAGTATGCAGAATTGGTTTTGCGAGGAGTGAGTAGTCGCTTCCGTTGGATAAAACCGGGAAGTTTTTTAATGGGTTCACCAATCTCAGAATTTGGACGTGAAATAAATGAAATCCAACATGATGTGACCCTGACAAAAGGCTTTTGGATGGCAGATACTGCTTGTACCCAAGCTTTGTGGCTGGCGGTGATGGGTAGCAATTCATCCAAGTTTCCCCAAAATCTTCAAAATCCGGTTGATAGTGTGAGTTGGGAGGATGTGCAGGTCTTTTTACAACGTGCGAATAATTCTGATTTGGGCGGAGTGTTGCGTCTGCCATTTGAAGCAGAATGGGAATACGCTTGCCGTGCCGGAACTGATACCCCGTTTGCATTTGGTGAGAATATCACGCCGGGAGAAGTAAATTACAATGGAAATTATCCCTATGCCAATGGTGTAAAAGGCTTATACCGTGCGGAAACTAGGTCTGTTAAATCGCTTCGAGCTAATGCTTGGGGTTTGTATCAAATGCATGGCAATGTGTGGGAATGGTGTCAGGATTGGTATGGTGCCTATCGTTCTAACCCAGTCAGCAATCCGAAGGGTGCTGAAAGTGGTACTCACCGCGTGTTGCGCGGTGGTTCGTGGTACAACTTTGCGAAGTTCGTGCGTTCCTCTTCCCGTTCCAGTGGCACGGCGAACTTTCGGGGCAGCCACATAGGCTTCCGGCTTGTACTCCTCTAGGTCAAGTTGAGCGAAGCTGGGCGGCTCTGCAGCAAAGTCTTAGCGTGGGAAGCGAGCTAAATGCAGGCGTGCGCAGGCGCACGTTGGCGTTTGGTGAAGCATCTCGTGCAGGGGCAGCGCCTCTGCCGATGTGATTTTTCCAAAAGGAGCATTAACCAATGGGCGATGATTTTTTACTGAAAAGTCGTGATGAACAAATTCTGAGTAACTACCTCAAAATGCTTGCCTTCACTGCGCAAGAAAAAAACAGTGATCATGCACTCATGGTGTTAAGGTTTAAAAAACTAGAGTTAAGAAAGAGTGCGAGGAAATTTCATGGCGAAAATAACGATCTAGTTAATCATCATCTTAATATTTGGCAAGACCACGTTGATAGAATGTTAGCTCAGCGTTTGCAAACAGTTGATGATTTGACCCAGCAACTCTCACAAGCACCTGAACAAAAACAAACAGCATTGGCAGGACTTCAACAGCAACTGACTCAAGTTCAATCGGTGCTCAATAAATTAAAGGTATAAATAATATGTCAATTGAAAATTTTCTTAGTAATTCCGTTGATGGTAAAGTTGTTAATAACTATTTGAGATTATTGGCAGATAAAACCGTTAATCTAGAACGTCATAATGAAGACTTGACTAAGAATTCTTTTTCAGAAATTCCGCATAATTCTCCAAGTATGCAGCATAAACTTTTATGGCGTGAAAGCGTTAAAAAAGACCAGTATGGGGAGTATGCAGAATTGGTTTTGCGAGGAGTGAGTAGCCGCTTCCGTTGGATAAAACCGGGGAGCTTTTTAATGGGTTCGCCAATCTCAGAATTTGGACGTAATATAGATGAAAACCAGCATGATGTGACCCTGACACAAGGATTTTGGATGGCAGATACTGCTTGTACCCAAGCTTTGTGGTTGGCGGTGATGGGTAGCAATCCATCCAATTTTTCCCAAAATCTTCAAAATCCAGTTGATAGTGTGAGTTGGGAGGATGTGCAGGTCTTTTTACAACGTGCGAATAATTCTGATTTGGGCGGAGTGTTGCGTCTACCCTCCGAAGCAGAATGGGAATACGCTTGCCGTGCCGGAACTGATACCCCGTTTGCATTTGGTGCGAATATCACGCCGGGAGAAGTAAATTACGATGGAAATTATCCCTATGCGAATGGTATAGAAGGCTTATACTGTGCGGAAACTAGGTCAGTTAAATCGCTTCGAGCCAATGCTTGGGGTTTGTATCAAATGCATGGCAATGTGTGGGAATGGTGTCAGGATTGGTACGGTGGCTATCCTTCTTTTCCTGTCAGCAATCCGAAGGGTGCTGAAAGCGGCATTTACGGCGTGTTGCGCGTGTTGCGCGGTGGCTCGTGGTACAACGTTGCACGGCACGTGCGTTCCGCTAACCGTCGAAGCAACCCGCCGGACATTCGGAACTCCAGCATTGGCTTCCGGCTTGTCCTCCTCTAGGTCAAGTTGAGCGAAGCAGGGCGGCTCAGCCACAAAATCTTAGCGCGGGAAGCGAGCTAAATGTAGGCATTTGATGGAGCGCACCATGCCAAGGGTATAATGAGCTTTGTCAAATAATTGGCAGCATGGCAGTAAGAAAAACTAAACAATGAATACTGATTTTTTGATAAAAAAACGTGATGAGCTGATTTTGGATGATTATCTAAAGCGACTCGCTTTTACTGCGGAAGGAAAAAATTTATTAGAATTAGAAAATGCTGATCTAAAACAAAAACTATATAAGTCGGCATTTAATGAAAAATCAATAATAGCCGATGGCGAAAAGAAATTAGCATCCTTGAGACTAGAAAACTCTGATTTAAAACAAAAAATACATGAATCCACCGCTAGGGAAAAAGCAACAATAGCCGCAAAAAAAATAGAAATAGATTCATTGAGATTAGAAAATTATAATCTAACACAAGAACTGAATGAATTGACCGAGCTTATCGAAGATAATAGTGTAAACTATAAAACAATAACAATAGAAAATACAACCTCCCAACCTATTAAAGTTGCCGTTATTTATTATGGAATAGATGAAATGTGGCATACGTTGTACTGGTGGCGTTACTCTCCTAAAGAGAAATCTTATATACTTGGAGATGCACATCCCTCAACAAATAGTTTTTTTTATATTTATGCTGTGTCAGAAGATGGGTATTATTCATGGAGTGGTGATGATCATCATGGATATATAGATGGATCCATAGAAGGATTCATAAAATGTGATTTTGGAGATGAAGACAACTTCCAGTGGGGACTGACATTGTAATGAATATTGGTTTTTTATTAAAAAACGTTATGAAAAACCTAATAAAATAGCCACTGGCACAAAGTCATTGTATAAAAGTAGCGTTGGTAAAGTATCGACTATTTTTAAAAGAAAAAGTTAAATGAATGTGAATGTAAGCGAAGTATTGCGTAAAACTTTAAGTGACGACATCGAAAAACTCATGTCGGATACTCAGAGTGGCGCGAGTGCCATATTAGCGCGTCGGCGTTTGCAGGCGTTAGCGGATAACTCGCCCTTATTGTTAGCGTGGTTGGCAGAACCCTGGTGGGGTCAAGACATTGAAACAACTTTAATACACTGCGCTAGAGTTCATCTGTACGCCCGCATTTTGGATGATGCCTTGGATGAAAATCTACCGATTCATCGCTTATTGTTGTTACGTGCTCAACCCTTATTTTGGTCATCCATCGGTAATTTGGCGATAATGCACCCACAGCAGTGGCAGCAAAGCGCTCAACTTATTGAGGAAACCATTCAATCGGTTGAACGCGATGATGAACAAGCGCAACCCATATTATGGGGAATGAAAAATCATCATCTATTGCTGATTCCGTTATTACTCTCTGATAATAATGAGTCTTTTGAATCCAGTAGGGCGGCACTTTCTGATCTTATTTTGCTGATGCAAACAGGTGATGAATGGAAGCAAGGTGCATTAAAAACCAAAGAAATTCAGTATCAGGTATTAGCTGAAATAGAACGTATTTTGTTGAATGGAACGCCACAGATGTTGTTACAAGGTGGCTGGCATTCGGCAGCACAACGGGTATTGTGGGAATGTGAGCAATTGCTGGCAGTACTGTCACCGCCAGCCTGAGTGCAATAAACGTTAGAGTTTTTTGGCGAATGCGAACTTGGCGTAGGATTGTTCTGCCACGCTGAACCATTGGGAACCTCTAAAAACCCGGCGTATTGCAACGGTTAGCGTTGGCCTATCGGCATTTTGTTAAAAAAACACCAACCCATCTCAATTTTTAGCACACCAAGCCACAATCAGGTTGTTTTTCCGCATTTTTGCTGTTTTTTCGGGAATTTCTCCATCAAATGGGCACAACTCCGCCCTCTCTGAGCGAACAGAGCCGACGCAGGTTATACACGGTTGCTTTGATGCTGAGGCCGAATACTGCCCGTGCCAACCCAATGCTGCGGATGGCTTTGCCACCCATCGCACAGATTGACCCAAACACATGCTCAACCCGTGCGCGGGGTCTGGCGATGCGGGTGTTGCGGCGTTTCTGGCAGTCGGATTGCGGCTTGCCTTTCTTGGCTTTGTGCTGGATGTGTAACCGCCAGCTACCTTGGTTGAGGCGTTGTTCACGGGATTGGTCTTCATAACCTTTGTCCGCCCATACGTCACGGCTGGTGTTGGCTCGGTCAAGCACCGCTTCAAAATGGTTGGTGTCATGCTCTTTGGCGGTGCTGATGTGGCGTTTGCGGATGAGTTTGTATTTCCGATCGGCACTGATACTGAGTTTGTAGCCGTGGTAGCTTTTGCCGTGTTTTTTCGTCCAGCTTGCTTCCGTATCCTTTTGGCGACGTTGGGCAGGTGTCCAGCCAGCGGGTGTTGCCGCTTGTTCCAACAGCGCTTTTTCTTCTTTGTGGAAATGTTGTTTAGGGGCTTCCACCAGCGTGGCATCGACGATTTGACCACCACGGGCAATAAAACCGTGTTGTTGTAATTGCCGTTGGACGGCATCAAACAGGGCATCCGCACCACCTGCCGCGCTGATCCGTTCACGGAATACCCACAAGGTATTGGCATCCGGGATCGTGCTGGAATGACGCAGGCCACAAAACCGTTGGAACGACAGCCGGTCAAGCAATTGGTATTCCAATGCCTCGTCCGACAGGTTGTACAGGTGTTGCAACACCAAGACCCGTACCATCAGTTCCGTTGGGTAGGGTGGACGGCCTCCTCGCTTGTCACTTGGGCGTGGGGCGATGTGGTCGATTTCTGCTGCCAAGGCGACAAAGTTGACGTGCTGGTTCAGCGTGGACAGCAGGTCGCCCTTGCGGTCGAGTTTCTGTTCACGCTCTTCGGCGGCAAACAGACTGGTTTTGATGGCACTTTTCTTGGGCATGGCTAGTAACGGGGCGGTGGCTCAGATGAGCATTTTCTCACATTTGTGTGGGTATCAGTGGGTTTTTAGAGGTTCCCCATTGCGCTTGGTTATTGCGGAACACTTTCCAGTCGTCGTAGATTTTTTTGAATTTGGGGTTGGCTTTGGATTCTTCGTCGTAAGTTTCCAGCGTGGCTTTGAAGCAGGCTTCCATGATCTCGTCGCTGAACGAGCGCAATTTCACGTCGCTACCCATCAAATTAGCGAGTGCTTGTGGGTTCAGTGCGTCGTATTTCGCTTGCATGTCATTGTGAGCTTGTTGGCAAGCGGCTTCCCACGCGGCTTTGTAGGCATCCGGTAGTTTTTCCCACTGCTCTTTATTGACGTAGAAGGAGAGTTGCGGGCCTGCTTCCCACCAGCCGGGGGTGTAGTAGTTTTTGACGATTTTGGCGAAACCGAGCTTTTCGTCATCGTAAGGGCCGACCCATTCGGCAGCGTCAATCGTGCCTTTTTCCAGTGCGGGGTAAATGTCACCACCGGGTAATTGCTGCGGCACTACACCGAGTTTGCTAAGGACGCGACCAGCGAAACCACCGACGCGGAATTTCAAGCCTTCCAAGTCTTTAACGGTGTTGATTTCTTTGTTGAACCAGCCGCCCATTTGTACGCCAGTATTGCCGCCCATGAAGTTGACCACGTTGTATTCGGCGAAGAGTTCGCGCATCAGTTTCATACCGTTGCCGTGCAACATCCACGCGGTTTGCTGGCGTGAAGTCAGCCCGAACGGTACGGCGCAATCGAAGGCGAGGGCGGGGTTTTTGCCGAAGTAGTAGTAGGAGGCGGTGTGACCGGCTTCGACCGTGCCGTTTTGGATCGCATCCAGCACTTGCAAGCCGGGGACGATTTCTCCCGCTGCGAAGACTTTCACGGTGAATTTACCGCTAGTGATTTTGGAAAGGGCAGAAGCGAGTACGTCGGATGCGCCGTAAATGGTGTCAAGTGATTTGGGGAAACTGGACGTTAACCGCCAACTGATGGTGGGTAAATCGCTGGATGCGGCGGCTTTGGCTGCTTCGTCGGCTAATAGGGTGGCAGGTACAGCGGCTAAAGCAACAGTGCTGGCAGCAGCGTGCTTGAAGAATGAACGGCGTTCCATAGGTTCTCCTCTCTCTCGTTTGTAGTGCAAGGCGTGAGTGTAGCGCATATAATGCGCGGTTTCGATTACCACAACGGGAACACTTAATACATGACACAGTCTGTCAACAAAGTCGTGTTAGCCTACTCCGGCGGCTTGGATACCTCCATCATCGTGCGGTGGCTGCAAGAAAATTACGGGTGCGAAATCGTCACCTTCACCGCTGATATTGGTCAAGGCGAAGAAGTCGAACCCGCCCGTGCCAAAGCGTTGGCAATGGGCATTAAACCGGAAGAAATTTACATCGAAGACCTGCGCGAAGAATTCGTGCGCGACTATGTGTTCCCGATGTTCCGCGCCAATACCATTTACGAAGGCGAATACCTGCTGGGCACATCCATCGCCCGCCCGTTAATCGCTAAGCGTTTGATTGAAATCGCTAATGAAACCGGAGCGGATGCGATTTCGCACGGTGCGACTGGCAAAGGCAACGACCAAGTGCGCTTTGAACTCGGTGCATACGCGCTAAAACCGGGCGTGAAAGTGATTGCCCCTTGGCGTGAATGGGACATGAATTCCCGCGCTGATTTAATGGCGTATGCGGAAAAGCACAATATTCCGGTCGATTTCAAAAAAGCGGGCAAGAAATCCCCGTATTCAATGGATGCTAACCTGCTGCACATTTCTTACGAAGGCGGCCCGTTGGAAGATCCGTGGTTTGAAGCGGAAGAAGACATGTGGCGTTGGAGCGTTTCCCCGGAAACTGCGCCAGACAAGCCTACCTACGTCGAAATCACCTTCAAGGGCGGTGATGCGGTAGCGTTAGACGGTCAGGAAATGTCCGCCTCCGCCATCCTCGAAACCCTAAATAAACTGGGTGGCGCAAACGGTATCGGTCGTTTGGATTTGGTGGAAAACCGCTACGTCGGCATGAAATCACGCGGCTGCTACGAAACCCCCGGCGGCACAATCTTGTTGCCTGCGCACCGTGCGATTGAATCCCTCACCCTCGACCGCGAAGTCGCCCACCTGAAAGACAGCCTGATGCCTAAATACGCCGAGCTGGTTTACAACGGTTACTGGTGGAGTCCTGAGCGCAAAATGATGCAAACCATGATCGACGCATCCCAAGCCTTCGTGAATGGCACAGTGCGCATGAAATTGTACAAAGGCGCGGTCACTGTTGCCGGTCGTAAATCCGACGATAGCTTGTTTGATGCACGCATTGCCACGTTTGACGATGACGGCGGCGCGTACAACCAAAAAGACGCGGAAGGCTTCATCAAGCTGAATGCGCTGCGGATGCGAATTGCGGCAATGGCGGGGCGTTAATTCCTGATGGAAGCACGCTTGGAAAAACTGGAACTCCTGTTCATGGAACAGGAGCAAATGCTGGAAACCTTGAGCCATCAGCTTTACCTGCAACAAAAAGATATAGCCTCGGCGTTGCTGGAAATTGAACGGCTTAATGAGAAGCTTAAATCCATCACCCCGTCTGCTGTCGGTAGTCAAGCCGATGAAACTCCACCCCCGCATTATTGATGCCTGAGCGCTATCAACTGGTGCAAACGCCTGCACGACTGGAACTGCACGACACCCACGACCCCAAAGTGGGTGCGGTGTACGTCGATTTTGTGGAAGGCAAAGCCCAACACCGCCGCAAGTTCGGTGGTGGAAAGGGGCAGGACATTGCCAAAGCGATTGGCTTACACAAGTTCAAACACCCGCAAGTGATTGATGCGACCGCAGGTTTAGGGCGCGAATCCTTCGTGCTGGCGACCTTGGGTTGCACCGTGACCTTGTTGGAACGTTCCCCGATTGTTCATGCTTTATTGGCTGACGGTTTGCAGCGTGCGTTGGCAAGTGATGATCAGGAAACAGTGGAAATTGCTGCACGTATGACCTTGCATCTGGCAGATGCGCACGTATGGCTAACGGAGCTTCCCGCAGCGGCATTGCCTGATGTAGTGTACCTCGACCCTATGTTTCCCGATCGGCAAAAGTCCGCTTTGGTACAAAAAGAGATGCGTTTTTTCCACGAAGTGGTGGGTGCCGATACTGACAGTGATGCACTGTTGGCACTGGCTCAGGAACGTTCCAAGCGGCGAGTGGTTGTTAAGCGCCCGCGTCACGCCCCTGAACTACACGGGTGTAAACCGGCTTTTGTCATCAGTGGTAAAGCGGTGCGTTATGATGTCTACCTAGGCAAGGCAACTGCGCAAGAACACGCCCATCAGGAATAAAATACCTAACCATGCCATGATTCTGAGAATGACGCGGTACAATTGACGTTTTTCATGTGTATTCATAAGGTCGTATCGTTGTGGAAAGGAATCATTTTCTGCTAATCGCCAGTGTGTCAGGAATGCTCGCAGTCATCTTGGGGGCATTTGGAGCGCACGGTTTGGAAAAATTAGTCGATGCCAAGATGTTGCAACGTTTTCATACGGGTGTCGAGTACCAGTTTTACCATTCATTAGCATTATTATTTATTAGTATTTTAAATAAACTTATAAAAAATAAGTATGTTGCTTATGCCGGTTATGCATTTTTGTTAGGCATGGTTTTATTCTCTGGTAGTCTCTATCTGTATGTTTTAACAGGAATCAAGGGGTTCGCACTGGTAACTCCCCTAGGTGGACTTAGCTTCATTGTGGGATGGGGGCTACTGGCTTTTTCCGCAAAAAACAGCAGTTACTTAGAAAAAAGATAAGATAAATTTATTTCTTATTACCAGCAATTGAGTTAAGATTTTTTTAGGATGGGTGCTGGTAGCGTGGGTGTCACAACGAAATAGATAAGCAAACCCTGTACTAACTGGCTAACTTTAGTTAGGTTGTTCTTGGAATATGACCATGAGTTATGCGCCTTTTAAGTTTTTCGGTAAAAATTCACGCGGACGCGATTTCGTCGTCGGTGATGTTCATGGCTCCTTTTCAGCCTTAGAGCGGCTGTTACAGCGTCTTAATTTTGATCCTGATGCTGATCGGGTGTTTTCAGTAGGGGATTTGATTGACCGTGGCGCGGAGTCGCATCGCGTGATTGAGTTTCTTAACCATGATTGGTTTCATGCGATTATGGGCAATCATGAACGCATGTTGCTGGATTCGGAATATAACGCAGCAGTGTTGGAAAACTGGACCCGTTACAATGGCGGCGCATGGTGGAAGCGTGTTCCTGAACACATCCGCCCGCGTATTCGTAATGTGTTGGCGCAATTGCCGCTTGCTTTCGAGATTTACACTGCGAATGGTCATGTCGGGATTGTACATGCGGATATTCCAACGGGAATTCCTTGGCATCAATTCATACGTTCGTTGGAATCAGACCCGGATATGGAAGAGTACGCGCTGTGGTCGCGCAATCGCTATAAGCATTTCAAGATGATGGGGCGTACTGTGCCTGTCGAGGGCATTGACTTGGTGGTGTTTGGGCATACGCCGGTCAGTAAACCGTTACACACGGCAAACTTTTATTACATTGATACCGGTGCGGCGTTGTTAGATGACAAGGCGTTAGGTAAGTTGACGTTGTTGCAAATTCATCCGGTGATGGAGTTGCATCAGTTGGATGTGCGCACAGAAGAAGATATGCACGCTGCGGCGTGAATATCAGCTAAACCGGAACAAAAAAAGGCGAACCACTCTTCGCCTTTTTTTGTTGACCATTAACCAAGTACGTGTACCTCTTAGCAACTGGCATTTGCCACTACGCCAATCGTAGGACGCGGGGGGAACATGGTTGCAATACGGCTGGCAATTGTGTCTTGACGACGTGCTACTTCACGTATTTCGGGGCGATTGATAAAGCTGGCTAATGTTAAATTGTCCAAAAATTCATATAAACGCCCGCTCAAATCTTCCCATAATTGATGGGTTAAGCATTTCTCGCCACCGTGGCAATCTTTGCTGCCAAGACAACGGGTTACGTCAATGTTTTCGTCTACCGCATTGATGATTTCTGCAATGCTAATTTGACTAGAGGGGCGACCTAAACGATAACCACCGCCTGGCCCGCGTACCCCTTCTACTAAACCCTCTTTACGTAACTTGGCAAATAATTGCTCAAGATAAGACAGGGAGATACCTTGGCATTGTGAAATATCTGCCAGCGTGACGGGACCTTGATGATCGTGAATCGCTAGATCCATCATGGCAGTGACCGCATACCGACCTTTCGTTGACAGTTTCATGGGGGTGCTCCTTTGCAGTGTTGCTGCGTGTTAATTCCCGACTGAATTACTCAGTATCTTAAATAAACCTAGTGTATTAGTCAAGAATATTTGCAGACTTAAGTTGTACAATAGGTGAACATTAATGATGTGTTTCCAGTATAGGTATGCGTGGAGTTTACTGCAATAAGTTGTACAAAGCTTTTTATGGTGTTGACCCTAGGTAAAGCAATGACCTTGCCTACGTAGATAATTTGTCCATTTGTATAAGAATCTGTTCATGCGCCAGCGGCACAATAACATCGTATCTAACTCTTTATTCCAATATTGTACAGGATCTTCAGTCAGGCGGCAGCGATGACTCACCACTTCGGCTTGGCGTGAATCGTGGTAAACCCGAATTAGCATATCCGGGCGGTTGTCTTTGGCATTACGGCTTTCATCAAACAAATACGTTAGCATCAAGGTGCTGGTATGCGTCGTGTGGTCGAGAATCGTAAGCGATACCGGAATGCCGTTTGCTACCCGTGATACTGTTTGTTGCGGTAAGATACGCATGTCGCCACACAATAGACGCAACTGGATATAATTTATTTCATACATTTCCATCAGCGCCGCGAAAGATTTTGGGCGTGGCGCGAAGGTGGCGGGTTGTTCTTTGACTAACATAAATCCATAATGACTACATGATTTGTGCGGCTGCAATGCTGTGCAGATGAAGTCTCGAATCCTAACAAAAACCTACTGGCAAGCGTACTCTCATGACTATCCAGACCATTAAAACCACACCTTTCGATGACCAAAAACCGGGGACATCCGGTTTACGGAAAAGCGTCAAGCAATTCAAGAAGCCTGATTATTTGCAAACCTTTGTACAAGCCATTTTCAATACCTTGGACAATGTACAAGGGAGCACCCTGATTCTCGGCGGTGACGGGCGTTATTTTAACCGCGAGGCGATTCAAATCATTCTGCGCATGGCAGCCGCAGCGGGTTTCGGGCGCGTTATATTGGGGCAGGGCGGCATTCTTTCCACTCCGGCAGCGTCGAACCTGATTCGCCAATACCAGGCATTGGGGGGGATTATTCTCTCCGCCAGCCATAACGCAGGTGGTCCCGAAGGTGATTTCGGCATTAAATTCAATGGCGCAAACGGTGGGTCTGCTCCTGAAAGCATGACTGAAGCGATGTTTGCCGCCGCTAAACAAATCCACGAATACCACATTGTGCCGCTCAACCCGATTCCGGTTGACAAGCTGGGGACGTACCAGCTTGCTGGAATGCAGGTGGAGGTGGTGGATTCGGTTAGTGACTATCTGGCGCTGATGGAAACCATTTTCGACTTTGACAAGATTGCCGCATTGCTGAAATCCGACCATTTCAAGATGCGTTTCGATGCAATGCACGCGGTAACGGGGCCTTACGGGCATCGTATTCTGGAGGAACGTTTGGGCGCACCTGTTGGCTCTGTCATTCAGGGCGAACCGTTGGCAGATTTTGGTGGCGGGCATCCTGACCCGAATCAAGCGCACGCCCATGAGTTGATGGCACTGCTGTATGCGCGGAATTCCGACATTGATTTCGGCGCAGCCTCCGATGGTGACGGCGATCGTAATATGATTCTGGGCAAGCGTTTTTTTGTCACCCCTAGCGATAGCCTTGCGATTTTGGCGGCGAATGCGCGTTTGATTCCGGGTTACAAAGATGGCATTTCGGGCATTGCGCGTTCCATGCCGACCAGCCAAGCGCCGGATCGGGTCGCGGCGAAACTGGGTATCCCGTGCTTTGAAACCCCAACCGGCTGGAAGTTTTTCGGCAATTTGTTGGATGCAGGCAAGATCACCTTGTGCGGCGAAGAGAGCTTTGGTACAGGTTCTGATCATGTGCGCGAAAAAGACGGGTTGTGGGCAGTGTTGTTCTGGTTGAACTTGCTGGCAGAAAAGCAGGATTCGGTGGAAAACATCGTGCGCAAGCATTGGGCGGAATACGGGCGCAATTACTATTCACGCCACGATTACGAAGCGATTGAGCTGAAAGACGCCAATGCTCTGGTGGATGCGTTGCAGGCACAGTTGCCGGGTTTGGTAGGCAAACAGTTTGGTGCTTTGACGGTCGGAGCAACCGATAATTTCACTTACACCGATCCGGTCGATGGTTCAGTGAGCAAGAATCAGGGAATTCGCATCCTGTTTACCGACGGTTCGCGCATTATCTTCCGCTTATCGGGTACGGGGACACAGGGCGCAACTTTGCGTGTTTACCTCGAAAATTACGAAGCGGATGTCAGCAAACACGATCAGGAGGTGCAAGACGCGCTGGCTGATCTTCTCGCCATCGTGCAACAAGTTGCCAGAATTGAGCACTTTACTGGGCGCGAAGCGGCGGATGTGGTGACTTGATACTTAGTGAATGCCTTGCGCGTTGAGGTATTCCCGCACCTCGGCTGGTGAACCCGTAAACACCAGCCGATCCTGCTTCTTACTGATCTGATAGTCATACATCGGGTCGTAGTAATCCAACAAAATGAAACGCACCCAATCGTAATGCGCGGTAGTCGACTGGTCTCGCGCTTGTTGTTGCAAAGCACGTTCCATCATTTCCCGCGCTTGTTGGTAACGCACCCCACCCAAGCGGCGTTGCACCTTCGCCAAACTGCCGAGCAGATACGCACTGAATGCCGCAAACCCCGCTTCCGTATCCCCGCCATGCACCGCAATGAAGGAGGCAGTATTGTCCACGACATATTCCTGATAGCTAATTTCAACGCGCTCTTCATTAGGGACTTGCATCAACACCAGTGGGGCAGTGCGTAAGGTCTCAAAAAAAGTGTCGGGTAAATGCAGTGAGCCGATGGTGCGGCTTTCGTCTTCAAACAGCAGTGCCGTTTGCCCCTGATGGAATTTGCGCAGCAATTGAATGGTAAGCGTATTCTCAAACCCAATTTGCGGTGGTTGCGGGGTAGGTTGAGTGCCAAACGCGGAGCCACGGTGATTGGCGCAGGCTTCGAGGTCAATTTGCTGCGTAAAAGCACGTAAAAACCGCGTCTTGCCTGAACCCGTGCGCCCACTGAGGATGATGGGCTGAAGCAAATGAGGTAAGGTTTCCAACTGCTCCAGCAAAAACCGGCGCATCGCTTTGTAACCACCGTGAACACGCGGATAACGAATGTCCGTTTGCTCATACAACCATTGTTGCGACGTGCGTGAGCGTAACCCACCCCGAAAACAATACAGCACTCCGTCTGGGTGTCGTTCGGCGAATTGCTGCCATGCTGCCACCCGTGCCGCCTTAATCTCACCGCTTACCCGCTGCAAGCCCAGTTCGATAGCCGCATCTTGCCCTTGTTGTTTGTAACGTGTGCCAATCGCGACCCGATCCGCATCATCCATTAAGGGTAGGTTGGTGCTGCACGGGAACGCACCCTCAAAAAATTCCACGGGGGCGCGTACATCCAAGAGCGGCACGTCTTGCAAAAACAAGTTCAATAAATCGTCGATGACAGGTAAGTCTTTATCAGCGTTCAGCAGTGACATGGGTTATTCCACCGTAATCAGAGGGCTACCGGCAACGGGTTCGCGCAAATAGCCAATCGGTTGTAAGTCCATGCCCGCCTGTCGACACACGGCTAAGAATTCCGCCTCGCCCTCAGGCGCAAGTGCTACCAACAAGCCGCCGCTGGTTTGGGGGTCGCAGATGATTTGCCGTTGGCGTTCTGTCATTGCACCGAGCGCGTAGCCGTAGCTGTCGAAATTGCGTTTTGCGCCGCCCGGTGAGCAATCCAGTTCCAGATATTGCGGGATGTGTGGCAAAACTGGTACTTGATCGAATTGGATGACTGCTTGCAAGCCGCTGCCTTCGCACATTTCACGCAAATGCCCGCCCAGCCCAAAGCCGGTAACATCGGTAAGCGCGGTGACGGCTGGCATTTCTCCGAATTGTGCGCCGATGCTGTTCATCTGGCACATGGTATCAATCGCAAGATTGCTGTGTTCCGGCAATAAGACTTTGCGTTTTTGAGCGGTGGTGAGGATGCCGATACCGAGCGGTTTGGTGAGGTACAGCTTGCATCCGGCTTGTGCGGTGCTGTTTTGCTTGAGGTGGCGGGTTTGCACAATGCCGGTCACGGCTAAGCCAAAAATGGGTTCGGGGGCGTCGATGCTGTGTCCGCCTGCGAGGGGAATACCGGCATCCTGACAGGCTTTGCGCCCGCCTTCGACCACTTCGCGCCCGACTTCCGGCGGCAATTTGTCGAGCGGCCAGCCGAAAATTGCAATTGCCATAATGGGTTTGCCGCCCATCGCGTAGACATCGCTGATGGCATTGGTGGCGGCAATGCACCCAAACGTGAACGGATCATCCACAATCGGCATGAAAAAATCGGTGGTGCTGATAACCGCCGTGCCATTGCCTAAATCGTAAACGGCGGCATCGTCGCGGGAACTGTTGCCGACCAGCAAAGCATCGCAGACATCGGGTGGCAATTGGCTGTGTAAGATGACATCGAGTACAGCGGGGGCGATTTTACAGCCACAACCAGAGCCGTGGCTGTATTCGGTCATGCGGATGGGGGTGTCCATGTGGGGCAATCCTTGGCGAAACAAAGGAGTGCATGATACATCAGACCCCTTGACCCGTCAGCACGACCCGCACGGTATCGAACAGAATCCGCATATCCATCCACACGCTTTGGTGCTTAATGTAATAAATGTCGTAACGGTGTTTATGCATCGCATCTTCCACCGATGCGCCATAGGTATAACGTACTTGTGCCAAGCCAGTCACACCGGGCTTGACCGTGTGGCGGAAGCGGTAAAACGGAATTTGCTTTTCCAAATCACGAATAAACACTTCACGTTCTGGGCGTGGCCCGACGATTGACATTTCACCCTTGAGCACATTGAGCAGTTGGGGTAACTCGTCAATGCGGGTTTTGCGAATGAACTTGCCCACCCGTGTCACGCGGCTGTCTTCTTTGGATGCCCAACGCGCCCCGTCTTTTTCAGCATCTTCACACATGGAGCGGAATTTGAGGATATTAAATTCCTGATTAAATAATCCAGTGCGACGCTGCTGGAAAAATATTGAACCGCGCGACTCCCATTTGATCGCGATAGCCGTGATCAACCAAATGGGCAGGGTCAGGGCTAGCAATAACAAGGATACGCCCACATCCAGACCGCGTTTCAGTAGGTGTTGGTAGCCAGTAGCATATTGGTGTTTGTCATTGTCCAATAAATAGTCTGCATTTAATAAGTCGACTTCCACAAAGTTAAGGCGTTTATCCAGGCGATCCAGTAAAGCTTCTACCCGTGCGCCGCTATTCGCTGCGTTGACTAAAAAGCTGAGCTGGATGTCACTGAGCGCGGACAATCCGCAAAAACACAGGGTTTTATGTTGATAATCACGGATACCGTAATGATTCATAACGTGTGGTATTGCATTGCGTTCGAGCACGGCTTGAATGGCCTCGACATCATGGGCAGGCGCGTACACATACAGTAGATTGGCAGTATTAACCGATGTATCTGCTGCGGTGCGGGTGCTGTCTTGAAAAAATCTAGGCACTGTTGCCCGAAATTCTAGGCTAGTAGTATCTGGCATGACGCTTGCTCCACAAAGACCGTGCGGGGACACTTTTCCACAGGTCATTATTTTTAATATTGGTTAATACGAAATATTTCTTGCTTGTGGATACTATGCGACGGGCGCAGGTGTGCCTCAACGCCATGACCTATAATCGCGGCTATTTAGCTGACGAAATGCTTAATGAGAAAAATTAATGGGAATTAACGCATGATCTGCGACATGCCGCCCATGACCGGGAGCATGATAGAAAGGACAATTAAAGTAACGATACCGCCCATCACCAAAATTAAGCCGGGTTCGAGCAAACTGAGCATGGTGGCAATTTTGGTTTGCACTTCGCGCTCTTGCTGGATGGCGGCACGTTCCAGCATTTCATCGAGTTTGCCGCTGCCTTCGCCGCTGGCAATCAGGTAGACCATCATCGGCGGGAAATAGCCGGAACGTTCCAGCGCTTTGTGAATCGGCATCCCTTCGCGCACTTTTTCAGCCGCTTCCAGCACCGAGCGGCGCATGGGAATGCTGATGACGACTTCCGCCGAAATTTTCATCGCATCCAATACCGTTACGCCACTGCTGCTGAGTATGCTGAAGGTGCGGGCAAAGTTTTCGGTGTTAATGCCACGGGTAATGCGTCCGATGACCGGCAAGCGCAATAGCAGGCGGTGGTAACGTGCTTTCCACACGGGGCGTTGCAATAGCCACACGATTCCCGCGATCACCAAAATAATGCTAATGAGCAAGGTCAAACCGTGATTTTGCAGGAATTCGCTGGCAGCAATCAGCATTCGCGTGAGCAGCGGTAGCTCAATGTCCAACGTCGAAAACGCTTCCACGACTTTGGGGACAACAAAGCGCAGCAAGGCGGATACCACACCAATCGCAACCAGCAATAAAATCAAGGGGTAAGCCAGCGCTGTGGTGACTTTTTGCTGGTTGTGCTGGCGATTTTCGGTGTAATCCGCCAAGCGTTCCAAGACTTCGGATAAATGCCCAGATTGTTCGCCCGCGCCCACCGTTGCGCGATACAACACCGGAAACGCACCGGGAAACAAGCCTAACGCGCCTGCCAGCGTGTGACCTTCCATGACCCGTGAGCGGATGGCGGAAAAAATGCGCCGTGATGAATTGCGTTCGGTCTGGCGCACGACCGCACCCAAAGCTTCCTCAATCGGTGAACCCGCACGTACTAAAGTGGCAAGTTGGCGCGTCATCAGTGCAAGATCGGCGGGATTGAGCCGCCCGCCACCGAACAGGGAACGACCTTCGGTTTTTTTCTGCTTTTGCGCGACTTCATTGACTTCCAGCGGAATCAAATCGCCATTGCGCAATAACTGGCGTATTTGGCGCGGGGTATCCGCTTCCATAATGCCGCGCTCTTCTTTACCGGCGGCATTCAGGGCGAGGTATTCAAACGCGGGCATTACTGCGCATCCTCACGGGTGACGCGCAAGACTTCATCCAGCGACGTGCGACCTTCCAAGACCAAGCGAATACCGTCTTCGCGGATGCTGGGGCTGTGTTGGCGGGCATAGGCTTCGAGTTGCATTTCGCTTTTGTGGTCGTGGATCATTTGACGCAAACCGTCATCCAACGCCACCAGTTCGTAAATCCCCAAGCGCCCGACGAAACCGCGATGGTTACAGGCAGGGCAACCGACCGGCTTGTAGAGAATCGGGCGGGCAGTGTGCGGGTCGGCGCGGAGGATTTGCATTTCACCGTCATCTGCAGGCGAAGCTTGTTTGCATTCGGGGCAAAGCACCCGTACCAGCCGTTGTGCGACTACACCGAGCAAGCTGGAGGCGAGCAAATAAGGTTCGACGCCCATGTCTTGCAGTCGGGTGACAGCACCCACAGCAGTATTGGTGTGCAGCGTGGAAAACACCAAATGCCCGGTTAAACTGGCTTGCACCGCAATTTCAGCGGTTTCCAGATCGCGGATTTCGCCGACCATCACCACATCCGGGTCTTGGCGTAAAATGGCGCGTAAGCCGCGTGCAAAGGTCATGTCGACTTTGCTATTGACTTGGGTTTGCCCAATGCCGTCAATGTAATATTCGATAGGGTCTTCGACGGTGAGGATATTGCGGCGTTGGTCGTTTAAGTGGGTCAGACCGGCGTACAGCGTGGTGGTTTTTCCTGAACCCGTGGGACCGGTGACGAGAATAATGCCGTGTGGCTTTTCGATCAGGGCTTGCAGGCGGTCATAAATTTTGGGATCCATGCCCAGATGCGACAGATTCAAGCGCCCGGCTTGCTTGTCCAATAAGCGCAATACCACCCGTTCGGTGTGACCGGAGGGCAGGGTGGAAACCCGCACGTCGACGCCGCGTCCGGCAACGCGCAGGGAGATGCGTCCGTCTTGCGGCAGGCGTTTTTCGGCAATATCCAAGCGTGCCATGACTTTGATCCGCGAAATAATCACCGGCGCGAGTTTGCGCGGTGGTTCGATGATTTCGCGCAAAATGCCATCGACGCGCATTCGTACCGACATACGGGTTTCAAAGGTTTCGATGTGGATGTCGGATGCACCTTCTTTCACCGCTTGGGTCAATAGCGCATTGATCAGGCGGATGATGGGGGCATCGTCTTCGGATTCCAACAAGTCTTCCGGTTCGGGTAATGACCCGGCAATGTCTTGCAAATCGGCATCGTCACCAATGTCTTGCATCATCGACGCGCCAACTTGGCTGCGGTCATAATGCGCTGCCAGCAAGCGGTCAAAAGTGGCGTTGTCAACCGTTTGAAATTGCAAATCGGCTGGGCTTAGGCGTTGCACTTCTGCCAAGGCTAACGGCGTGACCCCAGTTCGGCACAGCACCAGCGGTTGTTGCCCGCTGGTTTGCAGCAAAATGCCGTGGCGTTTGGCAAAGCTGTACGGCAAGCTCAGCGCAAGGCTGAGTGGCTCTTCGGCAGTGGCTAGTGCATCCTGCCCGCTCATAATGCCCCGCTACAGAATGGGTCGGATTTGTTGCATGTGCCTTGACCTTGTGTCACTTTTTTCACGGGAGCAGGGGGGCGTGGCGGCGGATTGTGCAAGCTGTCAGCCGAGCCATTGATGACGCGATTCATATCCGGTGGCAGGGTGGAAGCACCTTCGGAGAGGCGATCACGTTGCAATACTTTACTGCGCTGCTGCTGTTGCTGCATGGTTTGGTATTTCATGCGGGTGTAAGCATCGGCGGATTTGCCATCTGGCATAATAATGGGGTGGATGAACACCATTAGGTTGTTTTTGGTTTTATTGGTGGTGTTATTGCGGAAAGCGCCACCAATCACGGGTATATCGCCCAATAACGGCACTTTGCTTTCAGAATCGCGGTAATTGTCTTCGATCAATCCGCCCAGTACCAGAATTTGCCCGTCTTCGACCATGACATTGGTGGTAATGCGGCGTTTGTTGGTGATTAAATCCGATGCGCCGGAACTGCTGGAGGCGACGTTGGATGTTTCCTGTTCAATTTTGAGATTAACGGTTTCGCCCCGGTTGATTTGTGGGGTGATTTTGAATTTCAAACCGACATCTTTGCGTTCAATCGTGGTGAACGGGTTGGTGGTGTCGTTCGCGGCATTGGTGGAACGCCCAGTGATGAAGGGGACTTCTTGTCCGACGGTGATTTCGGCTTCTTCGTTATCCATCGTCACCAGCGTTGGGGTGGAAAGGATATTGGTGGCAGCATCGCCTTTGAGCGCTTCGACAATCGCACCGAAGCTGTTATTTCCCCCCGCCAGCAATAGACCGTTAGGAACACTGGGGATAGTGCTGGTTTGAACCGCGCCAATAATGCCCGCAAGTGTGCCAATGCCACCAAAATTGCTGTAGCCAACCGGGCCGCTACCGTCATTTGCACCATTAGCCAGCAGGGTTGCGCCAAGTTGGTTGGAAAGGTCGGTGGAGACTTCAGCGATGACGGCTTCGACCAAGACTTGGGCGCGGCGGCGGTCAAGCTGGTTGATCACGGCGATCATGTTTTTCTGCAAAGTCGGCGGACCACTAATGATAATGGAGTTGCTGCTTTTATCGGCTAGAACTTTGACATTGCTGCTACCACTGCCACTGGAGGGCTGTGTGCCATCGGGGGAGACACTTCCGTCTGAACCGGGGGGCATATAATTGTAGTAAGCACTCCCGCCGTATTGCTGGAGATTGGGTGCAACGCCATTGAGTACGTTGACAACATCTTCAGCCTTGGCGTAGCGCAGTTGGATGACTCTGGTGTCACCTTCAATGGCACGTTTGACATCCAGTTTGGCGATGGCGCTTTTCATGCGTTCACGGGTTTGACGGTCGCCGGAAATCAATACGCTGTTGGTACGTTCATCGGCTGAAATTTTGCCGCCAGCAGGCATCATACCGCCCGCTGCTGCGGCAGCAGCGTTACCACCGACTAAGCCCTGTAAGGTGGAGGCAACTTGTGAAGCCACCGCGTATTCGAGTGGCACAAGTTCAAAGTCTTCGTTATTGGGTTTGTCGACGCTGGCAATCACGTCCATCAGGCGGGCAACGTTTTGGGCTTTGCCTTTTAAGGCGATAGTGTTACTCGCTTGGTTGGGCAGAATACTGGTTTCGCCCTGACCGCTGAGTGGCATCAGGGTTTGAATCGCGGTGGTAACGGGGATGTATTCCAGTTTAACCACTTGGGAAATCGTCGCATCGGCATCACTTTCCGCAGGGTTGGCAACCATCGGCGCGACATTGCCGCGTGCTTTTCCAGCGGGAACAATTTTGATGAGGTCGCCTGTTTCGACAGCTTCAAAACCGTGGACTTGCAGTACCGACAGGAAGGCTTCATACAGCCCGTCTTTGTCCAGACCGTTGCCGGAAATGAAGGTGACTTTGCCGCGCACTTGCTGATCGACTATGAAATTCTTGCCGGTGGTCTTGGCAACAATGTCAATCAATTGGCGGATTTCCGTGTCTTGCAGATTAATGCGGGTGGCGTCTTCGGCATTTAATGCAGCACTGGTGGTTAATAGCCACAGCGAGCAAGCCAGTAGACTGCCGGAAAAAAAGGAACTGCGTTTGTTGTTGTGCGATTTCATTAAAAACCTGTATCCGTTTACGATCGGCTGGCGGCAATGTCCCGCAAGGTTGGTACGGCAAGCCCCGCAGTATCCGCAATCTCTAAAGCACGTTGCAAGCGTGCTGGAGCACTGCGCCCCATGCATTGGTGTTCGGGGTCGCCTGCAAATGCGACCAGCATGGCTTGTAACAGTTCCGCATGATCTAAGGTTTTGCCCGTTAGATATTCTTGCAGGGCATGTACATCACGCGCCACTGCTTCAACCAAGGCGGGGTGTTGCGCCCAAAGTGTGCTTACTGTTCCGCCAACACGTAGCCCCGCAATGTTGCTGACCAGAATATAGTAGTTTTTGCGTACCAGCTCGAATAATAATTCCGCGTGATCATGCATCAGATAATGGGGAATATCCAGTGCATTCAGACAGGAAGCCAATAGCGTGGCATTATGTCCGTATAGCGGTGAGGGAACCACAATTTTCACTGCTTGTCCGCGTTTTTTTTCAAACCAGACAGAAATCACGGTGGGGTCAGTTAGCCCATGCCGTTCCCAGTCTGGGGGTAACAGTTCGTTTTGGAGCAAGGCTACCCGCGTTTTCCAAGCGTCTGGGAGTTGTGCCAAAGTGGGGTGTAAATCGGTTTCGCCCACGGCAACGATGACGAGCGCGGGTTCGGGGATTTGCGCGGCTTCGACGGACATATCCATGCTGCGGGTGATCGGGTAAACCGGGTGCCCTATACGCAGTAAACCTTGTGCGAAAACACTGCCGATTTCGCCGATTCCGATAATGACAATAGGTTGTTTCACCCTGCGTTCCTCAATCCGGTCAAATCCATAAGATAAGCGCCAGAGTCTAGCCAACCTGATGGATAGCCTCAAGTGAAATGACGGTAACGTTGCGATTGCATAGCCGCCACTGGCAATGACCGTTATAATGCGGCGATCTTTTAGCGTTGTAGGAAGTGTTCCAAGATGAATCTGATTGCGCCATTTAAAGGCTTGCGCCCAGCACCGGGTCGTGCCGCTGAAGTGATTGCCCCGCCGTATGATGTGCTGAATTCTGCGGAAGCACGCGAGCGGGCAGCAGGCAAACCCTGGAGTTTTTTGCATGTCTCTAAGCCGGAAATTGATTTGCCGGTAGATACCGACCCGTATAGCCCTGTCGTGTATGCCAAAGCTGCTGAAAATCTGGCGCGTACCATTGATGCGGGCCTGTTAGTGCGGGACGCACAGCCTTGCTATTACGCTTACCGCTTGATTATGAACGGGCATTCGCAAACCGGTTTGGTGGCAGGTGCGTCGGTGGCGGATTACGATACCAATCGAATTCGCAAGCACGAATTTACCCGCCCGGTGAAAGAAGATGATCGGGTACGCCAGATTGATGCGGTGAATGCGCAAACCGGGCCGGTATTGCTGGCTTACCCGGATACCCCTGAAGTGGACGCAATTTTGGCGGCGGCTTCGCAAGCGGAACCGGCGTTGGACGTGACGGCTGATGATGGTATTCAACACACGCTGTGGGTGATTGATGATGCGGCAGCCATTGCGCAATTGACGGCGGCGTTTAATGCGATGCCCGCGCTGTATATTGCGGATGGGCATCACCGTTCGGCATCAGCGTCGCGGATTGCGAAAATGCGTAACAATCAGCAAGGGTCTGATTTCTTCCTCTCGGTGATTTTCCCCGCGCATCAGATGAAAATCTTCGACTACAACCGCGTGATTAAGGATTTGCACGGGCTTGACCCCACGCAATTCTTGGCGGCGGTTGAGGAACATTTTGCGCTAGAGCCTTCTGCCACGCCGGTTAAGCCGGATGCACCCGGTATTTTTGGGATGTACATGGATAAGCAGTGGTTCAAACTGACGCTTAACCCTGAACTGATGCCCAATGACGATCCGGTAGCGCGTTTGGATGTAAGCCGCTTGGCGCGTTATTTAATCGACCCGATCTTGGGCATTAGCGACCCGCGTCGCGATGACCGCATTGATTTTGTGGGCGGAATTCGCGGTTTGGCTGGTTTGGAAAAGCGCGTGGATAGTGGTGAAATGGCAGTCGCTTTCTCGCTTTACGCGACCAGTATGCAAGACCTGATGGCGGTAGCCGATAACAATGATGTAATGCCGCCCAAGTCCACTTGGTTTGAGCCGAAACTGGCGGATGGCGTGGTGTCTTACATGCTGGGTTAAACCGCAGTCTGACAGAGTGGGCTAAATTTGCCCGCTCTGTTGCTTGTGTGTATCAGGAACCACTTATATACTCACGGCATGAAACATACTAACACCAAGAGCAAATCAGCTCACCACGTGAATGTTGGACTGGATGTCTTCGGCAATGCCATTCCTGAAATAAAATCCGCACAGGTGGAAGGGACGGGCAAAGCTATCGCCATGCGCATTGTCAAACGCCAAGACATGGTGCTGAAGCCTAGCCCGAAACGGGTACGCGCAGCGACGCGGGTAAAAAAATCCACTTCCAAAGCCTTGATAGCCGTTACCCCCAATCTGTTGGAACGTTTAGTGCCTTGGTGGGTGCAAGCCAAGCCAGCGCTTGAACACCCGCCAGCGGTCGATGGGGTAAACGAACGTTTGGAACACGCTTTCAAACGCTTGCACCACGAATTCAATGAACGTGAGCAAAAACTCGAAGCCAAAATGCATGAGTTGCAGCACGTACAGCAAACCTTGGCAGCGACCAAAACCAAACGCCAAGTCTGGTTAGTGCCGCTGGTATTGGTGGCAGGGGCGGCAGGTGGCTATATGATGTACATTATGAGCAGTATGCAAGCTTCGATGATCACGATGTCGGGCAATATCAACACCATGAACGGTCACATCGGCACGATGGCAACCGATACGCAAACCATGGCGTACAGCACCCAGTCGATGAACCAGTCGATGTATTACATGAATAATAATGTCGCCTATATGAGTGGCAATGTGGCGCAAATGAACCAGCAAGTGGGCACATTGGCGCAAGCCGCCGCGCCGATGGGGGAAGCCGCTGCGACGGTCAGCCCGTTTATGAAAGTGTTTAAGTCGTTCATGCCGTTTTAATGCAGCGCTTTGCCGATGCGTTCCCAGCGTATCGTATTGCCTTCGGCTGAAAACCAGATTTGCCGCGCTTTGCCGATTACGTCCTGCAAGGGGATTGTGCCGAAAAAGCGTGAATCGTTGCTATCCGTGCGATTATCCCCTAATACGAACACTTTTCCGTGCGGAACTGTTAGATCCGTTTGGGGCAGTTGCGCCTGCTGATTATTCCAGAAAACTTGCCAACTGTGTTCCCCGCTGGTTTCGGTGACGAGTAAACCGTGTGCGCCCGTGGTGATGTGTTGGCGCAGCGATTTGCCGTTCACCGCAACATCCGCGCCTTTGATTTTCACCTTATCCCCCGGTAGTCCGATAATGCGTTTGATGAAATAGGTATTGCGGCTGTCGGGGTAGATGAAAATGGCAATGTCGCCGCGTTGCACGGGGTGCGTTGCACCGATGCGGTTGTAGCGCTTGTCGGCAAACAATAGATCGTATTTCAGCACAGTGGGATTCATGCTGTTAGAGGGGACAAGGAAAGCTTCGACGCGGTGTCGTTGCACGTAATCACTGAGCATTGGCAGGGCGATTAGGCTGCACACCACCCACACCAAACCGTATACGCCTGCGCTTTGCCAGCTTTTGAGGGTGTATTCACGCTGACAGCGAGCGCTGCGGAAAGCATTTGTAATGCTATAGAGCCAGAGTATTAGGAGCGAAAATACCCCGATGATGAGCGCGGGCAGTGTCCAACTGATGGGCAGGTATAGTCCGATTACCACAATGCCCAACACACTTAGCAGCCCGAAACCTAGCAACAACCAGACGGTTTTGTGCCATTCGCCGTTATAAAGCTGCCCTAAACCGGGTAATAGCAGGGATAAGAGTGCGGCGAGGAGGGGTTTGCGGGGTTTGTAGGTGGTTTGCATGGGGGATTCCTGTTTTGTTGGGGGGAGTGTAGATGGTTTTGGCGGGGGATTGGGGATTTTTGGCTGGACGGTGACAGGTGGTAATGGTCATGTTATGATGTATGACGTGTTATCACTAATGGTATGACAAAATGAACGAGCTAAGAATCAGTGCACGATTGGATGAACAAACGGCTAACGATTTGCAGTTTTTGCGCGAAATGTTGGGTGATAAATCCATTACCGAAGTTCTGAAATATTCGCTGCAACAGGTGGCGCAAGATTTGCGTGATCGGGCGGAAGCAAAGCGTCAGAAGCAGATTTGGCGTGACAGCGGTTTCATTGGTGCGTTTGATGGGCCTGAAGACTTGTCGAGCAATTACAAACAGTATTTGGCGAGTATGCTCGATGCAAAATACCCATCCGAGAAATAGTATTATCGCCGATAGCGGTTTTTGGGTAGCTCTGCATAACCAGAAAGACAAATTCCATGCGGAGGCTTTGGATGCACTGGATCGTTATGAAGAGTATCGATTCCTGACAACGTGGCCTGTGTTGGCGGAAGCCAGTCATTTGCTGTATGGGCGGGTCGGTTTTGATGCACAGATGTTGTTTTTGCACAATATTGAGCAAGGAGGCTCGGATGTTTTTCATTTGGTCGAGCCTTGGCATCTGCGACGTATTCGCGAATTGATGTACAAATATCAAAACCTTCCAATGGATTTGGCGGATGCTTCGCTGGTGATTCTGGCAGAAGAGCTGGGGCATGGGCACATCCTTTCCACCGATCAGCGTGATTTCAACACATACCGTTGGAAGAACTACCAACCCTTCACTAACCTATTGTTTCCTCATGGCTGACTTGTTTAGCCCGTAACATTACTCCTATGCATGAACTAACCCCCGCCCACATCGAACGCGACCCCAACGGCACACCCTACGCGCCCGCCTTCGCCGACTGCTACTGTTCCCTGCAAGACGGCTTGGCAGAAACCCGCCATGTCTTCCTGCAAGGCAACCAACTCCCGCAACGTTGGCAAGGCAAGGCGCAATTCACCATCGCCGAAACCGGCTTCGGCACGGGTTTAAACTTCCTCGCCACTTGGCAGGCATGGCAAGCCGACCCACAGCGTTGCCCCCGCTTGCATTTCATTTCCATTGAAAAGCACCCGATTCAACCCGCGACCTTGCGTGAATTACTGGCAAACTACCCAGAATTACAGGGTTACGCCCGCGAACTCCTCGCCCATTACCCCCCACTGCTTGCCGGATTCCATCGCCTGCATTTCGCGCAAGGTCGCCTGACGTTGACCCTGTGTTTTATGGACGTGCAAGCCGCCCTCGCCGAACTCGTCGCCCGCGTCGATGCATGGTATCTGGATGGCTTTGCCCCCGCCCGCAACCCCGCGATGTGGGCATTACCTGTCATGCAAGGCATTGCCCGCCTTAGCCATGCTGACACCACGTTGGCAACCTTTACCGCCGCCAGTGAAGTACGCCGCACCCTGCAAGCCGCCGGTTTTCACGTCACCAAGTGCAAAGGTTTTGGCAAAAAACGCGAAATGCTCACCGCTACCTTGCCTGCGGAACACCTCAGCGCTGACCTTGAACCTTGGTACGCCCTGCCAGAACCCGCCACACCCACTCACGCCACCGTCATTGGCGGTGGAATCGCAGGCTGCCAAATCGCGCACGCGCTGGCACAACGTGGCTGGCAAGTCACCGTGTACGAACGCCACGCCCGCCTTGCGATGGAAGCATCCGGCAACCGTGCAGGCGTGCTAACCCCGAAAATGACAGCGGAAGCAGGCTGGGGCGAAACCTTTTACCGCCAAGCGTTTGTGTTTGCCATGCAGCAAATTCGCCAACTGCAAGCAGCGGGGCAGGTGATCGACTGGGCGCAATGCGGCGCGTTGCAACTGGCACACGAACCGCGTGAAGCGGCGCGTCAGCAGGCGATTCAGGCGCGTGAATTGCCTGCCGATTTCATCCAGATTCTCGATCAGGCGGAGGCTTCCGCAGTGGCGGGGATTCCGTTGCCGAGCGGCGCGAGTTATTTCCCGCAAGCAGGTTGGCTGAATCCTGCCAGTTTGTGTGCGGCGTTGGTGGCGCACCCCAATATTGACGTGCGCACCCTGACCGATGCCAACACGTTGCCGGTGGATGGTGTGACGATTATTGCCAGCGGGCGTGAGGCGGATCAATTTGCCGCGAGTCAGTTTCTGCCCTTTATGCCGGTATTGGGGCAAACCAGCGTAGCGAGCGCTTCAGCGTTTAGCCAGCAATTGAAAACCACCTTAGGGCACGAAGGCTACCTGACCCCAGCGTTGGCGGGGCAACATATTTTCGGGGCAACGTTTGTGCGCCATGTGCGCGAACCGAAGCTGGATGTTGCCGCCGATACCGTGAATCACCAGCAATTGGCGCAGTATCTGCCTGAGTTTGCCGCCTCACTCGGTACGGTGGTGTCCAGCCACGCGGCAATTCGCATGACAACGCCGGATCGTTACCCAGTGGTGGGAGCGTTGCCGGATACGGCATTTTTCCAGCAAACCTACGCCGAGTTACGGCATGGTCGGGCGAACCAGTCGTTTCCACTGGCGCGTTATCAGTCGGGTGTGTGGATAGCAGCGGGTTTCGGTTCGCGTGGTCTTACCACCAGCGGTTTGGGTGCGGAATTGTTGGCGGCGTTGCTGACGGGGGAACCGTTGCCGGTGCAGGCAACCTTGTATCGCCATTTGCATCCGGCACGGTTTCTGATGCGTGCGCTGAAACGCGGTTAAGGTTCGGCGGGCTTGGCGACGTGTTGCGGTGGGCGCAATTTGTCGATCTCTGTATCGAGCGCTTGATTGCTGGCCTGACCTTCAATCAGGGTTTGTTGCAGGCGCGTGTTTTCTTGCTCCAGCGCTTGTACTTGCTGCACGATTTCTTGCAGGGATTCGCGCATCTTGTCGTAGCGGGTGCGTTCCTCCGGGGGCAACTTTGCCAGATCCTCCGGTGTCATGTCGGGAATGCTGAACGGTGATGCGGTAGGTTCCGTCGCTACTGTCGGGGCAGCAGTTACTGCGGGTTCAGGTGCTGCTTTTGGCGCGGGGTCTGGTTCTTTGAAGGGGCTGGTTAGCACCTGTGCCTGTTCTTGATGGATTGGCTCGGCGGGTGGTAAATACAGCATGACGCCCCCCACAAGCAATAGGAGTGAGGTCAGCACGCCAATAACAGTAATCGGGTTTTTAGTGGGCATGGGTAAACAGCTTTTGCCACCAGTGGCGGCGGTTAGTGGGTTGTGGGAGTGCGGCAGGTAGGTCGATTGGCTGCATTTTAGAGAGTATCCAGCCCGGCAACGGTGGGTTGCCACTGGAGCCACACACAGACCCCAGATGATTCGGATCAAACACCTTAATATAACGGGGTTGTTGCATATCATCGGTATACACAATGCCGCAATAATCTTCTTGGTGTTCGCGGTGCAACAAGATGTTCAGCTCGTGGATGATGGTTTCTAACGCGGTGTCAGTTTGCGGGGTGCTGGGTGGTGTTTCCCCCACTGCGTAAATATACCAACCCTCTTGTTTGGTCATGAGCACCCGTAGCCAGAGTTCATCCAATTGATGCCAGCGCAATACGCCGAAAAAACTGCCCCGGAAGGCTTGTAAAAAAGGGTGTGTTTCGCTCATGATGTTTTGACTTGCCGCTCTTTTAAAGAATGTCAGCATAATTCGCAGCGGGGGGATACTCAAGCCAGAAAACGTTTTTGAATACACTTAATTGACATCGCTATGAGCGTCTATTACGATGCCCGACCATTGATATTCTTTTCACAATAATGTAATTCAAAGTCCTATACGACAAATCAGGAGATCGCTAGTCATGAAAAAAATCACCATCAGTATTTCTGCTCTGTTTTTAACGCTGGGCGTTCTGAGCGGCTGTGGCGAAAAAGAAGCGCCAAAAGCTGAGGCTCCAAAAGCTGAAGCGCCTGCGGCTGCACAAAAACCTGCTGAACCAGCAGCTCCAGCAGCAGCAACTGCTCCAGCAGCAGCGCCAGCCCCAGCGGCGGAGACTGCACCAGCAATGGCTAATCCAATGACTGCCATGACTGATGCTACTAAAGCAGCCGGTGACGCGGTTTCAAAAGCGGCTGATGCGACGACTCAAGCAGTCGGTGATACCGCTAAAGCAGCAGGCGATGCAGCCACTAAGGCGGCTGACGCTACGACGGCGGCAGCGGGCGATGCTGCTAAAGCAGTCGGTGATACTGCTAATAAAGCGGCTGATGCTACAGCTACAGCGGCAACCGGCGCGGTAGTAGCGGCAGGTGCGGTTGATGGTGAAAAAATTTACAAAGGTCTGTGCTTCAGTTGCCATGACATGGGTATTGCTGGCGCACCTAAGTTAGGCGATAAAGCTGCATGGGCACCACGTATCGCTACTGGTAATGATGCGATGTATGCTACTTCCATCAATGGTAAAGGCGCGATGCCAGCAAAAGGTGGCAACCCAGCGTTGTCTGATGCAGAAGTGAAAGCAGCCGTTGACTTCATGGTTGCACAATCAAAGTAATGACTCCTTTGATTTGATGCAATAAAGAAGCCCCGTTATGGGGCTTTTTTATTGCTGGCGTAATGATTAGATGAGGTGGTATGCCACCATTAGATTGATCATTGCCACTGAGATTAGTATTAAAATAAATTTATATTCAATATCCATAACGATACACCTGATTGTTTTTATTAGTTAATTTCCATTTGCTCTTGCAGTGATTGGTAAATCACTCCTCTCCATCAGTGAGGAATAGTTTAGCTGTGGCTGAATTAATAAACGCTTAATAATTGTGTGTTTTATGGCCATTCTGGGCGACCCTTTAGGCTCTTGTTTGCCGTTGATCAGTTAAATCGGTGCGATTTTGCGGAACTGCATGACACTGGCTGTGTCAAACCGTATAATGACAAGTCCAGCAACTTTTGCGGAACTACGGGGGCGACTTGGCTTCGACGTGGATCACAAAGTCTGGGGAGCATGTAGTGGATGTGGTGACCACTTAAATTCTAGTCACAAACAATAGTCGCAAACGACGACTCTTACGCTCTCGCCGCTTAATAACCGGTAGTTAGCTGTCTGATCGCTACTGTGCTTATGCAGTACGAATATTCAGGCATCATCCAATCATAAGATCGTGCGGGAGGCTCGCCCAAGGCCAAACCACTAAACAGTATTGGGACAGCCTGTGAGCAGCCTGTCAGTTGGCGGCAATCGGGTTAAATAAACGACTGACTAAACATGTAGTAGCCTTCAGATGGAGGGTTTGCGGACGCGGGTTCAATTCCCGCCGCCTCCACCAAATACCAACTTCATGCCGTTACATGAAGACTCAAAACCCCTTACAGGCGGCAATCTGTAAGGGGTTTTTTGTTGCATGGCGTCGTATCCCGTCGCATGACATCGCACACTTTTGGGGGTGTCTTGGGGGGTATCTTCCAAACTCAGAAAAGCGACACCCCTTTTATGAAACGCAGCTTGAACGACACCGCAGTTAAGAACGCCAAGCCCAAAGACAAAGAATACAAATTGAGCGACGGGGGAGGGTTGTACTTACTGGTTAAGCCCAACGGTTCTAAGTTGTGGCATTACAAGTACAAGCTACAAAAAGAGAAAGTTCTATCCATTGGCAGTTATCCAGAAATCAGCCTGAAGGATGCACGGTTACTGCACGAAGAGGCTAGGGCATTGTGGGCGCGTGGTGTTGATCCATCACAACACAAGCCACACCCCGGCAATGAGGTGATGAAGGCTTATGTCATTCGGCAAGTTCGCGAAAAATTAACAACGGGAGGGATGTTATGAAACTGTTAGAACACAAAGGCTATTACGGCAGCATTGAAGCCTCAGTTGAGGACGGCGTTCTGTACGGCAAGCTCGAATTCATTGCTGCACTGGTTAACTACGAAGGCGAAACCGTGCAAGCGCTCAAAGCAGCGTTTGAAGAAGCCGTTGATGACTACCTAGCCACTTGCGAAGCCAAAGGCTATGCACCTGAATTACCCTGTAAAGGTAGTTTCAATGTGCGTGTCGGTCACGATCTTCACCTAGCAGCGGCGGTGAAGGCTAAAGAACTTGGCATCAGCCTAAACGACTTCGTGCGCAACGCTATCAGCACGGCAACACCCGTATAACCGCAACGCCACCACCAAAGAGCCGGGCAAGTTCCCGGCTTTTTTGCGCCTATCTATCCGCACCGAAAGGCGTTAATATTTAACGGTCAACAAGGCAGGAAAGCACATGACCCCACACCAAGCAAAAGCCATCTTGAACGACCTAGCCAGCGACGGGAGACGGATATTCTTCACCCGTCATGCAGAGGAACGTATGGTGGAGCGGGAAATAACCCGTATGCAGGTTTTACGCTGTTTGCAAGTGGGTAGCTTTGAGGAGGAACCCGCCAAGGATGCGCGGGGAAGTTGGGCAATGCGGCTAAGGCTATTCACCGCAGGCGAATATATCCGCGTGGCGCTTGCCATTGATGAAGATCAGCACGGGAATCTTGCTGTGATTATTACCGTTATCTAGTGAGGTGTTGTTATGTCTGAGTTATTCCATTATCAAAGTTGCGGGCTTGCTAACGTGTGGTTACGCAATGGTTTTGAAAGCCAGCAAACGCCTTACGGTGAAGCGGTGGCGATTGCCGATGTAGCAGGGCTGCACAAGACCATAGGGCTATTCATCACCAACAACCAACCCTTGTTGGATGGGGCGGAAATTCGTTTCTTGCGTAAGGAATTAGACCTTTCCCAAACGATGTTGGGTGAGGTGTTGGGCGTGAGTGAGTCCACCGTGAGGAACTGGGAGGCAGGGCGGCAACCGATCACGGCGGCGGCGGATAGGTTCACCCGTTTGCTGTACCAAGAACACATTCAGGGCAACGCCTATATCAAAGCAATGGTGGAGCGTTTGAGTAAGCTCGACCATGCACGGCACATTCAGCGGCTGGAACTGGAAAGCACCGGGCAGGGCTGGAAAGCGGCGGCTTGAAATCTGTTACAACAATCAAAACCCGATCAATGTTATGAAACTGTTAGAACACAAAGGCTATTACGGCAGCATTGAAGCCTCAGTTGAAGACGGCGTTCTGTACGGCAAGCTCGAATTCATTGCTGCACTGGTTAACTACGAAGGCGAAACCGTGCAAGCGCTCAAAGCAGCGTTTGAAGAAGCCGTTGATGACTACCTAGCCACTTGCGAAGCCAAAGGCTATGCACCTGAATTACCCTGTAAAGGTAGTTTCAATGTGCGTGTTGGTCACGATCTTCACCTAGCGGCGGCGGTGAAGGCTAAAGAACTTGGCATCAGCTTAAACGACTTCGTGCGCAACGCTATCAGCACGGCAACACCCGTATAACCGCAACGCCACCACCAAAGAGCCGGGCAAGTTCCCGGCTTTTTTGCGTCTGTCACCGTGGAAAAGGCTTTCTACTGTTGGGAACCTCTAAAAACCCGGCGTATTGCAACGGTTAGCGTTGGCCTATCGGCATTTTGTTAAAAAAACACCAACCCATCTCAATTTTTAGCACACCAAGCCACAATCAGGTTGTTTTTCCGCATTTTTGCTGTTTTTTCGGGAATTTCTCCATCAAATGGGCACAACTCCGCCCTCTCTGAGCGAACAGAGCCGACGCAGGTTATACACGGTTGCTTTGATGCTGAGGCCGAATACTGCCCGTGCCAACCCAATGCTGCGGATGGCTTTGCCACCCATCGCACAGATTGACCCAAACACATGCTCAACCCGTGCGCGGGGTCTGGCGATGCGGGTGTTGCGGCGTTTCTGGCAGTCGGATTGCGGCTTGCCTTTCTTGGCTTTGTGCTGGATGTGTAACCGCCAGCTACCTTGGTTGAGGCGTTGTTCACGGGATTGGTCTTCATAACCTTTGTCCGCCATACGTCACGGCTGGTGTTGGCTCGGTCAAGCACCGCTTCAAAATGGTTGGTGTCATGCTCTTTGGCGGTGCTGATGTGGCGTTTGCGGATGAGTTTGTATTTCCGATCGGCACTGATACTGAGTTTGTAGCCGTGGTAGCTTTTGCCGTGTTTTTTCGTCCAGCTTGCTTCCGTATCCTTTTGGCGACGTTGGCAGGTGTCCAGCCAGCGGGTGTTGCCGCTTGTTCCAACAGCGCTTTTTCTTCTTTGTGGAAATGTTGTTTAGGGGCTTCCACCAGCGTGGCATCGACGATTTGACCACCACGGGCAATAAAACCGTGTTGTTGTAATTGCCGTTGGACGGCATCAAACAGGGCATCCGCACCACCTGCCGCACTGATCCGTTCACGGAATACCCACAAGGTATTGGCATCCGGGATCGTGCTGGAATGACGCAGGCCACAAAACCGTTGGAACGACAGCCGGTCAAGCAATTGGTATTCCAATGCCTCGTCCGACAGGTTGTACAGGTGTTGCAACACCAAGACCCGTACCATCAGTTCCGTTGGGTAGGGTGGACGGCCTCCTCGCTTGTCACTTGGGCGTGGGGCGATGTGGTCGATTTCTGCTGCCAAGGCGACAAAGTTGACGTGCTGGTTCAGCGTGGACAGCAGGTCGCCCTTGCGGTCGAGTTTCTGTTCACGCTCTTCGGCGGCAAACAGACTGGTTTTGATGGCACTTTTCTTGGGCATGGCTAGTAACGGGGCGGTGGCTCAGATGAGCATTTTCTCACATTTGTGTGGGTATCAGTGGGTTTTTAGAGGTTCCCTATGGTCGGAATCCTGAAAGCCCCTATGTGTTTTTCCATGTATCGGGTCAAGCGGTTGACGTGGTTCTGAAAGACACTGCCAACACATTCTATAAAGCCGACAAACGCGCCAAGGCAGAACGCGAACAGTTAGCCACGGCTAGGGCTGTACAAACCGAAACCCAACGCACCCAACGCCAAGGCGGGCGACTCATAGAAGGGCAGGTTTCCCCGATCACCGCGTTTAACGATGCGCACGACGTGCGGTCTATCCTCACCGCCCACGGCTACCGGGCGACGGGTAGCAAGTTTGTTGCCCCCACAAGTCAATCCGGTATGGCTGGCGTGGTGATCCTGCAAGGGGATGACGGCAAAGAGCGGGCATTCAGCCACCACAGCAATGACCCGATAGCCAACGGGCTGGCACACGATGCGTTTGACCTGTTTTGTATCCTGGCACACGGCGGCGACGAATGGGCAGCTATCCCAGCAGCGGCTAAGTTACTCACCACTAATACGGGTATCAGTCTGCAAGCTCACAATCAAATCACCTACCGCAAACACCGCGCAATGCACAAAGCACGGGCAACACTGGCAACCATTCAGGGGCAAACATCATGAGCGCTACCGCACAAACCACACCAGACACCGATGTATTCAGCGCGTTTGAAGCCAAGGCGCAAGCGGCAACGATGGAAAACTACACCGCGCTACTCGAAGAGCTGGCGGCGTATACGATCAATGATGTTTTTGACCCGGTACAGCGTACCTTGTTGATTGTCGCCCTAGGCAACAACAAAACCTTAGGCGTAGGCAAGCGGGCGGCGGGTAACGCACTCGCAGCCGTGGAAAAAGCCGCGAAACGCGCCACCCAAGGGGAACCGGACGGCATCAAAGGCGGGCGGGGTGTGTACTCACTGAGGGATAACGGCGTGTGGTACAGCAAGCCCACCACCAACGGCTATTCAGAACCCGTGTGCATTTCCCCTCACCTGCAAGTTATTGCAGAAACTTACGATACAACAGACGGCAATAATGGGCGCTTCATTGAATTCAAGGATACGCGGGGCAGGCTCAAAACGTGGGCAATGCCCGCCATATTCGCGGCTGGCGATGGCGTAGAAATTACTAAGTATTTGCGCGGTAACGGGCTGAACTTCGTGTATGGCAATGACAAAGAAATTATTGATTACCTGCTATCGTCCCCGGTCACTGACTTGATGACATGCAGCGACCGCACGGGATGGGTAGATGATGTATTTATCACACCTAAGACAAACTACGGCGAAAATGCAGAGCGATACACCTACCAACCCACCAGCGTGATTGATAACAAGATCGGGCAAGCGGGAACGCTGGCAGACTGGCAAGCCAATGTTGCACGGTATGCGCAAGGCAACCCGTTAACGATGTTGGCTTTATCCAGTGCGTTTACCGGCGCATTGCTCAAACAGTCGGGAATGATGGGGTTCGGCTTGCACTTGTGGAGTAGTTCCAGCGATGGCAAAAGCACCACCATGAAAACAGCTTGCAGCGTGTGGGGTAGCGAATTCTGGCAGCAGTGGCTATCAACCTCAGTCGGTATTGAGGGCAGCGCATACGCCCACAATGATCTATTTCTAGCACTCGATGAAATCGGCGAAGCGACCGCGCAAACCGTTAGCGCCACAGCCTACGCACTGGCAAACGGCGAAGGCAAGCGGCGGGGCGGGCGTGACGGTAACGCCAAGATCACAAAGAAATGGCGCGTGGTGTTTTTGTCTACTGGTGAAAAGTCGCTTGATGCACTCATGAAGGAAGCGGGCATGGTCACAAGGGCAGGGCAAGAGGTGCGCATGATTAACGTGCGCAGCGATGCATGGAAGCATGGCGCGTTTAATGACTTGCACGGCATGGGAAACGGTTCTGTGTTCGCTGAAATGTTGGAAGCTAACACCAAAAAGTATTACGGCACGGCGGGCGATGCGTGGCTTTATGCGATCACGCAACCGGGCGGGATCCCTGATGACATTAGCCAAGCTATTGACGCAATCCGGGAGACAATGCTACCCGAAGACGCAAGCGGACAAGTACGGCGCGTGGCTCGACAATTTGCCCTAATTGCTTACGCGGGCGAACTGGCAACCAAGCACGGCATTACCGGATGGAAAGCGGGAGAGGCTACCGCAGCGGCTAAAGAGTGCTTTGATTCATGGGTAGATGACTTCGGCGGGGCAGATGGCAAGCGCGAACACCGCCAAGTTATTGAAGCCGTTGAATCCTTTCTGTTTTCGCAAATTTCACGGTTTCAGGGAACAAATCTTAGTGAAGGTTCTGTTTACAACATTAAAGATCGAGTTGGATTTGTACGCAACAGACCCGAAGAAGACGGCGCTTTCCTTGTGCCAACGGCGCAATTGGTAAAGCTGGCAGAGGGTTACAGCAAAGAGCAAATCATTGCAGCACTTCGGACAGTGGATATGATCAACGCACCCGACAAAGACGGGAAGAACGCCATAAACATTTCCTTACGTGCGGAAGACAAAGACCTTAATGAACCTGAGTTCGGGATAAGCCATCCCTCAATTTAGATCACAACCAATGCTGATGTTTTTAAATCCAGTGCTGGTTTTTTATCTTGATAGGCATATGACACCAAGCCAGCAATGATGTTAATCATATAGTTAGTGAGTGAACGGTGGCGTGAATGCTCAATTTGTGAAATATTTTTCAACTGATCATTGATGGTTTCGATGATGCTCCGTTTACGCAACATCAGTGTATCGAACGTGTCACGCGCCACGGGTTTCATGTTTTTCTTCAGCGAGGTAATCCATTCAACCCCTTGCTCTGCCAACGATTCTGTCAATGCCTTGGAAATGTAGCCACGATCACCAAAGACTTTGCCGACCACTTTTTTCAGCAACGTGGAACGGGCTTACGGTCATCGGTATTACCCGAAGTAATGGCAAACGATAAAATATTGCCGCAGTCATCCACGACCAAATGAAGTTTGAACCCATAAAACCAGCCTGTTGACGATTTACCCCGCCCTGCGTCTTTGCGAAAGGTGTGATGACGTGGAATACGCAAATTTTCACAGACTTTCAAAGGGGTAGAGTCTATGAAGGCAATACCTCGCCCCGTTTCACAGCGTTGCTGCATAAACAGGGTTAGTGGCAAAAGAACACGCGGCATTAACTCAATAAAACGTTGATAACTAGGGAGTTGCGGGAAATGACCCTTAAGAAATACTTTGACATGACGCTCATAATACCACTTGAAAGTACGATACCCCACTTGGTGGTAATGCACCAAAATCGTCATGATTTCACTATCGCCAAGACCACTGTGGCGACGACGATGCCCGCCTTTCGGGGTCAATAACGTTTTGTTCCATTCGGGATGAAAGTCCTGACAAAAATCGTCAATGGCACAGAATAACCGTGTTAGCATCTCAGTAGCAGCCTTTGGTGGGGTCAATGTTGTGTGTGGTTACTCACATTCTCCCATGAAAGGCTGCGCCTTACCTTATCCCGAACTCAGGTTAATGATGGTAAACGGGGGTTTCGTGGTTTCATCATCACGCCCAGATAACTAGACACCTCTCACCAGCAAATAGCCGCACATGTTGCGGCTTTTTTGTGTGTTACACCTTGTTACACCGCTGTTACACCCTAGCAATGCAATTAAGTTAATGATAATAAAAAGATTAATCCAGCCTGTTACACTGTTACACCTGTTACACCTCAAAACTAAGCATAGCGGTAGAAAAAAAATATTTTTTCTTAATGTTGGGATTCGTTTTTAGTTCGTGTTTTAGGGGTATCGGCGCAAACGGTTCAGCGAAATACCCCCGATAATACCCCCTTGAATGGGTGTCTCCATTGTGGTGATCGAAGGGCAGAAAATGGGGTGAAGTGCACTAAAGGGGGTATCAAGGGGGGTATTGTTAAAAAATAAAAAACATTAAAACTATAAATATCATTATCTTACGTCATAAATTTAGTGGTCGCCGCCACCAAACTGTAACCCCTTGATTTTTAAAGAAAAATTAAGGGGTTTTTTGTTTCTGTTGCAACCGCAAGCGCAACCACTCGATCATCCGCCTTTCCAGCCAATAGTCAGCCCGCCAAGGCACACTACCCGCCACAAAACCCACATGCCCGCCGTGCGTCGTCAATTCCAGCGTGACGCTATCACTCAACATGGCTTCCGTCGGTGCAGTGGTCGAGTACATAAACGGATCATCTTGCGAATGAATAATCAGCGTTGGGGTTTCAATGCGTTGCAGAAATTGCCGCGAACTGCTGCGGCTGTAGTAATCTTCTGCCCCGGCAAAGCCATTCAGCGGCGCGGTAATCTGATCGTCGAAAGCGAACAGCGTCTTGAGTCTGTCCAAATCGACTGATAGCGGGCTGGTCATCTGGCTGAATTTGCGGCGATAGGAGGCCTTGAGTTTGTTGACCAAATAGCGCCCGTAAATGACAGAGAAACCTCGTTCCAGCTTCTGAGCGCATTCCTGTAATTGGAACGGTACGGAAACCGCAATCGCCGCTTGCAAACCAGCGTTCGCGCCCGTTTCGCCAAGGTATTTCAAAATCAAATTGCCACCAAGTGAAAAGCCGATGGCGGCGTTAGGCATTCGTTGGGTTTGCTGCAAATGTGCCAGCACTTCCGAAATGTCAGCCGTGCGCCCCGAATGATAACTTTCTGGTAAGCGATTGTGTTCGTCGCTACAACCGCGCAAATGCATGAAGACACTCGCAAAACCCGCTTGCTGCAACGCTTGCATTAGCGTTTGCACATAATGCGATTGCAGCGAACCTTCCAGCCCATGAATCACCAGCACCAGCGGCGCATCCGCACGCGGATACCAAGCAAGGTCGATGAAATCACCGTCGCTGAGTTCCACCCGTTCGGCTTGCAGGGGCAATTGTACGCGACGGCGCAGAAATACCGGCCACAAGGTTTGGAGGTGAGGTGAGCGTAACCACCACGCGGGGCGAAAGGTCGATTGCTGGATTTGTTTCATCCCTATATCATCACACGTTTATATTCTCCACCGGAAGCACGCATGAGCCAATACTGGAGCAAACTGGTACACAATCTCGACCCGTATGTACCGGGTGAACAGCCGAAAGACCAGCGTTACATCAAGCTGAATACCAACGAATGCCCGTACCCGCCCTCACCGAATGCACTCGCGGCAATCCACGCGGCGGCGGATGAGCGTTTACGGCTTTACCCCGACCCGAATGCGGATGAGCTGAAGGATGCAATTGCCGACTATTACGACGTGCAACGCGCCAATATTTTTGTCGGGAATGGTTCGGATGAGGTATTAGCGCACGTTTTCCAAGGCTTGCTCAAGCACGACGCGCCGTTGCTATACCCGGATATTAGCTACAGTTTTTACCCCGTTTACGCCAATCTTTACCAGATTAATGCGCAACAAATCCCCTTGCGTGAGGATTTTCGGGTGTGCTTGGGCGATTACGCGGTGGATAACGGTGGAATTATTTTCCCCAATCCGAATGCGCCCACCAGCATGGCATTGGGTTTGGATGCGATTGAAGCTTTGTTGCAAACTCACGCGGAATCCGTGGTGGTCGTCGATGAAGCCTACGTCGATTTTGGGGCGCAAACCGCGATTCCGCTGATCGACAAGTACCCGAATTTGTTGGTGGTGCAAACCTTCTCCAAGTCGCGTTCACTGGCGGGTTTGCGGGTGGGCTTTGCGGTGGGGCATCCTGATTTGATCAATGCGCTGGAACGGGTGAAAAATTCCTTCAACTCTTACCCCTTGGGGCGTATGGCGATTGCAGGTGCGGCGGCGGCGATGCGTGATAAGGCGTATTTCGAGGATATTTGCCAGAAAATTATCGCTACCCGTGAGATGACGGTGCAAAGCCTGACCGAGATGGGTTTCAGCGTATTACCGTCAGCGGCGAATTTCGTGTTTGCGCGTCCACCGGCGGGTAATGCGGAAAGCTTGTATTTGGCACTGAAACAGCGCGGTGTGTTGGTGCGTTACTTCAATAAGCCGCGCATTAACGAATACTTGCGGATTACCATTGGTACGGATGAGGAAATGGCAACCTTCCTGAGCGTATTGGCAGAGCTATGAACCTCTACGCACTCGAAACCCACATTAATACCTTGCTGAATGTCGGCAAGTTCCGCGATTACGCGCCGAATGGTTTGCAAGTCGAGGGCAGGGCGGAAGTTAAGCGCATTGTTACGGGTGTCACCGCTTCGCAAGCGTTGTTGGATGCAGCGGTGGAATGCAATGCTGACGCGGTGTTAGTGCATCACGGTTATTTCTGGAAGGGTGAGTCGCAGGTGATTCGCGGCATGAAAAAACGCCGGATTGCGACCTTACTCCAGCATGACATCAGTTTGTTGGGCTATCACTTGCCTTTGGATGCGCATCCGACGCTGGGCAATAACGCGCAATTGGCAAAATTGCTGGGGATTCGCACCGAAGGCGTGATGGATGAACGCGAACTGCAAGGCGTGGGCAATGTCGGTACCTTGGCTGAACCCGTGAGCTTGAGCGCGTTTGGGCAACACGTTGCGGCAGTGCTGGGGCGTGACCCTTTATTGATTGCGGGTGGTGAGCAGCCTATCCAGCGCATTGCATGGTGTAGCGGCGGTGCGCAAGGTTACATCCAGCAAGCGTTTGATCTGGGCGCGGATGCGTACCTGAGCGGTGAAATTTCTGAACACACGGTGCATTTTGCGCGGGAAAACGGCATCCATTACCTGGCAGCGGGGCATCACGCGACTGAGCGTTACGGCATTCAGGCACTGGGAAATCACTTGGCGGAACAGTTTGGGGTGGAACATTGTTTTCTGGACATCAATAACCCCGCCTAAGTCGGGTTTTTTTTTGTGTTTTTATGCTACTATTGCTGCGCTTTGTTGATAGGTGAGCGATGAATGATTTAAATCAAAACGTTTGCGTTTTCTCCATTGCGATTGGGATTTCTGCTTGATTTTAGGCGTGAGTTCCGACATTCTACAAAGTCTTTTAGCATATACTAATATAGCTATGCTTGAGTTAATGGCTCAGATATTTAGTGCGGTTGCAAGCATTATCATGGTGTGTTTGTAGGCGTGCGGCAGGTTAAGTTTTGAACATTTGGGAGAGTGCTAACGATGGCAAATTCTGGAGTAGATAAAGGCCGTCGCCGCGTCCTGATTGCCGCCACATCTGTGGTTGGGGCAGCAGGCGTGGCTGCGGTTGCGGCTCCGTTCCTTAATTCCTGGAACCCTAGTGCGCGGGCGCGAGCCGCTGGTGCACCGGTAGAAGTTCCAGTAGCTAAGGCGGAACCAGGGCAGCAAATTCGTGTAATCTGGCGCGGTAAACCGGTTTGGTTGGTGAATCGTACCCCAGAAATGCTGGCAACCTTGGAAGGGTTGGCTGATGCATTGAAAGACCCGAATTCCGATAACGTGAAACAGCAACCGGAATACGCCAAAAACTTGGCGCGTACCCGTGAAGGTAAAGAGCAATATCTGGTGCTGGTCGGGATTTGTACCCACCTCGGTTGCTCCCCTACCTACCGCCCTGAGTTGGCTCCGGCTGATTTGGGTGAAAACTGGAAAGGTGGTTGGTATTGTGCTTGCCACGGCTCACGCTTTGACTTGGCTGGCCGCGTTTTCAAGAATGTCCCCGCCGGTGCAAACCTTGAAGTACCTCCGTACTACTTCAAAGATGATAACACCATTCTGATCGGTGAAAATGGAGGTGCTGCATAATGGCTGAGCGTCCCGCACACAATTACACAGGTTTCTTGGGTTGGGTCGAAGACCGCTTCCCGATGATGGAAACTTGGCAAGCGCATTTGGCTGGTTACTATGCGCCTAAAAACTTCAACTTCTGGTATTTCTTCGGTTCACTGGCGATGCTGGTACTGGTTATCCAGATTTTTTCCGGTTTGTTCTTGGCATTTCACTACAAACCCGATGCAGCCCTAGCATTTGCTTCAGTAGAATACATTATGCGTGATGTGCCGGGTGGTTGGTTTATCCGCTACATGCACTCTACCGGTGCTTCTGCGTTCTTTATCGTGGTTTACCTGCACATGTTCCGCGCCCTGATCTACGGGTCATACAAAGGCAAGCGTGAACTGATCTGGTTGATCGGTATGGCGATTTATCTGGCGCTGATGGCAACTGCTTTCATGGGCTATTTGCTGCCTTGGGGTCAGATGTCTTACTGGGGTGCGCAGGTTATTATCAACTTGTTTAATACTATTCCAGTGATTGGCGAAGGCTTGTCTACTTGGATTCGTGGTGACTTCGTACTCGGCGATGCAACCCTGAACCGTTTCTTTGCATTGCATTTCTTCCTGCCTTCTCTGGTATTGCCTGCTCTGGTGTTTGTCCACATTGTGGCATTGCACGCGGTTGGTTCTAACAACCCGGATGGCGTTGAAATTAAGCAAGGGCCTAAGGGCAACCGTTGGAGCGAAACGGCTCCGGCTGATGGTATTCCGTTCCACCCTTACTACTCTGTGAAAGACATTTTGGGTGTAGTGGTCTTCCTCATCGGTTTCTTTACGGTGTTGTTCTTCTTCCCGGAAGGCGGCGGTTACTTTATGGAAGCGCCTAACTTCGAGCCTGCTAACGCACTGAAAACACCGCTGCACATTGCACCGGTTTGGTACTTCACACCGTTCTATACTGTACTGCGGGCTATTCCTGACCCATTCTTGGGAACTTTGGCAATGTTCGGTGCAATTGCAGTACTGTTTGTACTGCCCTGGATTGACCGTAACCCGGTTAAATCTTGGCGCTATCGCAACATGGCACACAAGATCAACCTGATTCTGTTTGCTGTGGTGTTCTTCATTTTGGGTTGGATGGGTGTTGAAGCGGTTACTCCAGCTTATAAGGAATTGGGTACACGCATGACCCAAATCTACTTCCTCTTCTTTGTGGTTCTGTGGATTCACAGCACGCCAGCGAAAGCGAAGTATGTCATGTGGTTTGGGATTTTACTGGCGTCGGTCGTGGCTTATGACATTATGTTCCGCTATATCCCTGGTGATGCAGAAGCGACGAACCAAATGCTGATTCAGTTCATTTGGCCAGTAGCTTACTTGGCGCTGACGCTGTTGTTGCCTGCTTTCAAAGCAAGCTGCAATGAAGAAAAACCCGTTCCAGACCGTGTGACAGGTTGAGGTGTAGCAACATGAAAAAATTTATTATCGGTTTGATGTTTGCACTGTCCACGTCTCTGTTGGCAACTACCGCGATGGCGGCAGGTGGTTCGGTTGAGCTGGAAGATGCGAAAGTTGATATTCATAACCAATCGAGCTTGCAACGTGGTGCGAAGTATTACGTTAACTACTGCATGGGTTGCCACTCCCTGAACTTCAGCCGCTACAACCGTGTGGCTGCTGACTTGGGTTTGACCGACGAGCAGGTGGCTAAAAACCTGATCTTTACCCGTAATGCAGACGGTGAACCGGAGAATCCGGGATCACTGATGAAAAACGCGATGTCCCAGAAGCAGTCCGCTGAATGGTTTGGCGCACCGCCACCGGATTTGTCTTTGGTGGGGCGTTCACGCGGACCAGACTGGATTTACAGTTACATGAAGGCGTTTTATGTCGACCCGACCCGTCCGCTGGGTGCGAATAACACCGTATTCCCTAATGCCGGTATGCCTCACGTCTTGTGGGAATTGCAAGGCTGGCAGGAAAAGCAGTGTACTAAGGAAGGCGAAGGTGCTCACGCAGTTGAACATTGCGAGTTAAAACTCACTAAAGCAGGGAGCATGACCCCGGTTGAATATGATCAAACGGTGCGTGATATTACGAACTTCCTGACTTATGTGGGCGAACCTGCCAAATTGTACAGTGCTACCTACGGCATCTTCACGTTGCTGTTCTTGGTATTGTTCGCCGTGGTTGCGTATTTCCTCAAGAAGGAATACTGGAAGGACGTGCATTAATCCTTCATCGGTATAACACCTTGAAGCCACTCTAGTGTAATATAGAGTGGCTTTTTTGTTTTCAGTCCAGGGAGTTCCGCTTATATGGCTTCGCTTTCCAGCCGAAGATCTGTGATGACATTATTTTCCGCCCCCGACTGCGCAGACAGTCACCGGGTGCGTATTGTTCTGGCGGAAAAAGACATTACCGTCGATATTCTCAACATCAACCCCGATAACAAACCCGAAGATCTCTCGGAGTTGAACCCTTACAACACCACGCCGACCTTACTTGACCGTGATCTGGTGTTGTATGACGCCCGTATTATTATGGAATACTTGGATGAGCGTTTCCCGCATCCGCCCCTGATGCCGGTTGACCCGGTGACACGGGCGCATTCGCGTTTGGCACTGTTCCGTATTGAAAAAGACTGGTTCTCACTGGTGCATGATATTGAGCATGGTGATGCTGAAACCGCTTCCCAAGCCCGTAAAATCTTGCGCGAAAGTGTGTTGTCAGCCGCAGAGGTGTTTTCGGTTAAGCCCTATTTCCTCAGTGACGATTTTTCCTTGGTGGATTGCACGATTGCACCGATCTTGTGGCGTTTACCGAAATACGGTATTGATGTCCCTGAGAAACAAGGCAAGCCTATTTTGAAGTACATGGAGCGCGTGTTCTCACGGGATGCGTTCCAGCAGTCATTAAGCAAGGTTGAAAAGTCGATCCGCCCATGAGTCAGCCGAATCCCCCTGAATTTATTGCCACGCCGAAACGCCCTTATTTATTACGGGCGTTTTATGAATGGATCGTGGATAACGGCATGACGCCACACATTATGGTCGATGCGCGTTCGCCTAAGGTGAAAGTGCCGCGTCAATTCGTCAAAGATGGCAGCATTGTGCTGAATATCAGCATGACCGCCGCTAATAATCTGCTGATGGATAATGAGAAAGTCACCTTTAATGCCCGTTTCAGTGGCAAGGCGATGGCAGTCTGGTTGCCAATGTGGTCAATCATGACGATTTATGCGCGTGAAACACACGATGGTTTGAATTTCCCGCTGGAAGAGTACGCCGAAAGCATGGCGCTTACCGAGGCGGCGACATCTCGCCCGACCTTGGCTAGCGTACCTGCGGCGGATGCAACGGTGAGTGACTCGGAGACCAGCGATGAAGCCGATGCAACCGATGACGCGAATGGTGATGATGAACCGCCGCCACCATCGAAGCCCACGACCCGCCCTTCATTCTTGCGGGTGGTAAAATAAATCCAATGCTGTCTTTAATTGCAGCAATGACACCGCAGCGGGTAATTGGATGCAAGGGTGCTATGCCTTGGCATTTACCCGCTGATTTAGCGTGGTTTAAGCAAAATACCCTCGGCAAACCCATTATCATGGGGCGTAAAACTTGGGATTCGATAGGGAGGGCGCTACCGGGGCGGCGCAATATCGTGATTTCACGCGATGCTACGTTCCAACCCAGCGGTGCTGAACGTGCCAGTTCACCGGAGCTGGCAATGGCAGCCGTTGCTGATGTGCCGGAAATCATGGTGGTAGGTGGTGCACAAATTTATCAGCACTTTCTTGCAGATGCCGATCGTCTGTATTTAACCCTGATTGATGCTGATTTTACAGGCGATACGTTTTTTCCCGACTATAATCAGTATCAATGGCGTACCTTGGAGCAGACTTATCATCCTGCTGACGCTAAAAACCCCTATCCTTATTCTTTCCTTATTCTTGAACGGGAATCCTGATCCCAAGGAGACTCTTCCCCATGAGTTCACTGTTGATTGTCAATGCCAATATTGTCAATGAAGGGCAGATTGTCGAGGCGGATGTGTTAGTCCATGATGGACGTATTGCCGCGATCGGTAAGCACTTATCAGCACCGGGTGTTGCAGTGCTGGATGCCGCAGGGCGTCATTTGCTACCCGGTATGATTGATGATCAAGTGCATTTCCGTGAACCGGGAATGACGCACAAAGCGGATATGGCAACGGAAAGCCGTGCAGCCGTAGCCGGGGGCATCACCAGTTTTATGGATATGCCCAATACCATCCCAAATACACTGACGTCGGCGATTCTCAACGACAAGAAACAGTTGGCGGCAGGTCGGGCAGCGGGGAATTATGCCTTCTACCTTGGTGCTTCCAACGATAATCTGGAAGCGATTAAGGCATTAAACCCTAGGGATGCTTGTGGGATAAAAGTCTTCATGGGGGCGTCAACCGGCAATATGTTGGTTGATGACCCAGAGGTATTGGAGCAAATTTTTACACATGCGCCGACCCTGATTTCGGCACATTGTGAAGATACCCCGACCATTATGGAAAATGAGGAAAGTTTCCGCAGTATTTACGGTGACAATATTCCGTTTAGTTTGCACCCTACCATTCGCAGTGAGGCAGCTTGCTACAAATCGTCATCAATGGCGATGGAATTGGCAAAACGTTGTGGGACACGCTTGCATATTTTGCATATTTCCACGGCAAAAGAAGCCGAGATGTTTGCGGATATTCCCCTGAAAGATAAGCGCATTACCGCCGAAGCTTGCGTGCATTTCCTGCACTTTGCGGATGAGGATTACGCCAGCAAAGGCGCATTAATCAAGTGCAACCCCGCGATTAAAACAGCCGAAGATCGGGCGGGCATTATTCAGGCATTGCTGGATGGCAGACTGGATGTTATCGGCACGGATCATGCGCCGCATACGTGGGAGGAGAAACACAACCCCAGCTATTTCAAAGCGCCCTCCGGGTTGCCATTGGTGCAGCACGCGCTGCCGCTGGTGTTGGAACATTATCAGGATGAGATTTTCACGCTGGAGTTTATTGTCGAAAAGACCAGCCACGCAGTGGCGGAAATGTTCAATATTAAAGAGCGGGGTTATATCCGTGAGGGTTATTGGGCAGATTTGGTGTTAGTCGATTTGGAAAAACCCTTCACATCGACGCACGCTAACAGTTTGTCGAAGTGCGGGTGGACACCGTTTGATGGCTATGAATTCCGTTCCAGCATTGCCGCCACCTTGGTTAACGGTCAGTTGGTGTGGCAAGACGGCAAATTGCTGGACGTTGCACCTGTTGGCATGGCACTGGAATTTGAGCGCTAAAGCTCCCTGACTAGGCGGAAGCCAAGGTTGGTATCCATTTCATCCATGTAGCGTTTTTTGCGGGCGGCGCTGCGGGCGCGGGCGGCGGGGTCAAACCACGAGCCACCCTTAGTGACATACCAGTAAGGGCTGGCGGCAATGGACGGGCTACCATCACGGTTAGCGTTCAGATGGGAAGTTGTCCAGTGATCTTGGGTGAATTCCCACACATTGCCGTGCATATCGTGTAAGCCCCACGCATTTGGGGCTTGTAACCCTACTTCGCTGGCTTTGGGGCTGGGGAAACAATGTGGCAGGTACCACCGGCGTTTCTCCCGCTGTTCCCGATAAGGGAAAAACGGGTTGAAATGTACCTCACGGCAACTGACATCTTCGCCATGATGAAACGGGGTAGTCGTGCCAGCACGCGCCGCATATTCCCATTCAGCTTCGGTTGGCAGGCGATATTTCTGACCTGTTTGCAGGCTTAACCATGCCAAGAACAGTTTAACATCTTCCATGCGAATATTGATGGCGGGGTAGCGACCTTCATGCCAGATGAGTTCCGGGCGTAAAAACCACTCGGTATCCTCGCGAAATAGCCGGAATTCTTCACCCGTGATGGGGTAAATGCCAATAGCGAAGGGTTTACGAACCATAGTAAGGTGACGCGGCGCTTCGTCACGCTGATGCCCGTGTTCGCTAGGTTCTGAACCCATTTCAAAACGCCCGGCAGGGATGATTGCTAATTCAGGACCACTGCGACCGGTTTTCAGGGTGTCATGAAACTGAGGGGGTAAGTGGTACGCCTGAGCGGTAGCTTGTTGTAATTGCGTAATTTGTTGGGGTGTTAACTCGTCAACAAATACGGTATGTGATTCATAAGTGAGGGTTTCTGTCATTATCTTGCTCAATTAGTAACAGGTAATATACTAAACTTCTTGTATTATCCCCAAATTTAGTGCAAAGACAACGCCAAAAAATCATTTTTGCACTATAGTTAAACCGAGGGTTAGTACTAGTGGTCAGTCAAAGACGGGGAGCTTATCAATGAATAGAAGGCTTGTGGGTAGAAATAGCGTAGGGCAGCGTAGCACTGCTCAACTTTTGTTAGATGGTTTGATTCTTTATCGTCAGGATTTAGGTGATCTGGGCAAACAATTGGAGCGTTTGCTGCGGGAAGGTGGCATGAGGTCGACTTTTGACCCTACATTTTCCTTGAGAGTGCATTGAAACGGTGCATTAAAAATGATTGTCAACGTCATGAACTATTTGCTTGGCTATCACGACTCCTAAGGGAACATAGTAGTGTGATGGTCATGAGTTGAGAGTTTATAGCCCCGGTTCTCCGGGGTTTTTTTATGGGCTGCTTAATCACTGTGCAATTACCATTGGTTCCCAGAATACTACAGCTTGTCGGCATAAGTTGTGTTTTTCCAGCATAGGTTTCAGTTTTCAGTATAATAGCCTTAGTTAATACGCCTCCAATCATAAAAGTAATAGGTGGCTCTATGCCGATACGTTTAGCTTCTCGACGCCAGCAGTCAGGTTTAAGCCTGATTGAGGTGTTAATTGCCACAGTGGTGCTGTCCACCGGTTTGTTAGGTCTTGCCGGTCTGCAAATTGCCGGGATGAAGACCACGCACAATTCTTATCAGATGCAACAAGCGACTTGGATTGTGCATGATTTGCTGGAAAAAATGCGGGCAAATCGTGCAGAAGTGTTTCGCATGAGCACTGCTTCAACACCAGTGCCGCAATCTAGTTATCTGTTAGCGAATCTGACCAATGCGGCGACTCATTGTGCCGATCTTACGAAAAAGCCATCAAAGGACTGTGCAACTGCTCTTTGTAGCCATGAAGAACTGGCAACTTACGACCTTCATCAAACCTTATGCGGGTATGGTTCAAGCACAGGGGTCAGCAATGTTTTGATGGGTGGGCAGTTGCAAATTACGTGTCCGACAGGCGATTGCAGTAATGGTGTGACCGTTAATCTGCAATGGGATGAGCGTAACGCTACGCGCCAGGCAGATTTCGCAGGGACGGGTGCGGATGTTGCAGACGGCATTGAAACCTTCACCATTAACCTCAATGCGGTTTTATAAGGGGAAAGCATGAAATACAGCAATAAACAGCGCGGGCTTTCCTTAATCGAATTGATGATCGCTATGGTGGTCAGCTTGGTGTTAGTCGCTGGTGTCGGCACCGTTTATATGAGCAGCAAGCGCAATTACCATGCCCGTGACCAACTCTCCCTGATGGATGAAACTGCGCGGATTGCTTTGAATGCGCTAACCAAGCATTTGGAACACGCGGGTTATGCCACCCCGACAAAATTGCCAATTGTTGAGTATATGTACCCTCTCGGCGGCACTACTCCACCTAAAGCTGCTTGTGACGGTGCTAATAGTGGGGTGCATCCAAGTTTGAATTTGACGACATTTGCCGCACGAGCAGCGCAGGATAATTATAAGCCGGATGGTGTGACCGCTACAGGCGATGCCGTCAGTGTACGTTTTTTGGGTGATCCTACCTTATTTACCGATTGCGCTAATGGCGTACTGCCTGAGGATTGTCGCGTGGGTGAAGCCCCTAGCATGGAAGCCGCACTCATCTACAACACGTTTTTTGTTAATGAAAGTACCGGACATCCGACTTTGATGTGTTTCGGTTCGCGCAATACCAGTGCGACACCCATTGCCAATGGCGTTGAAAATGTTCAATTTTTGTATGGTGTGGATGCGAATGCCGATGGCAATGTCGAGCAGTACCTGAATGCAACGGGGGTATCCGCAGCCTCCGCATGGCAGCGGGTGATAAGTATCAAAACAGGTATTTTGGTCAGGTCGTTAGAGCCGGTATTGCCAGTGGCAGAAGCTAAGTCTTATGACGTGTTGGATGTAACGCTGAATCGTAATGATCGCTTCCAACGGTCGGTGTATACCACGGTCATTCATTTGCGCAACGTCGTTGAAGGTTAAGGTAATAACTATGCAAACCAGTAAAAATCAACAACAAGGTGCGGTGCTCGTGTGGGGCATGGTGATTCTCTTAACGTTAACGGTCATTGGCATTGCGGCAACCCGCATGGCAACGGTTGATAGCCGTATTGCGGGGAACCAGATGACTTACATGCTGACGTTCCAAGGCGCGGATTCGATGCTCAACAAGTCCCGCAGTTTGTATGAGGTGATGCTGACCGTTCAAAAGGGAACCGCCGAAAATGGCATACATCGGGTACGTAAAATGGATGATATGAGGGCGGTTGAGGCTGCGCAAGCGGATGGTACTTGGAATGATGGCTACACCGACAATACCAGTGGTGTGGCAGTTACCGCGCAGTCATCAATGGGTGATGAGTCCGGTTGCCCGCCCTTAAAAGGCATTGCGATGACGACCGAAATGACGCCGGATGCTGGCGGTATTGCCTGCCGTGTATTTACCACTGATGCCGCTGCATCCTTATCGGGTACGGGGGCGCAAAGCAGGCATTCCGAAGGTGTGTTAAAGCCCGTTCCCAAAATCAACTAAGCAGGAATTAATCATGACAACAATAAAAAAGCACCAAGGTTTTACCCTGATAGAACTCATGATCACGGTGGCGATTCTGGGGATTTTGGCTGCGATTGCCTACCCCAGCTATACCGCGCAGGTGCAAAAAAGCCGTCGTGCCGATGCACAAGTGGCGCTACAGGAAATTGCGCAACGTCAGGAGGCTTATTTTCTACGCAATCGCAGTTACGCCAAAGATCTGACGCAACTAGGGTATGCCGCCACCAGTGCCGAGGGGCAGTATGGCTTAAGCATTGCCCCAACCCCCGGCACATGTACCGGGCTGGCAGCGGCTGCTTGTACAGCGTATGTAGCAAGTGCTGCACCCGCAACCGGTAAGCCGCAGGTTCATGATAAACCTTGTCAGGAATTAACGCTGAATAACCGTGGTACTAAAACAGCGAAAGACAGCAGTAATGCTGCCTCCACGGTCTGTTGGTAAGCAAAAATAAGAAGGTACAACATGAAACGTTTGCTTGGTCGTTTGTTGCCCGCGATTCCGCTGCTGTTTTCTGCTGCGTTGATGGCAGATGATGCGGAAATTTACTACTCGCAAGGCGTGAGTGTGAATCCCAATATCTTATTTGTGTTGGATACATCTCTCAGTATGGAGTGCAAAGCGGATAGCAACGGGCTGTACGACAAGCCAGACACGACATGCGTCAATAAAAATACCGTACCCGATAGCGGCGGCAAAACACGGATGCAGGTGATGCAGGAGGCAGTCAGCACGGTATTGGCATCCGCCCCCGGCAATCTGAATATCGGGCTGATGCGCTACGGCGGACACAGCGAAAATCAAGCGAATGGGGTGAGTTTCCCAGTTAAACCCATTGATTTGGATAAGGATGGTAATGGCAGTGCCAAATCCATTATCGAAGCCAGCATTCCGCTAGGAGAAGATAATTTGCCGAATCCTACCGGTGCTGCCCAGCCGGTACGGACGTTTCTGCAAGACGTTGCCAACAGTTGGAGTGCGGGCGGCAATACACCCATCGTGGATGCGTTATACGAAGCCAGCCGTTATTACCGTGGGGAAACGGTCGATTTTGGGAATTTAGCGCCAGATCAGGTACGTGCCGCGCATCCGGCTACGTATGTGAACGATACGACCTTAAACTGCCAGACCAATGAGACATCGTGTAATAACACTGCCAAGCAGTGTGATGAAGCGTTACCGTTGCTGGACTGTAAGACACAGACCCACACGGTTTGTAAAACAGAGAAGATCGAGACAACAACCACTGAGTTGACAAATCAATGTTGTGGCTGGGAGACGGTGCAACAAGCGAGTGTGTGTAAGGATTGTAAAAAAGTTAAACAAGCCGGTATGTGCCAGGATTGTAAAACAGTTCAGGAAGCGAGTACGTGCCAAGAGTGCACCATCAGTGGTTACGATGAATCCGGTAAGCCTATCAATAGTTGCAAGCCGGTCGACTGCATGAAAGATGTGCAGCAATGCACCGAGGTGGCTTGCATGAAAGACGTGGAGCAATGCACCGATGTGGCTTGTAACAAGGATGTGCAGCAATGCACGGGGGGATTTACTTGCACAACACCTAAGACCGACACCAAGAATGTTTGCGTCGAAGAAGAGGTGATTGAGGAAGAGATCTGTAAACAGCAGGAAACCGTCTGTGGTGGGGCAAAGCGCTATATTTCCCCGATTGAGCATGAATGCCAAGCCAACTATGTGGTGCTTATGTCAGATGGTCGCCCCGAATACGCAGGCAGTGCCAGCACGGGCGGTGGAATTAACCAATACCCCTTACGCAAAAATGCAGTGCAAACCCTGACTGGTAAGGGCGAGAATTGTGGCAACGATGCGCCACATGGTTATAAAAGCGGAACCTGTGGTGCTGAGTTAACCCATTTTCAGGCGAATAGCGATCAAACCAGCGGTATTGATGGCAAACAAGCGATTGGTACGTTCACCGTGGCGTTTGGCGTGGAAGATAAGGCGGGCACCGATTACCTTGCTAGCCTTGCCAATATGACGGATGGGGCATCCAATGGAGCATTCACGGCGAATAACCTTGAAGACTTGACCAAGAGCTTTAACAGCATTCTGGAAAAAATTGATTCGGTGTCGTCGTCGTTTAGCTCTCCAACGTACAGTGTGGATAAAAACAGTATGTTGGCGCACGGTGACAATGTGTACATTCCGGTGTTTGAGCGCAGTATGTTGCCGTTGTGGTCGGGTAATCTGAAGAAATTCAAGGTCGCTAAATCCCCGATTGATGCGGACGGCGACGGCGTGGTGGATATTCAGAAAGGGCAAATCTACAGCACGAAAAACAATAAGCCCGCTGTTGACGACAAAGGTCAATTCACCGATGCAGCATGGGATGAATGGTCAATCTCCGCTACTGCTGATGGTAAAACTGTACCCGCAGGCGGTGCCGCCGCCTTGCTGAACCCTGCCAGCCGTAATTTGTATACCGATGCAGGCGGCATGTTGGGCGATTTGGATGGCGCAACCAATCCCAATATCAGCAAAACGTTGCTGGGCGATGCAGGGATGACGGATGCCGTGCGTGACAGTTTGCTCGCATTTGCACGCGGTTATGACAAGGATGGCAGCACGGTGCGCCACCATATCGGCGACATTATGAACAGCAAACCCGTGGTACTGGATTATATTGACGGCAAAAGCTACGTGATGGTGGGCAGCAATGAAGGTTTCCTGCACGTGTTTGATACCGACGACGGTGCGGAAAAATGGGCATTCATGCCGCAAACCTTGTTAAAAAATATCCGGCATTTTTACGACAACAACCAACCCAAAACCCACTTTTACGGCGTGGATGGTGCGTTAGTGCCGTGGATGTTGGATAAGAATGGTGATGGCAAAATTGATGCGGGTAACGGTGACAAAGCGTATTTGTTCTTTGGGTTACGACGCGGTGGCAACGCTTATTACGCCTTGGATATTACCGACGTGACTGCGCCAACATTGGCATGGACAGTCAATAACGCCACTACGGGTTTTGCCGAATTAGGCGAAAGCTGGTCAAAACCGGCATTGGCTAAAATGCGTACTCAAGCCAGTGTGACTGACCCGGTGATCTTGCGGGATGTGCTGGTATTCGGTGCAGGCTTTGATGCATCACTGGAAGAAATCGACCCAACCGTGCGGGTGGCTGATGCGATGGGGCGTGATGTGTTTATCGTGGATGCCTTGTCGGGGGTAAAGCTGTGGTCGTTGCGTGATGACGTGAGCGGTGCAAGCGGCTTGCTCACACACAGCATTCCTAACGATATTCGGGTGTTGGATATGGATCGCAATGGTGCGCTCGACCGCCTGTATTTTGCGGATACCGGGGGCAAAGTGTGGCGTGTCGATCTGGATACGGATGTGCGTGATGCTGATGCCGGTTTATATGACTACGCGGATGCTACCTTGACGGCTTTGGCTGATTTGGGGGGCACGGGTACAGACAAGCGCAAGTTCTTTTACGAACCGGATGTGGCGTTGATGCAGCATCAGGGGCAAACGGTGCTGACCATTGCGCTTGGCAGCGGCTATCGCTCACACCCACAGGATGCGGGGATTGAGGATCGTTTTTACGTATTGCGGGATGAGTTTGCTTACGCACCTGTAGCTGCTACGTTTGTGACGCTGACCGACGCAGACTTGAGCGAAGCCGATGCTTTGGCGAGTGCTGGAAAGAATATTCTGACCTTGAATGAAAAAGGCTGGTATTACGACTTGCCGAACAAGGCGGAAAAGGTGCTAGCACCTGCTGTCTCGTTCCTCAATAAAGTGGTGTTTACCACGTTTGCAGCGGATGGCGATACCGAAAATCCGTGTGATGCACCAGCGAATAGTGCGCGTGCTTATGTGCTGGATTTGTTTAACGGTCAGGCTATCGCGGATTTGGATCGGGATGGGGTGATTGACCCGGTGAAGGAGAAGTCGGTGGTTGCCGGGGTGAATGAAATCCTGGGTGGTGCGCAAATTGTCTTCCTTGACCCGAAAGGCGGGAATGGGGTGGATGAATGCACGGCGGGTGATTGCCAGCAGACAGTGGATATTCGGGTGGGGAAAATGCTGTTACCGGTGATGGATAGCACTAATGCTATCGGTAATGGCGTGGCAGGGAGCGTGGATGTGTCCGATATTTTACCTCGGACGTTTTGGCGTGATCAGCACGTTTCTAATTAATCTTGCTTGTTGTAGTATTAAATAAATCTTGCAATGTGATGTAAAAAATTATGAAAAATAAGCATCTTCTCAACAGTTGGTTATGGTTGTTAGCCACCTTCGCGGCGTTTCCGTTAATAGCGGACGAAACCGAAATCTACTTTACCGACAAAAGTGGCGAAGTAGCGCCCAACGTACTGTTTGTGATTGATGGATCGGGCAGTATGAGCCAGGTGGTGACGGGAGATGCCTCAAGCCGCACCCGGTTGCAAGTGTTAAAAAGTTCTTTTCAAGAGGTGATGAATACCGCGCCTGCCAATTTGAATGTGGGCTTGATGCATTACGCTAACCACGGTTTAGGCAACGATTACTGGTGGAGTTCGATTAAAGGCGCTAACTTTCCGATTTCTCCGATTGATGAAAAAGTACAACCTTTGATTGCCACTCATCAAGCTGATGATAACTTGCCCAATCCTGCTGATGGCAATACGGTAGTACGCGAATTTCTGGCGAGTATTGTCAATAATTGGGAAGCCAATGGTTATACACCGATTGTGGATTCTTTGTATGAGGCTGCACGTTATTTTCGGGGCGAAACGGTTGAGTGGGGTATGGATGTACCCAATATCGGTTGGGCAGCGCACCCGTTGACCTATGACAATGCGCCAACTTGTACGGCGTCACATACAGCGGAGTGTGTGAAAAGCTGGGGGCAATGCAATTCCAATATTGTGCCGGGCAGTTGCGCTTCAACCAGTCATAACGAGTGTTGTCAATGGATCACCACCGGCGGTGATGGTTCGGGGTATTGTAAAGATGATGATTATACGTGCTCGACGACAATCGAAAAGTGTACACACACCATCTGCGATACAGTCGCAGGCGCTCCCGTTTACAACTCACCGATTAAATACAGTTGCCAAGCCAATTACTTGGTATTGATGTCAGATGGTAAGCCCGAATACCCCTATTTCCCTGGGTTGACTGATACGGATGGCGCACATTATTACCCACCCTCAGTGAAAGATTTAGAAATTGGCGACTTCAAGCCCATGCCGCCGGGTTGGGATACGTATTTCAACCCACTGATTGCTACCAATAATAGCCAGATTAAAGTTGCACCCCGTTTACAGGATTATTTGGGAACAACCGCAGCGAAAGGGTGTGATGGCGGTGCTGCCGCACCACAGGGTTTCAACAGTGGGCGTTGTGGGCCGGAGTTAACCCGGTGGTTGGCGGATACTGACCACAGTACGGCGCTCGAAGGTAAGCAAGGGGTCGAAACTTATACCGTGGCATTTGCACTGGCGGATGAGCCAAAAGGCACTGCGTATCTAAAAGACTTGGCAACGAAAGAAGACGGTGCTTTTACTGCTGATAATGCCGAAGAACTCGCGGGTGCATTCAAAGCGATTTTGAGTTCCATCAGCAAAGCCGCGTCATCGTTCAGTTCGCCCACCTATGCGATTGACACCAACAGTATGTTGGCGCATAGCGATGAAGTCTACATCCCGATGTTTGATCGCAGCAGCACCGCGATGTGGCCGGGGAATTTGAAAAAGTTTGCCCGTACCTTGGATGGTAAAATCGTGGGTGGAACGCTAGTGCGGGATGACCAGAACAGGGTTATTGGCGGCGCTCCGGTCGTGAACGACAAGGGCGAACTTCTGGATACTGCCGATGATTTATGGGGGCCCCTCAGCGGTTCAGATGTCACCACAGGCGGTGCTGCCAGCCAGTTACCCGTTCCTGATGACCGTAACTTGTATACCGATGTCAGCACAGACAAAAATCTGACCGCTGCAAAAAATGCATTGTCGGTTAGTAACACCAATGATTTAACGGATGGTAAATTGCTAGGTTTGCCCGAAGTTCCGGGGGAAAAGGTTAAGTATTGGTTGCCTGATGCAGATGGTGATGGTTCCAGTTGCCTTGGGTATTACACGGATTGTACCGGTAAAAAACACGTTGTTTTGGGTAATTACGAAACCAAAGTAGGCTGTATCACGATTTCCAGTGTGGCAATTACCTGCCCAGCGACCGATTATTTGACGGACTCTGCCCGTGAAACCCTGATCAATTTTGCGCGGGGTGAAATAGACGATCCGGCTAGTGATGACCCGACGGCGACGATTCCGCGTCAGCAAATGGGGGATATGCTCAACAGCAAGCCCTTGATCGTGGATTACGGTGATGGGGAAGAGCGGATTTTTGCCGCCACCAATGAAGGTTTCCTGCACTCCATTGATACCGAGGATGGCGAAGAACAATGGGCATTCATGCCGAAAAGTTTGTTGCCCAATATCAAAACCTTTATGGAAAACTTACCGACCAAAGAACATGTATACGGCATTGATGGTCCGTTAACTTTATGGAATTACGACAAAAATTCGGACGGTGAAATTAAAACCAGTGATGGCGATAAGCGCGTCTTGTTCTTTGGTTTACGTCGAGGTGGCAGAGCTTATTACGCACTGGATATTACCAGCCCCGATAGCCCGGTGATTTTGTGGAAAAAAGACCATACCCTGACGGTGGACGATAACGCTTGGAAGGAGTTAGGCGAAACATGGTCAAAACCCACCTTGGCAAAAATGCGTATTGGCAGTGCGACCTCCAATAAAGTGCATGATGTTGTGGTGTTCGGCGCGGGTTACGATGCATCTAAAGATGCCGAAACCGGTCGTCAGCCTGATCAACTCGGTCAGGATGTCATGATTGTGGACGCTTTAAGCGGTGAATTGCACTGGTCATTGCAGCGCGATGTTTACGGCGGCGACCCTGAAAGTAACCCCATCAAACACAGCATCCCCGGTGATATTCGGGTATTGGATATGGATCGCAACGGTACGCTTGATCGCTTGTATTTTGCGGATACCGGCGGCAACGTGTGGCGCGTCGATATGGATCACGATTTGCGTGACAGTGACCCGGATATGTACAACTACGATGACGCGATTCTCACCAAAATTGCGGACTTGGGTACGAATGGCGCTCACGGCACGGATACCCGCAAGTTCTTCTACGAACCCGACACCGCGCTGCTTCAGCACAATGGTAAAACATACATGACGATTTCCTTGGGCAGCGGCTACCGCACGCACCCCTTGAATACCAATACCGAAGACCGTTTCTACGTGTTAATGGAACCGAATGTTTACAACGAACCCCCGCCTGGTTTCGTCGCACTCACGAATGCGGATTTGGTCAATGCCAAAACCGGCTTCACGGGTGTGAATGATAACCTGCTCACCCCACCTGCCAATACTGTCTATAAAGGTTGGTATTACGATTTCGCGCATAAGGGGGAAAAAGTGCTCGCGCCAGCGGTCACGTTCCTGAACAAAGTCGTGTTCACCACGTTTGCGCCTGTGGATGAAGCGGGACAAGAGCCGTCGGATGACCCTTGTGAAATTCCACCCAACAGCGCTCGCGCTTATGTATTGGATTTGTTTACGGGTAAGGCGGTTGCCGATCTTGACCGTAAAACCGCAACTGGCACTGAAGGCAAAGATGAATTTGTGGTCGCAGGTTTCAACGAAATCCTTGATGCCGCCAAGATCATCTTCCGTATGCCCAGTGCTGCTGATGGCGGTGACTGTGCTGCCGGTGACTGCCAGCAAACCGTGGAAATTCGCGTTGGCAAGCTGGAAATGCCGCTTCTGGACGCGAGTAATGATATACAGGATGTTGGGGTAGGTGGGGTGACGGGCAGTGTCGACTTGACCGACATCTTACCGCGCATGTTCTGGTTGGATCACAATGTGACCGATTAAGCCGCTAGCCATTGCCCTAAAGTAACACGATCGTTGCCTGCCAAATCCGGTAGGCAACGCACTTGTTGAAAGCCCGCCATTTGCAGCAGGGTGGTGACGGTTGTTCCCTGATTGTAGCCGTGTTCCAACAGTAACCAGCCACCGTTTACTAACCAGTGCGGTGCGGTTTGTACAATGTGGCGAATGTCATCCAGCCCGTCTTGCCCAGCAGTGAGCGCGGTTAGCGGTTCAAAGCGCACGTCGCCTTGTGTCAGGTGTGGATCATTGGTTTCGATGTACGGCGGGTTGGAAACAATTACCTCAAAGCGTTGTGGTGGCAGGTTGCTGAACCAGTCGGACTGGATGAAGCTGACATTGTGCAGTTGGTGGGTGTTGGCGTTTTCGATCGCAACGGCGAGAGCAGCGGCGGAAAAATCGCAGGCGGTGATGTTTAGGTCAGGGCGTTCGCTAGCAAGGCTCAGGGCGATTGCGCCAGTGCCAGTGCCAAGGTCGAGGATAGCGGAACTAGGGGGTGAGGTTCTTTCTTCAAGCAAGACAAGAGCGGTTTCGACCAGCAGTTCGGTTTCGGGGCGAGGAATGAGTGTGTCGGAAGTGACTTTCAGGTTCAACGTCCAGAATTCACGCTGTCCAGTCAGGTGTGCAATCGGAACACCGCGTATACGTTCCGCCAGCAATTGCTGAAACTTTGCTTCAACTTCCGGTTCGACAAGTTTTTCAGGCCATGTCATCAACCAAGTACGCGATTTTTGCAGGCAATGTGCCAGCAAAATCTCCGCATCCGCCCGCGCCGATTCCGAAGTGGTGGTTAATTGCTTCGCCGCTTCCCGTAAAATGTCCCGAATTCTTGCTCCCTGCCCCCCTTGCGGGGGAAGGGCTGGGGAAGGGGGGTTCTTCTCACTCATCCGCCAACGCCGCCAACTGATCGGCTTGATACTCATTAATCAACGGCTCAATCACCTGATCAACGTTACCCACTAAAATTTCATCCAACTTATACAGCGTTAAGTTAATGCGGTGATCGGTGACGCGCCCTTGTGGAAAGTTGTAAGTGCGGATGCGTTCGGAACGATCGCCAGACCCGACCAAGCTTTTGCGGGTTTCGGCTTGTTCAGCGGCTTGTTTTTGACGTTCGCCTTCAAAGATGCGCGATTGCAGCAGCCCCATCGCTTTGGCGCGGTTTTTGTGCTGCGAACGTTCTTCCTGACATTCGACCACGATACCAGTGGGGAGGTGAGTAATGCGGATGGCGGATTCGGTTTTGTTGATGTGCTGCCCACCTGCACCGGAAGCGCGGTAGGTGTCCACCTTCAAATCTGCCGGATTAATGTCGGTGGCTTCGACCTCATCCAGCTCTGGCATGACCGCAACCGTGGCAGCCGAGGTGTGAATCCTACCCTGCGATTCGGTGGCAGGGACGCGCTGTACCCGGTGTGCGCCGGATTCAAATTTCAGCCGTGAATACGCACCCTGCCCAATAACGCGGGAAATGATTTCTTTGAAACCACCGTGTTCGCCTTCGTTTTGGCTGATGATTTCCACTTGCCAGCGGCGGCTTTCGGCGTAACGTGCGTACATGCGGAATAAGTCTCCGGCGAAAATCGCGGCTTCATCCCCGCCCGTGCCTGCGCGGATTTCGAGGAACACGTTGCTGTTATCGTGCGGGTCTTGCGGCAATAACAGCTTTTGCAGGTCGAGTTCGAGCGCGGCGCGACGGGCTTTGGCGGCTTCGATTTCTTCTTGTGCCATGTCACGCATTTCGGGGTCTGCGAGCATTTCCTGTGCGGATTCGATGTCAGAAGCGGTTTGTTGGTAAGCGTGAAAGCCTTGCGACACGGGTTCGAGTTGGCTGTATTCGATCGAGAGTTTGCGGAATTGTTGCTGATCGCCAATCACATCCGGTTCACCCAACAGGGCTGAAATTTCGGCGTAGCGTTCGCTTAAGGCTTCGAGTTTTTGCAGGATAGATGCTTTCACAGATTTTTAGCCGTTGTCGTCAGTGGAAAGGTTAAACAAGGTTCGGGCGTGTGCCAATAATTGGTGGTCGCCGTTGCGTGCCGCTTGGTGCATGGCTTGGGTCGCGTCGTGTGAGAGTTTGTTTGCCAGCGTGTGCGCCAGAAATTGCAGGGCTTCTTCGGGGCTTTTGCCGTTTTGCAACAAGGCTGCGGCTTTTTCGAAGACTTCTTGGCGGATGTTGTCGGTGCGGGCGCGGTAGGCACGAATGGTGTCCATGTGGTCTTGCGCCCGTAGCCATGCCATGAAATTGCTGACTTCGGTGAGAACCATGCCTTCGGCTTGTTCGGCAGCAGCGCGGCGCGATTGGAGATTTTCCTCGATTACCGAGTGCAAATCGTCCACGGTGTACAGGTAGACGTCATCGAGTTGCGCGACTTCTTGCTCAATATCACGCGGAACGGCGATGTCGACCATGAACATGGGGCGGTGTTTGCGGATTTTGAGCGCCCGTTCCACCGCACCTTTACCTAAAATCGGGACGGGTGAGGCGGTGGAGGAAATCACAATATCCGCTTGCGGCAAATGATCGGCTAATTCGGGTAAGCCGATGCCTTTGCCGCCGTATTCTGCGGCGAGTTTTTGGGCTTTGTCGACACTGCGGTTGGCAACGATAATTTTGCCAATATTATTGGTGGCAAGGTGTTTGCCGACGAGTTCGATGGTTTCACCCGCGCCAATCAGTAACGCGGTTTGTTTTTCGAGTTTGCTGAAAATTTGTTTGGCAAGACTGACGGCGGCGAACGCTACCGAGACGGGGTTTGCGCCAATGCTGGTTTGGGTGCGCACTTTTTTGGCGGTGGAAAAGGCGTGCTGCATCAGGCGGTTTAATTGGTTGCCGGTAGTGGCTTGGTCGCTGGCGGCTTGCAGGGCGGTTTTGAGTTGCCCCAGAATTTGTGGTTCACCCAATACCAGCGAATCCAGCCCACAGGCAACCCGCAGGGCGTGGCGCACGGCTTCATCTTGTTGGTAGATGCATAAGTAGGGGCGCAATTGTGCCGCAGGTATTTTGTGCCAATTTGCCAGCCAGTCCACCAAGGCTTCTGCGGATTGCTGCGGATGCGCGGCGGCGTAGATTTCGGTGCGGTTGCAGGTGGAGAGTATCAAGCTTTCAGGCACGACCCGATGCGCAGCGTGCAATGCCAGTGGCAAGCTGTCGGGTGAGAACGAAACCTTTTCCCGGATGGAGACTGGGGCGGTTTTATGATTGACTCCAACGATCAGGATGGACATTCAGTAATTTACCAACAGATACATTTCAGCCTTTGCACCTTTTCAGGGCGAGGTAGTTAACTTTCGGAACCGCGAATTTTCTGATACGTTATGGCTTATTACAAGGTAATTCGTTGAATATATCCTTAAACCTCTTGCAACATTATACGATCTGTCACAATCGGGGATTGTGGCAGACCGGAGAAGTACATGCCCAGCAGTCGTTTACCGCGCCGTTTTGTGAGTCTAAGTCTCGCGCTCTTGATTGGTGGCTGCACGTTGGGGAATGCCCCATTTGCCGACCAGTCAATCAGTAATGTTGCCACTTTCAGCAGCCCTTTAAGCTATCAGGTTTACAATATCTTGGCGGGTGAAATGTTCGCAAAGCAAGGCAATGTGGCGCAGGCAGCGTTGCATTACGTCGCCGCTGCCCAGCAGACCACTGACCCGGCGGTTGCGCAGCGGGCGGTGGAACTGGCGATGAGTGCCGAAGATACGCCATTGGCAGGGCGGGCGCTGGAACGGTGGATTAAGTTGTCCCCGGATTCTAGCGAGGCGATGCAGTATCAAGCCTTGGCTAAGGTGCGTGCTGAGAAATACGCGGAAGCGGTTAAGGATTTGGTGAAAGTCCGTGATGCCGCCGAAAAAAAAGCCGGGCACGGTTTTGCGTTCATTGTGTCATTGCTGGCATTAGAGTCGGACGCGAATAAATCTTATGAAACCTTCAAGCGCTATGTGGAGAGTGCGGACAGTTCACCGCAGGCGCAACTCGCCTTAGCGTCGTTTGCGCTCAAGGTGGAGCAATTTGAAGTCGCTTTGCAGGCGAGTCAGGCGGCAAAAAAACAGGGTAATGCTGCCGAGAAGGTGCAGGCGGCGCGTTGGGCTGCTAAAGCCTTGGCAGGCTTGGGGAAATTACCCGAAGCGATCAAGGAACTGGAAGCCATTGGCAAGCAAGCCCAGGATACCGACTTTAAACTGGATTACGCCCGCCTGTTGATATTGGCGGATCGGCGCGAGGAGGCATTGTCGCTATACAAGCAGCTTTACGCTACCTTCCCCAATAACCCGGATATTATTTACACCTTAAGCTTGTTGCACTTGGAGCAAAAGTCTTTCACCGCCGCTGAACCGTTGATTGCTAAATTGCTGACTATGCCGGAGCGTGCGGCGGATGCCAGTTATTTCATGGGGCAAATTCATGAAGGCTTGCAACGCCCTAAGCAGGCGATTGAGGTTTACCAACAGGCCATCGGTGGGCAGTACAGCCGCGAAGCCACCTTGCGTGTGGCTGATTTATTGGTCGAAACCGAAAGTTTGGCGAAGGCGCGTGAGTGGTTGCAGGCGCAAGTGGGGGCTACCACCAACAATGAGCGCCAAGTATTGTTGCTACAGTTGGATGGGCAACTTTTGCATGATGCTGGGCAGTATGCTGAGGCTATCGAGAGCTTTGGTAAGGCATTGGCGGTGAAAGCAGACGACCCGGATGTTTTGTATTCCCGCGCCTTGAGTACCGAAAAACTGGGTGATTTCGGCAAGGCTGAGGCTGATTTACGGGCAGCACTCAAGTTGCAGCCTGATAATGCGACGGTGTTGAATGCCTTGGGGTATATGTTGGCGGTCAATACGCAACGTTACGCAGAAGCCAGCGAGCTGATCACTAAAGCAATCGCCGGTCGCCCGGATGATCCCGCGATTATGGATAGCATGGGCTGGGTGTTGTTCCTGATGGGCAAACCAGAAGAAGCGGAAACTTGGCTACGCAAAGCCTATACTCTGTTACCAGACCCCGAAATTGCTAGCCATTTGATCGAAGTGTTGGCGGTACGCGGCAATAAAGCCGAAGCGCAGGGTATTCTCGATACCATGCTCAGCAAATTTCCAGACGATAGCTTATTGCTCAAAGCTAAGGAAAAGCTGGTCGGCTTGTAACTTTTCATTATTTAAGGATAACGACTCATGAAACAATGGATGCTGGTGGCAGCGTGTTGCGCATTGATGCTGGGCGGGTGTGCAACGCAGACCAAAAGCCCATCCCAAGGTGTAGACGTTTCGACCAAACCGACGGATGCGCAAAGTGCTTGGCAGCAACGTCAGGCTGATTTCGCCCGTATGAGTAGCTGGCGTTTACAGGGCAAAGTGGGCGTGCAGTTTCAGGAGCAAAGCGCTTCGTTCAATATGTCATGGCTGCAAACCGGCAAAGACCAGTATGAGATGAACATTAAAAATCCGCTCACTGGTTCGATTGTTGCCTATCTCAAGGGGGAGCGTTCCGAAGTGGTGATGCAGGCTAATGGCAAGACTTACAAAGACGCGAATGCCGAGCGCTTGTTGCAAGGTCATCTTGGGGTGTCCTTACCGCTGGATGGCATGAAATATTGGGTGCGCGGCATTCCTGCCCCCGATTCCCCGGTGCAGCAAGTTAAGCTGGATGCGCAAGGCCGCCCCGAACTGCTGCAACAATCCGGCTGGCAGGTAGAATACAGCGGTTGGCAAGGCACGGATTGGAAAGCGTTACCGGAAAGGATCAATCTGAGCCGCACCCCGGATAACACCAAGGTCAAAGTGATCGCAAAAGATTGGCAGACACGTTACTGATTCCTATGCAAACGCTCATATTGCCCGCACCCGCTAAGCTCAACCTGTTTTTGCACATTACCGGCAGGCGAGCGGATGGCTACCATTTGTTGCAAACCCTGTTTGTATTCCTCGATTTTGGCGACGAAATCACCTTGAGGGTGCGCGATGATGGCGCAATCCACCGCCCAGCCGGTGCGGAAGGTGTGCCGGAAGCGGCTGACCTGACGGTGCGGGCAGCACGTTTGTTGCAGCAAATGAGCGGTTCGCCGTTGGGGGCAGATATTCAGGTGCTCAAGCGCATTCCGATGGGCGGAGGTTTGGGGGGCGGCAGTTCCGATGCGGCAACGGTGTTGCAAGGCTTGAATTACCTCTGGCGTTGCGGCTTGAGTACGGATGAGTTAGCCGCATTAGGCTTACGCTTGGGGGCTGATGTGCCGGTTTTTGTGCGCGGTCATGCCGCATGGGCGGAAGGTGTCGGGGAGCAATTAACCCCGGTTAGCTTACCTGAATCTTGGTATGTGGTGATCCACCCCGGTGTGCATGTGCCGACGGCAGAACTTTTTTCTGATCCGGGCTTGACACGTGACTGTCCGCCCATTACATTAGCGACCTTCCACGCGGGGCTAGGCATAAATGTCTTCCAACCGGTGGTAGAAAAGCGTTATCCCGAAGTTACTGCTGCATTGCGTTGGCTGTCTCGGTATTCAAACGCGGTGTTGACGGGTTCAGGCAGTTGCTTGTTCGCTCCGGTTTCCAGTAAGCAAGAAGGTGAAACAATCCTGCAATGCTTACCTAATGACTGGTTTGGATTTGTCGCAAGTAGTGCGAATGTTTCGCCTTTGCAACAAAAGCTGTTAACATTGTCAACGCTTCACAACTAGTTTCAGAAGGGCCGTCGCCAAGCGGTAAGGCACTGGATTTTGATTCCAGCATTCCCAGGTTCGAATCCTGGCGGCCCTGCCATTTTCCTCCCCCCCACTCAATGCGGATATGTCATGGCTGACGATAAAATGATGGTGTTTACAGGTAATGCTAATCCTGAACTCACCGAAAAAATCGTCGATCACCTCGGAATTCCCACCGGTAAAATCAAAGCAGAACGCTTCAGCGATGGTGAAGTGCACGTTGAGATTTTGGAAAACGTGCGTGGTCGTGATGTCTTCATCGTGCAATCTACCTGTGCGCCTACCAACGATAACCTGATGGAATTGCTGATCATCGCTGATGCCTTGTATCGTGCTTCCGCAGGGCGGATTACCGCCGTGATACCGTATTACGGTTATGCGCGGCAAGATCGCCGGGTGCGTTCTCGGCGTGTACCGATTTCTGCCAAATTGGTGGCGGATATGATCGCGACCGGGCACGTTGACCGCGTGCTGACCATTGATTTGCATTCTGACCAAGTACAAGGCTTTTTCGACTTGCCGGTAGACAATGTTTACGCATCGGGTGTGTTGATTAAGGATGTGCTGGCGTGTGAGCTGGATAATATCATGGTGGTTTCACCGGATGTTGGCGGTGTAGTCCGTGCTCGTGCCTTGGCGAAAGGTTTGGGTGATGTCGAGTTGGCGATTATTGATAAGCGCCGCCCTGAGCCGAATAAGTCCGAAATCATGAATATCATCGGCAATGTGGAAGGGCGCAACTGCATTTTGATCGACGATTTGATCGATACCGGCGGTACCTTGTGCAACGCTGCGATGGCCTTGAAGCAGCACGGCGCATTGAGTGTGCGGGCGTATGCGACTCATGCGGTATTTTCCGGCAAAGCCGTCGGCAATATCGAAAATTCTCAGCTTGATGAAGTGGTTATCACGGATACCATTCCATTAAGTGACGCTGCAAAAAAATGTGCTAAGATTCGCCAGCTTTCGGTAGCCGGTGTGTTAGCGAAAACCATTTTACGCATCAATCAGGACGATTCTGTCAGCTCCCTGTTTGAAGGTTTATAAAAGCCCCCTCTTGGGGGGTAAAACGTTGTCCCCGTTCGCGGGTTTTTTAGTTGCCGTCCGGTCGCGTTCGGTAACGATTCTGTTGGAGAAGTAACATGTCAAAACAATACGTTCTGCAAGCGCAGGTACGTGAATTGCAGGGTAAGGGTGCGAGCCGCCGCCTGCGTAATACCGGTATGGTTCCTGCCGTTATTTACGGTGCAGGTGGTGAAGCACAATCCATTTCCTTGCGTCACAATGAAATGATCCGTAATTTGCAGGAAGAAGGGTTCTACTCGCAAATCATTACCGTTGATTTCGGTGATCGTAAAGAGCAAGTGATTCTGCGTGACCTGCAACGCCACCCGGCCAAGCCAATCATTATGCACGCTGACTTACAGCGCATCCGTGATGATGAAGAAATCAACGTTCATGTGGTATTACACTTCATCAATGACGAGGTGTCAAAAGGCGTGAAAGAGCAAGGTGGCACAGTTAGCCACATGATTTCTGAAGTCGAAGTCTCTTGCTTGCCGAAGAACCTGCCTGAGTTTATCGAAGTTGACATGATCAACGTCGAAAAAGGTCAGATTCTGCACTTGTCTGACTTGAAATTGCCAGAAGGCGTCAGCCTGCCACAGTTGGCAATGGGCGAAGACCACGACAACGCCATCGCGGCGATTCACTAAGGTTTATACCGATGGGAACCCCGATCCGCCTCATTGCAGGTTTGGGCAACCCCGGTAGCCAGTACGACAAAACCCGGCACAATGCCGGGTTTTGGTTTGTTGATGAACTGGCAAGACGCTACTCCGGCAAGTTTGCTGTTGAGAAGCGTTTTTCCGGTGAAGTCTGTAAACTGCAAGTTGGCAGCGCTACGGTATGGCTGATTAAGCCCATGACCTTCATGAACCGCAGCGGGCTGGCAGTGAAGCAGTTAGCCAGTTTCTACCAAATTCCGGTGGAACAAATTTTAGTAGCGCACGACGAGCTGGATATTGCCCCCGGTGACGTGCGTTTGAAGTTAGCCGGTGGTCACGGCGGACACAACGGTTTACGTGATTGCCATGCGCATTTGAGCGCGGAATATTGGCGGTTGCGCCTAGGTGTCGGACACCCCGGCGACCGTAATAAAGTGGTCGATTATGTGCTGTCGCGCCCCTCGTTGGATGATGAAATCGTCATTTCACGGGCGATTGATAAAGCCGCCGACCAGATTGAATTGATTTTAGCCGGTGAGATGCAGAAGGCGATGAACGCGCTGCACACCAAATAAAGGTAAGACATCATGGGATTCAAGTGCGGAATTGTTGGGTTGCCAAACGTGGGTAAATCCACCCTGTTTAATGCTCTCACCAAGGCGGGCATTCAGGCAGCGAATTATCCTTTCTGTACGATTGAGCCGAACGTAGGTATCGTACCCATGCCAGACCCGCGTTTGGATGCGCTGGCGGCCATCGTTAAACCGCTCAAAATTTTGCCCACGACGATGGAATTCGTCGACATTGCAGGTTTGGTCGCCGGTGCGTCACAGGGCGAAGGTTTGGGCAATAAGTTTCTGGCGCATATCCGCGAAACTGACGCGATTGCGCAAGTGGTACGTTGCTTTGATAACGCCGACATTATCCACGTTGCGGGCAAAATTGACCCGGCTTCCGACATCGACACCATCAATACCGAGCTGGCGTTGGCGGATTTGGAGACGGCTGAAAAAGCGGTCAATCGTTTGACCCGTTCCGCCAAATCCGGCAGCAAAGATTTAGTTGCGCAAAAAGTGTTGGCAGAACGTTTATTCGCGCATTTGTCCGAAGGGCATTCGGCACGTTCAATGGAGATGACTCCCGAAGAACGCGCTTTAGCTATCCGTGAATTCCATCTGATTACCATCAAACCGTTAATGTTCATTGCTAACGTCAACGAGGACGGTTTTGAGAATAACCCGTATTTGGATCAAGTCCGCGAGATTGCCAAGCGTGAAAATGCCGTGGTTGTACCGGTGTGTGCGGAAATGGAATCCGAACTCTCGCAATTAGACGATGCGGAACGCGATGAGTTTTTGGCGGGCATGGGGTTGGATGAGCCGGGTTTGAACCGCGTGATTCGGGCGGGTTACGATTTACTGGGCTTGCAGACGTATTTCACCGCAGGTGTGAAAGAAGTGCGAGCCTGGACAATTCCGAAAAATGCGACTGCGCCACAAGCAGCGGGCGTGATTCATACTGACTTTGAACGCGGCTTTATTCGGGCGCAAACCATTGCGTATGAAGATTTCATTGCTTACAAAGGTGAGCAGGGTGCGAAAGAAGCCGGGAAAATGCGTGCGGAAGGCAAGGAATACATTGTGAAAGATGGCGATGTGTTGAACTTCTTATTTAACGTGTAATAGATTCCCCACTACTTCATTAGCGCGTTGGGGATGTTCCATTGGAGTTCCCCAACGCCGCTTGTCATGTCGACTTCTAGGCGTATCAATCCGGCTTTTTTGACTTTAATACGGCTGTTAGGGCTGCCTAGCAGGTGTGCTATTAAGGTTGAAAATTCCGGCTCATGACCCACCAGCCAAATATTATTGTCACCGTTTGCGGCTAATGTTGCGAGTGCTTGCAGCATGGTTGGGGTATCTGCGCCATGCGCTAACCACGGCACTATGATTGCTTTGGGGCAAGCGGGTAGGTGTTTACGTAAACCTTGCGCGGTTTCTAACGCTCTTACCAGTGGGCTGCACAGCAAGTGGGTGGGTAGTAAGGCGTGGTGTTGGCAAAAGTCGGCAACCCGTTGCACTTGCTTGTTACCTTTGGGGGTGAGGCGGCGTGCTTCATCGGGAATCGGCAGATTGTGATCTTCCGCAGTGGCATGGCGTAAAAAAGTCAGGGTGGTTGTCATGCGGGTTTTCGCTGTGAAAATAGGGCGGCGGTGGCGGCTAAGCCAAAAATCAAGAAGCCGCTGATCAGGGGTAATATTGTGCCATCGTAGGCTTGCCCGACAAACGTTCCTAGCGGAATCGCGATCAGGGTCGAGAGTGAGCCGATGACCGATGCGCCAATTCCGGCAATATGCCCCAGCGGTTCCATCGCCAGCGCGTTGAGATTGCCGAATAACATGCCTAATGCCAAAAATGCCAGCATGAAATATGCCATCAACAGTGGCAGTGGCGGGTGTCCGGCGCTGCTGTAAGTGACGAACCAAAATGCGCCCGATAGCAGCGTGAACAGCAGCAATGCCCGTTTTGAAATCCAATGCATTCCATAACGCATCACCAGCTTGGCATTCAGTAACGATGCGCCGCCAATCGCCAGCGCCAGCAGCGCAAAATACAGCGGGAAACGTTCCCCCAAGCCGTATTGGATTTGCAGGATTTGTTGCGCGGAACTCAAGTAGCCGAGAAATGCGCCAAACACAATGCCGGTGGTGAGGGTGTAGGTCATGCTGGTACGGTTGCTGATGACTTCTTTTAGCCCCTGCCAAAATTCACCAAAACGGAAAGCGCGGCGTTTCGCGGCGGGTAGGGTTTCTGGCATTCGCCACCAAAACCACACAGCCACGCTAAGTGCCAGTACAAAAAACAGTGTGAAAATACTGCGCCAGCCTGCCACCAGCAAAATACCTTGCCCTAATGATGGCGCAATCATCGGGACAAGGATAAAAATACTCATGGTGAATGACATAACCCGCGCCATTGCCCGCCCGGAATAGCAATCGCGCACCAATGCCATCGTTAACACGCGCGGGGCAGATGCACCGACCCCTTGCAAAAAGCGCCCGATCAGCATGTGCGAAAAGTCTTGCGCGAACATTGAAAGCAAACTGCCCAGCATAAAGATACCCAAGCCCACGTACATCAGCGGTTTGCGCCCGGTCGCATCGGATAAGGGACCGAAAAATATTTGCCCCAACGCCAAGCCCAGAAATAAGGTGGTGAGGATTAATTGCGCGTCGTTATCGTGTTGAACGCCCAATTCGCGCCCGATGGTGACGAGCGCGGGCAGCATGGCATCAATTGCCAGTGCGGTTAGGGAGGTGAGCATGGCGATTAGGGCGACGAATTCACCGAAGCGGGGGAGATTGGTTGGCATGTTAGGTAGTGGTTTCCTGCATAAACCCCCAATCAATCAGCAATTCAGGAAACAGCCCCACCGCCGTCGGCTCATCCATCCCAAACATCAGCGGCAAGCCGTATTGCCCGTCATCTTTCAGCGTATACACCATCACCCAACGGTCAATCGGGTGGATAATCCAATATTCCTTTACCCCATGACGCTCATATAACCAGCGTTTTTTGTCCATATCTTTGAGCGCGGTGGAAGGCGAAAGCACTTCAATAATCCAGTCGGGCGCACCCCGACAGCCTTTGTCATCCAGCTTATTTTTGTCGCAGATTACGGCAAGGTCGGGTTGCACAGTGGTGTCTACATCGTTGTCGGCTTCGTTGTGATTGGGGAGGCGTATATCAAACGGTGCGGAGTAAATGCCGCAACGTTTGTCGGCTAAATGGGTACGTATTTGAAAACCCACCTCGAAACTGACCAGTTGATGTTGCCGTGACGGAGCAGCCATTGCATACGCCACACCCTCAATCAGTTCCCAACGCTCATCTTCCGGCCATTTAGCGTAATCGGCGTAGGTAAAATGTTGCGGTAACTGTTCTGCTGCCCCCATTGGTCATACTCCTTGTATTTCAATTTTGAGTGATTTCATCCAAAAATCAGTCGGAACTTTGACTGATTTGCTGCTCCAACCACGCCAACACATCCTCATTCTTAACCCGCTCATAAATGGCTTCAACAGGTAAGCGGGCATTGACCGATTCCAATACCACCTCATCCCCCAAGAAGTAATAGGTGGATTGCCAACTGGCACTACGGCGTTGTACTTCGATTTCTGCAAAATCCTGCTCAATCAACACGTATTCTTGCAGGCTGGGAATGGCGAGGTATTCCAGACGCTTTTCGCCCTTGTCTTTTTTGCGGGTGCTTTTGGAAAGCACTTCGATAATGAGTATTGGGCTTTCCCTGATCTGCTCATCGTTCGAGGTATCATCATCACACACCACAACCACATCGGGGTAACGGAAGCGTTTACCCAACGTCTTCAATAGCATGTCGCTACTCAGCGGCACGCAAGAGGTTCCCCGTAAATGACTCCACAATAGCCCGGAAATATTCGCGGCAATCAGGTTGTGTTTGAGGCTACCGCCAGCCATCGCGTAGGTTTGACCATCTACGTATTCATGCCTGATTTCGCTGGTCTTTTCGCCTGCTAAATAGTCTTCTACGGAAAGGTAATCGAATTTTTCTGCCAATGCTGCCATAACATCACCTACTGATTGTTCTAATGCTGATGTTAGCATAGCAGGAAGTGAGGATGTCTCAACTCTGGAAAAACTGCGTCGCCGTCTCGCCATCCGGCTGCTGCAACCAACGTTGCGTCAATGCCTCCACCCGTTCTGGGTAATGCGCCACCACGTCCCGCGCAGCCGTTTGCACCGCTGGCAACAAATGTTGATCGCGCAGCAAACTGGCAATTCTCAGCCGCACATCCCCCGTCTGGCGCGTTCCCAATACTTCGCCGGGGCCGCGCAATTCCAGATCAATATCCGCAATCATGAAACCGTCGGTGGTGGTGCGCATCGCATCCAGCCGTTTCCGCGCCGTCCTGCCGAGTGGATGTTGGTAAAGCAACACACAACTGCTCGCAACGCTACCGCGCCCAACCCGTCCGCGCAACTGGTGCAATTGCGATAAGCCCATGCGTTCCGCGTTTTCGATCACCATCAAGGACGCATTCGGCACATCCACCCCGACTTCAATCACCGTGGTTGCCACCAAAAGCTGGATTTCCCCCAGCTTAAACTGACGCATGATGTTTTCTTTTTCCGAACCATGCAGCCGCCCGTGTACCAGCCCCACGGCGACATGCGGCAAGCGTTCGTGCAACATCGCAGCGGTCACTTCTGCCGCTTCACATTGCAAGGCTTCCGATTCTTCGATCAGCGTGCAAACCCAATACACCTGCCGCCCTTCGCGACACGCGGCGGAAATGCGTTCAATCACGTCATCACGGCGTTCATTATTCAGCGCAACGGTAGTAATCGGCGTGCGCCCCGGCGGTAATTCGTCGATCACCGAATAATCCAAATCGCCGTAAGCGGTCATCGCCAAGGTGCGCGGAATCGGTGTTGCGGTCATCACCAACTGGTGCGGGTAATGCTCGCCTTGTTTGCCTTTTTCGCGCAGTGCCATGCGCTGATGCACGCCGAAACGGTGCTGTTCGTCGATAATGATCAGCCCCAGTTGCAGAAATTCCACCGTGCGTTGGAACAGAGCGTGTGTGCCGACTGCGATATGTCCGATGCCTAGCAACAAATTTTCGACCTTGCGGCGGCGTTGGCGCGGGGTTTGGTTGCCAGAAATGTACACGGTTTCTACCCCTAGTGGTTCCAGCCAGCGCACTAGGTTTTGGTAATGCTGTTCCGCTAGCAATTCGGTGGGAGCCATGAGCGCGACTTGGAAACCGTTGGCAATGGCGTGCAAAGCGGCTGCGACAGCGACCAGCGTTTTGCCTGAACCGACATCGCCTTGCACCAGCCGATTCATGGGTACAGCTTGTTGCAGGTCGGTGGTGATTTCCGCAATCACGCGGTTTTGTGCGCCCGTGGGGGCAAAGGGCAGGGTGCGCAGCAATTGTCGCCAATAGTGATTGGCTTCCTGCATGGTGTGAGCTTGCACTTGCTTGAGTTCGTGCCGCGCTTGCTGCACACCGAGTTGATGGGCGAGTAGTTCCTCGAAAATCAAGCGACGGGAAAATGTCTCAAGATTAAAAGAAACCCCTCCCGACCTCCCCTTATCAGGGGAGGAGGAAGAAAGCGCGGCATCTCTTACTCCCTCCCTTGATAAGGGGAGGGTTGGGGAGAGGTTTCCCTGCGGTGTATGCAACATCCGCACACATTGCGCCAGCGCTGGAAAATGGTGTTGCTTGACCACGCTTTCCGGCAATAAATCCGGCAGTTCCTCCACATGCTCCAACGCCAAGTCGATCAGGCGGCGTAGGCTACGTTGCTGCAAACCTTCGGTCATGGGATACGTCGGCGTGAGGGTATTGGCAATCGGTTCGGGTTCATCGGCTTTGAGGTAATGGCATTCGGGGTGTGCCATTTCCAGCTTCATACCCGATTGGCGCACTTCGCCAAAGCAGCGCAGCAACACGCCCTTACGCAAGCTGTATTTCTGGGCGGAAGTGAAATGGAAAAAGCGTAAGATCAATGAACCGCTGCCGTCGTTGAGGTGGCACAACAACATGGTGCGCCCGCGTTGCACCACTTCGGTGTACTCGATTTCACCTTCGACGAGCACTTCCTGCCCGACTTTGAGGCTGGCAATGGGGTAAATGCGGGTGCGATCCTGATAGCGCAGGGGCAGGTGAAACAGCAGGTCAGCGACGCGCAAGATGCCGAGTCGTACCAGTTTTTCCGCGACCGCATCGCCTACCCCTCGCAGGGCGGTCACAGGTTGCTGTAAAAAGTCGGGTTCGGCTGCTTCAGTCATGCCCCAAGTATACTATCGCTTGAAGCGCAATGCCTCAGGGTAGGGGAACACATCTTCGTATTGCCCGTTATTGATATTGTCTTTTTTCGTTTGCCAGTAACGCGCATCCAGCAAATTGCGGTGGTATTTGAGGAAAAACTTGCGGATTTTGGGGGTAGACAGCAAAAACGTGCCGAATTCTTCCGGGAATACATCATTTGGCTCGACCGAATACCAAGGTTCGGAACGGAATTCATCTTCAGGGAAGCGCGGCGGCGGAATTTTGCGGAAATTGCATTCGGTCATGTAGGTGATTTCATCGTAATCGTAAAACACCACCCGCCCCAATTGCGTGACCCCGAAGTTTTTATAGAGGAAATCACCGGGGAAAATATTTGCGCCCGCCAATTGTTTGATGGCGTTGCCGTAGTCTTCGATGACCCGCTCCAGTGTTTGATCGTCAGCGGTTTCGATAAAGATATTCAGCGGAATCATGCGCCGCTCTAAATAAATATGCCGGAAAATAATATTGTCGCCATCAAAACTAATGCTGCTGGCACAGGTTTCCTGCAATTCTTGCAGCAGTTCTGGCACGAAGCGTTCCACTGGCAGTAGTACGTTGGAATATTCCAGCATATCCGCCATGCGTCCTACGCGGTCATGGCGTTTAACCAACTGGTATTTGTCTTCGACTTGTTGGCGGGTGAATTCTTTTTGCGGTGCAAATTTGTCTTTGATGATTTTGAATACATAAGGGTAAGAGGGCAGGGTGAATACCATCATCACCATACCGCGTATCCCCGGTGCGACGATCATTTCATCGCTGGAATGCCGTAAATGGTGCAAGAAATCGCGGTAAAACGCGGATTTACCTTGTTTATGCAAACCAATCGCCGAATACAGCTCTGAGGTGTCACGGCGCGGTAATAAGTGCTGCAAAAACGACACCACAGCGGAAGGCACTTGGTGTTCCATCATGAAATACGCTTGTGAATAGCTGAAAACCACCGAAAGCTGTTTTTCCCCCAGCAACAATGCGTCGATGTACAAGCCACCGGTTTCATTATTGAGAATCGGCAGCGCAAACGGAATGTCTTCACGCCCATTGATCATGCGCCCCACCAAATACGCGGCTTTATTGCGGAAAAATGGGTGGCGAATCACCGAGAGTTGGAAATTCAATTGCGCTTTGCGGGCGGATTTGCCCCGGTAATGTTTGACAATGGCGCGGAAAATATTGCGTACATCGCGCTCCAGATTTTCAAATGGCAATTCAAATCCGGCGTTTTGCAGAATACGCGCTAGGGATTCGCGCAAACCAATTTTACCGGGGTAATAACACAGGTAACTGGTTTCTTTGGAGTCAATGTATTCGGTCGAAATGGAACTGCGCACGAAAATAAATTCATTGGTGTAATGCTCACGCGGAAATTGGCGGCAGAATACCGAGGTATAAAAGGTTTCGGCTAATTCGGGTTGTTGGTGATCCAATAACAGACGCATGTAGCAATGTTTCACTTCACGCCACAGCGCCAGATTCACGGTTTTGATTTCGTAGAGTTCTTGCACCATTGAGACAGTTTCTTTGACGCGCCAATCGTACAACACGATGCGTTCGCGGGAGGCGAGTTGTACCGCTTTCCAATCGGCTTCTTCAAAACGTTGCCGTGCGCCGGAGGTGATGCGCTGGAAAATTTCAAAATGTCGATTAAAGCCTTGCAGGATGGTAGTGGCAATGCCACGTGCTAGGTGATTGATTTGCAGGGAAGGTTCTGACATGAGCAATAACATCCAACAACGCCAAAAAGTGAGGGCGATGTTACAGGAATATTTATGTGCGCCGCAACAAAGGCATGATCCGCAGCGCTTCAGGCGGTTGGCTGAATCCAATAGGGACGTTGTTGCTGATGCAGAAATGTTTCGGCGTCAATGCCGTGCAGCATAGCCAGTGTACAGATCATGCCAGCCTCGGTGGCATTCGGCGCGGCAATGGTAATCGAACTTGGAGCGTTTTCTACCGGCCAGCCGGTGCGAGCATCAAGGATGTGTCCGTAGCGTTTTTCAGCGTGCAACAAGTAGCGGTGGGTGTCGCCACTGGTGGCAATAGCTCCGGCATTTAGGGGTAATACGCGCCAAATTCTAGGGTTTGCCGTGTTCGCAGTGTGGGTGGCTTCAATGCCGACCTGCCAAGTGCTGCCATTGACTCGTCCTCCTGTCGCCACCACATCACCACCAAGATTAATCAGGCAATGTCGGTATCCGGCAGCACGGGCAATGTCGGCACAGCGGTCTGCCGCATACTCTTTGCCGATGCCGCCAAAGTCGATTTGCATCCCAGCTCGCATTTGAAAATGGCGCTCATCAAGGTGGGTTTTTTCCCAGCCAATAAATGGCATTAGTGCCGCAATGGCTTGTTCGTGGGGTATTGCTGTGTTTGCTGTTTGTTCTTGCGCGGATTTGAATTGCCACACCTTACGCAAGACGCCACTGCTGATGTCAAACCGACCTGCACTGTGTTGCCATAACACCCCTGCTAATTTCAGCAATTGCCAAGTTTCCGGGTCGACTGCACAGATTTGCCCTGCCGAGCGGTTTAACAAAGACAGCGTGGAGTCCTCCCGATAGCGAGAGTACTTATGTTCAATGCGGCGGACTTCCTGCTCCAATTGGGTGAACAACGTGTGAGCTTGCCGAGCAGTGCAGCCCTCTAGCAAAACCTCACAGGGGTTAGCCATCGCTTGAAAACGAAATGCATGGGTGACACCATCAGCGGACATCATTTAGAAAGTCAGACCTAGCGAGATCATCTGAGCCGTGAAGCCAGGATTTGCATTCAAATCGGCTTGTCCTGCGGTAAGCGTCTGTTTGGTGGGTTCCTGCTTATACATTTCACCCGTAATACGCCATTCCCGATTGGCCTTATCTTCCCAACGGTAGGTCAAACCGACGGTGTAGGCATCCAGTTCGCTCAGACGGTAATCAGCCGTTGTATATTGTGGCAGGGGATCCTGTTCGTTGAGCTGCACGGTATAGAAATCGGCAGCTTTTTGGCTGTAATACCGCACGTGTGGTTCGATACTGCGTTTATTTCCCATGTCAACGCGAATTTTCTGGTCGATTGTCACCGAGTCCACGCCCCAGTCATCGGTGTGTAGTCGTGCTGAACTGGTCGAGGTCAGTCGGTCAGTTGCCTTGTATTTGAGTGCGCCATACAGGTTTTGCCCGCTGCGACTGTCTGGGCGGGATTCGTGCAGGTTGGTCGAGACGATTCCCTGGGGGCTAACCTGACTCACGTATTTATAGGGATCATTTAAGTAACCACTGTCTTCGCTGATGCCAATATTAAACTGTCCAACCAGCTTTTTATTGAATACCTGTGTAACACCCAATAACACTTCGGTAACGGTTTTGTCTTCGCTACCCTTGGCTTCATCGCCCAGTCGCTGGTTGCTATCGCTCAGTGGCGTTGGTGTCCCCCCTACTGCTTCAACCGCATCTTGGCTGATGGCAAAGCCAGCGCTTAGAATGGTATTTTTATCGTTCAGAGCCTGACTTACGCCGCCATTTACACCTAGGTGCAGATAGTCATATTCCTTGGAAAATGACGCGCCGACATTGCCACGCAAGTCGGGCTTTAATTCATGATCCCAGTTCACTGATGCCGAGACACGGGTATCTTTGAAACGGTTATCCAGTGGTAGCTCACCAGCGGGTGTTACGTTGCTGTGACCGGAGGGCGAGGTTATGGTTTGTATCTGGTTAGTGGTGGTTACACCGCTGGGCGATGCACCGGTCAGCGTGTCAATACCAACGTTCAAATTAAGCAGATCACCATTGTCTGCTGTGCGTGTGCCGGTGTATTTCAGGCTGCCATCTTTCACACGACCATCGGATTCACCATAGTACAGCACGGATGCTTCCTGCTCCCATTCGGCGGCAAATGCATGTCCGGCTCCCAGCAGGCTTAAGGCGGCTACTGCCAACGTAGATGAGTGTTTTAATTGCATCCGCAACCTCCTGCTGAGAAAGAACGCCCACCACTGGTGCCTTCTTTGGAAAAATAAACATGGTCTTCGATCGCGTCTATGTGAGGGTCACTGCCGAATGTCATACCGGGTTCCGCGAGAGTGCCGCGTTCCCAAGGTTTGACTGTACTACAGCCGGACAGGGTAGCGACCGTGACGACTAGGCACACCGGTAGCAACCGGTTGAATTGATGTCGGGCGTAATGCATAAAAATGTCCTTATTGAGTGGCTTGCAAGGCATCGTCAATGGCTTTTTCATAGCTTGGAATCTGGTCTTCGAGAAAGCCACTGTGCTGGTGAAGCAAATTGCCATTGCGGTCAAAAATAAGTGCAGACGGCATACCTAGCAAGTTGTAGTAAGTGGCGTACTCACCTTTGGGGTCGAACAGTACGTTAAACTGTGCAGGATATTTTACCAGAAATTGGTCGGCATCGGTTCTGTCCTCATCCACATTTACACCCAGAACAACCAGTCCATTGGCTTGTTTGTTCTCTTGGGTTTGATTTAACCAAGGAAAAGATTTACGGCAAGGGGAACACCAAGATGCCCAGAAGTCGACGTAAACAACCTTGCCTTTATAAGCGGAAAGATCCAAAGGCTTACCATCGGCCTGAGCAATAGAGCTGAATAAAAGGCCGAACAGCACGGCTGCCAGCCAACCGGCGGTAAGTTTTGCACTAAAATTTTGCATTGAGAAGGTCAACGACATGAGGTTTCTCTTGATAAATATTATTCGGAAATAAGGTGCGAAATCGGCGTGCCTTTAATTTTTATGGGGCAGGCACACATGCTTCGGTATTTACACTTTTTGCGGATTAGGAATCTATGCCTACTTTATGATAACTACAAGCTTAAATTTATTAAAAGGTTATAAAACTGCGCACAGATGTGTCGTGTTGCCAGTGTGCGTAGAATTGGCTTTGTCGACAATATTTGTTTTTATTTACGGATTTTGTGGCGATTTTCGCGGTTTTTATGTAAGATTGTCTTACAATACCGCTGCTAGGAATACATATAGATGAATAATGAAACACCAAAGGTCATTTACACGTTGACGGATGAAGCGCCACTGCTGGCGACTTGTTCCTTGCTACCGATTATCCGCACCTTTGCCTCCGGTGCTGGAATCAAAATCATCAAAAATGATTTGTCCTTGCCTGCCCGTACCCTTGCCGAGTTTTCTGACTACCTGACCGCAGAGCAGCAGGTCTCTGACGATCTGGCGTTACTGGCTGAGCTGACACAGCAACCGGATAGCAACATTATCAAGCTGCCCAATATCAGTGCCTCCGTGCCGCAATTGATCGCGACGGTCAAAGAACTGCAAGTCGCAGGCTACCCACTGCCGGATTACCCCGAAGACCCGCAAACCGAAGACGAAAAAGCCCTGCTGCGCCGTTATTCCAAAGTACTGGGCAGTGCGGTCAACCCTGTGCTGCGCGAAGGCAACTCGGATCGGCGCGTCCCGGCGGCGGTCAAGCGTTACGCCCAAACCTACCCGCATGAAATGAAAGAGTGGAGTCAGGCATCACGCACCCACGTTTCGCACATGCATCACGGTGACTTCTATAGCAGTGAAAAGTGCCTGACGCTGGATCATGCCTGCGATGTCAGCATGGATCTGGTGACCAAAAGCGGCAAAACCATCATGCTTAAGCCTAAAGTGTCCCTGCTGGAAGGTGAAATCATCGACAGCATGTTCATGAGCAAAAAAGCCCTGTGCGAGTTCTATGAAAAGCAGATCGATGACGCGAAGGAAACGGGCGTCATGTTCTCGCTGCATGTGAAAGCCACCATGATGAAAGTCTCGCACCCGATTGTGTTCGGTCACTGCGTCAAGATTTTCTACAAAGAGCTGTTTGAAAAACACGGTCAGTTGTTCAAGGAATTGGGTGTCAACCCGAACAACGGCATGAGCAGTGTGTATGAAAAGATTGCCACGCTGCCGACCTCGCTGCGGGAAGAAATTGAGCGCGATATTCATGCCTGCTACGAACACCGCCCAGAACTGGCAATGGTGGATTCCGCCAAAGGCATTTCCAATCTGCATTCCCCGAATCATGTCATCGTGGATGCTTCGATGCCAGCCATGATCCGCAATGGCGGCAAAATGTATGGCCCGGCGGGTAAGTTGAAAGACACCAAGGCAGTAATGCCGGAAAGTACTTTTGCGCGTATTTATCAGGAGATTATTAACTTCTGTAAAACCCACGGTTCGTTCGACCCCAGAACATTAGGTACTGTGCCGAACGTCGGTCTGATGGCGCAAAAAGCCGAAGAATACGGTTCGCATGACAAGACGTTTGAAATTCCAGAAGATGGCGTGGCACGTATTGTGGACGACAAGGGCAATGTCCTGATTGAGCAAAACGTGGAAGCTGGTGACATTTGGCGTATGTGCCAGACCAAAGATCTGCCAGTGCGTGACTGGGTGGGGCTGGCGGTCAGACGGGCGCGTGAATCACAATTGCCGACGGTATTCTGGCTGGATGAGTACCGCCCGCATGAATATGAGCTGATCAAGAAGGTTAAAACTTACCTGAAGGATCATGATCTGACCGGTACTGATATTAGCATTATGTCACCGCTGCGTGGGATGCGTTTCAGTCTGGAGCGTATTATTCGTGGCAAGAGCACGATTTCCGTTACTGGTAATATTTTGCGCGACTACCTGACTGACCTGTTCCCGATTATGGAAGTAGGCACCAGTGCCAAAATGCTGTCGGTTGTCCCTTTGATGAAAGGCGGCGGTTTGTATGAAACGGGTGCAGGTGGTACTGCGCCAGTATTGGTGAAGCAATTGCTGGAAGAGAACCATCTGAGCTGGGATTCCCTCGGTGAGTTTCTGGCACTGACGGTTTCCTTTGAACAGGTCGCCAGACAATACGGCAGCAATAAGGCAAAAGTGCTGTCTGAAACCCTCGATGAAGCCATCGGCAATGTGCTGTTGAGTGACAAGTCACCGAAACCGCGCACGGGTGAGCTGGATACGCGGGGCAATCACTTCTATCTGGCGATGTATTGGGCGCAAGCGCTTGCCAAGCAAACCGAAGAGCCAGAAATGGCGGAACATTTCAGCAAGCTGGCGCAAATCCTGACGGACAATGAAGCCACCATCTTGGCAGAGCTGAAGGACGCCCAAGGGCATCCTGTGGATATAGGTGGTCATTTCTTTGCGGATTCTGCCAAGACCAAAGCCGTGATGCGTCCGAGTGCGACCTTCACTAATGCGATCATGGCGGCACGGATGCCGGGCTTTACGGCTGCGGAACTGGACGCCTGTCACTGACCGATGTTAACCAGCGGATGACGCCATTCCCAGCCTCTCGTCCGCTGGCGAAACACGCCGTCAGGAGATAGCCTCCTGTCGGCGCTTCCCAATCCAGCATTTCCCCCGCGCAAAAGACCCCCGGTAAGTGCCGCAACATCAAATTCTCATCCAAGGCTTCAAACGGTACGCCGCCTGCGGTGCTGATCGCTTCGTCTATTGGCGTGGTGGCGGTCACGGTGATGGGAATGGCTTTTAAGGTTGCCGCCAGCAGTGGAATATTTTGCCAGTGCGCTTTATCCAGCGTTTCAAACAGCAATGCCGCTTTTACCCCGTCCAATTTCCAAGAGCTTTTCAGGAAGTTGCCCAGCGTTTTGTTGGCAGGTTTTTTGTGTAAGGCCGCTTCCAGTTGGGTGTGGCTGTGGTTGGGGAGCAAATCCAGATGGAATGTGGCTGAGCCGTGTGCAGCCAGCGTGTCACGTAAGCGGGCAGAGAAGGCGTAGATTAAGCTGCCTTCCACACCGCGTGCGGTGACGATCATTTCACCCATGCGCGTTTCGGTTTGCCCCGTCAAATCGGTGAAACGTAAAGTGACGGATTTTAGGGGTGAACCGGCAAAGCGGCTGCTGAGGTGTGCGCTCCATGCACACAAAAAGCCGCAATTGGCAGGTTTTAAGGGGGCAATGGGGATGTGACTGTCGGTTAGCAGCTTGACCCATGCGCCATCGCTGCCGAGTTTTTTCCAGCTACCGCCACCGAGCGCGAGGATGACGGGGGGAGAAGAAACCCCTCCCAGCCTCCCCTTATCAGGGGAGGAGTGAAGAGGTGCGTCGCCTTCTTGTCCCTCCCCTGATAAGGGGAGGTTAGGAGGGGGTTCTTTCCCCGATGTTTCAAATACGAGCTGCCCTTGCGCATCCCACCCCATCCAACGATGACGTGGATGCACCCGCAAACCATTCCGTTTCAGCCGTGCCAACCATGCCCGCAACAACGGCGCAGCTTTCATCTCATTAGGAAACACGCGCCCCGACGTACCAACAAACGTTTCCACGCCCAATTCGGCACACCACGCCCGCAATTCCTCCGCGCCAAAGCGTGCCAACAGCGGTTGTAATTGCGGTTCACGTTCAGCATAGCGGCTGCAAAACGCCTCAAACGGTTCAGAATGCGTAATGTTCAAACCGCCAATGCCTGCCAGCAAGAACTTGCGCCCCAGCGTCGGCATGGCATCGTACAAATCCACCGCATAACCGGCATTGGTAAGCTGTTCGGCAGCCATCAACCCAGCGGGGCCGCCGCCAATAATGATCACGCTCAACTGCGAATCCCAATGCCTTTATTCAATAAATGCAGGCTAAACCCACCCAGCAGCAGGATAAAGCCCATGATTACCCCGTAACTCAGCCAGATCGACATATCCGACGCGCCCAAAATGCCATAACGGAAGCCATTTACCATGTAAAGCACGGGATTCAGCAAGGAAATGTTCTGCCACAGCGGTGAAAGCATCGCAATCGAGTAAAACACCCCGCCCAAATACGTCAGCGGTGTCAGCACAAAGGTCGGAATAATGGTGATGTCATCAAAACTTTTCGCATATACCGCATTGATCACCCCAGCCAGCGAAAACAGCACCGACGTCAGTAAGACAATCGTAAACGTGATGAAAATATGCTGCACACTCAAGGTACTGAAAAACAAGGATACCAAGGTAACAGCGAACCCAACCGCCAAGCCACGCGCCACCCCGCCACTCACAAAACCCGCCAGAATGATCCAATTCGGCATGGGCGAGACCAGCATTTCCGCGACATTGCCTTGAAATTTGCTACCGTAAAACGACGACACCACATTGGCGTAGGAGTTGGTAATCACCGTCATCATAATCAACCCCGGCGTGATGAAGTCGATGTAGCTATGCCCTTCCATATCGCCAATTTGCGAGCCGATCAGGTTGCCGAAAATCACGAAATACAGCGCGGTAGTAATCACGGGTGGGATGATGGTTTGTACCCAAATCCGTGCAAACCGCAGTACCTCCTTGACCAGAATGGTGGTGTAGGCTGTCCAGAGTTGTTGTGCATTCATTGCTTATTGTTCTCCACCAAATCCATGAAAAGCTGTTCTAAGCGGTTGGTTTTATTGCGCATACTGTTGACCACGACACCGTGTTCATTGAGGAAGGCGAAGACTTTGTTGAGCGAATAATGTTCTTTGTGGAACACGGCTTCCAAGGTGGTCGGATCTTGCAGGGTGAAATGGCAGAGGTTGCTGGTGGTTGGCAATATATCCACGGGGCTGGCAAGGTCGAACACGTAGCTTTCGGTATCCAGTCGGTTGAGGAGTTGTTTCATGCTGGTATTTTCGATCAATTCGCCTCGGTCGATAATACCGATGTTGCGGCACAGGCTTTCGGCTTCTTCGAGATAATGCGTGGTGAGGATGATGGTGGTGCCATCGGCGTTGAGTTTGCGCAGGAATTCCCACATCGAGCGGCGGATTTCAATGTCAACGCCAGCAGTGGGTTCGTCGAGGATTAGCAGGCGTGGTTGGTGGATGAGGGAACGTGCAATCATTAAGCGGCGTTTCATGCCACCGGAGAGGGTGCGGGCTTGATCGCGGGCTTTGTCCCACAAGCCGAGTTGTTTGAGTAAGACTTCGGCACGGGCAAAGGCTTCGGCACGCGGGATGCCATAATAGCCTCCCTGATTCACGAGGATTTCGACGATTGGCTCGAAGATATTGAAATTGAATTCTTGCGGGACTAGCCCGATTTGCGCTTTGGCTTGTTCGCGCTGGGTGTCGAGGTCGTAGCCAAAAATGCTGACCTTGCCTGCGGTTTTGTTCACCAAGGAGCTGGCAATGCCGATGGTGGTGGATTTGCCTGCGCCGTTTGCGCCGAGTAGGGCGAAGAAGTCGCCTTGTTCCACGCGCAAGTCGATGCCTTTGAGGGCGATAAAGCCGTTGCCGTAGGTTTTTTGTAAGCCTTGAATGTCGAGAGCCGTCGTCATAATGCTTTTTCTGCTGAAAACGAAACGCGAATGTTAGCACGTATCGCACGAGTGGGGATTTGTTGTGACATAATACGCGCCATTATGAAACTGTATGACCTGTTAACTGTTGGACAATCCAAGCATTGGGCGCACTGGCTGTGGCGCGTGCCGTTGCTGCTATTCGTGGCTTTGTGTGTGTGGTTGCTGATTTTTCGTTGGCTGCCAGTGCCGACGTCGGCGTTTATGTTGCGGCAAGATATAGTGGCAATCTTTAGCGCGGAAACGCCGTTTGTGCGCCACGATTGGGTGAGTTTGGAGGAGATTCCGCGCCACATGCAAATTGCAGTGATTGCGTCGGAAGACCAGCGTTTTGCCGAGCATTGGGGCATTGATGTGGCGGCAACGGAGGCGGCGATTCGTGCCGAAATGCGCGGGCGTGGCAAAGGTGGCGGCAGCACCATTACCCAGCAATTGGTGAAAAATTTGTTCCTGTGGGAAGGGCGCAGTTATGTGCGTAAGGGACTGGAATGGGGCATTGCGAGCGTGATGGAAATCTTCTGGTCGAAAGAGCGGATTCTGGAGGTTTACCTGAATACCGCACAATTCAGCAATGCAGATTATGGGGTGGGTGCAGCGAGTCAGTATTTGTTGAAAAAGCCGGTCGGTAAGTTGGCAGCAGCGGATGCGGCGTTGTTGGCAGCGGTGTTACCTGCACCGCGCAAATACAGCGTGGTGAAGCCGTCCGGTTATGTGCGAGCGCGGCAGAACCGGATTTTGCGGCAGATGCGTTCATTGGGTGGGGCGGCGTATTTGCAGCGTTTGGATTGAGATACCCACGGGACATGAATTTTCGGTTTCCTTGGTAGGGGCAGATACAGGGATCTGCCCCTACGGGTTTTATCAGCCTTTCGATGCCTTCTTGATCTTCATCTCGGCAAATTTCTTTTGGTATTCGTCTACCTTGGTTTTCATGACTTCTTTCAACGGGTGTGTGGCTTGGATGACCGCCAGCAAACGTCCGGTATCGAGTTCGGCGTGGTTGTCGACAAAGGCTTGTTCGATGGCTTCTGTTACCACGGATTCAATGTCTGCGCCGGAATAACCTTCGGTTTTGGCTGCCAGTTGCCCAATGTCGATGCGGCTGTTGAGTTTACTGCGGCGTTTTAGATGCACGTTGAAGATGTCGATGCGTTCGGCTTTGTTGGGGAAATCCACGTAGAAAATTTCGTCGAAACGCCCTTTGCGCAACAATTCTGGGGGCAGGGCGGAAATGTCGTTGGCGGTGGCGATGACGAACACTTGTGAGGTTTTTTCCTGCATCCACGTTAGGAAATAGCCGAATAAGCGGGTGGCGACTTCTGAGCCTGAGCCGCCGCTGCCAATGCCGACGAAGGCTTTTTCGACTTCATCGACCCACAATACGCAGGGGCTGACGGCTTCGGCAACTTGGATGGCACGGCGCATATTGCCTTCGCTTTCGCCGACGTATTTGCCCATGAGTGCGCCCATGTCGAGCTTGAGTAGCGGCAGGTTGAACAGGGCGGCGGTGGCTTTGGCGGTGAGGGATTTGCCGCAACCGGGCATCCCGACGATCATCACGCCTTTGGGCATTTCTACGCCGAACTTACGGGCGGCTGACCAGTCGTTCATCACGTTGGCTTTTTGTTGTAGCCACGGTTTGAGGTTGTGTAAGCCGCCGATGTCTTCGAGCTTTTCGCGTACCGTTAGCATTTCCATGATGCCGCTTTTTTTGATGATTTGGGCTTTTTCGGAATGCACGAGGTCGAGGTCTTCAATGCCGATATTGCCGTCGCGTTGGTAGCCACGGTTGATCAATTGCCCGATTTCGTAGCGGGTTAAGCCTTGGAATGCCATCGCTAATTTGGTGACATCTTCATCGGTGATGGTTTGGTCGTAAGCCTCGGTGTATTGCAGGATTAAGGCGCGGATCGCGGCTTCGTTGGGGAGTGGCATGTCGAATAGCGTGATGAATTTCTCTAGTTCACGCGGAATGTAGGGCTGTGACGATATTAAAAATACGGTCGCGGTCACATCAGAATCCGTCAGAATTTTGCTGATTAACGCTTTTAAACGGGCAACCGCTACGGGCTGATCTTTTAGCCCTAAATGTGCATCACGGATAACAATCGTGTGTTCTGCTTCGGAAAAATCCCACGCCAGTAGATTATCCAATGCGGCAGCAAGATCACTCCATTCTGACAAGGGTTGCTTGGTTTTGAAGTTCACCAAACCTTGTGCCATGTTCCACTCGGTGATTTTCCGATCTTCGGAGAGATTGGTAATCAGGTCATCTGCTTCTTTTTCCTCGTGTGTGATTAGGTACAGTAGCGGATAATGTGACTCGATGTGGGCGCGAATGGTGTCTGTTAGTGTTTGCATGGCGGTATCCTTTGAACTTATTCTTGTAGTGCATCAATTTGATAAAAAGGCAAAAATCAAAATCACTGTCCGCTACGCACTAACCGTACCTGAAAGGCGCCATACTTATAGTACCAGCTGGCGCTGCCGACGTCGAAGTTGACGAACCATGCGTAGTCACCATTGCTAGCATGAAGAGACGCCGACCAAAACATCGCTGGGGTGTTGTGGAAGGCGGTCAGGTCAATTGTCGGGGAGTGCTCCTTATCGACTAATGTCTTCAGTTCTTCAATCGTTGGCATCCGCCAGTTATTATAACCCGCGAAGCTGACGTTTTTTCCGAACTTTTTCATTGCATTATCCCATGTATATTGACCCACTTCGCTGTCTTGTTTCCACATTAGCTTAGTTTCAGTATCAGTGACTATGCGATTTGCATGGATAAGGTATTTTCCTGAAACGATTGATTCTTTAGCTTTGGCTTCTATCTCAGCTTTTGCAATGGCTCGGTATTGTGCTTTTATTTCAGGGAAGTTTTTCTCCATTTTTTCGGGAGGCATCCCAAGTGCAGCAGAGAGAATCATGTCATCTGTATCGACCTTAAAAATATCACATAAAGCTTTTAATGAAGAAATACTTGATGGCAGTGCTACAGGTATTGCTTCTAAACGGCTGACTTCTTTAATATTTTTTCTTGCACGTAACCATTTCAAGAGTATTCCGTTATTATATAGCTCCAGAATCTCCACGGTGAAATGTTCGCGGAGTTCCTCGATGTTTTTGACTTTTGTGCCATCAATGGGAAGGTCGAATTTTATTGTTTTTATAATGGTCATTGTTATTTTGCTCTTTTATTTTTCTTTGATGATTTTTTGTTAATAGTGCTAGAAGATTACTGTCCGTTACGCACTAACCGGATTCGATACTCCTTGTTTTTATTTCCCCAGATGTCGTCACCGTTACCGAAGTAGACATATAATGCGCCGTAAGCATGAGGAGATGCTGACCAAAATGCCGCTGATGGGGTATCGGGGAAAGCGGTCAAGTAAATTGTTGGACAATGATTTTTATCAATCAATGTTTTCAGTTCTTCAATCATTGGCATTCGCCAGTCATTATTGCCCGCAAAGCGGACATTATGGCTAAATTTTTCCATTGCATCACTCCATGTGTATTGACCTACTTCACTATCTTGCTTCCATATTAGCTTGGTTTTAGTATCAGTGACTGTACGATTTTCGTGTATTACATATTTACCTGAAATGATTGTTCTTGTGGAAAAAATGTTGTGCAGCCTTTCCAATAAAAGACGATCAGATACATGCGTTTTCTTTAAGTTCTGAATGGCATTGAATTCGTCTGAATAACTGCGTGATTGCAACCATTTTTCAAGAATTCCATCATGATAGACTTTCAGAATTTCCACTGAAAAATGCTCGCGTAATTCTTCTAAGTTTTTTATTCTTATGTTATCGATAGGTAAATCAAACTTAATTTTTTTCAAAACTGTCATTATTAGTCACCTCGGTTATTAACTAAATAATCCTGCTAGGAAACCACCAACCTTATTAGCGACGCTGCTCACAGCCTTTGCTACGGTATTGGCGGCTTTTTTGATGCCAGTGGCAACCGTATTGACAATTTTCTTGCCGCCTTCATAAATGGCTTTCCCTACTGTACTTCCTGCGATAGCACCGACAACACCTCCAATCACGCCCCCAACGGCTGTACCCACGGGACCGAAAACTGAGCCAATGTAAGCACCAACACTCGCGGGAACCTCTAAAAACCCGGCGTATTGCAACGGTTAGCGTTGGCCTATCGGCATTTTGTTAAAAAAACACCAACCCATCTCAATTTTTAGCACACCAAGCCACAATCAGGTTGTTTTTCCGCATTTTTGCTGTTTTTTCGGGAATTTCTCCATCAAATGGGCACAACTCCGCCCTCTCTGAGCGAACAGAGCCGACGCAGGTTATACACGGTTGCTTTGATGCTGAGGCCGAATACTGCCCGTGCCAACCCAATGCTGCGGATGGCTTTGCCACCCATCGCACAGATTGACCCAAACACATGCTCAACCCGTGCGCGGGGTCTGGCGATGCGGGTGTTGCGGCGTTTCTGGCAGTCGGATTGCGGCTTGCCTTTCTTGGCTTTGTGCTGGATGTGTAACCGCCAGCTACCTTGGTTGAGGCGTTGTTCACGGGATTGGTCTTCATAACCTTTGTCCGCCCATACGTCACGGCTGGTGTTGGCTCGGTCAAGCACCGCTTCAAAATGGTTGGTGTCATGCTCTTTGGCGGTGCTGATATGGCGTTTGCGGATGAGTTTGTATTTCCGATCGGCACTGATACTGAGTTTGTAGCCGTGGTAGCTTTTGCCGTGTTTTTTCGTCCAGCTTGCTTCCGTATCCTTTTGGCGACGTTGGGCAGGTGTCCAGCCAGCGGGTGTTGCCGCTTGTTCCAACAGCGCTTTTTCTTCTTTGTGGAAATGTTGTTTAGGGGCTTCCACCAGCGTGGCATCGACGATTTGACCACCACGGGCAATAAAACCGTGTTGTTGTAATTGCCGTTGGACGGCATCAAACAGGGCATCCGCACCACCTGCCGCACTGATCCGTTCACGGAATACCCACAAGGTATTGGCATCCGGGATCGTGCTGGAATGACGCAGGCCACAAAACCGTTGGAACGACAGCCGGTCAAGCAATTGGTATTCCAATGCCTCGTCCGACAGGTTGTACAGGTGTTGCAACACCAAGACCCGTACCATCAGTTCCGTTGGGTAGGGTGGACGGCCTCCTCGCTTGTCACTTGGGCGTGGGGCGATGTGGTCGATTTCTGCTGCCAAGGCGACAAAGTTGACGTGCTGGTTCAGCGTGGACAGCAGGTCGCCCTTGCGGTCGAGTTTCTGTTCACGCTCTTCGGCGGCAAACAGACTGGTTTTGATGGCACTTTTCTTGGGCATGGCTAGTAACGGGGCGGTGGCTCAGATGAGCATTTTCTCACATTTGTGTGGGTATCAGTGGGTTTTTAGAGGTTCCCTCGCGCCTTTCGTCGCAATCACTGTGGCAACATTGGAGGCAACTGTCGCAATGACATTTCCGGCGACAGCCTCTAGCGCATCTGCTGCTGTGAGTTCACCCTTGGCAAATTTATAGAGAACTTTGGCTTTCGACATCCCCATTGTCACCATATCGACCAAGGGGGCAATGGGTGTATTTTTTAGAACACCTTCGACCAATCCCTTTTTGACCGCAACCACCATCCCACCAGACACTGCCACTTGAACCCCAACGTGCTTGGCACTGTGCAGCGAACTCTCAAAAAACCGCTGCATGTCTTCACTGACTGAAGGATTTTTTCTGCCGGTTATCCAATTCCATGATCGTTCCCCTAGAATTCTTGCGCCTTGTTTAGCCGCGTTTAACGTGGCATTGCGGCGAGCATCTTTGTCTAGCAACTGTGCATAATCAATACGGCTCACATCATTCCAAGTGGCGGCAACGCGCTCATTGCCCGCAAATTGTAAAAATGTCTTCACTGCTTCATTATTATCTGCCAGTGATTCAGCGGTGTGCTGATCCGCTTGCCGTAAACCCTCATGAATTTCTGCTGCATACGCCGCAACATCGGTAATACCAGCCTCTTTCGCACTTTCCTCAATACGTTTGGCAATCCAGCTTGCCCGACTTTTCCCTTTCTCCAGATGTTCATGCAACGACACCATCGCGGCATTATTGCGTTCTACGCTCGTGATAATGCTACGGGCGGTTACCTCTGCTTCTGACCGATCTTGCCAAAGGTCAGGAAAATGATTAAGCGCTTTAACCAGCCACTGTTCCAGCGGCATGTCGTTTTTATGCTGTTCGTAGGAGGTAATGAAACGGGTAATCAAATCCCCAGTAGCCCCCGCTCGTGCCTCACTCCCAAAGACCTCCCGCATAAGCTGGTCTGCTTGCCGTTCCTGATATTCGGCTTGCGTGAGAATGTCGAGTTCATGGGGTGCAGTGTCGATTACCGTTGAGGCTTGTGACATGATTTTACTCGCTTATAAGAATTAATTATTATGATGAAATGATAGTGTAAAGCGTGGGTGAGTGTCATTGCTTTTCTGACGAAAAACGCTTTTTAACTGGGTAAACAATGTAGGACTGAAGCCCGATCTATATGGATGATTATGAGGGTGTTTTTCGGAAAATCTTCCTTCCAATAAGGAAGATTTCCCGAAAATCTTAAAGCAACGCCTACAAAAACCCCTCAAACGGTATAATCGTCACAGCCGCTCCCGCTTCCAAATTCCCCGCCTCCCGTGGCAAGGCGATGAAGCAATTCGCCTGACTCATGGAGCGCAAAATATGGGAGCCTTGCCCGCCAGTGCTGCGGACTTGCCATTGCCCGTGTGCGTCACGCTCGCAAATGCCGCGTTGATAGTCGGTGCGCCCCGGTACTTTTTTCAGTGGGGTAGTACACAGCGCGGTGTATTCCGGCACAGTGGGCAGGCTTTCGCCGCGCAGCCGCAAGATCGCGGGGCGCACAAACAGCATGAACGTTACCATGACTGACACCGGGTTGCCGGGTAGCCCAAAGAATACGCATTCGCCCAAGGTACCAAACGCCAGCGGTTTGCCCGGTTTCATGGCGATTTTCCAGAAATTCACTTGCCCCAAGCGTTCCAGTGTGGACGTGACGTAATCGGCTTCCCCGACCGATGCGCCGCCGCTGGTGATGAAAACATCGGCTTGCTGCATGGCTTGCTGAAAAGCATATTCCACCGCTTCCGGGGTATCGCGCACCACACCGAGGTCGATGATTTCCACGTCGAGATTTTGCAGCAAGCCGTACAGGGTGTAGCGGTTGCTGTCGTAAATATCACCGGGTTGCAAGGTTTCGCCAATGCTTTTGAGTTCGTCGCCAGTGGAACAAAAGGCGACTCGTGGGCGACGTAATACCCTAACGTCACTAATGCCGAGCGAGGCGAGCAAGCCAAGGTCAGCCGCATTCAGTTTGCGCCCAGCATCGAGAACCGTGTCGCCAGTGCGCATGTCTTCGCCGGGATGCCGCACATTTTCACCGTGCGTCAGGCTGCTGGTGATGCGGATACTGTCGCCATCACGTTGCACATTTTCTTGCATGACCACGCTGTCTGCACCGTCTGGGACGACCGCTCCGGTCATAATGCGCACACATTCACCGGGCTGTACCTCACCCACAAAGGGGCGACCGGCAAAGGATGCACCCACTACTTGCAGCGGTTTCTCGCTGGCAAGATCGGCATGACGCAGGGCGTAACCATCCATCGCAGAATTGCGGTGCGGCGGAACATCCAACGGTGCGCACACGGTTTGCGCCAGAATGCGCCCCTGCGCTTGCCACAAGGTGACGGCTTCGCTGGCTTGCAACCCCGTAACGCTGCCGAGAATGTGGGTTTGCGCCTGTTCGACACTTAAAATGCCGGGGGGTAAGAGGTCACACGTGTGGGTCATGGGCGGTTCTCATGGTTAATCAAGTGTGGTTAATGGAGTTGCAAGGCTTGTTCCAGCGTGTGCCGAATGTGCGCTTGTTGCGCTTCATCCACAATCATTTCGCAGTTGCGGGTGGTGATGTAGAAAATATCCTGCGCTTGTTCGCCGAGGGTATTGATGCGGGCGTTGTGTACCCGCAGCCCCAAGCCATCCATTGCTTCACCGAGGCGTGACAGCAAACCCGGCATGTCACCGGCATTGATTTCCAGCAAGGTCAGATTTTTTTCGGGTTGCTGGCTGAAATAAATGCGGGTGGGTACATCGAAGTTACGCAAAATGCGCGGTTTGCGATGGCTGTGATGGTAGGGTTGGTCGCGTTCCAGATTGTTGGATAAGGTGTCAATGATGTGTTGTTGGTCAACGTCACTGATAATGAGCTGATTGTCAGGGCCGAGGATGTGCAGGGTGTACAGGTCGAAACCTTCGGTGGTCGAGACAATGCGTGCCTGCACCACGTTGAGGTTAAGCTGTTCCAACGACGCGACTACCCGCGAAAACAGATCGTCGCGGTCTCTGGTGTAGACAAACAGTACGTTGCTGCTGCCTGATACAGTACGGCGGATGTGGATCAGAGTGGGTTTGAGTGCCGCTTCGGTGAGAATGTGGCGAGTATGCCAGAGCACGGATTCCACCGAATGCATCAGGTGATAATCAGCACCGAATTGCTGCCAGAGTGCGCTGCATTCGGCAGCGCTAAAGCCTTCCTGTAACAGCGGTTCGAGTGCCGCATTGCGCTTTTCTTCGATCAATAACTGGCTTTCGTGGGTCAGCAGGGTACGGTTGCTCAATAAGCGGCGGGTGGAGTGGTAGAGTTCATGCAGCAGGGATTGTTTCCAACTGTTCCAGAGTTTGGGGTTGGTGCCGCGAATATCCGCAATGGTGAGCAAAAATAAGCAGTCAAGACGGCTTTGCGATGCCACAATGCCCGCGAATTCGTGAATCACGGCAGGGTCGCTAATGTCTTTGCGCTGCGCGGTCATGCTCATGAGCAAGTGATGACGTACCAACCAACTGACCAGCGAGGCATCGTGCAAATTAAGACCGTGTTCCCGGCAGAAATCGTAAGCATCGGTCGCGCCTAATACCGAGTGATCCCCTTTGCGCCCTTTGGCAATGTCGTGGAATAACCCTGCCAGGTACAAAATTTCTGGGTCACGCAAAGTTTTAAAGACTTCAGCACACAAGGGCAATTCCTGAGCGCCCAGTGCGGTGCTGTAACGCCGTACATTGCGCACCACAAACAGGGTGTGTTCATCCACCGTGTACATGTGGAACAAATCGTATTGCATCCGCCCGACGATATTGGCAAACGCAGGGATATACGCCGCCAAAATGCCGTAGCGATTCATTAAGCGCATTACAAACGTAATGCTTTTGGGTTGGCGTAAGATTTGGATGAAGAGTTGCCGATGGCGGGCTTGTTGCCGGAAACTGGCATCAATACGGTGCAAATTATGCCGAATCAGGCGAGTGGTATCGGGGGTCAGCCCGGTGACGCCCGGTATCATTTGCAGCAGCAGGAAAATTTCCAGCAGCGCTGTCGGGTACAGCACAAAGACATCGGGCGAATTCACCGAAATCAGGTTGCCGCGCTTTTGATACCACTCACCCAACATTTCGGGCAAGGGTGGGTGTTGCGTGAGAATGCGTTCACGGAAAATCCCCATCAGCATCTCGTTTAAGCGTTCCAGATCGGTAATCGTGCGGTAGTAGCGCTGCATAAACGCTTCCACCGCTGCATTATCGGTATCGTCGGTATACCCAAACAGGTGTGCCAATGTGCGCTGATAATCAAACAGCAAACGGTCTTCTTTGCGGTTGGCGAGTTGGTGCAGGGCAAAGCGAATGCGCCACAGAAACTCACGACCCTCGCGCAAGGTTTGGAATTCGTCGTATTCCAATAGCCGGTTTTCGTACAGCTCTTGTAAGGACATCGTGCCGTATTCGCGGTGTGTGACCCAACCGATGGTCTGAATATCCCGCAAGCCGCCACGACCTTCCTTGAGATTGGGTTCAACCCGGTGTGAAGTGTCGCCTAGTTTGAGGTAACGTTTTTTCTGTTCCTCGAGTTTGGCTTGGAAAAATTCTGCACTGCTCCACATGTGGGCGGGGGAAATTGCTTCACGTAAACGTTGGAACAGCGGCTCATTGCCACAGAGATAACGGGATTCGATTAAATTGGTGATGACCGTAAGGTCGGCGTGGGCGGTTTCTAAACATTCATCGAAGGTGCGTACACTGTGACCCACGTCTAAGCCAATATCCCACAACAGGGTGATAAAGCTGGAAAGCCGTTCACGGCATTCTTCGCCCGGTGTTTCGGTGAGCAAAATCAGCAAATCCACATCGGAAGCGGGGTGGAGTTCACGCCTGCCATAGCCGCCCACTGCAATCAGCGTAGCACGGTGATGTTGGGGAATGCCGTTCAGCCCCCACAAATGCTGTAACAGGGTGTCGATGAATTCCGCGTGATCGCGCAGCAGGATGCGAATGTCGCTGCCTGCGTGAAATGCTTCCCCCAATAATTTGCGGGCATCCCGTATTGCTTGGGCGTAATCGGCGGTGCGTAACGTCTCACGTGCCAGGAGCTGGGTGTAAACATCCAGCAATGCATTGGTTTGAATCATAGACTGTCGCGCCAGTTAGCTTCTTCGGTACGGAGGGTGAGGATTTCAAAACCCTCTTCCGTGACCAACACAGTGTGTTCCCATTGTGCGGAAAGTTTGTGGTCTTTGGTGACGGCAGTCCATTTATCCGGGAGGATTTTCAGGTGGCGTTTGCCTTGGTTAATCATCGGCTCGATGGTGAAAATCATCCCCGCCTCCATAACGATTTTGTCACTGTCTTTGCTGTAGTAGTGCAGGATTTGCGGGGCTTCGTGGAAACGGCTGCCAATGCCGTGCCCGCAGAATTCTTCGACCACCGTGTAGTTGTGCGCATGGGCATGGCGTTGGATCGCTTTGCCAATATTGCCGAAAGGTGCGCCGGGGCGGACTTCTAAAATGCCGAGATACATGCACTGCTGGGTAATGTGGCTTAAGCGTTTGCCCGCAATGGTCGGTTCGCCGACGTGGAACATTTTGCTGGTGTCGCCGTGATAGCCATCTTTGAGGACAGTAATGTCGATATTCAATGCATCGCCGCTTTTCAATTTCTTGTCGCCGGGAATGCCGTGGCACACAACGTGATTGAGCGAGGTACAGATGGATTTAGGGAAGGGCGGTGTACCGTAGTTTAATGGTGCTGGAATCGCTTGCTGCACATTCACAATGTAATCGTGGCAGATTTGATTCAGTTCATCGGTGGTGACACCCTGTTTGACGCACTCGCCAATCATGTCCAGTACATCGGCTGCCAGCTTACCTGCTACCCGCATTTTGGCGATTTCGTCCGCCGTTTTGATCGTTATTGTTTGATCGCGTTGTGTCTTTGCCATTTGTGGTTGTTCCCGGTAGCACTCAAAAGCGTTTCATGTTATAAAGCGCCCGCGAATTCCGCAAATAGTTTTACATTTAATCCACACATACATCGACACGACACGCAGGGTGCCTGACCGAAAAACAGGTTGCGTTTGTTGGGATGTATGGAGGCATAACCCAATACAGGAGCTTATCATGCCTAAAGTTACTATGCGCCAAATGCTCGAAGCTGGCGTTCACTTCGGTCACCAGACCCGTTACTGGAACCCTAAAATGGGTCAGTTCATCTTTGGTGAGCGTAACAAAATTCACATCATCAACCTTGAGCAGTCACTGCCAATGTTCAATGATGCGACTAACTTCATTGGCAAGTTAGCTGCTAAAGGCGGCAAAGTTATGTTTGTCGGCACCAAGCGTTCCGCGCGTGATGCGGTCAGCGAAGCTGCCACTGCTTGCAAAATGCCTTACGTCAACCATCGCTGGTTGGGTGGGATGCTGACTAACTTCAAAACAGTCAAGCAATCCATCAAGCGTTTGAAAGATCTGGAGCGTATGGCTGAAGACGGCACCTTCCAGAAATTGGGCAAAAAAGAAATCCTGACCTTGACCCGTGAAGCTGAAAAGCTGGAACGCAGCCTTGGCGGGATCAAAGACATGCGCGGCTTGCCGGATGCAATTTTCGTTATCGACGTAGGCTACGAAAAAATCGCAGTTCAAGAAGCAAACAAACTGGGTATCCCGGTCATTGGTATCGTCGATACCAACAACTCCCTGCAAGGTGTTGATTACGTGATTCCAGGCAACGATGACGCAATCCGCGCTATCCAATTGTACGTTTCTGCGGCTGCTGATGCGATCAATGAAGGTCACACCGCTGCTGCGGTTATGCCAATGCCGGAAGCGGAAGCACCAGCAGAAGCTGCTGCTGACGAAGCACAAACCACTGACGCTGCTGGCGAATAAGTCAGCCCGTTCAAACAAGGAGTTACCTCAATGGCAATTACTGCTGGAATGGTGAAAGAGCTGCGCGAACGTACTGGCGCAGGCATGATGGAATGCAAAAAAGCCCTGACTGAAACCAATGGTGACATGGAAGCGGCTATCGACCTGATGCGCAAATCCGGTGCAGCGAAAGCTGACAAGAAAGCCGGTCGTGTTGCTGCGGAAGGTCGTGTTGTGATTGCACTGACGGCTGATGCAAAACGTGCAGCCGTGGTTGAAGTCAACAGCGAAACTGACTTTGCAGCAAAAGACAGCTTCTTCGTGGCATTTGCTGATGAAGTTGGCGCAATTGCACTGGCAAACAATGTGGCGGATGTGGAAGCACTGTCAGCATTGACTGAAGCTAGCCGTACTGCACTGATTGCTAAAATCGGTGAAAACGTGCAAGTGCGTCGCTTGGTGTGGGTTGATGCGGGTGACGGTCAATTGTCTACCTATCAACACGGCGCAAAAATCGGCGTTGTGGTTAGCATGAAAGGTGGCGAAGATGAGATGGGCAAGCACATTGCGATGCACATCGCAGCTAGCCGTCCTGCTTGCGTTGACGAATCCGGTGTTCCGGCTGAAATGGTTGAGCGTGAGCGCGAAATTCAGATCGACATCGCAATGCAAAGCGGCAAAGCGCGTGAAATCGCTGAAAAGATGGTTGTCGGTCGCATGAAGAAATTCTTGGGCGAAATCACCTTGGTGGGTCAGCCGTTCGTGATGAACCCTGATCAAACCGTTGGCGATTTGCTGGCATCCAAAGGCGCGACCATTGCTGAGTTCGTGCGTTTGGAAGTTGGCGAAGGCATCGAGAAGAAGCAGGATAACTTTGCTGAGGAAGTAGCGGCGCAAGCGGCTGCGGCGGCAGGGAACTAAAGAAGCGCCTTTGGGCACTTCGCGCAAAAAGGGGCACTGGTTGCCCCTTTTTGCTGTCACCTGTATAAATACACTCGTTTTATTTAACACTAGCAGCAGGCTCACCTATGGCATCTAACATACCCAACGCCGAACCCCGTTTCCGCCGCATTCTTCTCAAACTCAGTGGTGAAGCCTTACTAGGCAACCAAGATTCCGGCATTGACCCCGACATTCTCTACCGTGTGGCAGGTGAAGCCCTTGCTGTGCAACGTTCAGGCGTACAAGTCGCCATTGTTATCGGTGGCGGTAATTTGTTCCGTGGCGCTGGCTTGGCAGAAAAAGGCATGGATCGGGTGCGTGGCGACCAGATGGGTATGTTGGCAACCGTGATGAATTCCCTTGCGATGCAAGACGCGCTTGAAAAGCTTGGTGCTAATTGCCGCGTGTTGACAGCTTTGGGCATTGATCAGGTGGGCGAACGTTATTCCGCGCATCAAGCCCGCCGTTATTTGGAGCAGGGCGACATCGTTATTTGCGCAGCAGGCAGTGGCAACCCGTTTTTTACGACGGATACGGCTGCCAGCTTACGCGGGGTTGAATTACAATGTGACTTGCTGTTGAAGGCGACTAAAGTGGATGGTATCTATGATGCTGACCCGAAAAAAAATCCTGCGGCTAAACGCTTTGATCGGTTATCCTTCGAGGACGCAATCCAGCGCCAATTGGGCGTGATGGACTTAACGGCAATGGTAATGTGCCGTGACAATAAACTGACCCTCGGTGTGTTTGATATGTTCGCACCGGGGGCGCTTGCTGCAATTGTTTGTGGCGAGAATGTTGGAACTTTGGTTGAGGTTTAAGGTAATGATTGCAGACATTAAAAAAGATGCAGAGCAGCGGATGCACAAAAGTATTGACGCGCTACGCAATGATTTGACAAAGATTCGTACCGGTCGGGCGCACCCCAGTTTATTGGATCAGGTGACGGTCGATTACTACGGTTCGGACGTTCCCCTTAGCCAAGTGGCGAATGTGAGTACCGAAGATGCGCGTACTTTGAAAGTTGTGCCGTGGGAAAAGCAAATGGCTGCGAAGATCGAGAAAGCCATTCTAACGTCTAACCTTGGCTTGAATCCTGCGAATGACGGCAATGCAATCCGCGTACCGTTACCCGCGTTAACCGAAGAACGTCGCCGTGATCTGGTGAAAGTGGTTAAGGCAGAAGCGGAAGGAGCACGGGTTGCTATCCGCAATATTCGCCGTGATGCCAATTCCGATTTCAAGGCATTGCTTAAAGAAAAAGAGATTTCCGAAGACGAAGAACGCCGCGCAGCGGATGACATCCAGAAACTGACTGACCAGTTCATTAAAGAGGTGGAAACAGTGCTGGAAAAGAAAGAAAAAGAACTGATGGAAGTTTGACAACAGTTGCCACCTGTTCACCGGGTGGCGTTGGCACGGGGCCTTAATGACAAATACAACGCCAAAAGATGCGGTTCCCCGCCATGTTGCTATTGTAATGGATGGCAACGGGCGCTGGGCGAAATCACGCTACCTCCCCCGTTTGATGGGGCATCACCGGGGAGTCGAAGCGGCTCGCAAAGTTATCCGTGGTTGCAGCAGTGCCGGGGTGGAATGCCTGACACTGTTCGCGTTCAGCAGTGAAAATTGGCGTAGGCCCGAAGAGGAAGTCAGCGGTCTGATGTCATTGTTCATGTCCGCGCTGGAGCGCGAATCGGCTGCTTTGTTCCGGCATAATGTCAAAATGCGTTTTATTGGCGACCGCAGTGGTTTTTCTGTTAGTTTGCAAGAAAAAATCCAGCAAGTGGAGGCAATGACCGCCAGTTGTACCGGAATGCGTTTGCTGATTGCTGCGAATTACGGTGGGCGCTGGGACATTTTGCAGGCAGTGCGCACTGTTGCCAGCCGTATTGCTGCCGGTGAGTTGGACGCAGTGACGTTGGATGAGGCAACGTTTGGTGGTTTATTGTCTACTAATGGCGTGCCTGAACCCGATTTATTTATTCGTACAGGTGGGGAAAAACGCATCAGTAATTTCCTGATGTGGCAATTGGCATACGCGGAATTGTATTTCACGGATGTATTATGGCCGGAATTTGACGAGCAATGCTTGCGTGATGCCTTTGCGGATTTTGCGTGTCGGCAGCGGCGTTTCGGTATGACAGGCGAACAGGTATCGGGAGGGAAACATGCTTAAACAACGGGTGATTACGGGGCTGGTGCTGATTTTGTTGGTATTTGCCGGTATCGTGTTCCTGCCAATCGAGTTGTTTGGCTTGTTTTCATTGATGTTCATCGTTGGCTTAGGTGCTTGGGAATGGGCAGGGCTGACCGGTTGTTATCTGCCTGAAAAGCGCATGGCTGGCGCAATGATGATTTTGACCGGTTCGATTCCTTTGGTGTTTATTCGTCCTGATCCCGTTTGGGTCTTGGCGGTGAGCATTCCGGTGTGGCTGCTGGTTCTGGTGGCGTTGAAGGTCTATCCACGCAATGCGGGATTCTATAAGAAACACGCGCTGGCGATGCGTTTATCGGGCATTTTGGTGTTGTTACCCGCTTGGTATGCGTTGATGCATTTGCATGTGATGCATTACACCTACGTTATTTATTTGATTACCTTGATTGCCTTGGCAGATACAGCGGCGTATTTCACCGGACGTAAGCTGGGTAGAAATAAGTTGGCACCCGATTTAAGCCCCGGTAAAACCAAAGAGGGCGTGTCGGGGGCTGTCATCGTCACCGCTATTTGGGCAGGGTTAGCCGGTTTTTGGCTGGATATTCCTGAGGGTAAAACGGTTATTTTCATGGCGCTCTCCATGTTTGTGGTGCTGATGTCAGTGGCAGGTGATTTGTTTGAAAGTTTGCTGAAGCGCGAAGCTGGGGTGAAGGATAGCGGGAACATTTTACCGGGACACGGCGGGATTCTGGATCGTGTTGATAGCTTACTAGCGGCAGCACCGTTATTCACACTCGGTTTATTGTGGCTGGGGATTTCGCGTGGCATCTAAAGGCATTACGATTTTAGGCGCGAGTGGCAGTATCGGGGTTAGTACCTTGGATGTGTTGGCGCGTCACCCTGAGCGCTTTCATGTCTACGCACTGACCGCTAATAGCAATGTGGAGAAGCTGTTTGAGCAATGCCAGCAGTTTCAGCCGCGTTATGCGGTGATGGTCGATCCGTTAGCCGCCAGTTTGCTGGAACAACGTTTGCAAGCGGTGGGCAGTGAGGTGGTGGTATTGGCGGGGGCGGAAGCCTTGGATGCAGTTGCCAGCAGCCCTGACACCGATTACGTGATGGCGGCGATTGTTGGTGCGGCGGGTTTGGTGCCGACTTTGGCGGCAGCGCGAGCCGGTAAGCGGGTAATGTTGGCGAATAAAGAAGCGCTGGTAATGTCGGGGCAATTGTTCATTGATGCGGTGCGTGAGCATGGCGCGGAATTATTACCGATTGATAGTGAACACAATGCGGTGTTTCAGTGTCTACCGACTGATGGTAAGAATGGCGTAGAAAAGATTTTATTGACGGCTTCGGGTGGGCCATTCCGTACTTGGTCGGCGCGTGATTTGCAGGCGATTACCCCGGAACAGGCCGTTGCGCACCCGAACTGGTCGATGGGGCAAAAGATTTCGGTCGATTCGGCTACCTTGATGAATAAGGGGCTGGAAGTGATTGAGGCTTGCTGGTTATTTGGTTTGCCTGCCGAGCGGGTGGAAGTGGTGGTACACCCACAAAGCACTATTCATTCGATGGTGTCCTATAATGATGGTTCGGTGTTGGCGCAATTGGGCAACCCGGATATGCGTACCCCGATTGCGTATGCCTTGGGGTGGCCTGAGCGCTTAGCGTCAGGGGTAGCACCGTTGGATTTGTTTGCGACCGCAAGATTGGATTTTGAACAGCCTGACAGGGAACGCTTTCCATGCTTGCAACTGGCTTATGATGCTCATGAGCGCGGTGGTTATGCCACGATTGCGTTGAATGCGGCGAATGAAGTGGCAGTGAAAGCCTTTCTGGGGCGCGAAATCGGTTTTACCGATATTCCGATGCTGGTAAGGGATGTGATGCTTACGGCATCCACTGGCACGCCGATGAACCTCGAAGAGATACTTATTCAGGATGAGGAAAGCCGTTTGCGTTCACTATCCTGGATAAAAAACAAGAAAATACATTAAATCATGAACTTGTTAATCATAATTCCTGCATTCCTTGTCGCAATTGGTATATTGGTAACAGTACACGAATTCGGACATTTCTGGGTCGCCCGTAAACTGGGTGTTAAAGTCCTGCGTTTTTCGGTCGGTTTTGGTAAACCGCTGTGGCGGCGCGTCTCTAACGATGCTGATCAGATTGAATACGTGGTTGCTGCCTTGCCATTCGGTGGCTACGTCAAAATGCTGGATGAGCGCGAATGCGAAGAGGGTTGTGAAATCCCTGAGAAGGATTTGCCACGAGCATTTAACCGTCAGGCATTGTGGAAGCGGGCGGCGATTGTGGTGGCAGGGCCGGTGGCTAACTTCTTGTTGGCTATCCTGATTTATGCAATGGTGAATATGATCGGTCAGGATGCGATGCGCCCGTATGTCGATGTGGTGAAAGATTCCCCGATGGCGACGGCAGGCTTCCAGCCCGGCGAAGAAGTGACCGCCATTAACGGCATTGCGACGGCTTCGTGGGAAGACATGCGCATGTTGCTGATTGATGAGTATCTGAAATCCCCGCAGTTGTTGTTCAGTGTGAAAACAACGGATGGTTCAGCCCTGCAACGCCAACTGGATTTGAGTAAGGTGGCGATGTTTGATGAGGAGGCGGGCGCGTTGGATAAGCTGGGTTTGAATCCCTGGTTGCCGCCTTACGATGTGGTGGTTGATGCGGTTTTACCGGATACACCGGCAGCGCAGGCAGGTTTGCAAGCACAGGATAAGATTCTGCAAATTGATGACCTGAAGCCAACCGGTAGGCGTGCTTTCATTGAGCATGTTCAGCAACACGCCGATCAACCCGTGGTCTTAACGGTTGAACGTAATGGCAATTCGCAAACCTTGACTGTTACCCCGCGTATTAACCCGGCGAGTGGCGTGGAGACTGCTACCATTGGAGCGCAATTAGCCTCACCGCCTGCGAGTTTGCGCGAGCAAGTTTATTTCACCCAATCGTATGGTGTTGTCGAATCGCTGTGGCGTGGAATGCAGAAAACTTGGCAGATGTCAGTCGTGACCTTAAAATTGATGGGACGGATGCTGACCGGGGATGTGTCTTTGAAGAATATCAGCGGACCGGTGACTATCGCGCAATATGCCGGTGTTACCGCTTCCATTGGTTTTACGGTTTACCTGGGGTTTCTTGCGATTGTAAGTGTTAGCCTTGGGGTATTGAATTTGCTGCCTATTCCGATGTTGGATGGTGGGCATTTGTTTTATTATCTGATTGAATGGATCAAAGGTAGCCCGGTGTCGGCAGAAACGGAAGCCGTCGGTTTTCGGGTGGGAATGGCAATCATTGGCGGACTGATGGTGCTTGCCTTGTATAATGACGTTACACGGTTATTAAATTAATTATGAAAAAACACACTCTTGTAATTTCGGCTGTGAGCTGTTTATTGGCAGTTTCTCAAGCTGCTTGGGCGGCTGCCTTTGTAGTCCGCGACATTGAAGTAAACGGTTTGGAGCGTATTGCTGCGGGTACCGTATTGAATTACTTACCTGCGCAAGTCGGTGAACAGTTTAATGATGCGCAATCGGCTGAAGCAATCCGTTCTTTATTCCAGACAGGGTTGTTTGAAGATGTGCAGCTTGGTCGGCGCGGTGATGTGTTGGTGGTAACGGTGGTGGAACGCCCCGCCATTGGTGAATTGACCATTAAAGGCAACCGCAAGATTCCCACTGACAAATTGATGCAAGTGTTGAAACTGCGCAATATCAGCAAAGGTGATACCCTTGATAAGGCTGCCTTGGCGACCATCCAACGCGAATTGGCTGAGCAGTATCAAGGCATGGGGCATTACGGTGTTGATATTAATACCACGATTGAAGCTTTGCCGCGCAATCGGGTAGCGGTCAATATCAATATCAATGAAGGCAATGTTGCCCGTATTCAGAAAGTCAAAATTATCGGCAATAAAGCTTTCCCGGAATCGGTATTGTTGAAACAACTGGAATCCGGGCCACGCGGGGCATTTTCGATTCCGTTTTTGAGCGATAGCGATAAATATTCCAAAGAAAAGCTGATGGCGGATTTGGATGCCCTGAACAGTTTTTACCGTGACCGTGGCTATATCAATTTTGAAATCACCTCGGCTGATGTGTCGATGTCACCCGATAAGAAAAATATTTTCCTGAATGTCAGCGTGAACGAAGGTGCACAGTATCGCATCGGTGAGGTAAGCGTGGCGGGGAATCCCGGCTTATCCAAAGAACAATTGGCTAAGTCGGTTAAGTTACGCAAAGGCGAAGTGTTTTCGCAAAAAGCACTGGAAGAGACCCGTAAAAATCTCTCCAATCAGCTTGGTGCGCAAGGCTATGCCTTCACCAAAGTGGCAGCAACCCCGGATTTTGATGAAACCAACAAGCAGGTCGGTATCTTGCTGTCAGTCGATCAGGGTAAACGTACCTATGTCCGCCGTATCGACATTCGCGGTAACAACCGTACCAAGGATGAAGTATACCGTCGTGAGTTACGTCAGGTAGAAAGCTCGTGGTTCTCGAAAGAGCAGGTAGAGCGTTCCAAAACCCGCTTGCAACGTCTGCCTTACGTCGAAGAAGCTAAGATTGAAGTGGAACCTGTGGCAGGCACTGAAGATCAGGTGGATTTGATTGTCACCATCAGTGAACGCTCTTCTAACCAGTTCCGGGTAGGCGCGGGTTACTCACAATCGCAGGGTGTGTTATTTAACGTCAACCTCAACCAAGATAATTTCATGGGGACAGGTAAAAAGCTGGATTTGAACGTTGATAACAGCAAGGTCAACAAAAATTACAGCGTTGGCTATACTGATCCTTACCATACACCCGATGGTATTAGCCGTGGTTTCAGCGGTTATTACAAAGAATACGATGCCGAGGCGGAAGATATTGCCAGCTATGCGTCTAACCGTTACGGTGGTAGCGTCAATTACACTGTACCCATTAGTGAGCATGATTCCGTGTATGCCAGTATCGGTGCGGAAAAACGCGAAATTGTGTTGGGTACTGAACCGGCACAACGGATTAAAGATTTCGTGGCGACGAATGGCGATGAATACAATCAGATACCGGTGACGGTTAGCTATGTGCACGACACCCGTAACCGGACAGTATTCCCAAGCGAAGGTCAGCGTCACCGAGTTTCCTTGCAAGCGGCAGCGCCGGGCAGTGACTTGCAATACCAGAAATTAAGCTATGATGGGGCAGCGTATAAGCCGCTGACCGATAACGTAACCTTTGCGGTGAAAGGCAAGGTCGGCACCAGCAATACCGGTGGAGATCTGGATAACCTGCCATTCTTTGATAAGTATTACGCAGGCGGTATTAACAGTGTGCGGGGTTTCGACCAAAGCACATTAGGACCGCGTGATGAAAAAGACGACCCGACAGGCGGCGATTTGATGGTGACAGCGACGGCTGAAGTCCAGTTTCCTGTGCCATTGGCAGAAGATGTCAAAGGGTTGAAAATGAGTGCTTTCGTTGATGGCGGTAACGTGTTTAATGACTCGGGTGATTTTGAGTCGGGTGAGTTACGCTATTCTGCGGGTGTTGGCGCAGTATGGTTGTCACCAATCGGTCCGTTAGAGGTCAGTTATGCGAAGCCGTTGAATGCAGAAGAAGGCGATAAAGAGCAGAAAGTACAATTCAGTATCGGGGCATCGTTCTAAGCCATGTTGAAGTTAAGCGCATTATGCATCTGTGGGCTGTTGCTCTTAATGGGGCAGCACGCGGTTGTTGCCGATGAGGTGGCGCAACGCCCGGTGCGTATTGCGATTGTGGATGTTGCCAAGTTATTGGCGAATGCGCCGCAGTCTAAAGCAGCGGATGCGAAATTGAAGGTGGATTTCGTGCCGCGCGAGCAAAATCTGGAAGCTGATAAGAAAGTTATCCGGCAATTAGAGGACGATCTTGCTGTAGGTTTGCAATCCGGTGTCTTGCCGGGTGCTGAAAAAGTGGAACGCCAACGTGAGTTACGTGACTTGCAACGCAATTACGCCCGTGCTATGGAGGACTTTCGTGAAGAAGTCCGTCTCGCCCGCGATAGCGCGATTGATACTTTGCAGGCGGAGATTGTGCAGGCGATTGTTGAAGTGCGTGAACGGGAAAAAATTGACCTCGTGTTACGTGAAAGCAATTATATTGTCGCCAGCGACCGTATTGATATAACGGCTACCGTTATGCAGCATTTGGAACAAAAATTTCAGGCACAAACCGCAGCAACACCCGTGCCCGGTAAACAGGAGTGATTGCCATGCCGGAAGGAGTTTCGCTACAGGCATTAGCTGAGCACACGGGTACTATCCTGCAAGGTGACGCACAGTTGCGTTTGTATGCGGTTGCTTCCATTGACAAGGCGCAAGTGGGTGAGATTAGCTATATCCGTGATGCGAAATACCGCCATTATTTGCAGACCTCGCCAGCCAGTGCGCTGATTTTGCCGCCGGATATGGCGCAAGCCTATGACGGTAATTGTTTAATCAGCACCAATCCTTACCTTACGTATGCGCAAGCGGTGGGTTTGCTCTACCCTATGGTGCGCCCTGTGCCCGCGATTCACCCTAGTGCGGTGATCAGTGCGGGGGTTGAACTGGGTGAGGATGTGGTGATTGAAGCCGGTTGCGTGATTGGTGCAGGTTGCAAGATTGGCGATGGCAGTTGGTTGCACGCCAATGTTACCTTGTATGCCGATACCCAGATTGGGCAACGTTGCATTATCCATTCCGGTGCGGTGTTGGGTGCGGATGGTTTTGGGTTTGCACCCGATCGGCGCACGTGGTTTAAGATTCCGCAGGTTGGCAATGTGGTGGTGGGTGATGATGTTGAAATCGGCGCGAATACCACGATTGACCGCGCGGCGCTGGGGTCAACCATGATTGGCAATGGGGTTAAACTCGATAACCTGATTCAAATCGGGCATAACACCCAAATTGGCGATTACACAGCCATGGCGGCGTGTACCGCTGTGGCGGGCAGTGTGCAGATTGGCAAGCATTGCCAGATTGCAGGAATGTGTGCGATTGCGGGGCATTTGAGTATTGCTGATAACGTTGTGGTAACGGGGACGAGCATGGTTTCGCATTCGATTACCAAACCAGGGGTATATTCTTCTGGCACTACAATAGAGGAAAATGCGGTTTGGCGTAAAAATGCAGTACGCTTTAATCAGTTGGACAAATTAGCACGCCGTTTGCAGGAGTTAGAAAAACAACTGGCGGCTTTACAAAACAAAGGGAGTACTTGAACCGCTATGGGTACAATGAACGTTGAACAAATCAGAAATTACCTGCCCCACCGTTACCCGTTTTTGTTGGTAGATCGTGTAGTGGAATACGAAGTGGGCAAGTCATTGACCGCGATTAAAAACGTCACCGTCAATGAGCCGTGGGTCAACGGGCATTTTCCGCATCAGCCCATTATGCCGGGGGTGCTGATTATTGAAGCTTTGGCGCAGGCGACCGGCTTGCTGGGTTTTCGCACGATGGGTGAAGAGCCGCAAACCGATACTTTATACTTGCTAGTGGCAGTGGATAATGCGCGTTTTAAACAAGCGGTTGTCCCCGGTGATCAGTTGGTAATGACCGTTGAATTGGTGAAGCGTAAAGGCATTATGTGGGTATTCAAGGCGGAAGCACGGGTTGATGGCAAGCTGGCGGTGTCGGCTGAATTGATGTGTGCAGCGAAAAAAGAGACTGCCGCTTGAGTGGTCTGATTCACCCCACGGCGCTTGTGCACCCGTCGGCGCAACTGGCTGATGATGTGGAAGTGGGTGCGTATAGCGTGATCGGTGCGAATGTGAGCATCGGTCAGGCCAGCCGCATTGGTTCGCACGTGGTGATTGACGGCCCGACGCGTATCGGTGCGGAAAACCAGATTTACCAGTTCGCCTCGGTGGGCGCTGCTCCGCAGGATAAAAAATTCAACGGTGAGCCGACCGAATTAATTATCGGTGATCGCAATGTTATCCGCGAATGTTGCACCTTGAATCGTGGCACTGCGCAAGACAAAGGCAAAACCGTGATCGGGGATGATAACTGGATCATGGCTTACGTGCACATTGCGCACGATTGCATCATTGGCAATAACACGATTTTCGCCAATAGCGCGACGCTGGCAGGGCATGTCGAAATCCGCGACTGGGTAATCTTGGGTGGTTTCACCTTGGTTCACCAGTTTTGCACCATTGGCGAACACGCTTTCACTGGCATGGGGTCGGCGATTGCGAAAGATGTGCCGCCGTATGCGATGGTGACTGGCACACCCGCCGAGCCGCGCAGCATCAATCTGGAGGGCTTGAAACGCCGGGGTTATAGCACCGAAGCGATTCACCGCATTAAAGAGGCGCATCGCATTCTGTACCGCCACAATCTGACTACGCAGGAAGCCCTCGCGAAAATTGACGTGGATTTCGGTGAATATGCCGATATTCGCTTGTTACTCGACTTCTGCCATAACAGCCAGCGGGGGCTGATTCGTTAAGGCATGAAGCGTATTGCCATCATTGCCGGGGAAGCGTCAGGTGACTTGCTGGCGGCACGTCTGATCTTGGCGTTGTGTGAGCGTTGTCCTGAGTTGGTGTTTGAAGGGATTGCAGGCAGTGAAATGCAGGCAGCCGGTTGCGCCAGTTTATTTCCGCTGGAAAAGTTTTCGGTCATGGGGCTGGTTGAGGTGTTGCCACGCTTGCCTGAGTTGTTGGCTATCCGCAAACAGTTGCTGCAACGTTGGCAGGCGAATCCACCCGATTTATTCATTGGCGTGGATGCGCCCGATTTAAACCTACCCATTGCCAAGAAATTACACGCACTCGGCATTCCCACGGTGCATTACGTCAGCCCCTCCGTATGGGCGTGGCGTGCCAAACGGGTGCGCAAGATGCGTGGCAATCTCGATTTAATGTTGACCTTATTTCCGTTTGAAGTGGATTTTTATCGCGAGCATGGCATTCCGGCGGAATTCGTCGGGCATCCGCTGGCGGATGAAGTAAGTTTCAATGCGGATAAGGCAATAGCCCGTGAGCAACTGGGTTTACCGCTGACGAAACCGATTCTGGCGGTCTTGCCGGGCAGCCGTCTGGGTGAAGTGCGTCGCCTTGCCCCGGATTTTTTCAAAGCTGCCTTGCAATTGCAGCAACAATACCCTGAATTGCGTTTGGTGACACCAGCAGCAACCCCTAGGTTGCGGCAGGAACTGGATACGATTCGGCAAGATATTGCCCCGGAACTTATCCTCACGGTATTGAATGGGCAATCCCGCACCTTGATGCAAGCGGCAGATTATATTCTGTTAGCGTCGGGAACGGCGGTGCTGGAAGGCATGTTAGCCGGACGTTTAATGGTGGCGGCTTATCGGGTTGCTCCGCTGACCGCTTGGCTGATTCGCACGTTCAAATTGCTCAAAGTCCGGTTTGTGACCTTACCCAATAATCTTGCCGGTGAGGAACTGGTGCCGGAATTGTTGCAAGAACAGGTAACACCGGCGAATCTGGTGCAGGCGATAGAAAAATTGTTTAATCTGCCAGCCGAACGCCAGCAATACCTCTTGCAACGTTTTCAGGCATTGCACGCGCAACTACGACAAAACGCTAGTGCCAGCGCTGCCCATGCTATTCTTACCCATTTTCCGACCAAAAAATCCTAGAGACAGTACATCATGGTCTACCTTACCAAACTCAAACACACCGGCTCCGTCATCAGTTCCAGCGATAAGTTTGGGGCGAAAATGTTTGAAGTCGCGGCGCGTTATTTTTCCCAGTATGCACGCGGTATCTTTATTGGCACGGGCAGTGGGGTGGTAGCGCAATATTTTATGCAAACCCCCGTGCCGTTTGCGTTTGTGGAGAAGCATCCTGATTTTGTCCGCCAGTTTCATGCGCGTTTTGGGGCAGATACCCCGTTGTTGGCAAAGGACTTTTTTACCCTGCCGATAGATGAAAGTGAGGAAGGGTTGGCAAATTGCATCATGGTGTCGTGTATGCCGGTGACGGGAATGTTTTATTCCGAAAAGCTGGTGGAACAGTTCCGCGATTCCCTCAATAGCGGCTCGACGATTGTGCAGATGAGCTATACGCCGTTTATTAAGCAAATCCGTTTGTTTGAACGTTTGCAGCGCGAAGGTTTCAAGATTCAGCGGGTGAGCACAGTGTTTTTCAATATCCCGCCTGCCTCGGTATTTGTACTGAGGAAAGCATAGTGTTGATTGCAGGTGTCGATGAAGTTGGACGTGGACCATTGGCGGGGGCAGTGGTTGCCGCAGCCGTTATCCTTGATCCGCAACGCCCGATTGTGGGGCTGAACGATTCCAAAAAGTTGACTGAGAAACGTCGCGAGAAACTGGCAGTTGAAATCCGCGAGAAAGCGTTGACATGGAGCCTAGGGCGGGCAGAAGTGGAGGAAATTGATGAAATCAATATCCTGCAAGCCACGTTTCTGGCGATGCAACGCGCCTTGGAAGGGCTGCATATCCAGCCCGATCTGGTGAAGATTGACGGCAACCATTGTCCGAAGCTGGCGTATAACATGGAAGCCATTATCGGTGGTGATGCGACGGTGGCTGAAATCAGTGCGGCGTCGATCATTGCGAAAGTGGCACGGGATGCGGAGTTGGTGGCGTTGGATGCGTTGTATCCGCAGTACGGTTTTGCCAAGCACAAAGGTTATGGCACGGCAGCGCATTTAGCCGCTTTGCGGGAGTTCGGGGCAACGCCCATTCATCGGCGTAGTTTTGCCCCGGTCAGGAAAGCACTGGCAGCCGCCGAAAAATAACCTACACTTGCGGGATGCTACATAAATTCCCCAAGTGGTTACTGATTTTCGTATCGTTATTCGTGTTACTGGCAGTTGCTTGGTATGCATACCGTGCATGGCAGGAACAACCGCCCGTGCCAGCCGTGAGAGCGCCGCCAACACCGGCTACTTCGATAGCAGCCCAATCTCCGCAAGCCTCTTTGCTTGGCATTAATACCAATGAAATTGGTTATACCGATGCGAGTATGCCTTTTGTGGATCTGTTCCGTTCCGCCAATCCGTTTCAGGAAAATGTCTTGCGTTTGAAGGCTGATGCGGTGACTTACGATGCGAATGGCTGGCCGAGTAACCTCAACGGTGGCGAAGCAGGCACACGTTTCCTTGGCGAGTTACCACCTGATGCGCTGCCCGCCGGTGAATACACCGTGTTGTATGAGGGTGAGGGTGAAATCCGTTATGGCAATGATGCCAAACTGATTACCCATGCGCCGGGGCGTGACATTATTAGCTTGGATGCCGGAAATAATGGGCGTTTGGATGCCAGTCTGGTGATTACCCGCAGTAACCCGGATAATTATGTGCGTCATATCCGCATTGTGTTGCCGGGGGGTATTTGCCAGCATTATCCACTGAAGCGGGTGGCGGATGCAGCGGCTTGTAACGGGGATACGGGTATGTATTTATCCTTTGCGGATCATTACGCCAGCATCGTTTTCAACCCGGATTATCTGGATTTCATGAAAGACTTTCAGGCAATCCGCTTCATGCCGATGTCAGGCATTACCCGCAACCCCGAAGCGCATTGGCAGGATCGCCCCAGCATGGATGAAGCCACGTGGGGCGGTACGTATGGCGCTCGCGGCGCACCGCTGGAAATCATGGTGGAACTGGCTAACCGTTTGCAAAAGGATGCTTGGTTCAGCCTGCCACACGCGGCTGATGATGACTATGTGCGCGAATATGCCACCTATGTGCGCGACCATCTTAACCCCGAACTGAAAATTTACCTCGAATATTCCAATGAAATTTGGAATACCAACTTTAACCACGGCGAATATACCCAGAAAAAAGGCATTGAAATGGCGTTGGGGCTGAATGCTGCCGACGTGGGCTATGAGTATTACACCATCCGCGCCCGCGAAATTTTTGCAATGTGGGAACAGGTATTTGGTGGGCGGGAACGCTTCGTGCGTGTGCTGGGTGGTTGGGATACGCGCCCCGATTTTGCCGAAAAAGTGCTGAGTTACGACGATACGTATAAGGCGGTTGATGCGCTGGCGATTGCGCCGTATTTTGGCGGTAATATCAAAGGCTATCGCGAAGCAGAAACCGTGGAGGATATTTTTCATCTGACTACCGAGCCAGATTCCTACCGTTCGTTGCCAGAAGTGTTGGAAAAAGTGCAACGCCATGCGCAACTGGCTCAGCAGTTTGGGGTGACATTGCTAGGTTATGAGGGTGGGCAGGGCTTGGTGGATTGGGCTACCCGTAAGCCAGAGCAGCACCCTAATCCGCTGTTTTTTGCTGCCAATCGTGATCCGCGCATGGGGCAACTTTACACTGAGTTTTTGGAAGGGTGGCAACAAGCTGGCGGGCAGTTGATGATGCTGTTTTCTGCGCCACGCATTTGCCAATGGTACGGTTGTTGGGGGCTAAAGGAACACATTCGCCAACCGCGTGAGCAAGCGCCGAAATATGCCGCCGTGTTGGATTTCATGGCGGCACATCAGCCTAGTCCTCTGCCTGCACCATCGAAGCCTGCCCATAATCCGCTGGCCACTGCCCCGCGTAATCCGAATGATCCCTTGATTGTATGGCGACCAGCCGTTGACCCGGAGCGGGTATTTTTTATTGAAAACCCGATTACCCTGGATTTATTGCTGGAAGGCACGGCATGGGATAAACGTAATCTGTTTGGAAAATGGCAGGGGCGCTGGGATGACGATTTCCTGTTTCTGACCGTGCGCGTATACGACAGCAAGCGGGTGTTTGATTCGGCACACCCGGCGGATGATGATTCCGTAGGGTTCTTGATTGATACGGATAATAGCCGCGATGCTAAGCTGGACGGCAAGCACGATTTCCACCTGATCTTTGCTTGTGATCGTGAGAAAGTGGTGTTGGGGGAAGGTTCTGCACCAATGTCTGCGGAGGCGTTGCACAGTATCCGCTTTGATATGCGGGCGTTTTACGACGGCTATGTGCTGGAGGCGTGGATTCCCTGGAAAGCGTTAGGCATGAACCCGGCTATCAAAGACCGTGTAAGCGTCAATGTGGAAGTAAACGATGATGACGATGGTGGCTCACGCGATGGCAAAATCGCGTGGATGGCGCAAGACAAACAAGCCCTGACTGACCCGCGACAATGGGGCGTGGTGCTATTTAGTGGTCGGTGAGGCATTGATCAGGCGCGGTTTGGTTTTTGTTTTGGGTAACAGTTCCATTTTGGCTTTTTCTTGGCGGATGCGTAATACATAGCCGCCGAGTGCACCGCCCGCAGTGGTCAACATTAGCAACCCTAGCGTGATGAATTGCGTCAGCAACAGCAAGCCACCAATACCGGCAGCACCCGCAAACGCGATGCCTACCTTGATATTCGCTTCGGTGGAAGAGCGGCGTACTTCCTGAATCGTTTCCTGATGCGCTTGTTTAATCACGCGATGCTTGGCGCGTTCGGCATTGACGCGCAGCGCTTCACGTTCTTTCGCGTGGCATTCTTGTAAGCGGCTGATTTCATCTTTGTTGTGGTGTGCCGCCATTGCACTGAACCAGGCGGCGGTGAGTACACCCACAATGCTGACAGGAATCAACAGTCGTAACCAGCCCCAGCCGCTCAATTCGGCGGGCGCAATCAACACCAACACCACGGTGATGGCTTGTAGCAATAAAATGCCGGGTAGAAATTTCAGCACTGTGAGTGTCCTTTTCTTCTGTCAGGTTCTGATTCGGGGATTATAATGCGTATTGGATTCAATAGGACATTACCATGCTGCCGAAAGACCTTGTGGATGAACTCATGCACTTCCGCGCTGAACGTGATTGGGCGCAGTTCCACACCCCGCGCAACCTTGCGATTTCGCTTTCCTTAGAGGCGGGCGAAGTGCTGGAACTGTTTCAGTGGGAAGACCGCCGGGGCGCGGCGTTGGATAAAGTCATGCCGCAGTTGCGTGACGAGGTGGCAGATGTGGCAACCTACCTGACGTATTTGTGTGCGGATTTGGGAATTGATTTGGAAGCGGCAGTGCGGGAGAAGATGGTGCAGAATCGGCGTAAATATCCGGTGGAATTGGCGAAAGGGTCGGCGAAGAAATATACCGAATTGCGTGCGGGGGATGAGGCATGACCCCATTCGTCCACCTCCGCCTCCACACCGAATACTCGCTGGTCGACAGCACCATCCGCATCAAACCGCTGATGAAAGTTGCCGCGAGCAAAGACTTACCCGCCCTCGCCATTACCGACCAAAACAACTTTTTCGGTTTGGTAAAATTCTACAAAGCCGCGATGGGCGCAGGCATCAAACCCATCTTCGGCCTCGACTTGCTGCTGGCAGACGAACAAGGCACGGATACCTTGTTTCACACGATTTTGCTGTGCCAAAACAACACCGGCTACCGTAACCTCACCAAGCTCGTATCCCGCGCTTACCAACAAGGGCAAGTGCTGGGCGTACCGCGTGTACAACGCGAGTGGATCAAGGAATTCAGCGACGGCGTAATCATGCTCTCTGGCGGACGCGAGGGTGATATAGGTCAAGCCTTGCTCTCCGGCAATCAAGAACTCGCCGACAAACGCTTGCAAGAATGGCTAGAAACCTTCCCCGACCGCTACTATTTAGAGCTGCAACGCACCGGACGCGATGGCGAAGAAGACTACATCCATGCCGCCATCGACCTCGCCCTTGCACACGACATCCCCGTGGTCGCCACCAACGACGTGCGTTTCACCGCCGAATCCGATTTTGCTTCCCACGAAGCGCGGGTCTGCATCCGTGACGGCTACGTGCTGGCTGACCCCAAACGCCCGAAACGTTACAGCCCGCAGCAATATTTGCGCACGGGCGACGAAATGGAGGAACTGTTCGCCGACATTCCCAGCGCCATCAGCAACACGGTGGAAATCGCCAAACGCTGCAATGTGTCGCTGACCTTGGGCAAAAACTACCTGCCGCAATTCCCGATTCCCGACGGACTTACCGAAGCCCAATACTTTTGCCAAGTCAGCGAAAAAGGCTTGGAAGAACGCCTCGATTTCCTGCTCGGCGAGCGGTTTCCACGCGGTACGCCTGCTTTCATCGAAAAGCGCAAAGTGTACGACGAACGCCTGAAAATCGAACTCGACGTTATCAACGAAATGGGTTTCCCTGGCTACTTTCTGATCGTTGCGGACTTTATTCAGTGGGCAAAAGATAACGCTATTCCCGTAGGCCCTGGGCGGGGTTCAGGTGCAGGTTCACTGGTGGCGTATGCGCTGAAAATCACCGACCTTGACCCGCTGGCTTACGACTTGCTGTTTGAACGCTTCCTCAACCCTGAACGGGTGTCGATGCCTGACTTTGACATCGACTTCTGCATGGATGGGCGCGACAAAGTGATTGATTATGTTGCCAGAACTTACGGGCGCAATCAGGTTTCGCAAATCATCACTTACGGATCAATGGCAGCGAAAGCCGTGGTGCGCGATGTAGGGCGGGTGTTGGGTCATCCCTACGGGTTCGTGGATCGGATTGCCAAACTGATTCCGTTTACTATCGGTATCACCTTGGAAGACGCGCTGGGGCGTACCCCCAAGTCCGAAAAAGATTCCGAATTGGTATCCCCCGATCTGATCGACTTGTATAACAAGGATGAAGAAGTTAAGTCGTTGATGGATTTGGCGATTTCACTGGAAGGTTTGTCGCGCAACACCGGTAAACACGCGGGTGGGGTCTTGATTTCCCCGACCGATTTGACCGATTTCACCGCGATTTGCTGCGAAGAAAACGGCGAAGGCGTGGTGTCACAATTCGATAAAAATGACGTGGAAGACATCGGGCTGGTCAAGTTCGACTTTTTGGGCTTGCGCAACCTCACCATCATCGACTGGGCGTTGCAAACCATTAACCGCAAACAAGCGGCGAAAGGTTTGCCGTCGGTGGATATTAACCGCATTCCGTTGGACGACAAAGCCAGCTTTGATCTGCTCAAGGCGCAAAAAACCACCGCCGTATTCCAGCTTGAATCACGCGGCATGAAAGACCTGATTCGTCGCTTGCAACCCGACGTGTTCGAGGATGTGGTGGCATTGGTGGCATTGTTTCGCCCAGGTCCCTTGCAATCGGGGATGGTGGACGATTTCATCAACCGTAAAAAAGGCATTGCTAAGGTCGAATACCCGCATCCGAGCCTAGAGCAAATTCTCAAGCCGACCTACGGCGTTATCGTTTACCAAGAACAGGTTATGCAGATTGCGCAAGTGCTTGCCCAGTACACGCTGGGTGGTGCGGACATGTTGCGCCGTGCAATGGGCAAAAAGAAACCAGAAGAGATGGCAAAACAGCGTTCCATCTTTATGGAGGGGGCGCGTAACAATAACGTCGATGAAAATCAGGCTGGCTATATATTTGATTTAATGGAGAAATTCGCGGAATATGGTTTCAACAAGTCCCATTCAGCCGCCTACGCCCTTGTCGCCTTCCAAACCGCATGGCTAAAAGCCCATCACCCCGCCGCGTTCATGGCAGCGGTCATGTCAGCGGATATGGATAACACCGAAAAAGTCGTGACCTTGCTGGATGATTGCCGTCAATTGAGTTTGCAGGTGTTGCCGCCGGACATTAATCGTTCCGAATACCAATTCACGGTGGATGACCAAAACCGCATTATCTATGGGCTGGGTGCTGTGAAAGGCGCGGGTGAAGCTGCTTTGAGTGTATTGGTGGAACAACGCAATAAAGAAGGGGCATTTAAATCACTGGCGGAACTCTGCAAACGTGCTGGCACACAAAAGGTCAATCGTCGCGTGCTGGAAACCTTGATCAAATCCGGCGCTTTCGACAGCCTGGGTGGGACGCGCCGCGCCATGCTCGAATACCTGCCCGAAGCCATGCGCATGGCAGAACAATACAACCGCAATCAAGGCACGGGGCAAACCGACCTGTTCGGCGGATTATTTGGCGGCGGTGTGGCAGAATCCACACCCGAAGCGACCATGCCAGAACGCGAGGAATTTCCTGAAAAAGAACGGTTGCGTTTGGAAAAAGAAACGCTGGGGCTGTATCTCACCGGGCATCCGCTCGATGAATACCAGTCGGAAATTGCCGGTTTAGGCAGCCGCAAAAAGCTGGTGGATATTGCCGAAGATGACAGCACCAAATACCGCCGTGAGCCAGTGATGTTAGCGGGATTGGTCGCTAGTGTGCGCACGCAACACACCGATAATGGCAAACGCGCGTTTGTGCAATTGGACGACAATACCGCTTATTACGAGGTGATGATTTTCACCGATACCTTTACCCAGTACGGCAATTTGTTGGAAAAAGAGGCTTGTATTGTGTTGGAAGGCACGCTCGATACCGATCAGCGCACGGGCAAGACTCGGCTGCGCGTCGAAAAAGTTCACAATATGCAATCCGTGCGCGAAAACTTCCTGCGCAAATTGGTGTTGCGGCTCGAAGAAAAACAGGTGGAACAAGGCATATTACCCGCCTTGCGCCAACGCCTGAAACCAGCAGCAACAGCGGGAAGTTTTCCGATTACGCTTGAATACCGTAACGCTAAAGCCTGCGCCGATCTGCGTTTGGCAGGTTCGTGGACAGTGCCGCTAGACGATGCCGGGGTACGTGACCTCCGGCAGCTATTGGGTAAGGAAAATGTCAGTTTGGTGTTTTAACGCACCTTGGTCAGCACTACACCCACCATATTGGTACGTGCCTGCTTCAAACGTTCAAACGCGGCATGAAGCGGGCGACGGCGGGTTTCATTGCAAGCGACCACTAACAAAGTGGCGTGGACACGATTGCCGATAAGTAACGCATCCGCCATGCCCATCACGGGTGGTGAGTCAATAATAATCAAGTCAAACGGTGCATCTTGTTGTTCAGTGGTGGCAACCAATTGCGCTAAACGCTCGCCAGACAACAATTCCACCGGGTGTGGGGTAATGGGGCCAGATGATAACAGTTGCAAATTAGCAATCTTGGTGGGGCGGATTAGCTTGTTGAAATCATCTAGCCCTGCCAAGTAATTGCCCAGACCCTTGGTGTTGTCTAATTTAAAATGCTTGTGCAGGGTTGAGCGGCGCAAGTCCGCATCAATCAACAATACCCGCGTGCCAGCTTGCGCAAAAGCAGTGGCGAGATTAATGCTGGTGCTGCTTTTGCCCTCGGAGGCATCAGTGCTGGTCACATTGATGACTTTAGGGCGCTGTTGTTGCGTGACGACCAACAGATTATTGCGCAGGGAGCGAAACGCTTCTGCCACTTTTGAATCGGGGCGTTCGGCACTCTGGAACGCATAATTGCCCGCTTTTTTGGGGATGGCAGGCGCAATGCCTAGCAGCGGAATGGGTAGCACCCGCGCCAGCATGTCTGAATTTTTGATAATCGCATCCGTGCCTTCGCGAACAAATGCCGCAATCACTCCAGCACACAAGCCCAAAATAAAACTTAAGATAAAGTTTTTCACCAAATTAGGGTTTAAAGCTTCTGTGACAAACAACGCTAATAGAAAAACGCTCAGATACACACTCAGCAAGGTTTTTTCGCGGCGCTTAACCACAATCCGCAATTTACGGAATTCTTCCCATAGTGACGTGCTACTAGTGTCGAAGGTTGATACTTGTATGAACCCTTTTTCGTGTGCATTCATGATTGACAAATTCCCCAATTTAGCCCTGATCTCGCTAATTATACATAAGAAAATATAATTTGCATGATTGAAAGCGTATCTGCATAAACATATTGCATCTGCTCCAATACAATAGATCAGCGCATAAGCATTAAGTTTCCGTGAAAGCGTGCATGGACACTCTGTCGGGCAGAGAGTAAAATGCCATCCTACTAATTTCACGGGATGAGCCACGCCTCATCCCGTTTCGTATGTAGACTTCGGAGGTTCTTTTGAACAAGCAAGCACTGCTGGTGCTGGAAGACGGGAGTGTTTTCCACGGGCGTTCCATCGGCTGTGATGGCCAAACCACGGGTGAAGTGGTCTTTAATACCGCATTGACAGGCTATCAGGAAATCCTGACTGACCCGTCGTATTCACGCCAAATCGTTACCTTGACGTATCCCCACATTGGTAATGTCGGTGTCAATCAGGAAGATTGCGAGTCTACGCAAGTCCACGCGGCTGGTTTGATCGTGCGCGATGTGCCTGCGGTATACAGTAGCTGGCGTGCGGAAGAATCCCTGCCTGACTATTTAGCCCGCAATAACGTTGTCGCCATTGCCGACATCGACACGCGCCGTTTAACGCGCATTTTGCGTGAAAAAGGTGCGCAGCGTGGCTGCGTTATGGCAGGTGAAAATCTGTCTGTAGACATAGCACTGGATGCAGCACGTTCCTTCCCCGGTTTGAAGGGCATGGATTTGGCGAAAGAAGTCACCGTCAAGTCTAGCTATGTGTGGACAGAAGGCAGTTGGCAGTTAAACCCCGCCACCCCGCGCCCTTCCACCGCAACAACGGCTGAATTCAATATCGTCGCTTACGATTACGGCATCAAAACCAATATCCTGCGCATGTTGGTGGATCGTGGTTGCCACGTTACTGTCGTGCCTGCACAAACCCCCGCAGCAGATGTACTGGCGATGAAACCCGATGGCGTATTCCTCTCCAACGGCCCCGGCGACCCAGAACCGTGCGATTACGCAATTGCCGCCATCCGCGAAGTATTGGAGCAAAAAGTTCCAACGTTTGGCATTTGCTTAGGTCATCAATTGCTCGGTTTAGCCAGTGGTGCGAAAACCGTCAAGATGAAATTCGGGCATCACGGCGCGAACCATCCGGTGCAAGATTTGGACAGCAAGCGCGTCATGATCAGCAGCCAAAACCACGGCTTTGCGGTCGATGAAACCACGCTGCCTGCGAATGTCCGTGCAACACATCGCTCGCTATTTGATGGCACATTGCAAGGCATCGAACGCACTGATTGCCCTGCGTTGAGTTTCCAAGGACACCCCGAAGCCAGCCCCGGCCCGCACGACGTAGCCCCTGTATTCGACCGTTTCATTGAGATGATGAGAGCTGCACATGCCTAAACGCACTGACATTAAAAGCATTCTGATTATTGGTGCAGGCCCGATCATTATCGGTCAGGCGTGCGAATTCGACTATTCCGGTGCGCAAGCGTGTAAAGCCTTGCGTGAGGAAGGCTACCGCGTCATTCTGGTCAACTCCAACCCCGCGACCATTATGACCGACCCGAATATGGCGGATGCGATTTACATCGAACCCATCCGCTGGGAAACCGTCGCCAAAATCATTGAAAAAGAACGCCCTGACGCGCTATTGCCGACAATGGGTGGGCAAACTGCGCTCAACTGCGCTCTCGATCTTTCCCGCCACGGCGTGCTGGAAAAATTCGGCGTGGACATGATTGGTGCGAGCGAAGTCTCCATCGACATGGCAGAAGACCGTCAGAAATTCAAAGTGGCAATGGATGAAATCGGTCTGGAATCGGCGCGTTCCGGCGTGGCGCATTCAATGGACGAAGCCCGTGCAGTGCAAGCCACCCTCGGTTTCCCCGTGGTCATTCGCCCCTCCTTCACCATGGGTGGCAGCGGCGGCGGTATTGCTTACAACAAGCAGGAATTTGAAACCATCGTGGCGCGTGGCTTGGATATGTCGCCGACCACCGAAGTGTTGCTGGAAGAATCCCTACTCGGCTGGAAAGAGTATGAAATGGAAGTCGTGCGTGACCGCAACGACAACTGCATCATTATCTGTTCCATCGAAAACCTTGACCCGATGGGGATTCACACGGGTGACTCGATCACCGTTGCGCCTGCGCAAACCCTGACCGACAAAGAGTACCAATTGTTGCGGAATGCCTCGATTGCGGTTCTGCGCAAAATCGGTGTCGATACCGGCGGTTCTAACGTCCAATTCTCGGTCAACCCGAAAAACGGGCGCATTATCGTGATCGAAATGAACCCGCGTGTATCGCGCTCTTCCGCACTGGCTTCCAAAGCGACGGGCTTCCCGATTGCGAAAGTGGCGGCAAAATTGGCAGTCGGCTACACGCTGGATGAATTGCGCAACGAAATTACCGGCGGGGCAACACCTGCATCGTTCGAGCCATCTATCGACTACGTTGTCACCAAAATCCCGCGTTTCACCTTCGAGAAATTCCCGCAAGCCGACTCGCGTTTGACCACGCAAATGAAGTCGGTGGGCGAAGTCATGGCAATGGGGCGCACCTTCCAAGAGTCGTTCCAGAAAGCCCTGCGCGGTTTGGAAACCGGCATTGATGGATTGAACGAGCGCATTGATCCGCAAGACCCCGACGCGAAAGACACGCTGCGCCGTCAACTGACCGAAGCCAGTTCCGAACGTATTTTGTACGTCGCGGATGCGTTCCGTTTGGGCCTGAGCATTGAAGAATTGTTCGCGCAAACCAGCATTGACCCGTGGTTCTTGGTGCAAATCAAAGAACTGGTCGATATGGAAAACGGTTTGAAAGACCGTTTGCTGAACAGCATTAGCGTTGACGAAATGCGCAACTTGAAGCGCAAAGGCTTCTCCGACCGCCGCTTGGCTAAACTGTTGCACGAAACCGAAAAAACGGTACGGGTGGCGCGTCACAAGCTCAATGTGCGTCCGGTTTATAAGCGCGTCGATACCTGCGCGGCGGAATTTTCTACCAATACCGCATACATGTATTCCACTTACGAAGAAGAGTGCGAATCCAACCCGACCGACCGTAAGAAAATCATGGTGTTGGGCGGCGGCCCCAACCGTATCGGTCAAGGGATCGAATTTGACTACTGCTGTGTCCACGCGGCGTTAGCGTTGCGCGATGATGGCTTTGAAACCATTATGGTCAACTGCAACCCGGAAACCGTTTCCACCGACTACGACACCTCCGACCGTCTGTATTTCGAGCCGTTGACGCTTGAAGACGTGATGGAAATCGTCGATTTGGAAAAGCCTTACGGTGTGATCGTGCAATACGGTGGGCAAACCCCACTGAAACTGGCACGCGATTTGGAAGCTTTGGGCGCACCGATCATTGGTACATCGCCGGATTCCATCGACTTGGCGGAAGATCGCGAACGTTTCCAGCAATTGATCCACAAACTCGGCTTGAAACAGCCGCCGAACCGCACCGCGAGAAGCATCGACGAAGCGGTACGCTTGGCAGACGAAATCGGCTACCCATTGGTAGTGCGTCCGTCTTACGTGCTGGGTGGGCGGGCGATGGAAATCGTTTACCACGAAAACGAATTGCGCCGTTACATGACCACGGCGGTTTCTGTGTCCAACGATTCGCCGGTATTGCTCGACCGTTATCTGGATGACGCCATCGAAGTCGACGTTGACGCGATTTGCGACGGCGACACCGTGCTGATTGGCGGCATTATGCAGCACATTGAACAGGCGGGTATCCACTCCGGTGACTCGGCGTGTTCCTTACCACCGTATTCCCTGAGTGTCGCGATTCAAGATCAATTGCGTGAGCAAATGGTGCGCATGGGCAAAGCCCTCAATGTTATCGGCTTAATGAACGCGCAATTTGCGATCAAGGGCGATGACGTATACGTGCTGGAAGTCAATCCGCGTGCCTCACGTACCGTGCCATTCGTTTCTAAAGCGATTGGTCGTCCGCTGGCAAAAGTCGCAGCACGTTGCATGGCTGGTCAAAGTTTGGCAAGTCAGAATGCGTTGAACGAAATCATTCCGTCCTACTACGCGGTGAAAGAAGCGGTGTTCCCGTTCATTAAATTCCCCGGCGTTGACCCGATTCTTAGCCCGGAAATGAAATCCACGGGCGAAGTCATGGGTGTGGGCAGAACCTTTGCCGAAGCCTTCGGGAAAGCGCAATACGCAGCGGGCGAAGTTTACCCAACCTCTGGCGTGGCGTTCATCAGTGTGCGCGAAGCAGATCGCCGTCACTTGAAAGAAGTAGGCGATATGTTGATCGGGCAAGGCTTCAAGATCGTGGCTACCCGTGGTACGGCACGCGAATTGCAGAACGTTGGTGTCACCTGCGAAATCGTCAACAAAATGCGCGAAGGTCGCCCCAATATCGTCGACATGATCAAGAACGAGGAAATTGACTTGATCGTGAACACGACCGAAGGCGAACAGTCGACCCGCGACTCGTTTGAGATTCGCCGCGAAGCCTTGCAGCACAAAATTACCTACACCACCACGATTGAAGGTGCGCGGGCATTGTGCAAAGCGATGGCCTACACTGACAGTGAGCAGGTTTATTGCTTACAAGATTTACATCAGGAAATAACAGAACAAGGGGTTTGAAGCGATGAGTACAAGACCACCGCTAACATTGAAGGGTTCCGAACGTTTGAAGGCTGAATTACAGCGCTTGAAAACTGAGGAACGCCCACAAATCATTCAGGCGATTGCCACCGCCCGTGAACACGGCGATTTGAAAGAAAATGCCGAATACCACGCGGCACGTGAACAGCAAAGCTTTTGCGAAGGTCGTATCAAGGAACTGGAAAGCACGTTGTCAATGGCGCAAATCATTGATGTGGTGGCTGTGGGTGCGATGAATCCCGGTAAGGTTGTATTTGGCGCAACCGTGCAATTGGAAGAGGTCGAAACCGGCGACACTATCACCTATCAGATTGTGGGTGACATTGAGGCGGATATTAAGCATAACCGTGTGGCGGTTTCCTCGCCAATTGCGCGGGCAATGATTGGTAAGGAAGAGGGCGATGTGGCTGTGGTGCAGGCTCCCGGCGGGGTGCGTGAATACGAAATTGTTGGAGTTAGCTATCAATAGTGGCCAATAATTTTACCCATGTTGGCTTGTTGCAACACGGTGCAGTGGAGGCGGGGGATGTGTTCTGTGGTGAACTCGATACCCCGCTCAGCAAAGCCGGTTGGAAGCAGCTCAAACAAGCATTCGGCCGTTCCAGTGCAGACTGGGATGCCGTCGTTACTTCTCCTCGGATGCAATGCGCTTCCTTCGCTGAGTGGTTTGCACAAAAACAGGATTTGCCGCTGGTACGCGACGAACGCCTGCGTGAAATCCATTTTGGGGAATGGGAGGGGCATAATCCACAAGAGGTGATGGCTACCCACCCTGAGCAGTTGGCAGAATGGTGGGTAAACCCTGCTCAAGTGTCGCCAGCGGGCGGGGAGAGTTTTGGCGATTTTCGCGCCCGTGTCTTGGATGCATGGACAGAGCTAGGGCGTGCGTACCGGGGGGAACGGGTGTTGGTGGTGACTCATGCTTTGGTGATTCGCACGGTTCTCGCGCATGTATTGCAAATGCCGGATGAGCGCTTGCTGGCGTTAAACATTGAGTACGGTGCGTTGACACGCTTGCGCGTGTTGCGTGACCGTAGCGGTGAGTGGGCTAGTTTGTTGGCGCACGGTTGCGGATGATGAAAGCCGTGCTGCGTTCTTTTCAGGTGGCGTTGCGTGTGCTGACATTATTGCCTGCACCGCCGGTTTCCGCGTTTTCTGCGGAAGAAAAAGGGCGTGGTTTAGTCTGGTTTCCGGTGATTGGCGCGTTAATGGGGGGGCTGCTTGCCCTGACCGCATGGCGTCTGGAAAGCATTGAACCCATGCTGGCTTCGGTGATTTTGTTGACGGCTTGGTTGTTTATTAGTGAATTGCATCATCTGGATGCCTTGGCGCGTAGCATTAATGTGTGGTTTTTTGGGGGGGATTCTGCCGTAGCAGAGGATGAGGCAGAGGCGGCACAGTTGCCGATACCGCATTTCGGTGTCATGGGAGTGATGGCACTGGTGATGATGGTTAAGTTCTCGGCACTTTCGGTGTTGATTGAATACAAATTGTGGCTGTATATCATGATGGCTCCGCTTGCTGCACGTTTATTGGTCGTTGCGCTGATTGGGTTTACGCCGAGTGCACCGGGACAAACCCTTGCACAGGATTTTCGGTCTGAATTTCCCTATGTTTCTTTGTTTATTTGGTTGTTATTGGCATTGCCAATGGCCTTAGTGGCTGGCATTCCGTTATTGGGAGTGTTTGTGTTACTGCTGCTGATCCGTTTGCGCCTGAAACAGACGAGTGGCGGGTTAACTTGGGAGTCGATCGGGGCGAGTATTGTGTTATTGGAAGCGGTCGGTTTGTTTGTTGCTGCCCTGACCGCTTGATGATACAGGGTAATCCCCACCTTGGTGGTATGGTATTGGCTTAGCTGTTAAGATAATGTCATCACTTTGCAGCGTTACAGGCAGGCTATATTAATCATGTCAGCAGAACAATTCTCCACAGAAAGGCGTATCCTGATGGCGATGCGTAAAACCCTCGGCGGTATTATTCGCGATCTGACACCTTCAGATTCCGCCGTGCGTTATCCCTTATCCGATGCTACGGTCGAAGATGTTAAAAAATGTTTCGACTTGATTGCGGCACGTGAACGTGAGTTGGCGCAAGCGGCTGGGGTGAGTGAAGAGCGTCCACATTTTATTGATGAAGTCAGTGCGCCGAAAGTGATGTCGATTGCTGGTCTGAAAAAGAGGGATTAATTCATGCAAACTTTTTCAAGCGAAGAAATGGGCGCTTTAACACGGGGCGTTCTTAATCACATGGATGAATGGAAGATCAGCGCGGATGACATGCTGGCGATTTTGCAGTTGGGTGAAGACGTACGCCCGCGCCATTTGCAGCAGTACCGTCAGGGCGATAAAGTTTTCCCACAAACCCCGGCAATGATGAACCGTATTGATCATATTGTGGGTATCGCTGATGCATTGCGCACCACGTTTCCGTTCAGCAGCCAAATGCGGGTCATGTGGTTAAGCAAGCCGCATCGCCGTTTCCAGCGCCGTAACCCCTTGGCGGTAATGTTGGACGAGGGCGATGATGGTCTAATGCGGGTGCGGATTGAGGTTGACTGCTCTTACGGCTACGCCATTAATGATGCACTTCATGCAGCCGCTGAAGAAAAGAAAAAAGCCGCAGCTTAAGTCGGTTTGAAAAAAAAGGGCTTGAATGTCAGTATCAAGCCCTTTTTTCTGTGCTCAGCTTGCGCAATTAAGCCGCTTCGCCCGCGCCACCTTTCATGGCTTCTTTGACCATTTTCTGCAATTCACCGTTTGCGTACATTTCCAAGGTAATGTCACAGCCACCGATCAATTCGCCACTGATGTAAACTTGTGGGAATGTTGGCCAGTTGGCGTATTGTGGGAGGTCTTGGAAAATTTCCGGGTCACTCAATACGTTAACGTAAGCAAACTCTTCGCCGCACGCCATCAATGCTTGGGAAGCGCGGCTGGAAAACCCACATTGTGGCATTTTCGGTGTGCCTTTCATGAAAATGACGACGGGGTTGCTTTTAACGGCTTGGTCGATACGGTCTAATGCGCTCATGCGATAATCCTCGTTATGGTTTAGTGATGATGATTACATTCTACCTGTTGCCTGAAATAAATAAACGTCAGATTCCATGAGGAATAGTCGCGTTTAGGGCTTACGCTTATCGCGGCGGCGTTTCATTTCAGCAAATTCAGCCGTGTCGATATAGCCATCGCGGTTAGTATCCACATTGTCAAAAATGCGTCGTGGGTCAAGTCTGCCGGATTTGGGGTTTTTGGCGGCGTATTCAGGCCAGGAAATCAAACCATCTTTGTTGGTATCCAGACGGTCGAAATCCGGGTCAGTGGCAGCGGCGGCGTTCGCGGCGCTGAGCAACAAGGCAACGGTAAGCGTTGCCAACGTTATTTTGTTCATAATGCACCCCTGTTTGGTTTGGTTAATTTGTTGTCGGTGGAAGAGATTAACGCGGATTCCGGGGCAACGTTGACAGCATTGCGGCAGAATTTTGGTTTTTTCTTCACGCAATATCAGCATAGTCCTGCGATGCTAACCGGGGATGAACATTTTAAGATGTGAGTGTTGGCGTCAGCCATTGTTGCAGTGTTTGCTGCAAACCCGCCATTGATATGGGTTTGGTCATGTAATCGTCCATGCCCGCTTGCAAGCAGGTTTCGCGGTCGCCCTGCATGGCGTTGGCAGTGAGTGCAATGACGGGGGTACGTGGTGTGTGCTGTGCTTGTTCCATCTGGCGGAATTGGCGAGTGGCTTCGTAGCCATCCATGCCGGGTAATTGGCAATCCATCAGCACCAGATCGTAGCGGTTTTTAGCCAGCATGGTGACAGCTTCATGCCCATCCATCGCAATATCGAAGCTCAATCCCAGTTTGGTGAGCATGACCTTTGCCACTTTGATATTCACCAGATTATCTTCAACTAACAGGAGGTGTCCCTCCAATACGCTGTTGGCAGAAGGGGCGCTTATGGCATGTGGATGTTCGGGGGCAGGGTTGCTTGGCAGGTGATGTTTCGTGAGGATAAGATCAAAATAGAACGTGCTGCCTTGTCCTAGTGTGGATTTTATCCGAATACAACTTCCCATGAGGTGTACCAATTCTTGGGAAATGGTTAGCCCTAAGCCCGTGCCGCCGTAGAGACGGGTGGTGGATTCATCGGCTTGACTGAAGGCGTTGAAAAGTACTTCTTGTTGTGCAGGGGGAATGCCGGGGCCAGTGTCTGCAATCAATAAACGCAGAGTGGTTTGTTCGGATTGTTCTTGTAACGGTTCAATGCGCAGTGCCACCGTGCCACTGGTGGTGAATTTGACCGCATTGCCCAATAAATTACCCAGCACTTGTTTGAGGCGAATGGGGTCGCCGTAAAACCATGCCTGGCAACCATCGGGTACATAGCTACTCAGCGTCAGGTGTTTTTTGGTTGCGGAGCCACTGAATAACAGCACCATGTCGGCGGCGAGTTTGTGCAGGTTGAAAGGGATGCATTCCAGTGCCAGCTTGCCGGATTCAATTTTGGAAAGATCCAGCACCGCATTGATGACATCCAACAAGATTTCCGATGAGCTGTAGGCAGTATGCAGGTATTCCTGTTGTTGTGGATCCAGCGGGGTTTTGGCGAGAATATCCAGCATTCCCAATACGCCGTTCATCGGTGTGCGGATTTCATGGCTCATGTTGGCGAGGAAGCGCGATTTTTCCTTGGACTGTTGCAGAGCGCGAATTTTTTCTTGCGATTCCCGCTGGAGTGAGGCATTGAGTGCCAGCATTTCCTGCGAAGATACTTCTAACGAACGTTCCAGCACATAGTAAGCTTGTTTGTGATCATCGTAAGTGTGATCTACCCGATTGAGGAAGGACCGCCAACTGCTGGCATCAGGCGGTTCGTCCGGGGTTAACCCCAGACTGCGTAACTGCCGCTGGAGTGTGCGCCCGTAATCACTCATGAATTGTGGTGAGCGTCATGGTTTGGTTGTGTAGGTCGCAGGTATTAGTACCCTTGGCAAACGGTGAAATTTCCCCGTAAGAATAGAAGCCAATTTGCGTGGTATTTTCTGGCAGATGATCCAGCACGGCTTCAACTTCTTCTTCAGCATCCGCACCCATGACCATGCGCCGCCCCACACAACTGATGGAAATACACAACACGGGTTTGTCGGTATCCGTTGTGCTCATCAGGGCAGCGTCTTCCGCACCTTCCACCAGTTGTTCCAGATTGGCTCGCATGAGCTGGGCTTGCGCACCCACCGGAATATCACCGGCAAACGTGAGCGATTGGGTGGCTTCATCAATGGCTAAGATGGTGCGCACCAGTTCTTTGGCTTCACCGGGTTGGCTCAATGCCAAGGGGAAGCGTAGCCCTGTGGCGGGCAATCCGGCTGCCATCTCGCCTAGGTAGGTTTTATACAAAGCCAGTGCCGGTTTACCGCCTAATTCGTATAAAACGTTATTTTCAGCACGGGTTACTTCGCGGGCTGGACCAAAAGGTTTCCAACCACCTTTGGAGCCATGACTGATTTGTACCTTGCCATATAAGCCCAGTGCTGTGACGATGCCGCTGGTGGGTTTGCCATCTTTTAATACCCATGTATTCACAAAGCGTTCGCCGTCACCTGCCAGCCCGCCCGTGACGGTAATCGCAGGGGATACGACCTCATTAAAGCCTTTGGTGAGTTCGCTGCCATTGACTTTCAAGCCATCCGAGAGGGTGAAAATACCTTTTAGAGTTTCATGTGCGAGGCTATCTGCCAGATAGCGCCCAATGGTGCGTGACTCCGCTGGGTTATGAATAGCCACTTGTGCGAGGCGTAAGGTGGTGGATTCAAACTCGACCAAAGCAATGACGAGGCTATTGTCATGAATGTGATTGTCGAGAATTTCACCCGCGCTGGAACAGCCCATGAAAATCGCTTGCGGGTATTGCGCCGTCAGTACCGCAAAGGGTTCGGGGTTATCGAGAAAACTGGAATGCCCAAAGATCAAGACAAGCTGTTGTGCGGCTGTCATGGTCGGTAGATTGTCAGAAAAACCTTGGGCGGTGGTATAGGAAAGCGTATGGATTTTCATGGTGATGCCATTCCCTCAACTGTTGATCATTTTTATTAATGTTTGTTATTGGAATAATGGCATGACTCATGTCAAGACGCTAGTCTTATGGATGTGCGGGGTTAACTTTTGCCAGCATTTGGCTGTTGGTGTCGATAAATTCCCGGACAAATGGTTTGTTACGGGCGCTGCTAAAGCGGGCGACTTCTTTGCCATGTTCAAACAAGATGACGGTGGGGAACCCGCGTACTTGGTTACGACCTGCCAGCTTCATGTTTTCATCTTCTTCGGTATCGAGTTTGGCAAGTATGACTTTGCCGTGGTATTCGGGAATAACGGCTTTCAACACCGGGTCAAGGAACAGACAGGGGCCACACCATTCTGCCCAGAAGTCTACCAGGACAGGCTGACGTAAGGAGGCTTTGAGCACCCGTTCTTCAAAATCGGCAATACCGTTTATGTCATAAATAAAGGTGTAAGTGGTCATGTTGTGTTTCCGGTTAGGTAATGGGGCGCAATTATAGCGACCTGATGCCAGATGTGTATAATCCCTAAGCCTTAAGCGTATAGGAATTTGTCTTCATGCACGTCACAGTACCGGCAAAAACGGTTTTTTCTTCCCCCGTACACTTCCTTGCCTTCGGGTTTGGCAGTGGCTTGTCACCGTTCGCGCCCGGAACGGCTGGAACCTTGGCGGCGATTCCGTTGTATTTGTTGCTGGTGCAGTTGCCGCTCTGGGGGTATGTTGCGGTATTGCTGCTGATGTCATTGGCTGGTATTTGGATTTGCGGTGAATCCTCGCGGCGCTTGGGTGTACACGATCACGGTGGCATTGTGTGGGATGAGTTTGCGGGTTTCTTGTTAACCATGCTGGCGGCTCCGGCAGGGTGGATGTGGATTGTAGTGGGATTTTTCTTATTCCGCCTGTTCGACATTTGGAAACCCTGGCCCATACGCTTGGTGGATCGCGATGTGCCTGGCGGCTTTGGTATTATGTTCGATGATATACTGGCGGGTGTCTATGCTTGGCTGGTGTTGCAAGCACTGGCGTATTTCTTGGTTGCGTAGAAAGGAAAAAACCTTCCCGAAGGAAGGCTTTCAATGCCTGAAACTTGTGATTATGATTAGGCGCTTCAGTGCCGAATAAAAAAGAAGGGGCGTAGCCCTGTTATTATTCTTCTGCCCCTTTAGCCCAGTTTAGCCCTTCAACGCGGATAATTATGTGAGGGTGGCGCTGAATTTGAACTGAATATTTCGATTATTTTTTGTTCAGTTTTGCTTAAGGTTTATTTAAAAATTACTCACTGGAAGCCCATGAACGTCAGAACTCGCTTTGCCCCCAGCCCGACTGGTTATTTGCATATTGGTGGCGCACGTACCGCGCTGTTTTCTTGGCTGTATGCCCGCAAGATGGGCGGCACTTTCATTTTGCGTATCGAAGACACCGACCGTGAACGTTCCACACAAGCATCGGTGGATGCGATTTTGGAAGGTATGGCGTGGCTGGATTTGGGGCATGACGAAGGCCCGTTTTACCAAACCCAGCGTTTCGACCGCTACGCAGAAGTGATTCAGCAATTGCTCGCGAGTGGTCACGCCTACCGTTGCTATTGCAGCAAGGAAGAACTGGAGCAGATGCGCGAAGAACAAATGGCGCGTAAAGAAAATCCGCGTTACAACGGGCTATGGCGTGACCGTCAGCACGAAGCTCCGCCGGAAGGCATTGAGCCGGTAATCCGTTTCCGTAACCCGCAAACGGGTGTCGTGGAGATTAATGACTTGGTGCGCGGCAAAATTACCATCAGCAATACCGAACTGGATGATTTAATTATTGCGCGTTCGGATGGCACACCCACGTATAATTTGACCGTGGTGGTGGATGATATTGATATGCAGGTGACACACGTTATTCGTGGTGACGACCACATCAGTAACACGCCGCGTCAGATCAATATTATGCGGGCATTGGGTTTTGAACCCCCGAAATTTGCGCATTTGCCGATGATTCTGGGGGCGGATGGGCAGCGTTTGTCGAAGCGTCATGGTGCTGTGGGGGTAATGCAATACCGCGATGATGGTTTCCTGCCGCAAGCCGTATTGAATTACTTGGTGCGTTTGGGTTGGTCGAATGGCGATCAGGAAATTTTCTCGCGTGAGGAGATGATTGAATTATTTTCACTGGAAGCGATCAATCGCGCTCCATCTGCCTTTAATACTGAAAAATTGCTATGGCTCAACCAGCACTACATCAAAACACTACCAGTAGCGGTGTTAGCGGCGCAGTTGCAATGGCATTTACAAGCACAAAAGCTGAATGTATCCCAAGGTCCTGCGTTAGCTGATGTAATCAATGCCCAGCGTGAACGTGCCAAGACTTTGGTGGATATGGTGGCTATCAGCCGTTATTTCTACGAAGAGTTCGCAGAATTTGATCCTGCTGCGGTGCAAAAGCATTTCAAGGCGGATACCGCTGACAATTTGCAGGCGGTGCATGATGAATTGGCAGTCTTGGCTGGTTGGCAGGGCGAGGGTATCCACGCTGCGATTCAAGCCGCTTGCGAAAAATTAGGTTTGAAGCTGGGGAAAGTGGGGCCACCGTTGCGAGTTGCGGTAACGGGCAGTGCTTCTTCACCCTCACTGGAAATTACCTTGGAATTGATCGGGCGTGAGCGGGCATTGCAGCGCATTCAACGGGCGGTCAGCTTTATCCGTACCTTGGCGATTTAGGCGGGCATATCTCCCAAAGCTAATACGATTTATGGGGGATTTTATGTTATGTTTGTACGACCAAAACCTAGCATGAATGAGGAGGATGAATGAAAGTCAAAGACATCATGAATACCAGCGTTAAAACCGCTAAGCCCAATACCCCAGTGCGTGATCTGGTTGAGGTTATGTGCTTTAACAAGATCAGCGGTATGCCGGTCGTGGATGACAACAACAATGTTGTTGGTGTCATTTCTGAAAAAGACGTGTTACGCAAAATGTTCCCCGACATCTCTGAGGTGGCACGCGAAGAGGGTGTGCCGGATTTCGAGAAGATGGAAAAAGGCTACAGCGATGCTTTGGGTTTGCAGGCTAGTGATTTGATGAGCAAGTTAGTGGCATCTGCCAGCCCTGAGATGCCGTTGATGAAGGCGGTTTCTATTATGTGCGTGCAAAAAATTCGCCGAATTCCCGTGGTCGAAGCGGGCAAGTTGGTCGGCATTATTAGCCTTGGCGATGTGCATAAAGCAATCTTCGCAAATTCTTTAAAAGGCGCTTGACAGAAACGGCGGATTACTTCAGAATTCGCCTCTCTTTCGCCGTGGGGCTATAGCTCAGCTGGGAGAGCGCTACAATGGCATTGTAGAGGTCAGCGGTTCGATCCCGCTTAGCTCCACCAATATTGACCGACGTGAGAGTATTTATGGATCGTCTTGGTCGCTACAGCTTAATCACTGGTCTGGTGATAACAGTCGTAGGCTTGGTCTTCGGATTTGGCTTCATGTTTGCAGACAGCGATGAGTTGGCGAAAATGTTTTTACTGGCGGTGCCACTCGGTTTTTTGATTACATTTGCCGGGTTGTCCACCATTGTCATTTTCTCTCCACGGGAAGATGACAAACAATAGGTTTGGAAGTTTACATCAGCGACCCTATCGTCTAGAGGCCTAGGACACGACCCTTTCACGGTTGTAACTGGGGTTCGAATCCCCATAGGGTCGCCACTTTTCCAAGTCTAGCTACGCAGGTAGTACACAACAGGTTCACATCAGCGACCCTATCGTCTAGAGGCCTAGGACACGACCCTTTCACGGTTGTAACTGGGGTTCGAATCCCCATAGGGTCGCCACTTTCTTTATGTCCCCTTCATACCTCCATTCGTCAGTATCGTGCATTATCACGATGGCGCGGTAACTTTTCTGTACCAAAAAAGTCTATACTGGCATTCTATACAATACGTCTGGTCTTGCAGGGTGGAGAACAATAATGGCTTATCAAATTCGTCGCGTGTTACCGTGGTTGTGGGTGTGCCTGTTACTGCTATTGATGGGACAGGCAAGGGCAGAAGCGCCTGCATCAGCCGCTACTAGCCCGCAATACAGCAATGAAGCCTTATTGACGCAAATGCTGGTGGTAGATGTGTCTGAGCGTACCTTGGATACCAGTCCTGCATTAGCCGTAACATTTTCACAAGACCTCAACCCGACAGAGGATTACAACAGCTTCATCACCTTAACGGCTAACGGCAAAATGGTCGAGGGTCAGTGGGTGATGGCAAGTGAGTCGCGCCGCCTGTTTTTCAGCAATATCAAGCCACAAACCGATTACCGCGTGCAAATTAGACCGGGCGTAACCAGTAATAACGGTCTGAAATTGCAAAAACCGTCGGATACTAGCCTTAAAACCCGTGATATTAGCCCAGCGTTTGATTTTGCAACTACCGGCAGTATTTTGCCTGCCAAATTGACGGGTGGTTTGCCGATTCGTGTGGTGAATGTGTCGGAGTTGGATATTGAATTCCTGCGGGTGCAGCCAGACAAATTGTCGGATATGTTGAAAAAAATCAGTTTAGGGGGGCGTTTGTCGCAGTGGCAATTGGAAGAAATTCATGCTGTGACTGAAAGTGTATACTCCCGCCGCTATGTCACCGATGCCAAGTTGAATGCACGTACTTCGATGTTGATTCCGGTAGAAGACATTCAGGAGCTGAAAACACCGGGGGTGTATTTTGCTGTGATGCGTGAGCCTGGGCGTTTTAACGATGAGGCTTACCGTATTACGCAGTTCGTCGTGACGAATATTGGTTTGCATGTGCGTTTGTATGCGCGTGGGTTGGAAGTCTTTGCTAATGCTTTGGATACCGGCAAACCGTTGCCGGGGGTGCAATTGAAGTTGCAGGGTGAAAAAGAAGCCTTGACGCTGGAGACAGACGAGGAGGGTCGTGTCAGTTTTGAACATCGGCCTAGCGGTGATTTATTGCTGACGGCACAACAGGAATCGCAGTTTGCTTTCCTAGATTTGCGTGATGCGGCGTTAGATTTGTCGGAATACGCGGTAACGGGTTTGCCGGATAAGCCGATTGCCCCGTTTATCTACAGCACCCGTGATTTATTCCGCCCCGGTGAACCGATGGATTTGTCGGTATTGTTACGTGACCGTGACGGCAAGGCGGTTTCGGTAAAAAATCTGCATCTACGCATCGTGCGCCCCGATACCAAATTGTTATTGGAAGAGAACCTGTTGGCTGCCAATGCCGATCTCGGTTTTTTCAGCTATCGCTTGCTGATTCCAGCGGATGCCCCAACGGGAACCTGGAAAGCAGAAGTACGTATCAATGCCAAAGATGAAACGCCGGTTAGTACGTTCAATTTTCATGTCGAAGATTTCATGCCGGAACGCATGAAGCTGGCTTTGAGTGCAGAAGAGAAGTTGTTGACGGCAGGGGAAAAGCTTGTGGTGGCAGCGCAGGGTGATTATTTGTACGGCGCACCTGCCGGTGGTAATAAATTGACCGCAGTACGCACGGTAAGCGTGAATCGTCATCCCTTTGCCGAATTTAAAGACTATTACTTTGGCGATCCAGCCGATGAGAAATTGGTGAGTCGCGAAGATTTACCCGAAGTGGCTTTAAATGAGACCGGTGGTGGTTTTGTGGAAAGCCCGGCGCTGGTGGGCAACATCAGTTCCCCGTTAACCTTGAGCATTATCGGCAGTTTGCACGAAACCGGCGGACGCAGCGTGACCCGCAAGTTGGATGTGCCGTTTTGGCCTAGCCCCAATTTGGTGGGAATTCGCCCTTTATTCAGCAAAGACACGGTAGCCGATAATAGTGAGGCGGCTTTCGAGTTGGTGCGATTGAATGCAGCAGGGGAGGCAGTGCCTGCGACCCAGGCGCTTACCGTGACTTTGGTTAGGGAAGAAAAAGAATATTTCTGGGAATACAACAATGCCGAAGGTTGGCAGCGTAAAGAGATTTCCAGTGAATACCCGACTGTACAGAAAAACATTACTTTGGATGAGAATGCGCGTGGTAAAGCGGCGTTTGTGGTGCAATATGGCTATTACCGCTTGGAAGTCGAAGACGCTGAAACCGGTTTAAAAGCCGTTTACCCGTTTCATGCCGGGTGGGATTGGGAGCAGGCGGAGAACAATGCGGCACGCCCTGATCAGATTGAATTGGCTCTGGATAAAGCCAAGTACCAGGCTGGCGATGTGGTCAAGTTGAAAATTACCCCGCCTGCGGCTGGTGAAGCACTGGTGGCGGTAGAGGCGGAGTCGCTGTTGTGGTCACAACGGGTAACATTGCCAGCCGAAGGCATGACGGTGGAGATTCCTGTGGAGAAGGCATGGAATCGCCATGATTTGTACATCACTGTGACATCGTTCCGCCCTGCCAGTAGTCAGCAGAAAATTGCGCCCAACCGTGCCTTGGGGGTTATTTTCCTGCCATTGGATCGGGATTCACGCCGTTTGAATCTGAGCATTGAAGCTCCCGAAAAAGTCTTGCCCGAAAAAACGACTACTGTGACCGTCAGTGCGGATAATCTCAGTGGTGAACAGGCAATCGTGACTTTGGCGGCAGTGGATGTGGGGGTATTGAGCATTACCGAGTTCAAAACCCCTGATCCGCTAGCGTTTTATTTCTCACAACACCAGTACACGCCTAGCCTGTATGACGCTTACGGTAAGATTATTGAAAGCGTGGAAGGTGCGCCTTTACGCCAACGCTTTGGTGGGGATGCTGCTGGTGGGCGGCGCGGTGGCGCTTTGGGACAGGCGGATCTGCGGATTGTGTCGCTATTCAGCGGTGCGGTGACGTTTGATGCCGACGGTAAGGCTAAAATTGAACTGCCATTGCCCGGTTTCGACGGAACATTGCGCTTAATGGCAGTCGCTGCCACACAGGAACGTTTTGGTAGCGCCGAACGTGAAATGAAAGTAGCTTCGCCCGTGGTCGCCAGTTTGGCGGCTCCCCGTTTTCTTGCCGCTGGTGACAGCAGTTTTCTGAGCGTGGACGTGAATAACACTACGACAGAAGCGCAAGTGGTGACATTGAAACTCAGCAGCAATGACTTGCTATCGGGTGTGGCGGATACGCGCGAACTCAGTTTGGCGGCGGGTAAGCGCGAAACCATACGTTTGCCAATATCCGCCCAGCAAGCGCTCGGCAATGCACAGATTAATCTGGAGTTGACGGGAAAAGGCTTTACGGCACGGCGACAACTTCAGGTGGCGATACGCCCAGCATACCCGGCGCAATATTTGGCACAAAACCGGGAATTGGCGGCAGGTGAAACACTGACGCTGGATGCTGCTACGATCCAGCAGTTTCAAGCGGCTGGTTTGAAAGCGAATCTGAGTTTGGCAGCAACACCGGTGCTACCGTTGCGGAATGCCTTGCAGGGTTTGTTGCAGTATCCCTATGGTTGTTTGGAACAAACCACCAGCAGTGCTTGGCCTTACTTGTTCCTAGATGCGAACGTCTCTGAAACGCTGGGTTTGGAACCCTTGGAAATGAAGGAGCGCAATGAGCGGGTGAATGCGGCGTTATTACGTATTGCAGGAATGCAATTAGCCAATGGTGGCTTCACATTGTGGGGCGATGCCAATGGTGGACAAGAAGAATATTGGCTCACGCCGTATGTGGTGGACTTTTTGCTGGATGCCAAAGAGCAGGGCTTTATTGTACCGGAATGGTTGTTACAGCGTTCACTCCAAAATCTGGAAGAACGTTTGCAGGAAGGTGAAGGTGCTGCGGAAAGCCGTTATGAGTTTTCGGATATGCCAGAGCATGTGGATTTCGCCGCCCGTGCTTATGCGGGGTATGTGCTGGCGCGGGTGAAGCGGGCTTCGCCGGGGACGCTGAAAGTCATGTATGAAAAAGACTTGAGCAAAGCCGCCTCCGGCTTGCCATTGGTGCATCTGGGGCTTGCCTTGCAAATGATACCGGGTGGTGACAGTAATCGCGGTGACGAAGCGATTCAGCGTGGCTTGGCACAGGTGCGTGATGAACAGAAATACCTCGGTGATTACGGCAGCAGTTTGCGTGATCAGGCGGCGGTGCTGTACTTATTGTTACGCCACAAAGCCAAATTGCCGCAATTGGCAACGGAAATTAATCAGTTGGTGGATTTGTTGCATAACCGTAATTATTTCAGCACCCAAGAACAGTTGTTCACCTTATTAGCGGGTTTGAAAGTGCAGGAAAAATCCCAAACGGCTTGGAAAGCAACGCTGACCATCGGCAAGGACAGCGTGGATTTGGCGGGTAGTGGTACGCAATACCGCACCTTGAGTACGGCTGATTTCCAGCAAGGCATTCAGGTAACAGCACCGCAGCCTTTGTACTTGGCGTTGAATGTGGACGGCTATCCCAATACTGTGCCAGCACCGGACAGTGATCCGATTGAGGTGCAACGCACCTGGTACAGTTTGGATGGCAAGAAAGTCTCACCGGATGGCATTAAGGCGGGGGCATTATTGCTGACACATCTCGCGGTGAGCAGCAATATTGACATTAATGATGCACTAGTGGCGGATTTATTGCCCGCAGGCTTTGAAATTGAGAATACCAATTTGTCTGGCAACGAATCCTTGGAGGGCTTGCAATTGGAAGGGATGGACAAGCCGGTGTTAGAGTTGCTGGGTAGTAGCGAGTTGCGCACCCAGGAATTCCGCGATGATCGTTACATCGCCGCATTGCCTTTGAGCGCGAAAACACGTCATCACTTGTTCTATTTGGTACGGGTGGTGTCAGCGGGCAAATTTGCTGTGCCACCGCCTTATGTTGAAGATATGTATCGACCAGAATTGAATGGGGTAGGGGCAGTGCCGTCCACATTGGTGATTCCATAAGAGGCAATCATCATGCGTTACTACCTGAGCCGGGTGGCAGGTTCAGCGCTGCTCTGCCTGTTGCTGTTTATGCTGGCAGATTGGTGGTGGCCGCTGCCGGAACCTGAGCGGGTGCGCAGTGTGTTGATTCTGGCGCAAGACCGAACCCCGTTGCGGGCTTTTGCTGACAGTGAAGGGGTATGGCGTTACCCCGTGACCTTGGATGAAGTGTCGCCTTTGTATGTTGATGCATTGCTGACCTATGAAGACCGTTGGTTTTATCAGCATCCGGGAATTAATCCGTTTGCGTTAGTACGGGCAGGCTGGCAATGGTTGCAAGGGGGGCGGGTGATTTCGGGTGGCTCTACCCTGACCATGCAAGTGGCGCGTATTTTAGATCCCCATGAACGCACAGTGAGTGGAAAAATTCAGCAGATGTTTCGGGCGTTGCAACTTGAATGGCATTACAGCAAGACCGATATTCTAACGTTTTACCTCAATCTTGCGCCCTTTGGAGGCCCTATTGAAGGGGTGCAAACTGCCAGTTTTGCGTGGTTACGCAAGCCTGCCTTAGCCTTGAGTCATGCCGAAGCGGCATTATTAGCCGTGTTGCCGCAGGCACCTTCGCGCTTGCGTCCAGACCGCTACCCTGAATTGGCGCAACGTTACCGCGATAAAGTCTTGCGGCGTATGGCGACACAGGGGAGGTGGTCAGAAGACACAGTGGCAGATGCGATGCATGAGCCTGTCATGAGGTTGCGTTTCCAACAGCCGATGAAAGCGCCCTTGTTTGCGGAGCGCATGAAAACCCGCGCCTTCGCCGATAAAGTGTCACGTTTACAAACGACCTTGGATGCGAATATCCAGTGGGCAGTTGACAATGTATTGCGTACCCGTGTGAATAGTTTGCCGGAAAAGGCTTCTGCCGGGCTATTGGTGGTTGAAAATAAAACAGGTTACGTGCGGGCGTATGCGGGGTCTGCGGATTTCCACAATGCCGAGCGTTTTGGGCATGTGGATATGGTGCAGGCTGTGCGTTCGCCCGGTTCGACCTTGAAGCCGTTTTTGTATGGGATGGCCTTGGATGATGGCTTGCTGCATTCGGCGAGTTTGCTGAGTGATGTGCCGATTAAGCTGCATGATTACGCTCCACAGAATTTTTTCCGGCATTTTTCTGGGGCAGTGAGTGTGGCGCAGGCATTACAGCAATCCCTGAATGTACCCGCCGTGGATATATTGCAGCGCTTAACGCCCGGCGTGTTTGTGGCGCGGTTACGTCATGGTGGCGTGGTGGTTAGTTTTCCTCAACATGCTGAGCCGAATTTGAGTGTCATTTTGGGTGGTGCTGGCACGACATTGGAAGATTTGGTGCGTGGTTTTACTGCATTGGCACGTGGCGGTATTAGCATTAAGCCGCGTTTTGTGGAGGAAGACCCGCTGGAGGAACGCCGGATGCTGTCAGCAGGGGCAGCGTGGATTATTCAGGAAACCTTGCGGGCGATTCCTCCGCCAGAGGGCAGTATTAATGCGGCGGGTGTGGCTTGGAAGACAGGAACCAGTTACGGTTTTCGTGATGCTTGGGCTATTGGGGTAAGCGATAACTATACCGTTGGTGTGTGGACCGGTCGCCCGGATGGTACACCCTTGCCCGGCAGTTTGGGGGGGGCTGCGGCAGGCCCTATCCTGTTTGACGTATTCCGGGCATTGCCCAAGCAGTCGGGCATGAATGCACGGCGTCGCCCGGCAAGCGTGACGCAAACGGATATTTGTTGGCCGCTGGGGGAGAGTGCAGCGCAAACAGCCCCCGAACATTGCTATGTGCGGCAGCAAGCCTGGATTCTCAATGGCAATGTCCCGCCAACCTTGCCGCATTTTCAGCAATATTCTTGGTCGGCAGGTTTGCAGACGTATTGGATTAACCCCGCCACGGGATTGCGGGTGACGGCAGCCTGCAATGCCCCAGCACGTGAGTCACGGCAAGTCGCGCAATGGCCATTGGAATTGCAGCCTTGGTTAGCCAGTACTTTGTTGGAAAAAATACGCTTACCTGCTTTTGATAGCAGTTGCCCGCCCGGTAGCGAATATCAGAGTGGGAAACAATTGGCGATTCGGCAGTTGGATGCGAGTACGCGCCTGTATTTGCCCAACGTGGCTGTAGGGCAGCTCAGTAACGGTGTAACGCTGGATTTGTTGGCGGATGGTGGCGAAGGCGAGTATTTCTGGTTGGTGAACGGGGAAGCCATTGGCGTGGATGCTGCCCGTAGTGGTTTACGCCATACCTTTACGCGAGCGGGCGATTACGAATTAACCGTGTTTGACACCGCCGGGGCGGTTGATAAGGTCAACATTCGCGTCATCAGTCAGCCCTGAAGCCGTCTTACACGGGTAAATGCAAGCGTACCCGCGCCCCCACATACGGTGATACCAGCAGTTCGATTTTGCCGCCAATGGCTGACACAATTTCGGTACTGACTGCCATGCCAATGCCTTGACCGTCGCTTTTGCTGTCTTCACGGATGCCGCGTTGCAATAGTTTCGCGGGGTTATTGAGCGGAAAGCCCATGCCGTCATCATCAATATCAATCACTAGCATGTTGTCGTCGTGATGCGCAGAGATTTCCACAATGTTGTTGCAGAAACGGCAGGCATTATTGAGTAAGTTGCCAAACAGTTCCATCATGTCTTCGGCGTCCATGCGGCACTTGGCGTATTCGTCAACATTGATGCGAATTTCAAAGGGTTTATCACGGTAAACTTTCTGCAAGGTTTCACGCAACCGGAACAGCACGGGGCGTACTGGCTGGGATAAAATCATTGCGCCTTGGTTTGTCACCATCGCACGGCGTAGCTGATGCCCAATGATTTCGCGGATACGTTCGATTTGCGTCTCAAATACGGTGACAGCAATTTTGTGGCTTGGCTCCAGATTGGCTTCGCGGCGTAATTGGTCAAGCTGGTTTTGCATGGCGGTCAACGGTGTTTTGATGCTATGCGCTAAATCATCCAAGGTGTCTTTGTAACGCTGTTTTTGACCTTTTTCGTAGCTCAATAAACCATTCAGCGCATTTTTGACCGGGAGTAACTCTTCGGGGTAATGTTCATGAATGCTGTCACGATCACCGGCTTCAATCGCTTTGACTTCATTTTCAAACTCCTTAATCGGTGCCACTACCCAAAAACTCAGTGCCAGTTGGGCAATCAATACCAGTACGGCGGATAGAAACAATAAGACCGCAAATTTTTGGCGCATGTCCTGCATTTCTTTTTCAATATCGGCGATAGAAACGCCGACAATGAACTGGAAAGTACCGTGGGCTGGCTGGAAGAAACTTTGAATCGCTAACAGGTATTCCTGGTTATACGTTTGTCGCGTCATTGGATCGTCTTCCAAGCGGCGCGTATCTTTAGGCGGTAACGGTTTGAGCTGATCGAAGCTGGGTTCAAAGCTGGTTTTTAAGGTCTTATTTATCTGGAAATGCAGGTAATAATCCTCATCCACCAAGGCATTGGGCTTGCTGAGTGTGGATGCGCTCCAGACAATTTTGGATTTCTCGATATTGATCACATACGCGAAGTGATTTTGCGTGACATCATCCAAGTTATGATCACTGATCATTTGCTTGGCTTTGGCTAACATATCCTCGTCGGACAGGACGCCGAATTGCCCATCCTGAAAGTTCAGATACCCCAGCACATCGTAAGATATTTCCTTTAACTCAGCCTTTTTCTGGTCGATCTTATAGCTATAAGAAAACCAGTGCAGCATGATGCCTAGCATCAGAATACCGACCATAATAACACCAAACCCACTGATGAGCTGGCGGCTACGTAAGGAGCTTAGCATAAAGGTTGCTACCGAATACGGAGGTTATGTGCGTGTTAACGTGAAACGGTAGCCGCGCCCGCGCAGGGTTTCGATAGGCTTAAGCGTATCATTCGGGTCTAATTTAATGCGTAAACGGCGAATAAACACCTCAATCACATTGCTGTCGCGGTCGGTATCTTCTTCGTACAAGCTATCCGTCAGGCGTGTTTTAGAGATAACTTCGCCTGCATGTAACATCAAATGTTCGAGTACGCGGTATTCGTAAGCGGTTAGGGTGATTTCCTCTTCGTTAACGTAGACCCGTTGTTCGGAGGTATTTAAGCGAATCGGGCCGCAACTAAGCTCAGCTTGCGTCCAGCGTCCGGTACGGCGCAATTGCACGCGCAGACGGGCGATAAGTTCTTCGGTATGGAACGGTTTGGTGACGTAATCGTCAGCACCGGCTTCCAAGCCTTCCACCTTGCTTTGCCAGCGGTCACGCGCGGTCAGAATAATGATGGGATAACTCAAGCCTTTGGCACGAATGGCACGGATAATGTCTAGGCCAAGGTCATTATTAACAGGGCTGCCTTTAGATTGGGGTAATCCCAAGTCAATGACTGCAATATCAATGGGATATTCGAGGGCAACATACAGCCCTTGGGAACCATCTGCTGCTAGGTCTACGGTGAACCCGCTCTTTTTTAAGTTTTCAGCGATTTGTTCGCGGATGATGTTGTCGTCTTCTACTATCAGTACGCGCATAACACGGCTCTTTTTTGATTGGTCAACGGATTATCGTTTGAATGTATAAGGGAGCCTTAATTAATCAGCAAGCTCCGAAAAGGTGATCATACACCAGCTTGCTGGCAATAAAAAACCATCAATAGCAGATATTAATAAAAATTATAAAAAAATACCCGAAGGTTCAGACCGAACTTCGGGTATTTAAATAAAATTCTCGCTATTTTTCAATGATTTCGAGCAGATTCTTTAGTCACTGCAAGCAACTTTGATTGTTAAGTATTCACCTTCCAACGAAAGCATTCGCACGATATGGCAATCTGGATAGTCGGGCAGCGGTTTCTCCTGAACAGAAAGTATTCGCCCCTTATAGGTTGCTTTCACTTTCGAGAGTACCGCATCCCGTCCTATCGGTTCATTGGGGTTGGTGCGTTTCAGTGAAATTTTCTTTTCACTATCGGCGGCAACCGCAATGCTTGGCAGTATGGTGTTAGCAGTCACCACTACCATTACGCTGCATAAAGCAGCAAACATGGATCGTTTGAAATCCATCGTGTTTCCCCTGTTACATAAAAAATCATCAAAAACCCTAAAACTATCCCCAAAAGGATGTGAGTTCATTATTGAGAAGTATATTAATCAATCAAAACTTAACTTAAGGTGAATGAAGATTAGTTTTATTTATGTATCATGATGATAATTATAGAAAAACTTTTAAACAAAACAATGCTTGGCTTGGTCACTTTTTTATCGAGAAAATACCGTTGGTCAGGAGTTCTTGTAGCGTGTCAAAACAGGAGGAGTCGCTTAAAAAATATGAATAATCTTTGTGCAATAGCATGGCTGACCGGCAAAGGTATTCAATAAATTGAAGGTGTTGGCTATCTATGCAGTAATGATTGCCGTTCGTAAATAGATGTATGTCGCTGCCTAATTGAAAGTACAGCATCCGTGCATCCAGTGATTTTTCAAAGCGTTTTTTATGCCGAATCAAGCGGCTAAGTTCCGCTCGGCTGATGGGTTCTGCTTCACAGGGTTGTGCGCCTGCCTTGGGTGTTGTTAAGTATTTTCCTACCCAGCGCTGCAACGATTGTTCATCTTGTGGCAGTGCATCGACCACAAAATCAATCAACCTATCCATATCAGCAGCGGTTAACTCACCGGGATTGGCTTGTGGTGTGCGCTCTGAATCCGTGAAACGTTGTTGTAAACGCGCATCTTCCAGCGAGTCTTCGAGCAGTTTTTCCAACATATCGGCTTGTGAGGGAGCGCGGAAACCGATGGAATAGGTCATGCATTCGTTCAGCGCAACCCCGTAGTGCGGCACATTCGGGGGCAGATACAGTAAATCACCCGGCTCGACAATCCATTCCTGTTCGGCTTGGAAATCGCTCATAATGCGTAATTCCAAATCAGGCAGGAAATTGTCAGGGTGAGCGGGTTGGGTGGTGATTTGCCAGCGGCGTTGCCCTTGCGCTTGCAGCAGGAAAACGTCGTAGGCATCCACATGCGGGCCTACCGAGCCGCCTTCCACCGCAAAGCTGATCATCAAATCGTCGATGCGCCAGTCGGGGATGAAGCGAAACGGTTCCATCACGGCTTTTAATTCAGGCAAATGCTGGTCGGTGTCGTTGACCAGCAATGTCCAATGCGTTGCAGGCAGGTTGCTGAAATCGTCATCGTCGAATGCGCCGTGGCGCACTTCCCACGGGTGTGCGCCGCCTTGTTCGATGACAATGCGGGCCGTATCGGTTTCACACGCCAAGCCCGCGAGTTCGTCTTGCGTGATGGGCGATTGGAAATTGGGGAAGGCTTGGCGGATCAGCAGGGGCTTTTTTTGCCAGTAATCGCGCAGAAACTCTTCAGCAGAAATATCACCAAACATTTAAACCGCCTTAGCTTGCGCAATGGCATTGCCGATGTAAGTTGCTGGTGTCATGGCTATCAACGCATCTTTGGCTTCCTGCGGCATATCCAGCGCATTGACGAATTCACGTAAGCCTTCGGGGGTAATGCGTTGCCCACGGGTCAGGGCTTTGAGTTTTTCATACGGCTGTTCGATACCGTAGCGGCGCATCACAGTTTGGATGGGTTCGGCGAGCACTTCCCAGTTGGCATCAAGGTCGGCGGCGGTGCTGGTAACGTTGACTTCGAGTTTGCTGATACCTTTTAAGGCGGATTGGTAGGCAATTAAGGAATGCCCCAAGCCGACACCGAGGGTGCGCAATACGGTAGAGTCGGTAAGGTCGCGCTGCCAGCGTGAAATCGGCAGTTTTTGTGCCAAATGCGTCATTAGTGCATTGGCAATGCCGAGGTTGCCTTCGGCGTTTTCAAAGTCGATGGGGTTGACTTTGTGCGGCATGGTGGAAGAACCGACTTCGCCCGCGATGACTTTTTGCTTGAAATGCCCTAGGGAAATGTAGCTCCACACGTCGCGGCAGAAGTCGATCAGGATGGTGTTGAAGCGGACTACCGCATCGAAGGTTTCGGCGATGTAATCGTGCGGCTCGATTTGGGTGGTGTACGGGTTCCAGGTTAAGCCGAGGGAGGTGACGAATTGTTCAGCGGTGGCTTGCCAGTCAATGTCGGGGTAGGCGCTGAGGTGCGCGTTGTAGTTGCCGACTGCGCCGTTGATTTTGCCGAAATAGTGCGTGGCTAGAATCTGTTGCTGTTGGCGTTGCAGGCGGTAGGCGGTATTCGCCATTTCTTTGCCCAAGGTGGTCGGGGTGGCGGGTTGCCCGTGGGTGCGTGACAGCAGCGGAATCTCGGCGTAATCGTGCGCGAGTTGGCGGATTGCGCCGATGGTGGCGGCGAGCTCTGGTTGAATCACCTGTTCCATGCCGCCTTTGAGCATCAGGGCGTGGGAGAGGTTGTTAATGTCTTCGGAGGTGCAGGCGAAGTGGATGAATTCGCTGACGGCTTCCAGTTCGGCTTGCCCGGCGATTTTTTCCTTGAGGTAATACTCGACCGCTTTCACGTCGTGGTTGGTGGTGCGCTCGATGGCTTTGACGCGCAGCGCGTCTGTTTCACCAAAGTTGCTGAGGATGCTTTCTAAAAAGGCGTTGGTGTCGGCAGAAAAGGCGGGGACTTCGCTGATTTGCGGATGTGCTGCCAGCATTTGCAACCAACGGATTTCCACGAGGACGCGGTGGTAAATCAAGCCATATTCGCTGAACCACGGGCGTAACGCCGCTGTTTTGCTGGCGTAACGCCCGTCAGTGGGGGAAAGAGCGGTGAGTGCAGAAAGTTCCATGCCGTATCCTGAAGCCAAAAGTCTGAAAGGCTGGGATTGTACCGCAAATTCATCGGGTGTTAAGTCTGTTAATGCGCATGGTAGGTCGTGATTGGGTCTAAAATCGTCGGAATCCCCTCTAATTTAACGTTGGTCTTCGGATAATCCAGCGTGTAATGCAAGCCACGGCTTTCAGGGCGATTGATCGCTGAGCGAATAATTAGCCAAGCCACTAGTGCCAGATTGCGCAATTCGATTAAATCGCTGGTGACACGGAAATTCGCATAGTATTCGTCAATCTCACGTAGCAATAATTCAATCCGATGTTGCGCCCGTTGCAAGCGTTTGGTGGTGCGTACAATGCCCACGTAGTCCCACATAAAGCGGCGAATTTCATCCCAGTTATGCGTAATGACCACGCGCTCGTCCGAATCCGTGACGCGGCTTTCATCCCAGTTGGGGATCGGTAAATCGAGCGCCGGTTCTTGCAGGTGTTGCATAATGTCTTGCGCTGCTGATTTGCCATACACCAAACATTCCAATAAGGAATTGCTGGCAAGTCGATTTGCGCCATGTAACCCGGTGTAGGAGGCTTCGCCGATGCAATACAGCGCATCCACATCCGTGTGCCCGTTGTGATCAACCATCACCCCGCCACAGGTGTAATGCGCCGCTGGCACCACCGGCACGGGTTGTTTGCTCATGTCATAGCCAAACTGTTCACACGTCGCATACACATTCGGAAAATGGCTGAGGATGAATTCACGCGGTTTATGGCTAATATCAAGGTAAACGCAATCCAGCCCCAGCCGTTTCATTTCATGGTCAATGGCGCGAGCCACGATGTCACGCGGGGCGAGTTCCGCACGCGGGTCGAAACGCGGCATGAAACGACTGCCATCGGGCAGTAATAAACGCCCACCTTCGCCGCGCACCGCTTCGGTGATCAAGCTGGATTTGGCTTGTGGGTGATACAAGCATGTGGGGTGAAATTGCATGAATTCCATATTGGCAACGCGGCAACCGGCACGCCACGCCATCGCGATACCGTCGCCACTTGTGCCGTCGGGGTTGCTGGTGTACAGGTAAACTTTGCTTGCGCCACCTGTTGCCAACACGGTGAAACGCGCTTGCAAGGTTTGAATGCGCTTGGCTTTGCGATTGAGCACATACGCGCCAATACAGCGGTTACTACGATGCCCTAGTTTGCGAGAAGTGATTAAATCAACCGCAATGTGATGCTCTAATAAGGTAATGTTGCTGCACTGACGCACTTTGCCAACCAAGGTGTGTTCGATCGCAGCGCCACTGGCATCGGCGGCGTGGGCAATGCGGCGGTGGCTATGCCCGCCTTCGCGAGTCAGGTGCAAACGGTTTTCATCATTTTCTTCGCGAGTGAACGGTACACCAGCCTCCAGCAGCCATTTGATCGAGCTGGCACCATTTTCCACGGTAAAACGCACAGCAGATTCATCGCATAAGCCTGCACCTGCGTTGAGGGTGTCTTCAATGTGCGAATCGACGCTATCCGTGGCATCCAAAACCGCTGAAATGCCGCCTTGGGCGTAGACGGTGCTACCTTCGGTGAGCACGTCTTTGCTCAATACCGCGATCTTGCAGTCGTCGGGTAGGCTAAGTGCTAGGGTCAGACCAGCCGCACCACTACCGATGATTAAAACATCATACATATTTATCTCGCTTATTCCTGTGCGGAATTGATCAGGTTTAACTATTCTAATCTTGCTGTATGGCATGTAGCATATAGTCTTAGTGAGATAATAACCAAGGAGTAAGGCCCTTATGGGCATGAGCCTAACCGATCTCGAACTGGTACAACGCGTCCAGTCGGGGGATAAAAGATCATTTGACGTGTTGGTGTTGAAATATCAGCACAAGGTTATCAGCCTTGTGTTGCGCTATGTTCATGACCACGATACCGCTCAGGATGTCGCGCAAGAAGCTTTCATTAAAGCCTATAAAGGACTGAAGAATTTTCGGGGTGAGAGCGCTTTTTATACATGGTTGTACCGCATTGCGATCAATAGTGCCAAAAATTATTTGGTCTCCCAAAACCGCCGTTTGCCGGATAACGATATTGATGCACATGAAGCGGAACAATTTGAGGGTGACTCGGCTCTAAAGGAATATGCTACTCCCGAACGCGAGTTGCTGACCGCAGAGATTCAGGCCACCGTGTCAAAAGCCATTGATGATTTGCCGGAAGATTTGCGTACTGCGATCATGCTGCGGGAGCTGGAAGGCATGAGCTATGAAGAAATTGCAGAGACAATGGACTGTCCAATAGGTACTGTACGCTCACGGATTTTCCGGGCGCGTGAGTCGATTGATAAAGTATTGAGACCCTTACTTGGCTAAAACCTCCGAGAGTAGTGTCTCAGGTGCAGGTGAAATTATGAATACCAGTAAAGAAGAATTCTTGTCGGCGTTTATTGACGACGAGAGCGGTGAATTTGAGCGGCGTCGTTTGCTTGATGAGCTGAAAAAAGACGACGCATTAGGGCAAACCTTGTCACGCTACGCCTTTATCGGCGAGACCATGCGTGCCAGCAAAGGGCAACCGATGGGGCAGGGTGTTTCCTTGTTATCCCGCATTCAAGAGGAATTGGCGGATGAGCCAGCCTATGAGCAGGATAACGTCGTGCCAATGCCAGCTCGCGCTAATGCCACGGTAACGACTAGTCGCGTACAGGCATATCGTTGGTTTGGCATGGGGATGGCGGCAACTGTGGCAGCCGTTGCGGTGGGGGGCTTGTTGTTTTTCAACCAGCCCACGACCCCGGATGCCTCAATGGCAGCAGCGTTACCCGCTAGTGCACCCGTGAGTGTGGCGGCAACAACACCCACGATGGTGGCGGATGCGGATACGCGCATTCAGCAAGTCGGGCGGGTTGACCCACAAACCCGTGACATTTTGAAACAGTACGTGGAGAAGCATGTGAAATATGCGTCAACCACGGTGATTGCACCATCTATTCGGGCGGCTTCTTATGCTAACGATTAAGCACACGGTTTCCATCGCAGTTTTGGCGGGGGTATTGGCGTGGTCTACCCCCAGCTTGGCGAATGAGGCGGGGGATTTGCTGGCAAAAATGCGCAACGCCGTCCATACCTTGGATTACACCGGAACCTTGGTGTATTCACAGGGCAATGAGCTTTCCAATTACCAGATTAGCCATACGGTGGAAAATGGTGCGGAAAAGGAAAGTGTGGTGCGTTTAGCCCAAGGCGCAAGTGCCAGTGATGCGGATGCGGAAAGTTTTTCATTGGCAAAGTTCCAGCAAGTCCAGCCACAGATGGAGGCCGTTTATGCGTTGGATTTAGGTGGGCAGGAATTTGTTGCCAACCGCAGTTGCCAGATCATTGTGGCGCGTCCACGTGACAAAATGCGTTACTTGCAGCGTTATTGCATTGAGCCAGAAACTGGCATGTTGTTGAAATATTCATTGGTGGATCGTTCGCACCGTACTGTTGAGCAATTGATGTTTACCACCTTGGATATTGCTGTGCCTGCTCAGGCTACGGCGTTGCCACCGCCAGTACAACCGAACCCGGCAATGCCCGCTGCGCTGCCTCCCGCCACGGATTGGGTGTTTGCATCATTACCGGCAGGCTTCCAGCAGGTGCAGGATTTACGGCAGGAGGGCATTAATGGTCAGCCACCGATCCGGCAAATCATTTTGTCCGATGGAATGACTTCTGTGTCGGTTTTCATTGCCCCGCCGGGTGCTCCCAGTATGTTGGATAGTATTGGTATTTCCTCTGGTGCGATGAATATTTATGCAACTGAAGTGGCGCAGCATCAAGTGACGCTGGTGGGAGAAGTTCCGGCGCTGACCCTGCAACGCATCAGTGAAAACTTGCAATATGCCCGCTGAACAAAAAGCTATCGTGATTAAGTTTGTGTCAAGTTCTACTGCGTATAATGGCGAAAAAGCATTAGAACAGAGGGCGCAGCGTATGATTGAGCAAACAGCAGTAGTGGTCAGTGTCGATTCGGGTTATGCATGGATTCTTCCGCAACAAAAAGCGGGGGGGTGCGGTGGTTGTGCCACAAAATCCACGTGTTCGACAAGTTCTCCCTTCGGGTTTCTGAATAAGGAACCGCAGAAAATGCGGGTATTGAACCCTTCTTATGCACGACCGGGTGATACTGTCGTGGTTGGGGTGCAAGGTGAAGCTTTGGTGGCTTATTCGCTATTAACTTATATGTTACCCCTAGTCGGCTTAATTCTTATGGCATTGCTGGGGCGTGAATTGTTGGCTTTCATTGGGATCACCAGTGAATGGGCGACTATTTTTAGCGGTCTGGCGGGTTTATTGGGTGGGTTACGGCTTGCCAATCGGGTGGCAGCGCGTTCTTTCCAGTCTGCTGATTTCCAGCCGGTGATTCTGCGCGTTGTCGGGCAGCCGCTGTTTAACGGTGTTACGCCGCTTGCGTAAACCTGACTGTTTTGGGAGTGTCATTCCATGTTGATGCCCTGGTTACGGGGGGCGCTGCTCGCCTGTGTGTTGGCGGCAGCCGGAATGGCGCTTGCCCGTGATTTGCCACAATTCACCGGGCTGGTGAAGCAAAATAGCCCCGCCGTTGTTAATATCAGTACCAAACAAAGCATTTCCCCGCAAAAAATGTTGCCGGATGAATTACGTTCGCCGGAAACAGACGAGCTGTTTGATGAGCTAATGAAGCGCTTTCTTGAGCGTGATGGCAGTGGCGGGCATCCTTTTGATTTTGACAGTAACTCGCGCGGTTCTGGGTTTATTTATTCGCAAGACGGTTACATTGTCACCAATCATCACGTGGTCAAAGACGCGGATGCTATCACGATCAAGCTCAGTGACGGGCGTGAGTTAGCCGCACAATTAGTCGGCAGTGATGAGCGTACCGATATTGCCTTGCTGAAAGTCGCAGCAACCGATTTGCCGGTGTTACGGATGGGCAAGTCAGAAACACTGGAAGTCGGTGAATGGGTGTTGGCGATTGGTTCCCCGTTTGGTTTTGATCACAGTGCCACGGCGGGGATTGTGAGTGCGAAGGGGCGAAGTTTGCCTAACGATAATTACGTGCCGTTTATCCAAACCGATGTGGCGATTAACCCCGGTAACTCTGGTGGGCCTTTATTCAATCTGGCGGGCGAAGTGGTGGGAATCAACTCGCAGATTTACAGCCAATCCGGTGGTTTTATGGGGGTTTCCTTTGCGATTCCAATGGATGTTGCTCAGGGGGTCATTGAGCAGTTGAAGAGCAACGGTGTGGTGTCGCGTGGTTGGATCGGTGTTTATGTGCAGGATATCAGTGCCGATTTGGCAGAATCCTTCGATATGGTTAAACCCGAAGGGGCGTTGGTGGCACAAGTCATGATGACCGGACCTGCCGCACGGGTATTGAATCAGGGGGATGTCATCCTCGCATTTGCGGGTAAGCCGGTTGCTAATGCAGGTGCATTGCCGCCGCTGGTGGGAAATATTCCCATCGGTGAGGTTGTTGCCGTGGAAATTTTGCGCCAAGGCAAACGTGAAACCGTGACCCTGACAGTGAGTGAACAACCTCAGGAAGCCCATAAACCGCTTGAAACCGCCTTGGAACAACAGCCAGCCCCGATGGCAGGTACCTTGGGAATGCAGGTGATTGACACGGAAGCGGGCGTTATGGTCGAGGCTGTGATGGGTGAACCCGCCCGCCGCACCGGTATTGCTGAAGGCGATATTATTGCGCAACTCGATGGCAAACCGATTACGTCTGCTGCTGAATTCAAAACCATTGCTGCTGCATTGGAGGCTGGCAAAACGGTCGCTGTGCTGGTACAACGTGATAATTCGGCACGTTTTCTGGCAATGAAGATCGAGGCAAATGCAAGAGAGTGAAGCAAAAACCCATCTGACCGTGTATTATCGCGTGGGCTGTCATCTCTGTGACGAGATGACAGCCCTTTTGTGTGAGTTTCAGGATGAACTGGAATTCACCTTCGGGCTGGTAGACATCGACGCGGATGCAGAATTAACAGTGCGTTTTAATGCGGATGTCCCAGTAGTGGCATGGGGAGAGCGGATTTTATTCCGGCATTTCTTCGATGAAGCGATTTTGAGGCAAGCATTACAGCATGGGTGAGGCGAACAAGAATATCCGCAACTTTTCGATCATTGCGCATATTGACCACGGTAAATCGACATTATCTGACCGTTTTATCCAATATTGCGGCGGTTTGGAACAGCGGGAAATGGAAGCGCAAGTACTGGATTCAATGGATCTGGAGCGTGAGCGCGGCATTACCATCAAGGCGCAAAGCGTCTCGCTGGATTACAAAGCGCGTAATGGTGAAACCTACCATTTAAACTTTATCGACACACCGGGGCACGTGGACTTTTCTTATGAAGTTTCACGCTCGTTGTCCGCTTGCGATGGCGCGTTGCTGGTGGTGGATGCCTCGCAGGGCGTGGAAGCGCAAAGTGTTGCCAACTGCTACACCGCGATTGACCTGAATCTGGAAGTCGTTCCCGTCCTCAATAAAATTGACTTGCCTGCGGCTGACCCTGACCGTGTGTGCCAAGAAATCGAAGATATTATTGGCATTGATGCATCGGAAGCGATTCACGTCAGTGCCAAGAGCGGCATCGGCATTGAAGACCTGCTCGAACAGTTGGTGCAACGCATTCCGCCACCCGTAGGCGACCCCGATGCGCCGCTAAAAGCCTTGATCATTGACTCGTGGTTCGACAACTACCTCGGCGTAGTGGTGTTGGTGCGGGTGATTGATGGCGAAATCCGCAAAAAAATGAAAATCCGTTTTATGTCCAGCGGACGCGATTTCCAAGTCGAACGTGTCGGCGTGTATACCCCGAAAATGAAAGATTTGGACGTATTGCGGGCGGGTGAAGTGGGTTTCATGATTTCCGGCATCAAGGAAATCGCTGTCGCAAAAGTGGGCGATACGCTGACCGATGCGCAACGTCCCGCCACTGTTCCGTTACAAGGTTTTAAGGAAATTCAGCCGCGTGTTTTCGCCGGTTTGTTCCCGATTGAATCGGACCAGTACGAAAACTTACGTGACGCACTTTCCAAGCTGAAATTAAACGATTCCGCGCTATTCTATGAGCCAGAAACTTCGCAAGCCTTGGGCTTTGGTTTCCGTTGCGGCTTCTTGGGCATGTTGCACATGGAAATTGTGCAAGAGCGTTTAGAGCGTGAATACAACCTCGATCTGATTTCCACCGCGCCGACGGTTATTTACGAAGTCGTGCTGACTAGTGGTGAGAAAAAATTCATCCACAGCCCGTCTGAATTGCCTCCGATTAATAAGTTGGCGGAAATCCGTGAGCCTATCATTGTGGGGACGATTCTCGTGCCGCAAGAGTACGTGGGCAACGTGATTACCCTGTGCATGGAAAAGCGCGGGATGCAGAAAAACATGCAATACATGGGCGCACAAGTATCGCTGACCTTTGAATTGCCGTTAGCCGAAGTGGTCATGGACTTTTTTGACCGCCTGAAATCGTGCAGTCGTGGTTATGCGTCATTCGATTACGCGATGGATCGTTTCGAGCCAGCACCGATGGTGCGCGTTGATGTGCTGGTAAATGGTGAAAAAGTCGATGCTTTGGCACTGATGATTCACCGTGATTTTGCCCAGTCACGCGGGCGCATGTTGGTGGAAAAGATGAAAGACCTGATTCCGCGCCAGATGTACGAAGTGGCGATTCAGGCGGCGATTGGCAGCAATATTATTGCCCGCAGCACCGTCAAAGCGATGCGTAAAGACGTTACCGCGAAATGCTACGGCGGTGACGTGAGCCGCAAGCGCAAATTGCTGGAAAAGCAAAAAGAAGGCAAAAAGCGCATGAAACAGGTGGGTAGTGTGGAAATTCCGCAAGAAGCGTTTCTCGCCGTCTTGAGAGTCAGCGATAAATAAACATTGATAAGGACAAGACATGGATTTTGATCTGGAGTTTTGGTTAGTCACTGCGACCACTGTGACTGGCATCATTTGGTTGCTGTATGCGCTGTTCGCCAAGAAAACAACCGCTGAGCATGAGCCGGTGTTGTTGGAATACGCGCGTTCGTTTTTTCCGGTATTGCTGGCAGTTTTGTTGTTGCGCTCGTTTGTGGCGGAACCGTTTCGGATTCCTTCGGGATCAATGTTACCGACCTTGGAGATTGGCGACTTTATTCTGGTGAATAAGTTTGCGTATGGTTTGCGTTTGCCGGTATTGCATACCAAAATTTTGGACGTGGGCGAACCACAACGCGGTGACGTGGTGGTGTTTCGCTATCCTGATGATCCTTCGATTGATTACATTAAGCGTTTGGTGGGTGTGCCGGGTGATGTGGTCAGTTGGAAGGATAAGACCTTGATTGTGAACGGGGTAGAGTTAAACCGTTCCTTACAGGGTGAGTATTTGCGCCCGGATCAAAGAACCCCACCGTCAATTCATCTGAAAGAAGATTTGCTGGGTGTGGAGCATGATATATTGGTAACGCCCGGTCGTGTTGGCCCCACGGGTTCACAGACCATTCCCCCTGGTCATTATTTGATGATGGGTGACAACCGTGATAACAGCAATGATGGTCGCATGTGGGGTTTTGTCCCTGAGGCTAACGTTGTGGGGAAAGCGACGTTGGTGTGGATGCACATGAACTGGGGTGGTAATGGCTTTAACTTCTCGCGGATTGGCAATGGTATGAATTAGGCTTCGGCTGCGCTCAGCCAGTGAAATTTAATCAATAACAATAAAGGTAAGCAGTATGCGCAAACAAAAAGGTGCAACATTTTTGACATGGGTCGCGGGTGCAGGCTTGGTGATTTTTGCATTTATTACGGGCGTGAAAATTGCACCGTTGTATATGGAGTTTTACACAGTGCGTTCGTTAGTGGATCGGGTGGCGCAGGAGTCTTCCAGCAAGAGTTCGCTTCAACAGATCCGCCGTAAAGTCGATGATTATATGAATGTGAACAGTTTGAACTCCTTATCGTCCAGCGATTTCAAAGTGGAACCTGTGGAAGGCAAGAACAATACCAAAGCACTTGAGATATACTACGAAGTACGTAAGCCGTGGGTGGCTAACATTGATTTTTTGCTGACATTTGAATATTCCAAAGAGCTGGGAGCGGCTGACGATACTTGAACAAATTGACCAAGCTACTGGGTAGCGAATTGATGGCGACGGACACGTTTGTTCGCGCCATCACCCACCGCAGTGCGGAAGGGAAGCATAATGAGCGCATGGAGTTTCTTGGTGATAGCGTGCTTGGGCTAATTATCACCACGGAGCTTTATCAGCGGATTCCACGGGCAAGCGAAGGTTACTTGAGTCGTTTGCGTGCGTCACTGGTGAATGAAAACGCCTTGGCGGGGATTGCAGCGGAACTGGCGATTGGTGATTTCCTGCGCTTAGGGGCAGGTGAACTCAAAAGCGGTGGTTTCCGGCGTAAGTCGATTATTGCGGATGCGTTTGAAGCCTTGATTGGCTGCATTTATCTGGAACAAGGCATGGAGGCGGCGAAACAGTTTGTGCTGACTGCTTACGGTGAGCGGCTGGATAATTTGCCTGCGGAAGACTCGCTCAAAGACCCTAAAAGCCGCTTGCAAGAATTCCTGCAATCACGCGGGCATGACTTGCCTGATTACAACCTGATTGATACGCAGGGCGAAGCGCATCGCCAAACCTTTACGGCAGAATGCGTTATCCCCAAACTCAATATCCGTACCACTGGCACGTCTGGTAGCCGCCGCAAGGCAGAGCAGGAAGCCGCCGGACTCGCATTTCAACAGGTAACAGCCAAATGACAGACACGACCCCTTCTACCCAACGTTGCGGCTATGTCGCCATTGTGGGTCGCCCGAACGTGGGCAAATCCACGCTGATGAACTTGTTGATTGGCTTCAAAGTATCCGCCACGGCGAATAAACCGCAAACCACGCGCCATAGCATTCGCGGCATTTTGACCGAAGACGATTACCAGATGATTTTCGTGGATACGCCGGGGATTCACCGCACTTCCAAGAGCTTGCTGAATAAAACCATCAACCTCGAAGCTGTTGCCGCGCTGGAAGGCGTGGATGCGGTGGTGATGATCGTGGAAGCGCTGAAATGGCAAGATGAAGACGATTTGGTATTGCAACGCTTGGGGCATGTGACTTGTCCTGTGTTTCTGGTTGCCAACAAAGTGGATCGCATCGAGAAAAAAGAACGCCTATTGACTTGGTTGCCGGACGTATTGAAGAAATACCCGTTCAAGGAAATTTTCCCGCTTTCCGCCACCAAAGGCACGAATACTCAACAACTGAAAGCCGCATTAGCGAAAGTCATGCCGCAGCAAGATTGGGTTTACGCTGAAGATGACGTAACCGACCAATCCACCCGTTTTATTTGTGGTGAGTTGATTCGCGAACAGTTGATGACGTATTTGCATCAGGAAATGCCGTATTCCACCGCCATTGAAATCGAAACGTTTGAGGAAAAGCCGAAACTCACTGAAATTAACGCGGTGATTTGGGTGAGCCGTGAAAACCAGAAAGGCATTGTGATTGGCAATCGTGGCGACACCCTCAAGCGCATTGGTAGCTCAGCACGGATTGCGCTGGAAGCATTTCTGGAGCGCAAGGTGATGCTGAAATTGTGGGTGCGGGTGGAAGAGAATTGGGAGAATAGCCCACGGCATTTGCAGAGTTTGGGGATTTCAACCTGAGTGTTGCCGGAGCTTTCCCCAGTCTTCATCTTACGCCGTAACCCCTACCGCGACACCAGCCTATTGCTGGATATGTTTACCCGCGATGCTGGCAAGATCACTTGCGTCGCCAAATTCGGGCAGGGCAAAAACTCACGCTCCAAAGGAATGCTCGAACCCTTCCGCCAACTCGATGCCAGTTGGACGGGCAAGGGCGAAGTCTTCACCCTGTTTAATGCCGAAGAAAAACGCCGTTTCCCGCTCAAGGCTGTTGGATTAATTCGTGCGGTATACGCCAATGAATTGCTGTTGCGTGCCTTGTGGCAACACCAGCCGCAGCCAGAATTATTCGCCCACTACCAGCAAACCCTGTTCCGTCTCGAAAACCCCGCTGACCTACTCGCACTGCCGCTGTTTGAACTGGACGTGCTGGCAATGGCGGGCTATGTTCTCAACCTATGGCACGATGACGCGGAGGGGCATGACATTGAACCCGCGATGCGTTACCGTTTCCGCCCCGACCAGGGTTTGTATGCGGATGCAGGGGAGGGCAAGGGCGTGCCGATTTCCGGCAACTTACTGATTGCCTTGCGCGAACCAGCGGCGATGCACCCCGAACAGCGGTTGGAATTGCGCCATACCCTTGATTACCTGATCCAGATGTTGCTGAAAGGCAAAACCTTGAATGCGAGAAAATTGTTCCATGAATAAGATCGAACTCGGTGTCAATATTGACCACATCGCCACTTTACGCCAAGCACGCGGCACGGTTTACCCCGATTTGCTGGAAGCAGTACGGCTGGTGGAAGACGCTGGCGCACATGCCATTACTATCCATTTGCGCGAAGACCGCCGCCACATTCAGGATGCGGATGTCTATGCGATTCGCCAAATGTGTACGCGCCGCTTGAATCTGGAGCTGGCAGCGACCGATGAAATGGTGGGCATTGCCTGCGACGTATTGCCGAATGATGCGTGCGTCGTCCCCGAAAAGCGTGAAGAGCTGACGACTGAAGGCGGCTTGGATATTATCGGGCAATTCGAGCGCGTGCGCAGCGTGACCCAACGCTTGAATGCGGCGAATATCCGCGTATCGTTGTTTATTGAGCCGGATATTGAACACATTCGCCGTGTACCGGACATTGGTGCACCCGTGATCGAATTGCATACCGGCACGTATGCGAATGCCACGGGCGAAGCCAGACAGCGTGAACTGAACCGTATTCGGGAAGCCACTGAATTTGCACACAGCCTTGGCATTCAAGTGAACGCGGGGCATGGCTTGGATTACCACAATACCCAAGCGATTGCCGCGATTGCCAATATCCGTGAACTCAATATCGGGCATTCGATGGTAGCGCGGGCGGTGTTTGTCGGTATCCGCCAAGCAACCGTGGAAATGCTGGCGTTGATGCAAGTTGCAAGAGCGGGTGCATGACGATCATTGGCATCGGCACAGACATCGTGGAAATCGCCCGACTTGCAGCTACCCTGCAACGCCACCCGCAACGTTTTCCCGAACGCATTTTGCACCCCAACGAGCTGGAACGCTTCACCAGCCAAGCCAATCCGGCAGCATGGTTGGCGAAACGCTTTGCCACCAAAGAAGCACTTGCCAAAGCCCTCGGTACTGGAATTGGCAAAGAAGTGCGCCTGCAAGAAATCGAAACCACCCACGATGTACGCGGCAAACCGCTACTGCAATTGCACGGCGTAACCTTGGAAACTGCCACTGCATTAGGCGTGATTGCTTGCCAGCTCTCGGTCGCTGATGAGCGCAGCCACGCGCTCGCTTTCGTGATTCTGGAGGGGAGCTGACGCGCTCAACCATTGTTGCAATTCCGCAGCCAATGTCGGTGTATCCAACGGTTTACCCAGATGGCTGTTCATCCCGGCTTGCAGGCATTCGGCAATATCGGTTGGCATGGTGTTTGCGGTTAGGGCAATGACCGGAATCGTTGGGTTGCGCACCGCTGCCATGTCTGCGTGAACACTGTGCTGGCGTATATGGCGGCAAGCTTCCAGCCCATCGCACTCTGGCATTTGCACATCCATCAGTACCAGATCGTAGTCGGCATCAATCAGGTGCTGGATAGCCTGCTTACCATTTTCTACGGTATCAATATGGCTTAGGCCTAAACTTTCCAGCATCGCTTGGGCAATGATCTGATTAATCGGATTGTCTTCTGCTAATAAGATGCGGCAACTGGGGTCAAGTGGGGGAAGTTCCGTTGATTGTGGTTTGGATACGGGGGCGGGCGATGTTAGGGTTGCCACTTGATAAGGAATCTCGAACCAGAAGCATGAGCCTTGCCCCGGTTGGCTTTGCATCCCGATGGTGCCTTGCATCAGTTTGACCAATTGCTTGGAAATCGCCAGCCCCAGCCCGGTGCCGCCGTATTTACGCGCGGTTGATGATTCCATTTGTTGGAAACTGCCGAATAGTAACGGCTGTTTTTCAGCAGGGATGCCAATGCCAGTATCCCGAATTTCAAAGCGTAGCCGTGCGCGATCGGGCGTTGGTTTGATGGTTAACGTGACCGTGCCGGTGTCGGTAAATTTGATAGCGTTGCCGAGTAAGTTGAGTAATACCTGTTGGGTGCGGATTTCATCGCCTTTGAGATTAGGGGCAATGCTTGCATCCACCCCAACGCTAAACGCCAAACCTTTTTCTTTAGCACGAATTTCCAGTAAATGCTGTAGGTGCGCCACCATATCGCACAGTGGGTAATTAGTGAGTTCCAATTCCATTTTGCCCGCTTCAATCTTGGAAAAATCCAGCAAATCATTCAGCAGTGCCAGCAACGTTTTACCACTGCGCTGAATCAGGGAAACGTATTGCTGTTGTTCTGCGGTTTTTACCAGCGGGGTCAGCAATTCACTTGCGCCCAGAATACCGTTCATTGGGGTGCGCAGTTCGTGGCTCATGTTCGCGAGAAAATGGCTTTTGGCTTGGTTGGCTATTTCGGCAGACTCCTTGGCGGCGGCCAGTTTGGCGGTCTGTTGCTCCAGTAAATCGTTTTTATACAAAAGCTGGAAGTAATCCTTATGGATGGTTCCACCCATCGCGACGGTAAAAATCCCCAGCAGGAACAAACCCAGTGCGATAATGTAGGCTTCGCTCGTTCCCGTGTACAGCATGACGAGGACAGTGGGCCACAGAATGAAATTGTTGAATAGTGTGAGCAAGAGCTTGTCGGGTGATAAATGGGAAACGGAACCAGCACTGATCATCAGTAATGGCAATAAGATAAGCGTACCATGAATACCTAATCCCACCTGAGATAACGCCCAAGCGGTGAATCCCCCCCAAATGCCGCTGGATAACAACACATTGCTGCGGAATAGGAGCCGCCAGCGGTCAGCATTTTGCGCACAAAGGGCTGTTTGCCGCCGGATGAGAAACAGTCGCCACAGGGTTAGCAAAAACAGGGATAAACCCGTTGCATAAACCAACACGGGGCTGTACTGGGTCAGGTGTGTCCCCTGCACCAGCACCAGCCAACTGACCAGATAGGCAAGCGTTCCCGAAACGGAGCGATGAGCCAAATCACGGTCACGCTGGGCAAGCATGGTGGCTGACACCGCATGACGGTCTGTTTTGGCAGAGGATTCTTGTAGCGTCAATAGGTCAATAGGGGCAGATGTCTCGGTTGCGCTCTTCACATGACTTCCTGTTTATTATGATTATCTGCAAGTTCATGACATTACCCTATTAATAGATCAGGTCAAGCCAAATCCGCCGGAAGGATTGTGCTGCTAAAGCGTGGCAGGTAAGCTGTTTGCCTTCAGACAATAAAGAGTGACGGACATGCATTACCCCACCATTGAAGCCTTCATCGGCAATACCCCGTTGGTACGCCTGCAACGTTTGCCCGGCGCAACCACCAATACCCTTCTCGTTAAGCTGGAAGGCAACAACCCAGCAGGTTCGGTTAAAGACCGCCCTGCCTTGAGCATGATTCAGCGTGCTGAAGAACGCGGCGACATCAAGCCCGGTGACACCTTGATTGAAGCTACCAGCGGCAACACCGGCATTGCTTTGGCAATGGCTGCCGCGATCAAAGGCTACAAAATGGTGCTGATCATGCCCGAAACCATGAGCGCCGAACGCCGTGCTTCCATGAAAGCTTACGGTGCGGAACTGATCATTGTCAGCAAGGCAGCCAGCATGGAAGGCGCACGTGACCTTGCCTTGCAAATGGAACGCGATGGCAAGGGCAAGGTGCTGAACCAGTTTGCCAACGAAGACAATCCGCTGGCACATTTCCATTCCACCGGGCCCGAAATCTGGCGCGATACCCACGGACAGGTGACGCATTTTGTGAGTAGCATGGGTACGACGGGCACGATTATGGGAACGGGGCGTTTCCTCAAGTCCAAGAATCCTGATGTGCAAATCGTGGGCGTGCAACCAGCGACGCAAACGGATCAGATTCCCGGTATCCGTCGCTGGACACCGGAGTATTTGCCGGAAATTTTCCACCGTGATGAAGTTGACCGCGAAATGGATATGAGCCAGCCGGAGGCGGAAGACACCATGCGTCGCCTTGCGTCTGAGGAAGGGATTTTCTGCGGGGTCTCATCGGGCGGGGCAGTGGCAGCGGCGTTGAGGCTTTCTAAAGAAGTCGAGAATGCCACCATCGTGGCGATTATTTGTGATCGGGGCGACCGCTATATTTCTACAGGCGTATTTCCGGCATAGGCACTGATGGATTATTCAACCCTTGATTACCTGCGCAAGCACGACACCACTTGGCGTTTGCTGACGGCAACTCATGCTCCGCTGATCGTTAGTTTCTTGTACGCCACCTTCATCAAACCCAACGAACGTTCGCTGCCGTTTGATCAGGTAAGCACCCAATTGGATGACTACCTGTTCCACCTGCGCGACAGGGAAGGGGAGGGCGCGTTCCCCAAAACCGCTCGCCAATACCTCGACGATTGGGCAAACGGAACCAGCCCTTACTTACGCAAATATTACGTGCAAGGCCGCGACATCCCGCAACTGGATTTGACACCGGGGGCTGAAAAAGCAGTGGAATGGCTGCAAGGCTTGCAACCACGCCAGTTCGTCGGCACCGAATCGCGCCTGATGACGCTCTACCGCCTGTTGCAGGAAATCGTGCAGGAAGCCGAGCAAGACCCCGCCGTTAAAATCGCCGAGTTGGAAAGACAAAAAACGGAGCTGGAACGCCAGATTACCCGCATCCGTTCCGGCCTGGTGGACGCGGCTGACCCGACGCGGATCAAGGAACGCTGGTTTGAAGCCGAAGACACGGCGCGTAAATTGCTGGCAGATTTCCGCCAAGTCGAATACAACTTCCGCACCCTCGATCAGGAAGTGCGTGAACTGATTGCCACCAGCGACAAGCGCAAAGGCGAGTTGCTGGACGAGATTTTCGAGCAGCAGGATTACATCCGTGATTCCGAACAGGGGCGCAGCTTCAATGCCTTCTGGGAGTTTCTGATGTCACCGCAACGCCAGCAGGCACTCGAAAACATGACGACCGCAGCCTTGCAGCAAGAGGCTTTGCGTGAAGTCGATGACCGCCAGTTTTTGCCGCGTATCGGCTATTTCCTGCTGGAAGCGGGCGAAAAAGTGTTCCGCACCAATGCGCAACTGGCTGAACAATTACGCAAGTATTTGGCGGATCAGGCGTGGATGGAAGATAAGCGCATCCTGCAATTGATTCGGGGTATTGAAAAGTCCGCAGTGGCAATGCGCAACTCCCCGCCGGAGACGGATATTTTTCGCCAGTTTGCCACACTGGATCAGCCGCGTTTAGCGATTGATTTGGTGATGGAACGCAGCCTGTTCGAGCCAAAAACCAAAGTAGCACTGGCAGCAGTGAAGCTGGAGGAAGCCGATGAATCCGTCGATGTACAAGCACTTTACAATCAGCATTGGGTGGACGAAGCCCGTTTGCGCGGCAATATCCGCCGCCTGTTGCACGAGTATTCGCAGGTCAGTTTGGCGGAAGTGTTGCAACAGTATCCGCTGCAACAGGGCTTGGCGGAACTGGTTGCCTATTTGAACCTTGCCAGCAAGGATGCCAAAGCGGCGGTGGATGAGTCCGTCGAAGAGGTGCTGCCGTTAGGTGATGCAGGGCGCACGGTGCGCTTGCCGCGTATCCTGTTTACCCGTTAGAGTGAAACTATGACTGAAACCCAAACCCCCAACCTAGCCCCCGTCCTGATTCAGCTTTTCAAAGGCGTGGTCTACGCCGACCAGCACCCGCGTCTGTGGCAAGCATTGCTGGAATTGCAAGCCGCCGTGCGCGATTACATCCGCATTCTCGGCTTAACCCTGTATTTCGATGAAACCGAAGGCTACGCTTTCCTGCGCCAGCAAGACACCGAAACCGACGATGAAGACAGCCCCGATACCCCGCGTCTGGTCGCCAAACGCACCCTCACGTACCCCGTCAGCCTGCTGCTGGCTCTGCTGCGCAAACGTCTTGCCGAACAGGATGCCACGGGTGGTGACAGCCGCGTGGTGCTGGAACGCGCCCAAGTTGTCGAAATGATGCGCGTGTTCATGCCCGAACATAGCAACGAAGCCAAAACCATCGACCAGATCAACATCGCCATCAACAAAGTGATCGAATACGGCTTTTTGCGCACCCTCAAACAGCAGGACGACATGCTTGAAATCCGCCGTATCCTCAAAGCCTTCGTCGATGCGCAATGGCTGGGCGAACTCGACACCAAACTCAAAACCTATACGGTTTTAACTGAGGTTAATGATGCTTAAATCAGAGTTGTTAGAAATGATTACTAACGGTGAGAACTCCGGGATTGAGTTCAAACGGGACGATATTCGCCCTGAGCAATTAGCCAAGGAAATTGTTGCGCTGGCTAACTTTCAGGGTGGCAGGATACTTCTTGGTGTCGAGGACGATGGGACTGTCTCTGGTCTGCAACAACCCAATACTCAGGAATGGGTGCTGAACGTATTCCGCGACAAGGTTTTTCCGCAAATCATCCCGTTCTATGAGGAATTGAAAATACCGGAACGGGTTGCCGTTATCACCATTGCCCCCGGTATTTCCAAGCCTTACATGTTGAAGCATAACAACCGCGAGGAAGTGTATATCCGTATGGGAGACCGTTCGGAACTGGCTTCCCGTGAACAGCAATTGCGCTTGTTTGAAAGTGGCGGTTTGCTACATGTTGAGGTGCTTCCGGTGGCGGGAACGTCATTGACCGATCTTGATCTGGAACGCTTGAATTATTATCTGGCGGGTATTATCAGGGATCCCGAAATTCCCATCACCAATGCTGAATGGATAGAACGCTTATTGGGGCTTGGTCTGATGGCCTCTGATGGTTTGGGGAATACGGTTTGTTCCATTGCAGGTTTGCTGTGTTTTGGTATTAAACCCCGCCGTTTCCTCCGGCAATCCGGTTTGCGCGTGATGGCATTTGCCGGGACAGACAAGGAGTATCAGGCACGGCTGGATATTGTGTTGGATGCGCCGCTGGTTGGCCGTTGGAAAATGGATGACCGTGGTAAAAAACAGTTGGTCGATGATGGTTTGATCGAGAAGTTTGCCGCTGCTATCGAACCCTTTATCACCGAGGAATCGGCAGAAATTGACCAGTACATGCGCCGCGAAAAAACGTGGCTATACCCTTGGGAAGCGGTGCGTGAGACAGTTATCAACGCGCTGGCGCATCGTGATTGGACACGGGCAGTGGATATAGAAGTGACCTGTTACGCAGACCGTTTGGAGGTCATCAGTCCCGGCAAAATGCAAAACTCCATGACGGTCACAAAAATGATTGCAGGGCAGCGTTCGCCGCGTAATCCGCTGATGATGGAAATTTTACGGGATTATGCTTACGTCGATTCACGGGGCATGGGGGTGAGAACCAAAGTCATACCGCTCATGCGGCAGATTAACCATTCTGACCCGGTTTTTGAACACACCGAAGATTTTCTCAAGACAACGCTTTACCGGTTAGGTGGATAAATGATGCAAGCCCTTTCCCTCGATTTCGCCAGCTACGATACCCAAACCGGCTTCCGCCTGCATCACCTCGAAGTCTACAACTGGGGAACCTTCGACCAACATGTGTGGAAAATTGCCCCGCAAGGCCACAACGCGCTGCTGACCGGCGACATCGGTTCCGGCAAATCGACCTTGGTGGATGCGATCACCACCCTGCTCGTCCCCACCCAGCGCATCACCTACAACAAGGCAGCGGGCGCGGAAGGCAAGGAACGTTCCCTCGGCTCTTACGTGCGCGGCGAATACAAAAGCGAAAAAAACGAACTGGGGCAGGGTGCAAAAGCCGTTGCCCTGCGCGATGAAAAACACTACAGCGTGTTACTCGGCTGGTTCTACAACCCTGGCTTTGCGCAAGGCATGACGCTGGCACAAGTGTTCTGGCTCAAGGAAGGCAGCCGCCAGCCGGAACGCTTTTACGTCACCGCCGAAAACCTACTGACCATCCGCGAACACTTCGCCAACTTCGGCAACGACATCAGCCAATTGCGCAAACGCTTGGCGAAACTGCCCGGCGTGGCGGTCATCGACACCTTCAAGGAATACGCTGCCCGCTTTCGGCGTTATTTCGGCATCCAGTCCGAACAGGCACTCGACCTGTTTTACCAAACCGTGTCAATGAAATCAGTCGGCAATCTGACCGATTTTGTGCGTACCCACATGCTCGAAGACACGGGGGTGGAGCAACAAATTCACAGCCTGTGCCGCGATTTCGACAACCTCAACCGCTTGCACGAAGCGGTATTGAAAGCGCGGCGGCAAATCAGCCTGTTGCAACCGCTGGACAGCAACCTTGCCGATTACACCCAGCTCAGCAGCAGTATCCACGCCCTGCGTGCCGCCCGCGAAGCCTTGGGCTGCTGGTTTGCGGTGCAGGAAGTGGGCTTGCTCACCGAACGCCTGCAAAACCTGCGCCACGATGCTGAACGCCTCAGCCATCGGCGCACCCAGCTTGAAACCAGCATCCAGACCTTGCGCACCCAAGAAGACGATTTGCACCGCAGCATCGAAGACCAAGGCGGGCGGCGTTTGCGTGAACTCGAAAAAGAAATGGCGACGCTGGAAAAAGACCGCATTCGCTGCCAACGCCAGTACGATAACTGGCAGACCAATATCACCCAACTCGGCTTGACGGCTGACTTGAGTGAAGACAATTTCTACCACAACCGCCAGCGCGTCGAAGTGCTGGAGGCTGACATCCAGCAACAGGAACAGCAGTTACAGACCGAACGCGATGATCACGCCATCCGTTTCCGCCAGCAAAATGATCAGCAGCAACAGTTACAAGCGGACATTGACTCGCTGCGCCAACGCAAAAGCAATATCCCGCGCCAAAACCTCGCCATGCGTCAGACCATGCTGGAAGTGCTGAACCTGCCCGAAGAAGACCTGCCATTTGCGGGCGAATTGCTGCAAGTGGACGAAACCGAACGGGTTTGGGAAGGGGCTGCCGAGCGTGTCTTGCACAATTTCGGCTTGAGCCTGTTAGTGCCGGAACGCCATTGCGAGCGCGTCAGCCACTACGTCGAACAGACCCATTTGCACGGGCGGCTGGTGTATTACCGTGTGCAAACCTCCAGCACCTCGCGCCGTGGCGAACTCGACCCGCAATCGCTGGTACGCAAGCTGCGCATCAAAGCCGACAGCGAATTTTACCCTTGGCTGGAACACGCGCTGCACGAACGCTTTGACTACCATTGCGCCACCGACATGCCCGATTTTCGTCGTCACCACCAAGCCCTGAGCCAAAACGGACAGGTCAAAGGCGGTGGGCAACGCCACGAAAAAGACGACCGCCACAATTTGCACGACCGTTCCCGCTACGTGCTGGGCTGGAGCAACCGCGACAAATTGCAGGCACTGGAAGCGCAGGCCGAAGCCCTGATTCAGCAAATTCACCAGACAGCCGATGTATTGTCACAGGTCGAACGTCAACGCCAAGGTTTGCGCCAACAGCAAAACGCGCTACGTGATGTGCAAAAGGTACGCGATTTCAGCGAGATTGACTGGCATACCCCGGCACGCGCCATTCAGTGTGTGCGCGAAGAACAGCAGCGCATCGAGAACAGTTCCGACATTCTGCAAAGCCTGCAAGCGCAATTGCAAACCAGCCGCCAGCAACGCGAAGATGCCGACCGCAAGCACAGCGAGGTGTTGCTGGAACAAGGCACACTGAACAATAAAATCATCAATGCGGAAGATGAACAGGCTCGCGCTACCGAACAAGCTGCTTTGTTGCCCGCCACCGCGTTGGCACAACACCACGGCTTGCTGGAACACTGGCGGCAACAGGTGTTGGGTGATACAGCGTTCAACTTGCGCAGTCTGGGCAAGCAGCAAAGCGACATCCGCAGCGCGATGCAGGCGCAACTCGATAGCGATGAAGGCAAAAACCGGCGGTTATCGCAGAAAATCGTCCAGCAAATGCAGGATTACAAGCGCGATTACCCCGCAGACACCAGCGAAGTGGATGCCAGTCTTGAATCAGCGGGCGAATTCCAGCGCATGTTGGCGGTGCTGCAAAGCGAAGACCTGCCGCGCCACGAACAGAAATTCAAGTCGATGCTGAATGAGCAAACCATTCAGGGCATTGTGATGTTGCAAAACCAGTTGGAAAAGGAACGCCGCGCCATCGACGACAAACTCGATGCGATCAACCGTTCCTTGCAGGGCATCGAATACAACGCGGGGACGTACATCTTGTTGTTGCCGACCCCGACACAGGACGCGGAAGTGCGCGATTTCCGGGCGGATTTGCGCCAATGCCTGAGCCACAGCCTTGACGATGACGAGATGTACACCGAAACCCGTTTCCTGCAAGTCAAACACGTCATTGACCGCCTCAACGGGCGCGAAGGCTTCAGCGAGATTGACCGCAAGTGGATGCGCAAAGTCAGCGATGTGCGCAACTGGTATCTGTTTTCGGCGAGTGAACGTTGGCGCGAAGACGACACCGAACGCGAATTTTACAGCGATTCCGCCGGAAAATCGGGCGGGCAAAAGGAAAAGCTGGCGTATACGGTGCTGGCTTCGGCGCTGGCTTACCAGTTCGGGCTGGAATGGGGGCAGGTGCGTTCGCGCTCGTTCCGCTTTGTGGTGATTGACGAAGCCTTCGGGCGCGGCTCGGACGAATCCACCCGCTACGGGCTGGAACTGTTCCGCAAGCTCAATCTGCAACTGCTGATTGTTACGCCGTTGCAGAAAATTCATGTGATTGAGGATTACATTAATTCGGTGCATTTCGTGCATAACGAAGCGGGGCAAAAGTCGCTGGTACGGAATTTGAGTATTGAGGAGTATCGGCGGGAGAAGAAAGCCACCGAGAATTTACTCAGGAGTTAGGGAGTTTTGCTAGAATGATGCAATATTGGAAGAAACAGGAGGCAACACCGATGCTGTCAAATTCTATACACGTCGAATATCCCGCGCACTTCCCTGATGCTTTGCAAACAACACCTGCGGCATTTGCACAGGAGGCGCGTATGGCGATGGCGGTCAAGTTGTTTGAAATGAAACGCCTGTCATCGGGCATGGCAGCTCAACTGGCGGGCATAGAACGGGTAACATTCTTGCTGAACCTTCACCATTACGGCGTGCCGATGCTGGATTTGCCGCTGGATGAACTGGAAGCGGACCTCGCCAATGCTTGAACAGAAAACCATCGTTATCAATACCAGCCCACTGATTGCGTTAGTGGCAGCGTGGGGTACGCTTGAGCCGTTGCGTAGCCTGTATGCTGCGGTGCATGTTCCGGCTGAGGTGGCTGAAGAAATTTGCCGAGGTGGTGACACTAATTTCGCCATACCAGAGTTCATGGTGGCTGATTTCCTGCAAAAAGCCCAGCAGCCTGTTCAGATTTCGCCGTTTTTGGCAAATTCGCTGGATAGAGGTGAGGCAGCCGTTATTCAACTGGCATTGGACAAAGGCATTGAAACCGTTTGTATTGATGAAGCTATTGGCAGGCGAGTTGCCCGCCTCAATGGTTTGACGTTAACTGGTTCAACCGGCGTATTAGTGCGCTATAAGCAGGAACATCCTGAATTCTCACTGGCTCAGGCTATCCAGAGGATGCAGGCAAGGGGTATCCGGTTGGGCGTAGATGTTATTGAGTTTGCACTTCGGCATGACACTTGATGTACGAGCAATCTAGTATCACAGACAATCAGCAAGATGATTGGCTCAGTGCTTGCCATGCAATCCCCATTGGACATCTTCCCGTATGAGTTTTTTGGCAAGTTCTTCTGAATGGGATTCCAGATAGGCAGAGTGGTTTTCGGATAAGTCGGGGGATGCGTTGATCTTTTCGACAGTGCGTAGGCGTTCCAGCAGTGTTTTCAGTTTGGGCGATGTTGGGAGGATGTTATTAGCTTGCATGACACTTTCCTCTCGGTGCGTGATGGTTGGATTCTAGCATGGAAAGCGTGGTGTCCTCAGTTCGGATGTTTCCGGTAGGGTAATATTCCGCAATTTGCTACAATGTGCTCATCATATCAAAGGAACGTATCCATGCTGACACAGGCTAAAAAACTCGCCCGTTTCCGGCAAATTCGCCGCCGTAACTACCGTGCCAGTTTGCGGCTGGAAGGGTTTGCGCCTTCAAGCCAAACGCATTTGGACGAACAAGCCCCTCTGCTTTCCCCGCAAGACATTGAAAGCCGCATTGCCCAAATCAAGGCAAGGTATGTCGGATAAGTACGGTGTCAGCCAAGCCCCGGATTGTTACCCGAACAGTTCGGTGCTGGTCAACAAGCTCAATATCCGCGATGCGCATACGGCTCTATCCAGCCGGGTTCGCCTGGGGCAGGCAAATCCGGGCAGGTTTTTTCGTATGGCAAGGCATTGCCGATGAAGCGTTGCCATTCGGCGAGGCTGAAATTACGATTAGCTGTAGAACATGCTTTTTTTACCCAGCTTTCGGGGTCAACATCCCATAGCCGCACGATTTCATCCCTACTTCCACTGACTACGAACTTACCATTCGGGCTAAATGCCACAGCAGCCAGTATTTCACCGAATCCAATCTCAAGTTGATTTTTTCCATGCGCTAGGTATGGCTGACCGAGTGATTTTCCAGTAGGAACATGCCATAATCGCAAAGTCGTATTACCCATGCTGACTACTCGTTGACCATCAGGACTGAAAGCTACTGCATTAACCCAGCTGCTATGTCCACGCCATGGCTTACCGATGGGCTGTCCTGTTACTCCATTCCACAGACGCAAAGTCCTATCATTGCTCCCGCTGACCACATACTGACCATCAGGACTAAAAGCTACTGTATTAATTTGATTTTGATGCCCAACCCATGGTTCACCAATTGTTTTTCCACTCGCTACATCCCATACTCGAATCGTCATATCATCACTGCCACTGACAACTCTTAGTCCATCAGGACTAAAAGCTACGGATTTAACTGCTTTTTGATGTCCCAGCCACAAATTGCCTACAGGTTTTCCCGTTGCAGTATTCCACAACTGCAAAGTATCATCCGCACTTCCACTAACTATGCGGCTACCATCTGGGCTAAATGCTACTGATTCAATAGAGCTTCTATATTCTCGATTTTCATGACCTTGCCACGGTTGACCGATAGTCTGTCCAGTTACAACATCCCACAGTCGCAATGTGCCGTCCCTACTGCAACTAATTACATACCTCCCATCCGGGCTGAAAGCCACAGTTCTAATCCAACTTCTATGTCCTACCCATGGTTGACCGATCAATTCTCCTGTTGCTGCATCTTTTAATTGCAACGTTTTATCCATGCTGCCGCTAATTATGTATTGACCATCTGGGCTGAAAGCCACAGCAGTAACATCCTCTTCATGTCCTTCCCATGATTGATTAAGAATTTGCCCAGCAATCATACTCCACAGCCGCAAAGTCTTATCTTTGCCCACGCTAACCACACATTTACCATCTAGGCTGAACGCAACATCCTCGACCATGTTCTCATGCCCACACCACGGCTCTCCAATAGATTGTCCCGACGCAGCGTCCCATAGTCGCACGGTATTATCTTTACTACCACTGATGACATACTGTCCGTTGGGACTAAATGCCAAGGAGGTAATTGGAGCGTTATGTCCCTGCCATTCTCCAATACGTCTTCCTGTAGAGGCATCCCAAAGATATACATTTCTATTATCTCCTCCAGTAATCACATGATGACCATTCGGGCTAAATGCCACTGCATTAATGTCACCGTTGCCATGCCATGACTTACCAATAATCTGACCGGTTTCTATATCCCATAAACTTACAACACCGTATTCTCCTCCACTAATTACACGTCTGCCTTCTGGACTAAGTGCTATAGCATTGAATGACCCATGCAACGTCCCAATAGATTTGCCTGTTACAGCATTGAATAACTCAGAATTCGAGTGTCTCTTTAGAGCACTATGTCCATAGGGATTAAAGCAAGAATTGAAGGCAACAGTAGCAACTGAGTGTTGATATCCGTAACATATTTGGCGTAAATGCCCGACTTTTTGTAGTTCATCACTTAATGCTGCATGTATGGCAGTGAATTGTTCATTCAAACGGAAGACTTGCGTCAAACGGAAAGCTTGTACAGTCAGCAATAAAGCATGTTCAATATAACCATTTGCCAATGATCAGCAATTCCCGCTATCCATCGGTAATCAGAGCTTCGCAGACCTGCGAGGGCTTTGATTTTTACGGGCACAACCATACCCTCCAAGCCCTGAAAGCCTGCCCGAATACCGCCTGACTTTTGCATAACCCAACACCCTGTTGGAAAACCCCAGCGTACCCTCAAGCCTGATTTTCATCCGCTGCGAATGCCTTTGGGTGTCAGGTCAGCATGTTCATAACCCCAAATGATGGCAGCATAGAAGGACTCCCAATCGCTAATCAGATGCTCACGGAACATCCCACGCATCTTCTCCCACAATGCGGTACGGCTCTGTAAGCGGGTGCGGGCGGCTTGGAAGTACTGGCAGCAAGCTTCCTGAATCTGGTCGATCAGGAAGGCCAACATCATCAGGGTGGCGAACACAGTGGAAAGATGTTGCTTGCCATGACCGTAATTATGTTCGAGGTTGTAACCGAGGTTTTTAAGGGTGTTAAAGGTTTCGTTCTCCACCTTCCAGCGGGAACGGCCTGCGCGTACCACATCCGCCACGTTGTCGGCGGTGAGGGGGATGTCAGTCACGCAGTCATAGATAAAGGTTGTACCGTCGGGGCGTTCCTCCCAATAGTCGATGTAGTTGACCCGCACGTCTTGGTTGGCATGGTTGAGCGGGATGTCGTTGGCATAACGGTAGCCACACCGTAACTTTTTGCTCGTCGTGCCTGCCAATTCTTGGGTACTGCCATTGGCTAACCCGTCCAATACCGTCTTCAGTAATAGGCTGCCACTACGGGCTTTGGCGGTAATGATAAAGCTGTAACCGTTTGACTTCAGAAGACGGATGTGCGGTGCATTGCAGGAAAGGGCATCTTGCAGCAGGATCATCTCCATGCGCGGGAAGTCTTGGCGCAACTGGGGGATGAGCCGTTTAGAGGCATTGTGTTCGCAATCATTTTTCTTGCTGCCATCCTGCTTGGTGATGGCCTCTGGAAAAAGGGTAATACGGTATTCTTGTCAGGGTGAACCAGCACTGCCGCCAGCATCTGGTGGTAATACTCCTCACGTCCGTCCTTGTGTGTCTTAATGCAACAATCCGGGCAAGAGATAGCCCCAGAGCTAAAAATACCTGTTCCATCAATACTGACTAAATACTTTCCTGAGAAAACGGTAGCCTTCCAGTATGCCTTGCCGTTGCAGTTCCTGATGGATGGCGCGGAACACCGGGCGCAGACGCTGCGGTTTTACCCCGTCCAATACCGTGCGCATTTGGCTGTCACAGGGAGCATCGGGGATGCCAAACAGGGTTTTCAGGTTGTGCCGTCGTGCCTTGTCCCCGCGCTGTTTGTCAAACTGCAACAGTGAGCCGTCTTTCAACGAAAATAGGGCAAGCCCTGACATCAGCACGTCAACCAAGGGATAGTCGGGTTTGGTTTTGCGGTGGTCAGTGACTTCACTGAAACAGCCGCGCACACGTTCCAGCAATCCGGGGACTGAGAGGGTCTTGCGTAGCTTCAGGCTACCAACAAGAGGCAGGGGAGGTGGTTTTGCAGGCATTTCGTTGCACAGTGACTCGTTTTACAAGACCATGATTATACAGTCATTTTAAGATCGGCGGGAATTGCTGGCCAATGATGGTGAATGTATGATTGAAGTTGCCTGATTAATAAGTTTTCCTATTAGTGCGATTTTGGAGTGCCTTTGAGCTTCTTGCAATGCTGTTTCTACAACTTGTTGTCGTCGTTGAGCTTCTTCTTTTTCTCGATATTGTTGTTGTTGACTGGCGTTAATAAACTTTCTTTCTTGTTGCCCAATTAGTAAAGAATCAGGGTAACGAGTAAGCATTTCGTCTGCTTTTATCAGCCGTCCATCCCGCAACAAGCTGCCGCCAGTTTTTTCCCAGTCGGCAATATCAGCCTCTAGCCTTGTACGCCAGCTTTTGATTTCGCGGTTGCTTTCCAGCCAGCCACGTAGCCGTTGCCAATCACGGATCAGGGCTTCGTGCGCCACGGTGACGGTAGCTTGCCCGTGGTCGTCGTGGTCTTGAGTCAGCAGCCGTTCGTGCGTGACCAGTTGCACCAGCAGTGCATCGAGGGCTTCGGTGTATTGCGGTTGGCGGTTGTGGAGTTCTTGCAGGGTGACGGTGCGGCGCATGTCGTCCTGCCCGTCGCCGACTTGGGTGAGTTCGACCATCAGCCATTCCATCAGGCGTTGCTGTTGGGGTTCGAGTTGCTGGTAAAACGCATCGGCTTTTTCGTTCAGCACACCACGCAAACCGCCGCCGTGTTGCCCGCCCAATTGCTGGTACATCGCCAGCGTCAGTTCGCGGCTGCGTTCCTGCCTTGCGGACTGCCAGAGTTTTTCCAGCACGTATTGCAACAGCGGCAAGCTGCCCTTGGCGTGCAGGGTCTGGTCAACCAGTTCGTCTTCCAGCACCTGTTCGCAGCGCATCCCCACCAGTGCCAGCGGATGGGTGATGGCTTCGCGCAACTCGCCCGCCGTGGGCGCAACCAGCAGCAGCGCGTGGTGTTGCAGGCGTTGCCCCAGCCCGGAGTATGCCTGTTCGGTGCAATGCCCCAGAAAATCCGCCCGCAAGGTCAGCACCAGATGCAGCGGATTGTCGTCATCCAAGGCTTCCAGCAGGCAGGCGAAAAACGCCGCCCGCACCGTATCATCGCGGCATTCGGTGAACACTTCCTCAAACTGGTCAATCACCAGCAGCAGCCGTTTGCCTGCTGTGACCAGCCGTAACACCTCACGCTGCAAATCCGCACCACTCGCCAGCGTGCCGACCTGCGCATCAGGAAAACCGCGCACCAGTGTATCCCGCAAGTTCTGCAACGGCTGGGCAGTCGGGCGCATCACTAACACCTGCCAATCGCTTTCCGGCAATTTCGGCAACAAGCCCGCCAGCACCAGCGACGACTTACCACTGCCCGAAGCTCCCAGCAGCGGTACAAAACGGCTGGCACTGAGCTTGTCGAGCAATTGCTGGATCATGCCGTCACGCCCGAAGAAGAATGGGCTGTCGTCCTTGGTGAAGGTCAACAAACCTTTGTACGGTGGGTAATCCGGCGGATACGCTGACGTGACCGTTGTTTCGCCGTGAAACTGGGTCAGGGTAAACGCCGTGTTGCCCCGTGCCAGACAGACGACCTGTTGCGGCAAGTTTTTACCATTGGCGGCAATCGTCTGGATGAAATCCATCACCCTGATTTCTGGAGGGTTGCCATTCAGTGGTGTCAACGCCTCACACAGCAGGTTGGTCAGCAGACTGTTGCCATCAGCGGCAAGGGCTTCCCCATCCGCATGGGATGCCGCCACCACGCAAAACCCTTTGTCAGTCAAATCGGAAAATTCCAGCATTTCCCCGCTGTGGCAGCAGTCCAGCCAGATGCAAATATTCTTGACCGCGCTGTGCTTCGCCAGCTTGGCGATATGGGAAATGGCAACCGCCAACGGCTTGTCACTGGCGGACAAATACGCCACTTGCCCGTCGGGATTCACGCCATGCCCGGAAAAGTAGAACACCGCCAGCTCCACCTCATCCGCCAACTGCGGGTTCAACACCTCATGCAGCTTGGCACGCAATTCTTGCGCCGTTACCCAACCTGAACGGTCTACTTCACCCTTTGCCAGTGGTAACGGATAAAGCTCATCAAAACCACCGTATTCCGCCAACACCTCATAAACCCGCTGCGCATCATTAACAGGCGCGGCGAGGCTATCCAACCCGGTACGGGATTTGTCATACTGGCTGACACCAACAATCAAGGCGATACGGCGCGACATAGGCAGGGGACTCTCTGTAGCAGCAAACGCCCCTATGGTAGTATGAAAACTCCACACGACAAAAGGTAAATCGAATGGCAACGCTAAAAGCAATGGAATTAGAAAACGGGCAATGGGTATACGTGCAAGTGAATGAAAACATCACCTTTGCCGATACTCCGTCAGATACACAACCCGTCACACGCGGCGGTGGTTTTGAACGCAAAGGCGACACCACCAGAGGCTTGGCAACCCAAGCCCATAAAGCCGTGGGCAAACTCGGTGATGTCATCCGCGCCATGTCCGATACTGCCGCCAAAGCCCTGCAAGACTCCGCCTTCGGCAATGTGGACAAGGTAACGCTGGAGTTCGGCATTACCCTCGGCGGTGAAGCTGGCATTCCCTTCATCACCAGTGGCAAAGCCGAAGGCTCAGTCAATGTGACCGTGGAGTTTTCCCCGAAGAAAAGTGCATGATCACCCCCGCCGACATCCGCACCAAAGCCCAAAAACTCTGGGACAGCGGGCGCATCCTGCAAGACGCATGGGCAGCAGGCGAGCTGTTCCCATGGGAAATCCCCTTCCGCAAGCCAAACGCCAGCGCACAGATAGAACAGTTCGCCCAAGTGCGCGGCTGGATCACCACTCTCAAACAAGCCAGCGTTGAGGTAAAAGGCTACGGCTACCGCATCGGCTACCGCGAAGTGCAGCACCGCCAACTCGGCACACAACTGCTGCCGGACACAATCAGCTTCGACACCCGCGATGACTTGCTACGCTTCATCCAGAAAAAACAGGCATTTCCAACCCTGTACCAAATCGGATTAGAAACCGCCGCCGAATTCCCAGTGCTACGCGCATGGTTGCTGAAATACCCCACCAAACTGATGGAACACGCCTCAGTCTGGCCTGCCTTGCTGTCAGTATGCCGCTATTTCCTGCACCAGCCGCGTCCCGAACGTTACCTGCGCGAACTCGATATTCCCGGTGTGGACAGCAAATTTATCGGGCAACATAAAGCGATTTTGAGCGAATTGCTGGATGCCGTGTTGCCGCAATCAGCCATCGATACCGATAGCACCGGCTTGCGCCAATACGGTTTCGAGCGTCGCTATGGATTGAAATACGACGAGCCGCTGCTGCGCCTGCGCTTGCTGGATACAGCCCTCAGCCCCGTGGCAGGCATAACCGATGTCAGCCTGCCGCTATCGCAATTGGCGCAATGGGAAATCCCCTGCCAGCGCGTGTTTGTCACCGAAAACAAAACCAACGGCTTGAGCTTTCCCGCCACGCCACAAGCCATCGTGATTTTCGGTCTTGGCTACGGCGTGGATGCTTTGGCAGAAATCCCCTGGCTGCATAATCGTCCGCTGATTTATTGGGGCGACCTCGACACCCACGGCTTCTCGATCCTGTCACGGATGCGTCGCTATTTTCCGCACACCCAATCCCTGTTGATGGATGCGGAAACCTTGCAGCAATACGCGCATTTATGCGTCGAAGAGCCGGAAAATGCCCGCTGTACTGATATACTCCAGCACTTGCAGCCGGAAGAAGCCGCCGTTTACCAGCACTTGCAACAAACCCACCAGCGGTTGGAACAGGAACGCATCCCGATGGCGACTATCAGGGAGCAATTAACAACAAGGAATTTCCAGACATGAACACTTTAGTCTTCGACATCGAAACTATCCCCGACATTGAAGGCGGGCGCAAACTCTACAAGCTCGGCGACCTCGACGCTGACGGCATTGCCAAAGCCATGTACCACTTGCGGTTCCAGAAAACTGGCTCAGAGTTTCTCGCGCACCACCTGCATCAGATTGTCGCGATTTCCGTCACTTTCCGTGGCAAAGGCGACGACTTCAAAGTCTGGACATTGGGCGACGAATCCGCCGATGAAAAAGAAATCCTGCAACGCTTTTTCGATGGCATCGACCGCTATACCCCCACCATCGTGTCCTGGAACGGCAGCGGTTTCGACCTGCCCGTGATCCACTACCGCGCCATGAAACACAAGATTTCCGCCCCGCGCTACTGGGACATGGGCGAAGACGATAGCAGCTTTAAGTGGAATAATTACATCAGCCGCTACCACACCCGCCACACCGATCTGATGGATTTGCTGGCACTTTACAGCGGACGCGCCAATGCGCCATTGGACGAACTCGCTTCGCTGTTCGGTTTCCCCGGCAAGATGGGCATGGATGGCTCGAAAGTGTGGGATGCGTACCAAGAAGGTAAACTCGTCGACATCCGCAACTACTGCGAAACCGATGTGTTGAATACCTGGTTGGTTTACTTGCGTTTCCAATTGATGCGCGGGCATATTCTCATTGACAAATACAACAGCGAGTGCGAATTAGTGCGCAAACATTTACAGCATTCCGGCAAGGAACATTTACAAGCATTTGAAGCCGCATGGGAGGCGGGCGCATGAGCCGACACAGAAAACCGAAAAGCGTACAAAACAGCCCCTTAGTTGAAACCACCATCGAATCCCTCACGCTCGAAGGGCAGGGTGTCACGCACATTGGTGGCAAAACCGTCTTCATCGACGGTGCATTGCCGGGTGAAACCGTCACCTTCCGCTACACCTCGCACAAGCAAAAGCACGACATCGGCAAGGTCGAAACCATCCTTACGCCATCGCCGGATCGCGTTGAACCTAAGTGCGCACACTTCGGCGTATGCGGTGCTTGTAGCTGGCAACACCTGTCACTGGAGGCGCAAATTAAGCACAAACAACGCGCCATGCTCAGCAACCTCAAACACATTGGCAAAGCCGAGCCTGAAACGGTGTTTGCGCCACTTACCGCTGACGGCTGGGCATACCGCCGCAAAGCCCGTCTCGGTGCAAAATGGGTGCGCAAAAAAGACAAAGCCTTGGTCGGTTTCCGCGAAAAAGAAGGCGGTTTCCTTGCCGAACTTAACCGCTGTGAAATCCTGCACCCCAGCATCGGCGAACACTTACTCGACTTCCAAGCACTGATTGCCAGCCTCGACGCTCGTGAATCCATCCCACAAATCGAAACCGCTGTCGGTGATGGCGACAACGCTACCGCGCTGATTTTTCGCCACATGGAAGATCTTTCCGAGGGCGATACCGCCAAGCTGCTGGCATTTGGCAAGCAGTTCAACTACCAGATATATTTGCAGCCCAAAGGCCCTGAAACGGTTCATTGCATTTACCCGATCTCCGTAGGGGCGATTCATGAATCGCCCTTACAACCGCCCCTACAATCGCCGGAGCTGTATTACGAACACCCGCAATTCAACACACGGGTTAATTTCATGCCGCTGGACTTTATCCAGGTCAACCAGCCGCTGAACCGTGCAATGGTGGCGCGTGCGCTCGAATTGCTTGCGCCCGAACCGACCGATACCGTGCTGGATTTGTTCTGCGGTTTAGGCAACTTCACCCTGCCATTGGCGCGAATGGCGGCGCAAGTGATCGGCGTGGAAGGCGAACAAACAATGGTAGAACGTGCGCGTGCGGCGGCTCATGCCAATGGCATTATGAATACCGATTACCACGTGTGTAACCTGATGGGCGACAAATTGCAGCACGAACCGTGGTTGAAGAAAAACCGCTACGACAAGATTTTGCTCGACCCACCGCGTGCGGGTGCGAAAGAAATTATTGCCTACATGGGCAAGCTCAACGCGGGGCGGATTGTGTACGTGTCGTGTGACCCGGCAACGCTGGCACGGGATACGTATGAGCTGGTGCATGAACACGGCTACCGTTTGGTGGGGGCTGGCGTGATGGATATGTTCCCGCATACCTCGCACGTTGAATCCATTGCAGTATTTGAAAAATAAGAGAAATAACAAGGGAAAACCCATGCAAGAATTACAACAACAAATCGAAACCCTGCGCGAACAACTGCGTTATCACAACCACCGTTACTACGTGCTGGACGACCCGGAAGTTCCCGATGTGGAATACGACCGCCTGTTCCGCGAGTTACAGGCGCTTGAGGCTGCGCATCCCGATCTGATCACCCCCGATTCGCCCAGCCAGCGTGTCGGGGCAGCACCGCTCACCGAATTTGGTGAAATTAAACACGCTATCCCGATGCTGTCCTTGGGTAACGTGTTCAGCGATGAAGAATTGCTGGCATTCGATAAACGCATTCACGACCGCCTCAAGTCCGACGCGGAAACCGAATTCGTCGCCGAACCCAAGCTCGACGGTTTGGCAATCAGCATCCTCTACGAAAACGGCGTGTTCACCCGCGCCGCGACCCGTGGCGATGGCGAAACTGGCGAAGATGTGACCCACAATGTACGCACGATTGCCTCCGTACCCTTGCGCTTGCTGGGCGAAGGCTACCCGACGGTGTTGGAAGTGCGTGGCGAAATCTACATGCCCAAAGCGGGGTTTGAGGCCTTCAACGCCAAAATGCGTGCCTTGGGCGAAAAAACCTTCGTTAACCCGCGTAATGCGGCGGCGGGCAGTTTGCGCCAATTGGATCCGCGTTTGACGGCGCAACGTCCACTGGATATTTTTTGCTACGCGGTAGGTTTGGTGGAAGGCGGCACAGTGCCGGATACGCATTACGCAATTCTGCAACAATTCCGTGCGTGGGGTTTACGGGTGTGCCAAGACATCCGCATTGTGCAAGGTGCGCAAGGTTGCCTCGACTATTTCCGCGAAATTGGCGCACGGCGTAATAGCTTGCCCTACGACATCGACGGCGTGGTCTACAAAGTCAACAGCATTGCCACCCAGCAGGAACTCGGTTTTATCAGCCGTGCGCCGCGTTGGGCAGTGGCACACAAATTTCCTGCGCAAGAGGAAATCACGGAACTCGAAGGCGTTGATTTCCAAGTCGGGCGCACGGGCGCACTCACACCCGTGGCACGCCTCAAACCGGTATTCGTCGGTGGCGTGACCGTCAGCAATGCAACCTTGCACAATATGGATGAAATCGAGCGTAAGGACGTGCGTATCGGCGATTTCGTGATCGTGCGCAGGGCAGGGGACGTGATTCCCGAAGTCGCTAGCGTGATTCTCGAACGCCGTCCTGCTGGTGCTGCACCGATAGTCATGCCCACGCATTGCCCCGTGTGCGGTTCAGAGGTGCAACGCCCCGAAGGTGAAGCCGTCGCCCGCTGTAGCGGTGGTTTGTATTGCCCCGCACAAGTCAAAGAAGCCATCAAACACTTCGCCTCGCGCAAAGCCCTGAACATCGACGGCTTAGGCGACAAAATGGTAGAGCAGTTGTTTGATGCCGGTTTAATCCGCCACGTTGACGACCTCTACAGTTTGGATGTTGAAGCGGTTGCCGCGTTGGAGCGCATGGGCAAGAAATCCGCCGAAAACCTCATTGCCGCACTCGAAAGCAGCAAATCCACCACGTTGGAACGCTTTATTTACGCGCTAGGCATCCGCAATGCGGGCGAAGGCACTGCCAAAGGCTTGGCTCGCTATTTCGGCTCACTGGATGCGATTCAAGCTGCCAACGAAGAAACCCTGAAACTCGTGCCTGACATCGGTGTGATCGTGGCAGCGAATGTTGCCCAATTTTTCGCAGAAGCCCACAACCGCGATACCATCCAGCACTTACGCGATTTGGGTGTGCATTGGTCAAACTACGAAGCCAAACCTGCCGAAGCCTTGCCATTGGCGGGCAAGATTTACGTGATTACCGGCACGCTCAGTCGTGCGCGTGAAGACATCAAAGCCGATCTGGAAGCATTAGGGGCGAAAGTGTCCGGTAGCGTTTCCAAAAAAACCACGGCATTGATTGCGGGTGAGAATGCGGGTTCAAAACTGGATAAAGCGCAGAGCCTTGGGGTGGAAGTCCTTGATGAAGACGCTTTATCGGCTTTGTTGAACCGCTCATAATGTCGCTGTAAAAAAAACAGCTTCACAGGTTGACAGGATAAGCGCTGATCTTTATTATTCGCAACCTGTTCAGCGGGAATAGCTCAGTGGTAGAGCACAACCTTGCCAAGGTTGGGGTCGCGAGTTCGAGCCTCGTTTCCCGCTCCAAATTCAAAAAAAGTACGCATACCATCCGTGCTTTTTGTAACAAGTCAATACGCGGGAATAGCTCAGTGGTAGAGCACGACCTTGCCAAGGTCGGGGTCGCGAGTTCGAGCCTCGTTTCCCGCTCCAATTTTTCTGCACAGTGGTTCCACCCACAACTAAGGCTGAATAGCATAGTGGTAATGCACTGGATTGCAAATCCAAGTACCTCAGTTCGATTCTGAGTTCAGCCTCCATTTCCTTGTATCAGCCTGTATCATCACGGCTCACAAACCCTTATCCCAAGCCATTCTTAGCCCATAACCTTGTATCAGGTTGTATCAGCATGGTGCACTGAAGCGCATTCAATTGTTGGTATTATTGTTGGTATCTCGACTAACCCCTAACTGAGATACCAACAAAGTGAAGAGAAAACTAACAGATTCAATGGTTAAGAACGCCAAGACCAAACCAGACGGCAAGCCCCTAAAATTATCAGATGGTGATGGCTTACACCTTTACGTCACTACCACCGGTAAATACTGGCGGTATAACTACCGTATCGACGGCAAACAAAAAACCCTCGCTTTGGGCGTGTACTCGGAAACCACCTTAAAACAAGCGCGTGATCTGCATGACGAAGCCAAGGCGGTACTAGCGCGGGGTGTTGACCCAACCGCCAATAAAAAGGCGCAACGGGCGGCAAGGGTGAAACTCACAGAAAACAGCTTTGAAGCCGTGGCGCGTGAATGGCTGGTGAAGTTCTCGGACAAATGGATAGAGGAGGGCAAGAAACGCATTGTCAGCAGGTTAGAGCACGATATTTTTCCGTGGCTAGGCAATCGACCGATAGCAGAGATAGAACCCCCTGAAATCCTCGCTTGCCTGTACCGTATCGAGAAGCGCGGCGCATTGGATACCGCACACCGGGCAAAGCAAGATTGCGGGCAGATATTCCGTTATGCCGTTTCGACGGGTAGGGCAAGCCGTGACCCAACCCCCGATCTGAAAGGCGCGTTACCCACTGCCAGAAAGCAACACTTTGCAGCCATCACCAACCCCGCAGAAATAGGCGCGTTATTGCGCGGTATTGAGGAATACAAGGGTAGTTATGTGGTGCAGTGCGCTTTGAAGTTATCCGCTTTGGTATTTGTCAGACCTGGCGAATTACGGCAAATGGAATGGGCAGAAATCGACTTAGCCAATGAAGTATGGGAACTGCCAGCCGACAAAATGAAAATGCGTATGCCGCATATTGTCCCGCTTTCCCGTCAAGCACTGGCTATCCTGCAAGACATCCAACCCTTAACGGGTAGTGATAAGTATGTTTTCCCCGGTATCCGCCAACGTAAGGAACCCATGAGCGAGAACACCATAAGGCAAGCTTTACGGCGTTTGGGGTATAGCAACACTGAGATGACGGCGCACGGGTTCAGGGCAATGGCTAGAACCGTGCTTGAAGAGGTGTTGGACTTTCCGCAACACATCATAGAGCACCAGTTAGCCCATGCCGTGAAAGACCCCAACGGCAGGGCATACAACCGGACCAAACATTTGCAGAAACGGGCAACCATGATGCAACGTTGGGCTGATTACCTTGACGAACTGAGGGAAACCACGGGCGGGGATGTTGTCCCATTCCGAACCAAAGCGGGGTAGGTTGCTGCATAAATTCCAACCTGAAAGCCGGGCAAGTTCCCGGCTTTTTTGTGCCTGAAGAAACCAAACAGAAAACGCTGCTACAGTTGCTACAGTTGCTACACTTTGCTACTCATGGCTTATACCCCGCCTCTTTATGATTAAAATATAACCATAATAGTATTATTATAATAATATATAAGTTATTGTTTTTATTATTATTTATATATTATTACTACTCTCTAACCTACCTAGAACCCCGTGCCGTTCTCTCTGTGGAAGTTGCTACTGCTACAGTTGCTACACTTGCTACACTTTGAAAAGTGCCAGCATTCACCATTGGTTTGTTGTTACAGAATTCAAAGCACCCACCCCAAAGCGTTGGTATACTTGCCAACATGGAAAAAGCAATATTGATTTACAGGCGGCGGCGTGAATTTGCGGACGGCGCAATTATTGAAGGCGTGGCGTGGTCATTGCCCCAAGCCGTTATGGGTTCTAGCCACCTGTACAAATACCGCTTGTTTTATGGTTATCCGGGGCAACGTGTTATCGGTTACGACAACGAACGCGGCAAGGGCGACCATAAGCACTATTACGACACCGAAACGCCTTACACCTTTACCACACCGGAACAGGTATGGCGGGATTTTGTAACTGACATCCTCACAGAGAGGGGCAAGCCATGAGATACGCAATTATTCGCATTGAACCCAACCTTGAAGCCGATTTACTGGAAATGGGCGCGGCTTTCGTGGATGCACTGGAAACCGGCAGTTATCAGGGTGAGGTATTCACCTTTGAAACGCCTATGGCATTGTTTCAGGCGATTACCCCCAAGCGCTGGGAACTGCTGGACAGACTGCAAGGCAAAGCGGCGGTGAGTATCCGCGAACTTGCTAAGCAATTGGGGCGGGATGTGAAGAACGTTCACACGGATGTAAGCAGGCTTTTGGAAATTGGCTTGTTGGAACGTGACGAAGCAGGGCGGGTATTTTCCCCCTTTGCGGAAATCAGGACAGAATTCACCTTGAAGGGTGAGAACAAAGCGGCGGCTTGAAATCTGTTACAACAATCAAACTTCAGCATTGGGAGGTTGTGCAATGAGCGCACCGACAAACAACAGAATCACCATTGAAGCGGGCAAGCGCGGCGGTAAACCGTGCATTCGTGGCTTGCGGATTACGGTTTATGATGTGTTGGGCTGGCTTGCGGCTGGCATGGATACACAAGAAATTATTGAAGACTTCCCGGAACTGGAAGCGGCGGACATTATCGCCTCTCTACAATTCGCGGCGAACCGTGAACACACTTTGCAGGTGTTGATAGCGGCATGAAGTTATTGCTTGATGAAAACCTGTCACGGCGGGTTATTCCCGCGATTCTGGACGCTTACCCGGAATCCTCACAAATCGCCTTATTGGGCATGGATGCGGCAAATGATAGGCAGGTGTGGGCGTATGCACAGCAGAACGGTTACATACTGGTAACGCAAGACAGCGACTTTCACGAAATGTCGGTACTGTACGGACACCCGCCCAAAGTCATTTGGTTGAAATGTGGCAACCAACCACGGCGGCGGATTGTGGATATATTGCTATCCATCACCGAAGAGGTGCAAGCCTTTGCCTGTAACCCTGAATTATCGTGTTTGGAAATATACGCATGAACAGCACCACCACAGAACCGGGCAACCCCGGCGCTAAGCCTTGCGGTGATGTTCCACCAGCACCGGCTAAACCTACCCGCAAACGTTACACACTGGCGGAATTGTTGGATGGATGTAATCCAGAATACGCTATGTCGGAAGAAGCCCGCGAATGGGAGAACATGCCACCCGTAGGTAATGAAGTTATCTAAGTGGGTAGCGATGCCGCCACCACCAAAGAGCCGAACACGTTCTGTTTTTTGATTTTTTAATAGAATTCAAAGCGTCAGCCGGATACGTTCCGGTTTTCTTGTGAACTTCTGCCTTCTGCAATGAAAAAAAACCCCACCTTCGATCCGTGTGGATTAAATTCATTAGATTTTATGCAAATTATGCATGGTTGAGAATCGTCACAAGCAAGGCAGGACGCAGGCTCGCAGTCGTTCGACCCACTGCATAAAAGTACGCAGAATTACGCACTCTTACGCACTGCTAGAAAAAAGAACAATTTAGCCAGAATTTGCCAATTGTTCATCTGTTTCGGCGGTAAAACTATTGAAGTATTCTTCACTAATCGGGATGTGCTCTAATTTTTGCTTAATGTCTCTGATGCTTTGGTGCAACTGCGATCTGTTGAAGTTGACGTTCCAAAGCACAGCATAATCAGAGGAATCGCACCCATAGGCAGCATAAGCAGCACCTTGCAGGTTTGAAAACTCGACAACGAAGTCATTAAGTTTTTGCTCAAACACTGGAAGCATTGCATGGTAAGCAGCACGGCGGGCTTTTTTGCTGATTTCGTTTAGGATGCCCAAGTAAACCGAATATTGCAGTTCAAGCAAGGTCAAGGCCGTGGAAGCATGACCATGCTTTTTACGGTTTGTTTCAGTGGCAATCATTGCTTGATTTATATCAATTGCATCATCTGAGCTTTTAACACCTGATAAGAGTGATAGGGTGTAAGCCTTGCTTTTTTCTTCACTGTTAATGGTTATATCGTTAATTTCGCTGTTAAGCTGATTGACTATTTCTTGTGTGTTTTTAACTCTCTCTGCAATTCCATCAGCTAAGGTTTTGAAAAAGCTGTATTCGCTTGGATTGCCTTGTAACCCTTCTCTAAGCTCATGCGACAAATAGGATAATCTTCCGCTATGTTCTTTTATTGATGTGTGAAAAACCAGTCTGCTTTTTTCGGCAATGCTGGCTTTCGGTATTTGCTTGATAACATCCAGTGGTAAGTCTGGAAGGCTTGCCATTTCAACGATTACTGAATTGATTTCATCCGCTATTTGTTGCGTGTCTCTCATGCTAACGTCCTTTTCTCATACATGTTAAATAAGCATGATGAGCTGATATTGAGTGATGAGGCAATCATGAGGCTTTGTAAGGCGTAGGCTTTACAAAGCCACAAGCTAGCAAAGCATCAAAAAAGATTGCATGGTGTTAGGTGTGATAGAAATACAGGAAACATGACATGATCGAAGACAGTTTCAGCATAACAAGGGCAGAGGCGGCGCGGTATCTGAGTGTTAGCCCGCGAACGGTGGAAACGTTGGGCTTGCCCTACCAGCAGATACGCAAACGCGGGCGTGTGCTTTACCGTCAATCAGACCTAGAGAAAGTGAAGCGTTCAAGCCAACACAATATGGAGGTAGCAGCATGAGCGGTAAAGAAAGCCTTTCATTTGCAATGGATGATGATGCTTTAGCACTGATTAAGCGGCATACGGGCTGCACGGACAAAACAGCAGTAGCACTATTTGCTGATATGAGAACACTCATGCTAAGTAAAACAACAGGAAATAACAGTAATCTGAATTACTTTAATTTCACCAATAACCCAGAAAATAAAACAGATTGTTAATAAGGAACTGTCATGGAAAAACTAACCAATTTAAATGTAATTGATAATGATGCTTTAGAGCTTATCAAGCGGCATACAGGCTGCAAACAGTCTAAAGCTGTTGTTCTAATGGGTGATTTGTTGGCATTAGCAGCGGCTAAAAAAACACAAGGTGATAATGGTGCTCAACGTTTTGCGGCAACGGATAAAAAGGCAAACGTTCAAAGAATCCCAGCACGGTTTTAATTCATTCTCTTGGCAGGCTGGCACGTTCCAGCCTGCTTTTAGAGATTCTGCCAACGTCGTGATGACGTAGGAAAACATATGACAGCGACATTTCAACAACAATGGCAACGCACGTTTGCCAGTATGCAGCGGCTTAGACCAACCATTGAAGCAAGGGCGCATAATGCCAACGGTGTTTATGGCGTCAATCTTGCCCACCAGTGGCGTTTGGCACTGACTAACTTGTTAAGCCTATGACCGGGGTTTATCCAATGTTCAAAGTATTCAGAGAAGGCGTTCAACATTCCCACCATTCCAGCTATGAGGATGCTTGTCGGCAGGCACGGATACAAGCCGAAAAAGACCAAGTGGGCATCTACGATGTGTTTGAAGATGCAGCGGGTACGCTCAAGCAGCGTTACAAGGCTTCATGCAGGAATGGGTTAGTGTTTGGTTATGCCGTAGGGTTTGAAAAATCTACCTGATGTGACCACCACCACCCGCAACGGGCGGGCGTGAACCTTAACAACCTGTTGCAATCGTTCCCCCTTGGTTCTACCTTCACCAAGTCGGGGACAATAAAAAAGGGAAGCTGGCGGGCTTCCCTTTTGCGTTTCCCTGTATGGATTTTTCGACGATCTGAGACAGGTAGTGATAAGCATGACACAAGGTAATGATAATAGTAAACAGTATCCTAAGATTTTGGACAAGGATGGCTTTTCGGTCATTGGTTATACAAACAATTCTCCAATAATCCAAACGCCAGATAGTATATTCAATGCGCCTGAAACAACTCTTAGCCATGTTATGGAACCCGTTATTATGGGGCGTGATAGTGGAGGTGATTGGACACCCCGTGAAGTTGAGCTTAGGCGCAACTATATTGAGGAAAACATTACTTTTCGCCACCGTCAAAAGTGGGATATGCTCCCAGAATGGCATAAAGAATTTTATGTAAAAACTGCATATTCACCATTATTAATACCCATTGCACTTGAACAAATAGATAAAAAGGATAGGGCTGCATTGCAGCAATGGTATTCAGGTTTAACGATACGCAATGATGCACGGCTCAGAATGAGCCTTAAAGAAATTGGAGACATTGTTTTTCCATTACCCATTAAACAAGGTGTCAGAAAAGGCTTTAGATTTGCGTTAGCCATATTGATAAGAGATTACAATCTTCCAGCTTACGGAACGGCTGCTGATTCATGCAAGATGCTGGAAGATGTAGAAATTGATGCTCAAATTGAAAGACTTTCACTGAATATTACAGTTTGTTTTGATGAGACTTTTTCAATCTGTGAATCTGGTTATTGTTTTCATGGGGTAGCAGCTTGTTTAGATATATGGAAACGCTACGTTGAACTGAGGAACCCATTAAAGCAAGAAAAGGCAGCAAAACAGACTATTGGAAAGCACTATGATTTTCTTAATGATGCAATTCATGAATTCCACCAAAACGAAAAGTTCAAAGACAAAGAAGTTACAGCAAAATCATTATGGGCAAATCTCCCGGAACTATGCCCAGCACTGGTGCTAAGCATTCAAGGTGAAGGAGAAGCTTCACAAGCTATCATGAAGCTTGGTAGACCGTTGAAGTGGAGAGCATTCAAGGAAGCATTCAGGCGACACCAAAAAAACCACAGCGACACATAGCGACACATTCCGACACGTTTTGACGAAATAGCAGAAATCTCTGTTACAAATCCCTCAGACAAAAAACCCGGAAGGGGCAACCATCCGGGCTTCATTGCTTAATTTTTATCATCAATAGGAGTCAATTGTATGGGCTACAGCAACGCTTTGCCTACTAAAAACAGAACTCCCTACTTACCCGCTTTGGTGAGTTCTTCCCGTATCAGTTCCCGCACTTGCGCGGCGGTAAGTGGCTGGTCATCCATTGGGAGTTGTGAGAACGAAGCCTCAAGCCTTAGCAGCATTTCAGCATTCAGTGACCTACCGGCGGCTTTCGCGGCGGTATCAAGTTTTTCCCTGAGTTCTTTGGTAAGCCTGATGGGATACGGGTTTACCTGTTGTGGTTCTTTGCTCATGCCTCCCATTTTCCGTTATGTCTCTATTTGTATCAAAGATAGCTATAGATAGCACTTGTATCTATTTTCTGATTGCCTTATGCTTATGTCTGTATCTAATAGATAGGAAATGAAAGGATGAATGACAAGCAAGTAAAGCCGTACCCAGTACGCCTTGAACCAGAACTAAGCCAATGGGTGAAGGAACGGGCAAAGGCGGGGGATAGATCAATGAACGCGGAACTTGTCCGCATTGTGAGACAGGCAAAGGAGGCGGAAGAACAGAAACAAGCGGCGTAAGCCATAACGAACAAACCCCGCACGAAGCGGGGCTTATCCGGGCTGCAAGGTGGTTCCAACACCCAAACAGCCCATTTACTGATCGAAGTTAAGAGAACTCAGCAAATGAAAGCTAATGTTATCACAACGCCTAACGGCACAAACAAGACCTATCCCCCCGCTCACCATCGTGACGTGGAACATTTACGCGAAGAACTGGAAGCTATCGGCAACCTGTTGAACGTGTGCCTTGATTCCATGCGACTGGTGAACGCGCTCGAACTGCTTTCCACCGTGGAAGTACTGCAAATGGCGGCTGATCGTGCATTTGAAGCGGTTACACCGGCAAAGGAACTTGAAACCACCCTGTATGAACAATGGCTCACTGACTGCCAACACCAAAAGGAACAGCAACAAGCCGAAGAACACGCGCAATGGAAAGCCAACCTTCCCCCTGAAGCGGCTGAAGCCTTTGCAGCGGTCAATGCAGCGTATGGCATCCAATCAGAGGAGAAATCTGTATGACTATCTCCTCTACCCTGCCATTTGAGCAACGCCTGAAAGTGGCACAAGCCACCATTGACGCGCAACTTCAACGCGCCAAACCCGCCAACCGTCAAAGCCTGCTGAATGGCTTGTGGGCACGTTGGATAAATCACAACGTCCTCAACCACAAGCCCACCCTGCAACTGATGCAAGGAGGCAAGCTATGAACGACCTGAAGCGAACCCTGCAAGACATCAACCGCGCAGCAAACAGCCTAGAGATTTACTCATATTCTGCCCTTTCGGCAATGAACGGCACGCTTTTGGGCGCGTATGGCACTGAGAACGCTACCGCCTATACCCAACGTCGCCTTGATGACGTGCTGATGATGTTGCGCGAACTGGAACAACTCCATGCCAACCTGAAGCAGGCAATGGAGGTGCAACCATGAAATTCTATATCAAAGTTGAGCTTATCAACGGCTTGCGTCTAATCACAGGATGCACCACAGACCGCGAATATGCCGCTACTCATTGGGGATTAGGCGCATACAGCGCGGTCTACGCTGACAACGCGCATGAAGTCAAAGCGGAAAGTATCCGTGCTGGCTTGACTGATGCAGCGGGGGTGAATCATGGCTAAGCCACTCAATCAACTAGACCTGTTTGCACTGTCAACAGTCGCACCAGTAACGCCAGAGCCAACCATCAGCGGTTTGCACTGGTACAAACCCGACGGTTCACCGCTAACCATACGCAGCATTCACACGGGCAAGCTCTACCCCGCACGATACGAATATCAGGGCGTGGTGTGGTCAGGTCGCGGGCGTATGCCGTGGGTAATCGACTGCTATCAGCACGATCAACACAAGCGCAACCGTGAAGCGGCGTTTGCTGCTATTGAGGCGGATATGTTGAAACGTGGTTATCGGAGGGCTTCATTATGAACCAACCCAACCACCTAACCGTATCCCCTTCCAAGATCGAAAAAACCCACGGGCATGTAGGCACGGCTGGCAATCTATTCCGTCACGTCGCTGATTTTGCGGCACGTGCGGAACTGTTTAAGCACGTTACCAATGGAATCGGCTCACTGGCGGTTCTTTTCTATGCCGTGAACTTCTCAGACGTGGTGGCAGGCGATAACTACATTTACGCGGTTTATCAACTGTTCCCAGTATTCGCAGCACTGGCAATTGTGACAACGTTATGGACAACACCGGCAAATAGCCTGCTACGTGTTTTATACATCGTCGGTCTTTACACAATTTCATGGATGGGGGTTTAATCATGAATCTGAATAACGCTTACCCTCTTTTCCAAGAGATCACCAGTTCAACCGCGCAATTGGAACAGCACAAAGCTGATTTGCACGGCATTAAAACTTCTCAGTCAATATGGAGTATTGCGACGTTTTTCATATACCTATCGTTTACCAGCGTATTATTTGCTGGCGTGTCGGTATTCGCCCTGCAAGATTACCTATTTGCTAATAAGACCAATGTTGTGGGGATGCTATGGGTGATTATCGTCACTCTAAGCGTACCAGCGGCGTTAAGTCTGGCGAAGCACTTCAATTACAAGGCGATAGCGAAAGATGGCTTTAATGACCGCCGGAAGATTCAAACCATTATCTATTTCATTATTGCACTAGCGATTATTAGCGGCATTTACTACGAAAGCATTTCTGCAAGTACCAATTTGCAGGTAAAGAGTTTTCATGCAGCGGATAATAGCGCAATGGGTAAATCACTCACCAGTGCAACCATTGTTAATAGTGGCGCGTCTGGAATGGCCGAATCTATTGCTAAGGCTCAAAAGTCGTATAACGCTTGTTTGGTTAAACTCGAACAAGCTAAAAAGACCAATCCTGAAACAAAGTTTCATTGTAATGGTGACAAAGGCATGGTTGATTCTTTAAAGGAACAGGCTAATGCTGAACGTGCAAGCAATGCTGAAGCAACCTCTAAGGCGCAAGCGGTTAACCATGAATTAATGAAAGCCGAACGAACAGAACAGGCTATCCCGCCTGCTAAATTCGCTAGTCAGATTTTCAATACATCTATTGATGGTGGCGTGATGATTATCACCCTAATAGCGGCATTGCTACTGGAACTGATACACGTCACGACTATTTTCAATGAGTCCAGAACATTGAAAAACATTCGCCATTACACCGATATGCTGAAGGATTTGAACGGTTCATATTTCAAAATGACGGGTAAAACATTTTCACCAGATGATTTTACAGATGACCGCGTTATTGATTTATCGAAGGATGAATTAAACCGCCCTACCCCGAATAATCCTGAAACGTTCAATGATGATGGTTATGAAATTCGCACTAAGGGCAAGCCTTATTCTGATTCTAAAATCGGGTTTGGCAATCCTGCTACTGCAAGTCGTTTCAAATGGCAAGATTCAGAAATCGAATTGCCAGCGAAACCAGAAAGAACGTTCGGGTTTATTCCATCGCGTTCTAGTGAGTCGCTGGCAGCGGAAAACCGCAGGAAATACCCGCAAGAAATCGTTATGCCAATGACCGACCGCCCTACCCCTCACGACTATGGTGCAGTACCGCGCAAGGACGCGAATCTAGGCACTCACAAGCCACTAGGACAAGCGACTAGACGGCTAGGTATACCTAGTCAACCTAGCCTAGATGAAGCCACTAGAACGAACGGTGAATCTAGCCTAGATGACCGTCTAAAGCGTGTTTCTGATGAATTGTATCCTGCATGGATTCAGGTGATTAAAGCGAAGGAAATTACCAACGCAAAAGAGCCTACACAGAAATTTATCTGGAAGCATGACCAAAGAGGCGAAGGCTTAACAGTACTATCTGCCAATGAAACACAGCGTATCTGGATTGAATGGCAATCAAGGGCATTGTGTGACGGCGTATTAGTCGCAAACCCGAAATATCAACCCGGCAACCGTCAAGCTAAATACTTACTTGCCTGAACCCAACAGGGCAGGGGATTAATAACCCTCTGCCCATTATTTAAAACATGAAGGTGAACCCAAAATGAAACAGATTATTAACGGCAAGACATACAACACCGCAACCGCTACAGAACTTTGCTCAGTATCAGCCAATTGCGCACACACTGAGTTTCAGTGGTGGGGCGAAACGCTTTACCAGACCACTAAGGGCGCTTATTTCCTGCACTGTGAAGGCGGCGCAATGAGCCAATATTCTCAGAGCTTTGACGGTGGCGAACGTACCGGCGGTGAAAAGCTGACAGCGCTCACCCGTGATGAAGCAATTGAATGGGCAGAACTGCGGCAAATTAACCCCGATCAACTGCCAAATGATTTGCAACCTGAAGAGGCTTAATTAACCCAACAGGGCAGGGGATTAATAACCCTCTGCCCATTTTTAACACTCATTGGAGTATTTACCATGCAAACCCTAGCAAAAATTAACACTTTTGATTTCCAAGAATGGAAGCAAAAACTACAGCACCAAAAGCCTGAAATGCCTATCGGTGTCCGCCTGATTGATATGCATGAAATCGTGATGAAAACCGGATACAGCAGAAGCACCATAAACCGCTGGCGTAAAGCCGGAACCTTCCCTTATGGCACGTTATACGGCACAAGTACGCGCAGATGGTTAGAATCAGAAATTGACGAATGGATTTATCAGGCAAGAGGGTAATTTATGGAAAGCACCAATAAAAAAGCCTTGGCTGCTGCTAACAACCAAGGCGCAATAGTTAAAACATCGAAACTCAATTATAGAACAGTCCGTTTGATTTTTCAGCTTGACCTTGATGTTTTTACAGCCATTTTCAAAGAATTTAATAACGGTGGGGTGAATCATGCAAGTTGCTGAAATCGTCAAACGCTTACAAGCTGATTATGGAATGAAACACAAAGGCGCGTTTTTGCGTGAAGGTGTTTGCCCTGAGTGCAGCAAGAAAGAACTATTCATCAGTGCCAATGAACCGCACCACCTTAAATGTGGGCGTGAAAACAAATGCGGGTGGGGTAAGAATACCCGCGAACTCTACCCCGATTTGTGGAAGCCGCTGCATGAACAATACCCCGCCACCCCGAAAGACCCGAACGCCACCGCACGGGCTTACTTGCGTTTACGGGGTTTGAACCCTGAGTTGTTTGTCGGGCAATTTATGCAAGCGCAACGCTATGAGCGTGATGCTATCCGCGAACCCAAGGGAACCGAAACCGTGCGGTTCTTTTTGAATGCCGACAGGTCGGTATGGTGGGAACGGTTCATTACCGTTATCGACATGCCCGACAAGCCAAAAAAGGCACACTTCCAAGGCAGCTATAAGGGCTTGTGGTGGCAACCGGCAGGCTTCAGCCCCAAGCAGGGCGACCGCGTGTTTTTGGTGGAAGGTATCCTTGATGCACTTTCGCTTATCCAATCGGGTTACAGTGCCGTTTCGTTAATGTCTTCCTCGAACTGGCCCGAACATTCCCTGAAGCCGTACTTGGGTAAGGGTATCAAGTGGGTGTTGGCACTGGACAACGACAAAGCAGGGCAGCGCTATAACCTCAAGTTCTACCGTGAACTTACCCGCATGGGCGAAAAGGTTGACGTATGTACCGCACCCGACAAAGACAAACGCGACTGGAACGACCTGCTGAAAGCCTCAGGCGGCAAAATCCAGCTTGATGCACTCGATGAATGGTTCTACACCGGCAAACTGTTAACCGCAGCCAACCCACAAGCCAAGGCGCTGCAAATTGCCGGGCGTACCGGCAGAACCCGCTTTACCTTTGAATACGAAGATCAACTGTATGCCGCCAAGTACAGCGAGAAGCAGGAAGACAACCCGGTACAGGTGGAGAAAATCGCCAACTGTAAGCCTGAATTCCTGTACTTCCAGAAAGACACGGTAACGGGTGATAGTGCTTATTACATGCGCGTAACCCGTCCCGGCTTGCCCAAACCCTACAAGGATGTGTTTTCACCGTCTGCCTTAGCCTCTGCCAATGAATTCAAGAATCGGCTGCTGAACGTGGCGGCGGGTGTCATGTTCACCGGCAACACCAAGCAACTGGAATATCACCAGCAAGAATACTGGTTCAATACTGCCAATCTGCCCGAAGTGCAGACCATCAACTTTTTGGGCTATGCGCGTGAATTGGGCGGCTGGATATTCCCCAAACAGGCGGTATTCAATGGCGTGTTACATCAGGTGAATGAAGATGATTTTATCGACCTGCCAGACGGTAGACAGGTAAAAACCTCATTCCGGCAAGATACCGTTACCATCGGCAAAGCAGAGGATTCTCACCAGCCGCAACTATGGCTAGAGGACTTTAAAACCGCGTTTGGTGTGAAAGGCGTGGCAGCGTTGGCATTTTGGGCGGGTTCGTTTTTTGCCGAACAGATACGCAAGAAACAAGCGTCTTACCCATTCTTGGAGCTTTCCGGCGAACCCGGCACGGGCAAAACAACCTTGCTGCAATTTCTTTGGAAGTTAAGCGGGCGGGAAGGGTACGAAGGTATAGAGCTTTCAAAAGCCAGCCATGCCGGACGCTGGCGCTCACTGGAACAATTAGCCAACTTGCCCTTAGTCCTGATGGAAGGCGACCGCAGCGAAGCCAGCCACCAGAAAAAGGCATTCGACTTGAACGAAGCCAAGGGCTTATACAACGGAAGCGGGATGCGGGCGGTAGGTGTGCGCAACGGCGGCAATGAAACCCGTGACCCACCATTCAGAGGTGCGTTGATCATTGCGCAAAATGCGGCGGTAGAATCCGAACGGGCGGTAATGGAACGGATTGTACGGATCCACTGGGACAAATCGCACTTCAGCACCAACGGGCGTTACGCCTCTGAAAAATTGCGTAGTCTGGACATGGAACACATCAACGGCTTCATGACCGCCTGCATTACCCAAGAGAAGCGTTTCATGGAAAAGTACCTTGAAGGCTATCAGATTGCCATGCAGCACTTGGGCAAAGATGACAAGCTCAATAACCAGCGTATCAACCAGAATCACGCGCAAATCATGGGCATTGCCCACGCACTGAAAGCCACCGGCATTTTAAGCGGCTTACTGCCCTCTGATATGGAAGCACTGGATAGCTACCTGAAAGGCTGCTGTAACGACCGCCACCAATGCCTTGAAGCCGATACCCCGGCAATGGCTGAATTCTGGGATATGTACCACTACTTGGAAGAGGAGGCGGGCGGCAAGATCAGGGTGAACCACAGCAAAGACCCCACACGCATTGCGATCAGCATCAACCAGTTCCATGAAGCCATGATGGAAATGAAACAAAAGCCGCTGGACTTGATGCAATTGCGGCGCGAATTGCGCCTAAGCAAGCGTTACCCCTTCATTGAACAGAAATCCATTTACTCAGCGATCACACAAAAGTCAGTGCAATGCTTTATCTTTTCCGACAAAGAAGGGAAGGCTAACGCACTGGCAGCATGACCGGCTAACAGGGCAATACAGAAACAACCGGGCAATGACCCGGTTTTTTTGTGCCTGTACGTTTGGAAGGCGGGTAGGGTATCCATGCTGCATAGCAACAAATCGGGCATTTTAGTGCTTGTAAGTTATTGATTCATGGTAGACAAAAATTGCGGTCTATACCGTGGGGAAGATGTGAGAAGTGTGAGGTTTTCTAAAACTCATTTATATTCATAGTGTTATAGCGGTTTTCAACTGTGAGAAAAGTGTGAGATTAGTGTGAGGTTCTCACAGTGAGAAGGTGTGAGATTTTACATAGTGAAAAATAACGGTAAGTAATTGTTTATAAAGATAATGATAAAAAACAGTCTCACACCTCTCACAGTTATGGTGTGAGAAAAGTGTGAGATTCTCACAGTAGGTAAACCATTGAATAAAAACATCTTTCCCGTTATTTTCTTAAAACCTCACATTTCTCACACCTGTGCCAGCCCCATGACCTTTTTTTTATTTCCCACGGGCGACCTAAAAAGGCAAAACCGGATCCAAGGGCAGGGCGGGCGATAACTGGCGCTACGGCTGGCACAACCAAAGGGCAGGGCGTAGCAACCTAAACAGTAGTGTGGTAAAACATGGGGTAGATTCTTTAGTGTTGGTATTTTTGTTGGTACGTGAAGAAAGTGAAAGAAGGAAAAACCCGAAATAACATAATGTTACAATGGTTTTTCAGTAGGGAGTTCAGCCTCCATTTCCTTCTCAAAGATCTTTATTATTGGTATCTCGACTAACCCCTACTGTTCAATAGGAAAACACCGAATGCCAGACTCCGCAAAATTGTTACTGAGTATTGTCGAATTGGGCGGCTACCCGGATTTTACCCCGCTGTACCAGCGCATGGGTTACACCGTGGCGCGAGAAACCAGTATGCGCAAAGTGCTGCAATTCCTGAAGAAAAACACGCCAGCGGTGATTGTGGCGGAATTCAACTTCCAGTCGGATTTTCGTGATCGCACCAGCAGTTTGGAATCCATGATGGCGGTGGTGCAGCGTTTTGCAGATACGCGTGTGGTGGTGTTTTACGACCGTGAATATGCCCACCAGTTGGCACGGCTGACGGAGCGGTTCCCGCTGGTGACGTTGGCATTTCCGATTGCCGAAGCCGATGTGGAACGCGCCTTAGCCAATCAAAGCGCTTAACGCAAATGCGCACATCCTTACTTTTTCTGGTATAATCGCGCACTTCATGATTTAGGTGATCGAACAATAATATGGCCACATTTGCCAAGGAAATTATCCCGGTTAATCTCGAAGATGAAATGCGTCAGTCCTATCTGGACTACGCGATGAGTGTCATCGTCGGGCGTGCTTTACCAGACGTGCGCGACGGTTTGAAACCCGTCCACCGCCGTGTGTTGTTTGCCATGAGCGAACTCGGCAACGAATGGAACAAGCCCTACAAAAAATCCGCACGTATCGTCGGTGACGTGATCGGTAAATACCACCCGCACGGTGATACCGCTGTGTACGATACAATGGTGCGCATGGCGCAACCGTTCTCGCTGCGTTACATGCTGGTGGATGGGCAAGGTAACTTCGGTTCAGTCGATGGCGATTCACCCGCTGCGATGCGTTACACCGAAGTGCGCATGTCCAAAATTGCCCACGAATTGCAAATGGACATCGACAAAGAAACCGTCGATTTCGTCCCCAACTACGATGGCAATGAGAAAGAACCCAGCGTTTTCCCCACGCGCTTGCCTAACCTGCTGATCAACGGTTCATCCGGTATCGCGGTCGGGATGGCGACGAATATTCCCCCGCACAACATCACCGAAACCGTGAATGCGTGCCTCGCGTTGCTGGCTGATCCCGATATGGACATCAGCGATTTGATGGAATACCTGCCGGGGCCTGATTTCCCCACTGCCGGTATTATCAATGGCGCACGCGGCATCCGCGAAGCCTACCGCACTGGCAAAGGTCGCATTTACGTTCGCGCCCGTGCCAATGTCGAAGTCGATGAACGCACCCACCGCGAAACCATCATCGTCACCGAGTTACCGTATCAGGTAAACAAAGCGCGTTTGCTGGAAAAAATCGCCGAACTGGTTAAAGAGAAAAAGCTTGAAGGCATCTCCGAATTGCGCGACGAATCCGACAAAGATGGGATGCGCATGGTGATTGAACTCAAGCGCGGCGAATCCGGCGAAGTCATCATCAATAATCTCTACAAGCAAACCCAGATGCAGAGCGTGTTCGGCATCAATATGGTGGCGTTGATCGACGGTCAACCACGCTTGTTGAATTTGAAGGATATACTGGCAGCCTTCTTACGTCACCGCCGTGAGATCGTTACGCGCCGCACGATTTTTGAAGTGCGTAAAGCCCGCGAACGCGCCCATATCCTCGAAGGCTTGGCGGTTGCGCTCTCCAACATCGACGACATTATTACGCTGATCAAATCCGCACCTAGCCCGACCGATGCGAAACTCGGTTTGGTGTCACGGGCATGGAACGCAGGCATTGTCAGCGACATGCTCAGCCGTGCCGGTGCGGATACCTGTCGCCCCGACGATTTGCCCGAACAATACGGTTTGCGCCCCGATGGCTATTGGCTGTCTGAAGTGCAGGCACAGGCGATTTTGGATTTACGCTTGCACCGTTTAACCGGTTTGGAAAAAGACAAAATCCTTGCCGAATACCGTGAATTGCTGGAAAAGATTGCCGATTTGCTGGAAATCCTCGCTAACCCTGACCGTTTGCTGCAAGTGATCCGTGATGAATTGCTGCTGGTACGTGATACTTACGGCGATGCACGGCGCACCGAAATCAACGTGGTCGGCGAAGACCTGTGCATGGAAGACCTGATTGCTGACGAAGAAGTCATGGTCACGTTCTCGCACGCCGGTTACGCCAAAGCGCAAACGCTGGACACTTACCGCGCGCAAAAACGTGGCGGACGTGGCAAAGCGGCGACGGCGATGAAAGACGAAGATTTCATCGAAAAACTGTTCGTGGCGAGTATGCACGACACCTTGCTGTGCTTCTCCAGCCGTGGACGCATGTATTGGCTGAAAGTTTACCAGTTGCCAATGGGCGGACGCGGTGCTCGCGGCAAGCCAATGGTCAACTTACTGCCACTGGAAGAAGGCGAACGCATTAACGCAGTATTGCCGATTCGCGAATACGCCGAAGACAAATACATCTTCATGGCAACCTCGGAAGGCACGGTCAAGAAAACCCCGTTGACGGAATTCTCACGCCCGCGTACTGCTGGGATCATTGCGGTTGATTTGCGTGATGGCGACCAATTGGTTGATGTTGCCGTGACCAATGGCGATAACGAAGTCATGCTGTTCAGCAATTCCGGCAAAGCCATTCGTTTCCACGAATCCGACGTGCGGGCAATGGGGCGTACTGCGGCTGGCGTGCGCGGTATCCGCATGGATGATGGGCAAGAAGTCAACGCGCTGATCATTCTGGGCGAAGGCGAATTGTTGATTGCCACCGAAAACGGTTACGGTAAACGTACCCGTGCCGAAGAATTCTCGCAGCAAGGGCGTGGCGGGCAAGGCGTGATTGCGATCCAAACCTCTGACCGCAACGGTAACGCGGTCGGTGCGGTGCAGGTACGCGATGATTGCCAAATCATGCTCATCACCGACGGTGGTACGCTAGTGCGCACCCCCGTTGCTGACGTTTCCATCGTGGGGCGCAATACACAGGGTGTGACCCTGATCCGCCTCAATGATGGGGAAAAGTTGGTGCAGATTGCGCCGATTTTGACCGATACCAGCGATGCTGCTGACGATGACACTACAGACTTAACCGACGATCAGGAATAAGCACCCATGAAAAGAGTATTCAATTTCAGCGCAGGCCCTGCCATGTTGCCGCAATCTGTCCTTGAACAAGCCCAAGCCGAAATGCTGGACTGGAACGGGAGTGGCATGTCGGTGATGGAAATGAGCCACCGTGGCAAGGAATACATGTCCATCGCTGCTGAAGCCGAGGCGGATTTGCGCGAAATCATGGGTATTCCGGCTAACTACAAAGTGCTGTTTTTGCAAGGTGGCGCAAGCAGCCAATTCGCGATGATTCCGCAAAACCTATTGCGCGGCAAAGGCACGGCGGATTACGTGGATACCGGCGATTGGTCAGCCAAAGCGATCAAAGAAGCCAAGCGTTACGGCAATGTTAATGTGGTTGCTACTACCAAAGCGAGCAATTACACCAGCGTTCCGGCGTTTGATACTTGGACGTGCGATGCCAATGCTGCTTATTTGCACTACACCCCGAACGAAACTATCCGTGGGGTGGAGTTTGCGTGGGTTCCTGAAACAGGTGATGTGCCGTTGGTGGCGGATATGTCGTCTACCATCCTGTCACGCCCACTGGATGTCAGCAAATTCGGCTTGATTTATGCCGGTGCGCAGAAAAACATTGGCCCGGCGGGTCTGACCATCGTGATTGTGCGGGATGACTTGATTGGTGAAACCTTGCCCGGTACGCCGACCATGTTTGATTACAAAATCCACTCAGATAACGAATCCATGTACAACACCCCAGCCACCTATGGCTGGTATTTGGCGGGTTTGGTGTTCAAGTGGATCAAGCAGCAAGGCGGCTTGGCAGGCATGGCAACCCTCAACGAACGCAAAGCACAAAAGCTCTACACCGCGATTGAGGCATCCGGCGGTTTCTACAACAGCCCCGTCGCTGCGGATTGCCGTTCGTGGATGAATGTCCCGTTCACGTTGGCAAATGCTGATCTCGACAAAGCGTTCCTCAGTGAAGCGGCGCAACAGGGTTTAACCACCTTGAAAGGCCATCGTTCCGTCGGCGGGATGCGTGCCAGCATCTACAACGCCATGCCAGAAGCAGGCGTCGATACGTTGGTCAGCTTTATGCAAGACTTTGCGAAGAAGAACGGGTAAAGAACCCCTCACCCCCTAACCCCCTCTCCCTCAAGGGGCGAGGGGGGACAAGATAAAGATATTCTCCTCTCTTTAGCCCCTCTCCCCTTGAGGGAGAGGGGTTGGGGTGAGGGGTAACACCACAGGAAAGGATACCCCCATGTACAACATTCAAACCCTCAACGCCATTTCCCCCAAAGGATTGAACCGCCTCCCCGCTGACCGCTACACGGTTTCTGATCATGCCATTGATGCCGATGCTATCTTGCTCCGTTCCTTCAAACTCCACGATTATCCGTTTAGTGACAACTTGTTAGCCGTCGCACGGGCGGGTTCGGGGACGAATAATGTACCCATTGAAACGCTTTCTGAGCGTGGGGTGGTGGTATTTAATGCTCCCGGTGCAAACGCCAATGCCGTGAAAGAGTTGGTGTTGGCTGGAATGCTGATCGGTTGCCGAAATATCGGCCCCGCAATGGATTTCGTGCGTGGTTTGCAAGGTACAGACGCTGAAATGAGCGTCGTGGTTGAAGCAAGCAAAAAGCAATTTACCGGCTTTGAATTGCCAGGTCGAACGCTAGGTGTGATCGGTTTGGGCGCAATCGGTGTGAAAATCGCCAATGCAGCGCGTAGTCTTGGCATGAATGTCATCGGTTACGACCCGACCATTACCATCGAACGCGCTTGGCAACTCGATTCCGACGTGGAAGCTGCTCCCAATTTGGATGCTTTGTTGGCACAATCCGATTTCATCACTTTCCATGTCCCGCTGATTGATAGCACACGTAACCTGATCAATACTGCAAGCCTGCAAAAGCTCAAAGACGGTGTGGTGCTGCTCAATTTTGCCCGTGACGGTATTCTGGACGATAGCGCGGTATTGGCAGGTTTGGAAAGCGGCAAGGTATACGCCTACGTCTGCGATTTTCCCAGCAATGCGTTGCGTGCCAACCCGCGTGTCGTGACCTTACCGCATTTGGGGGCAACGACTCGCGAGGCGGAAGAAAATTGCGCCATCATGGTGGCTGATCAGGTGCGCGATTACCTCGAAAACGGTAATATCTGCAATTCCGTCAATCTGCCGAATGTGAAATTGCGCCGCACTGGGCTGGCGCGTATCGCGGTGGTAAACCAGAATAACCCGGATATGCTGGGTAAAATTTCTCATGTTCTGGGGCAGACTGGCGTGAATATCGCCCACATGCTGAACGATTCCAAAGGCAATATGGCTTACACGCTGATGGACGTGGATTCGGTGGTGAATGAAGATACACGGGTAGCCTTAGCCGCGATTCCCGGCGTTTTGAAGGTAAGATTGCTTTGAGTAACACGACTGTTTCCGCCACGAATACGGCACTCGCTGCCTTGCGTGAACGTATTGATGCGCTCGACACCCAGTTGCTGGCGTTGTTGAACGAACGCGCCCGCTGTGCCGAAGAAGTCGCGCACACCAAGCTGGCGGAAGACCCGAATGCGAAATTTTACCGCCCCGAACGCGAGGCGCAAATCCTCACGCGGATGCAGTCGTTGAATGCTGGCCCGTTGCGCAATGAGCAAATTACGCACTTGTTCCGCGAAGTGATTGCGTCGTGTTTGGCATTGGAAGAGTCGATGCGCATTGCGTATTTGGGGCCAGCGGGGACGTTTACCCAAGAAGCGACCTTCAAACATTTTGGGATGAATGTCGGCACGTTGCCGGTGGATTCGATTGCGCAAGTATTTCGCGAAGTGGAAGCAGGGCGGGTGCGTTACGGGGTTGTGCCGATTGAAAATTCTACCGAAGGTGTGGTGACGCACACGCTGGATATGTTCATGCAGTCGGGTTTGCGGATTTGCGGAGAAATTTCCCAGCGCATTCATCAAAACCTAATGTGTCGGCATGAAAACTGGCAAGGCGTGCAAAAAGTGTATGCACACGCGCAATCGTTGGCGCAATGCCGTTATTGGCTGGATAAGCATTTGCCTCATGCCGAACGCATTCCGGTCAGCAGCAACGCGGAAGCGGCGCGTTTGGTTGCTAGCGATGATACTGCGGCGGCACTGGGTAGCCGTCAAGCTGCACCGATTTACGGTTTGCAGATCGTGCAGGACAGTATCGAAGACAATCCCAATAACACCACGCGCTTTTTGGTGATTGGGGATCAGGTGGTTGCACCCAGCGGCAATGATCGCACGTCGTTGTTGGTTTCCACCCGTAACCGCCCCGGTTCGCTGTATCACTTGCTGAAACCCTTGGCGGAAAATGGTGTGGATATGACGCGGATTGAATCGCGTCCGGCTCGCACCACCAATTGGGAATACTTTTTCTTTTTGGATGTGCGTGGGCATGAGCAGGACGCGGACATCAGCGGCGCATTGGCGGCGTTGCGTGATGAGGCGGAAGTGGTGCGGGTGCTGGGGTCTTATCCGGTTGCCATTATGTAGAAATTCGCCATCCAACGGGCAACCTCAGCACTGTCCGTAACCGCATTGGCTTGATTCAGATCCGCCAACGCTGGTGCAGCAATCTCATGGGGCAAGGGCGCATCATCCCGCAGCTCAATCAAGGCACGTTCAAACGCCAGCGTAAATTCCGGGTGAGCTTGCACGCTGAACGCTGAAGTCCCATAAACCAACCCAGCATACGGGCAAAAGTCCGATTGCAGAAACACTCGCGCTTGCGGCGGACATTCCATCACCTGATCCTGATGCATGGCATTGAGGGTGATGTTGGCGGGTGCTGAACCCATCCACGGCAAAGATTGCTCTACCTGATAGTGATGCCGCCCGACGCCCCAGCCTTGCGGTGCTTTGGTCACTTTGCCACCCAAGGCTTCCGCCATTATTTGATGCCCAAAACAAATGCCAATTAACGGCACTTGTGCCTGTTGAATCTGGCGGATCAATACCTTTAACGGTTCTAACCAGGGCAAATCATCGTACACGCCATGCCGCGAGCCGGTGATTAACCAGCCGTCACAGGCTTGTGGCGAATCCGGGAATTCGCCATCCATCACCGCAAATACCTGAAAGCGTAAATCAGCGTCGGTTTGCCCCAACAAGGCGGCAAACATGGTGGTATACGTCCCGTGTTCGGGGATTAATTCATCCGGCGCACGTCCGGTTTCCAGAATGCCAATCAGCATGGCTTGATTACCTTTTTACTGGTTTGCTGCGCGACAACTGCCACACAGCGATTAAAACGCCAATGGCAACGACTGCCATCATAATGGTTGCCAGCGCATTCATTTCGGGGCTAACACCGAGCCTTACTTTGGAAAAAATCACCATCGGCAAGGTGCTATTGCCGGGGCCAGAGGTGAAGCTCGCGATAACCAGATCGTCAAACGATAGCGTAAAGGCCAAGAGCCAACCTGACAAGAGCGCGGGGGTAATCAAGGGCAGGGTAATCAGGAAAAACAGCGATGCAGGGCGTGCGCCCAAGTCCAACGCGGCTTCTTCCAACGACTCATCCATATCCGACAGGCGTGCTTGCACAATCACTGCCACATATGCCATGCAGAACGTGGTGTGGGCAATAATTACCGTGAGAGTGCCACGTTCGGCAGGCCAACCAAACAGGCTTTCCATGCCGACAAACAGCAGCAGCAAGGATAAGCCGGTAATCACTTCCGGCATTACCAGCGGGGCTGTCACCATGCCCACCAGCAGCATTTTCCCTCGAAACTTGCGCAAGCGTGACAGGCTGAAACCCGCTATCGTGCCTAAAATCACCGCCAAGGTTGCACTGATCACCGCGATTTTCAAACTGGTAGCGGCAGCATCCATGACCTGCTGATTCTGCAATAACGCGCCATACCATTGGGTAGAAAACCCGCTCCATACCGTGACCAGCTTAGAGGCATTAAAACTGTAAATCACCAACGCAATAATCGGTGTGTACAAGAATAAAAACCCCAAGGTGGCAGCGATCAGTAAGAAAGTGGAATAGCGTTTCATGCGCCACCTCGTTTAGCATCGCCCTGCGTGCGGCGGAACAGCATAATTGGCAACACCAATACCGCCAGCATCACAATAGCCACGGCAGACGCCATCGGCCAATCCCGATTCAGGAAAAATTCATCCCACAATACCCGCCCAATCATTAACGTATTGGCACTGCCCAGCAATTCAGGAATCACAAATTCCCCCATCACAGGAATAAACACCAATAAACTCCCCGCAATAATACCGGGTAGCGACAAGGGAAAAATGACATGCCAAAAGGTTTGATACGGGCGCGAACCTAAATCCGCCGACGCTTCCAGCAGATTTTCGTCGAGTTTTTCCAGCGTGGCATACAAGGGTAAAATCATAAACGGCAAATAGGTATACACAATCCCGATATACACCGCAAAATCAGTATTCAACAGGGTTAAGGGCTGGTCGATAATGCCGATGGACATCAGGAAATTATTGATTACCCCGTTTTTTCCTAAAAAACCCATCCACGCATACACCCGCAGCAAGAATGACGACCAAAACGGTAAAATCACCAGTGCCAGCAAGACAAGGCGATAACGGCGGCTACGCGCAATCAGGTAAGCAATCGGATAGGCAACTATCAAAATAACTAAGGTCGAAATGGTCGCAATTTTGAGTGAGCTTAAATAAGCGTCCCAATACAGGGAATCTTCCAGCAAAAAACGGTAATTGCTGAAATGAATGGCGAAGTTAGCGGTACTGTTTTCAGCATCCCATTCCAATAAGGGCGTGTAAGGCGGTTGAGTCAGCGCCGGTTCGCTAAAAGAAATCTGGAACACCACCACAAACGGAATCAGGAAAAACAGCACCAACCAAGTGGTGGGAATCGCAATGACCGCAGCTCTACCCCATTTCATACATTGAGTACCACGCAATTAGCCGAGTTCCAATACACATAGATCCGGTCATCCCATGCAAAATTATCTTCATCGTGGCGAATGCGGTTGGTGCGGATAATACGGATGGATTTGCCGGAATCGAGCCTGATTTTGAAGGTGGAATTACTCCCCCGGTAAGCAATTTCTTCGATAATGCCCACGGCAACATTGGTGGTTTGCGCGGGGGGCGCATGGGAAAGTTGGATTTTTTCGGGGCGGATAGCAACCCAAACCTGTTGTTCGGGGGCGCAACTAATCCCGTGTTCAATGCGGATAATGCCGTCTGCCTCCTCGGAGGTGATTTCAGCGGCATTCGGTTCATCCAGCGTGACGCGCCCGGTAAACAGGTTGACAGCCCCAATGAATTCCGCCACCAAACGGCTATTGGGGAACTCGTAAATGTCATGGGGTGCGCCGACTTGGGCAATCTTGCCCTGATGCATAATGCCAATGCGCGTGGCCAGCGTCATGGCTTCTTCCTGATCGTGCGTGACCATGACGAAGGTGATCCCCAGATTTTCTTGCAGCTTGCTCAACTCAAACTGGGTTTCTTCGCGCAATTTTTTATCCAGTGCGCCCAATGGTTCATCCAGCAACAGCACTTTGGGGCGTTTGATTAAGGCACGCGCTAGCGCCACCCGCTGGCATTGTCCTCCGGAAAGTTGGTCGGGTTTGCGTTTGGCATAGGGTCGCAATTGCACCAGTTCCAGCATGTCCGTGACCCGCTGGGTGATGTCGCGTTGGGGTAAGCCTTCGCGCTTCAGGCCAAAGGCGATATTGGCTTCCACCGTCAAATGCGGAAACAGCGCGTAGGACTGGAACATCATATTGACTGGGCGTTTCCAGGGCGGAATGCCTGCCATATCTACCCCGTCGATCAGAATATGCCCGCTGCTGGGTTCTTCAAAGCCTGCCAGCATCCGCAACAACGTGCTTTTGCCGCAACCCGAACCACCCAGCAGACAGAAAAGCTCCCCGGCGGCAATATCAAGACTTACCCCATCGACGGCGGTAAACTCACCAAAGCGTTTGCTGACTTGTTGAAGCTGGATAAAGGCTTGGGGCATGGTTAACGCCCTGTTTTAATGCTAGACCACGCACGGGACAGTTTACGGTCATAAGCAGCACCGTGAGCCTGTTGCACAAACAGTTTGGCTTTTATCTCGGCAGGCGGATAAATACCGGGGTCGTTTTTTACCTCATCGTCAATCAGAGCTTCCGCTTTATTGTTGGCAACGGCATAAAATACAAAGTTGGAAATCGAAGCGGCAGTTTCCGGTTCCAATACAAAGTCCATGAATTGGTGGGCTGCTTCTTTATGCTTGGCATCCGCCGGAATCACCATCGAGTCATACCACAGGATCGCGCCTTCTTTGGGAATGATGTATTTTATTTCGTTACCGTTTTTGGCTTCTACAGCACGGTCTTTGGCTTGCAACATATCGCCGTTAAAACCGACCGCCATGCAGATTTCGCCATTCGCCAAGTCGGCAATGGATTTGGATGAGTGGAAATATTTGATGGAGCTGCGCACGGATTTCATTAAGTCGGTGGCTTTTTCCAAATCAGCCGTTTCTTCGCTGTTGGGGTTTAAGCCAAGGTAATGCAGCGCCAGTGGCATCATGTCCGAGGCGGAATCCATCACGGCAATCCCGCAATCAGCGAGTTTGGCAGCGGTTTCCGGTTTGAATAAGGCATCCCAACTGTCTAAGGGTGCATCCCCCAGACGTTTGGCAATCATTTGGGTGTTATAGGCAATGCCTACGGTTCCCCACGTATACGGCACGGCATGGGCATTGTCGGTATCGAATTTAGCCACCGCTGTTTTCAATTGTTCGTCCAGATTGGCGTAATTGCTGAGTTTAGTTTTATCCACGGGGGCGTGGATGCCCGCCTTGATTTGGCGTTCCAGATTCGCGTTGGAGGGAACTACCAAATCATAACCGCTGCCACCTGCCATTAACTTGGCTTCGAGTACATCGTTGGAATCGTACACGTCGTAGTTGACCTTGATGCCGGTCTTTTCCTCAAATTTCTTCAAATAAGCGGGGTCGAAATAATCAGACCAGTTATAGATGTTCAGCACTTTTTCTTCAGCATTGCTCAAGGTAGGGGTGACTGCCGTAACAGCTAAGGCAATGGCTAATGCCAGTTGTTTGAATTGCATGTAAATCTCCTCCTATTTAAATGTTATCGCTCAAATACCCAGTCGATCCCTCATGATGTACCACCATGACCCCAATACCGTGAGGGGTACACGTAACGTTCGTCCGCCGGGGAAGGGGTAATACGGTAAGGTGGCAAAACTGTCGAAGCGGCTGGCATCACCGTGCAAACTCTCTGCAATAAGCTTGCCAGCCAAATGAGTACAGGTGACGCCATGCCCGCTGTAGCCATGCGCAAAATAAATATTGCTGCCCAAACGCCCGAAGTGCGGTATCCGCGTTAAGGTCAGGGCAAAATTCCCGCTCCACGCAAACTCGACCTTGACCTCTTTCAGGGAAGGGAAAGTGCGCTCCAGATGCGGGCGAAGTTTGGCAATAATATCGCCGGGTTCTGCGCCGCCATACGTGCTACCACCCCCGTACAATAGGCGGTGGTCGGCGGTCATGCGGTAATAATCCAGCATGTAATTGGCATCTTCCACGCAAGTCTGGCTGGGCATCAGGCGTTTACATACGGCTTCACCCAATACTTCGGTGGTAATGATCTGGGTGCTGACCGGCATGATTTTGTCGGTCAATTCAGGCACGGCCTCGCCAAGATAAGCATTGCCACACACCACGACGTAGCGGGCGTTGACCTTACCTTGTGCGGTATGCACGACTGGATTGGCGCTGCTGCGATCGACCTTGGTGACACGCGATTGTTCAAAGATACGCCCGCCGAGTGATTCAATCGCAGCCGCTTCGCCGAGGCACAGGTTCAAGGGATGCAAGTGTCCGCCGCGTTTGTCGATCAAGCCGCCGACATAAGCATCCGTGGTAACGTGTTGTTGCAATTGCGCTTGGTCGAGCATTTCCAACCCAGGATGTCCGTGCTGTTCCCAATTGTGCTTGGTGTGTTCCAGTTCCTGCATTTGCTTGGCGTTGAAGGCTGCAATCACATTGTCAGGGCGCAAATCACAGGCAATGTTGTAATCCTTAACCAGTCCACGAATGATGTCCCCACCTTCCAGCGACATGGCTCCCAAGGCTTGCGCGGCAATCTTGCCGAAACGCTGTTCAATGACCTCTAAATCCCGGCTGTAACCGTTGACGATTTGCCCGCCATTACGCCCGGATGCACCAAAACCGACGCAATCGCCTTCCAACAGCACCACTTGATAGCCATGTTGTGCCAGATGCAGGGCGCTGGATAGCCCGGTAAAGCCTGCACCAATCACGCAAGCATCCGCTTCAACCGTGCCTTGCAAAGCAGGACGAAGCGGTGCAGCGTTGGCACTGGCAGCGTAATAGGAGTTCACATGGCACGTCATTACAGCACCCCAAGGTAGGTTTGGTATTCGGCATCGCTTACCCGGCGGGCGAGTTTGGCGAATTCTTGGCGTTTGATGGCGGTGAAGACCCTTACAAACTCATCTCCTAGCAATTCCCGCATTAAGCTGCTGGTTTCAAATGTCTGAATCGCTTCCAACCATTGGCTAGGCAGGCGTTGGGTAGTGGTGTCTTGGGCTGTATCGCCCTGGTAGGCAGGGGGCGGGGTGAGTTGCTGTTCGATGCCGTGCAGGGCGGCGGCGAGTATCGCGGCGAGTACCAAATAAGGGTTGGCATCCGCCCCTGCAACCCGGTGTTCAATGCGCCGCGCTTCATTGGGGCTGTCGGGAATGCGCACTGCCACGGTGCGGTTTTCGTAGCCCCAGTTCAACGCCACGGGGGCAAGGCTATCCGGTAGCAAGCGGCGGTAAGCGTTGAGGCTGGGGGCGAAAATCAGCATGGAATCTTGCATGGCGTTCAACACGCCTGCCACCGCTTGCGTTAGTTTTTCGCTGCCTTGGGGTGTGCCATTGTCAAAAATATTGTTACCCGCTGCATCCAGTAGGCTGAAATGCAGGTGGAAACCGCTGCCACTTTTGTCGCCAAACGGTTTGGGCATGAAACTGGCGAGGTGCTGGTGTTGTTGCGCGATGGCTTTGACGGTGCGTTTGAAGAGAATGGCATGATCAGCCGCAGCCAACGCATCGGCTTCATGGGCGAGGTTCATTTCAAATTGACCTTCGCCGAACTCGGCAATCACCGGCCCCGTAACAATGCCTTGCTGCTCACAAGCACTGCGAATGTCGCCTAACAATGCGCGGAAGTTATCCAGATCGTGCATGGCATAACTGTCGGGCGGTTGGCTGGCGTGACTGCGCGGCATGAGTGGGGAAAGCGTGGGGTATTCTTGGTGGGTGGAATTGGCATCAAACAGGTAAAATTCCAGTTCTACCGCGACCACAGGGGTCAAGCCATGTTTGGCATAACGCTGGAGAACGGCTTGCAAGATTTGACGCGGGTCAGCACCGAACGGTGAGCCGTCGGGGTTAAACATGGTGACAAGCATTTGTTGGTGCTTGCCATCCAGCCAGGGAATCGGGCTGAGGGTTTGCGGTAGAGGTTGGCAAATGCCATCGCTATCGCCGGTTTCAAACACCAAGCCGTTGGCGGCTACATCGTCCCCCCAAATATCCACACCCAATACCGAGCGCGGCATTTTGTAGCCTTCTTTGAGGACTTTTTCCAATAAAACTAGGGGTAAACGTTTGCCACGCAGGATGCCGTTGAGGTCGGTGAGGAATATGTCAACTTCGGCTAGTCTCTGCATGAGCATCTCCAATGGTGGAATCAGTGCATTCTGTTCTATAGTCATATAGTCCAAACAGCGAGTCAATGTCCATGATTATCACTACATCGCCCGAAATGAATGGGCAAGCTTTTATTGCCGGTGCTTATACGGCTGCCGTATCGGGAAAAACCTTCGACTGCATCAGCCCGGTGGATGGGCGGGTATTGACGCAGGTGGCAGCGTGCGATGTCGCCGATGTCGATCTTGCGGTGCGCGTTGCCCGCGAGGCGATGGATGACGGACGTTGGTGCAATCTTGCCCCAGCGGTACGCAAGCGCACGCTATTGCGTTTTGCCGAGCTGATCGAACAACACGCGGAAGAGCTGGCTTTGCTGGAAACGCTGGATATGGGCAAGCCCATCCGCGATAGCCGTGCGGTCGATGTGCCTGCGACCGTGAACTGTTTCCGCTGGTATGCAGAGGCGATTGACAAGGTGTACGGCGAAGTTGCGCCGACGGCATCCAATGTACTGGCAACGATTACCCGCGAACCGTTGGGCGTATGCGGAATTGTTGTGCCGTGGAATTTTCCACTGATTATGGCGGCTTGGAAACTGGCTCCGGCGCTGGCTGCGGGCAATTCCATCATCCTCAAACCGGCAGAACAATCACCGTTGACTGCCATCCGCTTGGCAGGTTTGGCGTTGGAAGCGGGGATTCCGGCTGGCGTGTTCAATGTCGTGCCAGGATTTGGGGAAACCGCTGGGCGTGCGATTGGTTTGCACATGGATATTGATGGGGTGTTCTTCACCGGGTCAACTGCCGTTGGCAAGCTGTTTATGCAATATTCGGGGCAGTCCAACCTCAAGAAAGTCGGGCTGGAATGCGGTGGCAAAACCGGGCATATCATTCTGGCGGATTGCGGCGATCTGGATGCGGCAGCGGAAGCAGCGGCTTACGGCATCTTTTTCAATCAAGGGGAAATGTGTACCGCTGGGTCACGCTTGATTCTGGATGCGCCAATCAAGGATGCGGTATTGGAAAAGCTCACGGCGTTTGCTGCCACCATGCAACCGGGTAATCCACTTGACCCGGAAACCCGCTTGGGGGCAATGGTGAATCATGAACACACCCAACGGGTGATGGAATATATCCGTCTGGGCAACGAGGAAGCCGAGCTGTTGATTGGTGGCAAGCAATGCGAAGTGGTGGGCGGTGGTTGTTACATTGAACCAACGATTTTCCATCAGGTGGATAACCGGATGCGGATTGCGCAGGAAGAAATCTTTGGCCCGGTATTGGCAGTGATCACGGTCAATGGCGTGGATGAGGCGATTCGGGTTGCTAACGATTCCATCTACGGCTTGGCGGCTGGGGTGTGGAGTGATAATGTGAATACCCTGTTCAAAGCAACCCGCGCCTTGAAAGCGGGTGTGGTATACGCCAATTGCTACGATGCCGATGACATTACCACGCCGTTTGGCGGCTACAAACAGTCGGGAATGGGGCGCGACAAGTCCTTACATGCTTTCGACAAATACACCGAATTAAAAACCACTTGGTTACGCTTACGCTAAGGAAGTTGGGTATGACAAATAACGCAGCATTACAACACCGTAAAGAACAAGCCATTGCCCGTGGGCAGGGCACACTTGCGCCGATTTATGTCAGCCGTGCGGACAATGCGGAATTGTGGGACGTGGAGGGCAAACGTTACATTGATTTTGGTGCGGGGATTGCGGTGGTCAATACCGGGCATGGGCATCCCAAAGTCAAGGCGGCGCTTCATGCGCAACTGGATAGCTTTAGCCATACCTGTTTGATGGTTAGCCCTTATGCGGTGGCGGTGGAATTGGCGGAACAGTTGAATACGCGGGTGCCGATCCAGAATGCCAAAAGCATGTTTGTTAGCACGGGTGCGGAAGCAGTGGAAAATGCCATTAAAATTGCGCGTGCTTATACCGGGCGACCCGGGGTGATTGCGTTTGCGGGCGGGTTTCATGGGCGTACCAATTTGTGCATGGGGTTGACCGGCAAGGTTGCGCCGTACAAGGCGGGGTTCGGGCCGTTTCCGAATGATATTTACCATGTGCCGTTTCCGGTGGCGTATCACGGCATTACGCCTGAGGATTCGTTACGGATGTTGGATATGTTGTTCAAATCCAGCATTGAAGCGAGTCGAGTAGCGGCAATGATTATTGAGCCGGTACAGGGTGAAGGTGGGTTTTATGCTGTGCCGCAGGGATTTTTGGCGCAATTGCGGGGCATCTGTGATCAGCATGGCATTGTGTTGATTTGCGATGAAATCCAGACGGGGTTTGCACGTACTGGCAAGTTGTTTGCGACGGAATATCACGGGGTTGAGCCGGATTTGATGACGCTGGCAAAAGGCTTGGCGGGCGGTTTTCCGCTGGCAGCGGTGGTGGGGAAGGCGGCGATTATGGATGCGCCGAATCCCGGTGGTTTGGGTGGCACATACGGTGGTTCGCCCTTGGGGTGTGCGGCGGCACTGGCGGTATTGCAGGTGATTGACGAGGAAAACTTGTGTGCCAAGGCGGTGCAGATTGGCGAAGTCGTCATGGCGCAATTGCAGGTGTTGCAGGCGGAATTCCCGCAACAGGTGGGGCATTTGCGCCATACCGGGGCAATGATTGCGCTGGAATTGGTAAAGCAGGGCGATGCGAATCAGCCGGATGCGGATTTGACCAAGGCGTTGGTGGCGAAAGCAGCGAAAAAGGGGCTGATTTTGTTATCGTGCGGAGTGCGGGGAAATGTGATCCGTATCCTGACACCGCTGACGATTCAGCAAGAAGTGTTGGCGGAAGGCTTAGCGATATTGACCCAAGTCATGCGGGAGTGTGTGCGGAAAGCATCGTAAAAATCTCCATTAACAGGCACGAAACATCTTCTGTAGGAGCTTCCCCTGCAAGCGAATCGCCAGCAGGGCTGGCTTCTACTGGAGTGATCGACGGTTTTCAAGACCGCCGCTTCAACGAAACCGGAACAAACCGCTCCGGGATAACCAGCCATTGCGTACCATGCACTTGCGCGGAACATGCTTCAACGAAACCGGAACAAACCGCTCCGGGATAACATGCTGCTGGCTGCTGTTGTGGTTTATCGCTACCTGCTTCAACGAAACCGGAACAAACCGCTCCGGGATAACTTCTGCAAGCAATGAATATCAATGATGTGGTGATAGCTTCAACGAAACCGGAACAAACCGCTCCGGGATAACTCTTTTCCAGCCTTTGCGTACTCTATTTCGCCGTAGCTTCAACGAAACCGGAACAAACCGCTCCGGGATAACGCCCATTGCAGACGGCGCGTGCTTGTTTGTTTCGGTGCTTCAACGAAACCGGAACAAACCGCTCCGGGATAACTCACCAGCACGTAAATGATCTTCAAACAAATCCATGCTTCAACGAAACCGGAACAAACCGCTCTGGGATAACGAACCAAAAAGCATTCTGTCGTGGTTCAAGCCACAGCTTCAACGAAACCGGAACAAACCGCTCCGGGATAAGAATATTCATTGTTAAAGAACAGGGTAGAGCAGTCCAAGCCCTCGAAAACGCCCTGCACCAATGGCTAACGCGCCATACTGCGGTTTTTCCCAGCGAATACGCACATGATACTGCGGGTATTTTAGGTAATTCGGCACAGCATAACTACCCGCCCGATGCCCATGCCGCTGATACGGCGCAGCGGAAACCTCCATTGCCAATGGCTCAGGCAACCCCGCTTGTTTTAAGGCTTCGCGCATCAATTTAGCGGTGCGTTTGCCGTGATGATCAAACCCCGGCATTACCACTGGCGTGACGCTCACCCATTCGCAAGTCGGCAGTTTGCGGCGCGAATGCCATTCACCCGTGTACATCCCCACCACCGTATCGTCACCAAAGATGCGCACTAGCCGCGCTGTCGGTTGTCCATCTTTCAACAGTTCGCTGCCTTCCAATGTCCACGCCAACCGTTCCAGCAATTCCGCATCTGCACCCGTTACCAACACGCGGCGGATCAAGCCATCCACATGCTCATGCCCGATACTCGGCAACGGCAAAATGTGCAGGCGTTCGCCGTTGACATCGCCATGCCCCATCCATTGCGAAACAGCCGCCGGGTCTGGCAACTCGCCCTTGAGTGCCTTGTCCAGCAAGTGGCGCATCATCGCCGCGACTTCATTAGTTTGCCGCGCATCCCGCACCCAAAAGCCTTTACCGTGCAGTTCCAGCAACTGAAACGCAATGTAAGGTTTGCCCGTGGGCTGGTCAGCGCGTTGGTAGCGGGCAGTGCCGTAATGTAACGGCGGCAAACCCACCACCCAAACATTGCCCACACGCGGCATAAATTGCGCCTGATAGCGTGCTTCCAACGCCGCAAAACTACCCGGAACAGGCACGCGCAACGCCACGCCCGCTTGTTGTGGCAAGTAACATTGCGCCGATACGGGCGGCGTGTCGTTACTCACTTCACCCCATGCCACCACCAAATCAATCCCGCGCCCAAAAACCGTGATGCGTTGGGCGTAAGCGACAATTTGACGGGCAATAACGGCATCTTCCTCAGCGATTTGCCAATGGTAAGACAGCGGCTTGTCGTCTGCTAAAAACCGCTGCGGCACATCTTTGAGCGCATTGCGTTTGGCTTTGTCATTGGCGGATTCGGGTTTACCGTTCGCCCATGCCGCCATTGTTAAGTTGTCTTCGTTATTGGGGACTGCAACGGTCAATGTTGTACCCTGTTCACTGTCGGGCGCATCAATCCACGGTGGATTTTGTTGTTCCAACCAACGCAGGGCGGATTCAAAATCCGCTGCGGGTTGGGAACGATTGCGCCCCTGATTGAAGCCAGCAATCAATGCTTGCATCAACTTGAACGGTGACGGCGGCCATTCCGCCCCGTGATAACTTTGGCTTGGGTAGCGGATGTACAGGTTAAGCCATGCCATCACTCATTACCTTTGCCGCTGGCCTTTTTGATGGCATCTTTCACTTGTTTGGTATCAAAAGCCAGCTCACGGTTTTCACCCACCCCAAACGCAGTAGCCGCTTGGTTGGCAAACGCCATAATACTGTTGATGTCCAATGTTAGCGTTTCCTCCGTACCGTCTTGGCGAATCAGGCGTGTGCTGCACCCTTGTTCAGCGTTGCGTACCAAGTGGCAGCCTTGGCGCAAGTTGTAATCAACGGGGGCGTAAGTTGCCAGCAATGCCAGCCCTAACAAGTAGTTCTGCAAGGCTTGGGTTTGCGCATCCGTTTCACCCCGGAATGCCCGCAAACCTGCCAAATTCAACGTGACCGTGCGTTGGATCGTGCCATGCACCACCACGCCACCCAAACCGGCATTCGGCACATGCGCCAAGCCGACTTCAGCCGCTTTCTTTTGCTCTTTTTCGTCGATACCAATGTCGGTGTATTCAAACGTCGGCGTGAACTGACTGAGTTTTTGCAGCGGTTCAACATCGGTTGCGGTGATTTCAGCATTCAAAAGGCGTGGCACTTTGGTATGGGTGTTACGCGAATCCCATACCCCAAAAATCAGCGAAGTCGGCCCCAGTTTTGCCAAGGTGCTGGCATTGCCGCGTAACCGATAATCCTCAAATGCTTGATTGATCACCGCCCCAAGCGGGGTGAAACGGATGGCAGCATCTGCCAAACGATGCCCCATTTCCAACAGGTTGGCGGTATGCGTACCTGCTTTGACGGTGACTTGTGGTACGAGTTTGGCGTAGGGGTCACGCATGAATAACGGTTCAATCCGGTTTGCCTGTGACGGGATGCTGTCTAGCGTGGTCAGCGTGCCGTGACGGGTTGCATTCAAATTGTAACGGGACTTATCGCCGGATTTCTCACCCGCATAGGTCGGCGGAAAAATCACATTGCCACTGATCGGGCGCAAGCCTTCCTGCACGACCAAAGCAGCGACAGAACCATCAAGCAGTGTGGAAAGGTTGGAAGCGTATTGAGACATGCGGGATTACTCCTTATTAGCGAATTGGGTAACACTGAACTTGCCCTTTTTCAGGACAGTAGCCCGCCAGTGTTGGTTGTCGATGGAAATACCTTGTTTACTAGCACCCCGGAATACCAATCGAGCAGGTAACAAGGTCAGTGGGGTTTGCCACAGGTGATAATGCAATTGACGCGCAGCAATCACAGGGGAAAAGCCTTGCACTCCGATGATAGCGAGTAGTTCGATCCACGGGCGGGCGGCAATGTTGGCATCCTGATTGTTAGGCGACCAGCCAAGGTCAAGTGCTGTCCAGACGGCAAAAGGGTCAATGCCACAGGTTTGATCACAAGCAGTTGATGCACGCCAGTCCGCAATGCCTAAGGTTTGGCAGGCGTTATGCAGTTTGGGAATCAACGAGGCAGCGGTAACACGCCCCGCCCAAAACTTGCTGCGTGGTGCTTTGGTTGTCCACCAATCCAAGGTGACATTGCCGAGTGTGATTTGGGCTGGTTCTTGTCCTACACCACTGGAGTCACAGGTAGGGGGCGTATCAATAACGGATTGCAACAGTTCCTCCAATGTCTGTTCGGTATCAATCACCGCGCCGTTATCCGTCCATGCCAGCGTTGCCTTGCGGTCTTGGCGGGTTGCCAGCACAAACAAGCCACAGACGGCTAATACTTCACCGGGATTACTCAAGGTTAGGTTTTCCAACGTAATCATGACTTTTTCTCCCCGATGGAAGCCAAGACATCTGCCGCACCCAGCAATGCCTCCAACCATGCCAGTTGCCACCAGCCGTAATCTTGTTGGCAACAGTCAAAGCGGTTCATCACCTCCAACGCGGCTTGTTGATTGATGCGGTAGCCTTTGGGTCTATCCCAACCGCGTTCCGGTACATGCGGTCTGCCCCAGCCGTGGTGCGACACGATCAAATGCAGAATCAGTTCACGCTGCGGGTGTTGTTGGATGATTTCATCGTCCAGCGCATCCAGCAATGAGCCGAATTCATGCCGATAGCCATTGGCGCGGGTATGGTCATAACGCCCGTGGCTGGTTTTTGCCAGCGGTGCTTGCAGGTCGGTATTGCCAATGGCTTGCTGCCAGCAACTCCGATTTTTGCCTTTGTCGTGCCAGCGTGCCGCGATAATCACCGCTTCTGCCAAGCTCTCCGGTAATGCCAACGCTTGCACAATCTGGCGGGCAAACTGTTCGGCTTGATTCAGATGTTCCTGCAAACCCATTGTGACCGCGAGATAGCTCAAGTCACTGTCTTGCTTCACCCCTAACTGGCTGCAAACCACCAATGTTGGGCGTTCTGTATCGCTGTCATCATCCAATGGTGGCGTGATACGACCTTGGCGTGGGAAGTTCTTCACGTCCGCTGGTGGTTGAGCATCTGACCAGTAACGCCGTACTTCGGTGACGTTTTCTAATACATCACTGGCAGGGGTAATGCAGTTTTCATCGGGTATGCCTTTCGCATTCAAGCCGCCGAGTGCTGTGGGCAATATCAGCGTGTGGAAACGGCTCAAGGTTGTCACGGCATCTTCTGCTGTTACCCAAACAGCTTCGTCGTCGGTCAATCCAACGATTTTCAGAGTGTGGAGTTGGGACTTTTTCAGCAATTCCGTCAGCCAATCGGTGGCAGCTTTTAAGGGGAAATGCACTTGTTCCGCTGTCTGAATCGGCAGTAAATCAAGGTAATCGTCTAACCAATCGCCTGCTTGCCAGCCTTTCATGCGGTCGAGGTCTTTACGCCATAACACGTTAAGGTTTGGTTGTTCCGCTTCCAACCCGTGGATGAAATCCCGCACCGGATAACGGCACGGCAACGATGTGGAACTGAGTTCATCCACTATCCACGCATCCAGTTCTGGGCTGGCGGGGGCTGGCATAAAAGCATTGTCAGGTTTGGGCGTGTGGTTAAGTTGTGCGGGTGAGGCATCGTGATGGAGTGCTTTCAAATACCCCAAGGTTGCCTGTAATTGTGTTCCCCGGTATTTGTCGCCGAATTGTTTTTCGCTGTAAACCACATCAATTTGGCTGGTTTTAGAATCACCGCGCCGATTGACCCGCCCGAAACGCTGAATCATCGAATCCAATACCGCTAAATCTGCTACGGCATATTCTGCATCCAGATCAACCCCGACTTCACCCGCCGAGGTGGTAATCAGATATGCCGTTTGCGTGGGCGTTTCGACAGCTTTAGTTTCGGGTGAGAAACGTTGCCACAATGCCGTTGTTACCAACTGGTCGCGCTCGTAGCCGCGTAATCGGCCTGTCAGTACAAGAATTTGCTCTTTGCCGACCTGCTTTTCCAGTTGCGCATAAACCAGTTGGACGCTGCGAATATCGTGCAGAAAAATGACCACCGTTGTGGCTTTGTCTCGATGCTGCAAGGCGCAATCCACGACCGTTTGCAATCGCGATTTTTCATCTTTGGCAGGTGGCAGAATCTTCAAGTGCTTATGTGCTTGGGTACGCTGGATCAGGACAGGGTGAGTCAAATCCGCCCAATCCAAACGGAATGGGGTGGCGGACTCATCCCGTTGTGTGGCGGATAAGTTGATCAAGCGTAGCGCGGGATTCAAGTCAACCAAGTGTTGTAATGTTTGACAAGCCGCAGGAACAAGATGCGATTCATCATGCACCAGCAATGTGTCATGCCCCAATAAACCGGCGTGGATAACCCGCTTACGTTTGCCATCGCCATAACCCCGAAATAGCAGCTTGCTCAGCACCATATCAACTGTGCCCAATACAATGGCAGGGCGTGCAGGGTCGGCTTTCCATTCACCGTTATCGGCAAGTTCGCCCCGTAAAGTGCTGGCAGTGACAGGATTCTCGCTGGGAATGGCAGCAAGTTTTTGCAATGCGCTACATGCTTTTGCCAATTCTGGGGTTTGTAAACGTTTTAGCAAGCGTTCCGTTTCGGTGGTGGCTTGATCAACAATGGTGCGGCGATTGACGATATAAACAAGGCGGCGGGGCAGGGTTAGTTTGCCTTGTAGTGCTTGCGTTGCTAAAGCGGCTAACCAAATGGCAATGACCGAGGTTTTGCCGGTTCCCGTGGGTAAATCCAGTGCTGAAGGTGTTTTCCCAGTAATAAATTGCTCAAACAGACGTTGTTGCCAAGGAAATGGAGGGCGTTCTAAAAAGGCTGCTAACATCAGCAAATTCCACAGTGAAATGAGTGGCGAATTTTATCACATCATTCAAAAAATGCACAAAGCAATAATTATTAAATTTTTGTCTGGAACTTTTTTATTAATGCTTGTTGAGCCATAACCATTTTGGAGTTGACGGAAGGGTTGGCGATATTGACCCAAGTCATGCGTGAGGCAATGAAATAACCCCAAGCGCCTACACCCCCGCCTCGATAAGCGCTAAACTCTGTTTCTTTTCAGGCTGACCCCAAGCGGAGACAGGAATGCAGCAAGATGTGCAAGATTTATTGGCGTATGTGCCATCAGCGAGTGCCTTACAAGGGCGGGTGATTTTGGTCACGGGCGCTGCGGCAGGCATGGGCAAAGCGATTGCCACTGCGTGTGCGCAATACGGGGCAACCGTGGTGCTGCTCGACAAAGAAATGCGCCGCACCGAAGACACTTATGACGCCATCGTCAACGCTGGCTACCCCGAACCCGCCATTTACCCGCTGGATATGCAGGGCGCAACCGCCAAGGATTACTTCGATCTCACCGAAAATATCCGCGCACAATTAGGGCGTTTGGACGGTTTGATGCTGAATGCGGCATGGTTAGGTTCGTTTACCCCAATCTCGCATTACGACACCGAATTGTGGTCGAAAATGATTATGGTGAATTTGCACGCCAATTTCTTGCTGACTCATGCGTGTTTGCCATTATTGCAGGAGGCTGCTGACCCTGCGATTGTGTTTGCCAGCCATGCGTCGAATAAGGCGTTTTACGGCGCATTTGGGGTGGCAAAAGCGGGGATGGCAGCGTTCTGCGATATTCTCGCGGCTGAACATGATGACCCCGCGCACTTTATTCGCGTGAATACGGTGGATACCGGGCCAGCACGTACCAGTATGCGCACCTTGAATTTCCCCGGTGAAAACCCCAATAGCGTGGCTCGCCCCGAAGCCTTGGTTGCGCCGTATTTGTACTTTTTGGGTGCAGATGCAGGCAAACGCACGGGCGAACACCTAGTGTTTGCACGGCAACCGGGCGATGCCCATTGGGTCGGCGAGGCGAGTGCGACCTAATGCAACGTGATTCCATCTACGCACTTCCCCAAGGACAGGTCGTCGATTTCGCTTTTAATGAAGCGGTGGCGGATGTCTTTCCTGACATGATTCGCCGTTCGGTGCCGGGCTATGAAACCATTATTGCGTTGTTGGGCGTGATTGCGCGGCGTTATGCGCAGCCGCACAGCCGCATTTATGATTTGGGTTGTTCCTTAGGGGCGTCAACTTTGTCGATGGCGGCGCAAGTGCGGGCGGAAGATCTTAGTTTTGTGTGCGTGGATAATTCTGCCGCGATGACGCGCCGTTGTGAGCAAATTTTGCAACGGCACTTACCCAGCGGACAGTTTCAGGTGGAGTGCGCGGATATTCAGGCGCTTACTTTGAGTAATGCGTCGGTAGTGGTGCTGAATTTCACGCTGCAATTTCTTAAGCCGGATGAACGCTTGGCGATGTTGCGTCATATTTACGAGGGTTTATTGCCGGGTGGCGTGCTGATTTTGTCTGAAAAACTCCAGTTTGCGGATGCGGCGGAACAAGCTTTGCTGACCGATATACATTTGGAATTCAAGCGTGCCAATGGTTATAGCGAACTTGAAATTAGCCAGAAACGTTCGGCGCTGGAGCATGTGCTGATTCCTGATACATTTGCGCAACACGTTGAGCGACTGGAAGCGGCGGGGTTTTCTCAAGTGGTTAATTGGTTTCAGGGCTTTAACTTTGTGTCATTGTTGGCGGTGAAGGCGTGAGCGAAATGCAGTCATTGTACCGTTTTTTGCAAGATTCGCGTCTCGCACCTTGGTTGAATAGCTTGCCCGCGCAACTTGAAACCGCGTTGCAAGGTTCGCACGGTAAGTGGGAAGAATGGCAAGCTGCTTTGGCTGCTGCGCCCGATTTGCACCCACAACAGCTTGATTTTACTAGCAGTGCGGTAACGCTTGGCACGGCTACCGACATTGACGCAGATTCCCGTGCGCAATTATTGGCGTGTTTGCAAGCCCTGATTCCTTGGCGCAAAGGCCCTTACAGTCTATTCGGTGTTGAGGTGGATACCGAATGGCGTTCCGATTGGAAGTGGGAGCGGGTGTTACCGCATCTGAGTCCATTGAGCGGGCGCTTGGTGTTGGATGTGGGTTGCGGGAGTGGCTATCACCTGTGGCGGATGCGCGGGGTGGGGGCGGAGGCGGTGATTGGCATTGATCCCACCTTGCTATTCCTGACGCAGTTTCAATTGATTAAGCGTTATGCAGGGGAACAGCCAGTCTGGATGTTGCCGCTGAAAAGCGAAGATTTGCCTGATTTGCGCCAAAAAGGCTTTGATACGGTGTTTTCGATGGGCGTGTTGTATCACCGCCGCGATCCGTTGGGGCATTTGCAGGAATTGCGCCGCGCTCTGCGAGCCGGTGGCGAGTTGGTGCTGGAAACTTTGGTGGTCGCAGGTGATGAACATACGATGCTAATGCCGCACGACCGTTACGCTAAAATGCGCAATGTGTGGTTCATTCCCTCGGTGGCATTATTGGAATTGTGGTTGAAACGGTTGGGATTCACTCATATTCGTGTGGTAGATGTGACAACAACCAGCACTCAAGAACAACGTTGCACGGCGTGGAGTAAAGGCGAATCTTTGGCGGACTTCCTTGATTCCCAAGATATTAGCCGCACTATAGAAGGATACCCCGCGCCGGTAAGAGCGACGCTTATCGCTAATACCCCCGCGTGATCTGTTCAAGGGAATATCACTAAATTACAATATGATTAAGCATTGAAATAAAGTGAGCCAAGTGGATACGTTATTGCACAAACCAGGGTTTATGTTCGCGATGGGTGATACCAATCGCTTGCAGCAACGCCTTGCCCGCCGGATGGGGCAGGCATACAAGCGCTTCCGCGACAGTTGGGGCGGCTTGCTGCTGGATCCGTATCTGCGTGATGGCGGGGATTATCGCTATCGGCGTTATTCGGTGTTTCATTGGCAACATAATGCCTTAACGGTATTGCCGCACGAGCCGCATTATCAAAGCAGCCATTACAACCGGGTTCACGGTGGATTTAACCGCCATTTTCGCGGCTGGCTGCCCACGACCTTGGCGAATCCGGTGTTGAAGGAAGTGATAGGCTGGGCAACGCAACAATTTTCGCGCAGCCCTGCCGAATTGTGGCGCATTCAAGCCCACCAGTTCCGCATTATTGCCCGACCTGATCAACAGGGAAAACCGACACCTGAAGGCATTCACAAGGATGGTGCAGAATATATCCTGATCATGATGATGGATCGCCACAATGTTGACGGCGGCGAGAGCCGCATTTACGACAATACCATGCGCCCCTTAGCGGAAGGCACGTTGGCGCAAGCGGGGGATTTGGTGTTGGTGAATGATCATGCGGTTTATCACGGCGTGACCGCGATTAGCCCCGCCGACCCAACCCAACCCGCTTGGCGGGATGTGCTGGTGTTGACGTTTCACAAAGCGCTGGCTTAGCCGGGGCCTTCAAAGTATTTCCAAGGGTATTGGAGGTCGTCTTTGATGGTGCTCCAATACAAATCACCGGAATTGCGCCAAGGATCCAGCAAAATGCCGGTCGCAAAAGGTTTGCCTTTGGCCGTGACGATCAGGGTACTGTGTTCGCGCCAAGCGTTGCCTTTGTACGCGACCCCCCAATAAAGGTCGAAAGTCTGGAGGTTTTTGGTGCGCATCCGCGCCCGCATGGCTCGTGCCCAGTCCACACACAGTCCGGCTTTACGTTGTTTGGAATTGCGCAAGGTGTTGTGTAATACCGGCGGCCATGTCAAACCCCAGTCATTCGCCAGATACATCGGGTATACAAACGCATCGTGAGCGACGGACTTGGCTTCACGCGGATCGATAATGGCGGGATCGAGTGCAATCAGCGCTTGCGCAAGTTCATCAATGCGCTGCTTCATTTTTGGGGTAAGGGTTTGCAAGCGCGGGCTGCCATCAGGGGCAAGGGCTACATTGTCAAATTGTACCGCGCAGCCGCTCAACGCAAATATGACCAGCAGTAAACCTACCAGCCGTTTCATCTCAAACATTAATCACATTTCCTTTTTGAAATACATTAAATAATTGACATCCACATCATTGCCCAGACGATAACTCTGGAACAGCGGATTGTATGTCATGCCTGCGATATTCCGCAGTTCCAAGCCGACAGAACGCGCCCAGCGTTCGAGTTCAGAGGGCTTAATGAATTTGGCGTATTCGTGTGTGCCTTTGGGAAGCATATTCAGCACGTATTCTGCGCCCAGAATCGCTAAGGCAAACGCTTTGGGGTTACGGTTGAGGGTGGAAAAGAAGACATCGCCACCGGGTTTCACCAGTGCGGCACACGCAGCAATCACGGAAGCGGGGTCGGGGACGTGTTCCAGCATTTCCATGCAGGTTACAACATCGAATTGCTCAGGGGCTTCAGTCGCGATGGCTTCGGCGCTGATTTGGCGGTAAGTGACCTCGACTTGGGATTCGAGTGCGTGCAATTCGGCGACTTCCAGCGGGGTTGCGCCCATGTCGATGCCGGTAACAGTCGCGCCACGACGTGCCATGCTTTCGGCAAGAATGCCGCCGCCGCAGCCGATGTCGATGACGTTCTTGCCTTGCAAACGGGCGTGATCGTCAATGTAGTTGAGGCGCAGCGGGTTAATGTCGTGTAGGGGTTTGAATTCGCTGTCACGATCCCACCAGCGCCAGGCGAGGTCTTCAAACTTGCGGATTTCGTTGGGGTCAACGTTTGGATTGACGTTCGGTGTCGGGTCGGTCATGGGGTTGCTCCAATTTTTTGTTGCCAGTGCCGCGCTTTGGCGATGATGGCAGTGCTGTCTAGCGTGGTCAGTTGGCGGTTTTCCAACAGGGCTTTGCCTGCTACCCATGCATGGGTGACTTGTTCACGGCTGGTGCAATATACCAAATGTGACACGGGGTCATACAGGGGGCTGGCTTCCAGTGTACCAAGATCAACCGCAATCATGTCAGCGGATTTACCGATTTCCAGTGAACCGATTTCAGCATCCAGCCCTAACGCTTGTGCGCCATTGATGGTTGCCATGCGTAACACTTGTGCCGCAGGAATCACGCTGGCATCTTGCGCCACGGCTTTGGCAAGCAAGGCAGCGGTACGCATTTCGCCGAACATATCCAGATCGTTATTGCTGGCATTGCCATCCGTGCCGAGGGCGACATTGATCCCAGCGGCAGTGAGTTTAGCGATGGGGCAGAAACCGCTGGCAAGTTTCAAATTCGATTCGGGGCAGTGGATAACGTGTGTGCCGGTTTGTGCCAATAAGGCAATCTCGTCATCCGTCAATTGCGTCATGTGGACGGCGAGAAAATGCTGGTCGAGTAAGCCAAGTTGCGCGAGTCGGGCGAGGGGGCGCATTCCGCTTTGTTCGATGGCTTGCTGCACTTCAAACGCGGTTTCATGCACATGCATGTGGATGGGGAGCGAATGTTCGCCCGCCAGATGCCGCACTTGTTGCAAGGGGTCATCAGACACGGTGTACGGCGCGTGCGGGGCGAATGCTGTGGTAAGCAACGGATTTGCCTGCAATTGCTCATGCAATGCCAAGCCTTTTTGAATGTATTCTGCTGCACCACTGCCCCAGCGGGTCGGGAAGTCGATCATGATCATGCCAATACATGCCCGAATGCCACTTTCCATGACGGCTTGTGCGGTGGCTTCGGGGAAGAAGTACATGTCATTGAAACAGGTTGTGCCGGAACGTAGCATTTCGGCAATGGCTAACTGACTGCCGTCATACACAAATTCCGCATCCGCCCATTGCGCTTCCGCAGGCCAGATGTGGTGTTGCAACCAGTCCATTAAGGGTAAATCGTCCGCCAAACCTTTCAGCAGCGACATTGCGACGTGAGTATGCGCATTCACAAACCCCGGTAATACAGCCTGTTGTGGTAACGCTACAGTTTGTCGGGGGGTATAGTGTTTTTCTGCTTCAGAAGTGGGCATGAGCGCCACAATCCTGCTATTATCTACCACTATAGTGTGGTGTCGCAAAACCTGATTACCCGAATCGACGGTAATAATCCATTCGGGTGTAATAAGTAAATCAATTTCCATTGCCATTATGTGCCATTGGGTGTTGTAAGATTGCCACGGTAAAGCAACCTATTTATGCTGAAAATCATCATGAGTCAACACGATTCGATCCGTGCCGTAGAATGGAAAGACAATCATCTGGTGCTGCTTGACCAGCGTAAACTGCCGCATAACGAGCAGTTTGTGCAGTTATACAGTGCCGAAGACACTGCCGATGCTATTCGCAACATGGTGGTACGCGGTGCGCCCGCCATTGGCATTGCCGCAGCGTATGCCGCCGCAATGGCAGCACGCAAATGTTACAAGCAATACCCGCAAGATTGGCGCAAGCGTTTGAGCGTTGAAATTGACCTATTGCAAAATTCCCGCCCAACCGCTGTGAATCTCATGTGGGCATTAAAGCGCATGTGCGATTTAGCCGATGCCGTGGATGGCGACCCGGAAGAGCCGCTATTGGCACTGGCACAGCAGATTCATCAAGATGACATTAACGCTAATTACCGCATGGGTGAATTGGGCAGCGCTTTGATTCAACCGTCGCACGGGGTTTTAACCCATTGCAACACCGGGTCACTGGCGACTGGCGGTTACGGCACTGCGTTGGGCGTGATTCGCAGCGCTTACAGCAGCGGCAAAATCGAACACGTGTATGCCGATGAAACCCGTCCGTGGTGGCAAGGTTCCCGCCTGACCGCGTGGGAGTTAGTCAAAGATAAAATCCCCGCGCATTTGTTGTGTGACGGCGCTGCTGCGCATTTAATGAAATTGGGAAAAGTCTCGTGGGTTATTGTCGGTTCAGACCGGATTGCCGCGAATGGTGATGTGGCGAATAAAATTGGCACTTACAGCCTCGCGGTGAATGCCCGTTATCACGGGGTGAAGTTCATGGTGGTCGCGCCGACCAGCACCATTGACCTAGCTACCTCGAACGGTAATGGCATTCCCATTGAAGAGCGTTCTCAGGATGAAGTCTTGAATGTGAGTAATCAGCGGATTGCGGCACATCATACTCAAGCATGGAATCCGGCATTTGATGTCACCCCCGCAGCCTTAGTCGATGCGCTTGTCACCGAAAAAGGCGTTGTTTTGAATCCCAACGCGGCAAAAATTGCGGCGTTAATGGCTTCCTAAGACAAACGTTGGTGCAAACAACGGGTCAGGCGTTGCATATCGCTATCCAGCCCGTAACGTTCCTGCCATTCACGTTGCCTGAATGGGCGTTCACTGACCGGCAACGAAGCACATTCATGCGTTTTGCCGGTCACAGTCTTTACTGACAAGATGCTGACCGGCTGCTCGAAATAGCGTTGATAGAGGTGAGCAGGTAAGCGTTGTTTGAGCAACGCTTCTTCTGGTAGGGTTTGCTCCGTGAGTTCGAGGTGCAGCAATTGCTTGTACGGGTAGAATTCTTGTTGCTCAAACAGAAATTGCTTGGCTACGCGGTCAAAATACCCTTGCCGCATCACTAAACCTTGTTGCGTTAAAATCCAGATATGCAGGTATTGCACGCGGTATAAGCTGTGTCCTTTACGCCCGTGCGGGTCATCTTGCAGGGCGATCAGCGGAATATGCGCCTCATCCAACAAGGTGTGTTTGATAACACTGTGTTGCTGCGCGGCTAAGGGCAGTTGCAGATACCCCCAACTTTCGGTGATAAAACCTTCCCAGCGTTGTTGTTGCAAGGTTTTGGATAAATCTTGGCACTCTGATGGTGGCCGCACTTGTTGCAAGGTGTTTTGAAATAATTCTTTCACCGCTTGGCGATAATCCGCGTGTAGTTGCGCCCAGCCAGTTGGTGGTGGCAGGCTTTCAAGCTGATGGGCGATCCCTGCTGCTTGCGCATCTAAAGCCTGCATCTTTTCGAGGTGTTGTTGTAGGGCTTGTTGCGTTGCCTGTATCTTGTGTTCCGACACCCGCCAATACCATGCCAATGCTAAAATAGGCAGTGCTGGCAAGAGGAAATGCCCGCGCATTACCAGCAAAATAATAATGATGAATGTGGCGGAAAATAAAACCAGACGCGGTGAGTTGAGCGTAAATAAACGTTGTTTCAGTGCGGCAAGCTGGGTATCCATTTGTTGCTGGTAAGCAATCTGCGGCAACTTCCACGGATCAGCATCGTAGAAAAAACTCCAGCGTTCACAGTAGGCTTCTTCCGAACTCGTGCTCAGCAATTCCTTGGCATCGTGGTTGCCACAGGCATGATTGGAAAAAATCGGGTAAGTCAGTACTTCTTGGTTGAATTGCTGGTATTCAAGCTTGAGGTCGTCAGCTTGCTTGGCGGCTTCCTGCTGCTTGCATTGTTCCTGAAATTCTCGCAGCATGTAGTGGCTCATCGCCATGCTCTGGTATTCATTATTAGTCATTATTTTAGCCCTTTGGATATTAGTAGAGTTTGTTTGTTTTTCACTCTCTTGCAATAAGACCATGAAACCTGAAAAAAAATCCCTACCCGCTATCATGCGAATAAAATGCCTGAACCAGGCGTTAATTGACCGTTTTTTAGACGCTTTTTGGTCGGAACGCGGGGTGAGCCGTAATACTTTGGCGAGTTACGAACGTGACTTACGGATGCTGTGCCATTGGTTGGACGAGCGTGGCGTGGTGCTGGATCAGGCTGATCGGGGAGATTTGCTGGAATATTTGGCGATTCGGGTGCGCGAAGGGGCGAAGGCGGCGACCACCGCACGCTTACTGTCGAGTTTGCGGCGTTTTTACCGCTGGCAGGTACGTGAAAACTTGCGCAAAGATGACCCAACGGCGCAGATTGAAGCGCCTAAACAAGGTCGGAATTTACCGCATACCTTGTCTGAAGCCGAGGTGGATGCCTTACTACAAGCGCCGGATATTGCCAACCCACTGGGTTTGCGGGATCGTGCCATGTTGGAGTTGTTGTATGCCACTGGGTTACGGGTGTCGGAATTGGTGGGGATTCGTTTGAATGAAATTTCCCTGCCTAATGGCGTGATTCGCATTACCGGCAAAGGCAATAAGGAACGCCTCGTGCCAATGGGGGAAGAAGCCCACGATTGGATACAAACGTATTTAAGCGAGGCTCGCCCGGTATTGATGCACGGCAAGGATATTGCTGAGCAAGTGTTTGTGACCACACGCGGCAGCGGCATGACGCGGCAGATGTTTTGGGTGCTGATCCAGCGTTATGCGTTTGCAGCGGGCATTGTGCGTAGTATTTCCCCGCATACTTTGCGCCATGCCTTTGCGACCCATTTGTTGAATCATGGGGCGGATTTGCGCGTGGTACAAATGTTGCTGGGGCATAGCGACCTTTCCACCACGCAAATTTACACGCACGTCGCACAGGCGCGGTTACAGGATTTGCATCGCCAGCATCACCCGCGTGGTTAAGGGACTGTAATGTGGGGAATCGTATACACGCTACAGTCAGCCATGATAAGGTATTATCCACTATATGATTAAAGAATAAGCATTTTTACGGTAAAATTTTCATTCAGGAATAGAGAAACCATGTACAAAAAAATGATTCTGGGCGCACTGATCAGTGTTGCGCTCGCAACGACCGGGGCAATGGCTGACGATGTGCCTGCGGATCTGGGCGACAAAATGAAACCGATGTTTGGTGGCAGCGCCCCTGACTCGTTAAAGGCGACTCCCGTAGCGGGCATGTTTGAAGCCAAATTTGGCGGCGAAATTATTTACGTGAGTGGCGATGCGCGTTACGTATTTGTTGGCGATTTGATTGATGCACAAAACAAATCCAGCCTGACCGAAGCCTCGCGTGCGGCTGATCGGGTGGCTATTGTTAAAACTATCGACGCGGGCAAAAGCATTGAGTTCAAAGCCAAGGGCGAAGAAAAGCACGTGTTGTATGCGTTCACTGACGTTGACTGCCCATTTTGTGTGAAATTGCATAAAGAAGTTCCAGCACTGAATGAAAAAGGCGTGACCGTGCGCTATTTGGCGTATCCGCGTGCAGGCGTGGGTTCACCGGCTTACAAAAAGATGGCAAATATTTGGTGTGCGGATGATAAGCCAGCCGCGATGGATCAGGTGAAAAATGACGGCAAAGTGTTACCCGATAAAGAATGCACTAACCCTGTCGGTGAGCAGTTTGAACTGGGTCAAAAGTTGGGTGTGAATGGCACACCCGCGTTGCTGACATTGGATGGCACGATGATTCCAGGGTATCGCCCGGCGGATCAGTTAGCCAAAATGCTGGATGACGCGAAAGCGGCAGCGGCGAAGTAAGGGGGAAAAATTCCCCCATCCCCAACCCTTCCCCCGCAAGGGGTGAAGGGAGTTATTTCAGTAATTTCCTCAACCGATACAACTCGTCTAGCGCTTGGCGTGGGGTGAGTTCATCCGGGTCTACGGCGGCGAGTGCCGCTTTCACTTTTTCGGCGATTTCATCTTTGGGTTCAGTGGGTGTGTCAAACATCAGGGGCAGGGTTTGTCCCGGTTGTGGGGCTTGCTGGCTGTGCTTTTCCAACGATACCAATTTCTTTTTTGCTTGTGCAATCACACCTTTGGGTACGCCTGCCAATTGTGCGACTTGCAAGCCATAGCTTTGGTTGGCTGGGCCTTCTTTCACCGCGTGTAAAAATACGATTTTGTCGCCATGTTCTACTGCGTCGATATGCACGTTCGCAATGGTGCTGATTTGTTCGGCGAGGGAGGTTAGCTCGAAATAGTGGGTGGCAAATAGGGTGAATGCTTTGCGGTCGCGGGCGAGGAATTCGGCGATTGCCCATGCCAGTGATAAGCCGTCGAAGGTGCTGGTTCCGCGCCCGATTTCGTCCATTAATACCAAACTGTGGGCGGTGGCATTGTTGAGAATATTGGCGGCTTCGGTCATTTCCACCATGAAGGTGGAACGCCCGGTGCTTAAGTCATCGTGTGCGCCGATGCGGGTGAAAATACGGTCAATATTGCCGAGGCGGGCGGTTTGCGCGGGGACGTAGCTGCCGATATGTGCCAGCAACACGATCAGCGCGACTTGGCGCATGTAGGTGGATTTTCCGCCCATATTGGGGCCTGTGACCATTAACATGCGGCGGCGTGAATCCATGTATAGATCGTTTGGCACGAAGGGGTTGTCGAGGGTGCGTTCTACGACTGGATGCCGTCCGCCTTCGATTTGAATGCCAGCACCATCCACCAGCGCGGGGCAGTTGTAATTTAGGGTGTTGGCGCGTTCGGCGAAATTGCTCAATACATCGAGTTCGGCGATGGCTTGTGCGGTATTGCGGATGGGGTTTAAGTGTTCCAGTAAGTCGCGTAACAGGTTTTCGTAAATGGCTTTCTCGCGGGCAAGGGCGCGTTCGCGGGCGGAGAGTACCTTGTCTTCAAACTTTTTCAGTTCGGGTAGAATGAAGCGTTCCACGCCTTTAAGCGTTTGGCGGCGGATATAGTCGGCGGGAATCCGGCTCAACTGGCTTTGCGGGATTTCGACGTAGTAGCCGTGAATGCGGTTGTAGGCGACCTTGAGGTTGTTGATGCCGGTGCGGACTTTTTCGCGGGCTTCGAGATCCAGTAGGTATTGGTCGGCGTTTTCGCTCAAATTGCGTAATTCGTCGAGTTCGGCATCGAAACCGGGGGCGACTACGCCGCCGTCGCGGATGACCACGGGCGGGTTGTCGATGATGGCGGAATCCAGCAGGTGGCGCAGTGATTCGTGCAAGTCGATGTTGTTGTGTAATTGCTGGATGTGCGGGTTGTCGATGGTGCCGATCAAACCGTGAATGCGCGGCAATACGTGCAAGGAGCTACGCAGGGTGGACAGGTCACGCGGACGCGCCGAGCCGAGGGCGATGCGGCTGGCAATGCGTTCGATGTCGCCGATGCCGCGCAAGGTTTCCAGCAAAGTTTCGTAGCGGTATTGGTCGAGCAATGCGCCGACGGCTTGGTGACGGTTGCGCAGAATGAAACGGTCACGCAGCGGTTTGTTGAGCCAGCGGCGGAGTAGGCGGCTGCCCATGCTGGTGGCGGTTTTGTCGATCACGGAAATCAGGGTGTTTTTGTGTTCACCGCTGATGCTGTATTCGAGTTCCAGATTGCGGCGGCTGGCAGCGTCGAGAATGATGCCTTCGTCGCTGAGTTCCACCGTCAGGCTGTTGATATGGGGCAGGGCGGTGCGCTGGGTTTCTTGCACGTAATTGAGCAATGCGCCCGCTGCGGCAATCGCGAGCGGCAAGTGGTTGCAGCCGAAGCCGTCGAGATCGTGTACCCCAAATTGGCGTAGGAGCAGGCGTTTGGCGGTGTCGAGGTCGAAGTGCCATTGCGGACGCGGGGTGGAAATGCGGTTGCGGGCGAAGGCGGGTTTCCAGTCTTCGTCGTGTAGGATTTCAGCGGGTTGCAGGCGTTCAATTTCGTTGTGCAGGGTGGTGTCGGAATCGGCTTGTTGGACGGTGAAGCGTCCGGTGCTTAGGTCGATGGCGGCGATGCCGTAAGACCCCCCCTTCCCCGGCCCTTCCCCCGCAAGGGGGGCAGGGAGTGAAGAGCGGTGGATGGCGACGAGGAGGTTGTCGCGGCGGTCGTCGAGGAGGTAGTCGTCGGTGACAGTGCCGGGGGTGAGCAGGCGGGTGATTTTGCGTTCGACTGGGCCTTTGGATTTGGCGGGGTCGCCGATTTGTTCGCAAATGGCGACGGATTCGCCGACTTTGAGGAGTTTGGCGAGGTATTGTTCTACGGCATGGTAGGGAACGCCTGCCATTGGAATCGGTTCGCCCGCTGTTGCGCCGCGTGCGGTGAGGGTGATGTCGAGCAACGCGGAGGCTTTTTTGGCGTCGTCCATGAACAGTTCGTAGAAATCCCCCATGCGGTAAAACAGGAGGATGTCGGGGTACTCCGCTTTGATTCGGAAGTATTGTTGCATCATGGGAGTGTGTTGCTGTTCTTTGCTCATGGCTCGTCGGGGCTGCTGGATTAAGCAGGAGAGTTTAGCAGTAATCGGCTGGGGGCGTGAGTTTGTGGGTAAATGTTTAAAGGCTTTCTGTAATGGTTCTCTCTGTCCTTGCCATTCCCTGATCAGCCGCCAGCAGATCTATCCCATCCATAATTTTCCCTTGGTTCTTTACCTGCAAGGCTGCAAAACATTCCCGCCGGTAGTTGGCGCTACCCTGAAAATGCGTCAATGCCTTGATTAACGGAAGGATGACAGGGTAAGCATCTTCCGCTTTTTCAATGGCTGCCAGAGGAATCGTTGCCTGCAAACGCAGCATGGCAAGGTCAATCAGGTCGCGTGATTTCACGGCGGTATCAGGCCAACGATCAGCGTTGGACAACAATTTTTCAGTGCAACTGTCAGCAAAACTCAGACAGGGAACCGAACACCAGTCATAGTGTGCAGGTGTTTCCAGCTTGATTCGACCTTCAGCGACAATCTCAAATTTGATTAACGTTGCTTGGACTTGAACGGCAAAACGTACACCGTACTGATCTGCTTTGAATTCTCTTGGCAGGTTTATGCTGGAAGTATCTTTGAACAGCGCATCATAACCACGGTCGGCAAGGTCAGAACGTAGTTTTCGGTAGCCTTCCCCCACGGGGCAGATGAAGTCGATGTCTTTACTCCACCGGTATTCGCCGTATAGCAGGGCAAGCAGTGTGCCGCCGCCGAAACAGGCATTGATTGCGCGGAAGAAATCACTATCCAGCGCGTTGAGTATGGTCAGGATTTTGCGATGGTGATCGAGTTCAAACATCGTTAAGCAGCCATGAGTGTTTGGCGCTTGCCAACGCTTTTAAAAAAGCCAATTCCTCACCTTCCAAATCAGCCAGCACACCCCGGTAATTCCAGCCGCGCTCATACAGGTCGAGCATTTCATCTGCATCGAGGCTGGTCACGTCGTCTCTTTGCCAGCAGATTGCCTGTAAAAAGGGCAAGTGCGCGGGTGTTGCTGGCATATTGTTTATCGCGTGCATGACAAACCTCTGGTGTTACGGACATTGATGAGTATATCAGGGCAACTTCACGCTTCCGGCAATAAAAGATGTCAGACAAGTAAAATTTTTTGAAATTTTGCTTGACCGACTCTGAACAAGTTAGCATAATGCGCACCTCTTCCAGCGCATCCGTAGCTCAGTTGGATAGAGTACCTGGCTACGAACCAGGTGGTCGGAGGTTCGAATCCTTCCGGATGCGCCATATCATTTAAAAAGGCTGACTTAACGTCAGCCTTTTTGCGTTACAGGAACTCTCCACTTTGGTGTTGCCACATTTCGTGGTATTTGCCGCGCAATGCCAGCAATTCACTGTGCGTGCCTTGTTCGATAATCTCGCCATTTTCCAACACAATGATTCTGTCCATGCGCAGAATGGTTGCTAGTCTGTGCGCAATCACAATCGCGGTTTTTCGCTCGATCAGCTCGAAAATAGCGACTTGGATTTGCTGTTCGGTGAGTGAATCCAAAGCACTGGTGGCTTCATCCAGCACCACAATCGGCGCATCTTCCAGAAAAGCGCGGGCAATCGCGATGCGTTGCTTTTCACCGCCGGACAGTTTCACGCCACGTTCGCCCACCAGCGTGTCAAAGCCTTGCGGCAGTTTGTCGATGAAATCCAAGGCACGGGCTTTGCGGGCAACTTCACGCAACGCCTCATCGGGGATGTCTTTGCCCAGCGCAATATTGTCGCGGATACTGCGGTGAAACAGATCCGGTTGCTGCGGAACCAGCGAAATTTGTGAGCGTAATGAAGCCAATGAAAACTCCGTAGCATCCAGGTCATCGAACAAAATTCTGCCCTGCTGCGGGTCGACAAAGCGGAATAACAATTTGGTCAGCGAGGTTTTGCCTGAGCCAGAATGCCCCACCAATGCCACTTTTTCACCGGGTTGGATGTGCAGGTTGAAATCATGAAACAAGCCGACTTGCTTATCCGCTTTGCCATACGCAAACCCCAGTTGCTCAAAGCGAATGTCACCTTGCGTAATGGTGTGGGTTGGCATATCCGCGTGATCATCTTCCAAATCTGTTTGCCGAAAAACGTCTGCCATTTCACGCGCATCCGCCAATACGCTGAAAAAGCGCCGGAAATTCATCCCAAAATCCCACAAGTGTTTGATCAGGATGAGCAGTACAGTTTGGAACAACACAAATTCACCGATCTCGAATGCACCGTTTTGCCATTCGCCGATCATCCAATAAATCAGCAGCAATTCGATGCCGAAAACCAGCATACTTTGCACGGCAAACGAGACGAATGTTAACAGCCAAGCGACATTGCGGACGCGGTAAGATTCATCTGCCAGTGCGCCGATATTGGCACGTTCGTGTTGTTCCAGTGCAAAGCTTTTGACAATGGCAATATTGCTAATACCATCGGCATACGCTCCGCCGAGTTTGGAATCCATCGCCGCGACGCGCAGGTCGAATTTCAATTTCCACACCAGAAAGCCACCGCTCCAGCCCAAAAAGATGGCAACCCATATCAGAAAATACAGCGCAAACGTGGGTTGTTGCTGGTAAAAAATAATGAAGGCGAGGGTGATTTGCAGCACATTGCCGTAAAACTGAAAAATCATCCAGTCGATAATGGTTTCAAACGCTTTGATGAAACGGTTGGCTTGCTTGACCAAGCTGCCCGCAAAATTGTTCTCGAAAAAGTGGGCGCGTTGTTTTACCAGCACGTCAAAACAGCGTTTATCGAGTTTGTTTAAGCCCCAGCTTTGGAACATGATCATGCCCAGTTCCAGCGCCCGCCAACTCAGCCAAATGACGCCGTAAGTCATGGCAATGTAGGTCAGATTTTGCAGCAGTATGTGATGCGTATCCGCCGTGAAGGTTTTGGACAAGCCATTGGCAATTTCTTTGTAATACAGCGGTACTAACAGCTCCAGCCCCGCGCCGCCGGTAATGCCGATCATAACGACGACAAACCAGCCCCATTTCTGGCGGATGATTGCGCCATATTCACGAAAAATAATATCCATGTTCTAACAGTCCCTTGTTGCTGCGGCTCTGGCGCGGGCTTCGATTTCGTAAGGGTTATCCCAATAGAAGCTGCCGCCGCGTTGTTGCGCCCGTACCCCGGCGATAAAATACACGAAGGGGAATAAGCAGCCCCAGCGCTCGAATTGTTCTACATGCACCCGTTCATGCACCCGACTGCTGTGCAAGTGTCGGGGGGAAACACCAGCAACGCAATGCCCGACAGTAATAGCATTTACCGCACCGAGAAAGGGAATACCACGCACTAACCAACGCCCAACCCAGCCGCCCCAAATTTCTAAGACACCCGTGTGTAGGGCGTAACCACCGCCAGTCCATTTTGCTAATAACGCTAACGGTAAACACCAAACAGTGATGGGGGCTACCCATAAATAGCTTATTAATGACGACCTGTTTGCGATTTTTTTCATGAATGATTGCACTTGAACTTGGATAAGAACTGAACCGATACCGTGTGTATACGGTCAGAAACCCGTATACTTAACAAAACGATTTAACAACTTTTAATGATGAAATTGTAGGGGATTCCTTGGCTGAGCACGAAGTATTACAACACGGGAAAGGGCTCTTAGAAAGCATCTTATTATTGCTGGTAGTGTCCGTTGGTGCAGTGGCTGCATTCCGTACTTTACATTTGCCGCCGATTCTTGGCTACCTATTGGTAGGCATTGTAATGGGGGAGAATGGTCTGGCATTTATTCCAGAAAATGAAAGTCTTGAGTTCATGGGCGAGGTGGGAGTGGTTTTCCTGCTGTTCGCGATTGGGCTGGAATTTTCACTGAAACAATTCATGGCGATGCGCACCACGATCATAGGTTTGGGCGGTTTACAGGTATTGATTTCTACCTTGTCAGGCGTGATGATTTTGTCCTACTTTGGCGTGTCTTGGCAAAGTGCTTTGGTGGCTGGTGGCGCGATGGCGATGTCGTCGACAGCAATTGTGGTTAAGCAATTGACGGATCAGGCGGAAATGCGAGCGCCGCACGGGCAGTCAGCCTTAGGGATTTTATTGTTTCAAGACATCGCAGTCGTTCCCTTTTTGGTCATGATTCCACTGGTGGCTGGTGGTGCTGAGTTGGAGATAAATACGCTCCAATTACTATTTTACGTGATCATGGGCGGGGTATTGTTTTTTGGCATGTTACTGATTGGGCGTTATACCTTGCGCCCATTGTTTCAATATGTTTCGCGCACCGAATCGGTCGAGTTGTTTAATATCACTGTACTGTTGGTGGCACTGACTGCGGCTTGGTTGACGCAATCCATGAATTTGTCATTGGCTCTGGGGGCGTTTTTAGCCGGGATGTTGCTGAGTGAAACCGAGTACAAGCACCAGATCGAAAGTGAAATACGACCTTTCCGCGATATTTTGATGGGTATCTTTTTCATCACGGTGGGGACGAAGTTGGATCTCGCCATCCTGCCTTCATTGTGGTTGCCGGTATTGCTGCTGGTATTAGGCTTGATTGTGGGCAAAGGCTTGCTGATTGCGGTGCTAACCCGGTTTTTTGTGAAAAATAATGCGACTTCGTTGCGCACGGGGCTGGTGTTGGCGCAAGGGGGCGAGTTTGGGTTTGCCTTGCTGGCGTTGGCGTTAAGCAATGAGGTGATGTCGCCGAGTGAAGCGCAAACGACCTTGGCTGCGATTGTGATCAGTATGGCGATTTCGCCGTTTCTGATTCGTTATAACGAAAAAATTACGAATGTTCTGTTGGCGGATACTTATACGCACCAGCGTTTTAAAGAGGCAGAAGAAGTCAGTACCGCCGTCAATGAAGTGGAAAATCATGTTATTCTCTGCGGCTACCGACGGATGGGGCAGAATATTGCACGCTTTTTACAGGAACAAGGTGTGCCGTATATTGCGCTTGATCTTGACCCCGGCATTGTGGGAAGGACGTGGGAGGCAGGCGATCCGGTACATTATGCTGATGCAACCCGCCCAGAAATTTTGATGGCGGCGGGTTTGGAACGCGCCCGTATGGTGGTGATTACGGTGATAGAGGTCGAGGTCGCCAAACGCATTATTGAGGCAGTACGTCTTAAGCACGCTGATATTCCGGTATTGGTGCGTACCCGTGATGAACGTCACCTGCAAACCTTGATACGTTTGGGCGCAACCAGTGTGTTACCGGAAACCTTGGAAGCCACCCTGATGATTACCCAACGTATTGTGGAACAACTCGGTTTCAGCCCCGATGAAGTGTTTCAGATGACGGAAAAAATACGCCGTGACAGTTACCGTGCCTTGCACAGTTATTATCATGGTGAGCGCGATAACACCTTGCAAGTGGGCAAGAAAACCGAGGCATTTTTGCACACCGTTAGGTTGCGGGAGGGGGATTATGCTACGGGTAAACGGATTGCAGCGCTGGAGTTGGAACGTTTTGCGGTATGCATTAAGGCATTGCGGCGTGGTGATATTCGTGGTGAAGAGCCTTCCGCTGATATTTCTTTGCAAGCCGATGATGTGTTGGTGCTTGAGGGGGGCAAGGCAGAGTGTTTCCGGGAGGTGGAGAATATTTTGCGTACCGGGGGGAAGCTGGCAAAAACGGCTATTCCTGCCCCAGCGGATGCTTGAGGAATGGCGGTTTGATGTGGTTATGTTTTAATCTGCGCACTGACGTGTCAGTACATTTTCTGAGTCTAAATCTTTCCCGTCTTTCTGTGATAAACTACCGCTTATCTACTCAAACTATTGGATAGATTTCACTCTGTGGTACTCTTTTATTCAGGATATGCGTTTACTTAGATGGTTTATGTATAAAAAACCATTCTAGGTTGCACACATGCCGATAGCCGGTAATTGGTCGAGTGACTTGGGGTTAACCAAAGATGTGCTGGGAAGTGCAAAATTTTTCTAAATCTAAGAAAACTTTTTGCACAACCAGAGGTCTATGGAAGGTGTCGAGTCGTTTTGGATCACATTGGGGCTATGCACGACTTATATGGAGCGGATACAAATGTCCGTATTGCACGGAAGCATTCGGGTGGTATCTGGATCGAATCACCTCCGATACAAGTTATTAAAGGGAATTTGGCGATCACGACTTCTGAAAAGCAGTTGGCTACGGTTAATGAAACATTGTGTAGAATCGTACCGACAAATACTAAAAAGGTTGCATCAATATGACGAATACATCTTCTCGTGCCGGTCTGGACGCTTCTTTGTCTGAAACGGTTGCTCGTACTTTACAAGATTATCTGGATACGCTGGGTGATCATGAAGCGTCAAACATTTATCGTTTGGTGTTGGATGAAGTTGAGCGCCCTATGCTGGAAATCATGATGCGTTATACGCATAACAACCAGTCTAAGGCAGCGCAGTGCATGGGTATTAACCGTGCTACTCTGCGTACTAAGCTGAAGCGCCATAACTTACTCTAATTTGGCAGTAAGCGTGGTTAGAAGGGGCGGTTATGCATGAACCGCCCCGGATATTATCGTTAACTTTTTAACGTTTGTTGATACGTTTTTAATCCACTCCAATCACTGGCGGCTGCAAATGTTGCTTGCTTAGCCCAGCTTTCTGCGATTGCTTTGCTATAGCGAATACCGCTGGATGCCAGTTTTTCATTCAAATCATCCGTGCTCAATATGGCTAATTGTGCGTAACTTTGGATGCCATTGGCTTGCATGGCTTCGGCTAGTTTTGGGCCAATACCACTGAGCTTGGTTAAATCATCGTTATTTGCACTCTCAGTAACCGCTGTCGCTACTTCAGTAACGGTTGTTTCCACTGCTGGTGTTGTGATGTCGGTAGTTGCGGTTTCTGGCGCAGGTGTAACGACAGGTTCAGTGGTTACGACGGTTTCTTGCTTCATTTTTACTGCCGTTAGCTCCGCTTGCAAGGCGCGGTTTTGCTGTTGCAGTGTGTCATTTTCTTTGCGGCTGGCTTTCAGGGCGGCTTCAACTTTTTTCTTGGGATTAGGTACAAACAGCCGGACAAAAATCCATTCGATTAACCAACCGACCAGTATCCCGAGAATAAATACGCCTACTAGTTTAGACATTGTGGAACTCCATTAATTTAGCGTGTATTTAATGCTTTTTATTACAAAACAGATTCTAAACACATAATACCGCAGACAGAATACACCAAAAGGTAGGGTTTGGCAGACAAACATCCTCCCGACTTGATCTATGACAATGTAATAATGAATGGCTTCATTGCCATTAGTGTCTTTCTTACTATGTCGTCAAATATTATTGCCGTTACGTGTGTATTGTTATTATTGGCAGGCTGTCAGGATGAGGCGGTGACGAGCACTATTCATAAGCCCGACAATAGTACTGACAAAGTATTGCGCTCTGAAAGGGATGCCATGCTGAATACGCTGATTCAACAGCATGGACTGACGGGGGATGTGCTACAGGGGCGAATCTTGCCCGCGATTGAATCACCGTTAGCCCAATTAGGGATGCAACTATTTTTTAGTAAAGCACTGTCCGGTAATCGGAATGTGGCTTGTGCGAGTTGTCATCATCCCTTATTGGGTGGTGGTGATAGTTTGTCGTTGTCGATTGGGGTGGACGCTGCTGACCCGAATGTATTGGGTCACAAACGTTTGTTACAGGGTAAGCTTCGTCCTAGTGTGCCACGTAATGCGCCGACGACGTTTAATATCGGTTTGTGGCGGCAGTTTATGTTTCATGATGGGCGTATCGCGCAACTTGAGGTAGGGATTACGACCCCCGATGTGGCTTATTTGCAGCCAGATCCCTTAGCCGGAGGTAATTTAGTTCATGCTCAGGCACGTTTTCCGGTGACATCCAATCATGAAATGCGCGGAGAACTATTCGATGCCGGTGGTACATCGCAATCATGCCGTGAACGTTTAGCCGAGCGTTTGGGAGCTTATGGGGTCAGTGGTGAGGCGCGGTTGCCTGCTGCGGAAACGGATTATTGGCTTGATGCATTTCGTCAGGCTTACCAACAACCGCACGCACCGGCAACCGAGTTGATTACTGAGCAAACGATTGCTGCGGCATTGGGGGAATATCAACGTTCCCAAGTATTTGTGAATAATCCTTGGAAACATTATGTGCAAGGTGATGTGGCAGCCATCAGCGAACCGGCGAAACGCGGTGCCTTATTGTTTTTCCGGGAACGTGAGGCAGGCGGCTATGCTTGTGCAAGCTGCCATAAAGGTGATTTTTTTACGGATGAACAATTCCGCAATGTATTAATGCCCCAGATAGGGCCGGGCAAGGGCAGCAATACCGTTACGGCGGTGCAACAGGATTATGGACGCTGGTTAGTAACACAACACCCGGATGATAAGTTCCGGTTTCGCACGCCGAGTTTGCTGAATGTCGCCATGACGGGGCCGTGGGGGCATAATGGCGCGTATACCAGCCTTGAGGCGATGGTGCGGCATATGTTGAACCCGTTTCAAGCCGCGCTGCATTATGACAGCGGGCAATTAAAGCAGCCTAATATTCCTACCGAACAGGTGGCAGTGAATTTGCGGGAAATGTTGAGCGGCAATGCCGATATGGCGGGGCAAGCGTATCAGGAAGAGGATGTGCAGTACTTAGTTGATTTTCTGCACACCCTGACTGACCCGTGTGTAACCAGCGCGGATTGCTTACAGCGTTGGATACCTTCTGGTGGAAATTCCCCGGAATCGGTATTGCAGGCGCGTTTTTAGGCGTGCTTTTAAACCCCGAATTCGCGGCGGTAAGCTTGTACTTTTTCCAGCAAAGCTGCGTCGTGCAGGCTGCTGCCCACGTGGCTGATAACTTCCTGCAAGCCCACGATGCTAATGACCTTGATACCGTACAGGGCTTCCACTTCCTGAACAGCCGATTGTTCCCCTTTGCCGCGTTCCTGACGGTCGAGTGAAATGGCGACACCCGCTAGGCTTGCCCCTTGAGCCGCGACAATATCCGCTGCTTCACGAATCGCAGTGCCTGCGGTCATGACATCATCAATGACCAATACCCGCCCTTGCAGGGGAGCGCCAACAATCGTGCCGCCTTCGCCGTGGTCTTTGGCTTCTTTGCGGTTGAAGGCGTAAGGGTAATCTTTGCCGTGGTATTCATACAACGCAATCGCTGTCGCTGCTGCTAACGGAATCCCTTTGTAGGCAGGGCCAAACAGCATGTCGAATGCCAAACCAGAGTCGACAATCGCTTGCGCGTAAAATTTACCAAGGCGTGAGATAGCGGAGCCGGTTTGGAACAAGCCTGCATTGAAAAAATACGGGCTAATCCGACCTGATTTGAGGGTGAATTCGCCGAAACGCAAGACGCCTTGCCCGATGGCAAAATCCAGAAAATCCTGTTGATATGTTTTCATCGCTTTAATCCTTTGCGGGTAATTCTGCTAATGCTTGTCCTAACTGAAGCGCTACGTCAGCCCCTAGTGCTTGATTCCATGCCAGACTGGGGTTTTCCAATAATAAGATCACGGTAGAACCCATATTGAAACGCCCCATTTCCGCACCTTTTGCCAAATTAACATCTGGGAATGTTTGACGCTTGACGCCCCAACCTTGTGGAGGCGTGACCAGCCCATCCCATACTGTTTCAATGGCGGCAACATTGATTGCGCCCACTAAAACCATTGCTAGCTTGCCGAATTCGGTATCAAACAGCGTCACGACTCGTTCATTGCGGGCAAATAAGCGCGGAATGGTGCGCACGGTATGCCCCGCCACGCTGAAAAGTCGCCCCGGTACGTAAACTTGTTCAGTCAATGTGCCGGTGAGTGGCATGTGAATGCGGTGATAATCACGCGGGGACAGGTAAATCGTCATGAACTGACCCTGCATAAACGGGGCAGCCCGCACATCATCCCCGCCGAGCAATTCCACGGCAGAATATTCATGGCCTTTGGCTTGGAAAATGCGCCCCGCTTCAATTTTACCCATTTGACTAATGCGCCCATCCACCGGGCTAACCATTACCTGAGCGCCTGCTGCCATTGGGCGCAGGGCAGGTTGCAATGGGCGGGTGAAAAACGCATTAAAAGTCAGATAACTCGCGGGATCAGGGTTGAGCGCTTCCGCTAAATTGACCTTGAACACCTTGCTGAATAAACGGATGGCGGGGGGAACCAAGGTTGGGCATTGGATGCGGGTCAGGCGGAATACCAGCCGGGAAATAAAGTGGTGCGGCAAAATGTACAGTGGCCAAGCTTTTAGAATATCGGGTAGATTCATGCAGAATTCGTGTGTTAGCGGCTAAAAGCGGGATAATACGGTAAAAGCGCTGAGAATAAACCAAAAAAGGCATCCCGAAGGATGCCTTTTAGCAAACTGTGGTGCTTGCGTTAGTCTTATTGAGCAGTAACAGGTGCAACTGGAGCAGCAGCACCTGGTGCTTGTGCAGTAGGCATCGCCATTGGTGGAGCCATCATGGCTGGAGCGAAACCGTTGTTCGCGCCGTTAGCAGCAAAGTTGTTGTAGCCGTAACCGTTGCCAGTGCCGTTGCCGTAGCCATAACCGTTGCCAGCACCGTACCAGTCGCCATTGCCTTTGCCGTTAGCAGCCATGTCGGTATCCATGTTAGTGCGACCTTTGCCTTTGAAAGTGATCGCGAAATCAACTTCACCGTCAGCATCACCTTTACCACGACCCCAGCCGTTTACGTCGCCGTTACCAGTGCCGTAACCAGTACCTTGACCGCTGGTAGAAGCAGTGCCTTGACCAGCGCCTTGACCAGTAGCAGAACCATTGTCAAAGCCATCAGTGAATTCAGCAGAAGCAGCACCAGCGAAAGCGATCAGGGCAGCGAAAGCGATAGTTTGCAGTTTCATAATTTTATCTCCTAGCGAATGTTTTTGGAAAGTTTCAGTATGGGATAATAATAATATTAGCACTTACTAATGTAAAGAGGGTTTTGGAGGTTTTCTGCAAATTTTTTGCAATTACGGTGAACTTTTTGCAGTGAACAAAAAAGCCCCGACAAACGGGGCTTTTGGAGGGGAAATGATGAACAGAAGCGCTTAGTCTTTGATGCGATATTCGGCTGAACGGGCGTGTGCCACTAAACCTTCGCCGCGTGCCAATACGGAGGCAATCTTACCCAGTGCTGAAGCACCTTCTGCTGAACAATCAATCAAGGAAGAGCGTTTCTGGAAGTCATACACCCCCAGCGGACTGGAGAAACGTGCAGTACGTGAAGTCGGCAATACGTGGTTTGGCCCCGCACAGTAGTCACCCACCGCTTCCGCTGTGTAACGTCCCATGAAAATCGCGCCTGCATGACGGATTTGCGTTGCCATTTCACGTGGATTCTCCACGGAAAGCTCCAAATGTTCCGGCGCAATATAGTTGGCGACTTTCACCGCTTCTGCCATATCTTGCACATGAATCAACACACCACGGTTTTGCAGCGAGGTAGAAATGATCGCCTTACGCGGCATTTCTTCTACTAAACGGTTGATGCTGGCTTTCACCTGTGCGATGAAATCCGCATCGGGGCAGACCAGAATGGATTGCGCGTCTTCGTCGTGCTCTGCTTGCGAAAATAGATCCATCGCAATCCAGTCCGGGTTGGTTTTACCATCGCACACCACGAGGATTTCGGAAGGGCCTGCAATCATGTCAATACCGACCGTGCCATACACCATGCGTTTGGCAGTGGCGACGTAGATATTACCGGGGCCGACGATTTTATCCACTTGCGGAACGGTTGCTGTGCCGTAAGCCAGTGCCGCAACCGCTTGTGCGCCACCGATGGCAAACACGCGGTCAACGTTGGAAATCGCGGCGGCTGCCAGTACCAATTCGTTGACCTCACCATCGGGGGTGGGTACGACCATGATTAATTCTGGCACACCGGCAACTTTGGCAGGCACGGCATTCATCAGCACCGAAGAGGGGTAAGCCGCTTTGCCACCGGGGACGTACAAACCGACCCGATCCAACGCAGTGACTTGTTGCCCCAGCAACGTGCCGTCGGCTTCGGTGTAACTCCACGAATCCAGCAATTGGTGTTGGGCGTAAGACTTTAGGCGAGCTGCCGCTGCTTCCAAGGCGGTACGCTGTTCTGGCGTGATTTTGGTCAGTGCTGCTTGCACACGATCGGCAGGAATTTCCAGTTCCGCCATGCTGCCCACACTCATGCGGTCGAAGCGGTTGGTGTATTCGACTACCGCCGCGTCACCGCGTTTGCGCACATCTTTGAGGATACCGTTGACGGTGTTGAATACCGCGTCATCGGAGACGCTTTCCCACGCCAGCAGGTCTTGCAACTTGCTCCAGAACGCGCTGTCGGTGGTGGTTAATTCGGTCATGTTGAGCATGTGTTAACTCCTATTGCTTACGCCGTGTTTCTACAGCTTCCGCCAACTGACGCAGCACTGCTTCGGTGGTGTCGAAGTTGATGCAAGCGTCGGTGATGCTTTGTCCGTAAACCAATTCTTCGCGCTGTTTGCCGTCGGCTTTTTGGTTGCCTTCGACCAAGTGGCTTTCAATCATCACACCGCTAATGGCTTTGTTACCTGCGGCAATTTGCGCGGCGACATTCGCGGCGACTTCCGGTTGGCGGCGATAGTCTTTGTAGCTATTCGCATGGCTGAAATCGACCATCAGATACGGCGGCAGTTTGGCCTTTTCCAATGCGGCGACGGCAGCGGCAACACTGGTCGCATCGTAATTCGGCTCTTGCCCACCGCGCAAAATCACGTGGCAATCTTCGTTACCTTTGGTCGCAAAAATCGCGGTATGCCCTTCCTTGGTAACAGACAGGAAATGGTGCGGGCGGGAGGATGCGCCAATGGCGTCAATCGCAATGTTCAGGTTGCCATACGTGCCGTTCTTGAAACCAATCGGGCAAGAAACCCCTGAAGCGAGTTCGCGGTGCGCTTGGCTTTCGGTAGTACGTGCGCCAATCGCTGCCCAGCTTACCAAATCCGCCAGGTATTGCGGGCTAATCAGATCGAGGTATTCGGTAGCAGCAGGCATTCCCATATTGTTCAGATCCAGCAATAACTTACGCGCCATGCGCAAGCCTTTGTTGATGTGGAAGCTGTTATCCATATCCGGGTCATTGATCAAGCCTTTCCAGCCAATGGTGGTGCGTGGCTTCTCGAAATACACCCGCATAATAATATGCAACTGATCTTTTAACTCATCGCGTAAGGGCTGCAAGCGCGTGGCGTATTCCATTGCTGCATCCACATCGTGAATGGAGCATGGGCCAACCACTACCAGCAAGCGGTCGTCTTCACCGTGCAGGATGCGGTGTGCAATTTCACGGGCGTCATGCACGGTTTCGGTGGCGGTTTCGCTCAGTGGGTATTCACGGTGCAGTTCTACCGGCGGCGTGAGTTCGTGCATACCGATGATGCGTAAGTCGTCGGTTGGATATTTCATTAGGCGTTCCTCTGTGCGACAGCCGCCTGAATCTGGGCAATTAGCTCACGAATCGGGGCGTGTTTAAGTTTCATGGATGCTTTGTTAACGATCAGGCGCGACGTAATGTCTGCCATGTGTTCCAGTGGGGCTAAGCCATTGGCGCGTAAGGTGTTGCCAGTGTCCACCACGTCCACAATGCAATCGGCCAAGCCAACCAGTGGGGCAAGTTCCATCGAGCCGTATAGTTTGATGATGTCGACTTGACGGCCTTGTTCGGCAAAATAGCGCCGTGTGCAGTTCACAAACTTGGTGGCGACTTTCAACCCAGTGGTGGGTAATGGGCGATCGGGGAAGCCTGCAACCATCAGTTTGCAACGTGCGATTTGCAAATCCACCAGTTCGTAGAGGTCTTGACCGCCGTGTTCCATGAGCACGTCTTTGCCCGCCACACCCAAATCCGCCGCGCCGTATTGCACATAGGTTGGCACATCGGTGGCACGAATAATGACAATTTTCACATCGTCGCGGTTGGTGTCGAGGATCAGTTTACGGCTGGTTTCGGGGTCGTCCAAAGGTTCGATACCGGCGGCTTTTAACAGCGGTGCGGTATCTTTAAAGATGCGCCCTTTGGATAGCGCAATGGTCAGTGTCTGTTTCACAATCTTATCCATTTACCCGTTGGATACGCGCACCCAGTCGGGAGAGTTTTTCTTCAATACGTTCATAACCACGGTCGGTGTGGTAAATCCTATCCACCGTGGTTTTGCCTTGCGCTGCCAAGCCTGCCAGCACTAGCGAGGCGGAAGCGCGTAAATCGGTTGCCATTACTGGCGCACCTTTGAGATATGGCATTCCGGCGACGATGGCGGTATTGCCTTCCAAGCGGATATTTGCCCCCAGGCGCATCAGTTCGGCAACGTGCATCATGCGGTTCTCGAAAATGGTTTCGACAATCACCCCAATGCCCCGCGACACTGCATTCATTGCCATGAATTGCGCTTGCATATCGGTGGGAAACGCGGGGTAGGGGTCGGTGCGAATATCGACCGCTTTCAGGGTGCGATCCCGCATATCGACTTCGATCCAATCCGCGCCGCTTGTAACCAATGCGCCTGCTTCGGTGAATTTGTGCAGTACAGCATCAAGTGTATCAGGTGCTGCTTTTAATGTCCTCACGCGCCCGCCGGTAATCGCCGCTGCCGCGAGGAAAGTGCCGGTTTCAATACGGTCGGGTAGTACGCTGTAATCGACGCCTTTGAGGCTGGTGACGCCTTCAACGGTGATTTTGTCAGTGCCCGCGCCTTTGATCTTTGCGCCCATCGCAATCAGGCAGTTGGCAAGGTCGACCACTTCTGGTTCACGCGCGGCATTTTCCAGAACCGTTGTGCCTTCCGCTAATACCGCCGCCATTAGCAAGTTTTCGGTACCTGTCACCGTCACAATGTCCATGACGATTTTCGCACCCTTGAGGCGCTTGGCAGTAGCGCGGATGTAGCCTTCTTCGACCACAATCTTCGCACCCATTGCTTCCAAACCACTCAAGTGAATATTGACCGGGCGTGAACCAATCGCGCACCCACCGGGCAGGGACACTTCGGCTTCACCGTAACGCGCTACCATTGGCCCTAATACCAGAATCGAAGCCCGCATGGTGCGTACCAAGTCATACGGCGCAACAAAATGCTGAATGGTGGCAGTGTCGGTGTGGACATTATTGTGTTCGTCAGTTTCCACGGTAACACCCATGCCCGCGATGACTGCCGCGAGGGTGGACACATCCTTCAGGCGTGGCACATTGCGGATGGTCATGGGGGTTTCTGCCAGTAAGGTGGCAGCGAGCAGGGGCAGGACAGCGTTTTTCGCCCCAGAGATTTCTACGTCTCCGTCTAGGGTTACGCCACCTTCGATAATCAGCTTTTGCATGGTATTAAGATCCGGTTCAGTCGCTTGTCAGCAAAAGGATGGAATAATAGCGAAAAGGGAACTTAAAGAACATATTGGTTTTCCAAGCATAACGAATTGGGGAAAAGGCAGTGTTGGCGCGAGGCTTGTGCTGCTGCTTACGATAACATGGGGTTTACTTAATCATGATAAATGCTTGCCATTCAGAGGGAAGCCGCTGGGCTTTGGTTGTTCTGTTGCTATTGGGTTTAGCAGCCATGACACCTGCCGAGGCGTTCTATAACAGTCATTCGGCATTGGGGACGAATACCAATGAAATCATGGATGACGATTCCAGTGTGCCGTTCATTGATTTGATGAAAATGTCCTTGCCATTCCGCGAGGCGCGGCAGTTAAACAAGGGTCACATCGAGTACGATCGCAACGGTTGGCCCAAAAAGATTGCTCAGGGCGGGCAAGCGGGTACGCGCTTTGTCAGCAAATTACCGGCGGGTACGATTCCCAGTGGTAAGTACATTGTGCTGTATGAGGGCGAAGGTAAGCTTGATTACCGTAACGATGCCGCTTTAGTCGAGGGCGTGTTGGGGCGTGACATCATCAATCTCGATCCGGGTAAAGACAATGAGTTAAACGCAACCTTATTTATTTTGGCAACGAATCCGGCGAATCCCATCCGCAATATCCGTATTTTGCCGCTGGGGGGGATTTGTGCGAATAACCCGTTTCAGCGCGTGGCGGGTGCGGGACAGTGTTCGGGGAATTACCTGTCATTTGAACAGCATTCCAGCAAAATCATTTTTAACCCTGATTATTTGACGTATATGCGTGATTTTCGCGTGATCCGTTTCATGAATATGAGCGGGATTACCCGTAACCCGGTGTATGCGTGGGAGGATCGTGCCAGCATTGATCAACAAACTTGGGGTGGTGCAGAAGGGATTCGCGGCGCACCGATGGAAGTGATGGTGGAACTTGCGAATCGCTTGCACGCCGACCCGTGGTTTTCCATGCCTCATGCCGCCAGCAATGACTTCATCCGTCGCTTTGCCGAGTATGTGCAAGCCAATCTTGAGCCGACCTTAAAAGTGTACGTGGAATATTCCAACGAAGTGTGGAATGGCGTATTTACCCAACACGCTTTTGCCAAGCAGCAAGGGGTGCAAATGGGCTTAGACCCTGACCCGAATCAGGCGGCGTATAAATTCTATTCCAAGCGTTCGGTGGATGTGTTTGGGATTTGGGAACAAGTCTTTCGCGGCAATAAGCGGGTAGTGCGGGTGATGTCGGGCTTAATCGGTAGCACACGCATGAGCAAAACCATTTTGTCTTACAACGGTGCCTACCGCTTTACCGATGCTTATGCCGTCGCACCCTATGTGTATGGCGATGCCAATGCTTTACGTCAGGCACGCAGTGTCAGTGATATTTTCCGAGTAATGACTGATCCGAAGTACCCACATTCCTTGCCGAATGAAATCAAATTGATTGAGAAACAAGCCGAGGTGGCAAAAAGCTTTGGGGTGGATTTGATTGCGTATGAAGGTGGGCAACATTTGGTGGATATGACCACCAAATCCGACGCTCAGCACCCGAACCCTCTGTTTTATGCCGCCAATCGTCACCCACAAATGGCAGCCATTTATCGAGACCTCTTGACGGGCTGGAAGCAAGCGGGAGGCAAATTATTTGTGCATTTCAGCTCACCGCGCATTTACCGCAAATACGGCAGTTTTGGCACCAAGGAATACATTACCCAGCCGGATGCACAAGCGCCAAAACATAAGGCTTTGCTGGAATTCACCCGCGCCAATCGCTGTTGGTGGAACGGTTGTTCTGGGGATACGTTGGTGCGGCAGGCAAAACCGGCGGTGACGTTGGAGGCGATGAAAACCCAATCTGAACCCTTGGATGCGACCGCGCCGCAGTACGAACCTATCCACGGTGAACCGCCGCCATTCCCAATGGGAAATATTCCACCAGAAGATGCGCCCTTACCGCCAGCGGAAACCACTTTAGTGACCATGCGCACCATGCCTAAGGAACAATACGTTGCTGGAGGCAATGCCTTGATCCGGCAAGCGCGTAATCCGGCGGATGTCTGGGCGGAGGCTTCTGCCTATCAATTGCGTAATGTGCTGAATGGCAAAATCGACGGCACGGCAGATTTGGCGGCAATGTGGCAAGCAAGCTGGGATCAGCAACACCTCTATTTGCGTATTGGGGTGGAAGATGACCGCCCCGGCGTGAGCGATTCCACGTTGCCTTGGGAAGACGATGCCGTTGAATTGTATCTGGATGCGGATGGTTCCATGAGCCAGCAATATGACCAACGCAACGATTTCCACTTCATTTTTGACCTGAAAGCTGGCAAAGTTGTCTTGGGCAAAAACTCACCGAAAATTGACCGCGTACCATTGAAGCATAGCGTGACCCGTTCCGGTAATGGTTACGTGCTGGATGTCACCCTACCTTGGGCGGGCTTGGGCATTGATCCGCGTGCAGGGCAACGCATGGGCTTGGATATTCATGTTAACGACGATGACGACGGCGGCGACCGCGACGGCAAATTGGCATGGAAAGCCAAACAAGACGAGGCTTGGCGAAATCCTGCGCTGTTCGGTGGCGTGATTTTGGGCGAATAACAGTATCAATAAATGGGGACTTTCAATGATGACAACAGAATTACTGGCGGCGTATCACGCTGCCCATTACCAAGTGCAATACCCACAGGGCGCATTTACGCTGCGGACGGATAGCCCGTCCGATGAATTGGCGCAGTTATTGCGGGAAATGGGACATACGTGTGCGGCGTTTATCACCGCTTGCAATCCGCATAGCTGGCCATTGAGTGAGGCTGAAAATGCCCTTGCGCAACAGCAATTGGCGGCAGAGTTAGCAGAGCACGGTTATATGACCATTCCTGCGATTGGCTTAGATCCGGCGGGCGAGTGGCAAGGCGAGGCGAGTTTTCTAGTGCCGGGTTTGGATTTGGAGAATGCTAAATCATTGGGTGAGCAATACGCACAGAACGCAATTTTGTGGGCAGATTCAGAAACTGCCGTGCCACAATTGGTGCTGTTAGCCGCCTAGTGTTGGAAATTTGCACAAAATCAGTGCCACAAGCGGCGCTGTTTGGGTTATCGTTTGCCAATTCTACGTTTAAGCGGCACAGGTAGCCTTTCATGCAAATTCAGGTCAGCCAACTCATCGTCAAATTCCTGCAACAGTTGGGGGTGGACACGATTTTCGGGATGCCTGGGGCGCATATTTTGCCGGTATACGACGACCTCTACGACTCCAGCATTCAGACTGTACTGGTTAAGCACGAGCAGGGTGCGGCATTCATGGCGGGCGGTTATGCACGTGTCAGCGGGCGGATTGGCGCGTGCATTACCACCGCAGGCCCCGGTGCAAGCAATCTGATCACTGGCATTGCCAACGCTTACGCCGATAAATTGCCGATGATCGTGATTACCGGCGAAGCACCGACCCACATTTTCGGGCGTGGTGGTTTGCAGGAAAGTTCGGGGGAGGGCGGCAGCATTGATCAGACTGCGCTATTTTCCGGTGTAACCCGCTACCACAAGCTGATCGAACGCACCGATTACCTCACTAACGTGCTGAACCAAGCCGCTCGGCAATTGGTTTCTGACGTGCCGGGGCCTGTGGTATTGAGCATCCCGGTGAATGTGCAGAAGGAGCTGGTTGATGCGGCGATTCTGGAAAAATTGCCCACATTAAAGCCGCCACCCAAGCTGCAAATTTCCCCACAACTGTTGGAACAATGCGCGGAAATGATCCGCCAAGCGCAACGTCCGGTGATTCTCGCGGGTTACGGTTGCCTGCAATCGGCGCAAGCGCGTGCCGAATTGCGTCGGTTCAGTGACCACCTCAATATTCCGGTTGCCACCAGCTTGAAGGGCAAGGGTGCTATTGACGAACGTTCCGAACTCGCTTTGGGCAGTTTGGGGGTTACGTCCAGCGGTCATGCCATGCACTATTTCATGGAAGAAGCTGACCTGATTATTTTGTTGGGGGCGGGATTCAATGAACGTACCAGTTATGTGTGGAAACAGGGCGTATTAAACCCCAGTAAAATCATTCAGGTTGACCGTAATGTGGCGCAATTGGAAAAGGTATTCAAAGCGGATTTAGCCATTCAGTCCGACCTTGGTGATTTCCTCAAATCCATAAATGCCTGTTGTGTTCCGCAAGGGCTTGAACCGAAACCACGCCCGGATATTGCTGCCTTCAAACGCCGTATTGACCAGCAAAACATAGCGCATAATACGGTGATTTTCGGGGAAAAATTTGCACTGGTGAAAACCCTGTTTGCGCGGCTGGAACAGCATTTTGACGAAGGCATTGTGTTGGTCGATGACAATATTATTTTCGCGCAAAACCTTTATCGGGTGAAAGCGGATGATTTGTTTGTGCCGAATACTGGCGTGTCGTCATTAGGTCATGCGATTCCTGCGGCAATTGGCGCACGCTTTGCCTTGAAAAAGCCAATGTTTGCGATTCTCGGCGATGGCGGTTTTCAAATGTGCTGCATGGAAATCATGACGGCGGTGAATTACCAGATTCCGCTGACTATCATTATGTTCAATAACCAGACTTTGGGTTTGATCCGCAAAAACCAGCATCAGCAATATCAACAGCGGTTTCTCGATTGCGATTTTCAAAACCCAGATTACGCACTATTGGCACAATCGTTTGGCATTAACCATTTTAAAATCACCAGTGATGCTGATTGCCAACGTGTGTTTGAATTAGCCGATTTTCATCAGGGTATTAATTTGATTGAATTAATGGTGGATCAGGATGCTTACCCCAATTATTCTTCGCGCCGGTAGCACGATGCAGGTTAGGACTTGTGCTATGATTGCTAACAAGCTTGTGATTCATCTGGACTGATAGGAAAAACCATGCTGGAACGCTTAAGTATTGAAAATTTTACTGTTTTTTCCAAAGCCAACTTTGAGTTTGCAGCGGGCTTGAACGTCATCGTCGGTGAAAACAGCACGGGTAAAACGCATGTGTTGAAACTGGCGTATGCAGTGCTGGCAGAAAATTATTATCAAGGTAAGTTAAAACCCGATTCAGTGCCCAACGAAGCGACATTGCAGCAGCACTATGCAAGAAAGATGGACAATGTGTTTCACTCAAGAGGAGTCGATGGACTCATTAGGGGATCGGAAGTTGAATTATCGGTTTCTTTTGAGTTTGACGAAGCAGGTTTGAATTGCGCTTTTACCGTCGATACTTTCATGTTAGGTGAAATCCGCAAAAAACCTAATCAATGGTTGGATGTTCGTCCTGTTTTTATACCGACAAGAGAGTTACTGACAATTTATCCCGGTTTTGTTTCTCTTTATGAAGGGCGGTTTCTTGAGTTTGAGGAAACTTATCGGGATACGTGTTTATTGTTGGGTGAACCACCACTAAAAAAACCAATGGTAGATTTGCTTTCTATTTTAGAAAATTCAATGGGCGGTAAGATTTCCTTAGATAATGGACGTTTCTATTTGGTATTATCAGATAATAAAAAAATGGAAATGCCGCTGGTGGCGGAGGGTATTCGTAAACTAGCAATGCTGGCGCAACTGATTGCGGTCGGCGCATTACAAAAAGGCGGTTATCTGTTTTGGGATGAGCCGGAAGCGAATTTAAACCCGCGTTTGATCAAGGTTGTTGCGCGTGTCATTCTGCAACTGGCAAAAGCAGGTATTCAGATCTTCATCGCCACGCACAGTTATTTTTTGCTGAAAGAATTGGATATTCTGACAATGGAACAGCCTATCCCGACACGCTATTTTTCCTTGCTCAAGGGGGAGGATGGCGTAGTGGTGGAGTCTGGTGATTCCTTGGATGATTTGCAAACCATCGTGGCATTGGATGAAGAGTTAGCCCAGTTTGACCGTGAACAGGATGCACATCATGCCTGAAGTCACAGAAGGGCAACTAACCTTCCATTTTCCAACGGAATGGCAGGCGATAAACTATGACGCACCCAACGGTTTTTATGACACAGTTATGCAACGCGCCCCATTGGATTTTAAAGCCGTTGATATTCTGGCACGTAGCCCGTCGGACACTTTCACGTGGATAGAAATCAAAGAAGGAAGGCTGCATGATGCAAACCTTTGATTTTATCTTGAGTATTCCAGTCGCTGACCGCCCCGCGCATTTACGCAATTGTCTGGAAAGCATTCACCAGCAAATCGCCCGCTACGGCTACGACGGCGGTATGACGATTGTGGTTGCTGAAGACAGCCGTGAGCCGCAGTGCATCGCGGCACATCAGGCGTTGGTGACGGAATACAGCGCGAAAGGGCTGGACGTGATCCATTTCGACCTGCCGGAACAATATCAGGTGTTGCAAAGCATCCCCGCCGCGCAACGTCAGCATTTAGGTAACTTGCTGACTACGCAGCCCGCTGAACGTTTTTACCGCAAAGGGCAGGCCGCAAACCGTAATCTCAGCTACCTGAAAATGCTGCAACTGACGCGGAATAAAGACCGCACCTTGTATTATCTGGTGGATAGTGACCAGTTGTTTTTGCCGGAATTGGATTATTTCCATCACATTAATCAGATTTTCCAAACCAATGACATCGCTATGTTGACCGGAAAACTGGTGGGTGATCCGCCGGTATCGCCCTCGGTGATGGCAGCGAATTTTCTGGATGATGTGAGTGCGTTTTTGCACGAAATTGCTGACTATGATCTCAATGGCGCGTGCCAGTTTCATCGGGATACGCCCGTACCGCACGATGCTGCTTATCACGATTTGGCGAAATTATTTGGGTTTGAACAGCAGACTAGCCATTTTGATTACCCTTGCCCATTATCGGGGGCGCATGATCATCGGGCGTGTCTGGAAACCTTTGCGGCGCGGTTACAGGCGTTTTTCTTTGGCGAACATTTGACGCGCAAGACGGTGTATCAACCGGGTGCTGACCCGTTGGCACTGACCCCGGCACGTACCATTTACCCCGGAAATTACATCGTGAATTTCGATGGGTTGAAATACATTATTCCGTTTGGGCATTTGCGGCTGCGGATGTCGGGGCCGACGGCGGGGCGTTTGATTCAGGCAGAAATTGGGGAGCGGTTTGCGGCGGCGAATTTACCGATGTTGCACAAGCGTACCACGGATGCCGATGACGGTTTCCGCCCCGGTGTGGAGCAACAACACGATGCCGCGATTGATATTTCGGACGAGTTTGAACGCCAGTTTTTTGGCGATTTAATGCTGTTTTCGGTGGTGGCATGGCTGAAACAGTACGATTTGGCGCAATTAGCCGATGCCGTTGCGGTGCAACAGGTGATGGAGTCGGTGGAGGAGGAATTGCTGGCCTTGTATGAGGCGAAACATGGGGCAGTGAATGCGCAGGTGCAAGCCTTGGAACAGTGGGTGCAACAGCCACAGCACGATTGGCAGGGTACGCCCGCATTGGCGCAGGTGTTGCAGTTTTTGGGGAATATTCGCCGCAATTTCAGTGATCAATCGCTGGCTTGGCAGCAAATCCAATCATTTGAGCATCGGGCAAAGCGTAAGCAGCAGGTGTTGGCGGCTCTGCTTGGTTATCAAGCAGAACGCGCCGTGTGGGATGAAGTCGTGGCATTGCCTTGAGGCTATTTTCCTTTCCAGCGGACGTGGTACAAGTCATGGCGGCGATCGCGCAAGTTTTGTACCGAGCCACTGTTGCGGGCAGTCATTAGTAAATCAGGGCGCAGGTCAGCCATGGCGACCATTTCGGTGTTGGGGGTGGTGTCGGCAGCGATACCGTCACGCGCAAACGGCAGGTCGCATGGGGTGAGAATGCAGCTTTGTGCGTATTGAATATCCATATTGGCGACGTTGGGCAGGTTGCCACAGTTGCCGGACATGACCACGTAAATCTGATTTTCGACGGCGCGTGCCTGACAGCAATAACGCACCCGCAAGTAGCCTTGGCGTTCATCGGTGCAAAATGGCACAAACAAAATTTGTGCGCCCTGATCGGTGAGGTGGCGTGCCAGTTCGGGAAATTCCGAGTCGTAGCAAATCAGTACCCCGATGGGGCCGCAATCGGTTTGGATGACATCCAATTCACTGCCGCCTTCGATATTCCACCAATACGCTTCATTGGGCGTGGGGTGAATTTTGGCTTGTTCGTGTACCGTGCCGTCACGCAGGAAAATATAGCAAATGTTTTCCACCCGCCCATTCGGCATCCGCGTCGGGTGAGAGCCGCCGATAATGTTGATATTGTAACGCAACGCCAGGTCGCGCATGGCTTCGCGGAATTGCGGGGTGTATTTGGTGAGCGCTTCAATGGCTTCCACGGGGCTTAATTGCTGCGATTCCATCGACAATAATTGCAGGGTGAAGAGTTCGGGGAACACCACGAAATCGCCTTTGTAATCGGCTACCACGTCAACGAAGTAGGCGACGGCTTCCATGAATTCCTCGAACGATTGCACTTTGCGTTGCTGGTATTGCACCGTGCCGACACGCACGCTATCGGGTTGGCGACCGCCGTAATTTTTCTGTTTGCCTTTGGTGGGCGTTTGCGCGACTTTGGGGTTGCGCCAAATCATGTGAACACCGTACCCCATTGATTGGTGGTCAGCATCCAAATAATGCGGAATTAAGCCGATGAACTCGAAATCATTGCGTAGCTGGAAGGAAAGTACTGGGTCGCGCTGTTCCTTTTTGCGCACGGCTTCGACATACGCTTCCGCCGTACCGTAACGCTTGATGCGGCTGGCAAGCGTGGGCAAACGTCCGGCGAAGACGATGCCTTTCAGCGAGAGGTCTTGCGCTAATTGTTTGCGGGCATTGTACAGACGTTGCCCGATGCGGTAGCCACGGTAGTTGGGATCGACGCACACTTCCATGCCATAGAGCCATTCGCCGTGGGGGTCGTGGGTCGCGATATAGCCGTTGCCGGTGATTTCACCCCAGTTGTGTTGCTTGAATGCGCGTTTTTCGCTGACGCGCAGGGTGGCGCAGTAACCGACGATTTTTTCGCCTGCGACCACCACAAATTGCCCTTCTGGGAAGTGATTTTGCTGCCCGATCAGTACCGGCTCTGGGTAGCCGTACATCCCCGTGCCTGCATAAACGCGCTCGGATAGCGCGGCAATTTGGGGAATGTCATCCATTTTGGCTTGGCGGAGCTGGAGCTGGATAGCGGGGTCGGAAAGTGTGTTGGTGGTAGCCATAAAAAGTGGTTTTGGTGTTGATTGAAAGGTGCATGATATACCGCAGCGCTGTAGAGCGTCAGTATTCCGCGCTGGAATACCAAACTCCCGTCAAATACCTTCACTAATCGGTCATTGGACGTTAAAGTAAACAGTAATCTAGACGCCGTTTTGAAGGTCATTATGAATATCCCGCCCGAAGAACTCGACTTCCAACCCATCCGCGCTCAAGGTTCTGGCGGGCAAAACGTCAATAAAGTCTCGACTGCGATTCACCTGCGTTTCGACATCCGCGCTTCTTCCTTGCCGGATAGTTGGAAAGAAAAACTGTTGAGCTACGCTGATCAGCGCATTTCCAGCGATGGTGTGGTGGTCATTAAAGCGCAAACCCACAACAGTCAGGAAAAAAATCGTGCGGACGCGCTCGAACGCTTGCAACAATTAATCGCGGATGCAACCAAAGTGCAAAAGAAACGCAAAGCCACGCGCCCGACGTTTAGCTCGCGGCTCAAGCGGCTTGACAGCAAGAAAAAGCACAGCGATATTAAATCGGGGCGTAAAAAAGTCGATTATTAGGATTATGTAAGCCGAGGTATGGGATGGAAGCACGCAAATTTGCGACAGTCGATGACTTGCTAATGGCTGCATCCGTCGATGGGCGCATTGAACTGATCAGCGGTGAAATTGTGAAACGCCCGATGGCGCGGTTCGCTCATGCGCAGGTGCAATCGGGTCTTTCTGATGAAGTTTCCCCCTTCAAGCGCCGTAAAGGTGCAGATGGCTGGTGGATCGTGACGGAAATCAGCGTGCGTTACAGCGAACATCATTGCCCAACCCATGACCTTGCGGGATGGCGTAAGGCGCGTGTGCCTAATCCGCCGGAGGGTGTGGTGGATATTTTGCCTGATTGGGTGTGTGAAATTACCTCGCCGGGGCATGAAAGCAAGGATTTGGTGATGCACCTGATGCGCTTGCAGGTGTGCCAAGTGCCTTATTATTGGGTGCTTTCACCAGAGAATAAAACTCTGATTGCTTATGAGTTGGCGGGAGAGCATTACCGCGTGGTGTTTTCCAAGGAGTGTATCGGGGTTGAAGATTGCCAGCGGGTGTTTATTCCCCCGTTCGCTGAACAGGGGATTGATTTGGGGTATGTGTTTGGGGTGCAGGCGTAAAAGCCGACTATTAGCAATGCTGTTTGGCGTAGTGCAGCAATAAAGCACGGCTGCTTTGATAAGCCTGTTCTGCCTGTTGCAATAACGTCGCATCCAGTTCCACATCATCCACCGCTTCCTGAAAATCCGGTAATATTTTGCCGGTGTGAATGAGCGGTGAAGTATCCCCCGCACCGGCTACGCCCGTTTTGGCAAAGCTGCCGTATTCACGCGCTAACGGTTCAGCTACGCCTATCCATTGCTGTAACTGGCTTAATAAGCCGTCGGTGTCAGTACAGACTTTTTCGGTATCAAAATAGTAATAACGTTGTGGGTGTTGTTGGGCGAAATCGGTAAGGATTTGCAGCCGTTCCAAGTAATAGTCGGTTGCGCCAGCGGGTTGCGCATACAAATCATCGGTGGATTTTTGCCGGAATAGCTTAATGATGCTTTTAATGGTTGGCTCAGGTTGGCGCAACGCAATAAAAATGACGGCATCTTGCAACGCTGGCAGGCTTAAATTCAGCCGATAATCGTTGTGCAGCAGTTTATCAAATTGATAGTGACTGTCGGGTTTTAAGCTATCGTGTTGGCTGTAATCGGCGATTTGCTGGGCTAAATCAGCGTCGCTGAGGTAGCTTTGGTGCATTTCGTAATAGCCATTGATGCGTGGGTGTGAACCGATAATATGCCCCAACAAACTGCTGTAGGCTCGCATGTGGCTGAGTAGGAAGATTCGGGAATAGGGGTAGGTCATGGTTTAGGGTTTCCGGTCAAATTTTCGGTGGATTCGCTTAATTCTGTGATCTAGGAGTCTGTCAAATAAACTGCGTAACAAATTTTCATAGGGCTATTCTAGAGCATCAACAACCCAAGCTCATCGGCAGCAATGAAGCGGAATTACTGTCCGGTGCGGCGCTTTGTTAGCCCAAATTATCTACATTTAGTTGGCTACTGATCTCATCTATACTTGCTATAGTTTGCTCAATACCTCTTTTACTATCTTCAAGTGAAAGAAGTACTTTCTTCGTTTCTGCGGTAAATGGAAAGTAGTTTTCAGTATAACTTTCTTGCGTCATATTTTGAATTAATCCTTTGAAAGCATTTTCAAGTTCATTTTTTATTTCATTCCTTTTCTTATCCATTTTTATTTTTGACCAGATACTTCCAGCAAATTGAATGACTTCCATAACTATCGGCATTGCTTTTAAGAATTTAGCAAACTTAAGAGCATCCCAAGGCTTAAATTTAAAAGGCAGTTTTAGGAAATCTCTTGCTTTGATAACAGCATCAGCAATTTTTCTAGTAGGAGAACTTAACATTCCTTTTATCACCGATTTACCCGTATCTGATAATTTTCCAAGAATTTCATTTTGCAATTTTGAATGATAAATTAACGACTCCTCTAATGATTTAAATATCTCCTTACTTTCAGTCAACAAATTTCCAGTGTGCTTCTTTATTATCAAATCAATTTTTTCCTGAAGGATATATCCATCTTTGCCCAATCTCTTTTGTATAACGTCACTCAACTCCTGCATATTACTTACTGCATCTATATCAACCAATACATCTCCTCTTAATGATATGAATTCCTCTTTTATGTTTATGTAGCTTCTACTAATATCTTTTTCTAACACTTGAATACGATTATTGTATTCATTTATTTGACTGCCCAATAGATCGGCTTCAGAAATTAAAGATATTTTTATCTCGTTTAGTTCTGAAAGTGTTTGCACACTAGTATCGCGAATTACACTAACGCCTGCTTTTACAATAAGGTCATTTTTATATGTTGTTTTAAACTCGGAAATTAATAGTTCAAGACTTTCAATTCTTGAGAGTTTTTTATAGTTATGATTTTCCTTCCAAAATTTTAAGCCTTGCCCAAATGGGTCTGCCGAAATACATATTATTTTAAGATTGTTATTAACTCCTATTACCTCGTGAATAGCATCAGACACAACCTTTTTTTTAATGATTGAGTTTTTATGAAAATCTTCGTCGTCCTCTAAGTCTGATACTTCATCCATCTTGTTTATGACAAATATTGTTGATTCAATTTTTTTTAAATCTGCTAACAGCCATTTTACAGTTTGCAACTGAGACTCTTTTAATGGATTCACGGGATCAACCGTGTATATAATAATATTAGCCTCAGATATGTATTTTTTTGTCCGTTCATCATGGATTAAATTTTCTGAAAAAAGTCCAGGAGTATCAATTATCTTATAATCTTTGAATAAATATGTTTGAACCTTGTCGGTAGTTGGCTCAGGAGAAATATCAATATCAAGCTTGTCAATAATAGTAGATAATATGGTTGATTTCCCATCTGAAAAAGCACCGAAAAAAGCGATAGAAAATATATCATATTTAATATTCTCTATCGCTTTATTAACTTTAGATATCAGGACTGATATGTCAATAGAAAACTCATATTCGATCCGAGATAGTTTCTTGGATAAAGACTCCAAACTTTGAATAATATCTTCTTTTCCTTGAGTCAAGTTTATATTCATTAATTACTCCTACGTTTTACTCTTTTAAATTTAAATTTATTATTGTCATTCGATAATAATGCGTTTGCAGCGCGAAAATTAAATTCATCGTTGGCAAGAAAAAATTCATCTCCAGTATATATTCCAGCTTCATTCAGCCAGTCACGGTATGATGAGTATAAATCTAATTTTCTGAGTCTAAAAATTTTTAGAAGATAGTTTTTGACATTTTCATTGACTTCGTAACCTATTACAATAGCTTGTGAAAGCTGTAAATCTAAATATGAAAACGTAACACTATCTCCAAGAATTCTTTTCATTAGCAACAAGCTTAGTGCTGTCTGAGACTTTTTGATCTGTAAAACTTTATCGTCGATTGCGATACTTATTTTTTTTAAACCTTTCATACTTTCATGCAATTGAAGAACAGGCTTTTTCGTATTTTTTTGTACACTAATAAGCTCTCTTTCAATATCGTGCCTAATCTTATTTTTAACATCATTTATCATTGAGTCAATTTTACTAACAGCTTCGCTTTTTGCTTCACGTTTTCTTTTGTCAGGATCACCAAAAAACCAATCCCATATTTTTCTTGCTAAAACTAGCACTCCAGTAATAACACCAAGAATAGGATTTATACCAAAAGCCGAAACAACTCCCCATATAGACAGACCAACATCCAATACTTGCCCCAAGACATATTTAAAATTGATCTCCAGTGATTCCAAGATACTTCCGAGATCAAAGTCTCCTTTAAGATTTAAAAACTGCATTTGGAGTGACATCCTGTTTTTGAACTCTTCTATCTTGGCTTCTATTTCCTCTTTCATAGAAGATAAAAGTTTTTGAATATTTTTATTTAATTTTTTTGATTGTTCTTCTCTTATGTTGTCGAGTTTGGATTTTATTGAAATCTCGCTGTCATTATTATCTATCCCCTTATTAACTGTCTTTTTAAGCTCAACTCTCATAGAGTTAATATTCACATCTAGGCTAGATAATATCTCGGATTCGTATTTGCAAATAACCTTGTCAACTTCATCTAAGTATTTTTCAGTTAGCCCATTTGCTTCTTTTAAGAATGAGTCAAAATTCTTTTTTTCTCTCAGAATATTAGACAGAATAGAGCTAAGGTTTTTTATAAACTTATAGGTGTTGGAAATAATAATTTCATTTTCTACGTCCTTTTCAAAGGCATCAAGAAGCGTATATATTTCTTGGATATTAGAAAATTTTTCTATTTCTGATTTATTGGCAAATATTTCTAATGCTTTAATTTGGTCATTTGCAAACCTGCTCTTTGCAATCCTGTCATTTTTCAATAATGCAAGATGACCATTGATGACAATATTGCCAGAATAGTTTTTGCCTAATAGCTCGGAGAATTTGCTTTCTACTCGGCTTTCCACAATAGCTATATTTGTATCTTTCAGTTCTTTTTTGAATTTATAGACCGTCGGTTTTCCTCGTACATTAATTATCGAGTAAACTTTGACATTATCTTTTAGGAAAATTCGTATTTTCGATATAGTATTCTCTTCTGGCTCTTTGTTTGTTCCAATAACATAAAAAATAATGTGGGATTTATTAACGGCTTTATGAATGTTGTTTATTACTTGATGCTCTCTGCCTTCGATACCTGGCATATCTATTAAGTTGATATTTTTGTATGCTATTTCGTTAACGTTTTTGGTGAAGTCTTTGTATCCTTCACCAATACTTCTTCCGTCGCCATTTATTAAGGATTCGATGACTGTGCTTTTGCCAGCGTTAGTTTCTCCAAAAAAGGAAACATTCAATTTATCCCACTCTGTTATTTCAGATAATATTTCAAGATGATGCTTGATATTTGAAATGCCTTTAAAAATAACACTTCTAATATTTTCAAACGACTCTATAATTTGTTTGTCTATCACATTATCCAATGATAAATCATCAATGTTATTTAAAGATGCGATCAAACTAGTTACCAAGTTTGAAATATCAGCAATTCCCGCCGATCTTAAAATGACTGTATAATCATGGTCTTGTAAAACGAGTCACTGTGCAACGAAATGCCTGCAAAACCACCTCCCCTGCCTCTTGTCGGTAGCCTGAAGCTACGCAAGACTCTCTCAGCCCCCGGATTGCTGGAACGTGTGCGCGGCTGTTTCAGTGAAGTCACTGACCACCGCAAAACCAAACCCGACTATCCCTTGGTTGACGTGTTGATGTCAGGGCTTGCCCTATTTTCGTTGAAAGACGGCTCACTGTTGCAGTTTGACAAACAGCGCGGGGACAAGGCACGACGGCACAACCTGAAAACCCTGTTTGGCATCCCCGATGCTCCCTGTGACAGCCAAATGCGCACGGTATTGGACGGGGTAAAACCGCAGCGTCTGCGCCCGGTATTCCGCGCCATCCATCAGGAACTGCAACGGCAAGGCATACTGGAAGGCTACCGTTTTCTAGGAAAGTATTTAGTCAGTATTGATGGAACAGGTATTTTTAGCTCTGGGGCTATCTCTTGCCCGGATTGTTGCATTAAGACACACAAGGACGGACGTGAGGAGTATTACCACCAGATGCTGGCGGCAGTGCTGGTTCACCCTGACAAGAATACCGTATTACCCTTTTTCCCAGAGGCCATCACCAAGCAGGATGGCAGCAAGAAAAATGATTGCGAACACAATGCCTCTAAACGGCTCATCCCCCAGTTGCGCCAAGACTTCCCGCGCATGGAGATGATCCTGCTGCAAGATGCCCTTTCCTGCAATGCACCGCACATCCGTCTTCTGAAGTCAAACGGTTACAGCTTTATCATTACCGCCAAAGCCCGTAGTGGCAGCCTATTACTGAAGACGGTATTGGACGGGTTAGCCAATGGCAGCACCCAAGAATTGGCAGGCACGACAAGCAAAAAGTTACGGTGTGGCTACCGTTATGCCAACGACATCCCGCTCAATCATGCCAACCAAGACGTGCGGGTCAACTACATCGACTACTGGGAGGAACGCCCCGACGGTACAACCTTTATCTATGACTGCGTGACTGACATCCCCCTCACCGCCGACAACGTGGCGGATGTGGTACGCGCAGGCCGTTCCCGCTGGAAGGTGGAGAACGAAACCTTTAACACCCTTAAAAACCTCGGTTACAACCTCGAACATAATTACGGTCATGGCAAGCAACATCTTTCCACTGTGTTCGCCACCCTGATGATGTTGGCCTTCCTGATCGACCAGATTCAGGAAGCTTGCTGCCAGTACTTCCAAGCCGCCCGCACCCGCTTACAGAGCCGTACCGCATTGTGGGAGAAGATGCGTGGGATGTTCCGTGAGCATCTGATTAGCGATTGGGAGTCCTTCTATGCTGCCATCATTTGGGGTTATGAACATGCTGACCTGACACCCAAAGGCATTCGCAGCGGATGAAAATCAGGCTTGAGGGTACGCTGGGGTTTTCCAACAGGGTGTTGGGTTATGCAAAAGTCAGGCGGTATTCGGGCAGGCTTTCAGGGCTTGGAGGGTATGGTTGTGCCCGTAAAAATCAAAGCCCTCGCAAGCCTGCGAAGCTCTGATTACCGATGGATAGCGGGAATTGCTGTTGAAATATCCTTTTTGTATGTTGACTCCATTGCTTCCTTCTTATGGGAATTATAGTTTACTATGTGAAAGCTATGCCAATTAGTCTATGAAGTTACCTGTGCTATGCAGTATCTTGTCCGCATATTCACCATGACATATTTCCTATTTATCAATCAATCACTATTATTACACATTAAAAATGTTAATAGTATTATTTTTTATGTGCATGGTCTTCGTTGGTGGCAACGCCGTCCGACTCACTGCAATATGCTATCATCTGCGACTATCACCACCGTGCAGGACGTGCCATGAAAATCCCCTACGGCTTGAGCAATTTCAAGAAAGTCATCACCGAAGGTTTTGTCTATGTGGACAAAACCGCCTACATCGCTGCGTTAGAGGCCGATGGGCAGTACCACTTTCTGTTGCGCCCGCGCCGTTTCGGTAAAAGCCTGTTCATCTCGGCACTGGAGTATTACTACGACGTAAAGCACCAAGCAGATTTCGAGGCGATTTTTTCCCAACTCCATATCGGGCAACATCCCACCCCGACGCGCAGCAGCTATCAGGTGCTGTTCATGGAGTTCAGCGGGATTGCTACGGATAGCGCGGAATCGGTCGAGCGTTCATTTACGCATAAAGTCGGTGTGGCTTTGAAAAGCACGCTGGAACGCTACGCTTACCCAGCCGCAGCCATCACCAGTGTTGATAAAAGCTATTCTTCCTACGAAAAAATGGAAGCCTTTTTCAGTGCGACCCGTGGGCAAAAAATATTCCTGTTGATCGACGAATACGACCATTTCGCCAATTCGATGCTGGCGGATGACCCGAAGCTGTTTCAAAGCGTGATGGGGAAGGGCGGTTTCGTGCGCAGTTTTTACGAAACGATCAAGGCAGCCACTCAGCGCGGCACAGTAGATCGTTTGTTCATCACAGGTGTTACCCCGTTGATGCTCGACAGCATGACCAGCGGGTTCAATATCGCCAGAAACCTGTCGCTGCACCGGGATTTCAACGCTGCAATGGGCTTCACTCAAACAGAAGTCGCGGCTTTGATTCAGCCATTGGTTGAAACCTGCCAGTTGGATACCAACGTTTTGTTGGATGACATGGCACACTGGTACAACGGCTACCGTTTTCACCCCAAAGCAACCGAAACGGTATACAACGCCAATATGGTGCTGTATTTCCTTGATAATTTCCGCTTGGAAGAATGCGCTTACCCCGAACAAATGCTGGACGAGAATATCGCCTCCGATTACCGCAAAATCATGGCACTGTTTGGCATCGGCGACAGTGAAGCCAATTACCAAGTGCTGGATGAGTTGGTCACGACTGGCACGGTAAAAGCCCAACAGCAACGCAAGTTTGAGCTGGACAAAAATTTCAGCCGTGACGATTTTATCAGCTTGCTGGCTTACATGGGGTTTGTGACCATTAGCGGCAGCACCCTGACACAAACGGTGTTTGCCATCCCCAACGATGTGATCCGCGAACTCTATTTCCACTACTTCAAGGTGGAACTGGAACGCCGCAACCAGATCAGCATCCCCAATCAATCCTTGACGCAAGCCATTGAACTGTTGGCGTTGCAAGACGACATCCAGCCGCTGCTAAATGAAATGCAGCGCGTACTACAGGTGCTTTCCAACCGCGATTTTATGAAGATGGATGAAAAGCACATCAAAACCTTGCTGCTGACGCTGCTCTACCATTCGCCGGTATATTTCATCCAGAGCGAGCGCGAGATGAATCACCGTTACCCCGACATCCTGCTGCTGGAACGCAGCCCGTATGCTGTGCCGCATCAGCATCTGATCGAACTGAAATACGCCAAAAAATCCGAAGGTGTAAAAGGTTGGGAAGCCAAGCGGGAAGAAGGCATTGTGCAAGTGCAAGGCTATTTGCAATTGCCCGAAATCGCCGCATTACCCAAACTCAGCGCATGGGTGTTATTGACCAATAGTGAACAACTGGATGTGGTGAAAGTACAATAAATTTCTGAATTGGCGCTGATTCGCTATGTCAACAGCAGCCAACTCGCGAATAATACCCCCGCCACCATCACCCAGCCCGGTAGTGATGACGCGGGAGCTTTTTTCTTCGGCTTACCAGATAAGGCGGCTTCCAGCTCTTTGCAAGCATCCGCGTGAACCTTAACCTCATAAGCCCCCCCAATGATCTTGGACTCAATCAGTTCTTTACGCAGTTGCTCTTTAATGCCTTCTTTTATCCCCGCCAATTTGCCGACTTGTTTGCCCTGTGCAAGCCCCTGTGAATAGCCCAACCATGACCCTGCTGCCGCACCCAACAGCAATAAAAACGACACTGTAAGAATATCCATAATTAGCCCCGAAATTTGCCCGACGAAAGCCATGAGTGAATTATCGTAAAATAATGGTAGGGTTGCCGTGATGGCTATCACATTGTGGTTAAGTTTGGATTAAAGTTGTGAAAATATTGCATCGAATGCAAGGCGGGAGCAACCCTTGCGGCTGCTCCCTTGCGGTGTTGATGTGGGGATTAGTTGCTCAATTTTCCCTGAATAAAGGTAAAAACATCCGCCACTGGCACTTTCACGGCATCGCCACCGCTACGTGCTTTGTATTCAATTTCACCGGCTTGCAAGCCGCGCTCGGAGATAATAAGGCGGTGCGGAATGCCCAGCAATTCGTGGTCGGCAAACATGGCACCGGGGCGTAATACGCGATCATCCAATAACACATCCACACCTGCTGCTTGCAATTGCGCATAAAGTGCTTCCGCTTGCGCTGCCACATCCGGCGATTTCTGCATATTCAGCGGCGCAATCACCACGGTGAAAGGCGCAATCGCCGCAGACCAACGGATACCAAATTCGTCGTTATTTTGCTCAATCGCCGAGGCAACCACGCGGGAAACGCCGATGCCGTAACAACCCATCGTCATCACCTGTGCCTTACCGTTTTCATCCAATACCGTGGCGTTGAGTTTTGACGAATAGGTTTTGCCTAATTGGAAGATGTGACCCACTTCAATACCGCGTGCGATGGAGAGCGTGCCGCAACCATCGGGGCTAGGGTCGCCTTCGATCACGTTACGCAAATCAGCGACTTGCGGAAGCGCGACATCGCGTTCCCAGTTGATGCCGAAAAAGTGTTTGCCATCGACATTCGCACCCGCGCCGAAGTCGGACATATTCGCTACGGTGCGGTCAGCTACCACTGGAATGGTCAAACCGACCGGGCCTAAAGAGCCGGGGCCTGCACCGATCAGGGCACGAATTTCATCTTCGCGGGCAAACTGCAACGGCACGGCAACGCCGGGGATTTTTTCCGCTTTGATTTCATTGAGGGTATGGTCGCCCCGCACCAGCAAGGCAATGAAGGCGTGCTCGGAGCCTTCCGCCGCTGCGACGATCAAGGTCTTAACCGTTTTTTCAATCGGTAAACCGAATTGCGCCACCAATTCCTCGATGGTTTTGGCGTTAGGCGTGTCGACTTCGCGCATCGCTTCAGTGGGCGCGGCGCGTTCGGCAATCAGGCACACCGCTTCTGCCAATTCGATATTCGCGGCGTAATTGCTGCCACTGGCGAACGCAATCGCGTCTTCACCGGAGTCTGCCAACACGTGGAATTCGTGCGAAGCGTTGCCCCCAATCGAGCCGGTATCCGCTTGCACCGGGCGGAAATTCAAACCCAAACGCTGGAAGATGCGCGAATACGCCGCGTACATCGCGTCATAGGTTTCTTGCAGCGATTCTTGGGTGAGGTGGAAAGAATACGCATCCTTCATCAAGAATTCACGCGCACGCATCACCCCAAAACGCGGACGCACTTCGTCACGGAATTTGGTTTGAATCTGGTAGAAATTGATCGGCAATTGTTTGTAGCTGCTCAATTCCTTACGGGCGTAATCGGTAATGATTTCTTCGTGCGTCGGGCCGTAGCAGAAATCACGGCTGTGGCGGTCGCGGATGCGCAGCAATTCAGCGCCGTATTTTTCCCAGCGCCCGGATTCTTGCCACAGTTCAGCGGGTTGGATGGATGGCATCAGCACTTCAATCGCACCGGCGTTGTTCATTTCTTCACGCACAATGGCTTCGACTTTGCGCAACACGCGCAAGCCATACGGCATCCAGGTATACAAACCGGAGGCGAGGCGGCGGATCATGCCAGCACGTAACATTAATTGGTGGCTGATGACTTCGGCATCTGCGGGTGTTTCGCGCAGCGTGGTCAGGGGAAATCGTGAAACTCGCATGGTGTTATCTTCTATCCGGTATGGGAAAGCGCTGATTATAGGATTCCGCGTGTTTTCCTGCATCCCCTTCTTACATTTTGCCCTATAATCTGGCGGCGATTTTAACCATAAACAGGAATGCACCATGACAATCACTCGTGTAACAGGCAACGGTGGCTTGCCGATGATCAACGTTAGCAACGACCATGCCGATGCCGTCATTTCGGTTTACGCAGGGCAAGTTTTGTCCTTTACTCCCAAGGGCGCGGCGGATGTGCTGTTTGTCAGCGACAACGCCTATTACGCCGAAGGCAAAGCAATCAAAGGCGGCGTACCGATTTGCTGGCCTTGGTTCGGCGCAGACCCCGAAGGCAAAGGTCGCCCCGCGCACGGTTTTATGCGCAACCGCATGTGGAGCGAGTGGGAAACCCGCGAAAATGCTGACGGTTCGACGACTGTGGTGTTGGGCCTGGAATCGTCCCCCGAAACTTTGGCAATTTGGCCTCATGCGTTCCGTTTGGCGATGGAAATTACCGTCGGCAAAACCTTGCAACTGGCATTGGTGACACGCAATACCGGCGATGCAGTATTCACCATTACCCAAGCGATGCACACCTATTTTGCGGTGGGTGATATTGCGCAAACGACTGTGACCGGGCTGGAAGGTACGCAATACCTCGACAAAGCGGCAGACGGCAATGGCGGAACCAAGCAGCAAGACGGTGCAATCAGCATTAACAGCGAAGTTGACCGCGTTTACTTCGGCATTCCGGCAGAACTGGCGATTGTCGATGGCGCGTTGAAGCGCACGATCCGCATTACTTCCAGCGGCAATAAAACGGCGGTGGTGTGGAATCCCTGGGCGAAGATTGCGGCGGGCATGGCGGATTTGCAGGACGACGACTACACCCGCTTCGTGTGCGTGGAAACCACTAACGCGGCGGATGATGTGGTGGAAGTGGCGGCAGGTGCGGAATTCCGGTTAGTCGCTGAATACAGCCTGTAATTCACGGAGTGAGGTTGTAACTGTTCACATTCCTCTAAAAGAACCTCACCCCCCGCCCCCCTCTCCTTGACAGGCGAGGGGGAGAAAGAAAGAGCAGTGTTTCTTAGTTGCTCTCCTGTCAAAGAGAGGGGTTGGGGTGAGGTTCTTCATCTGTGTCTGAACAATTAAACAGCATCAACGCTCGTTTGCGGCTGGCTTTCAAATCCACTATTGGCAAAGGATAATCCCGCAACCCATCGCCCAATTCACGCGGCAAATGTACCTGCTTATTATCCCGTGCGTGCAATTCTGGAACCCAACGGCGAATGTATTCCCCTTCCGGGTCAAACTTCTGGCTTTGCAAAATCGGGTTGAAAATGCGGAAATAGGGCGCAGCATCAGCCCCACACCCCGCAGTCCATTGCCAGCCGAACACATTGCTGGCTAAATCAGCGTCCACCAAGGTATCCCGAAACCATTGTTCCCCCACTTGCCAAGGCACGAGCAAGTTTTTGGTGAGCAATGATGCCACAATCATGCGTACCCGATTATGCATCCAACCGGTTTGCCACAATTCACGCATCCCCGCATCAATAATGGGAAAGCCGGTTTGCCCCTGTTGCCAACGGCTTAGCACGGCATCGTAATCTTCTGCCCAAGGGAAAGCATCGAAGCGTGCATTCAAAGCCCGTTCCTGTGTATGCGGAAAGTGATATAGCAGGTGGTAAGCAAATTCACGCCAGCCGATTTCCTGCATAAAATGCCGTAAACCGCCATCCGCTTCAGGGTGGTGCTGCAAATAGTGTTCGGTGTGGTAAACCGCCTGACGCGGGCTGATTTCCCCGAAGTGCAAATGCGGCGAAAGGCGAGCAGTGCCGGTTTGGGCGGGCAGGTTACGCGCTTCCTTGTAATCCGCACCCTGTGGCAAGAATGCCAGCAATTTTTGCATCGCAGCCGTTTCACCAACTTGCCAATGGGTCATCATGTCGGTATCCCAGCGGATTGTCGGCAGTAAGCCCAACGCATCCACAGGCAAACTATCCGGCAAGTTGGCGGGCGCAACCATACGTTCCGGTAGGGGTAGCGGCAAGTATTGAATCCCGTGTTTCAGCATCGCTTTCCAAAACGGAGTGAACACTTTGTAAGGCGTGCCATCGGCTTTCAAGACTTCCCACGGTTCATTCAGCAGGCTGGCATTAAAGCTGTGCACTTCGCAGGTTTGCTTGAGGGTTTCTTTAATGTGTTTGTCGCGGGCAAGGCTGGCGGGGTCATACACCCGATTCCAATACACATGGGTTGCGCCGGTGCTGGTTATTAATTGTTGTAAAACGGGTAAGGCAGCACCTTGACGCAATATCAAACGATTTCCCAGCGTTTGTAAACCAGCATCCAGCGCTTGCAAACTGTGGTGTAACCATACCCGACTCGCCGCACCTAATTGACTAACGGAACCGGGGAGTGGGTCGTCAATAAACACCGGAATAACGTGTTTACAAGCGCGGCAGGCTTGATAAAGCGCGGGGTTATCCGCCAGACGTAAGTCTTGCCGTAACCAAACCAGCGCTGTAGTCATACTGCTGCAACAGGCGTGAGTATAGGTATAGGGGCGGGTTCTTTCGCGAGTACTTTATCAAGGGTTAGACAAATATCGCTTAACTCGGCGGGTAGCCAGTGAATATTGCGTAACGGTGTGGGGTCGGACAGCGCTTCGGCGCTTGCTTCACCACTTAAAAATACGGTGATTTGGGTCATAATGCTTAGGGCTTGCAAACTGCTGGATACGCCAGTGTTGGGTAGTAGTAATGCATCAAATTCAGTGCGTCCGATAATCAGCGGCAAATGATCCAGCGTGGTTTCCGTGCCGAGCAAACTGACCTGATACCCGTGTTGGCTAATAATATTAGCGAGTAGTAGCGTTTCCAATTGCACAGCATGAGTTTGCGTATTCACCAGCAATACTCGCCTGCCATTAGCTCTGCTGTTGTAATGCAGGTAGCGCGAACCGAGTTTCACACACAAAAATTCATGCAAGAAAGCGTAATCAGCGCGGGTAGACGGTAACATTGCCTGTTGTTGCCACAATTGTTGATACAGGGGCAAAATCAATTTCTTGGCGACTAATTCCAACGAATACAGCGATACCGCTTCATTAAACGTGTGTTCCAGTGAGCGGGTATCCAGTTTGTGGATGCAGTGCTGAAACAGCGAGCAATAGTATCGCCAAGGGTCGTCAGTTTGTACGTCTTGAGCCGTGCGCAACAGGATAGGCGGGGTGTCACCGCTGTCGAGTACGTCACGCACGCGCCCTACCGGAATACCCTGGTCCAGCAATACCAGCACTTGTTTGACACGCTCAACATCTTGACGGCTGTAAAGGCGATGCCCTTTCGGGGTACGGCGCGGTTTAAGTAAACCGTAACGGCGTTCCCATGCGCGTAATGTTACCGTATTCACGCCGGTCTGTTCGGATACTGTGCCAATAGGGAACAGGGCGGCAATGTCGTTGGCGTTGGGATCAGTCACAGAATTCATAAGATTTGTAGCAGCTTTGTACAGTAATTAGTTAACTATAGGTGAGATGCTAATAACAAAACAGTATTCTCATGAAAATTAGGGTTTAAAGCAAAAAGCCGCCCCCTAAGGGGCGGCTTCATAATCTAAGCAAGATTTCAGTGCGTCTTAGCGACCAAACAGCTTGCTTGCCAGACCGATAGCACCAGATACGCCACCGACAGAATTCAACAGGCTGCCCATATCTAACGAGCCATTAGGGGAAGCCTTATCCACGACTTCTGGAACAGCCGCTTGCAAACCTTGGAGCGCTTGCTCTTGACTAATGCCCAATTGTTGTGCAAAAGCTGCAATCTTGTCTTGACCGAACATCTGGGTCAATTGGCTACCACTGGGTTGGATATTTTGACCAGTTCCTATCCAAGAGTTCACCAGCGAGGAAAGACCGGATTGTTGATTGCCCTGCATTCCTGAAATCATGGATGCCAGACCACCTAAACCGCCTGCTTGCGCTTGGTTTTGACCACTGCCCATGAGACCCATGAGTGCAGACGCTATTTCAGTCATTTCCAACTGACCATTACCATTTTTATCCAATTGACTTTTGAACAATTGAACACCGATTTGCATTAAATCCATGTGTGTCGATACCTGTATTTAGATGTTTTTAGGAATACGAATTTTCTGACCAGGGAAGATCTTGTCAGCGTCTTTGATAACTTCGCGGTTAACTTCGACGATTTTGGTATATTTTGAACCATTGCCGTAAGCTTTTTCAGCGATTTTCCACAGGGTATCGCCTTTAACAATGACGTAGAATTCGTCATCACCACCGACTTGGCTGCCGTCAGCAATGGTCATGCCATCCGCTTTCACGGACTCGATACCCATTGCGTTACCCGCCATCAGCACGGCTTTTTCCAGTGCTTCAGCCGATTGTGCCTGACCTGTTAATACTGCAACGCCATCTTTTACTTCAACTTGCAAGCCTTCAACGCCGGGGTTGTCTTCATTGATGTGTTGAGCCAGTGCAGCAGGCGCTTCCTCTTCCTTACCGAAGATTTTCTTACCAATGTTACGGGCAAAATCAAACAGTCCCATCTTATTTTCTCCTATGGTTTACGTATGGATTAGTCTCCACCCGTAGTATAGACGCTATTCAACCAAAATTAACAATTGGCCTGACGGTCAGTCGGCAAATCTTGTTGAAAGGTTCATGTTTGTTTTGATTTTAGGCGAGGAAAGCGCCAAATTTGACAAGGCGTTGTTGCCAATAGGTTTTGCTCAGGTTGTCAATACTCACTTTGCTGCCACCGGATGCGGCATGGATGAAATCACCGCGACCGATATAAATACCCACGTGATTGACTTTGCTGCCACTGGTGCGGAAGAAAATCAAATCACCGGGGCGCATTTGTTCAAAGCTAATGGTGCGGCTGGCCTCGCTTTGTTCTGCCGCTGTGCGGGGTAGGGTGATGCCTTGGGCATTTTTATAAACGTATTGAGTCAGACCGCTGCAATCAAAGCCTTCGCGTGGGGTTTCACCACCATAGGTATAGCGCACTCCCAGCGCCTGATGCGCTTGGGCTAATAAAGCGCGTCTGGCGGGGGCATCATAAGGTTCGGTTTGTTGTGAAAACGGTTGGTATTGTTGTGAAAATGCCGGTTGCGACATTGAGGGTTGATTATAGCTGGTGAAATACGGTCGAGCCTGAGGTTGATAAACACCCGGAACCGTGTGGTTCCAATACGGGTATTGCGCGGTTTGCGGGTATGAACCCATTGGTGCGCATCCGCCGAGTACAGAAGTGACTGCACCCACTAGCAGTGCTGCTTTAATATTGCCCATTATGATCTGCCCTGTTTTTTGTTATGCATTTAGAATGTTAGGGCATTCTATAAGTTCAATCCTGAACACAAACAAAAAACCCAATCACTTCAGGCGATTGGGTTGGGTTTTAGTCGTCGTGATTTGGTATTACCAGTTAGTGCCGAAACTTTTGTCGGTTTCATTGCCTAATTTGGGCAATTCAGCAATGTCGTGGATGGTGCTCAGTGGACCATCGGGGAAAAGCTGATACAAGTATTTACGCCCACCTTGGGGTAAGAATTCGTCTTGCAGCATATCCGCCAGCATTCGCGCATTCTGGCAGTCATCGCAGTGTTCGTAGAAATCGAGTATGAAATTGATCACTGCCATGTGTTCGGCGGTCAATGTCATGCCGCGTTGAGCGGCGTTGGTGCGGATTAATTGGTAAACGTTATCGGTTTTAAGTGTGGGCAACGGTGCTCGCATGACCGCATGGGCACGTGGGAACATCTCATCCAAAGAAACATCGCTAAACATCATAACTCAATCCTCCTGAGTGTTTTCTGTGGTGATGACAAACCCGACTATCTCTAGTGGTGTGGTTTGATACCTTGCTTATATCCCAAAAGTAGTATTTCCGAGTGCATAAGTCAAGTTATGTCTGAACGTGAGTCGCGTGGTATTCTAGATGACTATTATTTCACGGAATGGTCGAGTGTTCATGAACCCTATTACTCCTACGTTGACAACGTTAACCTTGGCTGCTTATGGCTGGTCGCCTGCTAATTGGGCAAGTGTATTTTACCCGGATGATTTGCCAGCCGCTTGGCAGGCTTCATATTACGCTAATGAATTCAGTCGCTTACTGATTTCAGCGAGTGAGTGGGTAGCACCCGTAGAGCAAGCTAAAGCGTGGTCGGCGGAAGTCGGGCAAGATTTCGGTTTCTATGTGGAATTAACGCCAAAATTGTTGCAAGCAGCGCATTGGGAGGCTGTGCGTGTTGCGATTGATCAAGAATTGGCGGCGCAAGTGCTGGGTATTGTCGCCGATGCTGGGGTAGTCCCTTGGATACCGGCAGCATGGTTGGAGCGCTTTGCTGTGCATATCTTGCCGGAAGGCGAGTGGTTTGCTGCAATGCCGCAAGGTGCAGAGGCGCAAATCGGCTTGATACACACTAGCGAAATGCTCTCACCAAAAGCTTTACGCGCTTTGTTCGAGCATTTGCAACAACATACCGCCCACCGTGATGTTGTGCTGTTCTTGGATGCACCTTGGGCAGTGTCAGAGCAATTACGTCTGATGCAGCAATTGTACGGGGTATAAGTGCGCTAATACCTCGGTGCACGATAAGGGTCGTAACGGTAAGGATCAGGCAAGCGGCGGGGTGCTTGATACGGTTGGTATTGGTTATAATTGCCGCCTTGTTGCAAGGCTTGCTCGAACACTCCGGCTTTTTCCATGACATAGCCCAAGCCGCCCAGCAAGGTTAGCCCCAATAACGCGGCAAACACAATTTTCACCACACTGTAAGGGCGTTCGCCTTGGGTTTTGCCGTTGCGCCCGTTAATGACAAAGCGGTAAGTTTCACTGTTATAACGGAAAGCAGCCGACCAAACCGGCAGCAAAACGTGTTTAAACGTGGTGGCTGAATGTTGCGTTTGCAGGCTGTGAACGCGCTGTTGATCACCGCCAATGTCGCTGGTAATGGCATTGTAAATGCGGCTATCCATAATGCCACGGGCTTGCTCAAAGCCTTCGTCCAAATCCACCTGATAAATTTCACTCTGGAAACCGCTCAGGTAACTTTCGTTGTAAGGCACAAGATTGGGTAAATCCCACGGTTCGAGGCGGTCAAGAATCGCACGGGGCAGGGTGTGCGTAGCACCGACCAATACATCGTCAAAAAATAGACGTACTCGCCCACTGACCGGTGTCCAGCGAATACGGGGTACATTTTGCACTTGTTGGCGTGGTTGCCCATTCACCATTACCGTGACCATTTGGCGTTCGTAATAAATCACGCCGCGTTCACCCCGGTAATAGCTGTCGGTATGGCTGTCATACGTCCAGTACGGGATGTAAATGCCCAGCAATTTTTCATCGCGTTTAGCTTTGTTTTTCAGGGCAGAAGGCGCAAACCATAAGCCACCGATCCACTTATCAAACGCGCTACGGGCATCTTTTTCGGTGATTAAAAACGGCAATAAGGATTTGGGTTGGAACAGCCGTGCCTGTTCTGTCCCTGTTACCACCGGTGTGCCACAAAATGGGCAGTCACCTGCGTGGGTGTTTGATTTTAACTCAAACGTGGCGGCACAATTGGGGCATTTGATGACCTGAGTGTTATCCAGCGGGCGTAATTTTCCCTGTTGGATAGCTCGCAACGCCTGCTCGAAACTGTATTCACGAATTTCTTGCTGGTTAGGGCGAATTAGGTTTTGATGCCCGCAATAGTTACAACTGAGCGCTTCTGTCCCCGGTTGGTAGATCAGGTCGGCACCGCATTGTTCGCACGGAAAATGCTGTTGTTTGGTGTTGTTATTATCCGCCATTTAAGCCTGCACTGTTATTCGCTACTTTGAGGAGGCGCGGAAGGTGGAATCGGCGGTGGCGTTGCTTGCCCTGCAAACAAACCACGCAGTGCTGCTGTTTCCCCCACCGCTTGCCAATTCGCCATGCCCGCTTGCCACACCAGCGTGGCTGCTGTTAGTTGCCCATTTTGCGCCATTTGTTGCAATTGTGGCATACCCAATGGCCCTCTGGATTCTTGCCCGATCGCAATATGCCAGCCGGTATCCGGTAATGGCGGTGGCGTTGCTGCTGCCGGTTTGTTCAACACTTCTGCCATTTTATTGGCAACCGCAAAGCCCATGCCCATATCCAACGCACTGTTGGAACCACCCTCACCAATGCCTTGCGCGGTTTGGTATTGCAGGTATTTGTCGAGGTTGCCGATCATGCCCATGCTGGTACGTTTATCGAGCGCTTCTTCGACTTCAGTGGGCAGGGAAATGTTTTCCACCAGAATATTGGTAAGCTTCAAACCATAAGCCGCAAATTCCGGGACAATTTTCTGGGTGACGAATTGCCCCAATTGTTCGTAGTTGGCTGCCATATCCAGCACCGGAATATTCGCGCTGGCAACGATGCTGCTAAAGCGTGTCACAATCAGATTGCGTAATTGGTCGCTGATTTCATCGACGGTGAAGTTCCCATCTGTCCCCATGATTTCTTGCATGAATTTGCGCGAATCGTCAACGCGCATTCCATACGTACCGAAAGCGCGAATGCGTACCCCGCCGAATTCGCTGTCACGGATCATCACCGGGTTGCGCGTCCCCCATTTCAGATTGGTGAACTGCTTGGTGTTGAAAAAATAGACTTCGGCTTTGAACGGGCTGCTGAAACCGTGATCCCAATGTTGCAGGGTGGACAGTAACGGCAGGTTTTGGGTTTCCAACACGTACATGCCGGGGGTGAGTACGTCGGCTACCTGACCTTCGTTGACGAAAATCGCCACTTGCGACTCGCGCACGGTGAGTTTCGCGCCGTATTTGATTTCGTTGCCGTGACGTTCGAAGCGGTAAACCATGGTGTCGCTGCTGTTGTCAGTCCATTCGATGACATCAACAAACTCACCCATCAATTTGTCCCATAATCCCATGATTTATACTCCTTGGCGGGGGCTGTCTGCCTTGGCTTTGGCGGAAGTCAGCGCATGGCGCAATTCGCTTTCCATGATCTTGATTTCTTCCTCGGCTTTGGCACGCATGGCTTTGCCTTCGTCGGCAATGCGCAGCGAGTCGTTGATGGTGTCGATCAGGCTTTGGTTGGCTTTTTTCACCGATTCAATATCGAACACGCCGCGTTCCATTTGTTTGCGGGTCTCAGCATTGCCTAGGCGCAGGGTTTCGGCATTCTTTTCCAGCAATTCATTGGTGAGGTCTGAGGCTTTTTTGACGACTTCAGCGGCATCGCTCATGCGGAAAATGGTGACAGCTTGCGCTAACTGATTTTTCCACAATGGCACGGTGTTGATCAGCGTGGAATTGATCTTGTTGATCAAAGTTTTGTCGTTTTCTTGCACCAAACGGATGCTGGGCAAGCTTTGCATCGCGACTTGGCGGGTCAGGCGTAAATCGTGTACGCGGCGTTCCAGATCGTCACGCGAACTGCGTAAATCGCGTAGGTTTTGAGCCAGAATCATGTCGGTGGTATTGGCTTCGACTTTGGCAACCAGTGCCGGGATTTCATTGGTCTCAAGGCGACGCAGCTTTTCTTCACCAGCGGCGATATAGGCTTCGAGGTTGTGGAAAAAGTCGAGGTTGGCTTCATAGAGCTTGTCGAGCGTGACCACATCCGTCAGCAATTGGGTTTTGTGCCCTTCCATCTCATCGGTAATGGTGTCGATTTGTTTGCGGACTTCTTCGTACTGATTCAGGAATTCGACGACAGGTTTGGCTTTGCCGATGAGTTTTTCCCACCAGCTTGGTTCGTCATTGGGGTTGAGGGAATCAATGTCGAAACCTTTGATGGCTGTGACCATATTGGTCAGGGATTTGCCAGCAGTGCCAATGTCTTTGTTTTTGACACCAGTGAGCATTTTTTCCGAAATGGCGGTCATTTGCTCTTGGGTTTTGGTGCCAAAAAACATAATGCTGCTGCGGTCGTCCATGTCGATTTCGGCGATGATATTTTCGAGTTTACTTTTATTGGTATCATCGGCTTGTGCGTAGGCAACCAGTTCAGTGGTCAGTTCTGGCAGGGGAGCCAGTGCTGTACCCGGAACGATGGCAGGAGCTGTTTGGGTTACGGTGGCTGTTGTTTGTGTTTCATTCATGGTGGTCTTCTCCTTGAGTTTATCGCTTAATTAGAGAACGCCTTCGCGTTTGAGTTGGGTTTCGAGGACTTCGATTTGCACGTCCAGATCAAAATGCTTGTCTTCCAATAATTTCACCTGTTGTTCGGCAAAGGTCTGTTCTATCGAATCCAGCACCCGGCTGAAATTGGTTTCCAGAGCAACTGGCTTTTCTCCCTGATGAGTGCGTGCATAACCTTCGGTAACACGCTGTGTACCGTCTAAATAGACTTTGAGGAATTTGCGGGCGCGGGACAGGCGGGTCGGGTCATCTTCGATGCTGGCTAAAACTTCACGGGCTTTGCTGGTAATGCGTTGCAGGCGGGCATTGAATTCGGGGTTGGGAATGTTGCGGCGTGCTTGTTCGATAGCGTCAATTTTAACATTGGCAGCATCGAGTGCGTCTAAAACTTCTTCAATTGTGACCCCGATGGAAATATTTCCCGCTTTGTCTTTGCGCGGATCCAAACCGTAATACAAGGCAAACCCCAGGAACGTTGCCGCGCCAATCAATACCGCTGGCAAAATACCGCTCATGGCGTAATCCGAACTCCACCAGTCCAAAACACCGGTCGCCGTGCTGATAATAATTGCAGCAACGGTTTTGAACGGAGTCGATGGTGCGCGGGCAATTTTACGCCGTTCGTATTCACCTTCCAGCCGGAAGCCGTGACGAGCCACACCAGCACCCACCATGAAAGCGGCGAACACCCCACCGGTGACTAAGGTATCCATTACATCACCGCGCATCAGTGAACCGATGGCAGTAATCAGTGCGGGTAGCGGGAGCAAGTAAAGTAAAATGCCTTTGATGCCATAACGGACATTGTGAATGGTAGGCTCATAACGTTTGGCTGCCGATTTAACGGTCGTGGTCATGGTGTCTCCCATCAGAACAGCGGTGGAAATAGGTTAAAAATGGATAGCACGCTGACACCGCCAATGGTGACAGCTAAAAGAATAAAGCCAACCGTCTTACGTAAGGCATAAGCCATGACATCTGTCCTCCTTTTTATAATCTCTGCTAAGTGTAGCGTGTCTGACGGGGGATAACCTATTCTATTCCGGTATTTGGTACACAAAAAGATTTTATTTATGAATGAAAGCTGTATAATGGCAAAAAATGCTTGTGTCAGAACAAAAAAAAGCGAGCCATGAAAGACTCGCTTTTTGTGAAAGGTAACTCAAGAACGCCGCAGCTAATTGCTGCGGTAGTGAATGCAGGTAAACCCCCTGTTTACTAGCTTGCATTCAATGCTCAATCCTCACCATTCAACCAGCTCCCCAATAAAATGGCCGGTTGTAAGGGTGGGGGTTGAGATTGTAACTTCAGCGTGCCGTCATCCCGAATCTCTTATGCCATTGAGTGTCAGAACGGCGGAACAAGCTTATTTTTTATTTCAGATACTTCTGACGACGAAATCGTTACCACAAACCCCAAGTTCGCGATTCCTGCTGAAGTTGGGACTATACTAGTCTCGAATCCATGAATATAACCTGAACCCTTGGCTTATTTTTTGTTCGGTAAAAATAATGCCGGATCGACCGCTTCGCCATTCAAATACACCGACCAATGCAGGTGTGGGCCAGTGGCTCTACCAGTGCTGCCTACCTCGCCAATAATGTCGCCTTGCTGAACGGTATCCCCAGTTTCCACCTGAATTTCACTTAGGTGTGCGTACATGCTAATCACGCCCATGCCGTGGTCAAGGTAAACGGTATTGCCGCTGAAAAAGAAATCATCGGTGTGAATCACCGTGCCAGCGGCAGTGGCTTTGATCGGTGTACCGGTTGCGGCGGCAATATCCATGCCGCTGTGTGGGTTGCGTGCTTGGTTATTGATGACACGCCTCAGACCGAACCGCCCGGTGTCATGTCCCGGTACAGGTTTAATGAAACCCAGTTGGGCTGCACCCGTTGTAAAGTGGGTTTTAGCCTGTTCCTGCACGGCTAGTTCCCGGACAATTCGCTGGCTGGATTCCTCATCCGGTTCAACCTTGTTCTTATCCTTAATCGTCAGGCGTTGGGTTTTGTATTCCTTGGCTTGTATCGGAAATGACAGCGCTTGACCGCCTTGTAGCTGCACGGTTTGTGTGTCACCTTCCGCATCGAGAGGAATGCCGACCAGAGCAACCCAGTGAGCATCCTGTGGTACAACCGTTACCCGCTTGCCCTCATACTGTACCAGCGGTGCTTGAGCAGACAGTGGTGCGATGGGGAGGTGGGCAATGCCGCCCGGCACAGGGTTTTCGCGTGGCATTGCCAGTATATGGCTGGAATACAATGCGATGCTCAACAGCAACCATTTTTTCATTTTTATTCACCTAATCAAACGGTAAAGCGCTACGATGAAGCATAGCACAGCAGCGGAACGAATGCGGGCGATCCAGCCCTTCCATGTGATGGCGTTGTTGGCCGAAACCCGCCAACGTGAAGCAGCCGGTCAGGATATTATTCACATGGAAGTGGGTGAACCCGACTTTCCAACCCCTGCACCCATTGTGGCAGCAGGCATCCAGGCATTGCAATCCGGGCAGACGAAATACACGCCCACCTGCGGCTTGCCTGCTTTGCGTGAAGCGATTGCTGATTATTATGCCAGCCGCTTTGGGGTAACGATTACGCCGCAGCGTATTATTGTGACGCCCGGTGCATCCGGCGCATTGCAATTGGTGCTGGGGGCATTGCTGAATCCGGGGGATGAGGTGCTGATGACTGACCCCGGCTACCCATGCAATCGCCATTTCGTGCGCTTGTTTGAAGGCAAGCCGGTGGCAATTCCGGTGGGTGCAGACACCGCGTATCAATTGAATAGCTCGCATATTCCGGCGCATTGGAATGCCAATACCCGTGCGGTGCTGTTGGCAAGCCCTGCGAACCCTACCGGAACGTTGCTCAGTGTGCCGCAATTGGCGGACATTTACCGAGCGGTGCGGCAGCGCGGTGGGGAGTTGATTGTCGACGAAATTTATCAAGGGCTGACTTACGGTGTACCCGATACCACGGCGCTAGCAGTGGATGCTGACAATATTTGGGTCATCAATAGCTTTTCCAAGTATTTCGGCATGACTGGCTGGCGCTTGGGCTGGGTGGTTGCTCCCGAATGGGCGGTCGCAACGTTGGATCGTTTGGCACAAAACATCTTTTTGGCAGCATCAACACCCGCACAATACGCGGCACTGGCAGCCTTTACCCCGGAAGCGTTGGCAATCATGGAAGCGCAGCGGCAGGAATTGCAGCAGCGCCGGGATTTTTTACTGCCAGCACTGCAAGCGCTGGGTTTTTCGGTACGCGCCGAACCGCAAGGTGCATTTTACATTTATGCGGGTTCGGAACGCTTTGGGGATGATGCGCAAGCGTTGTGCGCACGTTTGCTGGACAAAACCGGCGTGGTGTTCACGCCGGGGATCGACTTCGGCAGCCATCAGGCGACGACTCATGTGCGTTTTGCTTATACCACGCATGTGGCACGGTTAGAGCAAGCAGTGGAACGTCTTGAACTAGGATTGCTTGGATTAAAGGATTAGCAGGATGAAGAGAAGAGAGGCGCGTCTTCATCCTATTAATCATGTTTATCCTAGAAATCCCAGTTCAGACATTAACTTTTGAAAGAATCGCAGTATTTCAAGTCGCCGGTTTTTAAGCCACGCTGAAACCATTCCATGCGTTGTGTCGATGAGCCGTGCGTGAAGGAGTCGGGGTTAATACGTCGCCCGGACATGCGTTGCAAACGGTCATCGCCAATGGAGCCTGCGGCATTAATGGCTTCTTCAATATCGCCTTCTTCGAGAATATTGAATTGTTTGTGAGCGTGGTGTGCCCAAACGCCCGCATAACAGTCTGCCTGTAGTTCGAGTGCTACTGAGAGTGCGTTGCCGTCGCGTTTGCTCATGCTATTTTGCAGGCGGGTAACTTCAGTGGTTGTACCCATCAGGTTTTGTACGTGATGCCCGATTTCATGACCCAATACATAGGCTTGTGCAAAGTCGCCGGATGCGCCCATGTTTTGCAGTTCGCGGAAAAAGCCTAAGTCGATGTAAACCTTCTGGTCGGCAGGGCAGTAAAACGGTCCGGTGGCGGCAGTGGAGTAGCCACACACGGAATCGGTGCTGTCCGTGAATAATACCAATTTAGGCTCGACATAGCGCCCGCCCAATTGACGAAATACTGGATTCCACACGTCTTCAGTGGAAGCCAGTACAGAGGAAACAAATTTCCCTGCGTCATCTTGCGGCACACCGGTTGTTACGGTTTCGCTGGAACTGCCGCCCCCAAAGCCTCCTAAAATTGTATTGGCACCACCAACCAGTCCGAGGATTTGAATCGGGTTAAAACCCATATACCAGCCAATCAGTACGGCAGCAACAGTGCCGAGCAGACCAATTTTCATCCCGCCTCTGCCTCCGCTGCTGCGACCGCCACGCCGGTCTTCTACGTTGCTGCTTTGTCGTCCTGTTCTCCAGCGCATGTTGTTGCTCCATAAAAATATTTGCGGGAATTATTTCGTGTTACACAGAACTAAAGCCAATTAACCGAAATCTGTCAACTTATAAATGATTGCAGCGTTAATCTATTGGAGTCACCGGCTATTGCCAGGGGAACGAGGGGCACTCAAAGGAATATGATGAGAATGGCGGCATTGATAACCGCGCATAACGAGCGGTTGGATAGCGATTCGCACGAAAACGATAGTTTGGATGACGCGGCGCGTTTGGATCACTTCCTCAAAGATGTGAGTCGGCGTGCCTTTGTGGTGGCACGTCTGGCGACTCAAGACGAAGAAGAGGCGCTGGATATTGTGCAGGATGCTTTGTTCAAACTGGTGCAAAAGTATTCTGGGCATCCGCACGGTGAGTGGGGTGCGTTGTTTCATACGATTTTGCACAGCAGAATCAATGATTGGCATCGGCGACAGAAGGTACGCAATCGTTGGCGGGTGTTTTTTTCAAGCAAGGATGATGAGGAGGATGTCGATGTAGAAGAGCAGACTGCCCAGACCCAATTTTTAGAGCCAGAACGTCAACTACTACAGGATGAAATGAGTGTGCTGATGCAAGTCGCCATTGGGCAATTACCGTTACGTCAGCAACAGGCGTTGTTATTACGGGGCTGGGAGGGCTATGACATTGCGGAAACCGCAAAAATCATGAAATGTTCCGAAGGGAGCGTAAAAACACATTATTCAAGGGCTGTCCACAGTTTGCGGGAAAAACTGGGAGATTATCAATGACAAATATGAGACACGAAATTACTGAGCAGTTATTGGTAACTGCGGTGAAACAGGGGATGGATCACGCCGTCATGGCGTTGGATTGGCAGACACAGGCGCGGCTGACACGTTTGCGTTTACAAGCGTTGGAGCTGGAACAGAAGCGCCATTGGTCGGAAGGCTTTGGTCTTTCATCGCTTTCACGGGGGTTTGCGATTGCCACGGCTGTCACATTGGCGGCGACACTTTGGGTATTGCCCGATACGGCGTTGCCCCCTGATAGCGTAGCGGCTGTTTCCGGTGATCGCTTCACGGATGCTGCCACCGCTGCAACAGAGGTGGATGTCAATGTGATGGAAATTCTGATGGCCAGTGAGGATATGGACTTGCTGGAAAATTTAGACATGTATGAGTGGTTGGAGGCTGAATACGGCTAACCACATTAGCTAAGTCGTTAAGGAGAACACCATGCGAAGGAAAGGAATCCTGTGGATATGCAACATATTGTTACTGTTGTTGATTAATGTTGGCGCTGTCGTCGCTGCCGAAACAGCCGATGAAATTACTACCATGCTCACCTGGTGGGATGACGTCGGCAGTGAGTGGGAACAAGCGGAAGCTTTCATCGAATTTGCGGGTAATGAACCAGAATACCTGTTAGCAGATAACTCGGTGGAGATGGTAAATGAACAACAGCAGCAATAAACGTCGCTTTGTCGGTTTTCTCATGGCGCTCTTGACAATGATGGCGCTACTGTTGGCAGGTGGAAGCGCAATGGCGGGTTCAGTAACGTGGGAGAGTCTCAGTGATAGCGAAAAGTCGGTATTGAAAGCTTTTCAAAGTGAGTGGTCTTCCTTGTCAGATAAGACCCAAGGCAATTTAAAGCGTTGGGCGGCAAAACCGGCAAGCGAGCGCAACAGGATCAAGCAGCGTTATGGTGATTGGCAGCAATTATCGGATGCGCAACAAAAAAAGATTGCTAAACAGCTCAAACGTTATAAAGCCATGTCGCCTGCCCAAAAAGCCAAGATTAAGCAGTGGCATGAGTGGGTTAAAAAATTGCCGGAAGCCGAGCGTAAGAAGTTGCGTGAGCAATGGCCAAACATGACGGATGCTGAGCGTAGAGCCTACATGAAAGATTTACAGCAACAGTATGGAAAGTAGAGGATAGAACCAAAAAGTCGATTGATTTTTTTGTTTTATACCGTATTATTTTTCTAATGTTCAGGCTTCATTCAGGATAAGTTTTGATCATTTTTGTTTATTCATGCATAAATTCCTAGAAAAACAAGGTTTTATGGTCTCCGTTAAGTTTGCGTTAAGGTCTTCTCGTTGATGTCGATTTGTGCTAAGGTGTCGATATAATAATCTTTAAGCGTGCTCGTTCTATTGGGATTTAATCGAATTGTGCTAAATGCAGCGGCACAACCAGTGTTTTGCTGAAAATATACAAGGCAATAGCGCCTTTAGATTTAAGAAAAGGAGTCTCAGGAATGTCACGACCACAGACCCATATTGATAGCAAAGAGGTGGTTGCTTTTGTGTCATCAGAAGCCATTGATACCATGGATTTGGAGGATGACCTTGAAGATGAAAGCGCCGTTGTGGATGATGATGACGTTTTAAGCTTGACCGACAGTGCCAGTGTTACCGTTTCCTCGTCGATGGTTGATGTTGACGCTACCCAGATGTATCTGCGCGAAATTGAGTTTTCGCCCCTACTAACTCCCGAAGAAGAAGTGCTTTATGGTCGTCTCGCCCGTGATGGTGATGAGTTCGGTCGTAATAAAATGATTACTTGCAATTTGCGTTTGGTGGTGAAAATTGCACGCCGTTACATGGGTCGTGGTTTGCCTTTGCCTGATTTGATTGAAGAGGGCAATCTGGGTTTGATCCATGCGGTTGAAAAATTCGATCCTGAACGTGGTTTCCGCTTCTCAACTTACGCCACTTGGTGGATTCGCCAAAATATTGAACGGGCGTTGATGAACCAAACGCGCACCATCCGCTTACCCATTCATGTGAATAAAGAGCTGAATGCTTATCTGCGCAAAGTTCGCGAGATGACCCAAAAGCTGGGGTATGAGCCTTCGCTGCCTGAAGTTGCGGAAGCACTGGATAAGCCAGTAGAAGTTTTACGTAAGTTGCTCGATTTTAACGAGCGCATTACTTCGTTGGATGTGACGGTTGGCAAGGACAGTGGCAGCCCCTTAGTGGATTTCGTGAGTGCCGAAACCAGTGATGAACCTGACAGCAAGCTGGAGGACGAAGATATTACCCAGTCCGTCGATAATTGGTTAGGTCAGCTTGAGTTCAAGCAAAAAGAAGTGATTGTGCGTAGGTTTGGTCTGCATGGTCATGAACGTGCCACGTTAGAGCAGGTCGGCGAAGCACTGGGTTTGACTCGCGAGCGCGTCCGGCAGATTCAGATGGATGCGCTGAAGCGTTTGCGCCGTATCCTTGAAAACAAAGGGTTGTCCGGCGAAAACCTGCTGGGTATTGGTTGAATCCTCTCCTTTGCTACGCTAAGAAAAACGCTGCGGCTACACGCCTTGCCTCCGACAACAATACATTATAAGTGCGGCAAGCAGCAGCGGTGGTCATCACTTCAAAACCTACCCCGTTTTGCACTAGAACCTTCCATATTTCGGGGGATGGAAATTGCTGGTTTTTCCCCGTTCCAATCAAGATAACTTCAGCACCAATCGCAAACAACGGTTCCAAATGGGCAGGTTGCAAGGCTTGGATGGATTGCGGTTGCCAATCAGTGGTTAAGGTTTGCGAACCGATCAAGAAACTATTGCTCAAAGGGTTCTGGTTAACGGCTACCCACGTATCGCCGTAGCCGGTAATGCGGTAATGAGCGCTATTCAATTCCTCGCTGAACTTCATTTAGCTTACCTTAGCCTTTATCTGTAATTGACAGCCTGCATGGTGAATTGTAATGTGACTGGCATTAGCAATCAGGATACCCAGAACCGTGCAGGACGATTTCCAAAGAATAAACCGGCTTCCCACTTACGTTTTCAAGATCACCGATGCGCTGAAGCGGGAAGCACGCGCCAAGGGCGAAGACATTATCGACTTCGGGATGGGTAATCCCGACCAGCCGACGCCTAAACACATTGTAGACAAACTGGTAGAAGCAGCGCAACGTGGCGACACGCACCGCTACTCCATGTCGCGGGGCATCCCACGGCTGCGCAAAGCGATCAGTAATTGGTACAAGCGCAAGTTTGACGTGGACATTGACCCGGAAACCGAAGCGATTGTCACCATTGGCTCAAAAGAAGGCTTGGCACATTTGGCGCTGGCAACCTTGAGCCGTGGCGATACCGTACTCGTACCGAACCCTGCGTACCCGATTCACCCATATGGCAGCATCATTGCCGATGCCGATATTCGCCATGTACCGTTGGTGGAAGGCAAGGATTTCTTTGTCGAATTGGAAGCGGCGATCAAAAACTCTTGGCCTAAGCCCAAGATGCTGATTATCAACTTCCCCGGCAACCCGACAGGGCAGTGCGTGGAACTCGATTTTTTCGAGCGCGTGATCAAAGTTGCCAAAGAGCATGATGTTTGGGTTATCCACGACATTGCTTACGGTGAAATTTGCTTCGATGGTTATCAAGCACCCTCCATCCTGCAAGTGCCGGGGGCGAAAGACATTGCGGTGGAATTCTATTCGCTATCCAAAACCTACAATATGCCCGGCTGGCGCGTGGGTTTCATGTGCGGCAACCCTGTGTTGGTGAAAGCGTTGGAGCGGATTAAATCGTATCTGGATTACGGTATGTTTGCGCCGATTCAGATTGCCGCGATTGCTGCGTTGGATGGCCCGCAAGATTGCGTCAAAGAAATCAGCGCCATGTATGAAAGCCGCCGCAATGTGTTGTGTGATGGTTTAAATGCAGCGGGTTGGGCAGTCGAACGTCCCAAAGCCAGTATGTTCGTGTGGGCAAAAATCCCTGAACATTACGCCGCCATGGGTTCGTTGGAATTCGCCAAAAAGTTGTTAAAAGATGCGCAAGTCGCGGTGTCGCCGGGGATTGGTTTTGGTGAATACGGTGACGATCACGTGCGTTTCAGCCTGATTGAAAACGAACACCGTACCCGTCAGGCAATCCGCAATATCAAACAAATGTTTCGTAAAGATCAAGGTTTAAAGGAGTGAGCATGGATCCCGTCAAGGTTGGCCTGCTAGGGCTGGGGACTGTTGGTGGCGGTACTGCCATCGTGTTGAAGCGTAACGCCGAAGAAATTGCGCGTCGTGCTGGGCGTGGCATTGTGATTGATTACGCTGCCAACCTCGACCTCAGTCGTGCCGAAGAATTGGGCTTGGGGAACGTGCGCTTAACGCAAGACGCTTTCGATGTCGTCAATGACCCAGACATCCAGATTGTGGTTGAGCTGATCGGTGGTTATACCGTGGCGCGTGATTTGGTGTTGCAGGCGATTAATAATGGCAAGCATGTTGTTACCGCGAACAAAGCGTTGATTGCACTGCATGGCAATGAAATTTTTGCAGCCGCACAGGCAAAAGGCGTAATGGTCGCGTTTGAAGCGGCCGTCGCTGGCGGTATTCCGGTCATTAAAGCGATACGTGAAGGGTTGTCGGCTAACCGCATTGAATGGCTGGCAGGCATCATCAACGGTACGGGTAACTTTATTCTCACCGAAATGCGTGACAAAGGTCGGGCGTTTGCGGATGTGTTGGCGGAAGCACAAGCACTCGGTTACGCTGAAGCTGACCCAACTTTTGATGTGGAGGGCATTGATGCCGGTCACAAGCTGACGATTTTGTCGTCGATTGCGTTTGGGATTCCCTTGCAATTTAAGCAAACGTACACCGAAGGCATTACCAAAATCAGTGCTGAAGATGTGACCTATGCGACTGAGCTGGGCTATCGCATCAAGCATTTAGGCATTGCACGGCGTACTGCTGCGGGCATTGAGCAACGGGTTCACCCCACGCTGATTCCTGAGCGGCGCTTGATTGCCAATGTCGATGGTGTGATGAATGCGGTATTGGTGAAAGGCGATGCGGTCGGCGCGACCTTGTATTACGGCGCAGGTGCGGGTGCAGAGCCAACGGCTTCCGCTGTGATCGCAGATTTGGTGGATGTTACTCGTGCGCTGACGGCTGACCCGGAAAACCGTGTGCCGCATTTGGCGTTTCAACCGTCACAGCTTGCGGATACTGCCATTTTGCCGATTGAGGAAGTGGAAACGGCCTTCTATTTGCGCATGTGTGCCTTGGATCGCCCCGGTGTCTTGGCGGATGTGACGCGCATTCTTGGTGATCGTCAAATCAGCATCGAAGCTTTCATTCAGAAAGAGCCGACCAGCGGCGTGGATAAAGTCGACATTATCATGCTGACCCAGCGCGTGCGCGAAGGCAATATGAACGCGGCGCTTGCGGCGATTGAAGCACTGGATACCATTTGCAGCAGCGTTACGCGCATTCGTGTCGAGACCTTGGGCTAATAACATGAAATACATTTCGACTCGCGGGCAATCGCCTGCGCAATCTTTCAGTGAAATCCTGCTGGGTGGGCTTGCGCCTGACGGCGGTTTGTATTTGCCGGAAAGCTACCCGCATTTCAGCGCGGACGATTTGACGCAGATGCGCGGCATGAATTACCGCGAACTGGCGTTTGCGGTGCTGTCGCGGTTTGCGACGGATATTCCAGCGACTGATTTGAAGGCGATTATTGATAAAACCTACACCGCTGAGGTGTATTGCAATGTGCGTGACGGCGAAAATGCCGCAGACATTACGCCATTGCACACGCTCGAACCGGATTTGCACTTGCTGTGTTTGTCAAATGGTCCGACGATTGCGTTTAAAGACATGGCGATGCAATTGCTCGGCAACCTGTTTGAATACGTGCTGGCAAAAGCGGGGCAGGGTATCAATATTCTGGGGGCGACGTCCGGCGATACCGGTTCGTCGGCGGAATATGCGATGCGTGGTAAGCATGGCGTGAATGTGTTCATGCTGTCGCCACATGGCAAAATGAGCCGTTTCCAGACCGCGCAAATGTTCAGTTTGCAAGATGAGAATATCTTCAATATCGCGGTCAATGGCGTGTTTGATGATTGTCAGGATATTGTGAAAGCGGTGTCTAACGATCATGCGTTTAAGGCTGCAAACAAAATTGGCGCAGTCAATTCGATCAACTGGGGGCGGGTAGCGGCACAGATTGTGTACTACTTCAAAGGCTACTTTGCAGCGACGGATTCAAACGATCAGCAAGTGAGCTTTGCCGTGCCTTCCGGTAATTTCGGGAATGTGTGCGCGGGGCATATTGCGCGGATGATGGGCTTGCCGATCAAGCATTTGGTGGTGGCAACCAACGAAAACGATGTGTTGGATGAGTTTTTCCGTACAGGCGTGTACCGTCCGCGTGGTGCGGCGAATACCTACCATACCAGCAGCCCGTCGATGGATATTTCCAAAGCGTCGAATTTTGAGCGTTTCGTGTTCGATTTAGTCGGGCGCGATGGCGACAAAGTGCGCGGTTTGTGGAATGAAGTGGATAACGGCGGCGCGTTTGATTTGAATGCGGATGGCGTATTTGCGCAAGTGTCAACATTCGGTTTTCAGTCGGGGGTAAGTTCGCATACGCACCGGATGCAAACCATTCGCCAGACGTTTGAAACGTATGGCGTAATGATTGACACGCATACCGCTGACGGTTTGAAAGTGGCGTTGGAACAGCGTGAAGTCGGTGTGCCCATGTTGGTGTTGGAAACGGCGTTGCCTGCCAAGTTTGAAGATTCCATTCGCGAAGCCTTGGGGCGTGACCCTGTGCGTCCGGCGAGTATGAACGATTTGGAAAGCTTGCCGCAGCGTTTTGACGTGATGGACGCGGATGTTGACGCGATCAAGCAGTTTATTGTGACGAAAACCGCGTAATTTGCTGACAATATGGCAAATTTTAGTACGCATATTAGCGTGGCAGCAGCGGGGGCAGGCTTATTGTCTGTCCTCTGCTTGCAGGTGGGTTTAGCCGAGCCGCGTGAAGCCTTGATGCTGGCGCTATTGGGAACGATTGGCGGTATTTTGCCGGATATTGATTTGCAACACGCTTACCCCAGTCGGATTATGTTTTCCTTGTTTGCGATTCTCGCCGCCTTCATGGTGGTGTTTTCCAGCGAAAATAATTTGTCGATTGTGGAATTGTGGGGCGTGGGATTGCTCACCTTTGGGTTAATTCGCTTTCCGATTTGGATGGTATTCCATGAATACACTACACACCGTGGGTCGATCCATTCTTTGGTGGCGGCGTTATTGTTCATGTTTTTGATGACAGCTTTTGCCCACCATGTGATGGGGGAATCGCCATTTGTGGCGTGGTTGTTTGGCTTGTTTGTGTTCCTAGGGTTTGTGCTGCATTTGGTGCTGGATGAATTATACAGCGTCGACTTCATGAATCATCGCATTAAACGCTCGTTCGGCACGGCATTAAAAATACTCGACTGGAAAAAGCGCGAAAAATCCACCGCACTGGTGGTTGCCACGATTATTGCGTGGGCGTTGGTGCCGGATTCCCATGCGTTTTGGGATACCTTGTTGAGTGCGGACACTTACCGGATTATTGGGGCGCGTTTGCTACCGTAGGTGTGGCGGCGTAGTAATGATCCCGGAATGAGCTGAAGGGGTAATCCTGCAATAATTTATTGAGTTTCCCCGGAATGCTGCTGCGTCGGGCAAATTGGTGGACTGCCATTTTCAACGGAATCTTGACGTGTTGTCCTACTTCACGATGTTCGTGAGTATCCAGTTCGTAAGGGTGCATGTAGAAGATACTGGTGTTAGGGTTCAAATCGCGTGCCAGCCAGCGTGATAGCCAGTAGGGGTAAATGCGGAAATAACCACCGCCCATCACCGGCAAATTCTTGCCGAATACGCGGCTGACACTCATCGGGTAGCAATCCAGCCCACGTTCCGCAATACGTTGCAAAATGCCGTCATCACTAAAGCCGTAACAACGGCGCACGGTGGCTAACATAATGGATGAGTCGTAAATAATCCCCTGTTCCCGCAGCGCAGCGCAATACCAGTCGAGAATGTCGTCGCGTACCGAAAACGTGGGGGCGCGAAAACCGATGACTTTGGTGCCGCTAATGTCTTCTAATAAGCCGACTGAACGTTGCATTTCGGCGCGAAATTGCGCTTCGGTCAGGTTGTAAATCATGCGGTGAGTATGTGAATGGCTGGCGAGTTCGTGACCGGCTTGCGCGATGCTGCGGATCAATTGCGGAAACTTTTCTGCCACCATGCCTTGGATGAAGAACGTGCCTTTGACCTTGTGTGTATCTAAAATATCCAGCAAGCGGCTGGTATTGCGTACTACACGGTTGGATACAGCGCGGTCAAAATCGTAAACGGATTGTTGCCAGTCTTCGATGTCAGCAGTGAATATCATGGGCTTGCCTCCAAAGAAACGCTTTCCCGTTTTTGCTGATGACAGCTTAGGTAGATGTCACCGAGAATGTCGAGGATGCGGGTTTCGGAAAAGTGCTGGCAGGCGTGTTCCCGTGCTGCTTGTCCCATCTGTTGGCGTTGTTCGGGGTGTTGGATGCACCACAGCATGTGGTCGGCAAGCGCTTGCGGGGAATTCAGTGGCGTTTTGAAACCGGTTTGCTGATCAATAATAGCTTCGCGACTGCCTTTGACATCGGTGCAAATGACGGGTTTGCCGGATGCCATCGGTTCGATGAGGGCGCGAGGAATGCCTTCGGCGAATGAGGTCAGCACCCCGACATCAATGCTTTGGTAAAACGCAGGCATGTCATTGCGGTATGGCATGATTTCGATCAGGTCACTTAGCCCTTTTTGCTGGATGCTGGTTTGCACGTCGGCTTGTAGATGACCTTGGCCGATGAGTTTGATTTTGAAATCACGGGTTTGCTTTGCCAGTAATTCGGCGGCATCCAGCAGTAAGGCATGATTTTTGATGGGTTCAAAGCGTGCCACCATGCCAAACGTCGTGGTGTTGTCAGGGGCAGTAGAATGCGGTTCAAATTTGTTTAAGTCGATGCCATTGCCGAGAAATACCATTTGTGATTCGTCGAGCAAGTGGTGTTCTCGCGCCAGTTGCATGTCTTCACGTAATTGGAATAGCGAATAACGCACGGTTTTTTTGAGCAGTTTTTCAATCAGCAGATACGCTTTGCGAGCCAGCGGGCTGGTATTTTCGGCAATGCTGTAGCCGTGACTTTGGTAAATCCACACCGTTTTGTGGTCAAACAAAGCGAGAAAACGCCCGACTAAGCCCGGTATGCCGAAGTGCAGGTGTACGGCATGATAACCGCCTTGGCGAATCGCACGGCGTAAATTCCATGCAGAACGCGCCAATTGCAGCGGGTTTAGGCTGCGGTGTTGGTCTGCTATTACTACCTTCATACCCTGGGTTTGCATGAGGGCAACTTCGGGACCGTCACTGCACAGCACATCGACTTGCATCTCGCCCGCATGACGTTTATTCAGGGCATGAGCGCGATGAAACACCAGCGCGTAGGCGGAACTGCTGACGGTGCAAACTTCCAAAATTTTCAGCGGGTTAGCTTTCATAGGGTATTCAGTAAAATTTGTGGAGCAGGGCGCGGGATAAGCCATCCATCACGATTTTCGGCGTATTGCGGATTAGCCAAGAGGCAGCACCTTGTACTTTGGAATGTGCGGATGACGGTTGCGGCGTGGGTATTTTGTAGTAGTAAATCTTGTGGCTGCGGTTGGCGAGTTTGAGCTTGAATTGGTGCGGGTTGCTACCGGCGGATGAACGCCCTAGGTTGTAAGTGTTGCGCCCGCTTGCACCGCAATATTCAACCATCTGCCAGAGCATGGCTAGGAACACATTGTGCTTTTTGTAATCGCTATGAATCCCTGACCAAGCACCATACACTTCGGTTTGGCTTACAAAATTGACGGATGACACCACCGGAATGCCGTCGATATAGCCGACAAAAATTTGCATGTATTGGGAGCATTGCTGCATTAAATCCGTAAAAAATGCTTTGGGGTGCGGCAAACTGCCAAGATCATGCAAACTCATGCGGTACAGTTGGTAAAATTCATCCAATAATTGCGGGTTCAAACCGACCACTGAGGTAAACCCCATCTTTAAGGGGCGACGAATATTTTTGCGGGTATTGCTGGACAGTTTCTGCCAAATAGCATCGACAGAAGGTTGGATGTCGAGATTCAATTCGACTTTATCCGCCGTATCGTTCAGGTAAGGAATGTGCTGTGCGGTGCGGACTTCCAGTGTATTGATGCGGGTGGCAGCCAGTTCTTGTGCCAAGGTCGCAATCATCAAACCGTAATCATCAGCACCTGTGTCAGGAATCATGCCGGTTTTATCAAAACCTGCACCCAGAATCAGCGTTTGTTTGCCCAACCACTGAGTGCGTAAAAAAGCCGGAATAGTCCACCCGCGTTCGGTGGTCGCCAGTTGTACTTGCACGGGCTGCAAACGGAATTCACGTGCCAAAATTGCGCGAAAGGCGGGATTGAGAAAAATTTCTCCGTCCAGCGGTGATGGCTTGTATGGCGGATCTGGTGTAATCGTTATGCTCATCTTCCAAACGGCTTTGTTTTTATGATTACCTATTTGTATGACGTTGGGAAAAGTCATGCCAGTGCGGGCAGATTAACGGGGCAACTTTGTCGGGTAGGCGGTTATTCGTCTGGTGCTATGCCCGCTTATCCAGAAAATGCCCGCGAATGCAGGCTAAACTTTGCGGTATGGGTAAAGCTGTCGGACAATGACTGGACATACTAACAATTATCTCCAGCAGAGAACCATGCTAACTGTCAACGCTAACCGTGTTCCTAGTCCGTCTCATTCAGTCGCTGCACCAGTGCCGTATCTTGCCGTGCCTGCTGCCGGGATTGCTACGCATACGTTGACACTTGAGGATGTCTGGCGGCGTTTAATGCGGCAAAAATGGACTTTCTTACTGACAACCTTATCCATTATCTTGCTGACGGTTTATTTTACTTGGACAGCAACCCCATCTTACCGTGCGGGGGCAACGATCCAGATTGAGAAAGAGGGCGTACAAATTGTTAACTTTGGTACGCTCACCAGTGCTTCACCGGATATGGGGGAGCAGGATCCTTTTTTCCGTACCCAATACGAACAGTTGAAAAGCCGCAAGCTGGCGGAGCGGGTCATTGCTGATCTGGATTTGCGTACCCGCTTGTTTGAGCGCCCTGAAAAATTCAGCCTATTGGCTTCGGTTAAAGTGATTATCAAGGGGGTTATTGATAACGTTTTACCCGCTAAACAAGCCGCTACTGGTGGTGGTAAGACGTCTGATTACGCCCAGCAATTTGTTGAAAAGCTTTACGTGGAGCCGATTGAAAAGACGCATTTAGTCAAAGTATTTTACGAAAGCCCTGACCCGGTATTATCAGCGGATATTGTGAACGCCCTGATTAACGCTTTCATCAAGGAAAATATCAGCTCTCAAAGTGAAACAGATACTTACGCCAAGGAATTTCTGGAGCAGGAGTTAGAGAAAGCGCGGCAGCGTTTGAACTTACAAGAAGGCAAACTGATTGAATATGCCAAGCAAAATGACATTCTGGAAGTGAATAACAGCCAGTCGAGTCAGGAGCGAAAACTCGATGAACTCTATTCCGCATTAGGGGCTGCCGAACGCGCCCGTATTCAAGCCGAAAGCCAGATGATTCAAGGGCGTAGGCACGGTAATGTGCGTGAAGTCCTCAATAATCCGGTGGTAGAAGGCATAAAGCAAAACCTGAATACCTTGGAAGCGGAATATCAGGAGAAGCTCAAACTGTTTAAACCCGCGTTCCCGGATATGCAGCGTTTGCAACAACAAATTCAGGAAGTGCGCAGCCAATTGCAACAGGAAGTGGGGGGGCTGAAACAATCCCTGCAAGCGGAATACGCGGCGGCAAAAAAACTGGAAGATGATTTGCGTAATCAACTGGCTGTTTATAAAGGGGAGTTAGTTAATTTACGTGACCGCAGCATTGAATACAACGCTTTGAAACGCGAAGTCGAAACCAGCCGGGATTTGTACGATGGTTTGTTGCAACGCATGAAGGAGGTCAATGTTGCCGCTAATGTGACCAGCAGTAATATTCGAGTGGTGGACGCGGCAGCTCCCGATAGCGATGTATTCCGCCCTAAAAAACTACTGAATCTGATTATCGGCAGCTTAGTTGGGTTGATGTTAGGGGTTGGTGCGGCGTTATTGCGTGAAACCATGAGTCAGGGTGTTGCTTCGGTGAGTGAGTTACAAACCTTGAGTGGGTTGCCGATATTGGGGACGATTCCGCATGTGCGGCATTTATCCGAGGGTAATTTGGCATTGGCGACGGTGCGCGATGCAGGTTCGTTGCTGGCGGAATCGTATCGGGTCATGACCGCAAATTTACGTTTTGTACTGCCCGGAGGCGTTGCCCCGCGTGTTACCTTGATCACCAGTGTGAATCCGGCGGAGGGCAAGTCAACCTCGGCGGTGAATATTGCCATGAGTCAGGCGCAGCAGGGTTTGAAGGTGTTACTGATTGATGCGGATTTGCGCCGCCCGTCGGTGCATGTCAAATTGGGTTTGCCACATGCCAGAGGCTTGAGCAATTACTTGAATGGTGAGGTCGATATTGCCAGCGTGACGCATCCTTCCCGCGATATGAAAGGCTTGTACCTGATTTTGGCGGGAACCTTGATGGCTGACCCCGTGCGCATGGTGTCCAGCCCGGCAATGGCGCAATTGCTGAATCTGGCGACCAAACATTTCGATAGCATAATTATTGACGGCCCGCCAACGGCAGGTTTCGCGGATGCGCTCTATTTGTCGTCATTGGCGGAAGCGACGGTGATTGTTGCCGATGAAGAGCGCATTAACCGCAAACGCTTGCTGACAGTCATTGAGCAGTTGCGGCGCGTGAGACCGAATGTGGTGGGGTTCTTAATGGTGAAATCACAACAGGAAGCCATGGATTCGCGTTATTACGATCGTTACCCCACCCTGAAGTCAGGCAAGGCTGAAACCAAAGCGGCGAAAAGTAAACGCAAGGGCTTGAATCTTGCCCCGGTTTAGTCATGCTTCGTTGCCAGAGTATAGCCATTGACGTTGGAAAAGCTGTGTTAGAATACCGCTATTGGTAACAATCAGGAGATGAGTGCAATGGATTCCCGTTTTTTGCAGGCAGAAGAGCTGGGTATCAAGCTGGAAATTGTCAACGGCTTGGCGATCTGGGAAGCACAACCTGTTTACCGTCATCAACGCGCGGTTGACCGTATCCGCAGCACTATTACACCCACAACGGCTAACGCTTGTCAGTGTGTCCATATTGCTGATGTTTATGTCAGTTTCCCCAATGGTTCACTCAAACGCCCTGATATTTCCGTTTTCTGCCGAGAACCTGATGAAGAGGAAGAGGCAATCAGATTGGTTCCCGAAGCGGTTATTGAAATCATTAGCAAGGGTTACGAAGCCAAGGATTTGCAGATTGCTCCACCATTTTATCTGTCACAAGGGGTGAAAGACGTGGTGGTGTTTAATCCGTACACCTTGGCGGTGTTGCATGTGCATCAGATGGGGGCTGCCCAACATATTTCGCCGGTAGAAATCAGCTTGGCGTGTGGGTGCACTGTGACAGTATAGGGGACAAAAGTCCCCCAACTTCGTCGTGAGCTTACGGCAAGTAAGTCTTGCCCATCAAAAACCGATCACATTCCCGTGCGGCTTCGCGGCCTTCATTAATCGCCCACACCACCAGACTTTGCCCACGGCGCATATCGCCCGCAGCAAACACGCCCGGAAGATTGGTCGTGTATTTACCGTAGTCGGCTTTGACATTGCCGCGAGGGTCAGTGTCCAGTGTCAGCGCATCCACCAATGTTTTTTCCGGCCCCGTAAAGCCCATTGCCAGTAACACCAATTGCGCGGGCAATACTTCTTCGGTGCCTTCGACTTCGATCAAATTCATACGTCCGCCAGCACCTTGTTCCCAGCGCACCCCAACGGTATGAATTTCTTTCACATGACCGTTTTCATCACCAACCAGTTTCTTGGTGGAAATCAGGTAATCACGTGGATCGCGCCCAAACACCGCCGCTGCTTCTTCCTGACCGTAATCGACTTTGTGCACACGCGGCCATTCCGGCCAAGGGTTATCCGGCGCACGCGCATCCGGCGCACGCGGCATAATTTCCAGTTGCGTAACCGATTTGCAGCCGTGGCGTACTGACGTACCCACGCAATCCGTGCCCGTATCACCGCCACCGATAACGATCACATCCAAGCCTTGTGCTGAAATGTAGTGACCATCTGCTAAGCCCGAATCCAGCAAGCTTTTGGTATTCGCGGTGAGGAAATCCATCGCGAAATGCACACCCTTGAGGTTACGCCCTTCCACTGGCAAATCACGTGGCTGGGTCGCACCTGCACACAAGACCACCGCATCAAAATCGCTGCGCAACTGTTCAGCAGAAACGTCTTTGCCTACGTCCACACCCGTGACGAAGTTCACGCCTTCGGCAGCCATCAGGTCAACGCGACGTTGCACGATGTCCTGCTTATCCAGCTTCATATTGGGAATGCCGTACATCAACAAGCCGCCAATGCGATCCGCACGTTCGTAAACGGTGACGGCATGACCGGCTTTGTTGAGTTGATCAGCACACGCCAACCCTGCTGGGCCGGAACCGACTACTGCAACCTTTTTGCCAGTGCGTTCTGTTGGCGGTTCAGCCTTAACCCAACCTTCCTCGAAGGCTTTGTCGATGATCGACACTTCGTTCAATTTGATGGTGACGGGTGGTTCATTGATGCCGAGGGTGCAAGAGCCTTCGCACGGTGCTGGGCAAACCCGCCCGGTAAATTCCGGGAAGTTGTTGGTCATGCGCAGGCGTTCGTAGGCTTCTTTCCACAAGCCGCGAAAGATCATGTCATTCCATTCAGGAATCAGATTGTGAACCGGACAACCGCTCGCACCACCCGGCAGCATTTGCCCGGTTTGGCAGAAGGGGATGCCGCATTCCATGCAGCGCGCACCCTGTTCGCGGTTTTCCGCTTCGCGCTCGAAGTGCAGGTGGAATTCACGCCAGTCTTTAATCCGTTCCAACGGGGCGCGGTCGGCTGGCAGCTCGCGCTGGTATTCCATGAAACCAGTAGGTTTACCCATGATTGTTACCTTTAATCCTTAGTTGCCACTGACACGCGAAGCGTCGCTATTGTTTGCGGTGAAAGCCGCCATCAAGGCTTCATCACCGGAAAGCCCTTGCTGCTCAAAGGCACGAATCGTTTCCAGCATCCGTTGGTAGTCGTTCGGCATGACGCGCACGAAATCGGCTGAATATTTATTCCAGTCCGCCAAAATCAGGCTACCGCGTGTGCTGCCAGTATACAGTACATGCTTTTCGATCATGGCTTTGACTTCGGCTTTCTCGTTAGCATCACTCAGTGGGCTGTAAGCCACCATTTCAGTGTTACCGCTGATTGCCAGAATGCCGCTGGGGTCATACACATAAGCCACGCCGCCGGACATGCCCGCGCCGAAGTTACGCCCGACCTTGCCCAACACTACCACGCGCCCGCCAGTCATGTATTCGCAACCGTGGTCGCCCGTGCCTTCAACGACGACGCGCACCCCGGAGTTACGCACACAGAAACGCTCGCCCGCGACCCCGCGTACATAGGCTTCACCGTCGCTTGCGCCAAAGAATGCCACGTTGCCGATCAGGATATTATCTTCTGCGGCAAATTGCGCATCTTTACGTGGGTAAACGATGATCTTGCCGCCGGACAAACCTTTGCCGATGTAGTCGTTGGAATCGCCTTCGAGTTCCAGCGTCATGCCTTTAGGCAGGAATGCACCGAAACTTTGCCCGGCTGAGCCGTTGAATTTCAGGCGGATGGTGTCTTCGGGCAAGCCTGCTGCACCGTATTTGCGCGTTACTTCTGAGCCGGTAATCGTGCCTGCTACGCGGTCAATGTTCTTAATCTCGAACTCAGCCGTCACCGCCGTGCCGTGATCAATCGCTGGTTGGCACGCTTTCAGGAGCTTTTGCTCATCCAAGGATTGTGCAATGCCGTGATCCTGTTCACGCAAACAACGGATACCGTCACATTCTTCCAGTTCTGGCGTGTGCAGCAGGGTGCTCAAATCAACCATGCTGGCTTTCCAGTGACCTTCCGCCGTGCCTTGGCGCAGCTTATCGACGCGCCCGACCATTTCATCAATGGTGCGGAAGCCGAGTTTCGCCATGTATTCGCGCAATTCTTCGGCGATGAACATCAGCAAATTGACCACGTATTGCGGGTCGCCAGCGTACTTCTTGCGCAATTCGGGGTTCTGGGTCGCAATCCCGACCGGGCAAGTGTCCTGATGGCAAACGCGCATCATCACGCAACCCAGCGCCACCAGTGGCAGGGTCGCAAAGCCGTATTCTTCCGCACCCAGCAATGCTGCCACCGCTACGTCACGCCCGGTCATCAACTTGCCGTCGGTTTCCAGACGCACGCGGCTACGCAGGTTATTGAGCAATAACGTTTGGTGGGTTTCTGCCAGCCCCAATTCCCACGGCAAACCGGCGTGTTGGACACTGGTTTTCGGGGAAGCACCCGTGCCGCCGTCATAACCGGAAATCAGGATGACATCCGCCTTACCTTTGGCAACGCCTGCTGCAATCGTGCCGACCCCGACTTCGGATACCAACTTGACGTTGATGCGTGCACGTTTGTTGGCGTTTTTCAGGTCATGAATGAGCTGTGCCAAATCTTCAATCGAGTAAATATCATGATGCGGTGGTGGCGAAATTAAGCCCACGCCCGGTGTTGTGCCACGCACTCGCGCTACCCACGGATAGACTTTCTTGCCCGGCAACTGACCACCTTCACCCGGTTTTGCGCCTTGTGCCAGCTTGATCTGGATTTCCTGCGCATTATTCAGGTAGTGACTGGTGACACCGAAACGCCCAGATGCCACCTGCTTGATGGCACTGTTACGCGAATCGCCGTTGGCGTCGGGAATGAAACGTGCCGGATCTTCGCCACCTTCACCGGAGTTGGAACGCCCGCCAAGACGGTTCATCGCAATCGCCAAGGCTTCGTGTGCTTCTTGGCTGATGGAGCCGAAAGACATTGCGCCGGATTTGAAGCGTTTTACAATGGTACTGGCAGGCTCCACTTCACTCAGTGTAATAGGCTGTGCGGCAAAGTTGAACTCCAACAAGTTGCGCAAGTTGAATTTGACTTCAGCATCTTCGTGCATCAAGCGGCTGTATTGCTTGTACAAACCGTAGTCGCCCAGCCGTACTGCCTTTTGCAGGGCGTAAATGGTGGCTGGGTTGTATTGGTGCTCTTCTTCCTCATTACGCCACTGGAACACGTTACCCGCTTTCAGGGAGCGCTGTTCGGCATCGTGATGGTCATACGCCAATTGGTGACGCATCAAGGCTTCTTTGGCGATGATAGTCAAGTCGATCCCGCCAATGCGTGAAGCGGTAGCGGTGAAATACTTGTCGATAACCGTCTTGTTGATACCCAGTGCTTCAAAAATTTGTGCACCACGGTAAGACTGGATCGTGGAAATGCCGATTTTCGACATCACCTTAATCACCCCTTTCGTGACCGCCTTGATGTATTTCTGAACGGCATAATCGTGCTTAAGGTTAGGCAACAAACCTTCACGGATCAAATCCTCCAGTGATTCAAACGCCAAGTACGGGTTAATGGCTTGCGCACCGTAACCCAATAAGGTGCAGAAATGGTGCACTTCACGCGGTTCGCCGGATTCAAGAATCAAACTCACGCGGGTACGCTTGCCGTCACGAATCAAATGGTGATGCAAGCCAGCAACCGCCAACAGTGACGGAATCGGCGCATTATCGGCATCTGCCAAGCGGTCAGACAGCACGATCAAATTAGCACCGTTGTCGATGGCATGATCAGCGGCGGCAAACAAGTGTTCGAGGGCGGTTTCCAGACCCGCTTCGCCTTCACGTGCACGGAAGGTGATTGGCAATGTGACGCATTGGAAACCTTCACGCTGCACGTGAGTGAGTTTGGCTAACTCTTCATTGCCCAAAATCGGGGTCTTCAGCAAGATTTGTTGGCAACTGGCGGCATTCGGCGCAGTAATGTCACCTTCTGAACCCAGTGTGGTGTACGAGGAGGTAACGATCTCTTCACGGATAGAGTCAATCGGTGGGTTCGTTACCTGTGCAAACAACTGCTTGAAATAGTTGAATAATGGCTGCGCCTGATTAGAGAGTACGGCAATCGGTGAGTCGATGCCCATTGCACCTAAGGGGTCGATACCGGTCAACGCCATTGGCACCAGCACTTTGCGCACATCTTCGTAGGTGTAGCCGAACATTTTCTGACGCTGTACCAGCGTTTCGTGTTCCGGCAGCACATGATGCGGTGCTTCTGGCAGGTCAGCCAGCTCCACTAAATTGTTCGCCAACCAATCTTGGTAAGGCTTTGCAGTTGCCATTTGTTGCTTGATTTCTTCGTCCGCAATGATGCGCCCTTGTGCGGTATCAACCAGCAACATACGCCCAGGTTGCAGGCGTTGCTTGGATACGATGGTGCTTTGGTCGAGATCATCCAATACACCGACTTCTGAGGCGAGAATGATCATGTCATCGTTGGTGATGTAGTAACGGGATGGGCGTAAACCGTTACGATCTAGCGTCGCACCCACCAATGTGCCATCGGTGAAACCCATTGCCGCAGGGCCATCCCACGGTTCCATTAAGCAACTGTGGTACTCGTAGAAGGCTTTCTTTTCCGCGCTCATGCTTTCATGGTTAGACCAAGGTTCGGGAACCATCATCATCATGGCATGGGGCAGGGAATAGCCCGACAAGTACATGAATTCCAGCGTGTTATCAAACATCGCGGAGTCACTGCCGTTGGGGTTCACAATGGGGAACAGCTTGCCGACTTCGGTATTGAATACGTCGGTTTTGATAACGCCCTGACGCGCATTCATCCAGTTAACGTTACCGCGCATGGTGTTGATTTCACCATTATGGATCAGGTAACGGTTGGGGTGCGCCCGTTCCCAGCTTGGGAAGGTGTTGGTGGAAAACCGCGAGTGGATCATCGCAATGGCGGTTTTCATGTGCGGGTTGCTTAAATCCTTGTAGAACTGCCCGACCTGTTCGGTGGTCAGCATCCCTTTGTAGACCAGCGTGCGTGAAGACAGGCTGGGGAAATAAATATGCCCGGCAACGTCTGGGGTATCCACGCTATTTTGCGTGCGCTTGCGGATAACATACAGCTTGCGTTCAAAGTCGATGCCTTCCGCAATGTCGTCAGATTTGGCAATGAACGCCATGCGAATGAAGGGCATGGCTTTGAGCGCCGTTTTGCCGATCGGGGTAGGGTTCGTGGGGACATCACGCCAGCCGAGCAGGGTTTGACCTTCTTCTTCGATGATGCGGGCGAAGATTGCGGCAACCTCAGCGCGTGCGTCGGCATCTTGTGGCAGGAACACCATGCCCGTCGCATAATGACCGGGCGCGGGCAGTTTAATATTGAGTGATTTGCACTCTGATACGAGGAATTCATGCGGAAGCTGGAGCAGGATGCCTGAGCCGTCGCCGGTATTTTCCTCACAGCCGCAAGCGCCACGGTGTTCCATGTGGGTTAATACTTTTAATGCCTGTTGGACGATTTGATGTGACTTGACACCTTTCAGGTGAGCCACAAAGCCCATGCCACATGCATCGTGTTCAAAGCCAGGGTCGTAAAGCCCTTGCGATGGGGGTAGTTCAGTGTATCTCATCGTAGTCTCAGGCGATAAAAGGGCGAGTATTATGGACTAAAATGCCAGTTTAGGGCTAGACACCTTAGCGCGTTTTTGTCGACATGCCCAGAAAGCATGGTCTTAATTAGCGTATACTACGCTACCAGCACAACGGAGCAAGATCGCACACAGCTTATGAGTACAGCAGGTCGCATCCCAAAAGAGTTCATTGACCAACTGTTAGCTCGCGTCGACATTATCGACGTGATCGGTGGGCGTGTGCCATTAAAAAAGGCAGGGCGCGAATATACCGCGTGTTGCCCGTTTCATAATGAAAAAACGCCTTCTTTCACGGTGAGTCCGACCAAACAGTTCTACCATTGTTTTGGTTGCGGGGTACACGGGTCGGCCATTACTTTTTTAATGGAATACGAACATCTTGAATACCCGGAGGCAATTGAGGCGTTAGCTCGCACCATTGGGGTGCAGGTTCCCCGTGAAGGTGCAGAGGATGCCCCAAAACGCCCGCGTAAAGATAAAAACCTGTATACCTTGCTGGAAGAGGCAGCGGTATGGTTTCAAGCACAATTGCCGCAAAACCCTGATGCGCTTGGGTATTTGCAACGCCGTGGTTTGAGCAGTGACGTGGCAAAACGCTTTGGTTTGGGGTTTTCCCCGCCGAATAGTTCGCTGGGGCGCGAATTAGCCCGTTACGGGGAGGATAAATTGGTCGCCAGCGGTATGGCGATTCGCAATGACGCCGGGCGGGTGTATGACCGTTTTCGGGAGCGCATTATGTTCCCGATCCGGGATCGGCGCGGGCGGGTCATTGGTTTTGGCGGGCGGGTGATTGGCGATGGTTCACCCAAGTACCTGAACTCACCCGAAACCGAGGTGTTCCACAAAGGCGCTGAGCTTTACGGTCTGTTTGAAGCGCGTAACGATACCCGCAAGCTGGAACGTTTGTTGGTGGTCGAAGGTTATATGGATGTGATTGCGCTGGCGCAATACGGCATTACCTATGCGGTCGCAACCTTGGGAACGGCGACCACGCCGGAACACATCCGCCAATTATTGCGTCTGGTGCCGGAGGTGGTGTTTTGTTTTGATGGCGACCGTGCGGGGCGGGATGCGGCATGGCGAGCCTTGGACAATGCCTTGCCAGAGTTGCGTGATGATAAAGAGATCCGCTTTTTGTTTTTGCCGCAAGGTGAAGACCCCGATACGCAAATCCGCCAAATCGGTAAAGAAGCGTTTGAAGCAAGCTTGGCCAAGGCACTCACACTCAGTGCTTATTTATTGGCAGTGTTGAAAGAACGTTTCAATTTGAGCACCAAGGAAGGCAAAGCACGCCTGTTAAGTGACGGTTTGAAATTGCTTGCCACCATGCCGGTTATTTTGTTGCGCGAGCAAATTCTCGGAGAATTGTCTACACTTACCGACACGCCTTTGGAAGTTGTGCGCCGCCACCTGAAAAAAAATTCAACGGGGGATGCGCCGCTCGCCTATAATCAGGCGCGTTTGGGCGACCAAGATGTACGCCGCACGCCGATAAGGCACGCGATCGCCTTGCTATTGCACTACCCGACGTTGGTGGAGGTGGCGGGCAGTTCCGAGCAAATTCTTGGCTATGACTTGCCCGGTACAGCATTGCTGGCGGCTATCATTGAAAATATCGAGGAGAACCCCCATATACATTTGGCGGGTCTATTAGAGCGTTTTCGCCAGACGGAACATGAGGCTATTATTCAGCGCCTCACCAACTGGCGACCTGAGACGGATGATGAAACCGTTATACGGCGTGAATTTGCCGACTGTCTGCAACAAATCAGACGGCAATCGCGTCAAAAGCAACTTGAAGCTTTGTTGCATCGGGGTCAAACCCAAGCATTGAGCGAGCAAGAACGTAGTGATTTAGCTTATTTACTGCTCCAGGACTATAAAAGTCCGGGGGCGTGAGCGAGCACATGTGGTTGCATTTTAGAAAAATGTGATATAGTTACCGACCTTTTTTCCAGAGAGTTTTAGGGCATGAGTCAAGAAGAGCAGCAGTCCAGCTTGAAAGAGTTAATTGCCAAAGGTAAGGAGCAGGGCTACCTCACCTATGCTGAGGTCAACGACCACCTTCCCGATACCATCGTTGACCCGGAGCAGATTGAAGATATTGTTGCGATGATCAACGATATGGGCATAACGGTGTATGAACATGCCCCGGATGCCGATTCCTTACTGCTAAACGATGAAGCGGTACAAGCCGACGATGAAGCCGCTGAAGAAGCAGCCGCTGCGTTGGCGAATGTGGATGGCGATTTTGGGCGAACCACTGACCCAGTGCGTATGTATATGCGCGAAATGGGTACTGTGGAACTCTTGACTCGTGAAGGCGAAATTCAGATTGCGATCCGTATCGAAGAGGGTTTGAACGAAATTCTGCGGGCGTTGGCGCAATACCCAGCCTCGACGGAAGTTCTGCTGGAAAAAGCCAGCCTGATTGATTCCGAGGAAATCCGTTTAACCGACATCATCAATGGCTTTGTTAACCCTGATGAAGACCTGACGGCGTTTCAGGTTACTGTGCCGGAAGAGTTGGAAGAGGCGACGATTGCGGCTGAAGAAGACGCAGTGGCAGTCGTTGAAGAAGAGGATGACGAAGACGCGGCTGACCCAGTTGATACAGGACCTGATCCTGAAGAAGCGCGGATTAAGTTTGCAGAACTGCGCGAGTTGTATGAGGCATCTAAAGCGGCTTGCGCCAGCAATGATCAGGCTGCCTATACCGCAACCCGTGATGCGGTGGCGCTCAAGTTCATGGAATTCCGTCTGGCACAGCCGATCATCGAACAGTTGACCGTGCAGTTGAATGAAATTGTGGATCGGATTCGCCAGAATGAACGCCACATTATGAAACTGTGCGTCCAAAAAGGCGGTATGGCGCGTCAGGATTTCATCGACAGTTTCCCGCAAAATGAAACCGATCTGGAATGGTTAGACCGCTACTGTGTTGATAAACGTGGCGACCATACCCGTCTACAGAATTTCCTGCCGAAGATTCACGAAGCGCAGCAGGAATTATTAGGCGTCGAACGCGAATGCAACTTATCCATTTCGCAAATCAAAGACATTAACCGCAGCATGTCGGTGGGCGAAGCCAAGGCGCGTCGTGCGAAAAAGGAAATGGTCGAAGCCAACCTGCGTTTGGTGATTTCCATTGCGAAGAAGTACACTAACCGTGGTTTGCAATTCCTTGATTTGATTCAGGAAGGCAATATCGGTTTGATGAAAGCGGTGGATAAGTTTGAATACCGCCGTGGTTACAAGTTCTCGACTTATGCCACTTGGTGGATACGTCAGGCGATTACACGCTCGATTGCGGATCAGGCTCGTACTATCCGTATTCCGGTACACATGATCGAAACCATCAACAAGCTCAACCGCATTTCGCGCAAGCTGTTGCAGGAAAAAGGTCGCGAAGCTACGCCGGAAGAATTGGCTGAAGCGATGGATATGCCGGAAGATAAAATCCGCAAAGTGCTGAAAATTGCCAAAGAGCCGATTTCGATGGAAACACCGATCGGTGATGATGAAGATTCACACTTGGGTGATTTCATCGAAGATGGCAATATTTTGTCGCCGATTGAGTCAGCGACCACTTCAAGCTTGTCGGAAGTGACCCGAGATGTCTTGTCCAGTTTGACTTCCCGCGAAGCGAAAGTCCTGCGGATGCGTTTCGGTATCGACATGAATACCGACCACACGCTGGAAGAAGTGGGCAAGCAGTTTGACGTAACCCGTGAACGTATCCGTCAGATTGAAGCCAAAGCGTTGCGCAAGTTGCGTCATCCGAGCCGTTCGGATATGCTTCGCAGCTTCTTGGAATACGAGCCGGGTGTCTTACCGACAAACTGATCGTAGCGTTTTCAGGGCCTATAGCTCAGTTGGTTAGAGCAGGGGACTCATAATCCCTTGGTCGTAGGTTCGAGTCCTACTGGGCCCACCAATTTCTCTGGTTATTTAGATACCATCTCGATTACCCGTACCCATTCGCTTTTGCCTGCCCATCCCATTCCCGACTAAATCGCTAGGTAATACCATCCCTGAATGGGTGCTTATTTCGGGTATGGTCTTGGATAGTGTAGAATCCCGCCCAGATATTCCAGCTTACTGAGGAGAACAGAATGGCAGATATGACCCGTGACCAAGTTGAAACGCTACTGAAAGGCATCAAGGACCGTTATCTGGAGCAGGACATTGTTTCCCTGCACCAAGTGAAAGATATTAGTGTGGAAGGCGGCAACGTAGCCGTCAGCGTGGTGCAAGGCTATCCGGCGGGCAACTATCGGGATGAATTGGCAGCAGAAATCAAAGCCGCCTTAGCCGCCGCTGGCGCAACCAACACAGACGTCAGCGTCACCACCCAAGTGGCAGCACACGCCGTGCAGAAAAGCGTCAAGCGTAAAGACGGCATTAAAAACATTATCGCGGTTGCTTCCGGCAAGGGTGGGGTCGGCAAATCCACCACCGCCGTCAACCTAGCACTAGCCCTGAAAGCCGACGGCGCAACGGTCGGTATGCTTGACGCGGACATTTACGGTCCCAGCCAGCCGCGCATGTTGGGCATCAGCGGTCAACCCGAATCCAGCGATGGCAAAAGCCTAGAGCCAATGCAAAACCACGGCATTAAAGCCATGTCGATTGGTTTTCTGATCGAAGAAGACACCCCAATGATCTGGCGCGGCCCGATGGTCACACAAGCACTGGAACAATTGCTAGGTGATACCAACTGGGGCGATTTGGATTATCTGGTCATCGACCTGCCACCCGGCACGGGCGACATTCAATTGACGCTTTCCCAGAAAATCCCGGTATCTGGCGCAATCATTGTCACCACCCCACAAGACATTGCCTTGCTGGATGCGCGTAAAGGTCTGAAAATGTTTGAAAAAGTTGAAGTGCCTATCTTGGGTATCGTCGAAAACATGAGTATGCACATTTGCAGCAACTGCGGCACGGTCGAACACATCTTCGGCGAAGGCGGTGGTCAACGTATGGCAGAACAATACGGCGTGAACTACCTCGGTGGTCTGCCACTCGACATCAAAATCCGCGAACAAGTCGACAACGGCAACCCGACCGTGGTGGCTGACCCGGATGGCAAAGTTGCGCAAATCTACAAAGACATTTCCCGCAAAGCTTCGGCGCGTTTGGCACAAAAAGCCAAAGACTACAGCACCAAGTTCCCGACCATTAAGATCATGAACGTTTAATACCCCTCACCCCCAACCCCCTCTCCCTCAAGGGGCGAGGGGGCTTCGTAATCCATTACTTGCGTCCTTCGGTATACCCCCCTATGCTTTGCCCCCATTAGTGCCGCCAGCATAAAGGATACCCATGAACTACGAAGGCATCGAAACCCTCCCGCTACAGGAATACACCGAGAAAGCCTATCTCGACTATTCCATGTACGTCATTCTTGACCGCGCCTTGCCACATCTTGGCGACGGCTTAAAGCCCGTGCAACGCCGCATTGTCTACGCCATGTCCGAATTAGGATTGACGGCAGCTTCCAAACACAAAAAATCAGCACGTACTGTCGGTGACGTATTGGGTAAATTCCACCCGCACGGCGACTCGGCGTGTTACGAAGCAATGGTGTTAATGGCGCAACCGTTTTCCTACCGCTACACGCTGGTGGACGGGCAGGGCAACTGGGGTTCGCAAGATGACCCGAAATCGTTTGCGGCAATGCGTTACACCGAATCGCGTTTGACTGCTTACGCCAAAGTGTTGCTGCAAGAATTGGGGCAGGGCACGGCGCAATGGCAACCGAATTTCGATGGTTCGTTGGAAGAGCCAACCATTTTGCCCGCACGTTTGCCGAATATTTTGCTCAACGGTGGCAGCGGCATTGCGGTGGGGATGGCGACCGATATTCCGCCGCATAACCTGCGTGAAGTGGTGAATGCTTGTCTGCATTTGCTGGATCACCCCAATGCGACTTTGCAGGATCTGCATCAGCACATTCCCGCGCCGGATTTTCCTACCGAAGCCGAAATCATTACCCCGGCGGCAGATTTCCTCGCGCTTTATGAAAAAGGCAACGGCACATTCCGAATGCGGGCGCGTTACGAAATCGAAGACGGCGACATTATTATTACCGCCTTGCCGTATCAGGTGTCGGGCAGCAAGATTCTGGAGCAAATCGCCGCGCAAATGCAGGCGAAGAAACTGCCGTTGGTGGAAGATTTACGTGATGAATCCGACCACGAACAGCCGGTACGTTTGGTCATCGTGCCGCGTTCCAACCGCGTGGACGTGGACATGCTGATGTCGCATTTGTTCGCCAGCACCGATTTAGAGCGCAGTTACCGCGTCAATATGAATATGATCGGTCTGAATGGTCGCCCGCAAGTCAAAAACTTGCTGCATATTTTGACCGAATGGCTGACCTTCCGGCGGCAAACGGTGACGCGCCGCTTGCAATGGCGGCTGGATAAAGTCGAAAAACGCCTGCATTTATTGGCGGGTTTGTTGGTGGCGTTCCTCAATATTGATGAAGTGATCCACATTATCCGCACCGAAGACGAGCCGAAAGTGGTGCTGATGCGCCGTTTCGAGTTAACCGAGATTCAGGCGGATTACATTCTGGATACCAAATTGCGCCAATTGGCGCGTTTGGAGGAAATGAAGATTCGCGGCGAATTGGACGAGTTGGAAAAGGAAAAAGAAACCTTGCTGGCATTGCTGGGTTCGGATACTAAATTGACCAGTTTGATCCGCAAAGAGCTGAAAGAAGATGCGAAGTTGTACGGTGATGCACGGCGTTCTCCCTTGCAAGAACGCGCAGCAGCACAAGTGTTGGACGAAACCGCGTTAACGCCATCCGAGCCAGTGACGGTAGTGGTGTCGAAAATGGGCTGGATTCGCTCGGCAAAAGGGCATGATATTGACCCGACTTCATTGAGCTACAAGCAGGGTGATGAATTCCTGACTTCGGTACGCGGGCGTTCCAGCCAGCAAGTGGTGTTACTGGATAACACCGGGCGCACCTATACATTGCCAGCGAATGCCTTGCCCTCGGCACGCGGGCAAGGTGAACCGTTGACGGGCAAACTGGCACCACCGGCAGGCGCGAAATTCCAATACGCGCTAATGGGCAAAGACAGCGACCAGTATTTGCTGCATTCGGCGGAAGGTTACGGTTTCTTGTGTGCCTTTGGCGAGATGCAAAGCCGGGTGAAAGCGGGCAAAGTGACCTTGACGGTGGGCGACGGCGTAGCGATTTTGCAGCCGTTGTTGGTGACGAACATTGCCACCGACTCGCTGGTGCTGGTGTCATCATCGGGTTATGTGCTGGTGATAGGCTTGCAAGATGTGCCGCAACTTTCCAAAGGCAAAGGCAATAAGTTGATCAGCCTGAAAAAAGGCGGGTTGGGCATTGCCGATGAAACCGTGCAGTTTGCGGCGATTTTGCCTGCGAATGCGGCGTTGCTGATTCGTGCCGGTAAGCAGTTCAAAACCATCAAGGGTGTGGAACTGGACGAGTATCGCAGCGAGCGTGCGAAACGCGGCAAATTGTTACCGAAGGGCTACCAAAATGTCACTGGTCTGGAGATAAGCGTCAATTAGTAAGGAAAACTTGAATCCAGCCCCGCGTGACCTAATATCCATGACATAACATTCAATACAGAGGTTAAAAGACATGATGCGGATTGCTTTATTGGCACTGACGAACCTTGCGGTGATGGTCGTGCTGTTTGTTTCGATGAATATTATTGGCAGGCTGTTCGGCATTAATATGAGTGCGGGCAGCATGAGCGGCATTATGATGCTGGCGGTTGTGATGGGCTTTGGCGGCTCGTTTATCAGCTTGCTAATGTCCAAATGGATGGCAAAGCGCAGCATGGGCGTGCAAATCATTGAAACCCCACGCACGGCGCAAGAACGTTGGTTGGTGGAAACGGTGCGCCGCCAAGCCGAAAAGTCCGGCATTGGAATGCCCGAAGTCGGGATTTTCCATTCACCTGACCCGAATGCATTTGCAACAGGTGCCAGCCGTAACAATGCGCTGGTGGCAGTCAGCCAAGGCTTGTTGGATCGCATGACGGCGGATGAAGTCGAAGCGGTATTGGGGCATGAAATCGGTCACGTTGCCAATGGCGACATGGTGACGCAAACCTTGCTGCAAGGCGTGTTGAACACCTTCGTGATTATTTTTGCGCGGTTGATTGGCATGATGGTCGATAATTTCTTCCGTGGTAACAATAGCGAAAACAGCGGGCCGGGCATTGGTTATTTTGTGGGTTCGTTCATTGCCGATATTCTGCTGGGATTCTTGGCAACCGCGATTGTGATGTGGTTTTCACGTTACCGCGAATTCAAAGCGGATATTGCCGGTGCGGATTTGGCTGGTCGTCAGAAAATGATCAATGCGCTGAAACGCTTGCAAAGTGCCCATGCGGTACACGATTTACCCGGTGGCATGGCAGCATTCGGGATTGCCGGTGGCTTGGGCGATGGCTTGAAGAAAATCTTCATGACGCACCCACCGTTGGAAGACCGCATTGCTGCGCTGGAAAATATGCGTTAAACCTCTATAATCCCCGGTTTCATCCTGAACCGGGGATTTTTCTGTGTACACACTCCTACGCGATCTGCTTTTTCTCTTTCCCGCTGAAACCTCACACCATCTGGCACTGGATTCCTTGAAACTGGCTGGCAAAACCGGCGTATTGGGCAAACCGGCAGCGTTGCCGGGCAAGACCATCACGGTAATGGGTATTGAGTTCCCGAATCCCGTCGGTTTGGCAGCAGGGCTGGACAAAAACGGCGAATATATCGACGCATTGGCAGCGTTGGGCTTTGGCTTTATTGAAATTGGCACAGTGACACCACGTCCGCAACCCGGCAACCCTAAACCGCGTTTGTTCCGTTTACCCAAAGCGCAAGCCATTATCAACCGCATGGGCTTCAATAATCACGGGATTGATTATTTGCTGGAGAATGTCTCCAAAGCGCGTTACCCCGGCATTATTGGCATCAATATCGGTAAAAACTTCGATACACCGGTTGAGAAAGCGGCGGATGATTACCTAATCGGTTTGCGTAAAGCTTACCCTGTGGCGCATTACATCACGGTCAATATTTCTTCGCCGAATACGCCGGGATTGCGCACTTTGCAATACGGGGATGAATTGAAGCGTTTGTTGGTGACATTGCGGGAAGAGCAAAATCGACTTGTCCAGCAATACGGGCGTTACGTGCCGGTGGCGATTAAGGTTGCGCCGGATTTGAGCGAGGTGGAAATCCGCGATATGGCGCAGGTGTTTTCCGAGGTGCAGATTGATGGCTTGATTGCGACCAATACGACTTTGGATAAATCAACGGTGCAAGGTTTGCCTCATGCCAATGAACAAGGTGGATTGAGCGGTAAGCCATTGACGCAGCATTCGACAGAAGTGATTCGGCAGTTCCGGGCGGATATGGATAGCCGGATTCCGATTATTGGGGTAGGGGGGATTTTGTCGGGGGCGGATGCGCAAGCGAAATTGGCGGCGGGGGCGAGTTTAGTGCAGGTTTACAGCGGCTTTATTTACCGAGGGGCGGGGCTGGTGCGCGAGTGTGTGGAAGCCACAAAAAGAAACCCCTCCTAACCTCCCCTTATCAAGGGAGGAACAAGAGGGGTGTCTGTCTCTCCTACGCCCTTCCCTGATAAGGGGAGGGTTGGGGAGGGGGTTCTTCTTTCTTAGTTTGTAGCAGCAGGAGCGACTGGTGCAGCAGGTGCAGCAGCAGGAGCAGCCGCTTCAACTTTCACTTCAGCAGCAGGAGCGGCTGGCGCAGCAGGTGCTGTAGCGGTAGCAGCAGGAGCAGCCGCTTTGTTGGCTTCAACCATTTTTTGCTGTTGAGCAGCCATTGCCGCACGCTGTTCTTCTACTTTCTTGAAGAAAGCATCAGCTTGAGCACGTTGCATTTCCATTTGCTTTTGGATTTGCTCGAAGCTAGGCGCTTGCATCGCGTAGCCAGGTGCCATCATCATTGGGCTGTAACCGTAGCCAGGCATTTCCTGCTGCATCATTTGACCTTGAGCAGGTGCTGCTGCTGCTGTTGGCATTTGACCTTGAGCAGGCATTTGCTGCATAGCTGGTGCTTGTTGCATCATGTTAGGCATACCGTAGCCACCCCAAGGGTTGCCGCCGTTAGCACCGTTAGCAGAAGTGTTGCTATAGCCGTACATATTGCTGTTGCCATCGCCGTAACCGTAGCCACTGCCTTGTACATTGGTAGAGCCATCGCCACGACCTTGACCATAAGTGTCAGCAGCCATGTCGGTTTTGCCTTTGCCTTTGAAAGTGATGGTGAAATCAACTTCGCCGTCTGCGTCGCCTTTGCCACGACCCCAGCCACTCATGTCGCCAGCGCCAGTGCCGTAACCTTGACCTTGACCACTAGTGTTAGCCTGACCTTGACCCTGACCTTGACCTACGCCACTGCCATTGTCGAAGCCGTCAAAGAATTCAGCAGATGCAGCACCGGAAGCAGCCAGCAATGCAACCATCAGAGCGATTTTTGTATGTTTCATAATATATACCTCTAGCGGAGAGTCATGCGCTTGTGTGCGCGTTAAAAGGGTTTACTTAATATAAGCAAATCATAATATTCTGATTGTTATAATGCAATACCCGGCGATCACATTTTTGTTTTTTCATGACGATTTGTTGATTTAAGTTAGAATACCAAGATTGCTTGAACAATAGGTGAACAAATGGTTATCACAGCCGCTGATGCTGCCCGTGCGATGGCAGACGCTGATTTATTGTATTCCGCTGAGGATATTGCTGCCATGTTGGATAAAATGGCGGCTGAAATTACTGAAAAACTGGCGGATAAAAACCCGCTGGTGTTGTGTGTTATGACCGGCGGGGTGATCTTGACGGGACATTTGCTGACACGCTTGGCGTTCCCCTTGGAACAGGATTATTTGCACGCCACGCGCTACCGTGGCAAAACCAGTGGCAGTAAAACGATTGCCTGGTTGCACAAGCCGGATACATCGTTAGCAGGGCGGAATGTTTTGTTACTCGATGATATTCTCGATGAAGGTTATACCTTGCGTGAAATTACCCATTGGTGTTGGGAACAGGGTGCGGCAAGCGTGCATGTGGCGGTTTTGGCGGATAAGCAACACGAGCGTCGGGTTGAAGGCGTTCACCGCGATTTTTCGGCGCTGGAATTGCCGGATCGCTACGTGTTCGGTTTCGGGATGGATTACAAGGAATATTGGCGTAACGCCAACGGTATTTATGCAGTAAAAGGGTTATGAAATGAGTGCTATTGAATTTGCAGTAATCGGCGGCACTGGGCTGACCGAAATTGAAGGCTTGGAAGTGATTCACCGTGAAGTGGTGCATACGCCTTACGGCGAGCCGTCCGGCCCGGTGACGCATGGCATGATCGCTGGTAAGCGTATTGTATTTCTGGCACGGCACGGTTACACCCACAATATCCCCCCGCATCGGGTGAATTACCGCGCGAATTTATGGGCGCTGAAGAGTTTGGGGGTGAAAAAAATCGTGGCGATTGCCGCCGTGGGCGGGATTACGCCGGAAATGCAGCCGATGCGCTTGGTGATTCCCGATCAGATTATTGATTACACGCACGGGCGGGCGCATACCTTTTTTGAAGACGGCTTGACCGATGTGACCCACATTGATTTTTCTTGGCCGTATTGTGCGGAAGTGCGCAATGCGTTGCTGGCAGCGGCTGAATGCGCGAAATTGGATGTGGTTCCGCGTGGCACGTATGCCGCTACCCAAGGCCCGCGTTTGGAAACCGCTGCTGAAATTACCCGTTTGGAACGCGACGGCTGCGATTTGGTGGGCATGACTGCCATGCCAGAAGCGGCGCTTGCCCGCGAATTGGATCTTTGTTACGCCGCGTGTGCTGTGGTTGCTAACTGGGCAGCGGGTAAAGATAACGAAGAGATCACGATGGACGATATTCACCAGAATTTGGTGGTGGGCATGGCGAATGCGCGGGCATTATTGCGTGCCTTAGTGTGCTGATCAGCGTTGGATAATCAGCCGCCCTTGTATTTGCAGCCAGTGGTTTCACGGCGATTGGCGGTTTTTATTCTGGCAAGTCATTTGCTGGCGGCGGTGGTGGTGTGCTTGATGCCTGCGCTGCCCTGGTGGGGCAAGGGCTTGTTGCTGGTATTGATTGCACTGTCGTTGCGTTATTACTGGCGGCTGCATATTAGCCGGGTTGCGCCGAATGCGGTGCAGGAAGTGCGTTTTTATCAGGTGGATAATGCCTTGGTGCGTACTGCTTCTGCGGGATTTTTTGCGCGGTTGGATGACAGCAGCTTTTTGCATCCGTGGGGGTGTGTGCTGAATTGGCGGACGCTGAATGGCAAATTGTATTCGCTGATTTTAATGCCGGACAGTGTGCCGTCGGATGTTTTGCGGCAGTTGCGGGTGCGGGTGAAGTTCAGTCCGGCGAATGTCCCTGAAAAATAAAACCCTCCGGCGCAGGAGGGTTTGAAAGCATTAAGGGCTGTGAATTTTTATGATGACTATTTTAGGGACTCTTGGGCTTAGTCAGTATGTATAACGATTAAGCTCAGGTTCGGTTGACACATCATGAAAATTTTTCGGGTACAATCGCCATTATTATTGTGTAACCTGATGTTGCCTCATGCCTGCCAACAAAACTGCTGATACTCGACCTGCTGAATCCCTTGATCTGACTGCGCCAGTAGCACCGCCTACGCCACCTAAGCAGCAAGGTCTCAAGGTGGAGCAACTGATTGATGATGCGCTGGCGAGTGGCGATGCAGCGGTGATGCGCGAGGCGTTGGCGGAACTCAAGCGGATGCAGTCGCCGTTTTTGAATTGGGCGGGGAAGGCGGAACGTACCAGTTTTGCGGTGGATACGGTGAGTTTGCATGTGCATGAACGGATTGATCCGTTGAGTATTTTGTCGGCGTTGCAGAAGGCTGTAGGTCGGGCTTCAGCCCGACGTGTCGGACTAAAGTCCGACCTACAAGAATGGGATGTGCCGTTCGATTTCCCCGCCGATTGGCCAGAATCCGCCCGCGCCCCATTCGACGCTTTCCACACGGCGCGTCAAACCCTGCAACGCCGCATGGACGACAGCATCGCAGCCAACGCCGGACAAGAAACCCTCTACGACCAGCCGCAAATCGCCAAAGACAAACTGCGCATCACCGGCCCGTTTTCGCTCGAAGCCGTGCCATTCCCCACCGTGCTGTCACTTAACGATGCCGTGCAACCCACCCAAGCCGACAACAGCGTTGCCCGCAGCGGTGAAACGTCCCGCCAGACCCAATGGCGCGACGAATTGATGAAAACCGGCATCCGTGGCAAAAACAAGCAAATGCTCAAATTCGCCGAACTCGAAACCTTGCCCGGTACACGCTATCTGCACAGCAGCGGCACACTCGATACCGGCGAGCGCGTGGTGGTCAGTTTCGGCCCCGAACACGCCGCCCTCGAACAACGCCAAGTCGAAAATGCCCTGCGCGAAGCCGGGGAACTGTTCCCGCTGCCGAAAATGATCGTGTTTTGCGCCTTCACTTTCGACCCCGAAGCCGCCAAAGACATCGACGCAACCAAAGGCATCACCGCCCTGAAAGCGCAAATGAACACCGACCTGCTCACCGAAGACCTCAAAAAACAACGCGCCAACAACCAAAGTTTCTGGCTCATGGGACAACCCGACGTAGAAGTGCGCAAGCTCCCCTCTATCTCCCCCCTCTACGAAGTCGAAGTCCACGGTTTCGACTACTTCGACACCACCAAGGGCGAGTTGCAATCCGGCGGCAAAAACCGCATCGCCGTCTGGTCGCTGGACACCGACTACGACAACCGTTCGCTGTTCCCTGCACAAGTTTTCTTCCCAATGGCAGGCAAACAGGACGGCTGGTATAAACTCAAGAAAGACATCCGCGCTGAACTCGACGAAACGCGGTTGGATGCGTTCCACGGCACGGTTTCCTTGCCATTTGCGGCAGGTGACCACAAGCGCATCGCCGTTAAGATCGTGGATGACCGTGGGATAGAATCGCTGAAAGTGATGGAGTTGGATTGATGCAGAACATGAAAAATACCTCACAGAACAAATTTGACATTTCAATGCGCAATATAGGGCCGATCAAGCAGGCTAACATTGAACTTGGCAATTTGACTGTGCTGGTCGGGCCGCAGGCGACGGGCAAGAGCATTTTTCTGCAAACATTGAAACTGCTGATAGATCGCGACTATATTGATGCCACGTTCAAAAAGAACAGCATGAATTTTAAAGGTAGAAGTGATGCATTCCTTGATGGCTACTTTGGTCGGAATATGTCTGCATTATGGAAGCCGAAGCATTCCGATATAAGCATCAATGGACAAAATGTTGATCTCATTGAGCACTTAAAAGAATCAACGGTTGATATTAATCGAAGTCAATTGGGCGCTTATGAGCAACTCTTCTATATTCCAGCACAACGGGTGATAAGCCTGCCCCGTGGCATGAGCCAAGATTTTGGCAAATACCATTTTGGTGATCCATTCACATTACGTCACTTCAGCGACAGGGTGCATAGCATCCTGCAAAATAAATTTGCCATTGAGTCGGACTTATCTCCACACAAGATTCTGCCTGAAACAATAGGCAAACATATCAGTGAGCAGATTTATGCTGGAGCGCAACTGACCTATCGCGATGACGAAGTAGATTTTGTACGTAAACTCATGCTGGACATTCCGAATGGCCCGCAAGGTTTACCCTTTCTTGCTTGGTCAGCAGGGCAAAGGGAATTTACGCCACTGCTATTAGGCTTGTATTTGTTATTTGAAGAAGTAGGGCTTGTAAAAGAGCCTAAACTACCGTTCTGGAACTGGGTAGTGATCGAAGAGCCGGAAATGGGGCTACACCCACAAGCCATCAATATCACGCTTTACATGATCCTCACCTTGTTGGCTCGCGGGCATAAAGTGCTGCTGTCTACCCATTCCCCTCAAGTGCTGGATATGTTGTGGGCTTTGCGTATTTGCCAACAAAAACAAGGAACTCCCCAAGATGTATTGGGCATATTCAACTTGGAACAGGACGCAGATACCCTAACGGCTGAGCTTGCCTTAAAGCAACAATACAAGGTGTATTACTTCCAACGCAGTGGCATCGTTGAAGACATTTCAGCACTTGACCCCGGTTCGGATAATCCAGCACAAGCACATTGGGGCGGGCTTACCGAATTTGCGGGGCGGGCGGGTGATGTGGTTTCACAAGTCGTTAATCGTGCTGGTTTTTAAGGGCATAACATGGCGAAGAAGAAAACTACACCCAATGCCAGCGCGTTTTGTGAAGCCGTTGAAAAATCAGATGTCGAAACTCCCTGTAAACCGGGATTACGCGCGGTAAAAGAAACCCTTGGTGTTACCAAACCAACCGGCAGCATTGACCTAGACACAGCCAAAAAAACCGTTGAGCCTAACAGCAGCCGTTGGGATTACGGTATCGGTTGTAAACCTGATACCACGGAGTTGGCTATCTGGGTTGAAGTTCATCCAGCCTCGACAGGTGAGGTCGGTGCCATCATCAATAAGTTAGAATGGCTAAAAACTTGGCTCAAACAGGAACAACAAGCTGATTTGTATAATCTGACTCGTGCAGCCCAGCAAGCCAACATCGCACCATTCATTTGGGTACACACTAACAGTGGTGTCGATATTCGTGAAGGTTCACCGCAGGAAAAACGCCTGCAAGCCAGTGGCATTAAAGGCCCACTCAGAGGGAATAAATTGCCATGACCACTCCTAAATCCCTGATCATCAATAGCCCCTACGCCTGCCCACAACAGCACTGGCGCAAGGTGGCACAGAGCAGTTCCACCAGCCCCAAGTTGGAACAGACAGCCAGCCGCCGCCGCGCTAGTTACGAGATTTTCGACACCCGCAACAACACCAGCCGCGAAGTCGAATTGCCGCTGGTCAACCAAATCCGTGAACGGGTGGACGCATGGCGCACTGCTGGCTACCCCGGTATCACCACGATTACCCGCAGCCTGCTGGAACATTGGCACGACAGCACTGCCCGCGATTACCCCTTCTATTTCTGCCAACTGGAAGCCATCGAAACCCTGATCTGGTGGGTAGAAGCTCTGCCCGATTACAAGCAAGGCATTGCGATTGAAGGCGATGGCGGCGCGTGGGAACGTTTGTGCAGCAAAATGGCGACAGGTACAGGCAAAACCACCGTCATGGCGATGCTGATTACATGGCAGGTACTCAATGCTCTTGCGTTTCCGAAACGCCACAAGGAATTTTCCAGCAACATCCTGATCATTGCACCAGGCTTGACCGTCAAGGAACGTTTGCAAGTGTTGCAACCGGGGGCAACCGACAACTATTACGATGCTTTCGGTCTTTGCCCGAATACCTCGTTGCGCCACAAACTCAATCAGATGGAAGTGCTGATTGAAAACTGGCACAGCCTGATGCCCTTGAAAGAACCGGAGCGTTCGGTACAGAAAAAAGGCGCAGAAAACGATGAAGCCTTTACCCGCCGGGTATTGGGTAAACTAGCAGGCAAGCGCGGCCTGCTGGTGATCAACGACGAAGCCCACCACGCTTACCGCAAACCCGCCGAACTCAAAATCAGCAAAGCGCAAGCCGCTGAACAAGGCATTGATCTGGATGAGGCGACCCGTTGGATTGAAGGGCTAGACCGCATCCACAAAACGCGCCGCATTACTCGTTGTTTCGATCTCTCCGCCACCCCGTTTGCCCCGACTGGTAAGCGCAATACCGAATCGGCATTGTTTCCGTGGGTCATTTCCGATTTCGGCTTGTACGATGCGATTGAGGCCGGGCTGGTGAAAACCCCGCGAGTGGTGGTGCGTGACGATGCGTTACCGAATGCCAAAACCTACCGCTCCAAACTCTATCACTTGTATGCTGAAGCTGATGTTGCCGAAGATTTGAACCGCAAAGGCGCACAAGCCACCGAACCCTTGCCGGAATTGGTGCAAACCGCCTACACCCTGTTGGGGGCAGATTGGCGAGCAGCATTACACAGTTGGCAAGCCGCCGGTCACACTTCACCGCCTGTGATGTTGACGGTCTGCAACCGTACCGAAACCGCCGCACGGGTGGAACATTATTTTCGGGCAGGCGATGCGCATTGGGCAGAACTGCAAGCGCCCGAACGTACTTTGCGCGTGGATTCCAGAGTGTTGGAAAAAGCCGAGGTCGGGGAAGCATCTACCGCTGACAAAGGTTACGAAGCTCAGCTTCAAGCCATTATCCACGCTGCCAATATTCCCCTTACCCGCAAGCAGGAATTGCAAGCCCTGAAAAAAGAGGCGTTGCTGCGCGAGATCATTGATAACGTCGGCAAACGCGGTGCGGCTGGGCAAGATTTGCAGAACGTGATTTCCGTTGCCATGCTCTCGGAAGGCTGGGATGCCAAGAACGTCACCCACATCATGGGCTTACGCGCCTTCTCCAGCCAATTGCTGTGTGAACAAGTAATCGGGCGCGGTTTGCGGCGCGTGTCCTATGACCGGGATGAAAATGGCTTGTTCATCCCCGAATACGTCAACGTGTTTGGTGTGCCGCTTTCCATTTTTCAGGATGTGGGGGATGACGGCGTACCGCCGCCGCCACCCAAACCCAGCACTCAGATCAAGTCACTGCCAGAACGCCATGCGCTGGAAATCCGCTGGCCTAATGTGCTGCGCATTGATACCGTCGTTCGCCCCGAATTGCACATTGACTGGTCACAGGTGGAAACGCTGACGCTTGATCCGTCACTGACACCGGTTTCTGCTGATCTTGCTCCAGCCTTGGGTGGTGCAACGGCTTTGGATCAGGTACATGGCATCGACCTTGCACTGCTCCCGGAAGGTTTCCGCCTGCAACGCTTGGTATTCCGTGCTGCTCAAAAAGCCTTCGATCAATTGCAAGCGGCTTTCAAAGGCAATCGGGAATATTTGTTGCTGCAACTGATTCGCTTGGTTGAACAGTTTATTGATTCGGAAGTGTTGAATATCCCGTCCGACTACCACCAAGAACCGTTACGCAAGCGTATCTTGATTGGGCTGAATATCGACATTATCGTGCAACACTTGCTGCGCTTTGTCACCGAGCAAAATAGCGAACGCTTAGAGCCGATTTTTGATACCGACAAACCGCAATCCTCCACTGCCGATATGCCCGTGTGGTATAGCACCAAGCCTTGTTTTGAGACCAGCAAATCGCAAATTTCCCACGTCGTTGATGACAGCACTTGGGAGCATTATGTCGCGGGTGTGTTGGAAAACTCGGAACGGGTGCATAGCTACGCCAAAAATGATCACTTGGGTTTTCAAGTGCTGTATTTATGGCGCGGTTCAAAACGGCGTTATGTACCGGACTTTCTGATTCGGTTGAGCAATGGCAAAACCTTGGTATTGGAAATCAAGGGTAAAAACTCCGAACAGGCGGATGCGAAACGGGCGGCATTGGATACGTGGGTCGCTGCCATTAACAGCCGTGGTGGTTTTGGCGAATGGGGTGCGGCTGTGATTTTTGAGCCTGCCAAGATTTACGACACGCTGGCACAGCACGGGGAAGCCTAAATCATGCAAACACTCCACGCCCAAAGCGTTCCCCTCGTTGGAACCAACCTCATCGAAGCCAGCGCTGGCACGGGCAAGACTTGGACGATTTCATGGCTTTACCTGCGCCTAATCGCCGTCTACGGTCTCAAAGTCGACAAAATTCTGGTCGTCACCTACACCGAAGCTGCCACTGCCGAATTACGTGACCGCATCCGCAAACGCCTCGCCGACGCGCTCGCCTATCTGGAACAGCGTCCACACGCCGAAACCTACGAATCGTTGCCCTTAGAAGCGCCGCTCCACGACTGCATCCAACGCCTGCAACTGGCATTGGTGAGTTTTGACGAAGCGGCAGTCTTCACCATTCACGGTTTCTGCAAGCGCGTGTTATCCGAAAACGCCTTTGAAGCGCGGATGCCGTTTGAAACGGAGTTGGTGACAAACGAAGACAATCTGCTCACCGAGTTAACCGACAAATTCTGGTATCAGCATTTCCTCAAACCCGATGCACTGCATTTGCGCTTGTTGCAAAAACGCGGGCTGACCCCGGATGGTTTGCTGGCAACCGTGCGCCATTTCATCGGCAAACCGTATTTGCACACTGATATTCAGCCCGTCACCGCCGAGGCATTTGCGCAACGGCAAGGCGCTTTCGAGTCTGCCTTGCAAGCCTGCCAGCAACATTGGGCGAGTGAACGTGAGGCGATCATTGGCTTATTGCTGAGTGGCGCACTCAACGGCAGCACCTACAGCAAGCGCTATGTGCCGAATTGGGCGAGTAAACTCGATGCGTATTTCGCTAATCCGCTGGACTTGCCGTATGAAACCCTCGAACGCTTTGCCACCCCCGCGCTGACCGAAAAAACCAAGGATGGCAAAGTCACGCCCCAACACGCTTTTTTTGCACAAGTCGATGCCTTGCTCGCCGCCCATGACGCACTCTCCGACGGCGAACAAGCCGCGCTGGAATACTTGCGCCTGCAATTGCTGCATCAGTTACGTACCGAATTACCCGTGCGTAAACAACAACTCGGCATTCTCACCTTTGACGATTTGCTGTTGCACTTGCGCGATGCATTGGAACAGCACCCCGATTTTCCGCCGCGTTTGGCGCTGAAATACCAAGCGGCGTTAATTGATGAATTTCAGGACACTGATCCCATTCAGTACGAGATTTTCGAGCGCATTTACCGCGATAAACCCGAACAGCCCGTGTTTTACGTGGGCGACCCTAAACAGGCGATTTACGGGTTTCGGGGGGCGGATATTTACACCTACCTCAAAGCCGCGCACAGCACGTCGGCGCATTACACGCTACAACACAATTTCCGTTCGCATCCTGATTTGCTGCAAGCGCTCAATCACCTCTTCGCGCAATCCGACCAACCCTTCCGCAGCGACATCCGCTACGAAGCCGTCAGCGCCGGTAAACCGCAACACGACATCTTCCTCCCCTCGCCCCTTGAGGGAGAGGGGCTGGGGGTGAGGGGTATTCCCCCCATCCGTCTTTGGGATTGGAATGCACTCGACGAAGGTTTTAATAGTGCAGCGGTACAAGAAAGTATCGCCGAAGCCGTTGCCAACGATATTGCCCGCCTATTAAACGCCGGTCACGAAGGTATTGCTCGAATCGGTGAACGCCCCGTAGAAAGCCGCGACATTGCGGTACTCGTGCGCGAAAACCAACAGGGTGAACAAATCAAACGTGCTTTATTGGCACGCGGGATTGCCAGCGTACAAAAATCACGCGACAGCATTTTCTGCACCCGCGAAGCCAGCGATTTCCGAGCCGTATTACGAGCAATTGCCGAACCGGGCAATGAAGCCGCTCTCAAACAAGCCCTCGTGACCGAACTGTTCGGTTTCACCGCTGAAGATTTATTCGCGCTGGATGAGAATCCGACGCTATTGGAAGCCGAACTCGAAGCCTTCCACCGTTGGCATAAAACTTGGCATTCGCAAGGTTTCATGCCGATGTTTCGTCAGTGGATGTTGCAACGCCAACGCTATGCGCACTTATTAGCTTTGGCAGATGGCGAACGTCGCCTCACCAATTTGTTGCATTTGGCGGAACTCATCCACACCGAAAGCCGTTTGCAAGGGCATGGGATGCACGCGCTGATTCGTTGGTTACAACAAAAAGCCGAAGCGGGTGAACAAGACGAAGCGCATGAACTCCGTTTGGAAAGCGACGAAAACTTGGTGCAAATTACCACCATCCACAAAAGCAAGGGGTTGGAGTACGGCATTGTGTATTGCCCGTATTTGTGGGCGGAACGTGACGCGAAAGCCAGCACATGGTTCAGTTGGTATGATCGTGACACCGACGCGGGCATTTCGCGCCTGCAAGCCGAAGCCTTTGCCAGTGACGCAGCGCTTAAGTGTTTCCGCGAAGCCGAACAAGCCGAAAGTTTGCGTTTACTGTACGTCGCGCTCACCCGCGCCAAATACCATTGCACCATTGCGCTGGTCAGCGGGCGCATTAACCAATTCGACTATTATTCGGCACTCGGTTGGCTGTTATTCGGCAAGTTACCGCAGGGCAAGGCAATTCTCGGCAAATTGCGCAAAGACGGGATGCAACCCGACGAACGCCAACGTTTGATGCACACGCAATTGAATCAGTTGGTGGAACAATCCACAGGTGGCATCAGCCATGAGGTCTTGTCCGTTGAGGAAACGCGGGTGTGTTATCAAGCCGACAGCGGGGAATGGCAACCCAGCATTCGCCGCTACCAACCACGTTACGTGCCGGTTCCCAAAGTCGGCAGTTTCAGCGGTTTGACATCTGGCAAGGATGATGAACGCCCGGACTACGACACGCTGGTTGTTGTTCCGGTCGCTGAGCGAAGTCGAAGCGAGGCATTCCCACGTGGCGCAAAAGCCGGAAGCTGCTTGCACAAAATGCTGGAAGAGCTCGATTTCACCCAAGCGCTTGCTACCCAGCAGGATAGTGTATTGTTACCCGCGTTGAAGCGCCACGGCTTGCCCGAACGCTGGCTACCCGCCGGTGTGCAACTGCTGGAAAATACCCTGAATACACCGTTGCCAGCCGTTAATCTGCGTCTATGCGATTTGCCCAAAGCGCAACGCCTTGATGAACTCGAATTTTATTTTCCGGTAGAACGCTTGCGTCTAAAACCGCTGCAAATGGCGTTGCATCAACACCTGCCCGCCGAATGGGAAGCCATTCACGCCGCTATCGACAAGCTGAAATTCAATGACTTAACCGGTTATATGAAAGGCTATATCGACTTGGTATTTGCCGCCGATGGGCAGTATTTTGTGGTGGATTACAAGTCGAATGATCTGGGCGCAATGCCCGCCGATTACCGTTTTGAGGTGATGCAAGAAGCGATGGCGGAACACCATTATTACCTGCAATACCTCATCTACTGTTTGGCGTTACACCGCTATTTGCAACAGCGGTTGCCGGGGTATGACTGGCAACAGCACGTTGGTGGGGCGTTGTATTTGTTTTTGCGTGGCATGATGCCGGAACAGGCAGGCTCCGGCGTATTCTTCCACAAGCCAACGCTTGCTTTGATTGAAGCGCTGGATCATTTAATCCAGTAAATCACCGCAATCATCACCCCGATGCTGACGACTAACCAGCGCAAGGCATTGGGGTTGATGCTACTGGCGAGTTTGCCGCCTAGCACCCCGCCGAGCAGTGCGCCGCAGGCCATGACCAGTGCCAATATCCAGATCACTTTGCCGGAAAACAGGAAGAAGACGGCGGCGGCAATATTGACCCCAAACGCCACCGCTTGTTTGAGTGCATTCAGGCGGGTTAGAGAATCGTCCAGAATCAGCGCTAAAGCTGCCAGCACAATCACACTCAAGCCCGCCCCGAAATAACCGCCGTATATTGCGGCTAACAGAATCAACGGAATTGCCCAGGTTTGCGGAATGCCTTGGGCGCTATGGGTCTGCAAGCGGCGGGTGAGCCAAGCCCGCAACGGTGTTTGGATGGCCAGCAACAGCGATGCCAGCAAAATCAGGAATGGCACCAGCGCCTGAAACACCTTTTCCTCAGTATTCAGCAATAAAACGCCACCCAACACACCGCCCAACACCGCTGCCGGTAATACCAGCCACAAGCGTTGCGTTTGCGTGCGGATGTCCTTGAGCTGTGCCAAGGTTGCGCCGAAATAGCCGGGGCAAAGCGCGACGGTGCTGGTGATATTCGCCACTATTGGCGGAATACCCAACGCAATCAAGGTGGGAAAGGTGATCAACGTGCCACCACCTGCCAACGCATTAATCGCCCCGGCTGCCAATGCAGCGAGTGCCGCCAATAAATAATCCATCCCATCAAGCATAAAAGGGTTCCGGTCGGTGAGGTTTAGTGCGGTAAGTCGCGGGCATATTCGAGCAAGACCGTTTCTAAGCGGGCAAACGCTTCGGGTTTGGGGCTAGATCCCGGAAAACTTTGGTAGACCAGTTGCTTTTCCTTGCCGTCGAGCATGATGTCAAGGGTTTGGCGGTAATGGCGTTGCCCCGCTTTTGCACCACCAAAAGTATCGCGTTTGAGGGTGAATGCGCCACTCTCTTTGATCACGGCATACAGATTGTCGAGATCTTCGGGGCGCAAGGCGAGGCTGATGGTTTTGAGATCCTCTTCTTGCCAGCAAGGGGTGCTTTTTACCCATTGGGCGCAACGTCCATCAGTATCTTCAAAATAGGTGTAGCTGAGGATGCCGTTTGCCAGGGTGATTTCGGTGTAGAAGCTTTCACCGGTTGCGCGGAAACGCAGCGAAAAGTCACTGCTCGGCAGGGTTTGCTGGGCAAGGTTAGGGATTTTCAGGGTATTGGGTTTTTCGGGAGGCGTAGGCATGGTTTCCGGCTCCGGTGTCACAAGGGTGGTGGAATCATCGGGTTGCAGTTTGTCAGCGTCGGGGATAATGACGGGTTCTGCCATTGATTCGACGGGGGGAGCAGGTGGTGGCAGGGCTGGCTCACGTTTTTCGCAACCATTCAACGATAGCAACGTTAGCAAGAGCAGGCAGTAAGCAGAGGGGATGAAGTTAGTTTGTTTCATCCCCTGATTTTAGTTCATCTCGCCATGACCGGATGTAGGCGTTTGATCATTTCCTTGAAGACTTTTGGGTTAGCAGCGACTACATCGCCGGTTTTCAGGAAAGTGTTGTCACCTTTCATGTCACCAATCAGACCACCGGCTTCTTGCACCAGCAGTACACCTGCCGCGATGTCCCATTCATTCAGACCGAATTCCCAGAAACCATCAAAGCGACCACTGGCAACATAGGCCAGATCCAGCGCCGCTGAACCGGGGCGGCGGACGCCAGCGGTATCCGGTAACAAGGCTTTCATGGTTTGCAGGTATAAATCGAGATTCTGATTGGCACGGAAGGGGACACCCGTGCCAAGTAAAGCATTTTGCATGGTGCTGCGTTCAGACACGCGGATACGCCGTCCGTTCAACGTAGCGCCCTCGCCACGGGCAGCGGCAAAGGTTTCATCACGCAAGGGGTCATACACCACGCCGACCATTAAACGCCCTTTGTGTTTCATCGCGATGGAAACCGAGTAGTGCGGAATGCCGTAAAGGAAGTTAGTAGTGCCATCCAATGGGTCAATGATCCATTCATAATCGCTGTCAACGCCTTGTTTGCCGCTCTCTTCGCCGAAAAAAGCGTGGTCAGGGTAGGCACGTTGCAGCAAACGCACGATGCCTTGCTCGGCTTGGCGGTCAACCTCGCTGACAAAATCATTGTGTGCTTTGTTTTCGACATCCAGCTTATGCACTTTGTTGGCGTAGTGGCGAATGCCTTCGCCAGCTTCGCGTGCGGCTTCTATTGCTTTTCTGAGCATTGGGTGCATCAGCAAACTCTCCGGTACAGGGGATATTACGGGGCGTCAGGATAGCACAAACAGGCGGGTTTCTGCACGGTGTTATGGAAAGGAAAGAAAGTTCCAACAATTTTTTTATTTAAGTCAGAAAAAAAATCGAATTGTGTTTTTTTCTCAGTAAACTAATCTTAATGCGAGTTCTTTATTAAAAATTATCTAATCATAAATAGAGTAAGCAGGTGTATAAAATGGCAACTATGAAAGTTCGTAAAGGATTATCGGTGGTATCGCTTGTTTTTTTATCATTAATGGCGATGCAGGTTAATAGCGCTCCAATACAGGCAGCAGCAGGTGCTGATGCGCCTAAATCTAAAGTGTTGTTAATGGCTACGTTGAATAATGGGCCAGCGATGCAACCCGTGACTTGGACAGTTTATCGTCTGGAGAATGGTCAGGCGATCTATAATCAATCAGTGAATCTCCATTCCGCCAATATTGAATTGGAACCTGGGTTTTACCGTGCTGATGTGGCACTTAATGGAGCGAATGTTACTCGGTCACGTGTTTTCGACTTGAGTAATGTCAGGAGCAGTAATGTTATCGTGGCAATGGACTGAGAATAACCATGCAACAGGCATTTTAAGTGGGCGTATCGAGAATCTTAATACGCCCACTTTCGTTTAATGCGTTACTCTGGCTTTACCGTCTTGACTGGTTAATAATTTAACCGATTCGCCGATTGAAAAAGGTTCATCCGCTAATTGTGCAATCGCTACGGTGCGGTTATCTTCTAAGCGCACGGTAATTTCAATACCCGGTTTGGATTGAATGCTGCGGTCGAGCGCAATGCCCACCGTCCCGCCAATCACTGCGCCTGCTACGCTGCCAATGATTTGACCTTTGCCTTGCCCCAAGTCATTGCCTGCGACCCCACCAATCACTCCACCGGCTACCTTGCCGGTTTCGGCATTGTCTTCGCGGATCATGACATTGCGCAAACCGATGACTGTGCCAAATTTAACCTCTTGCAACGTCCCCGCTTGTGCCGTGGTGTAAGTGTTGCTGGATGGCATAATGGAACAGCCGCCCAATACCAACGGGAGCAGTAAGATGCCCGCGTAAAAGCCCGATTTCATGTGTTTTACCTCATTGTTTCTTTAAGCACTCAAGATAGGCGACTTCATCCGGGATGGTTTGGTGACGTTGTGCCAGCCAGATGCTTTCTGCCAAACAATCCATCATGCGGTGTTCCGCCTCGTTATTGCCGTATTTGATCACCAATTGCCGGTAAAGTTCGCGAATTCCAGTCGGGCGGTCAGTAGCAACCTGTTCGCGAATCCCAAGGTGTAAGCCCATGTGCAAAAATGGGTTGGTTTCGCCATTGTCGGGCAGGTAGTCGCGTTGTATCGCGCTATCGGGCGCGGCGAGGACGTGATGGTATTCGGGGTGTTCCGCAATCACGCTGGCTATTTGGGTTTCTAACGCATCCAGCGGCTGTTGTTGTTGAAATTTCTGCCAGCATTGCGCGTAATAGCGGCGCATGGCATCGCGGTCATTGCCAAACATTAGACGGTTTTCTCCTTGAAATCACACAAGTCAGCAATCAGGCATTGCCCGCATTTAGGGGTACGTGCTACACAGGTATAGCGCCCGTGCAGAATTAGCCAGTGGTGCGCATCCAGCAAATAGTCTTTAGGAATGTGTTTGAGCAGGCCTTTTTCAACGGCCAGCACGTTTTTACCGGGGGCAATACCGGTGCGGTTGGCGACGCGGAAAATATGCGTATCCACTGCCATAGTCGGTTGATGAAACGCGGTATTCAACACCACATTCGCGGTTTTACGCCCAACACCGGGTAATGCTTCCAAAGCCGCGCGATCTTGCGGCACGGTTGAAGCGTGTTTTTCGACAAGAATTCGGCAGGTTTCAATAATATTGGTGGCTTTGCTATTAAATAAGCCAATGGTTTTAATGTAATCCTTTAAACCGTCTACGCCGAGCGCAACAATGGCTTCTGGGGTATTGGCGGCGGGGAATAAATGCGCAGTGGCTTTATTCACCCCTTTATCGGTGGCTTGTGCGGAAAGAATCACCGCAATCAGCAATTCAAAGGTGCTGTTATAAACCAATTCGGTCGTCGGGTTTGGATTCGCCTCGCGCAGGCGACGGAAGATTTCTTCCCGCTTGGTTTTATTCACGCCGTTTCACCGATATTATTAACCGGAATGGTTTTAGCCGCTTTAGCCGCTTTAGCCGTTTGTGCCATGCGTTTGTCGATGTAATTTTTCAGCGCTACTAAAAAACCCAAACCAATAAATGCGCCGGGGGGCAGGGCTGCCAGTAATAAACCTTTGAAATCGTCACCCAGTGTCAGGGTTAAACCGCGTGCGGCTTCGCCAAACATGAGGTGTGCTTGCGCAAATAATGTTCCATTGCCGACCAGTTCACGCATTCCACCCAATACCATCAGGACTAGCATGAAACCAATGCCCATCATCAGGCTGTCGTAGCCTGCGTGTAGTGGGGGATTTTTAGAGGCATAAGCTTCCGAGCGCCCAATCACGATGCAGTTGGTGACAATTAACGGAATGAAAATGCCGAGGATATTGTACAGGTCGTGGAAATACGCCCGGATCAGCATTTCAATCAGGGTGACATTGCCTGCAATGATTAAGACGAACGCGGGGATACGGATTTCTTCGCGGATGAAATCACGTACCAAGGAAATTGCCAGATTCGATGCCACCAATGCCAGCAAGGTTGCCAACCCAAGCCCCAAGCCGTTGACCACGTTGGTAGTGACGGCCATCAGCGGGCATAAGCCCAGTAATTGCACCAAGCCGGGGTTGTTTTTCCACAAGCCTGCGACAGTCAGTTCACGGTAAGTTGCATTCATGGCGGTGTTCCTTTAGCAGGCGTTGTGGGGGTGAACAGGCTGGTAAAATGCTGTGCTGACCAATCCAGGGTGCGCTTAGTGGCGTTAATGACCGCACGGGGTGTGATGGTTGCGCCGGTAAATTGGTCAAATTCGCCGCCGTCTTTGCGCACTGCCCAGCCAGTGTTGGTGGGGTTTTGTAAGGATTTTCCGGCAAAACCTAAAATCCAGTCGTGGCGGTCGGCTTCGATTTTGTCGCCCAAGCCGGGGGTTTCTTTGTGAGCCAAGACACGCACGCCTGCCAGCGTTTGATCGGCATGGATACCCACCGCCAGACGAATTTTTCCGCTGTAGCCATCCGGCGCACTGACGATGAATAACGCCGCAACGGGCAAGCCTTGTTTGCTGGCACGGTACACGGTTACATCTTCAGCGCTACCGAAGTCCGCAGCGGGCAGTATTTGTTTGCTTGCCAGTAAATCGTTGTCATAGGTTTGGCTATGCACCAGCACATTGAGTTGTTGCAGGGTGGAAGCGCGTTCGTTGGCTTCGACTTGTGGTAGGGTTAAACCGTAGACGAAGGCCAATGCTACTGTCCCCAGCAAGGCAAACCCGGCTAGGAATGCCCCCGGTTTCAGGATTTCTTTCAGTAAACTATCGCTCATCCCCGTTGCCCCTGTTTAGTGCCATACACACGCGGTTGGGTGTAGTAATCCAGCAATGGCACTGCCATATTCATAATGATGACGGAAAACGCAATCGCATCGGGGTATCCGCCCCAGGTGCGAATAATGTAGGTAAATAGCCCAATTCCCCCAGCGTAAAACAGTTTACCGGTGGGCGTAGTGCTGGCGGATACGGGGTCAGTAGCAATGAAAAATGCCCCCAACATCGCTGCTCCGCTAAACAAATGAAACAGCGGCGATGCATACGCTTGCGGGTCAATCAGCCAGAACACACTCGCCATTACCGCTAAGGTTCCCAGCAATGCGACCGGAATTTGCCAGCCGATAATGCGTTGCCACAGCAACCACAAGCCGCCGAGGAGCCATGCCAGATTGACCCACCCCCACGTCGCTTGCCCCGCCAATAGACCAAATTGCCCCGTGGCGTAAATTTCGCTTAAAAGTTTATTCAAACTCAGGCTGACTTTGACCGCATCGAGTGGAGTAGCCGCACTCAGCGCATCCCAGCCTTGGGTGCTACCGGCAAACACGTGTTGCAAGGTTTGCCCCAAGCTAATCTGCGCAAAGCTGAAATCCACAGGCGCAGGCCAAATCGTCATTTGCACCGGATAAGACACCAACACGGCAGCATAACCAATCATCGCGGGGTTAAACGGGTTGTACCCCAAGCCACCATACAAATGCTTAGCAATCACAATCGCAAAAATCATCGCAATTACAATCAACCACCAAGGCGAAAACGCAGGCATTGCCACCGCTAACAACCACGCCGTGACCACTGCACTGTAATCGCTCAGAAACGGGCGTATCGGACGTTGGCGCAATTTCAACATGCCCCATTCCAGCAATTCCGCGAAGACAATGGCCAGCACCAAATTACTGAGTATCCCCCAACCAAAATACCAGATCAGTACGGCTGTGCCGGGAATCAGGGCATACAGCACTTGGCGCATTATGCTGCTGACATCTTGTTTGCCGCTCACGTAAGGGGACGTGCGTTTGCTGAAAATCATTCCGTGGTTTCCCCAGTGGTGGTTTGGGCGGCTTCCGCTTTTTTGGCTTTAGCGCGTTCCAGTGCGGCTTGGATAGCGGCTTTTTTGCCGTCATCGGTCGTGGTTTGCGCTTGTTCTTTGTGCTTTGCCAGCTTTTCGGCTTTTTCACGTTTAGCGCGTTCGAGGCGTTCCTGATGGAAATCGTGGCGTTCGCGGGCAATGTTTGCCTTGGTTTTGGCTTCGCGTTGGGTGCGAATTTCGGCTTTGGCAAAGCGGTAATAATCCACCAAACGGATGTGGCTGGGGCAGACGTAGGAACAGCAGCCACATTCGATGCAATCAAACAAATGGTATTGCTCGGCTTTGTCGAAGTCACGGGCGCGGCTGTGCCAGTAAAGCTGTTGCGGTAGCAAGGTGACGGGGCAGGCTTCGGCGCAGCGTCCGCAGCGGATACAGGGCAGGGCAGGTTGTTGTTCGCTCTCAGGAATATCGCTGACTAAAATGCAGTTGGTGGCTTTAACGACGGGGATTTGGTCAGTGTGCAAGGAAACGCCCATCATCGGGCCGCCCATGATTAAAGAAACCCCTCCTAGCCTCCCCTTATCAGGGGAGGAATAAGATCCCTCTTGACTCCCTTCCCTGATAAGGGGAGGGCTGGGGAGGGGTTTCTTCTGGGTGTAACCACCGCTGTGCGCAATCAGGTGTTGAATCGGTGTGCCTAGCGGGACTTCCACATTGCAAGGTTGTGCCACACCTTTGCCGGTGATGGTGAGGTAGCGATCAATCAGCGGTTCACCCAAGACCACGGCACGGTAAATGGCACGGGCAGTGGCGGGGTTGTGGCAAACAATCCCAATCGTTGCCGGTCTGCCGCCGCTGGGGACTTCTTTGCCGGTGAGAATTTTAATGAGCTGCTTTTCGCTGCCGCTGGGGTAAAGCGTGGGGATGGGGATAATCGCAATGCGTTGATCACCGAGTTCCTCACGTGCGGCTTGCATGGCAGCAATCGCTTCCGGTTTATTGTCTTCAATTCCGATCAAGCAGCGTTGGGTGGCGATAATGTGCATCATGATTTGCACACCGCGCAAGATTTCTACGGGTTTTTCGCGCATCAGCCGGTCGTCGCAGGTAATGTACGGTTCGCATTCTGCGCCGTTGATCACCAGAGCTTCGATGGGAATATTGTCATGCACATTGAGTTTGATGGCAGCGGGGAATACCGCGCCGCCCATGCCAACAATACCCGCTGCACAAATGCGTTGGCGTAAGACTTCACCATCCACTTGGCTGGGGTCGGGGTAGGTGGGCATTCGGGCATTGCCCCAGTCGTCTTTGCCGTCGGGTTTGAGGATGATGCACACATCACTCAAACCGGAAGGGTGGGCAATCGGGCGTTCTTCAATCGCGGTAATCGTGCCGGAAGTGCTGGCGTGTACCGGTACTTTCATAAAGCCGGTGTGCGAGGCAAGTTCTTGCCCTTTGTAAACGTAATCACCCGCGTTGACTGTGAGCGTGGGTTTGTAACCACTGTGTTGCTGGAGGGGAATGATTAATTCCTCAGCCATAGGCAGGTGCTTAGTGGGGGCAGCGTTGGAATCTTCCTTGTGGTAGTCCAGATGCAGCCCGCCGTGATTGCGCCAGAGTTTGTGTAAGATTTGTATCATGAAGCCACCTTTGGCGCTTGCGCGTTGGCATCATTGGAAGGCGAAGATTGTTGGGTCAGCGTGTAAACCGGATACGGCCATTTCCAGGTGGCAGGCTCGACCTTGAGGGGAACCATCGCGATGCAATCGACAGGGCAGGGCGGCAGGCACAGTTTGCAGCCGGTGCATTCGCTTTCAATAATGGTGTGCATGTGTTTTGCTGCGCCGACAATTGCATCCACCGGGCAGGCTTGAATGCACAAGGTGCAGCCGATGCAGGTGTTTTCGTCGATGACGGCGACCAATGGCACGCTGGAATGTTCGCCGTTTTCATCGTTGAGCGGTTTGGCTTCCACACCCAGCAATTCGGCGAGGGCTTTAATCGTCGCTTCGCCACCGGGCGGGCAATGGTTGATGTCGGCTTCACCTTTGGCGATGGCTTCGGCGTAAGGGCGGCAACCGGGGAAACCGCATTGCCCGCATTGGGTTTGCGGCAGGATCGCATCCACTTTGTCCGCAATCGGGTCGCCTTCGACTTTGTAACGAATCGCGGCGTAACCCAGCAGCAAACCGAAAACGGCTGCCAGCCCGCTAATGATAAGAATGGCTGCCAACATCAGTGTTTCACCAACCCAGAAAAGCCCATGAATGCCAGCGCCATTAGCCCAGCCGTAATCAAACCAATCGCGTTGCCTTGGAAGGTTTCCGGCACATCCGCAACAGCAAGGCGTTCACGAATACCCGCAAACAGCACTAAGACTAAGGTAAAACCGAGTGCCGCACCCATGCCGTACAGCGCGGATTCAATGAAATCGTGGGTTTCCTGCACATTCAATAATGCCACCCCCAGCACGGCGCAATTGGTGGTAATCAACGGTAAATAGATACCCAATACGTTGTACAACACTGGGCTGCTTTTGCGAATGACCATTTCGGTAAAGCCCACAATCGCGGCAATCACCAAAATAAAGCTGATGGTGCGCAAATATTCCAAGTGAAACGGTTCGAGCAGGTAATTGTTCACCAGATAACTGGCAATCGACGAGAGCGTCAGCACAAACGTAGTTGCCAAACCCATGCCCATCGCCGTTTCCAGCTTTCTGGAAACGCCCATGAACGGGCATAAGCCCAAAAAATGTGACAGGACAAAGTTATTGACCCACACCGTACCAACAATAATAAGTAAGTAATCTGTCATAAATTCAGGCTTTGGGAATGGTTTCCAGTGAATAACTGAGCGGCGCATTTTGCCATATTAGCGAGTTATAACCTACAGCAAAGCGGCTGCCTATGATAATTGTCAGAAAGATCGTAGCGCTATTTTCGTGATAATATCGACACATTGCATACCGTGAGGACTTGGATTTGGATACTAACACGACGATTACCACCTACATGCAGGGCGTTGGTCAGCAAGCAAAGCTGGCTGCTCAGATCCTTGCGAACACTGAGACTAGCATTAAAAACAATGCATTGCTGCGTATTGCAGAAGTGATGTTGGAACGTGCGGATTGGCTGAAAGCTGAAAATGCCAAAGATTTGGCGGCAGGGCGCGACAAAGGCTTGGATGCAGCGATGCTGGATCGCTTGACGCTGACCGACAAAACGATTGCGGGTATGGCGGAAGGTGTGCGCCAAGTGGCAACCTTGGCTGACCCGATTGGTACGATTACCGATCTAAGCTACCGCCCGTCGGGGATTCAGGTCGGCAAAATGCGTGCACCCTTGGGTGTGGTGGGCATTATTTACGAATCGCGCCCGAATGTGACCGTGGATGCGGCAGCATTGTGCCTGAAGTCCGGCAATGCCACGATTTTGCGCGGTGGGTCGGAGGCGATTCATTCCAATCAGGCGATTGCAGCGTGTGTGCGGGCAGGCTTGGAAGCGGTGGGTTTGCCAGCGGCGTGTGTGCAAGTGGTGGAAACTACGGATCGAGCGGCGGTGGGCGAATTGCTGCGCATGGCGCAATACGTCGATGTGATTGTGCCGCGTGGTGGTAAGGGTTTGATCGAGCGGGTGAGTGCCGAATCGCGCATTCCGGTTATCAAGCACTTGGATGGGATTTGTCATGTGTACATTGATGATCAAGCCGATCTTGAGAAAGCGGTGAAGGTGGCAGTGAATGCGAAGACGCACCGTTACGGCGTGTGCAATGCGATGGAAACCTTGCTGGTAGCGGAAGGTGTGGCGGCGCAAGTGTTGCCGATCTTGGCGGAAGAATACGCGGCGAAGGGCGTGGAATTGCGCGGTTGTGAGCAAACCTGTGCGCTATTGCCTGCGTGTGTGACGGCGACGGAAGAGGATTGGGGGACGGAATACTTAGCACCGATTTTGTCCATTAAAGTGGTGGCGGATATGGCGGAGGCGATTACGCATATTAATACTTATGGGTCGCAACATACCGATGCGATTATTACTGAGAATTACACGCGGGCGCGTGCGTTCTTGCGGCAAGTGGATTCGAGTTCGGTGATGGTGAATGCGTCAACGCGCTTTGCCGATGGCTTTGAATATGGGCTGGGGGCGGAGATCGGGATTAGCACCGATAAGATTCATGCGCGGGGGCCAGTAGGGTTGGAAGGGTTGACGTCGCAGAAGTATGTGGTGTTGGGGGATGGGCATATTCGGGCGTGAGCGGGTATGCTGGCTTCGACTACGCTCAGCCAGTGGTTTGGTTGTGCCGCCGTCCGCGCCCTGAGCGTAGTCGAAGGGCAAATCGTAGGGGAATCAGGGAAATTGTTTCGTGCACGTTCCTTAGTTGACGGCGTAGCCCGTGTGGGGGCGCACGGATTCTGGTAGAAATCCCAATACAATCCTTTCTTTGGGAATGCCGCGTTCAACCAATTCTTCGGCAATTTCTGCGTCGGTGCTGTCGTGCTGTAACCATACTTTGCTGCCTTTTAGGTCGATGTGTACTAAGCAGCCGTGCATTCGGCGTTTGCCCTGCCAACCTTGCGCAATGACTTGGTAGCGGTTTTGGGTGTCATCAAAAATGGTTTCCAGTTCCACATCGCCCGTGGCGGCGGGGATGCTGGCGAAGTGTTCCAGTAATTGCTTAATGGTTGTTTTGTCGTCGTTTACTTCAGCCATTGGGTGATAACCTCTTGAAAATCAAAGCTACCGTAGCGTAGGTGTAGCGGGTCATTTGTCACTGTCCAACCGTCTTTGATGGGTGCTTGTTTGACAGCATCGTGGTAAAGGTCTTTGGCTGGCATGGGGTGGTGGCTCGTTGGCTTTGTATTAAGGCGTGTATTTTGCCATATTTTTCTGGAGATTCGCTACTGAAGGCTTAACGTCGAAGAAGTATGTGGTGTTGGGGGATGGGCATGTGAGGGTGTGAGTGGATAAACGCCTTCGTTGCTAGTGATGAAGGCGTTTATGTGAAGGATTAATTAAACTGATTTTCTTTATTGGCATGGAAGTAGGATAGCATTCTAACTTTATCATCGTCATTATTTTCCTCTCCAAGCCAATATATAGCATCATACGCCATTATTTTCTCATCTTTGGGTAAAGATGCAGTTAAAAATAATGGGAGTGCAATAATATTTTTACCGGATATTTCGCTTATTATGTTCTTTATTTCTCTTTTAAAACTATATTTTATTTCTCCGGTTTTGGCATATTCTTCTACGGTGCTAAAAGCTCCGGCTGTGATTATGAATGCTGCTTGCGCTTTGTTTTCGTCATCTGTATCTATTTCATTGTTGATGTCTGAAATGCGCTTTTTGCATTCTAGGAATTTATTTTTTTGAAGTAATGAAGAATGTCTTTCTACTGATTCTATTGCTTCTGTTATTTCATTTGTTGACATGCTGATCAATGCATTGAAAAGATCAGAGTAGTTGATTTTTCTGAGTTGAAAAGAAATTTTCTTATTCAGATCGTTATCTGCCAGTAGATATTCTGCTATCTCAAGAATGTCTAAAGAAAGCTTTATAGTCTCAATATTGCTCTCTTTATTGGATGTGCTGGTGGGTATTTGGATAATGTCTGCATTAACAAGATTCATGTCGTTTTTCCTTTAGAATTAAGTTGTAATGTTTCACAGGCTTGTTGATTGATGGTGATGAATGTAGACCAATCAAGGTTACGCTGATAGTGTTGTTCATACATCATACGGACATTGCACACATCAGGACGGCTCTCATAGATAGTGCAGGTATTTTGTTCATCGTCAAAATGCCTGCACACTCCATCACCTCTATCCAGCCAATCCGTCAGTGTTGATAGGCGAATGGACTTGCAACATGCGCCGCATTGATTGCAAGGAAACGTCTCAATCATATTTCAATCATTGCCACATTAGGGTCACGATAGTTGCCGATCAATTCGCGTGCTGCTGCCAATGGTGATTGTTTAGTAACATCCACAATGGCGGCAATGGTTGCTGATATAACATCAAGATTGCCGGAAGCAATACCAGCATCTAAACGGTCAAACATGCCGTGAATAACTGTAGAGCGTTCAGCAAAAGTCTTTTCTAAGTAAAGTTTCAAAATAGCCGAGTTTTCTTCAATGGCTTTGATATTTACATCGCGGTAACTACGAATATTTTCTCGCTTGGTTTTTTCTTGCTCAGTAACAATGGAGCATTCTTTCCATGCACTGACCAGAGTATTGAATGCCATGTTGGGATCAGGCGTAGGCACTGGCATTTTCGGCATGTTTCCAAGCAATTTTTTAATAGTCATAATGATGTCCTGTTTGTTAGACTTCCAAATAGCCTGAAATTTTTGAGCTAATGTTTTTTACTGCTCCACCATCTTGATCCATGATGGCTGTATCAAGTAAGTGTTTCAAACCTTTACCTACAATCATCATTTGATCAAAAGCATGTGGATTTCGATCATCATCTACTTTGATTCTATCAAAGCGCTCTGCCATTTGTGTTAATGCATCATCGAGTTCTAGCACGTTATTTTGTAACGCAGTGAGTACTATTTGACTTTCTTCAAGTTTGGCAATGGCAATATCTACTTTTGCGCTATGTTTATGGGCTTGTGTTAAAGCTTCTTCGGCTTTGCTGGCTAACATGAAACCACCGACAGCCAACGCTGGACCCAGCACGATACCACCGAGAGCGAGTGTTCCTCCTGCCATGCCAAAACCACCAGCACTGAGTGCGCCACCACCTAGCCATGCTAATGTTGCATTAGTAGCTGCTGCACCGCTGAGAGTTGAAATAGCTGTACCTGTAGAAGCAGTAGCTAACATGCCTACGCTGCCATAAGCTCCCCATGCCGCTAACGCGCCCGTCGTTGCACCTGTGCCAAGACCACGAGTGATTTCCAACGATTTTAAAACTAGGCGTTCCATATCTGCTAATTCTTCAGTGCTGATAGAAACATCAAATCTTTCTAATTTGGATTTGGCACACTTTGATTTTCTGATAGCTTTAATCAAGTGATTAATTTGATTATTGAAAATGCTTACTTTGAGTTTGCCAAGATCCTGTAGCATGTCATTCGTTTCATCTCGACAATCATCGAGTTTTCGTTCTGCTCGTTTGTAGCGTCTATCTGCTGATTCACCAATGTCTTTTGCTTCATTGAATGTGCTGATTGCGCCAGCACCTTTTACAACACCGGTTGCAGCTAGTGCAGCGGCAGCTCCCCATAGAAGAAGTGGTAATGGCATAATGAATTCCCCATTGATTTTTTTGCCCTGAATTTATATTGATTAATTTAAAGATCAATATTTTTAATATTCTAGCATCTAGCATCTAGCATCTAGCATCTGCAAGCCATTTGTTCATTATGTGTGCAATATTTTTCAGATGAACGGCAGGATTTTTTCATGTGACTTAAGCAAGCGTGCGCTAGGCAATGCGTGTGCAATATGTCAAGCTGCGCTCACAAGGTAAGTACAGGAGGAGTCTATTATGTTGGTACTCTCATTGAAAAAGCAGGAGCAAATCCTGTTATCTCAGAGAGATTGGGAGCGGTTTGCGCTGATTCTCGATGATGATGCGCCGCCAAACGCGAAGTTACAGAAAGCCATGAGCAAGTTTAAGGCTACCCAATCCTCAACTTTCGCCTGCCGCTTTTAACGCCACATCCATCACAGTTTGGGATAAGTAATAACCCGATGCGCGTAGGGATTCCAATAAGGGACGTGCTTGTGGGATCATTCCCAAGCGCGTTGCGGTTGCAATAATGCCTGCACTACCAATGAGTTCCAGTGACAGGCTTCTGGCAGCCGCCCGACCTTTTGCTTCATCCATGACCAAACGGGGTGTTTGTCCATTGTGCTGGAAATCCAAGGCTAACAGAATGGAACTTCTTTCCCCCGGATCAAGCCATTCCAGCTCGATACTCGCCATCATACTGGGTGAAGCCCTGACCTGTAGCCATCCTTCATGAAGGGCACGATCAATCAGTGCCGAATCCGCAAAATCCCCGCCCAACAAAACCTCTTGCTGGACGGTTGCGGTGATCAGCACGTCGCTAAAGATTTCACGCAACAGGTGAAGATGCCCAATCCGCGCCAGTGCGATCAACGGGCCTGCGTCAGCAATGACAACAACAGCCTTCATGCAGCCTGCCGTGCCGTTTTTGCTTGATGTTCCCGCACGAGCGTTTCAACCATAACAGCTTCGGCCTCAGCTTCTTCTGCCGAATAATCCACAACAGGTATGCCCATTTTGGAGAGCAATGTCAGCATTTCGGCTAGTGACTTACCCGCTACTTTTGCTGCTGCCGAGACAGACAGGAGTTTATCGCGGAACAATGCTACACCTAGCACCAACTTAACCTGATCAAGGTTGGGAATACCCGCAAGCTGTTCCATGCTGACCAGTAAAGCATCCGGCTTATCGCGGTTTGTGACCATGACTAGACCGTTCTTGGCTTCCCGCAAAGCCACTGAAGGATTGGTTTTTAGTTGACGAATATTAACGACTTGCATAATGTTCTCCTTCTTTGTAGGAACAATAGAGTTCAGCCTAGCACCCTTTTGCAACCGTGAACAAGATCAATTCGTTACATAAGCCATTTCATACCTTGTAATTTGAAATCCAGTCTTTTAAATTACAAGGTATGAAACGACACTTCACTCCCTTTATCGAAGAGCTACTCACCCTGTTTCCATGCGTGGCACTAACCGGTGTGCGTCAATCAGGTAAAACCACCACGCTGCGTGACTTACCTCAACAATGGCAACGCTATGATCTAGAAATGGGCAGTGATTACGATGTGGTGGCGCGTGACCCCGATCTATTTTTCCGCCTGCACCCCAAACAAGTTGCTTTGGATGAAGCACAATTATTACCCGCCGCCTTCCCCGCCTTACGCGTGGCGATTGATGCTGATCGTAACACCAACGGACGTTTCCTAATCACAGGTTCGAGTTCACCCAACCTCATGCAAGCCATCTCTGAAAGTCTGGCGGGGCGTGTCGCACTGGTGGAGGTTGCCCCCTTCAGCATGAGCGAAGCTTTCGCCCAGCCGCTATCAGGCTTGTATGAGCTGATACAATCACGGCGTTTGTTGACCGATTTTGCGAGCTTGATACCCAGTGCGACCGATTTGCAGCAGCATCATGATTACTGGTTACGCGGCGGTTATCCCGAAGTATGGCTGAAAAATAATCCTCGTTTTCACAAGCTGTGGATGCAAAACTATGTGAAAACTTACCTCGAACGCGATATTTTGCGCCTGTTCCCCAATTTGCAGCGCGAAAAATACCAGCTATTCCTGCAAATGCTGGCGCAATTATCGGGGACAATCATTAATTACTCGGATGTAGCGCGGACGTTGGGTCTATCAGCGCCTACCGTGCGCGACTATTTTAGGATTGCCCACGGCACATTCATCTGGCGGCATATTCCGCCCTATGAAAAGAATGCTGCCAAGCGCATTGTCAAACATCCCAAGGGTTATTTGCGGGATTCGGGTTTGTTGCACCATTTTTTGCATTTGTATACGCAGCCGGATTTGTTGGCGCATCCGCACATGGGGCATTCGTGGGAGGTGATGGTGATCGAAAATGTGATCAGAGGACTCAATGCCCAAGGGGTAATTTTCGATTATTACCATTACCGCACCGCCGCTGGTGCAGAGGTCGATTTGGTGTTGGAAGGTGAGTTCGGGTTGTTACCCATTGAAATCAAATACAAACAGACCGTGACTTTGCGTGATTTGACAGGTATCCGCAATTTCATGGAGGAATACCAATGTCCTTACGGCATTGTGATCAGTAACAACGATCGTCTCGGTTTGATCGACGAGAAGTTAATCAATATTCCGTTTGGGTATGTATAAATGATCGGCATCCTCGGCGGCACCTTCGACCCCATCCACCACGCGCATTTACGCACCGCGCTTGAAGTTGCGGAACACTTCGGCATTAGCGACATGCGCTTAATTCCGGGCAAGCAGCCGCCGCACCGCCCGCAACCCATTGCCAGGCCAGAGCAACGGCTGGCAATGCTGCAAGCCGCGATTGCCAGCGAACCGCGTTTACAAGCCGATGACCGTGAGTTGCGCCGTGACGGGCATTCCTACAGCTTCGACACGCTGCAAACCTTCCGTGCAGAAGTCGGTAACGAACGCCCGCTGCTGTTCACGCTGGGCTTCGATGCCTTCCTGCATTTTGAGCGTTGGCACCGTTGGGATGAAATTTTAGCACTCGCGCATCTGGTCGTGGTGCACCGTCCAAGGTATAGTCTGCCCCCTAACGGTTGGTATGAACCTTTCCTCAGCACAAACCCCGATGATTTACGCGCCACACCCGCAGGCAGGATTTACCTCTTAAGCGTTACCGCTCTCGATATTTCTGCCACCCATCTGCGTATGCTATTGAAACAGGGTAAAAGCCCCCGATATTTACTACCAGACAGCGTTCTGGACTATATTCAACGACATCAACTTTACTGTGAATAATTAATGGAACTCGAAACACTTAAGCAATTAGTAGTGACCACACTGGACGATATGAAAGGTCAAGACATCAAGACGATTGATGTTCGTGGCAAATCGTCCATCACCGATATGATGGTAATCGTGACAGGCAACTCCAACCGGCACGTTAAATCCCTAGCGGATGCGGTTGAACTGGCAGTAAAAGAAGCAGGCGTACAACCACTGGGCATCGAAGGCGACGCTCAATCCGACTGGGTATTGCTTGACCTAAATGACATTATCCTACACGTCATGCTCGCCAGCACCCGCGACTACTACAATCTGGAAAAGCTCTGGGAAGTCGGCGAAGGTTTGCCGCAATCCCGTCCCGGTATGCTGGGTGCGCCGGACTAAGTGCGTATTCACTTATTAGCCATCGGCACGAAAATGCCGGGGTGGGTCAACACCGGCACGGAAGAATACGCGGGGCGAATGCCGCCGCAATGTCAGTTGTTGATTCGCGAGATTGCTGCCGAGAAACGCACTAAAAACAGCGATTTGAATCGCATTCGACAGAGTGAAGGTGAAAAGTTGCTGGCAGCGATTCCTGACGGCAATCTCGTGATTACGCTCGATGTAAAAGGCAAGCCTTGGTCAACCGAACAGCTTGCCCAGCAACTCGATAGCTGGATGATGTCGGGTCGCGATGTCAGCTTACTGGTTGGCGGCCCTGAGGGTTTGTCGCCAGCGTGCTTGCAACGCGCGGAGCAAAGTTGGTCGCTGTCGCCGTTAACGTTCCCCCATCCGCTCGTGCGGATTGTGGTGGCGGAACAACTGTTTCGTGCCTGGAGTATTTTGACTAACCACCCTTACCATCGCGGGGATTAAATGCACTCACCACAGTTTATTCTCGCGTCAGCTTCACCCCGTCGCCGCGAATTGCTGGCACAAATTGGTATGCATTTTGTGGTGCAAACGGCTGATGTGGATGAAACGCCATTGTTGGGGGAATCACCCGAAGCGTTGGTGGAACGTTTGGCTATCCTCAAGGCAGAAACCGTTTGGAATGCTGTAGGAGCCAGCCTTGCTGGCGATACTGTGGAAAATCGCTTGCATGGCAAGCTCCTACCTGTTTTGGGTTCGGACACGCTAGGCATTCTCAACGGTGAATTGTTGGTAAAGCCCCGCGATTTCCCTCACGCGCAACAAATGCTGCGGCAAATGTCGGGTCAGGCGCACGAAATTCTCACCGCAGTGGCTTTAACCACTGCAACAGGCACACAGGTGAGGTTAAGCCGCAGTGTGGTTAAGTTCCGTACCATCACTGATTCCGAAATTCTGGCATACTGGGTGAGTGGTGAGCCACATGACAAAGCTGGTGCGTATGCGATTCAAGGACTTGGCGCAGTTTTTATCGAAAAGCTTGAAGGCTCTTACTCTGGGGTCATGGGTTTGCCGCTGTTTGAAACGGCGCAACTGCTGGCAACGGCAGGCATTAATACCTTATAAAAAACTATCACCACCACAGGCAGGCTCATGAGCGCAGAATTGTTAATCAATGTTACCCCGCAAGAATCACGGGTTGCCTTACTCGAAAATGGCTCTTTGCAAGAAGTGCTGATTGAACGCACCTCCCGCAAAGGCATTGTCGGCAATATTTACAAGGGCAAAGTTAGCCGCGTACTACCGGGGATGGAAGCGGCTTTTATCGACATTGGTTTGGAAAAATCGGCATTTTTACACGCTTCTGACCTTACGCATCCTTCGCTGGAAGAATTTCAGGGTAGTACCATTCCGCGCCCGACGTTACAAATCAGCGAATTGCTCTATGAAGGCAAAAAGCTGTTGGTGCAAGTCATCAAAGACCCGTTAGGCAGCAAAGGTGCGCGTTTGACCACGCACGTCACCATTCCCTCGCGCTTTTTGGTGCTAATGCCGGATAACAATAACGTGGGAGTTTCCGGCAAAATTGAAGAAGGTGCAGAACGTGAACGCCTGCGTGCAACGATCGAGCAATTACGTGCTGAATTTGGCAGTGAGCACGGTTATATCGTGCGTACCGCTGCGGAAGGTATCAACGAAGATGATTTGCGCCGTGATATGAAGTTTCTGTGCAAACTCTGGGACAGTATTGCTAAATCGTCAGTCGAGTCGCCAGCCCCAACCTTGGTGTATTCTGACTTACCCTTGGTGTTGCGGGTCTTGCGCGATATGGTAGGGGAGAAAATCTGCAAAGTGCAGATTGATTCCCGCGAAACTGCCACTAAGGTCATTGAATTCAGCCAGAAATACATCCCCGATTTAGCTGGTGTGATTGATCATTACCCCGGCGAACGCCCAATTTTTGATTTGCACGGTGTGGAAGAAGAAATCCAGAAAGCCTTGCAACGCAAAGTGCCGCTCAAGTCTGGTGGTTACTTGATTATTGATCAAACCGAAGCAATGACCACGATTGATGTGAATACCGGCGGATTTGTCGGGAGCCGCAATCTGGAAGAAACCATTTTCCGCACCAATCTGGAAGCGGCGCAAACCATTGCTCGCCAGCTACGCCTGCGCAATCTGGGCGGCATTATCATTATCGACTTCATCGACATGCTGCAACATGACCACCGCCAGCAGGTATTGAAGTTATTGGAGAAGTCGCTGGAACGCGATTACGCCAAAACCTATGTGTGCGATGTTTCCCCGCTGGGCTTGGTGGAAATGACCCGCAAACGTACCCGCGAAAGTTTGGAACATGTGCTGTGCCAGCCTTGTCCATGTTGTAATGGCAATGGTTTTATCAAAAGCGCGGAAACGGTGTGTTACGAAATATTCCGTGAAATTTTGCGGGCAGTGCGCCAATTTGATGCACGTGAATTGCTGGTGTTGGCTTCACAGGAAGTGGTAGATTTACTGCTTGATGAAGAATCCGACAGTTTGGCGGAATTGCAGCAATTCGTGGGGATTCCGATTCGTTTACAGGTAGAAGCACTTTACACGCAGGAGCATTTCGACGTTGTACTTCTCTAGGAGGCAGGGCGGTTTTGTATTACGCCTCACCTACCTGCTACTCACTTTTTTGTTTCATTGGGCTATTGTTCTGGTTGCGTTGGTGGGGCTGGCGCATCTGTGGTTGCCGATGGTCGATGACTATAAAGGCATACTGGAACAAGAATTATCGCGCTTTGTCGGCAATTCGATCAGCATCGGGCAAATTCGTGTCGACCACGACAGCGAGGAATTGCGCTGGGTGTTGGATAATTTGCAACTCACTGACGATACTTCCGGGCAATCTCCCATTCAAATCCGCCAACTGAGCCTCTCGGTAGACTGGCGCGAAAGCTTGCGCACCTTGCGTTTGCAACCAGCGGATATTGTGTTGGAAGGGGTGGAGTTTATCCTGCGCCAAGAAGCCAATGCGCTGCCAGAAGTACAAGGTTTGCGCTTTCCATTGCCGGGGCAAAAAAACACCGCGCTGAATATTGAGCGTCAGTCGCCGATTCGCATCAGTATCAATAGCGGCTTTGTGCATTGGATGGATGTTACCAATCGCCGTGCGTTAACCTTGAGTGATTTGCAATTCATGGGCGAGATTTTGCCGAATGAAATCACGTTGCAAGCGGATGCCTTATTTCCCCCAGCGATTGGGGAAACTTTGGGTGTGGACGCAGTATTGCATCAAGTGACTAATGCTGAGGGGAATACGCAATGGGACGGGACGCTACACACCCGTACCCAGATTTTTAATCTTGCGGCATTGCCGTCACCCTTGCTGAAACACTACGGGGTGAATGCGGGTGGTTTGAAGCTGGATGCCACTATTAAAGCAGCGGCAGGCAAGCCTTTGCACATCAGTGGCACGGGTGAAATTCAGCATTTGGGCTGGACAGGTAATGCCCAGATCCCCGCGCTGCAAGGTGTCAATGCCTCGTTTACGGCGGCTAATGAAGGCGGTAGCGTCAAGGTTAAGCTCAACGATAGCCCCTTAAGTTACCCACAGTGGTTTGAAAAAACCTTGCGGGTGGATAGCTTAGCTGCGGATTTGAATTGGCAAGTCAAAGCCGATGGTTGGCATTGGCAACTCAGTCATCTAACAGCGGAAAACCCTGACCTTACTCTGCAAGGCACAGGAACACTGGCGTTACCGACGCAACAGCCCCCCACTATTGACCTCAATATGACGTTTGCCACGCGCCGTACTGTGGATAATGTGCGTGATTACATCCCAGCCATTATTCCCGATAACACCGAAAAATGGTTAAAAACGGCGATTGTGAAAGGTTACGTGCCCAAGGGTGAATTTGTATTGCGCGGCAACCCGGCAGATTTTCCGTTTACACACAAGCCAGGTGTATTCGACATTCGTTTCGATATTGAGAACGGGGTGTTGGCATATCTACCTGAATGGCCTGCCGCCCATGAGGTGAACGGTGAGCTGCATTTTCACAATGCGGATATGAATGCCACCGTGCACAGCGCTCGGATCATGGATTTGGCAGTGACTGGCGGCACGGTGGCGATTCCCGGTATGCACGGTTACGATACGCACTTGTTACTCGATTTGAACACGCAAGGGGATTTGCAAGCGCACATGAATTATTTGCGTGACGCACCGATTGGGCGCAGTTTGCGGGATTTCATGCCAGTGGCTAGATTTTCTGGCGGGTCGGCGTTGCATCTGAAGCTGGATGTGCCGTTGCGACATGCCACGCTGGAACAGCAAGGTGTGGCAGTGGATGGCGTGGTGAGTTTGCAGGGCAACCGTTTCGCGATTCCAGCGTATGACCAAGATTTTACCGAATTGCAGGGGCAGGTACATTTTGATCAGCATGGTGTGGATGTCAGTGGGGCAAGCGGGCAATACCGACAACAGCCTCTCAAACTATCCGCACGTACCGATAAAGCTAAGGGCATTATCAGCATTGACTTGCAGCAACAGCAGCAACCCGCCGTATTTTTACCGGAAAGCCTTGCCAGCTTGCGGCAATACCTGAGCGGCACAGCGCTAGTGAATACCCGGCTGGAATTGCCTGCCTTTAATGCGAATGCCGCTACAGGTCAGGCACCGACAAGTTTGAAAGTGTTGGCGCGTAGCCAATTGCAGGGCGTGGGAATTGCGTTGCCGCCACCGTTTGGCAAGGCGGCAGCGGAGGCGCGTGAGTTACAGGTGGAGGTTGAATTGCCGTTTGATTCGGCGCAGCCCTGGCAAGCATTGGTGGGGTTAGGTCAGCACTTGCAGGTACAAGCACGTTTGCCGCATAAGGGTGAGCAAGCGCCCGCCATTGGTATTGGTGTGGGCGGCAAGCCGGTTAATTTACCTGCCAGTGGCATCCAATTAGGCGGGGAATTGGCGGAATTCGACTTGCTGGAATGGCAAGCGCTGGGGAAACTTAGCGGCGCAGGGTCGACACCCTCGGATATGCCTAATGCGGCGTTGCACGCCGATCTGGAGATTGGCAAGCTGACGCTGGGCAAACAATCGTTTGGTAAGGCAGCATTGAGTGTCCGTGGTGGCGACATTCTCAAAGCGCATGTACAGGCAGATCACTTGCAAGCCAATATACACTTACCCGTCAAAGCACCGGCAAGTGGGCGGGTGAATATTGATGCGCAACACCTTGATCTTGATCAGCTTGGCGAACAGCTATCGACGGGCACAGCGGCAACGGGTAAGGGCTTATCGCCGGTAAATTTCCCCTCCATGCGTTTCACTTGCACGGATTGCCGCAAGGGCGAGTTCCCGCTTCAGTCGCTTAGCCTCAGCTTGAATAAATCCCGCGATGATTTATTGATTGAGCAGTTGGAAATTCGTCAGCCCCTGATGGTGTTATCCGCGTCTAAAGGGCGCTGGTATACGGCAGCGGATGGTTCATCCCACACCGAACTTACTGCCAAGGCAACGGTAACTGAACCGGGCAAGCTGCTGGTAAAGCCGGGTAAGGCAGCCGCCTTGCAAGGTGGGGAGTTAACCGCCAATGCGCAATTACATTGGCAAGGCGCACCGTTTAGCGTTGCCTTGGCGAATTTGAATGGTACGCTTCAAGCCAAGCTTGGCAAAGGCAGTTTGACGGATGTTGACCCCGGTTTAGGGCGTTTATTGGGTTTGCTGGATGCGCAACGCTTGCCGAACCGGCTTGCCTTGGATTTTCGTGACATGACGGTGAAAGGCGTGGCGTTTGATGCGATCACTGGCAGTTTCCGTTTGGAGCATGGCGTTTTGAAAACCCACGATACTCTCATCGAAGCGGCGGCAATGGTGGCGGGCATTGAAGGCAGCCTCGACCTTAGCCGTGAAACCTTGGATCATACCGTGACCGTCGTGCCAAACCTGCGTTCAACCTTGCCGGTGGTGGGTGCAGCGGTGGGCGGTATCGGCGGTGGTGCGGCGATGTTACTGTTGAATTCATTGACGGAAAAACCTGCTGCCCATCAAGTGCAAACCGGGGGTGGATTACGTTACCGCGTGACTGGCTCATGGGAAACACCGGAAATTGTCGAATTAAAACCACCATTAAAAAAGACGACTGTTGATGTTTTGACGCATTGAACCGACAATGAGACCACGCATACAGTAAGGGGAAATCAGCATGGCGTTAATCGCAGCACTACAAATGGCAGCAGGCTCACAGGTTCAGGCGAATCTGATGGAAGCCGGGCGATTGATTAAGGAAGCAGCAGCACGCGGCGCAGGTATGGTGGTGCTTCCTGAAACCTTTGCCATGATGGGTGCGCACGATACCGACAAAGTGAAAGTAGCAGAAACCTTCGGTGAGGGGCCGATTCAGGCCTTTATCAGTCAGCAAGCTCGCAAGTACGGCGTGTGGATTGTGGCAGGTACGATTCCGATCCGTTCTGACGATCCGGCGCGTTCTTATGCTGCCTCGCTGATGTACGATGCCAAAGGTAATGTGGTGGCGCGTTACGACAAAATTCACCTCTTTGATGTCATGCTCAGTGAAAATCAGGAAGTGTATACCGAAAGCGATACGACCGTGCCGGGCAAAGCGCCTGTCGTGGTGGACACGCCGTTTGGCAAGGTTGGGATGTCGGTGTGTTATGACTTGCGCTTTCCTGAGTTGTACCGGCGCTTATCCGAGCAAGGGGCGCAAATTTTAGTCGTTCCTGCTGCATTTACCGAGTTGACGGGAAAGGCGCATTGGGAGGTGTTATTGCGGGCGCGGGCGATTGAAAACCTGTGCTACGTGGTTGCCCCCGGACAAGGCGGTTATCACGTCAGCGGACGCACGACCTACGGTCACAGCATGATTGTGGACTATTGGGGGCGGATACGCGATGTGCGTGAAAAAGGCGCAGGTGTGGTTTTGGCTGACATTGATTTGGATGCATTGCAACAAACCCGTAAGACTTTTCCGGTGCTTTCCCACCGTTGCCCAACACAAAATATTAATCAAGGAATAGCATGAAACAGGCATACGATTTTGCCCAAGAGGCATTTTTTGCCCCGATGGGTTTGAGTGAGGCGCATCTGGAACAAGTTTTCAGCCAGCTTTTAACTAAAGATACCACGCTGGCAGATTTGTATTTTCAGTCTGCCCGCTATGAATCCTGGGGATTGGAAGAAGGCATTATCAAAAGCGGCAGTTACAGCATTGAGCAAGGCGTAGGCGTGCGCTCGGTATGCGGTGAGCAAACCGGCTTTGCATACAGCGGCGAAATCACGTTGCCTGCGTTGCTGGAATCCGCCAAAGCTGCCCGTGCGATCAGCCGCGCAGGGCAATCGGGTGCGGTGAATGCGTGGACAGTACGTACCCCACAGCGCCCGCTTTACGGGATGGATGACCCGCTGAACTCATTGTCGGAAGACGATAAAATCAGCTTCTTACGCCAAATTGACAGCATTGCGCGGGCAACCAGCCCTTACGTGCGCCAAGTCATGGCGAATATGGTAGCGGTGCATGAAATCATTTTGGTGGTGGATGAAACCGGACGCATGACGGCTGATATTCGCCCGCTGGTGCGCACTAATGTGTCGGTCATTGTGGAACGTAACGGGCAAACCGAGAGTGCGACGGCAGGCGGTGGCGGGCGTTTCAGCCTCGATTTCTTCGTGACTGGCAATAAGGCACAAGAATACGCCGAAGAAGCGGTGCGCAAAGCTTTGATTAATCTGGATGCGGAAGCCGCGCCAGCGGGCAATATGACCGTGGTATTGGGCAATGGTTGGCCGGGTGTCTTGTTGCACGAAGCGATTGGGCACGGTTTGGAAGGCGATTTTAACCGCAAAGGCACATCGGCGTTTGCAGGGCGGATTGGTGAACAGGTGGCTGCCAAAGGCATTACCGTGGTGGATGACGGCACGCTGGAACAACGCCGTGGTTCGTTAAGCGTGGATGATGAAGGCACGCAAACGCAATGCACCACGCTGATCGAAGACGGCATTCTCAAAGGTTATTTGTTCGACCGTCAGAATGCGGCATTGATGGGTACACAATCCACTGGCAATGGTCGGCGTCAGTCTTACGCCAATTTGCCGATGCCGCGCATGACCAATACGTACATGCGAGCGGGTGACTATGATCCGGCAGAAATCATTGCGTCGGTGGAGAAAGGCATTTACGCGGTGAATTTCTCTGGCGGGCAAGTTGACATTACGTCGGGCAAATTCGTGTTTTCTGCCTCGGAAGCGTATCAAATTGAAAACGGCAAAATCGGTAAGCCCTTGAAAAATGCCACGCTAATCGGCAATGGCCCGGATGTTTTAACCCGTGTCAGCATGGTCGGCAATGATTTGCAATTGGATACCGGCATCGGCGTGTGCGGTAAAGATGGGCAAAGCGTACCGGTAGGCGTGGGGCAACCAACACTTCGGGTTGACGGTTTGACCGTTGGCGGCACAGCGACAGCATAAGGACAATAACCATGATTGAACTCTACAACCGTTTTGACATTGCGACTGAATTTCAAGCGATGGCGGAGCATGTGCTGACGGCAGCCAAAGCCAAAGGCGCAACGGCGGCTGAACTCGACATTGACAAAAGCATGGGGCTTTCGGTCGAAGTGCGCATGGGGCAGGTGGATAAGCTGCAATACCACCGTGATCAGGGTATTAACCTGACCGTTTTTTTCGGGCATCGTAAAGGCTATGCCTCGACGGGTGATTTTTCGCCGCAAGCCTTGGCGGATACCTTGGAGGCGGCGTGCCGGATTGCGCGTTATACCTCGGAAGACGATTTCAACGGTTTGGCGGATGCGGAACGCATGGCGACCGAATTTCCGAAGCTGGATTTGTACCACCCGTGGGAATTGAATGCGGACATGGCCATTGACATGGCGCTGCAAACCGAAGCGGTGGCACGTGAGCATGATGCCCGCATTACCAATAGCGAAGGCGCGGGCGTGGATAGCTACGCGGGCATGAGCTTGTACGCGAATTCGCACGGTTTCATGGGGGTTAGTCACAGTACGCGCCATTCCTTGAGCTGCTCGGTGGTGGCGCAAGATGGCGAGTCCATGCAGCGTGATTATTGGTACAGCGTATCGCGTGTACCTGGGTTGCTGGAATCGGCAGATAGCGTGGGGGCGGAAGCGGCGCAGCGCACGGTGCGGCGGTTGAATGCGCGTTCCTTGTCTACCCGCGAAGCGCCGGTATTATTTGTGCCGCAAATGGCGCGGGGTTTGGTTGGCCAATTGGTGTCAGCCATCATGGGGGGGGCGCAATACCGCAAAGCCAGCTTTTTGCTGAATTCGATTGGGCAGCAAGCGTTTCCTGATTTCGTGCAGTTGCGTGAAGACCCGTTGATTCGTCAAGCCTTGGGTAGCCGTTCCTATGATGCCGAAGGCGTGGCAACGCAAGCGCGGGATATTGTCAAAGATGGCATTATCCAAGGCTATTTCCTCGGCAGTTACAGCGCTCGCAAGTTGGGAATGTCCAGCACGGGCAGTGCGAGTGGTGTGACCAATTTATTGCTGGCGGATACCGGTATCAGTTTCCCTGACTTATTGGCGCAAATGGGAACCGGCTTGATGGTAACGGAATTGATCGGTAACGGTGTCAATGGCATTACCGGCGACTATTCGCGGGGTGCAGTGGGTTACTGGGTCGAGAACGGCATGATTGTGCATCCGGTGGAAGAGGTGACGATTGCCGGAAACTTGAAGGATATGTTCAAAGGCATCGTCGCGATTGGGGATGATGTGGATGAGCGTGGTAGTATCCGTACCGGATCGATTTTGATTGATAAAATGACCATTGCAGGTCAATAACCCCTCACCCCTAGCCCCTCTCCCTCAAGGGGAGAGGGGGTCAACTTTAAAGGAAGTGTATGAGTCAGTTTGAGAATGTCAGCGTTACTAAAACGGCAAATGTGTATTTTGATGGTAAGTGCGTCAGCCACACCGTGACGCTGGCGGATGGTACGCGCAAGAGCGTGGGGGTGATTTTACCGTCTACCCTAACGTTTAATACGGGTGCGCCGGAGATTATGGAATTGCTGCAAGGTCGCTGCCGTGTGCGCTTGGCGGGCAGCGATGCTTGGGTTGATTATGCTGGCGGGCAATCGTTTGAGGTGGGTGCAAATTCTTCCTTCGACATTGAGACGTTGGAAGATTTGCACTACGTGTGCCATTTCGGTTGATTAGTTGAGGTGCTGGGCGGGGCGGGTTAAGGCTTTCCCGTCCAGCATTGCTTGATTACCTTCTAAGGTTAATCTGCCTTCCACAAACCATTGGATAGCGCGTGGGTAAATGATGTGTTCCTGCTCTTGTATCCGTTGCGCCAGACTCTGTTCTGTATCGCTGGGTAAGACTGGCACTTTGGCTTGAATAATTACCGGGCCACCATCCAATTCTGGGGTCACGAAATGCACGCTGACGCCGTGTTCATGCCCGCCATCTTCCAATACGCGCCGATGGGTATGAATACCTTTATACAGTGGCAATAGGGAAGGGTGGATATTGAGCATTCGCCCCGCGTAATGGCGCACAAAGTCGGGCGTGAGGATGCGCATAAACCCCGCCAACACCACCAAATCCGGCTCGAAACCGTCAATCTGCGCTTGCAAGGCTTGGTCGAACGCAGCGCGGCTGTCAAACCTGGTGTGATCCAGCGTGACGGTCGGAATTCCAGCATCGGTAGCGCGTTGCAAGCCCAATACGTCGGCGCGATTGCTGATCACCGCCGCAATACGTGCATTCAGGCGACCAGCTTTAATCGCGTTGATAATGGCTTGCAAGTTGCTGCCGCTGCCTGAAATCAGCACTACCAGTGTGGGCAGTGCTGTCTGCTTGTTAAGCGACATATTGGACGAATGGGGTATCAGTGTCAGACGTATCCATCGTGCCAATTTGCCAAGCTTTGATGTTTTCCAAGCGGCAAGTGCTAATGATTTCTTCGGATTTGTCGGCGGGAACGACCAGAATCATACCGATGCCGCAGTTGAAAGTGCGCAGCATTTCATCATCCGCCACGCCGCCTTTTTCCTGCAACCAATTGAAGATTTCTGGGCGTTGCCAGCTACTCAGGCTGATTTTGGCTTTGGTGCGGGCAGGCAATACACGCGGTAAATTTTCGGTTAAACCACCGCCGGTGATGTGTGCGACCGCGTGCAAATTATAACGGCGCATTAAACCGAGAATCGCTTTGACGTAAATCTTGGTGGGTTCCAGTAACGTCCGCCCTAAGGTGCTGTCACCGAACGGTTCATCCAGCGATGCGCCACTGACTTCAAGAATTTTGCGGATCAGGGAATAGCCGTTGGAATGCGGGCCACTGGAAGCCAGCCCAATTAGCACGTCATTCCTGTGTACGCGCGAATTGTCGAGAATATTGTCACGTTCCACCACGCCGACGCAGAAACCAGCGAGATCGAAATCGTCACCGTGGTACATGCCGGGCATTTCTGCCGTTTCGCCGCCAGCGAGTGCAGCACCGGCTTGGGAACAGCCTTCGGCGATACCGGCGATGACCTTTTCGGCAATATCCACGTCAAGTTTGCCGGTAGCAAAGTAGTCGAGGAAAAATAATGGTTCAGCGCCGCTGACAATAATGTCATTGACGCACATTGCGACCAGATCAATGCCGATGGTGTCGTAGATGCCAGTGTCGATAGCAAGGCGAAGTTTGGTGCCTACGCCATCCGTACCGGATACCAGCACGGGGTGTTTATAATGCGAAGGAATCGACATGAGTGCGCCGAAGCCACCCAACCCGCCTAACATTTCAGGGCGTTTGGTGCGTTGGGCGTGGGGTTTGATGCGTTCTACCAGAGTGTTGCCTGCGTCAATATCAACGCCAGCGTCACGGTAGGTTAGGGAGGGTTTGCTTGAATCCATTAAGCCTGTCTCGGTTAGGGCAGTCATAAAGGACGGATTCTAGCATAGCCACCCCACGGCTGACAGACAGAAAACCTAACCTTTGTTTGAAAAAACACTGGAAATGGCAGAGCGTTTTGCGTACTATGTGCATCCTTCGGAGAGCTGGTCGAGTGGTCGAAGGCGGCGGTCTTGAAAACCGTTGAGGGTTAAACCTCCGGGGGTTCGAATCCCTCGCTCTCCGCCATATTTTTGTACGGTGATGGCCGACAAAGTAAAAAGCCCGCTACATAGCGGGCTTTTTTGTGCCTATCATTTCTGCAATACACGCATGGAACAAGAGTTATGTTAGACCCAAAACGTTTAAGAGCCGATCTGGATGAGGTCGCCACCCAATTGGCACGACGCAGTTTTAAGCTGGATGTGGATACCATCCGCGCTGTTGAAGAGCGGCGTAAAACTTTACAGGTAGAAACCCAAACCTTACAAAATGAACGTAACTCACGTTCCAAAGCCATTGGGCAAGCCAAAGCGAAGGGTGCAGACATTCAGCCCTTACTCGCCGAAGTCGCGGATATGGGCGATACGCTCAAAGAAAAAGAGCAGCAACTCGCCAGTTTGCAAGCCGAGCTTGATGCCATTGTGATGGGCATTCCCAATGTGCTGGATGTTTCTGTACCCGACGGCAAAGATGAAAATGCCAACGTCGAAATTCGCCGCTGGGGTGAGCCGCCCGCATTCGATTTTGAACCGAAAGATCACGTTGACCTCGGTTTGCCGAATGGGTGGATGGATTTTGATGCGGGCGCAAAGCTTACCGGCTCTCGCTTCGTAGTAATGCGCGGCGCAATGGCACGGCTGCACCGGGCGCTGATCCAGTTCATGCTCGATACGCACACGCAGGAACACGGTTACACCGAAGCGTATGTGCCGTACATGGTGAATGCCGACAGTTTGCGTGGCACCGGGCAGTTGCCGAAATTTGCCGAAGATTTGTTTAAGTTGGACGGTGAGCAAGGTTATTACCTAATCCCGACCGCTGAAGTCCCGGTCACGAATCTGGCGCGGGATACCATTATTGATGCCGCTGACTTGCCGGTGAAATACGCTTGCCATACGCCGTGTTTCCGTTCCGAAGCGGGTTCTTATGGCAAAGATACCCGTGGCTTGATTCGCCAGCATCAGTTTGAAAAAGTGGAAATGGTGCAGTTGGTGCGCCCGGAAGATTCCATGCAAGCGCTGGAAAGTCTGACGGGTAATGCTGAAGCGATTCTGCAAAAGTTGGGTCTGCCTTACCGGGTGATTGTATTGTGTGCAGGCGATACCGGCTTTTCCTCGATGAAAACCTACGATTTGGAAGTCTGGTTGCCGGGGCAGCAAAAATACCGCGAGATTTCATCGTGTTCTACGTTTGGTGATTTTCAGGCACGCCGTATGATGGCGCGTTACCGTAACCCGGAAACCGGCAAGCCGGAGTTGCTACATACGTTGAACGGCTCTGGTTTGGCGGTGGGACGTACTTTGGTTGCGGTGCTGGAAAATTATCAGGAAGCAGACGGGCGCATCCGTATTCCTACTGCTTTACGTGGGTACATGGGTAACACTGAGTATCTGTGATATATCAGGAAAATACTGCACCAACTTGATTCTGCGCAATGTAAACCGCGCAGGGTCGGGTATGATGCAGGCTTTTCACCCCGTCTGGCAAAGCCAACGATTGGATATTGCAACATGAGTATTGAACAAGCCATCCAGCCCAAAGCCTCTCTCCAGCCTCGCTCGGTAGAAGGTCGTTTTCGCAACATTAAAACCGGCATTTTGTTGCTGGGCTATGCGGTGTTTTTTTTATTGCCTTGGATTCGCTGGGAACGTGCCGTGGGGCCGGATCAGGCGATCTTGTTTGATATTCCGGGGCGACGTTACTACATGTTCGACTTGGTGATGCACGCGCAGGATATTTTCTGGCTGACGGCGTTGCTATTCCTTGCGGCGGTATTGTTGTTCTTTGTGACCACGCTGTTTGGGCGGGTATTCTGCGGGTATTTCTGTTTCCAGACTTTGTGGACGGATGCATTCCGTTGGATTGAGCGTTGGGTGCAAGGCGATCGTGTCGCCCGCTTGCGTTTGGATAAACAGCCGTGGAATACCGAAAAGATTCGCAAAGTGGGTTTGACCCATGCTTTGTGGTTGCTATTGGCGATGTGGACAGGCTTGAGTTTTGGGCTGTACTGGGGGGATGCGTTTGAATTGACTGCCGGATTCTTCACCGGAACAGCTCCCACCGCATTGTACGGCACGGTCATTATTTTAACGCTCACGACCTATTTGACAGCCGGTTGGGCGAAGGAATACGTGTGTTTGCACATGTGCCCTTACTCTCGTTTCCAAAGCGTTATGTTTGACCAGGATACCATGATCGTGTCGTATGACATGAATCGCGGTGAAGGCACTACCGGGCGTGTCAAGCCGGTGAAAGAGTTGCGTGATCAAGCTTTCCGTCAAGAAAAAGGTCACGGCGATTGCGTGGATTGTGGCTTGTGTGTGCAAGTTTGCCCAACAGGAATCGACATTCGCGACGGTTTGCAAATTAGCTGCATTCACTGTGCGCTGTGTATTGATGCCTGCGATGGCATTATGGATAAACAAGGCTGGAAACGCGGTTTGATCCGTTATACCTCTGAACATGCGTTGGAAGGCAAGAAGACCAAAATTCTCAAGTTGCGCACCGTGGGTTATGGCTTGGCTACCTTGTTTGCAACGATTTATCTGGTGTGGAGCATTGCTAGCAGCAAGCAACTGGAAGTGACTGCCGTGCAGATTCGCAGCCCCTTGTACGTTACACTTTCTGATGGGCGTATTCAAAACAGCTACGAAGTCAAAATCAATAACAAAACTATGGAGGCGGCGCGTTATACCCTAGTAATCGAGGGTTTGCCTAATGCTGAAATGGATTTGCAGATCAATGATTTGAGCGTGAAACCGGATTCAACACTGCGCGTCTTGGCAAAAGTCCGCTATACTATGCAGCCCGGTGAGGCAGGCAAAAACCATGACTTCCAGTTCAGGCTTACGCCGTTGGAAGGTAAAGTGGTAGAGCCTGTTATCGTTCCTTCACACTTTATGACTCCGTAAGGCTGCATGGAAAATCAAAATATAGCATTTACATTAGGGGTGGGCGTACTGGTTTCGCTTGCCCTGTTTGTCTTGTTTTACAAAGTCCTGAAACGCCCCGGTAAGTTGGCGTCATTGCTGACATTTTTGGTCGTGTTGGCGATTTATGTGCCGTTGGCAGTGTTGTATTGGGGAGGTCTGGATGTATTCGCCATCCACTTTGCCTTTTTCACGATGGCAGCGGTGTTGCCGGGGATTATTGTCGGCAACCGACCTGGCTCAGATACCGATGGCGGTAGGTTGCATTGGGGACCGGGGATTATTATCGGCTTTTTCATGATACTCGTGATTGTGGACTCCACGATTATTACTTTGGCAAACAGTGGTGCGAGTGCTGATTTTATCCGCAATTTCTTGCCAGAACCACGCCGTGAAAGCGCACAAAATGTCACCTCTGCTTTCCCCGGTACTGTTTCCAATGACTACCAGAAAAAATATGACCTGTATAATAACTACATTGGTCAGTTGAAAACCCAGCAGGAACGTGGTTGGCAAGTTGCCGATGGTTGGCTGGAAAAGCCACAACCGAATAAGGCGAGCATGTTCCGTATCCACGTGACCGATAAAGCGGGTCAAGCCGTCATGAGCGGGAATGTGAAGGTTTCTTTTTTACGCCCTTCCAATAAAGCAATGGATGTCACTTTGGAGTTGCCGGAAGCTGCCCCCGGTTTCTATGGTCAACCTATTGCTTTGCCTGCACCGGGGGCATGGGATATGGTGATGACGGTTAAGCGTGGTGATGAAGTCCACGAAGTGAAAGGCGAAACCTGGGTCGGAGAGAAACCTTAAGCCATCATGAGTGACACTTCTTTACACCTAGCTTCCAGCGATTGCTTTCATTGCGGTCAGCCCATTCCGCCTGGTACGCATTATAGCGTTGATATTGATGAAGAATCGCGTGAAATGTGTTGTACGGGCTGTCACGCGGTGGCGACGGCAATTGTCGATAATAACCTCACCGATTATTACCGTTTCCGTACCAAAATCAGCGATAAGCCCGATGATTTAGTGCCAGAGGCATTGCGGCAATTACAGGTTTACGATTCACCGGATTTGCAGAAATCGTTTGTGCGCGAAACCGGCGCAAATATCCGGGAAGCGTCGCTGATTCTGGAAGGCATTGTGTGTGCTGCGTGCGTTTGGCTCAATGAGCATCACGTCAGGCAACTCGACGGGGTGCTGGATTTCCGTATTAACTATTCTACCCACCGCGCTACCTTGAAATGGGATAACGAACGCCTGCATTTAAGCCAGGTGTTGCAGGCTATTTCCGAAATTGGCTATCACGCCCACCCCTTTGACCCGCGTCGACTTGAGTCTTTGCAAAAAAAGGAAAAATCCGCTGCATTGCGCCGTATTGCCATCGCGGGTTTGGGCATGATGCAAGTGATGATGATTGCAATCGCCATGTACATCGGCGCGGTGTCGGATATGGATACCGGAATGCGCGATTTTTTGCGCTGGATTAGTCTGGTGATGACCATACCCGTGGTGTTTTATTCCGCAAGAGTGTTTTTCACTTCGGCATGGCGGGATTTGCGGCGCGGGCGCTTTGGCATGGATGTGCCGGTATCATTGGGAATCGGGATTGCGTTTACTGCCAGTGTTTGGGCAACGTTCACCGGTGGCGGCGAAGTCTATTTTGATTCAGTCACGATGTTCACCTTTTTCCTACTGACAGGGCGCTATTTGGAAATGGCGGCGCGGCATAAGTCCGGTCAGGTGGCGGAGGAGTTGGTGCGTTTAATGCCTGCGACGGCGACACGCTTGCGCGATGGTGCGCAGGAGGTGATTCCGGTCAGTCAACTTGAGTTGGGTGATCATGTGTTAATCAAGCCGGGCGAAGTAGTACCGGCTGATGGTGTCGTCACCGATGGCACAAGCAGCACCAATGAGGCGCTATTGACTGGCGAAAGTCTGCCTTGCCACAAACAACCGGGCGATGCCTTGGTTGGTGGTACGGTCAATATGGAAAGCCCGTTGACAATGCGCGTCGACAAAGTTGGCGATAGTACGGTGTTGGCTGCCATTATCCGTTTGCTGGAACGGGCGCAAGCCGAAAAGCCGGAATTGGCGCGTTTGGCAGAAAAAGTGGCTTCGCGCTTTGTGCCGTTGATTTTACTGACGGCAGCGGCAGTGTTTGCCTGGTGGTATCAACACCAACCTTCGGAAGCGTTCTGGATTGCACTGTCGGTATTGGTTATTACCTGCCCGTGCGCGTTTTCTCTGGCGACCCCCACCGCCTTGACAGCCGCTACCGGTTTGCTCACCTCTAAAGGTGTGCTGACGACCCGTGGTCATGCGTTGGAAACCTTGGCACGAGTCAATCACATTATTTTCGATAAAACTGGCACGCTCTCGCACGGTCATTTGGAAGTGGTTGACGTGCAAACCTTGGGCGCTGAACCTGTACAGGTTTGCCAGCAAATCGCCGCAGGGCTGGAAATGGCGTCGGAACACCCGGTTGCCCACGCGATTGTACGTCTCAGTGACACCCCGGCAACTGTTAGCGACCTGATGGCAGAATCCGGGCGGGGTGTGAAAGGTGTGTATGCGGGTAAGCATTACCGACTTGGTACGCACACATTCGTGGCAGAATTAACCGGATGCCCATTACCTGACAAGGTGTCAGCCGCTGGCGACCGCTCACAAGTTTTCCTGGGTTCAACGGATGGCTGGTTAGCCGTGTTTAGTCTCGCGGATCAGTTACGTGCTGAAGCTGCACAAATGGTGGAAGAGCTGCAAGCTCAAGGGGTCACAGTGACCTTGCTCAGCGGTGATTCCCCTAGTGTTGTCGCAGCCGTTGCGCAGCAATTGGGTATTGCCCATGCGCACGGTGGTCAATTGCCCGCTGACAAGTTGGCGTACATGCATCATCTGCAAGCTCAGGGTGCGGTAGTGGCAATGGTCGGTGATGGGGTGAATGATGCGCCGGTGCTGGCGGGTGCGCCAGTGTCGATTGCGATGGGTAGCGGCTCACAATTAGCGCAAGCCAGTGCGGATATGGTGTTATTGTCTGAAAATTTACGGCAGTTACCCTTGGCGGTGCGTACTTCGCGGCGGATGCAAACCATTATTAAACAGAACTTTTTATGGACGATTGCCTATAATCTGTTGGCTATCCCGTTGGCGGCGACAGGCATGATCGCGCCTTGGATGGCAGCGATTGGCATGTCCGCCAGTTCTTTGGTGGTGGTGCTTAATTCATTGCGTCTGAAAAATGAGTGATTCTAGTCTATAATGTCAGGTTTGGTTGGGATGTAACGCGATGGATGCCTTGTACTTGCTGATTCCGATAGCACTCGGCGTGATGATTGTCGTGGTGATAGCCTTTATTTACACCGTCAAAAGCGGGCAGTACGATGACTTGGAAGGACCTGCACATCGCATTTTGATGGATGATGATGACCCGCGTATTCCGAGCAAGCAACCAGAGTCACCCGCAAAAGCAGTGGAAGAGGGAAAAGAGAAAAATGTGTAGCGTAGTAGGGTAAAGGGCTGCGCCGTTTATCGCTACTTATCACCGGTATATCATTTTATTCATAAAGCTGAACATATCATTAACCATAATGCGAAAATTGTTCTATGCTATCTATAACAAATTCCTCTGGTGATAACGGTTGGGATTTTCGATAGGTTTTTTTAAACATTGATCAGTAGTAAATATCCGGGAATGAATAACCGGAACAGGGATGGCAAGGATGGATTCCCTGTGGGGTTTGCTAGGACTGGTAATAGGAGAATAGGTAATCATATGGCTGATAGAAGATTACAGGTCTTTCATGCGGTGGCTCGCTTGTTGAGCTTCACCAAGGCAGCAGAAGTGCTGCACATGACGCAACCGGCGGTCACATTCCAGATCCGTCAGTTGGAAGATCAGTTTGATACCCGTCTGTTTGACCGGACGCACAACCGCGTCTCCCTCACAGAAGCCGGGAAGATCACGTTCGAGTATTCCGAGCGTATTTTCGAACAATACAGCGAAATGGAAAATGCTATTCGTGAAATGACGAATGACATCAGTGGTTCGTTGACCATTGGTGCGAGCACGACCATTTCCGAATACATGCTGCCTTCATTGCTGGGCGAGTTCAATTCCAAGAACCCCGATGTCAGATTGCGTTTACGTGTATCCAACACCGAAGGCATTGTGTCAATGGTGGAAAACAACGTGATTGATCTTGGCGTTGTCGAAGGCGTGGTCAACAACAAAAACTTGCTGGTGGAAGTCTGCCGTCAGGATGATTTGGTGCTGATCGTTCCGCCGACACACGCACTGGCGAGCAAAACGGCGGTGAAGCTGAAAGACGTGTTGGAATACCCCTTCATCTGCCGTGAAGAAGGCTCCGGTACACGTGAAGTGGTACTCGACTATCTGTATGCATTAGGCATGGACAAGCACGCGATGAACGCTTGCTTGGAACTGGGTAGCCCAGAAGCCGTGAAAGGTGCTGTGGAAGCCGGTATGGGCGTTTCCATTGTTTCCAGCGCCAGTATTGGCAAAGAATTGCGTCTGGGTTCGTTGGTTGCTATCCCGCTTGACCCGCCATTGACCCGCGACTTTTCTTTCGTGCGCCAGCGCCAGAAGTTCAAAGTCCGTGCGATGGAAGAGCTGTTGGAGTTTGCCCGCAGTTATTGCGAAAACCTCAAAAAGCAGAAGTAAGTCCGTGTTGGGTACAGCGTATCGTGCTGTACCCCGGATTATTTGCATCACACAGGAAACCCCATGTTACCCGGTATGCCACAATCAACCGGCTCTGCCGAAGAAAAGCGTCTTCGCAAGCTATACCGCAACATGAGTTCAAACGATCAGGCAACCCTGCTGCGGTTTGCCGAATTTCTCGCAGGCTCGCCTACGCCTGACCTTGAGCCCATGACCGAATTCCCTTCACCAGAAAGCATTGAGCGCCCAGAGCAGGAAAGCGTAGTCAAAGCGATTAAACGCCTGACGGCTACCTATCCAATGGTTCCACGTGAACGTTTATTGAATGAAACGTCCAGCCTGATGACCGCGCACGTGATTCATGGCAAATCAGCGACGGTGGTGATTGATGAGTTGGAAGTGATGTTTGCACAGCATTACACCACGCTGAAGACTGAATTCGAGCAAAAAGCGTAGGTCTGGCTTCAGCCCGACATTTCCGTAATAGCCAGCATTCACGCTGATTGTCGGACTAAAGTCCGACCTACTCTAGCCCGAACACTCGCGCCCGGATGTGGGCAACCTGATCCCGGACTGATGCGGCTTGTTCAAACTCCAGATTTTTGGCGTGCTGGAACATCTTTTCTTCCAGCTTTTTTATCTGCTTGATGGCTTGATCGGGTGTTAAGCTGCGGTATTCTGCCGCGTCTTCGGCGACTTTCTTTTCGCCGCGTGTTTTGCCTTTGCCCTTGGTGGCATTGGCGTAAGCGCCTTCCATCACATCGGCAATGCGCTTGCGGATGGTTTGTGGGGTAATGCCTTGCGTTTCATTGTGGGCAAGCTGTTTAGTGCGGCGGCGGCTGGTCTCACTCATCGCTTTGCGCATCGACTCGGTGATTTTGTCGGCGTACAGAATCGCTTTGCCTTCGGAATTGCGGGCGGCGCGTCCGATGGTTTGGATGAGGGAGCGTTCGGAGCGCAGGAAACCTTCCTTATCCGCATCCAGAATCGCTACCAGTGATACTTCCGGTATATCCAAGCCTTCCCGCAGCAAGTTAATTCCCACCAGTGCATCAAACTCGCCTTTACGTAAGTCGCGGATGATTTCGACGCGCTCCACGGTGTCAATGTCAGAGTGCAGGTAGCGTACTTTGATGCCGTGTTCCATCAGGTAATCGGTGAGGTCTTCCGCCATGCGTTTGGTCAGGGTTGTGACCAGCACGCGCTCGTTGCGGCGGGCGCGTTCGCTGATTTCGGACATGACGTTATCGACTTGTGAAATGATGGGACGAACTTCGACTTCGGGATCGACCAGTCCGGTGGGGCGTACCACTTGTTCGGCGATATTGTCGGAATGTTCCAGCTCATACGTGCCGGGGGTGGCGGAAACGTGGATGGCTTGCGGAATCAGTTTCTCGAATTCGTCAAAGCGCAGCGGGCGATTGTCGAGCGCGGAGGGCAGGCGAAAGCCGTAATCGACCAGTGTGCTTTTGCGCGAATAATCACCTTTGTACATGCCGCCGAATTGCGGGATGGTGACGTGGGCTTCGTCGATGAACACGATGGCATTGCGCGGCAGGTAATCGAATAAGCACGGTGGTGGTTCACCCGCAGGGCGTTTCGAGAGGTAGCGCGAATAGTTTTCGATGCCGGAACAGTAGCCGGTTTCGACGATCATTTCGATGTCGTACTGGGTGCGTTGTTCGAGGCGTTGCGCTTCCACTAAGCGGTCATTTTCACGTAATACTTTTAGGCGTTCTTTGAGTTCGGCTTTGATGTAGTCGATGGCGGCTAATAGCACTTCACGCGGAGTGACATAGTGCGTTTTCGGGTAAACCGTGAGGCGTGGCACGCGGCGCAGCACTTCGCCCGTCAGTGGGTCGAAATAGCTGAGATTTTCGATTTCGTCGTCGAAGAGTTCGATGCGGATGGCTTCTTTGTCAGATTCGGCAGGGTGAATGTCGATGACTTCGCCGCGTACCCGAAACGTGCCGCGTTGCAGGTCTAGGTCGTTGCGGCTGTATTGCATTTCCGCAAGGCGACGCAAGATAGTGCGTTGGTCAATGCGGTCACCGCGCACCAGAATCAGCAACATTTTCAAATACGATTCGGGGTCGCCTAAGCCGTAAATGGATGAAACCGTGGCGATAATAATGACATCTTTGCGCTCGAACAGGTTGCGGGTGGCGGAAAGGCGCATTTGCTCGATGTGATCATTAATGGCGGAATCTTTTTCGATGTACACGTCTTTGGACGGCACATAGGCTTCCGGCTGGTAATAATCGAAGTAGGAGACGAAGTATTCCACCGCATTATTCGGGAAGAACTCTTTCATTTCGCCGTAAAGCTGGGCTGCCAGCGTTTTATTGTGTACCAGAATAATCGCGGGGCGCTGGGTTTGTTGGATGATATTCGCCATTGTGAAGGTTTTGCCGGAACCTGTTACCCCCAGCAGGGTTTGGTGCAGCAAGCCATCGTTTAAGCCGTTGACCAGCGAGCGAATCGCTTCGGGTTGGTCGCCCGCGGGCTGGTAGGTGGTGTGGAGCTGAAAGGTTTGCGCTTCAGTCATGGAGAATGCCTGTACTGATGGTTTGCAGAGAGCCTAGTCAACCTTCTGATAAATAGCAATTCGTGGGGGATGAACTCTTACGAAATAAAAGCTCTATTTATTGGCTTTTATATGCTAAAAATACTGTCAGTATCTTTTGGGGTTGCCCCTCGTCCCGGATTCTGACATGACCAAACCTCGTTACATTTTTCTAAGCCACAACAGCACCGATAAGCCGGAGTTGCTGCGTTTTGCGGATGCATTGGTAAAGCGTCCATTGGCTCAAGCCCATAACCTGCAAGTGTGGTTAGACAAAACTAATCTTGAGCACGGTGTTCAGTATACCAACCAGTTTGCCAAATACATCAACCATGCTGATACTTGTGCCTTCCTATTGTTCATGCCGCGTGAGCCAATACGCGCCTATGTGGAGTACGAAATTGGCATAGCACTTGATCGCCATCTGGGGGATAAAAACGATGATAAGCGTTTCCCTATCTTGCCTGTCTATCCGGGGGCGCGTTCTGGGCGGATCGAATTGCCAGAAGCTATCCGCACTTTCAACTACCGCGAATATGTTTACGATGATGTCGAGCAGATGGATGCCATTATCACCGATGCCCTCGGCAATCTTTCCCCCGTAGGAGCCAGCTCTGCTGGCGATTCTGCTGATTTTATTGAAATGGGGAAGGAATCGCCTGCAAGGCAGGCTCCTACGGGGGAGCAGCGTGAGGGGTATGATGTTTGGTTGTCGTGGGTGTTGACGCGGAAGGGTAATGAGTTGCAAGCGGAGGATGATGGACGCAACCTTCGCACGTTGTCTTGTGCTGAGCTGCCGGGTATCGACGCGACGCCGGAACAGTTGCTACCACTGGCAATTTGGTTGTTGGGTGAGCAAGCAATAGACGGTATCAAAGGTCGGGTACGCATTTTGACCGATGCCCCTGAGCTTGCCATGTTGCCTTGGCATCGCTTACCGCATCCGCAAACGGGTAAACCGTTGCTGGATTCTGGGTGGGTGGTGGAAACCGGGGCAGGGCGTAGCCGTTTACCCGGTTTTAGCACCCTTGCCCCGCATACCCCGCTATTGGTGATTCCTGCCAACCAGCAGGGCATTGTGGTGGATAAGCACTGTTCCTTGGTGGAAAATTATCTGGAAGCCTATCTGGATATTCAGGGGCTGATTCCGCGCATTAAAACGCCGCAATCACTACGCCGCGAACTGCGTTTGCATCAACCTGATTTGCTTTATATCTACGCCCGTTTTGAGGGTGAACAATTACAACTCGATAGTGGGTCAGATGGTGAAGCGTCGCTTTCCCTGCAAACGCTGGGTGAGTGGATTGCAGATGCCGGGATACAGCCTGTGGTGATTATCAACGTGATTGGTCAGGGCAAAGGGTTGGAACACTATCCGCATCTGTTGGTGCAGGAATCCCGCTTGGTGTGGATTCAATGCACTTTCAGCAGAAAGGACAGCAATTGGGCTGATCTGGAAAAAAACCTGTCCGAAGTCATGGAACGGACAGCCAATAACGGTGATTTGAGTGGTTTGATTGCGCAACAGGCATTGCATCCCCGCCAAAGAATGCAAAGCTTTGTGTGGATGAACGGCAAAACTCCGCAATTGCAGGTTGCTGGAAGTCAGCAAAAACGGGCGCGTCAGTTTCGCGCCGCGCTGCTGAAAGTCATGCTGGGGCGCGTAGCCTTGAAAGACCAAATGGCGGGCAGTATCCAACGGCATTCGAGCCAGCATATTCCGTTGACTACTTATGCGGTGACGGGTGATGCCAAAGCCTGCCCGCACGATGTACCCGAACAAATCAGGCAGCGTTTGCAATACGATGACCCGAAAAATAGCCTGACGGTCGTGCAGTATTATTTCCACATCACCATTGCTGCGGATGAAGATGCACTCGATGTGCTGGAAGTGGCGATCAGTGAAGGCATTTTGCATGGCAGTGAATACCCGGAGGTCATTTTCAACAGGGAATTGAAACGGCGCGGGCTGAGCCATCAAGAATGCTGTATCGCCCTGAATTGGCTGTTCCGGGTTGAGGAAGGTCAGGAAGCAGCAGTCTCTGGTTGGCTGGATACATGGGGAACTTCCATGCGTGAGTATTTGACCCAAGTTAAGTTGGAAAAAGCCATCCTGATCAATGCCTTTTGCTTGGAAGTCCACGATGAACGCCATGCCCAATCGGTACAGACCAGTGTCAACAAAGAGTTACGTAACCTGCGCACGTTTACAGCCTGCCCGATGGTGCCGATTATCCTCAAAGATGCGCTTAGCAAACTGGAAGCCGATGAAATCAACGATTTCCTCGAATCCAATCAACGTTACTGGTACAACGAACTTAAGCTACCAGCCCATAAGATCGACCCTTGGGTATTCGCCGAATGGGTTGCTGAACAAACCGGCGGGTTGTTTGAAACCACCGTTAACCTGATCTGGAAACAGTATCAACGCGATTATCAGGAATACCTCAAGCCATGAATGACGCTTTCCACATCATCAATAAACCCAGCGACTGGCAACGCCACGATGCGGAACATTTACCGGGAAAAATGCAGGCGTTGGCGGCGACGGCAACAATTGCCAATGAACGCGATTTGGATAAGTCGGCGGAACGTTTCCGACCTTCGGCGGCGTTGCTAACTGCCATTAATGCGGCGTTGGCGGCGCGAGTGCCGTTGTTATTGACTGGCGAACCGGGGACGGGCAAGACACAGGTGGCGTGGTTTATTAAGCGGTTTTTCAAGATTCCGCTGTTTGCGTATCAGGTGCATTCCAACAGTCAGGCGGCGGATATGCGTTATGACTTTGATGCGGTGGCGTATTTGCGGGATGCGTATGTGGCGCGGCATGGGGGGGAAACCCCCTCTAACTCCCCCTTGTCAGGGGGAGAACCGGAAAAAATAGATCCGCGTTCGCAGCAGCGGTATTTGAAACCGGGGGCGTTGTGGCAGGCGTATGACAGCACGACGGAATGTGTATTGCTGATTGATGAGATTGACAAAGCACCGCGTGATTTTCCGAATGATTTGTTGCAGGAACTCGATCAGAGCCGCTTTGAGCACCCGTTCCACAAGGGTGAGTATGTCAGTCGCAAGGGTGCGCCGCCGATTATCATTATTACCAGTAACGGGGAGCGGCGTTTGCCGGATGCGTTTTTGCGGCGTTGTATGGTGCATCACATTGCGCTGGACAAAGATTTGTTGTTGGAGATCATGACTGCATGGCAAAGCCAGTTTCCGCACTTGCATCCTGATACCCGTGAAGCTGCCTTGAAGCGTTTCAATGAAATTCGCGACATCCCACGTTTGAGTAAAAAACCGGGGGCGGCGGAACTGTTGCTGTGGTTGAGTGTGCTATCGGCGCAAGGTGTAAGCAAGGCAGCGTTGGCGGATAGTGTGGCATTGAAGGACTTGCCTGCGTTGATGTGCTTGATTAAAGATCATACGGATTATGGGCATCTAGGCTAATGCAGCATTCCCCCAGTCTCGACATTCTGCTGGAACATATGCGCTTGCGTGGCATCGCGGTGGGTGCGGCGGAATTACAGCGTCTGCAAGCGGTGTTTAGCCGTGCGCCCAATTTGTCACGAGAGGCATTGCTGGGTTTGCTGCAAACGGTGTTGGCGAAAGATGATAGTCAGCGGCGTAGCATTGAGCGGTTGTTTGAAACCTTGGTTCCGTTTGACGGGGAGGTAATGGTGGGGGAATCGCCAGCGGGGCTGGCTCCTACAAAGACCGATTCCCCGGTAGGAGCCAGCCCCGCTGGCGATTCTTCTAACACCCCAGCCCCCAAGAAACCCCGTAAACCCTTGAATGTGCTGGCAATCGGTTTGGGCATCTTGGCAATCATCGTTCTGCTCTTGCTATGGTGGGTTTATGCAGAAGGTAAGAAAACCCCGCCCGTTATCAGCCAGTCCAGATCGGCAGCAGTGCAACCCTTTGCTGATATTCCCAAAGCGGAGAAAAAGCCCGACAGTGATCTGAAGCTGGTCGATAGCATTGAACTGTGGAGTCCGACGATCACCAAGGTGGAATCCATTTCCCCATTTGAGCGGATGTTGCCGCCACTGGCATTGCTGCTCGGTGCAGGACTCGGCTTGGTGTGGCTGCTGCATCAGGCGTTGTTGCGTACCCGTGTGCGTCAGCCGCAACCGCCGCTTATCCGCCACCGAGGGAAGTTTCACCTGCCACCGTTACAAGGATTGCCGGATTACCACTTGCTTGGCAGTGAAGCACGCCGCGAGATGGGGTGGGGGATCAGCCATTACCTGAGTGAGCAACCACTCAACCGCCTCGACATCGAGCGCAGCGTGGCAGAAACCGCGCGTAGTGGCTTGCCCAGCATCCATTTCCGTACTGCCAGCCGTGAACGTGAGGTGTGGTTGTGGCAGGATCAAAGCAGCACTAACCCTGACTTATCGCGGCTGGCGGATGAAATCTCTGGCACGTTGCAGGCAGTGAATATTTTTGTGCAGCGTGGCTATTTCCACGGTTTGCCCGCACGGGTGCTTAGCCCGCAGGCGGAAGTGCTGTGGTCAACCCGGCACGAATACCCGGAAAACCAGCCGCTGGTGGTGGTGCTGTGTGACCAAACCAGCCTTGCGCAGATGGAAGCAGCGCACGCCGATGAAAAGCACGCTACTTTGCACTTGTTGGGGCATTGGGCGAATTTGTGCATGGTGGATTGCAGCCCGCAGCCGGGGGAATTGTGCCGCCAGTTCAAGCCGTATGCGCTGGAATGTCTGTTACCGCAGGAGGTGTCCGGCTGGTTGGCGCGTCAGGGTGGGCAGCGTGAGACGGCGGGGAATGTCTGCCCGCTGGATGAATTGCACCGTTGGGCATTGGCTTGCGCTTTGCCGGAACGCCCGTTGATGGAGGCTGAAATTCGTGCTTTGCATGAAGCGTTGCGGTTGGATTGTGCCTGGCAATACCACAGTTTGAAACGTTATGCGCGGGAAAGTGGCACGGGGTTTGACTTTACCCAGGAGCGGCGCGGCTTGTTGCAGGAATTGGCGCAATTGGCACGGGCGGGAAATGCGGATGTGGCACGGGCATTGGCGTTCTGGTCGCGGCGTTATGCGGAAATGGATCGGGAGTTGGGGGCGCGGGAAACACCGGAAAGACCCTGGAAGGAATCGAGAAGGCAGCGGTTGTTGGCGTTGGATGTGGCGTTGTTGGGGTTGTGGGAGACCCTCACCCCCCAGCCCCCTCTCCCAGAGGTAGAGGGGGAGCAAGAAAAATATAATGCTGTGGTTTCTTTCTTAAGCCCCTCTACCTCTGGGAGAGGGGTTGGGGTGAGGGTTTCCGCCGAACAGCTTTATGACCTGCATAGCCATGCGGATTTGCGTAAGGAAGTGGAGCGTAAGCTGGGGGCGTATGGGTGTTTGGATTGGCCGGAATTGTCAACGGTCAAGGATAAATGGATACGTTTGCCGTTGCGTTGGGGGGATTTGGCAGCAACAACCCGTAAGCAGTTGTTGGCGGCGGGGTTTGGGGGCAAGGCGCAGAATCTGCCGTTGCGGTTGGATAAGGCGACTGGAATCTTGATGGGGGTGCTGGCGGGTCTGACCTTGGCGGGATTCGTGGGGAGTGTGTGGGCGTTGATGCCGGTGGCTGTGCAGGTGAAACCGCAATGGAATTCAGCCGAACCGTCCTAAAAAATCCAGCAGTGGGTGGGTGATGATTTGTTGCTGGGGACTACCAAAGGCGGGTGGATTGTGCCGCAGGAAACCCACGATGATGAAATTGTCTGGGTAAAGTGGCAGCAAGAGACTCGCTTGGCGCGGGAAATCCCCCCTAACCCCCCTTTTGCAAAGGGGGGGACAGCGGATGGGGTGGAGTTGTGGTTGGCGGGTGAAAATGGCAAGCCGGAACGCCCTACGGTGGCGGGTTGGCCTGTGCTGTCGGTGGCGGTGATTGGGTATCCGGCGACGGATGCGGATGCGCGGCGTTTGGCGGCGAAGCTGCTGGATAATGGCACGGCTGATCAGGTGCTGCTGGGCGAGGACTGGCGTAAACATCAGGCTGAAATGATGCAGGGCTGGGGTAAGCTGCCCGGTGTGCAATGGTTGTATGTAATGCCAAATGACCATCAGCCGCCGAAATACGGTGATCACATTGCTCGCTTTGCCATGAGCCCGGAAGAATTATTGGAAAAGTTGGCGAAGCCGGGGGTGCTTGATCCTAATAGCTTGCAAGCCAAGGCTAAAATCAAAGGCGAACCCCGCCTGATGGGCTTTGCCGCAGCCATGAAAAGCCTTGAATTGCCGCAGGGTATGAAACTGATGCCGGTTCTGCAAGGCAGTTTTCAGATGGGCAGTGCTACAGGTGCTGATGACGAAAAACCAGTTCACACGGTCAATATCGGTTATGACTTCTGGATGAGCGCCACCGAGGTCACGTTTGCCCAATACGATGCTTATGTGGCAGCCGTAAAAGGCAAGGAAAAGCCGGATGATCAGGGATGGGGGCGTGATACCCGCCCGGTGATCAATGTGTCGTGGGATGATGCGCAAGGCTATGTGAAATGGTTGTCTGAGAGCAACGGGCAGGGCTTGAGTTGCCGTTTGCCGACCGAAGCGGAATGGGAATATGCGGCACGAGCGGGAACGACGACGGATTATTTCTGGGGTGATGACATTGGCAAGAACAACGCCAATTGTGATGGTTGTGGCAGTGAGTGGGATAATAAACAGACTGCCCCGGTGGTGAGTTTTAAGCCTAACCAATGGGGCTTGCAGGATATGCACGGCAATGTGTGGGAATGGACGCAGGACTGTTGGCATGACAATTACGCTGATGCACCTGCTGATGGCACGGCATGGGAAAGTAATGCCGACTGTGGTCGGCGTGTGGTTCGCGGGGGTTCGTGGAACCTCAGTCCTAACCTCCTGCGCTCGTCCTACCGTTACGACAACGCGCGCGACTACCGTTACGACGTTCTCGGTTTTCGTGTTGTTTGCGGTCTCCCATTACCTGTGCGCTGAAAAGGGGGAATCGCGAGCATGGCTCGCTCCTACGATTGTGTTAAGAATGCATCCCCGTAGGAGCCTGCCATGCAGGCGATGCCTTCCCACGATTTCTTCCCTCGACACCCTCTCTTTTCCTCGCTGGCGATTATCCTAAATTATCCCCGCCAACAATCCCATCCGCCACCATCACGATTTATCCCCCTTCACCCAGACCGCATCCCAATGCGAATATTCCCGCACACTCTCCACCAATCCCGCCCGCACCGGATTATTGATGATATAACGCGCCACCGTAGTTATGTCTTCCCCTTGCCGAATTGCCCGATCATGAAACCCGCGTTGCCAAATCGACCAGCCACAACATTTGCTGGTGAGGGATTTCACGCTTTGTACCGTAGCCGACAAGGTTTTGCGGTTGCCAAGCTGCATCAGCCAGTGCAGATGATCCGGCATCACTACAAAACATAAAGTTTGCGTATCCCCATTGATGTCATGTTCACGCAATACCTGAATCAGACTACGGGCGGCGTGCCATTCCGCAAACACAGGGACACGTTCACGGGTCACAATCGTAATCGAATAGACTTGCTGGGGAATGGAGATACGCCCTTTGCGCAGGGCGTTACCTTGATGGTATCTGGCTTCTAGCATGACAGTATTTTTATGAAGGATTTGAAACGTGAGAATAGGAAGGGTAGCAAGGCGGAGCAAGATTTTTCGGGTGAGTGGTGGCGGTCATTTGTGATGGATGGGGAGGATGCGTCGCGGGAAGGCATCGGCGGGAAGAAATCGCCTGCGTGGCAGGCTCCTACGGGGATGCATTCTTAACACAATCGTAGGAGCGAGCCATGCTCGCGATTCCCGCATCCGTGGTTCAGCGGACAGGTAATGGGAGACCGCAAACAACACGAAAACCTATGATGCTGTCACGGTAATCTCGTTCAAGGTCGAAACGCCCGGAAGAGTACAGGTCGCTTGAATAGTAATACCACGCCCCCCCGCGAACCACACGCCGACCACAGTCGCCGTTACTTTCCCATGCCGTGCTATCCTTGGGGGCATCAGTGTAATTGTCATGCCAACAGTCTTGCGTCCATTCCCACACATTGCCGTGCATATCCTGTAAGCCCCATTGATTGGGTTTGAAACTCCCTACTGGAGCAGTCTGTTTGCGATCCCACTCACTACCACAATCAGCGCAATTGGCGTTGTTTTTGCCAACATCATCCCCCCAAAAATAGTCTGTAGTCGTCCCCGCCCGTGCGGCATATTCCCATTCCGCTTCCGTTGGTAAACGGCAGCTTTCCCCGGTTTCCTTCGATAGCCAATTCACATAACCTTGTGCATCATCCCATGACACATTGATCACCGGACGGGTATCACGTCCCCACTTTTCATCGTCGGGGAATTCAACCTTATCGTCGGAGAATTCAACCTCATTCTGTTTCATCAGCCAAACGTAATAATCGTATTCGGCAAAAGTAATTTCATGCTGACTCATGCGGAACGGCTGCTTAATTGTCACGGTATGGATAGGTTTTTCATCACTGTCTCCGTTTTCGCTGCCCATCTGAAACTCACCCGCCGGGATTTCCACCATCGTCGGCAACGGCACAAACCCCAACCGCCACCAAGGTTGATCATCCTGCGCCCACCACCACGCCACTTGCCCGGTAATTCCCACCATCACCGCCAATAAAAACACCCCCAACCGCACCAACCAATATTTCCAACACCGTGTCCGCGTAGGAGCCTGCCTTGCAGGCGATTCCCTAGCGGCTGTGGTGGTCGTTGTTACGAGGGAATCGCCAGCAGGGCTGGCTCCTACGAGGTGTGTGTTGATGCAGCCGGTTTGCCACCAAGCGACCAGCGCCAGCAAGATTGCCAGTACTATCGTTACCCAGACGGGCAATGTGCCATCATGCAACAGCAAAAAACCGCTACCAACGCCTGCAATCAAGCCAAGCACTGGCAATAGAAAAATGTTGGAGATGGTTTGCTTTTCTATCAACGTTCACCCGCCGATTCCAATCTAATGGGGTAGCCTACACCCACCGATAGCACTTCTCAATCCTCCGCTTACCGTATGGCGGCTAGTGCTTGCCACACGATTGCCTTCAGTCATAGCATGGATAAACGCAATATAAAAACCGATAAATGGCGGTAACACATGACGACAGACACCCTCCGTGCTTCGCGCACTTTTTCTGATTGGATTCCGGCGAGTTGGGCATACCCCGAAACGGGTGCAACCCGTGACTTACGCTTTGATTATATGCGTGGCTTTGTTATCCCGCTCTTATTTGCCACCCATTTTGATTTCTTTTCCCTGCTGATGTTCGTCGGTTGGGAGCGCATTGGTATCGTGTCAACCGCTGAGATTTTCGTCATCCTGTCTGGGGTAGTGGTCGGGATGGTGTACGGTAAGAAGGTCAAGCGCGATGGTCTGCCCGCGACCATGCCGGGGCTGATTCAGCGTTCGGTGGATTTGTACCGCATCAGTGTGGTGATGATTTTGTTGGTGGCGGCAATCCGTTATGTGCCGTGGATCGATAGCACTGTCATTACCACTTTTTTCGATGCGCCCAATAATCAAACCTACCAACTTTATCCACCACTGGATGGCAGCCTGTCTACACTGATCAGTAAAGCGTTGCTGCTGCAAATTGGCCCGCACCAGTTTCAGGTGATTGGTATGTATGTGGTGATGTTCATCTTGATCACGCCACTGGTGTTTTTCATGTTGAGCAAACAACGGGTCTGGCTGCTGTTGGGGATTAGTTGGGTGGTGTATGCCATCCATTATGGTGCGCCGTTTCAGTCGTTACGCCCCACCGGGGCACAGTTTGAATATGCGTTTCCGATCATGGCTTGGCAGTTGATTTACGTGCACGGCATCGTGGTGGGCTATTACAAGCAAGAGGTGGTAGCGTTTTTCCGCACCGTGTGGGGCAAGTGGCTAATAGTGGCGAGTGTATTGTTGTCCTTAGGGTTCATGTTTTTGACTTGGAACCATCCATTGCCGCACATCCCGCAGTGGATTACCTTGAATATGATTCCGGCGGAAACCTTCCATTATCTCAATAATGAGTATTTTTCCAAAAGTAAGATCGGTATTGGGCGTTTGTTGAATGTGGTGGTGCTGTTTATCAGCATTTACGCGCTGCTGACGCTGTGCTGGCAGCCGCTGAACCGTGCTTTGGGATGGTTTTTTATTCCGTTGGGACAGGCATCCTTGTATGTGTTTTTCATTCACGTGTTCCTGCTGCTGGCGATTATGAATACGCCATTGCCGGGGTATAAGGATTTCTGGATCAATACCGCGCTGCATATTGGTTTGCTGGCGGTGGTGTGGGTCATGGTGAAAAAGGAATTTTTGTTCCGCTGGATTCCACATTAAGTTAGCAGTCATCAGTTTCACGCTGTTGTAAAACGATAGGGGTGCATGGCATCCCTATCCTATTATCAGCTCTCGCGCTACGTTGCGGATAGCTTCATTACATCGCCCGATGCAACCAGCGAATCTTTAATAAATCCGTAAACATGCGTAGCGAGTCCTTAATCGGGTCAACTTTAGAGCCGTCCATGTGTTCCCACTTCACTGCCACTTCTTTGATTTTGAAGCCTTGCTTGCGGGCAATGTACAAATGCTCCACGTCAAACCCAAACCCGTAAATACGCTGCAATAACGCAATCCGCTGCGCTGCTTCACGCCGATACGCCTTAAACCCGCATTGGGTATCTTTAATCCCCGGCACTGACAATGTGCGTACTGCCATATTAAAGATCAAACTCATCGCATCGCGATACCAAGGCTTTTTTTCCACCTCGGAATCCGCCAATTTGCGTGAACCGATCACCACATCGAAGCCTTGCTCAAAATACGGCAACAGCTTCTCGACTTCCTCAATCGGCGTGGAAAGATCCGCATCGCTAAACAGCACGATGTCGCCGGATGCTTTGATCATGCCGCGTGCAATCGAAAAGCCTTTGCCGACGTTTTTGATGTTTTCCATCAACTGGCCTTCCTCCTGCTCCTTGGTTTCCTTGCCGTAAATGTCGATGAACTTCACCACTTCGGTCGTCAAATCGCGGCTGCCATCGTCCACCACAATGATTTCGCTGCGGTACGACTGTTGCGACAGGTAGTCTTTCACCTTGTACAACGAATCGGCAATCCGGCTTTGCTCGTTGTACGCCGGGATAATGATAGAAAGGTAAGGTCGTTCGTTATTCATGATTATTTGCCTTCGTCGGAGTTGCCACCAGCGCCACGCCCAGCATGATCAGCACAATTCCCACCGTTTTTTCCAGCGTGAACGATTCGCCAATCCGGGGCCACAGCACCGCGCCTAAATACACCAAAATATACCCCACACTCAGTAAAGGGTACGCCACGCTCAGTTCAAAATGCCCAAGCACATAAATCCACACCAGCATTGCAATGCCGTAACACACAATGCCCGCGACTACCCACAGCACGCCAAACCACTGTTCCGCGCTCACCGTACCGGATTGCAACGCCGGGAAAAACGCCGCCAGCGCTCCCACCGACTGCATTCCTGCCTTCATGAACAATTGCCCCAATGCGCCGCAAATAATGGAAGTCGCCATTAGTAACCATTTCATAACACGCCCCCCACCAGCAGCGAGATGCCCGCCATAATGAATGCCGTTCCCAACCAGCGACGCGGCGGAATGGTTTCGTGAAACAGCCAACGCGCCGCCAGCATCACCACCACGTAACCCATGCTCAACATTGGGTAAGCGACACTCAATTCCAGCTTGCCCAACACCACCAGCCACAGCAGCAAACCCGTGCCGAGAAAGAAAATGCTCAATAAAATGTTACGCTTCAACAACAGTTGGAGTGGCGAACCGCGATGTGTTGCCAAATCCTGTGCTGCGAGTTTCTGGAAAATTTGCGCCGCACTGCTGCACCCAATCGACACGACCAGCAACACGTAAACCCATGCGGGAACGTTAGCCATCACTTTTTCTCCTGCGCTCCATAGCGAATCTCGATGTGGTGCGCTTGTTTGGCTGCCAACGCTGGCAAGCGCACACTCAAGGTATTGGAATTGCTGCGTTGCCAACCGAAGCCGGATTTATCCGCTGCTGGCACAGGCTTGCCATCCACCAGTACGGCGGCAACTTGAGCAATTTCTGCCAGCACCAACTGTACCTCACGCTGCGCTGGCGCACCTTGATAATCGCCTTGCGCCGCCTCGATCCAAACATGCTGAAGGTCAGCATCACGCTGTTGGCGGATGCGAGTGGTACGGACTTTGCCCTGTGTGTAGGCGGTGGTTTCGCCATCGTCTTCATACAACGTGAATGCGCTGGCTTGGTGGTGTGGGAAAACTTTCAGCTTCAATAATGCGGGTTTCTCCATGCTGTCCGGCTTGCGCCCGAAAGCATCGACGCTGCTGTCACCCACCTCCAACAGTGGAATAATTGCCCCCGCACGCGCATACAAGGGCAAGTGGTACAACTTATCGTGGAACAGCGGCACATCTTCCAGCCACTCGCCTTTGCTGCTTTGCCATGCGTGGCTGTGGTAATCAAACCATTCGCCTTTGGGTAAATACACCGGCATGGTTTTGCTATCTGAGCGCGTTTCCAATGCCGCCAACAAGCTATCACCAATCAGCTTTTGTGCTCCCATGCCGCGCAAGGTCGGGTCGGCTTCATCCGCGTAAATGACCGGCGCAATAATCGGATCGCCCTGCCGGTAAGCGCGGTGTGCCAAGGCATAGTAGTAAGGGATCAGCTCGTAACGCAGCCGTGTATTGGCACGATTGCTGGCAATATCGCCCACTTTGTCGGGTGCGGTCTGGTAGCAATTACACACATTATCCGCGTGCGGGCGTAATGGCAGATCAATCAATGCCGACACCGCAAACCAGCGCGTGTACAGTTGGTCATAATCTTCCGGCTTCCCGTCAAACGAATTGCGGTAAAACCCGCCAGTATCCGACCCGAAATAATCGACACCGGATAAACTCATGTGCATCTGCGCATTCAAATGGGACGCAAGGTTTTTCAAGCGTGCCGGAATATCCCCCGACCACATCCCCGCGCCGTAACGCTGCATCCCTGCGCCACCTGCGCGTGACAACATAAACGGGCGTTGTTCGTGGTGATTACGTTGATAACCGTCGAAAATCGAGCGATGCCACAGTAAATTGTAGAGGTTATGCACATCGGCATGGCGGGTTTTGCCGGGGCTAAAACCGTGATAAACCCCATCAGCGGCAAAATCCATTGGTTCGCCCAAATCCGTCCAATGCCCCATAACCCCCATGTCGACCAGCGGTTGGCGTTTCCAGTCATGCCAGAATGCGCCCGCTGCCGGATTGCTCCAATCCAGCATTCCGCCTTTGCCCCACCAGGGTTTTTTCGCCAGATACACCGGCTGACCGTCAGGCTGTTTCACCAGAAAACCTTTGTCGTGCAGCTTTTGGTGTTCGGGCAAGCCTTTGCTGATGTAGGATTCCTCAATCAACATCACCCCAAGGTGCTGCTCTTGCGCCAGTTGCTTGAGCTTGGCAGCAGGTTCGGGGAAATGGCTTTCATCCCACGCCAATTTACCCATGCTGCTGTTGTCGGAATTGTCGCGGATACCGCCAAACCACTGCAAATCCATCACCATGCCATCCAGCGGAAAAGCGTTTTTCTGCAAGGATTGGCTCACGCCATCCAGTTCCGCCCAATCGTCATAACCAAATTCCGACATCCACAACCCAAACAGCTTGCGATTAGGAATCAGCGGCTTGCCCACCAATTGCATGTAGCCACGCCGCAAATCCGCCAGTGAATCCCCCACCCGCACGTAAAAACGCAAATCATCGCCACCGTTTACCCCGACTTTGAACGGGTCGTGCTGGAAATCCCAATTTTGCGGGTAACTGTTATCCAGAAACAACGCCCAGGGGGTCGCATCCTTGCCCAAGGCATACAGAATCGGAAACTGGGTATTGCCCACCAAACCGCCTGGCGCATCCACCATTTGGTTGCCGTATTGGCTGCCAGCCACCCGCTTGCCGCGTTGTAACCAATCCCCATCGCTGATCCCCGGTGCGGGGTGTGATTGCCCCAAACCGTACAGTTGTTGGGTGTTGCCTTTTGCCATTGCCAGCGTCAGCCAACCCTGTTCACCCGTGCCGGGGCAGAACTGGCTTACCTCGTGTTGTTTGGCTTTGTCATACAGGGTTAAGCAGAGTGACGCTTCATCCAAGGTCATGCGCAGACGTTTGCTTTCGCTGATTTGTTTGCCGGATTCGCGACGGCTTTCTGTTTTGAGCGGTTTTTGGGTGGCATCTAGCACGTAAGGGCTGGCGGGAAAGGCGGCTTGCTCACACGCTGCGCCCGTGCGGTAACTGGCTCGCAACCAGCCGGATTCCAACAGTTCTGCCGTCAAACATTCCGCGCCGTGACGCGCCGACAACGGCGACGCTGCCGCTGTCCCCGCCCATAACAGCAAGAGTGGTGCTATCCAATAAATTTTCATGCCCATCACTTAAACATCGCATCGGCATTGGTCGGAATGCGTGGCGGTCGGGTACTTTTGTACAGCTCTAATACCCCGCTGTTCCGACTACTCATCACGGGCGCAGTCTGCCAAGGGATTTCCACAAGCTTTTCATAACCCCGGCTGAGCATAACCCCGCGTAGATCATGATTGGCTTTGGGTTGAATCAGGTTATTGAGGAAAACATAGGTAAACTTGCTGTCCCAAACCGCTTCGATCGCATCTTTTTTCTCGTATTTGCCATCCCGATTGTTGTCGATCCAACCCAATTCTTTAATGTGATTCTGCGGCAATTGACCAAACGCTAGGTAACGCATCAAATACGGATCTTCGCTGGCAATGGTGACATTTTCATCCAATGGCAACGCCGCTATTGTCGTGATGATAGGGCGGACATCTGGGTAAGCGATTTCCATCTCACGCAAAAATCCATGATTCAGCCACGCCATCCCCAATACCAGAACTGCCGCTACCGCTTGCGCCAGCGGTTTGAACTGGAAATGTTGCAAGCCTTGCCACAGCAACCACGCCATCACCGGTACGAGGAAAAATAGCCCGTACACCAGATGCTTAAACAGGGAAATCATGTTTTGCCCGTGCAAATGGTAAGCCGCTAAGGGTAACGCCAACGCCAGCAACACCAATAAAATGAGTGTATTACGTTCACGCAATGCTTGCCCGCGCCACCGCCACACCTGCCATCCCAATGCTCCTAACCACAATAATAGGGGCAACGCCAAATACATCATTTCCATACGCAAAATAAAAGCATAATCGGCATTGATCCCGTGCGTTCCTTTGATCTGAACAGTGTAAAGGCCCTGTAAATCCTGCCAATGCCAGCCCACATACGCGCCCAACACCACGCTCATGCCTAAGCCAAACAAAACGCCTACCACCGGGGATAGCCACAACGCCACCAAGGTCAGCAGTGGCACATACACCACCACAATGTATTTACTGGTAACAGCTAACGCACACAGCACCACCGCTGCCAACAACGCCAGATAACGCGCTTTGCCCGCCTGACGGCACGCCAGTAACAACGGGGCAAGTGACAGGCTGAAAAACGCCAAGGCAATAATGTCGTAGGTGGCAAATTTACTGATGAAAATATGCGCTGCTTGCATCGCTAACAACGCCACACTCAGCCACGCTACCGCGACACTATCGAACAACTGACGGGCAAACTGATACATCCCCACCAGTGACAACAAACCGAACAACCCGGCGACGGCTCGCGCTCCGCTTAATCCACCAAGAAACTCACCGATACCGAGGATGTACCAATTCAAATTCGAGCCAAAAATATAGAAATACGTCCCCCAATCCTTACCCGCCAGCAATTGCTTGCCGACAAACAAATAATCGTATTCGTCGATATGCCCGCCGTTAAAATTGAGCATCAAACGCATGGCGATCGAAAACAACACACCGCACGCGATAGCGATGAGGAATACAGAAGGCTTATTGCTGGGCGTTAGGGTTGCCACAAGCATTCTCCCTTGGATTTGTTATAAGGCATTAGGGGGTAGGCATACCCTATGGCGGTACACGCTTGCTTACCGTCATATTAATGAATAAATTGATGAACTCGACATAAAAACTGATAAATGGCGGTGGTGTGGGGTTATTTTGGCTTGATCGGCGTGATCATGACACGCCGATTGGCTGCCCAAGCGGTTTCATTATCACCTTCCACCAACGGCTTGCGCTTGCCGTAAAAGCGCAGGTCAAATTGTTCTTCATCCACCCCGTTATCGACCAGATAATTGCGGATAGCCACTGCTCGCCGGGCTGAAAGCACATCATTGTATTCATGGCTGGAACGCTGGTCGGCGTGGGTTTCGATGCGGTAACGGTATTGTGGGCAGGCTTTCATATTGTCGGCGATTTTTTCTAAAATGCCGCCCTTGGTGTCACTGATGCTGGCGGCGGCGGTCGGGAAAATTTCCGCGTACAGCAAAATGGCGGTATCGCAGGCGAGTGCTTCGGCATCCGTGGTTTCACGCAATTCGACGGGTTTATCAGTGCTGGCGACGGGGGGGGTATCTGTTGCGGGTTTGTCACTGACGGGTGGGGTATCTTTTTTGGGTTTGTCAGTGCTGGCGGGCGGAGTATCTGCCTTGGGTTTTGCTGGCGTTTTCGCCGATTTTTTCTGCCATTCTTGGTAATCTTTATCCGCTTTTTGCTTGGCAGCAATGAAATTATCGACGGTTTTCAGCACGACTTCGCTGAGCCATTTGCCAGTGTCGCTGCAATCGGTGGTGTTGTGACCTTCACCCCAAGTCGCTAATTTGTGATTGAGCAACGGATGGCGCAGCGTGCTTCCGCCTTGGGTGAAGGATGTCCAGATGCCAGCGGTGCAACATTGGGCGTTGTATTCAATGCGTGGTTCGCCCGGCTTGAATGGCCCCAGATGTTTGGGGTAGCTGGGAAACATGCTCATTTCCGGTTGACCGGGCGTTTTCTCCAGCGCTTCCTTGCTGAGTAAGCGCATTCCGGCTTTTTCCAGCCGCTTGACCACCGCGTCTTTCAGGTCAGCTTGCAACTTGACGTTTTTGGGTTTGGCACTGTTGATTACATCGTCGAGATTGATGTATAGCCCAGTTAAGCCTTGCAAGGACAAGTTGCTGGGTTGGTAATCTTCCTTGCCTACCGGCACTGGCGTATCAGGGCAGGCGGGATAAGGTTCAGGTTTGACTTCATTGGCATAGACGCTGCTGATGCAAAGTGTGGAAAACAGCATTGCCAGCGGGTATTTCAATAACATAGCTTGTTATCCATTATTGTTATGATGCCTTGTATAGTACAGGTGCGTTTATCCGACTGCAATTGACACCCGACGATTGAGAGGGTAAGAATCAGCACTTCCCCACAGCCGGAATAACAACAATCATGCTGCGCTTTACCCTGACCTTACCCGTGATCCTGTGTTGCAGCGTATGGCTGAATATCGCCCATGCTGCCGAAGCGCCCAAAGCTGCCCCTCAGCATTGCCCCGCCCGCATTGGGCAACTGGATGAACGTGATCGGGCAATGGCAAAGCTGGCATGGCAATATTTCGAGAACAACCGCCAGCCGGAAACCGGGCTGGTGAATGCAGCGGATAATTACCCTTCCACCACACTGTGGGATGTTGGCTCAACGCTGGCAGCCTTTATCGCCGCTGAAAAGCTGGGGCTGATTGAGCGCGAACGTTTCGATAAAGACATTGGGCAAATGCTTTACACGCTGCGTAACCTTGACCTGTTCAATGGCGAAGCCCCGAATAAGGTATACAACACCAAAACCGCGCAAAAAGTGGATTACCGTAATCAACCCTCGCAAACCGGTATCGGGATTTCCACGCTGGACTTGGGGCGGTTGGTGTCCTGGCTGAATATCCTCGCTTGTCTGCACCCGCAACACGCTGACAAAGCCCGCAAAGTGCTAGAAAGCTGGAATTTTTGCCGCTTGCTGGAACACGGGCAAATGTACGGTTTGGCTTTCAAAGACGAGGATGGCTCGGTGGAAGTGCAGCAGGAAGGTCGTCTCGGTTACGAGCAATACGCCGCCAAAGCCTTCCGCCAGTTGGGTTTCGATCTGAGCCTATCGGCGCGTTACCACAATCAGTATGCCACTGATGCTACTGTTTCCGGGGTGAAATTGCTGGTAGATTCACGTGATGCGTCGACCTTGGGGGCGCACAATTACGTGGTGTCCGAATCTTACGCGATGGATGCAATGGAACACGGGGTGGATAGCGAAAACAAACCGCTGTTGGAAACCATTTATCAGGTGCAGCAACGCCGCTGGGAACAGACAGGCACTGTCACGGCAGTTTCCGAAGACAATATCGACCGTAAACCTTACTTTGTTTACAACACCATTTTCAGCGATGACATCCCTTGGGCAGCGATTACCGATAAGGGCGAAGACATGTCGGCGTTGCGCACGGTTTCGGTGAAGGCGGCGATTTCGATGGCGTATTTGTTCCCAGAACGTGAATACAGCAAGGTGTTGCTGGGAACGGTGCAAGCTGCTAAAAATCCCAAAGGTGGCTGGTATTCCGGCATTTACGAAAACCCCGAACTCGGTTTGAACAAGGCAACTACCGCGAATACCAACGGGGTGATTTTGTCAGTGTTGCTGCATAAGATGTACGGGGCGCTGAATCAGCAATGCAAGCAGTGCGGCAAAGGGGTGACGCTGACACCGGAGTTTCTGGCGTTTAATCAGAATAAGAAGCAGTGTTTGGCGGCGGGGAAGTTTTAAGCTTGATACGCCTGTGCTGGCACAGATGCGGTACGAATAGCCGCACTGATTAAGGTGCTGGTATCAAAAACAATCGATTTAACGAAGCTCATGCACCAACCTGTTTACGTCTTCGTCGGTCAAATCGGCAGTACGCGGGTTGTTTGCATGACGCTTGCAGTAGTTTTCATACCAAGCGGCGGCATTCTTGCCCAGCAATTCCTGCATGTCTTCGATTGAAATAACCATCGCCACCGGGCGACCACGGCGGGTGATGGTGACGGGTTCGCGCTGGGCTGTATCAATCAGCTTGCCAAACTGGTTTTGGGCTTCAAGTGAGGTTATCGTAGGCATGTTTTGCTCCTGCCAAACAGGTAATACGCCTATTATAGCTGTTTCAGGGGTAAGATTCTGCGGTAATTGACGGCATATCCGTTTGATTGACGGTAAAATCTGGATTCAGTATGACGGCACGAAAGAAGGCGATGGCGTGAATGCCTTATTCTCCCGCCAGTTCGAGCAGTTTTCTGATCAAAGCGGCGGATAAGCGATAGCCTGCTTTTTTTAGCGCCCCTAACTCAACTGCAACACTGAGAATGTACCCGTGGCGTTTGGCTGCCAATAAAACCGCTCCGATGCCTGCAATGGGTACGCCGCGCCGGATCGCTACCTCCCGCCCTTTGCGTTCATCAATCAACAGGAAACGGGCGTTCATGGCTTCTGCCAATGCAATGGCTTCAGACTCGCCCATATCCAGTGTCTGGCGTAGTTCGGCGTATGTTTCGGCAGAAAACTGCTCACTGTTGGCGATATGTAGCCAACCAGCTTCCAAGGCTGCTTTCAGCTTTTGACTACCCGGACGTTGGGCATCAGGTTTCAGCTCGGCGTAGACAGCGGGTGGAATCCAGATTTCGGTATAAAGCAGATGCAACAACTCAAGTTGATTGATGCGTGCCAACCCAATTAACGGGCTGGAATCAGCAATGACAATACCGCTCAAAGTGCGTGCTCCAGTTCCGCCTCTAGTTCTTCAGGCGGGTAATCCACTGCATCAATGCCGCTTGAGCCTAGCAACTCGATGAATGCTTCCAGATCAATACCAGCGAAACGGGCGGCTTGGGCAAGCGTCATCTGGCGGGATTGTACGAAATGTAATGCCATTGTCCGCTGTATGCCGTGGCGCAGCAGATTTTCGTCAAAAGGAATCGCCAGCATGGAAGGCTTGCCGTGCTTGGTGATGATGGTCATGTGTCCCTGTTCGGCGTGCTTGATCAACTCGCCGGAACGGTTGCGCAAATCGCGAGCAGAAAAGACTTCGACAGCTTGCATGGTGTGTTCCCCGGAATGGTTATGTACACAAAGTGTAGCATAACTTGTTTTGAAGCGGATCAATTGTTGCTGGATACGGGGTCTGTGCGTATTACACACCCAATACAAGCCGGTGTATGGCGACATCGAAACCACCGTCAGCTTTGATGACGAACATGCCAACTACGCTTTGTTGCAATCAGGCTGGGATGGGGATGATTACCTGCATGGCGCGATTGTCCATATTCGTTTGATCGACGGCAAAATCTGGATTCAGTATGACGGCACGGAAGAAGGCGTTGCTACCGAATTGCTGGAAGCGGGTGTGCCGAAAGCGCATATCGTGCTGGGATTTAGGCATCCCAGCGAGCGGAAATATAGTGGGCTGGCGGTGGCGTGAGTGATCAGGCAGCTACTTGCTGCTGTTCAGCCTTTATTTCTTCACGGATGACACGGCGCAAGGTGGTTTCCAGTGATTCGCCCTGCTGCTTGATGTGTGCCTTCAATGCTTCATTGATCAGGCTTTGGTAATTGCCACCGCCTTCTACCTGTTTCCGAAACCAGTCAACCACGTCAGGATCAAGCCGGATGGTGATCTTTTCCTTGTTGGCCTTGATGACCGCGCCGCGTTTGCCGCCGCTAAAATCGTACTGTTCTTTCATGTGCCACCTGCAAATTGCGTGCGTTCTTTGGGGTCTGCCTTGCGAGCAGAAATAATGCGGATAACATCAACATCGCGGTAGACATGAATCACCACGACTACGCGACTTTTGACATCCAGCCCAAGGGCAATGTAACGCTGTTCGTCGTGCAGTTCCGGGTCTTCAATGATGATGGTGTCATCGTCGTAGAAAATCCCGGTGACATCAGCGAAATCCACGCCATGCTTCTTGATGTTGGCTTGCCGCTTACGTTCATCCCATACAAAGTAGAATTCTTCCATATATGGCTTTTGTACATACAAATATAAGATGTGTCAAGCATGGTGGGAACTACCGTTTATACCTAACACCGCTTATACCAATGTAACTTCTGATAACATCAGTCCTCATGGCAATAACGACAATATCACCCATGAAAAACTACTGGTTCGCCACATTACTACTATTAGCTGGTTGTGAAGATAAGAATCTGGCTTCAGCACAACAAGGACAAGTCACTGTTCAAAAATATCCTGTGAGTACAACCTCCGCACCTCCACAAGTCATTCCTAACAATCCGCCACTGCTGAACCAGCACATGCAGGAAAATACGTCGGTATACCCGCACAACAGTGTGCAACTCGCAGTAGATCAAGGTATCAAAGCTATCGCGGTCCCAATACAACAAGATTTGTTAGCGATTATGGGGACTGATTTGCAAAGTGTTGATACAACTTTCAACGGACAGCGTATCACTTTCCAATATCAGGTATGGAAAATTCAAAAACCATCGGTGTGCAGCCATGCACAACAAAATGCCATGCAATTTTCAGAATGTACGCAAGCAGCTAAACAGCTCTTTCAATCCATGTGCGGTGAACTACAGCAAGAAAAACAACATGTTCACCCGCGAAATCAACAGCTACAGCGCATGTATTGCCAAGCGGCTGTTGATTTCAAACCAACCGTAGCACAAATTTCCCGTAGTGAGCCACAAGGTGACGATAAGCTTCAAACCTTACGAAAGAATTGCAATGACCTGATTTTTAAAGCAAAGATTTCAGAAGATGTTAAGGATGAAAAAGCACGGGATCAAGTTTGCCAAGCCTATAAAAAAGCTGCTCATTTGAACTGAAAATTATCAACTAACTTGAATTATAAGGATAAAATCATGAAACCATTTGGACTCGCTGCCCTCATTTTTTCTGTATTTGGCGTTATCATCCCAATTGTCGGCCCATTCATTTCTGGCCTTTCTGGTGTACTGGCTTTCTTCGCCGCAGGCAAAGGCAATACATGGGGGCTGACTGCTGTTATCGTTAACATAATCAATGTGATACTTCTTTCTCCCTCTTTGATTTTGTCAACGCAGCCTAAAAACCCATTGACTGGAAAAATTTACAACGATCCAGCGATAGTGGCTCATGCTCAGCAAAGCCAAAGTATTTGGGGTGTTTTGATAATGATTCAGATCGTTGCTCTTATTATTTTCCTTGCCGTATGGTTGATCAATCGTAGCAAACAGAAAACCACCTGCGAAAATTAAGTTGAATTATTGATTTAACTTATAAAAATTGGATTTTCAAGATGTTTCCAGCGAACAAACGACACTTCGTTTCACAACACAATCGCCGATGAATTCGATGCGTATCCTAACCCTGTCATCTTCCCTACATCACATTCCCGACATTCCTTCGCAAACCCCTTTGTCGCACACCCAACAATAAAACCCCAATCAACTGTAAATAACCTGAGTTCGGGATAAGCCATCCCTCAATTTAGATCACAACCAATGCTGATGTTTTTAAATCCAGTGCTGGTTTTTTATCTTGATAGGCATATGACACCAAGCCAGCAATGATGTTAATCATATAGTTAGTGAGTGAACGGTGGCGTGAATGCTCAATTTGTGAAATATTTTTCAACTGATCATTGATGGTTTCGATGATGCTCCGTTTACGCAACATCAGTGTATCGAACGTGTCACGCGCCACGGGTTTCATGTTTTTCTTCAGCGAGGTAATCCATTCAACCCTTGCTCTGCCAACGATTCTGTCAATGCCTTGGAAATGTAGCCACGATCACCAAAGACTTTGCCGACCACTTTTTTCAGCAACGTGGGAACGGGCTTACGGTCATCGGTATTACCCGAAGTAATGGCAAACGATAAAATATTGCCGCAGTCATCCACGACCAAATGAAGTTTGAACCCATAAAACCAGCCTGTTGACGATTTACCCCGCCTGCGTCTTTGCGAAAGGTGTGATGACGTGGAATACGCAAATTTTCACAGACTTTCAAGGGGGTAGAGTCTATGAAGGCAATACCTCGCCCCGTTTCACAGCGTTGCTGCATAAACAGGGTTAGTGGCAAAAGAACACGCGGCATTAACTCAATAAAACGTTGATAACTAGGGAGTTGCGGGAAATGACCCTTAAGAAATACTTTGACATGACGCTCATAATACCACTTGAAAGTACGATACCCCACTTGGTGGTAATGCACCAAAATCGTCATGATTTCACTATCGCCAAGACCACTGTGGCGACGACGATGCCCGCCTTTCGGGGTCAATAACGTTTTGTTCCATTCGGGATGAAAGTCCTGACAAAAATCGTCAATGGCACAGAATAACCGTGTTAGCATCTCAGTAGCAGCCTTTGGTGGGGTCAATGTTGTGTGTGGTTACTCACATTCTCCCATGAAAGGCTGCGCCTTACCTTATCCCGAACTCAGGTTAAATAAAAGAAAAATCACCGATAACCGCCACTTGGCGCGCAAATTGACCTACCCATGCAAACACCCTCATGAAATCCCTACGTCACGGAGAATACGCATGGAACTGACTGTTTACCAACTAAACCACCGGCCGGAACACATCCGCGCCAAGGTGCATAACCACCTGTGCTATCCTCATGCCCTTCAAAACTGCCAGCTTTTGCTCACCGTAATCGCGCCATCTTTCAGATTATCGCCGGGAAAGTCGTTGTTGCCGTAGTTGGAATATTCCACGCGCAATTTGCCCGGTTTGGGGCTGGAATAGCCTGCGGAATAGCTCCAACTGGGTTTGCCGCCGTCAACCGGTACGGTGGCAGTGGTGCGCACATTCACATTGGGCTTGGGATTCCATTGCATCGTGGCGCTTGCTTTGGCTTTGCCCTTAGCGGAAATGTTGACGCTGCCGGATGCGCTGAGTTTGCGCTTGCTGAGGGCTTCTGATTTCACTTTGTAACCAATGCTGGCACTGGCATTTTTTACATCCAGCCCTTGCCCAGGCTTGATGGGGCCGTTATGCCCCACTTGTACCGATACCGTACCCGGTTTGGGATTGGCATAGCCAACATTCCAAGCGTAACCGGGTTCGCCGTCTTTCACTGATGCACTGCCGTTAACGAACCAGTCTTTTTTCGGCGACCAAGTGGCGCTGACCGCGACATTATTGCTGCCATCTTTGAGGGATACGGTATCGGCTACCGTAATCGCAACCCGGCGTTTTTTCTTTTTAGCATCGACAATGCCGGTAGTGCTGTGGGCTTGCGGTCTGGGTGCATCCTCAAAGTAAATCGGAATATCACCGCCAGCGGTGGTGCTTACAATCGTGGGCAGAATCACTTCGCCTTTAGCCGTTGTATACACTTTTGGGGTGGTGGGTTGAGGCGCTAGTTTGGGTGGAGTCGTCGGCTTGTTGACCGTAACCTTGGGCGTTTTGGTCGTAACGGTTGTTGGGGATGTGTCGGGCTTAGTTGGTGGTACTGCCGTGGAAGGGGGGGCAGCGCTATTGCCGATTGAGCCGCGAACGCCTTGTGGAAGTGGGGCAGGTGTGCGTTGTTGCTGGCGTTGTTGCCGTGTGGTTTGGCGTAAATCACGCTGTTTTTTACGCTCGGTCTTGTTGTTTGCTGGCGTGGATTTACGGGTTTTTTGTGCGACAGTCGGTTTGGTCTTTGAGGTTGCCTGATTGGTTTGAGGCGTATTTGTCTTTGGAATGTTGACGGCTCTTTCGACCACTTTGGCAGCAACTTGGTGGGTAATTTCACACGAAGGCTTCCATTTGAACGGGTAGGGTTGCGCTTTGGCTTCCGTGACTATCTGGAAGGGCAGGGCATTATTACCAACGGTGGCAGGTGGCGTTTCTGCTTCACGTACCGATAAGCCGGTTTCGGGGTGGGGAAAGCAACGTTCGCGGTATGCCTGATGCAACACCAGATGATACGCATTCGGTGCAAGGCGAATTTCATCCAGTAATTTGGGGACGAAACGGTCAGCAGGATCAGGGCTCAGAAATCCCCATTCCCGAAATCCACGCCATTTTAACGGGGCGTTACCGTCGCTTAGCAGCTTGTGCAGTTTTTTTTGCCGCAGGATAAGGTCATGAAAATCCTGATTTTCCATGATCTCACAGTAATCCCATTGCAAGGCAATGCGCTCGGCTTCTTCGCGTAGGTTGGGGAAGCGTTCCGCAGTGGTTTTCAGGGTATGTAAAGCAATATCCAGTAAGGCGGCGTGCAGGGATGCCTCTGGTTTTTGCCCTAGCCATTCATCCGGCCATTGCTGACCGGGCGCGTTGATGTTGTTAAGTTCGCGCAGGATGGTTTTGGCAACCTTGGCATCGGTGGCGCAGTGCAAGGCTTCCAGTTTTTGCTGCAAGGGGGGCGGAAGGTCGTTCGCCATCACCGGCGCAATTAATGCCCCCCCGCCCAGTGAGAGCAGTAAAAATTTATTCAGTGGCGCAGGCATCGCACGTTTTAGCCGCAATCACTTGGGATTTGATACCGCGTTCACAGCGTTTGCATACCGGATAAAACTCACCGTACTTTTTGTACAGCAGCAAGCTCATGATGATGCCATTGGTATTGGCAGTAATCGCCTTGTTGTAACCACCACCGTTTTCATAAATGCCGGAATACCAGCCGCGTTCCGGGTCATACGCAGTGCCGACGGTGTATGCCAGCTCCTTGCTGTAAGGATCTTCCGGGAACAAAATCGCCAAGGACAATGCCGCTTTCACCGAAACGGTTCTGAGGTTGTCGTAACGCACCCCCTTGTCTGTGGTGGCGTTCCAAGGCAACCCTGCCGTGAAAATGGTGTTGTAGAGGAAGTACGGTTTCTGATCGAGATTGTCTTCCGACACCGCAGTGACAATGCCGGTGTCTTGCCAACGCCGTTTTTGCACCTCATAGATGTTTGCCAGCAGTGGCTGGTTTTCAGCATCCAGACCGTTTTCCACCACATCCATCGCATACGATTCTGTTACCACGTAGTTGTATGCCCCCAAATCACGCGGGTCACGGCTGTCATAGGCAATCGGTACGTCATAAATGTTGGTCACAGCGCGGAATTTATTGTTGTAGGTCGCCGAAATCTGCTGGTCATAACCCAGTTCGCGGAAAATCTTGCCCGCATACTGTTCATACCCCAGTCGCCCCTCTTGCGCCACCACAATGGCTTTTTCCTTGGAAGCGGGGTCACGGTATAAACCAAACATTTGCCCGTCTTTGATCAGGCGGGTCATGTCCCAGCGTTCAAGCACTTTTTTCGACGGGTAAGCGTATTTAGGGTGCATACAACTCAACGTATTCAGCCAGGAAACAATCCGTGCCAGATCGAGGATGGAAACGCCGATACCATCCGGGGCTGGCTGGTTACGGTAGTCCACCATTGCCCCTGTGCCGGTGTGGTATACCTTGTTGGGTGCTTCCTTGTTGAACAACTCCATCGTCGTCAATATTTTGAACATGGCTTGGATGCGCTCATCAAAGGTTTTCTCGTCAATTAAGCCAAGATCGTGCGCGGTAATGGTTGCCGCCAGTGCCGAGCCGGTATCCCACATGGTGGTGGACTGGTATTTATCCGCTGCGTTATACAAACCCGTGGTCGGGTTGTAGTTGTTTTCAAAGTATTTCCAAGCAATTTTTGCCATTTCCAGATCTTTGCTGCACAAGGCTTGGGGTGAGCCTAAACAACTGTTGTCGGGACCGGTGGTGAGGGCGCAAAACGTGTCGTTACGCCCAGAGGTGGAGCCGGTTTTTAGCATTTGTAATAAGCTGGGGGAATCGTTCGCGGCAGCAGGTTCAGCCACTGACGGGGCGCTGTTGTTGATGAACAGAATGAGAATGCCTGCAATGCCTAAGCCTGTTAACCAGGCAAGCGCTATTTTGAGATTATTTTTGTTCATTGCCCAGTGCTCCTAAGACTGCTTCGAGTTCTTTGCGTACTGCATCCACATTGGCGCTGGTATCACCGCTTTTCCATGCGCCTGTCAGTTTGTCGATTGGTCCCATTAGCCCTTGCAATTTGGCTTTGTGGGCGGCGAAGGTTTCACCGGCTTGCCAGATCGGTTTTTTGGTACTGGCGAGTTTTTCTGCGGCTTCCGCACCTTTGCCTTCGGCGCGTAATTGGTTAGCTTGGTTGAGTGTGCCGATGAGTTTGTAGAGATCCAGGCGTTTTTGCAGGGCAGCCAGTTTCTGATTGGCGGCATCATCCGCTTCTTTGCCGATCTTACTGGTGACGCTATTGATGGCATCAATTTTGGTGCTTAAGGGCGCGAGTGTTTCGGCTAATACGTTTGAGGCGCTTTGCTGTGAGGCGTTAAGCACAGTAAGTTCTGCACGGATTTGCTGATTTTGAATGCCCAAGTAAGCAACCAGCACCAGCAACATACTGAGCAGAACGTGTGAGATGATATTCATCGGTGGGATTCTCCCTGATTATTTTTATTATTGGTGGGTGTCAGGCTGTGGCTGGGCACCATTCCTTCAACGTGCTTGCCAGCACATCCATTTGAATGGGTTTAGTCAGGCAAGCATTCATACCGGCTTGCAGGTATTCCACTTCATCGCCCTTCATGGCATTAGCAGTGAGTGCGATGATAGGAATTGTATTGTCAGGAAATTCTGCGCGGATATGCCGAGTGGTTTCGACGCCACTCATGCCGGGCATTTGAATGTCCATCAATATCAAGTCAAACGCTTGAGTACGGACTTTATCGAGTGCCTGAAAGCCGTCTTCGGCTAAGGTGACGCGATAGCCTAATTTTGCCAGCATCCCTTTCGCCACCAGTTGATTAACTTTGTGATCTTCTACCACCAGTATGTGCGTACCCCTGTGTAGAACGTCCGCCTGTGCTTGGCGTGCCAGCATAATGGGGGATGGCTCATTGAGTAATGTAAGCGTCTCTGTGGAGGTTTCAGGGGCAGCTAACAAACCCAGAAGTTTGCTTTGGGTAATAGGTTTTACTAAACAATGGCGATATTTAGGCGAGTTCGAGCCGCTGCATTGCACGCAATTCTTGGTTTGCGATGAAATATTGCATAGGTGTACCGGAGGTTTTAAGGCGTTGATATGCTCAAATAATTGGTTTAGTAATGCCCGTTGTGCTACTGGGTAACTGTTGTAGTCAATGACTAACCAGTCAAAGGGTTGAGCATCCGGCAGATTATTGGCGTTGCTTATATCACTGATTACTTGGCAATCCGCACCAAGGTTGCTCAATTGTTCTGCAATTAACTGTGCATGTAAGGCATTGTGGTGCATGACTAAACACCGGCTGCTTAAACGTGTGGAGCAGCGTGTTTGCGCATCCGTGGTTTTGAAGGGGACTTCAAACCAAAAGGTACTGCCAGCATCCGGTTGGCTAGTGACCCCGATAACGCCTTCCATGAGGTGAACCAGTTTGCGGCTGATTGCCAACCCTAAGCCTGTACCGCTGCCATTGTGTTGGTCATAACGGTTAATTTGACTGAAGGCATGAAACAGCGAGTGTTGTTTATCGGGCGGAATACCGACCCCGGAATCTTGTACTTCGACGCGGATACCTTCCGCCATTTGCGTAGCAGGTAAGATGCGTAACACAATTTGCCCGTGTTGGGTAAATTTGATTGCATTACCCAGCAGATTCATCAAAATCTGCCGCAAGCGTAAGGCATCACCGCGTAAACAGTTGGCGACCCGCTTGTCGACAATGCTGAACAGTTCGAGTTGTTTCTGATTGGCGATAACGCCGAGTGTTTCAATGACACTGGGCAAGGTTTCGCTGAGTTTGAAGTCCTCTTCCAATAATTCCAGCTTGCCTGCATCGAGCCGGGAAATATCGAGGATGTCATTAATAATCCCCAACAGGGATTGAGCAGAATGCAAGGTCATTTCGACCTGACGCCGCTGGTTTTGATCCAATTCGGTGTCTTGTAGCAAGGTTGTCATGCCGATAATGCCATTCATCGGCGTGCGAATTTCATGGCTCATGGCAGCCAGAAACGCGCTTTTGGAACGGCTGGCGGAGAGCGCCTGATCGCGTGCTTCCACGAGTTCACGGGTGCGCTCGGCAATGGTGTGTTCTAGGGACTCCGCTTGCGCTCGCAATTCCAAATTAGCCTGATATAACGCCAGACTTTTGCTTTCCAGCAATTGTTCAGCCTGTTTGCGGGCGGATCGCTCGCGTTCCAGACGGCGTTGCAGGCGAGCCACTTCGTCGCTCATTAGGCAGTCATTCGCGTGATATGGAATTCAACGTGCGTGCCTTGCCCAGCAGAGCAATCGACCATTTCCGTTTGTGCCTTCACTTGATAATGGCTGAGACAGCCCTCAATTAATCCTGCTGCTAAGGTTGCAAAGGGGTGTTTCGAGCGGTAAATCATGATTAGTTTGTGTTCACCTTCGCGCACGGTTTCAAAGGTGGGTAATTCTGCATCGGGGTAGAGTTTGCGTACTTCAACGTGCACGTGGTTTTCGATGGAATCGAGAAAGTCGAATGCATCGGGAGCGGCAGCAAAAAAGCTGGGGTAGAGCACCACAAAACGCCCGAATAAATAACGTCCAAATGCTTTGACCAATTCAGGTATCGGCATTCCTGTTTTTATGGAAAGCTGTTGCACTAGGGTAACTATTTCAGAATGCGGGTAAGTCCCGACAGCGGTGTACGCACCACCAGAGGGCAGGTCGGCTGCGTCAATAATATCATCCACCGTATCAGCGGAAAAAGTTTGTTCAACCATTTCCAGAAACTCGGTAAACACTAAACCTTTCATGCGTTATTCCTATTGTTATTGGGCCGTCAGTTTGGTTGTGTGGTGTATTTAAGCAATGGCAGCTTGTTGCTTGAGCCAATCCAGTACCTGGGCAAATTCTTCACGGAGTTGGATGAGGTGTGCAGACGCGCTTGGTTGATCCTGATGATCTTTGTATTCTTCCAGTAAGCGGGTGAGTTCCGCTAAGGTAAAAGCACCCAGAATCTTGCTGCTGGATTTGAGTTTGTGGCAGATTGTGCCGACTTGTGCGCTGTCTTGGGTGTCAACGCATTGCTGTAGGATCTCTAGCGCACTCTCGGTATCCGAGATGAAAAATTCAACTATTTCCCCGAATTCATCCGCCATGATTTCTTGAAGTTCTGCGTAGGTTGCCGCATCAATAGGGCTATGTGTAGTCATGTTTGTACCTCAACCGCTAGGTTGTGCTAAGCCGGTAGTGGCAGAATGCACCACTTACCGGAATTGTATTTTTATCATTTTTATCTATATAGACAATTTATAATTTGATGGTAGCATATCTCTATCCGAGTGTTAATAACATCATAAAAATAAGATATAGCCAATGAATATTCTAGTCGTTGACGATGCCAGAGATATGCAATTGATTCTGCGCCGTATTCTTACCCTGATGGGTCATCAGGTGATGCTGGCTGACCACGGTCAGGAAGCGTGGGAATTGATCCGACAACACCATTTTCAAGTGGTTATCAGTGATTGGGTAATGCCAGTCATGGATGGGCCAACGTTGTGCCGCACGGTACGTGCGGCAGAATTACCTTACTACGTTTACATTATTTTGCTAACCGGCATGTCAGGTAAGCAAAACCTGATTCAAGGAATGGAAGCCGGTGCGGATGATTTTGCGACCAAACCGATTGTGCGTGAAGAGCTGGAGGTGCGCCTGCGTGCTGCCCAACGTGTCTTGGATCTGGAACATACTTTGGAAGACAAAAACCGCCATCTGGAAAGTGTCAATGACTCGCTCTCGGCTGCCCAACAATTGATAAAAAATGATCTGCAACGTGCAGCGGTGTTACAAGCCGGGGTGCTGCCTAACCAAAAAATATTCGGGCGTATTCGTGTGGATTGGTTTTTCCAACCTGCTCAATATATCGGCGGCGATACCTTTAACTATTTTTCCATTGATGATGATTTATTGTTCTTTTATTCGATTGATGTGTCCGGTCACGGGATTGCGTCGGCGTTGTTGTCGATGTGTTTGCAAACCTTGCTGAGCGCTACCAGCGAGTTACATTGTTTGGATGATTTGTCACCTCATGCGGTTGCTACCTTGCCGTCACGCTTGGCGGAACGTCTGAATCATCATCTGCATTACCAATTGGACACGGGGGATCATTACCTGACGCTGATTATGGGCGTGGTCGATACCCGTCAAGAACAGTTGTATTTTGTGCAAGCTGGTCATCCGCAACCGTTTTTGTATAGCCCAATCAGCGATAAGTGGGAGCAACTGGATTGCACCGGCTTTCCGATTGGCTTATTGCCGGATATGGAGTACGAGACGATACGCCTACCGTTTCCAAGCGGGAGCCGGTTGATTTTGTATTCAGACGGTTTGCTGGAGTTGCACGAGGCAAACGGTGCAATGATGACCGAACTTGCCTTAAAAAACCATTTGCAGCCTTTGCGGCGGCAACCTGCCCAGCAGCTCATTCAGCAATTAGCCGTAACTTTGGGGTTGGATGATGATGCCAAGGAAAAACCCGATGATATTTCGCTACTTATCCTTGATTTCTGTGACGGGACAAACGCGCATTAACACTTCCAGTAAATCTTGTATGTTAAAGGGTTTGCTGAGGAAATCGTCCATGCCGCTGTTGAGGCATTGTTCGCGGTCGCTGCTCATGGCATTGGCGGTTAGGGCAATAATCGGGGTATGTGGCAATTGTTGGGCGTGCTCTTCGGTGCGAATCAGGGTGGTGGCCTCCAAGCCATCCATAATGGGCATTTGCACATCCATGAGAATCACATCGGGGCGATTGTTCTGCCATTCCTGCACGGCATCGCGCCCATTTTCGGCGACTTTGACGTGATGCCCGGCTTTGTTTAACAGGCGCACTGCCAGCATCCGGTTGACGGCATTGTCTTCTGCCAACAGAATGGATAAAACCCGCTCGGCACGCGCCAGCGTCTGCGCCGCTGTTGGTGCAGTGGGTTTAACGTGAGTGACGACTGCGAAGGGGGCGCTGAAGTGGAAAATGCTGCCTTCGCCCACATCACTGTCTACCCGCAAGGTGCCGCCCATCATGGCGATCAATTGTGAGGAAATGGTTAAGCCTAAACCCGTGCCGCCATAGCGCCGGGTGATGGAGCTGTCCGCCTGCTGAAACGGCTGAAAAATACTGGCTTGTTTGGCGCGGGGAATGCCAATGCCGGTATCACGTACTGCAAACATCACACACGCTTGCCCGCTGGGAGCACCGCTTTGCAGGCTGATGGTGACGCTGACTTCCCCTTGTTCGGTGAATTTAATAGCATTGCCAACTAAATTGATCATGACTTGGCGTAAACGCCCGATGTCACCGGCTAAGGCATCCGGCACGTTGGCATGAATGTCCCACTGAAACTGCAATTGCTTGGCACGGGCGCGTAAGGCGAGTGGCGTAAAGGTATCTTGTAATAAGGCGCGTAATTGGAAGGGGGCGATGTTGAGTGTCAGTGTTCCGGCTTCAATGCGTGAGAAATCGAGAATCTCATTGATAATATCCAGCAGGGCATTCGATGAGGATTTGATCATGCCCAAGTGTTCGCGTTGCGACTCAGACACCTCGCTGTACAACATTAAATCCGTTAAGCCGATAATGCCGTTCATGGGGGTGCGGATTTCATGGCTGATCATCGCCAGAAATTCGCTTTTAGCTTTGCTGGCTTTTTCTGCCATTTCCTTGGCTTGCAAGGCTTCTGTACGGGCTTCTTCCAGATAGGCGTGTTGTAAACAGGCTAAACAGGCGGTTTCCAGACGTTTAAGCACCAAACCTAAGGCGAGTATATGGGCTTCCGGCAAAGGTGGATCACGCACGACCACCAATAAACCGTTATCGCCAAGTGGCATGAAATGGTAATACATGTCCCCTATGGGGATTATTTCCCCCGGCTTTTTAATCAGCCAGCCTTGGTTGGCGCATTGCTGGATCTGTGCGGCTAACTGTGGTTGATTTGCTTCGAGTGTACCGCGCAAGGCAGGGTAGCTGTAACAAGGTGGCGGGGCTTGTGTGGCATTATCCTGTTTGACGCCTTTGTGTAACCAGATGTAACCGCTGCGGCAATTCAGCAACTTTAAGGCTGGTGGCAGAAATTTGCGTAACATGGTGTGCAAATCGAGGTCTTGCCCAATCAATAACGCGAGTGCGTATTGAACCGAAACCAGTTCCAGCGTCGGATTCATGCCGCTGATTCTCCGGTTTCAGTGAGGATGCCCAACACGATGGTTTTGTTGAAAAATTCCAAGCAGGTGTTACCTGCATCCGCGATTTCCCCCAACGATAAAACCCCTATCAACGGCGTGTTTGCGGGTAATTTGGAGCAAATATTATCGACTTCTTCCGCAAAGCGTTCTTGTAAAAATAGGGTACGGCTGATGCAGTCAAATAATAATGCCAATACGGGCGGGTTTTGCGTCTGGATGGCGGTGTTGGCGCAAGCGTGTGATGCCGCCAGCAGGTCATCTGGCTCACCTTTGAGAATGTAAATGATGTGATTGGCGGGTACTTCGCCCACACAGATTAATTTATTACCGTCGACAAAGAGTGGGTCACGTACCACAACATCGCTGCTTAGGCGTTCTAAGCCAAAGGGGTAAGCTTTGGCGATGTCAAAAAACTCACCATCTGCAAAGCGTTTGCCGCTGTCAGCTTCGACAACTTGTCGATACACTTCAAAGGCGGGTTGGTAATCGAGCGTGGTAATGGTGTTGTTGTATGCGCCGGTTACAAAGAATGGTCCGGCGAATTTGTGCCAACCGTGTTCGATACCGATACTGAGCGGCAACTCGATGCAGGTGAGTTGGGCGCAATCCATCCGCAAGCCTTGGTTGCTGAACAGGCAGGGCTTTTGTACAAAACTGAGGGAGCCAGCCCCACCGCCGATATACTGATAGTGTCCGCCAAAGACTTCATACAGGCTTTCTAGCAGCGTTCCTATGCGTTTGCTCAGACCATCAACCAGGGTCACTAGTGTGGAATTGGCGGGTGTTTGCGCGGACAGGGCTTCTATGGCGGAGAAATAGTCCGCATTAGGGTCAGATAGCTGTTCGACATGGTACACCTGACTGGCAAGCGGTAAGGCGCAGACCACACTGCCTTGTTGCAGGCTTTGCCCATTGGCAATGATTTCAGGAAAGATACCGCCAAAGATGGGGATGGGCAGTGCCTGTAAATGAGTGTCGAGTTGTGCCGGGGTAAAGCCGTTGGCATCGGCGGCGAGTACTAAGATACTTTTTGCCCCAGCCGTGACGGCGTTATCCAGCAATTGCAGCAAGCCCTCGCAAGTACCACTGTGATCGACAAAGATTTGAGCAGGTGTCATGTGCATGGGTGAGCGTTCCTGTTGTTAGTTTATTATTTTCATGAGATTAGCGACTCATTATAGATAATCATCTATCCATAAGAAAGTTCTATCTTTGCTAATGGCATCTAACCGTTTAAGTAACTTTTGTTGCTGTTTTTTCTGATTAGTGTATAGAATGATTATATAGAAAAATAATAAGCCGACACTATTTCCCCTAACAATGAGGACAACAAGAATGAAACTTTCTACGCATGTTCAAGGCGATTTTACCATTGCAACCATTGGCGAAGCTCGTATGGATGCTGCCATTGCTCCCGAATTCAGACTTCAAATTAGCCAACTATTGAAAGATGGTGCTACCCGTATTGTGTTGGATCTTAGCCAAGTGGAATTTATGGACAGTAGTAGCCTCGGCGCACTGGTCAGCCTGTTGAAAGAAGTGGGTAATCGTGGCGATCTGATTGTTGTCGGTGCTAAGGGCATTGTCGCTGATCTGTTTACGTTGACCCGCATGAATCGCGTGTTCCGTATGGCTGACAGTGTTGAAGCAGCATTAAGTGCTGTTGCTGCCTAATTGATTGCGTATCACTCAACTGAGGAGGGGCTTTCATGAAAGCGATGATTCTGGCAGCCGGTAAAGGGACGCGGGTGCGTCCTATTACCAACGAAATGCCGAAACCGATGATCCCGATCCTGCGCAAGCCGGTGATGGAATCCATAGTGGAGCTGTTACGCGCCCACAGTGTGCGTGAGATTGTGGTCAATACCAGTCATCTTGCACCAGTGATCGAAAACTATTTCCGCGATGGCAACCAATTGGGTGTGCACATTGCCTATTCCTACGAAGGTTACATGACCGAAGACGGGCTGGAAGGCAAAGCCCTCGGCTCGGCAGGCGGCATGAAGCGCATTCAGGAGTTTTCCGGTTTCTTTGATGAAACCTTCATCGTGCTGTGCGGCGATGCGTGGATTGACCTCGACATCAGTGCTGCTCTGCGCTGGCACAAAGAAAAGGGCGGTATTGCCACCATTATCCTGCAAGAAGTGCCGCACGAGGAAGTTCACAAATACGGCGTGGTCAAACTCGACGAGCACCAGCGCATTGTGCAATTTCAGGAAAAGCCCAAGTCGGAAGAAGCGGTGTCTAACACCATCAATACCGGTATTTACATTTTCGAGCCGGATATTTTCCAGTACATCCCCGCCGGGATTGAATACGACATCGGTGGTCAACTGTTCCCCGCGCTGGTCGCAGCCGGTGAGGAATTCTACGGCTTGCCCATGGATTTCCAGTGGGTCGACATCGGCTCTGTCCCTGATGTGTGGGCAGCAACCCGCATGGCACTACAAGGCAAGATCAAGGGTTTCCGTATGCCCGGCAAACAGGTGAAACCGGGTGTCTGGACAGGCATCAATGTGAGCATCAACTGGGATCGGGTTAAGATCAAACCGCCGGTTTACATCGGCAGCAGCAGCAAAATCGAAGCGGGTGCGGAAATTACCGGACCTTGCATGATCGGTGCGAACTGCGTGATCGAATCCGGCGCGGAAATCAGCGAATGCTTGATTAGCGATTACACCCGTATTGGTGGGATGGCATCGCTGGACAACAAGCTGGTTTTCGGCGGCGACTGCATTTCACCGGATGGCAATGTGTTGAATCTGGGCGAAACCCAAATCCGCTGGCTGGTCGATGACATGCGCCGGGCACTGAATCCTAGTGACATCCACGACATGCTGTTGTTCAGCAATATGCTGATTTTCCATGAAGTCCAAGCGTGGGAAAAGGAGGCAGCGTGATGGACATGCAATATCAGGAGTACAACATCCGCCTTTCCATCGACAGCCGTCTGGAACAGGTGCGGGTGCTTTCCGGCGCATTGCGTGGCATCGGGCAAGAGTTGTCATTGTCCGCAGAACAATTGGGGCAACTCGAACTGATGATGGTGGAAGCCGTCAACAATGTGATCGAACATGCTTACCAGATGCAGGGCGGTAATGACGTACAGGTGCGGGTGGAATATAGCCCGCAGGAAGTGCATTTGGTGATTTCTGACCGTGGTCACACCATGCCGGATGAACTGCATAGTACGGCTCGCGATATGCCTAACCCGGAAGACTTGCCGGAAGGTGGCTGGGGTATGGGGCTGATTCACTTGCTGGCGGATTCCATTCGTTACAGCAGTGATGCCAAGGGCAACCACCTGCACGTTAGCAAGCAGTTGGTGTGATATGAACTGGCTATCCCGTGCCTTGCTGCTGGCGGTATTCCTGTCGATTCAGGGGTGCAGCGTGTTACCAACAACACCGCCGGATACGGCAAACGTCGCGGGTTCACTCAATGGCACTTGGGAGTTCCTGCCTTCCGGTAGCGCAGAGATGCCAGCGAACAACGCCCGCTGGCAGCGTATCCGTGTTCCCGGCAATTGGTCTACGCAGGGTTTCGACCATCACGGCATGGCGTGGTATCGCCTCAATTTCCATGCTGAAGTTGAGCCTGAAACCCTTTCCAGCCTGCATTTTGGCGGAGTCGATTACTTCGCCGATGTGTGGCTGAACGGGCAGAAACTCGGTGCACACGAAGGCTATTTCCAAACCTTTTCCTTCGACGTGACCCCACACCTCAAGGCAGGGCAAAACACCCTGCTGGTGCGGGTTAACAGTCCGTTGGAAAAGCCCGAAGATTTCTCACTGCGCAAACGGCTGATCAAAGGCATTTTTGCGCATCACGATACCCGCCCCGGTGGTGCATGGTCGGAACGTGGGCAGGAAAAGAATACCGGCGGCATCTGGGGTGAGGTGCGCTTGCAGCAGTCAGCGCAGGTGCAATTGCAGCCACAGCAAGTGCAGGTGCAAGCCGTCAAGGGATTGGAGCAATGGCGGGTCAAGGTCGATCTGGCTGTGCTGGGTAAATTGCCAGCGGGGGCGCAGTTGCAGTGGTCAGTCGGTGAGTGGCAAGGCATAAGCCCAGTCCGTTCCGCGCTTACCATCCCCATCACCCACCCCAAACTCTGGAATCCCAAAGGTTATGGCGACCCCAACCTTTACACCCTCACTGTCAGCGCGGTACACAATGGCAAGGTGCTAGACAGCTTCCAGCGCAGCATCGCCTTCCGCAAGGTCGAGCGTTCCTCGCAAGGCATCTGGAAGGTCAATCACCAGCGCATCCTGCTCAAAGGCACGAATTACATCGCCCACCAGTGGCTGAGCGAGATGAAAACGGACGATTTCCGCCGCGACATCCAATTGATGCAGGATGCCCACATCAACACCGTGCGTGTCCACGCCCATATTACCGCGCCGGAGTTTTACCGCCTGTGCGATGAAACCGGGCTGATGGTTTGGCAGGATTTCCCGCTGCAATGGGGCTATCAGGATACCGCCGAATTCCATCAGCAAGCCGTTTCCCAAGTGGGTGACATGATTCGCCAGTTCGGGCATCACCCCTCCATCATCCACTGGACGTTGCACAATGAACCGCCGTGGGATGCGGACTGGATGAAGTGGAAATACAAGGATTACGACCCGCAGCAAAACAAGCGGCTGGATGACAAGCTTTACCAGACAGCCAAGGCATTGGATAACACTCGCCCGATTACCGCGATTTCTGCCACCAAGGAACACCCTTGGTTAGGCTGGTATTCCGGTCACTGGCTGGATTACGCCAAGCCAACCAAGCTGCACACCATTGCCGAATTCGGAGCGCAAGCCTTACCGGATCGCTTCACGCTGGCAAAAATCCTTGGTGAAGAGCCAGAATTGCCCATCAGCAAAGCCGATTGGAAGCTGTGGGAATACCACAATTTTCAGCGTAAGGAGACCTTGGAAATTGCCAAAGTGCCACAAGGCAAAACGCTGGAACAATTCATTAGCAACACTCAGCACTATCAGGCGCAACTGACACAACTGGCAGCCGAATCCTACCGGCGGCAGGCGTATCAGCCTGTCGGCTCGCTGTTCCAGTTCATGCTGGTGGAAAACTGGCCTTCCATGAATTGGGCAGTGGTCGATTTCTGGCGTAAACCTAAACCGGCTTATTACGCTTTGCAACGAGCCTACCAGCCGGTTCTGCCCAGCCTTGCTTGGAACAAGGTGAATTACGCGGCTGGCGAACCTGTTACGGTCGGTGCATGGGCGTTGAATGACAGCCTTGCGCACTTGCCGAATGCCCAGTACCGGCTCACGCTCTGGCAGGGCAGGCAACAGCGCGATACCCAAAGCTGGTCATTTGAGCTTGCACCCGATAGCCACCGGCATTTGCGTGATTACACCGTGCCTGTGCAGCAGCCGGGCAAGTATCGCCTTGCAGCCGAGATTACCGATGCGCAAGGTAAAGTCATTAGCCGTAACGAATACCGCTTTACCATCCAATCACAATAATAAGATGCACTGTTATGGGATTCTATTTCGACAAGTTTGAAGACCGTCAGCCGGAACCGCCGCTTGAATATTCGGCAGTGACGGAGGGCATCTGGCAATTCCTCGCGGTCATCGCCATGACCTTGGGTGCATGGTATTTGTGGTGGCGTTGGACAGAATCGCTTAACCCGGATGCCTTGTGGTACGCCATTCCGCTGCTGGTGGCAGAAACTGCCTCCTATTTCGGGCTGGGTTTGTTCGTGTTCAACCTGTGGAAGGTGAAAGACTACGAACAATTGCCGCCGCCTGCCAAATTCGATGATGTGGTGCGCCCGGAACACGCCGACGATCGCCCGATCAAGGTGGATGTGTTTTTCCCCACCTACAACGAAGAAGTGGAGTTGGTACGCCTGAGTATCATTGATGCAAAAAAAGTCACCTACCCCTACCCAATTGAGCTGAAAATCTTCGTGCTGGATGACGGCAAACGCCCCGCGATGCGTCAAGTTGCCGAAGAAGAAGGCGTGGGTTACATCACCCGCAGCAGCAATATCGGTTTCAAGGCAGGCAATTTGCGCAATGCGATGGAGCAAACTCACGGTGATTTCATCGTCATATGTGACGCAGACACGCGCCCGTTTCCGACGATACTCGAACACACGCTGGGCTATTTTCGTGACCCGGATGTGGCATGGGTGCAAACCCCGCAATGGTTCTTTGATTTGCCCGAAGGCAAACGCCTGCCGGATGTTTGGGGCAACTATTTAAAAGCGCCGGGGCGTTGGCTCGGTAAAGGTGTGGAAGCGATATTCGGCGAAATACGTGTCGGCGAAGACCCCTTCGTGAATGAGCCGAAAATGTTTTACGACGTGATTCAGCGTCGTCGCAACTGGGCGAATGCCTCATTCTGTTGCGGGGCTGGTTCGATCCACCGCCGTGAAGCCGTGATGGAAGCCGCCCTCAAATGCTACGCTGATACTATCGAAAAGCAGGTTGGCAAACAGTCCAAACAGTTGCAGAAACTGATGGGTGGGCAAGCACTCGACAGCGGTCTGGTGCAGGAAATGCGTCATCAGGTGGCAGGGGAAGAGGAGTTTACCCCGTACCGTTTCCACGTTTCCGAAGACATTTACACCTCCATTGTGTTGCATTCGGATGAAGACCGTCACTGGAAATCGGTGCTGCACCCGACCGTTGAATCCAAGATGCTTTCCCCGCAAGACTTGCTGAGCTGGACAGTGCAACGTTTTAAATACGCAGGCGGCACGCTGGATATTGTCGCGAATGACAGCCCCATGACCCGCAAGGGCATGAGCCTAGCGCAACGCCTGATGTACGGGGCAACCGCATGGTCATACCTCGGCGGTATCTGGAACTTGATCTTTTTGGCGGCACCGCTGGTTTACTTGTTTAGCGGTATTGCCCCGGTGAGTGCGTATACTGGCGACTTTTTCCTGCACATTTTACCGTTCCTGATTGCAATGGAACTGGCGTTTATGGTGGGGACGTGGGGAATTGCAGGCTACCGTTCCAAAGCCAGTTACCTGTCTTTCTTCCCAGTCAACTTGCGGGCAATCTGGACGGTGTTGAAGGGCGAGCAGATCAAATTCCCGGTGACACCCAAAGACCGACAGGAAGGTAATTTCTTCCATCTGGTACTGCCACAGCTTGCGGTGATTGTGCTGACTTTGGTGGGGCTGGTGTATGCCACGGTGCAGTATTTCACGCTTGGCAACAACGACTATTCACTGGGCGGGATTCTGGTCAATGTGTTCTGGGGGTTGAACAATATTATCGCGTTGAGCGGTATTGTGATGGCAGCGTTCTGGCAGCCGGATGAAGACCCTCACCCCCAGCCCCTCTCCCGCGAAGCGGTAGAGGGGAGCAAGATGGCAACAGCATCACCCTGATCTTGAAGCCCCTCTACCGCTCTGCGGGAGAGGGGTTGGGGTGAGGGTCTTTAGAGCATAACAATAATGAGGTTATTGCATGAGTTTCAAACAGAATCTGGTTCGCGCCCGCAGCCACATCATTTTTCTGACCGGGCTGGTCACGGCTTTCGGGTTGGTCGGCTGGCTGGAGGGTATCAGTATGGGGAGTGCTAATACGCCCGAAGCGGTCATTGAAACCAGTTCAGGTATCAATATTGCCCCAACTCGTCCGCTAACCGCGCAGGAAATGGAATGGGCAAAAACCGCTTGGAAGTATTTCCAGAACAATACCGTGACTGAAACCGGGTTGGTCAATTCCGTGGACAAGTACAATGCGTCCACCTTGTGGGATACCTCATCCTACCTGATGGCGGTGATTGCGGCACAACGGCTGGGGATCATTGATCAGAACGAATTCGATGCCCGTATTTTCAGGGCACTGGATTCGCTGGCAAAACTGCCCTTGTTTGAAGGCAAGTTGCCCAACAAATCCTACAACACCATTTCCCTGCAAATGGTGGATTACAACAACCAGCCCAGTGAACAGGGTATTGGTTGGTCAGCCATCGACATTGGGCGGGTGCTCGTGCCGTTTAATATATTGGCTTGGCATTACCCGCAACACACGCAATCGGTCAAACAAGTCATCACAAGCTGGGATACTTCGCCGATGCTGGTGGCGGGTACGATGTACGGGGCAGCGCTTGATAACAAAGGCAAAACCGAATACCCACAGGAGGGGCGTTTGGGCTATGAGGAATACGCTGCCAAATCCTTTAACCTGATGGGGGCGGATGTTTCCACCGCCTTGCGTTATACCGATTTTCTCAAGTTTGTGGAGATTGAAGGCATTTCAGTCGCCACCGATAGCCGTGACCCGCTGCAATACGGCGCACACAACTACGTGGTCAGTGAACCGTATATCCTCGATGGTATTGAATTTGGCTGGGATCACTTGTCGCAGGAACTGGCATGGCGGGTTTATCAAGCGCAAGAAAAACGGTTTGCCAGCACTGGCATCCTGACCGCTGTGTCGGAAGACAATATCGACCAAGCACCTTATTTCGTTTACAACACCGTGTTTACCAGTGGCAAGCCTTGGAATGCGATTACTGAAAAGGGTGAGGATGCCAGCCAGTTTAAAACGCTGAGTACCAAAGCTGCCATTGGTTGGCACATGTTGTACGAAACGGCTTACACTCAAAAATTGGTGGAAAAAGCTGCGATTCTGGCTGACCCAGAACGCGGTTGGTATTCCGGCGTGTACGAGGTGAGTGGTCAGCCAAATAAGGCAATTACTGCCAACACCAACGGCATTGTCTTGGAGGCGTTGGCGTATAAGCAGACCGGGCAATTGATGAAACTGGGAAAATAATGCCTTGGTAGGTCGGACTTTAGTCCGACTTGTCGGGCTGAAGCCCGACCTACAGGGTTCGGTTTAACACCCGCTTGAGGGCGTCGGGATCAAATTCCGCCGTTACGATGGATTCGCCCAATGATTTCATCAAAACGAGGCGCAAGGTGCCATCCAGCACTTTTTTATCCACGGACATATAACGGGTGAAGTCGTCGCCCGTCATTTGTGCTGGCGGGTCTACCGGAAGCTTGGCACGTTGCAGGATGTGGCGGGTGTAAGCCACGTCATCGGTCGACAACCAGCCCATTTGCTGCGACAGTTCCGCAGCCATCACCATGCCAGTGGCGACTGCTTCGCCGTGCAGCCAGTTGCCGTAACCCATTGCCGCTTCAATTGCGTGCCCAAAGGTATGCCCCAGATTTAGCAAGGCGCGTTGCCCGGATTCGCGTTCATCTGCCGCTACCACTTCCGCTTTGTGTTCACAGGAACGGAAAATCGCATAGGTCAATGCTTCCGGGTCACGTGCCAGCAGCTTATCCATATTGGCATCCAGCCATTGCAGGAAGGCAGGATCACGGATCAGACCGTATTTCACCACTTCCGCAATCCCGGCACTCAGTTCGCGGTCTGCCAACGTATTCAGGCTATCGGTGTCGATCAGCACGCATTGCGGTTGGTGGAAGGCACCGATCATGTTCTTGCCGAGTGGATGATTCACGCCGGTTTTGCCACCCACTGAGGAATCGACCATTGCCAGCAAGGTGGTGGGAATTTGGATGAAATTGATCCCGCGTTGATAGCTCGCTGCCGCATAACCCGTCATATCACCGACTACCCCGCCACCGAGTGCGATCAGGGTGGTTTTGCGGTCAGCTTTGTGTTCCAGCAAGTGGGTGTAAATCTGGTTGAGTACGTCGAGATTTTTGTATTCTTCACCGTCAGGCAAAATCACCGCAGAATGTTTCAAGCCGCTCAGTAAACGCTGGGTGGCTTCCAGATACAGTGGCGCAACGGTGGTGTTGGACACGACGACCGCACTTTTGCCGCGAATGTGTGGGGTGACTAATTCGGTCTGTTGCAGCAAGCCCTGCCCAATGTGAATCGGGTAACTGCGGTCGCCAAGATCAAGGTTGAGCGTTTGCATGGGATACATCCTGTAATTGTTTGAGTTTGTTGTGAATGTCGCGCAGGATGACGTTCACTTTTTGTTTGCCAGTCGGCACGACTAAATCAGCGACTTCCAGATAATACGGTTCGCGGGTTTTCAATAAGTTGCGCAGGGTTTGCAAGGGATTATCCGTTTGCATCAAGGGGCGGCTGCGGTCATGTTTGATGCGTTGAAAGAGTTGGTCGGCAGAGGCTTTCAAGTAGACGACACAGCCGCCAGTTTTGATATGTTGGCGGTTGGTTTCGCGCAAAATACTGCCGCCGCCCGTGGCAAGTAAGATATTCGGCATAGCGGTGAGTTCGGCGATGATTTGTTCTTCGCGCTCACGAAAGCCAGCTTCTCCTTCAAGCTCAAAGATGGTGGGAATGCTGACACCCGTGCGCTCTTCGATCACCTTGTCGGAATCGTAGAAGGTTAGGTTCAGTTTTCGCGCAAGTTGTCGGCCTATGGTGGATTTTCCCGCGCCCATCAATCCCACCAGAATGATACTGTTTTGCATGGGGGATTTATGCCAGCACTGGGCGCGGGAATCAAGCAGCTTGTCGGATTGAATTAAGATTTACCGTCCACAATTTTCGGGGTAACGAAGATCAGTAGCTCACGATTCTTGTTGCTGTTGTTGTCGGTGCGGAACAGTCTGCCTAATACCGGCACATCACCCAATACTGGAACTTTGGTTGTGCCACTGAGGTTTTCTTCCTCATGCACGCCACCAAGTACTACCGTTTGACCATTTTCCACTAATACTTTGGTCTGGACTTCACGGGTGTTGATGCTGGGTACGCCAGCGTAGATTTGTCCTACTGTGTCCTGATTCACTTTCAAATCCATTGAAATGTGTTCGTCCGGGGTGATTTGTGGCGTGACTTCAAGACTGAGCACCGCTTTTTTGAAGGCCACGTTCGCAGCACCGCTGGAAGACGCTTGCAAGTAAGGAATTTCCACACCTTGTTCGATGATGGCCTTGGTTTGGTTGGAGGTGATCACCCGTGGACTGGAAATGGTTTCGCTCTTGCTTTCGGCTTGTGAGGCAGAGAGTTCGAGATCGACCAAGAAGTCTTTACTCAAAATAGAGAAGCCGTAACTGCCAATTGCGCCAGTGACAGGTAAGTTGACGCTGAGGCGGTCACTGAGACCGGGAATAGTGACTGTGCTTTTACCCGTTGGGTCAGCAAGGGCTTTGGTGGCACTTTCCCAGTACTTGTCAGTGCCAGCGCCAAGATGTCCGGTTCCCATGCCGATGCTGTCTTGATTGATCCACATGGGCGTGACGCCGAAACGTGCACCGAGTTCTTTGCCGAAGGTGTCGTTGGCAATGACGATGCGTGATTCGATTAGGACTTGTTCGACCGGAACGTCCAGTGCTTTCACTAAATCGCGAATGGCTTTGACTTGCGTCGCCGTGTCTTGCACCAGCAGGGTATTGGTGCGTTCGTCTACCGATACCTTGCCGCGTGGGGAGAGCAGGGATTGTTTGTCTTCGCCTTTGGACTTTTCAATCAATGCCGATAGTTCGCTGGCTTTGGCAAAGTTGATGGCAATGTATTCTGTTACCAAGGGTTCCAGTTCTTGCTTGGCTTTGATGGATTGCAGTTCTTGCTGTTCCTTTGCGGTCAATTCGGCAGCAGGCGCGACCCAGATGACGTTGCCATTTTCACGCATCGCCAAGTTTTTGGATTCGAGCACGATGTCGAGGGCTTGATCCCACGGTACGTCTTTGAGGCGCACGGTAATATTGCCGCTTACGGTATCACTAACGACGATATTTTTGTCGGTGAAATCGGCCAGCAATTGCAGCACCGCCCGTACTTCGATGTCTTGGAAGTTGAGCGAGAGTTTTTCGCCGGTAAAGGTTTTCTTTTTCTGTTCGCTGGCGAGTTTTTCTTCTGCTGAGACTTTGAGTTTGTCGATGTAAACGGTGTATTCGTTGCCGTTGCGCTTGGTGCGGTGCTCAAAACCTTCATGGCTGGAAATGCGGATCCGTGCGCCGTCATTGCGTTGTGCTACGTCAATGCTGCTGACGGGCGTGCCGAAATCCATGACATCCATGCGTTTTTGCAAATTGGCAGGTACATCCACATCCGCCAAATTGACGGTAATGGTGTTACCACTTTTGCTATCGCTAACATTAGCATCGGCTGATGGCAGATTAATGATCACACGCCCGCTGCCATCCGGTTCACGGCGGAAATCGACACCTTGTAATTGCGAACCATTGTTTACGGGGGCGACGACGGGTTGCGGTGCTGGCGTAGCAACCGTTGCTAACGGCGCAGGTTTTGCCGCAACCGGTGGGGCAACTACCGGTTTAGGGGCAGCGGGTTCTGGCTTAACAGGTGCGGGTGTAGTAGCCGGTGCTGGTGGCGCAGCAGCATCAGGTGGCGTATACCAAGCGTAATCCTTGGGTAATGCTGCCGGAACGGGTAATTCCGGTAACGGCAAGGGTTTGTTTTGCGTCGGTATAGGTGCTTTTTCTGTCGTTTGTGGTTGTGGTGGGATCACAAACGTGGGGGGTAGAGGCGCAATATTTTGCGTCTCTACAGGGGTGGCTTTTGGTGCAGGCGTAAAATTATCAGCGCTTGCTTTGCCGCTGCGTTGGACATTGGGTGACGTTTGTGGTTTGCCATTATTGTCAAACAACATGACAACGGTGTTGCCACGGGATTCTAGAGTGTGGTTAACCAAGCCGTTAAGGTGTACCACTACCCGTGCCTTGCCTTTATTATTGGCAGCATCAATGGTTTGCACTTGACCTAAGTTAATCGCTTTGCTGCGGGTATTGGGCGAAACTTCGGTAGCGGGAAAGTCAAAGACTAGCCGAGAAGGGTTTTCCATGAGAAAACCTTGGGGCAATTGCACTGGGGAGCTGAATTGCAATTGGACTTCCGTTTTATTACCCGCTGCTTGTGCCGTGATATTTTGCAGTTGCTTGTCGGCTGCAAAAACCAAGCTGCTGGCAGGGGTGCAGGCCATGAGAATTGCCAAAGCAACACTTTGCTTTATTGTTTTCATTTTGTTGCTAGTCCTGTTTATTATTTTTTTACATCTTTAAGGTCAGAGAGGGCAATGGCATTTTCCCGTTCTTTGAAACCACCAAAACCATTTTCTACCACTTCCTGAACCGTCACTTTGGTTTCTTCAACTTTGTTGATCTTGCCATGATTTTTACCGAGGTAATTGCCTGCGCGAGCGCGGTGAATGGCACCATCCGGGATACGGATAAGTGCCCACAATGCGCCATTCTGGTTGAGCGTGCCAACCATGCGTAGGCTGTCCAGCGGAAAACCTTCCAGAAATTCAGGCACACGATTCGGGTCTGGCATAATGGCACTGCCGGGGTCTGCCACAGTATCAGGTGCGAGAATTTTGGCATCAAACGGATTCAGTTCGTGTCCAGGGTAAATGAACCGTACATAGGGTTTGATTTCAGGGATCGGGTCAATAGGCGCGGCTGGTTTCGCCTTAACGCTTTGTACGTATTGTTCCAAATCACTCATGTCACTATTACAGGCCGTTAGTGATAATACTACGCTAAAACCTGCCAATAATTTAATGGAGGTGACGAGTGGGGTGGCTGCTGGTATTTTCATCCTTTATTCCCCTTGGTACTGCTGGCAACCTTATTATTCGGTTTGGCAGGGGTGTCACCCTCGGTACCGTCTTCCAAGTAGCGGTAAGTTTTTAAGGTCGCTTCCAAACGTAAGCGCCCACTTTTTTCTTCGGGTTTGAGGTCGATATTGTTAATGGTCACAATGCGTGATAACCCGGAAATATCGCTGACGAAGGTTGCGAGTTCGCGGTATGAGCCTTTTGCAATGATTTTGATGGGCTTTTCGGCGTAAAACTCCATGTGTACTTCATTTTGTGGCTCAAAGAGTTCTAATTCCAAGCCGTTGGATAAGCCTTTTTCGGAAATATCCAGAATTAATCCCGGAATCTCGGTGTCGCTCGGTAATTGGCGTAACAATACGCTGAAAGAACGTTGCATTTCCTCCATTTGGGCTTGGTATTGCGGCAGTTGGCTGGCACGTTTTTGCTTGGTTTCCAGATCAGTGCGCAATTGCTGTTCTTTTGATTCGACGTTGGCGAGTGCTTCCAATTCATCCACAATAATGAGTTGGTAGCCCAACAGCAAAATAATGATCATGATGAACCCTAGTGCCAGTGACTTGATTGACCAAGAGACGCTACCGGGATCGTCTGCCAGATTGTTGAGTTCATGCAGGTTCATTTACCACCCTCCTGTTTTTTCTCCGGTTTTTTGGTATCGGGAGGTGTGTTGGCAGCATCGTCTTGGGTTTGACGCAGCAATTGGGTCACATCCAGTTTGAAATCCCTGAGTACCAATTCCTCATTGTCGCCTTCTTTTTTGGTGGAAATGACATTTAAGTTGGATGAACTCAGCCAAGGTGAGGCATCCAGACGATTCATGTAACTGGAAACCCGTGCGTAGGATTCGGCTTTGCCTTCGAGTTGTACCTTGGTTCCATCTTGTTTCAGGTAAAGCAGGTACATGCCTTTGGGAAGTGCATTCACCATTTCATCAAACAAGTGCACGATGGCCGGGCGGGTGCTTTGCAAATCTTCGATCACTTGCATCCTGTCCAGCAAGGCTTGGCGCGTGGCATCGAGTTGTTCAATTTCTTTGATTTGCTTATCCAGTTCGGCAATTTGCGTGCTTAAATACTGGTTGCGCTGTTCTTGGTGTTCGATAGCGTATTGCATGTATTGGTGTGCACCAAACACCGCAGCAGCAGCTAACGCGGCACTACCGCCGACGAGGGAGAAAAACTGCTTTTTCTTTTCCTCACGGGCTTTTTCACGCCAAGGAAGGAGATTTAGACCCGCCATTATTCCAGCCCTCGCAGTGATAGACCTGCTGCAATCAGCAAGGCTTGCATGTCATTGGTGAAACGTACCGGGCTGACACGCGACCCCAAGGCAACCCGCGTGAAGGGATTAATGACCCTGACCGGAATGCCGATGGTGGATTGAATTTGTTCGTCCACGCCGGGGATACGGGCGCAACCGCCGCAAATCAGAATTTGTGACACACTGTCTTTCTGGCTGGAGGCGTAGTAAAACTGAAGGAAACGGTGCAGTTGACGCACCATATTGTCTTTAAACGGTTCTAGCACTTCGGATACATAGTTTTCCGGTAAATTGCCTTCTTTTTTGGCCAAGCCCGCTTCCTGCCAAGTCAGCCCATAGCGGTGCATGATTTCTTCGGTGAGTTGGCGACCGCCGAAGGCTTGTTCGCGGGAAAACGTGAGGCGGCTGCGCTCGAACACGCTAATGCCGGTCATGGTCGCGCCAAAGTCGACGATTGCCAGCGAATCGTTTTGATCCAATTCATTGGTCAGATGGCGCAGGACTTTTTCCAGTGCATGGGTTTCGGTATCGACAATATCCACGGTTAAGCCAGCCATTTCGGCAGCGGCTACCCGGACTTCGACGTTTTCTGAGCGGGTGGCAGCCAGTAACACATCCACGGTTTCCGGTGAGTTGGCGGACGGTCCTAGAATTTCAAAGTCGTAATTGACCTCGTTCATGGGGTAGGGGATGTGTTGCTCGGCTTCCATCGACATTTGTGCTTCCAGCTCTGCTTGAGGGATGGAGGCGGGCATGGGAATAATTTTGCTAATGGCCATCGACGTCGGAATCGCCAAGGCACAATGTTTTAGCTTGGAGCGGCTATCCCGCAAGGCTTTACGGATGGCTTCGCCCACCGGTTCCGGTTCCACAATGTCTTTTTCATTGGCAACGCCCTCCGGTAGCGGGGCAACGGCGTAACTTTCAATCCGGTAGTCGCGTCCCTTGCGGGTCATTTCCACCAGTTTGATGGCGGAAGAGCTAATGTCCAGACCGAGTAAGCTTTCTTTACGGGGATATATTGAAAACACAGGCAATTCCGAGGTTATTGTTATTATTAAACGTTATGGGGTGTATCTTTTAATTATTTTCGAGTCAATGGTAGCGTCGAATCCCAAAATAGTCTACTCTGCTCGTCTTGGGTGGCGTGCTTTCAGATAAACGGGAGCCGTGCGTAAATGAATAAAAGTCTAATGTAGTCATGCGGTTCATCTATAAATTCTTTCAGCTTGTTTTAGGCGCTTTTTTTGCGCTCCTCACGTTAGGGGCGATTGGATTGTTTGCGCTTTATTCCCACTATTCCCCCCAGTTACCTGATGAGGCAGAGTTACGTAAAATCGATATTCAAGTGCCATTGCGTATCTATACCCGTGATGGTGCCTTGCTGGCGGAATACGGCGAACACCGTAGCCGCCCGGTTAAACTGGAAGATGTGCCTGAAAAGCTGAAGTATGCATTCTTGGATATTGAAGACGCCCGGTTTTATGAGCATCAAGGGGTTGATCTAAAAGGGGTGCTGCGGGCATTGCGTAGTGTGGTGTCAACAGGTTCTGCCAGTCAGGGTGCTAGTACCATTACCATGCAGTTGGCACGAAATTCCTTCTTGGATTCGGGAAAAAATTTCGAGCGCAAGCTCAAAGAAACCTTATTAGCCATTAAAATAGAGCAGACGCTGGAGAAAAACCAGATTCTGGAGCTGTACCTCAACAAAATTTACTTAGGCAATCGTGCGTATGGGATTGCTTCTGCTGCGGAAATTTACTACGGCAAGACGTTGGCAGAACTGACCTTGGCACAGAGTGCCATGATTGCGGGTTTGCCCAAAGCGCCTTCGCGTTATAACCCGCTGGCTAACGCTGAACGCGCGATGATCCGCCGGGATTACATCCTCAAACGGATGTTGGAATTTAAGCATATTTCCCCAGATGAATACCAAACTGCCATCAACGAACCCAATACTGCGCAACGCCATAAAAAAACCGAGATTGATGCGGATGCGCCGTATCTCGCTGAAATGGTACGTGCGGATATTGTGAAGCGCTACGGTGAGGCAAATGCGTATACCCAAGGCTATCATGTGTATACCACGTTGGATTCTGCTATTCAAAAAGAAGCTGCTGAGTCATTGCGCAAATCGTTGTTGGCGTATGACCAACGGCATGGCTATCGGGGTGCTGAAGATAAATTGGCATTGAGTGAATTGAAAAATGAGGACGAGATGCGTGACAAGCTCTCGTCTTACCCCGTTTTTGGAGACTTGCACCCCGCGTTGGTACTGCAAGCCGGAGCCAGTAGTGCGGAATTATTGCTGGGTGAAACCCGTGTGACGCTTACCTTAGATGCGGTTAAGTGGGCGCGTGAATTTAAAACCGAAGATCGCCGTGGCGCTTCCCCTAAGCGGGTGAGTGATGTGTTGAGTCCGGGCGATATTGTACGCTTGCGCCAGACAGATAAGGAAAAGAATACTTGGGTGCTTTCCCAAGTGCCGACCGTTGGCGGGGCTTTGGTGTCACTTGACCCTAATGATGGCGCAGTACGTGCCGTTATGGGGGGCTTTGATTTTCAGCATTCCAAGTTTAATCGGGCGACGCAGGCCATGCGCCAGCCCGGTTCCAGTTTTAAGCCGATTGTGTATGCTGCCGCCTTGTCGAAAGGTTTTACGCCTGCCAGTATTGTGAATGATGCCCCGATTGAAATTCCGGGGAGTACTTGGAAACCTGAAAACTTCGGTGGCAGATACATTGGTCCGACTACCTTGCGCGAAGCATTAGCAAAATCACGCAATCTGGTGTCTATCCGGTTATTGCGTAGTATCGGCATCAATTATGCCATTGATTTTGCACACGAGTTTGGCTTTCCCAAAGAAAACTTGCCGCCTAATTTGACACTAGCGTTAGGCACGGCAATGACCACACCGATGGAAATGGCAACGGCTTACGCGGTATTTGCGAACGGTGGTTACAAGGTCAATAGTTACTTTATTACCAAGATTGAAGATCGTCACCATCAGGTGTTGTTTGAAGAAACCTCCCCCAGAATTTGTGCCGGTGAAACGGATGTTTGTGTTGTCGAAAAGAAGGTAGACAAATCAACAGAACCGGCAGCAAAGGATTATGAGGGTAAGGATGGCAAGGCGGCAGTGCCTGCTGAAGCGACCGATGACGCCAAACCCATTTGGGAAACGGCTGCGGTTGAACGCCCTAAAGTAGGTGAAAATGGGGTTTATCCGGCGGCTAAACGCATTTTGAATAATAGGGCACACTACCAGATTGTGAGCATGATGCAGGATGTTACCCAGTCAGGGACGGCGGCGCGTGCAGGGCGTAGTTTGAACCGTAAAGACATTGCGGGTAAAACTGGCACTACCAATGACCAAAAAGATGCTTGGTTTTGCGGGTTCACGCCCAGCGTTGTGACGGTCGCGTGGGTGGGTTTCGATGATATGGCGAAGTTAGGTGAGGGTGAAACGGCGACCAATGTGGCGCTGCCGATGTGGATTGATTTCATGCACCGTGTTCTCAAGGGGGAACCCTCTAAAGAATGGGAAAAGCCGATTGATCTTAAAGAGGCGGATTTGGACTTGGGGATTGAAGAAGATAAACCCCGGCGGCGTGCTGAAAATACGCAGGATTCGGGCGCAGGCTTCCAGTACAAAAGCGAGCGTGATATTGCCCCGCGTCAGCCCGCTCAAAACGGTGGAGCACCGCGTGCCCCCGCGCCGCAACGTACACCGGAACGGGTAGAAATTCCCGAACAACTTTTCTGATGCGTAATTCTCGTGAAGAAACCCGCCATTTGGTGGCGGAAGAAGCCGCCCGCCTGATTTACGAAGAGGGGATGCGTGATTACCGTTTGGCTAAGTTACGGGCAGCCGAACAATTGGGCGTTTCCGCGCACGGCAGTTCCCAGCCGACCAATGAAGAGATTGAGGCGGCGATTCATCAGCGCATTCAATTGTTCGATGCGGAAACGCAACCTGCGTTGCTGCGGGAGCATCGCGAAGTGGCGTTGGAAGCGATGGAGTTTTTGCAAGCCTACAACCCTTATTTGACAGGTGCAGCGTTGGAGGGAACCTCCAGCCCGCATTCGGCGGTGACGCTGTATTTGTCAGCCGATGGGGTGGAAGAAGTGATGTTTTTTCTGGAAGATCAACACATTCCGTTTCAGGTGCATGAGCGCCGTACCCGTTTGGGTAACAAAAAGCAGGAATATTTTCCGCTATTGCGCTTTTATGTGGATGATGTGGAAGTGGAGTTGATGGTATTTCCCCACGATGATCGCTTTGCGAGTGCGCCGATTAGCCCGATCACAGGCAAGGCGATGAAGCGGGCGGATCGGAAGAAAGTTGCGGCGTTGTTGATAAAATGACCGACCATCGCACCCTGCTATTAGAAATCTATGCCGCTGGCTTAGCCGCCGTCAATGGCGAAATGGCTGTTTACCAAGCATTGCTTGCCAAGGGTAATCGTGGGGCGTGCCATGTGGTGGCGATTGGCAAAGCGGCTGAAGCGATGTTCATGGGGGCAAGCCGTTACCTAACGACACAGATCACCAGTGCTTTGCTGATTACCAAACACGGTCACGTTAGCGTTCCACTGCCGCCTTATGTGCAAGTCGTCGAAGCGGCGCATCCGGTTCCTGATGAATCGTCATTGGCGGCGGGTAAGCAGTTGCTGACGTATCTGCAAGCATTGCCTGCCAATGAGCCGGTGTTGTTTCTGATTTCAGGCGGTGCATCCAGCTTGGTTGAAGTGTTGGATGCGGGCTGGAGCTTGCCGCGCTTGCAACAGGCTACTCAGGCAATGTTGGCAAATGGAGCAGTTATCAGTGACATTAATGCAATGCGGCGGGCGCTATCCCTCATTAAAGGCGGCAAATTGTGGGGATATTTGGGCGAACGCCCGGTCTCTTGTTTGCTGATTTCTGATGTACCCGGCGATGACCCTGCGGTGATTGGTTCGGGATTATTGTTTCCAGCGCCGCATGACACGTTTGATTGGCAAATTGTTGCCAGCAATCGCCAAATGTTGGCGGCAATGGCTGCCGCCGCGCCTGCCGATTTGCCTGTGCATTTGATGCCTGATTTCATCGAAGGTGATGCAGAAGTAAACGCGCAATGGTGTGTGGATCAGTTGCATGAGAGTGCTCCCGGTCTTTACTTGTGGGGGGCAGAAACCACGGTGCAATTGCCGTTGAACCCCGGTCGTGGGGGGCGCAATCAGCATTTTGCCTTGGCAGCGGCACTTTACCTGAACCCAGACGATGCTATTTACCTATTGGCAGCCGGTACGGATGGCACGGATGGGGTGACAGCCGACACCGGGGCGTTGGTCGATAGTGGCACTGTTTCGCGTGGTAACGACCAAAATCTTGACCCTTGGGCTTGTTTACGTGCTGCTGATGCCGGTACATTCCTTGAAGCCAGCGGCGACCTGATCCATACAGGGCCGACGGGTACGAACGTGATGGATGTCATTATCGGCTTAAAACTACCATGCAAAACCTCTACCGAGCAGCACACGCCTGCTTAATGCAATCTGACATTGACCAGAAGTTGGTCGGTGCGCAGCAACTCTACGCCGCTTGGCAACAAGGTGACTTATGGCGCGATAATGAGCCGGACTTTCCGGTGCAAACCATTGCAGTGCCGGGTCGACCTGCCAAGCCGGAATTGGTGCACCCTAAATATGTGAAACAACGTAAACTCAGCACCCCAGAAGGGCGGCGGGCATTATTACATGCAGTTGCTCATATTGAATTTAATGCGATTAATTTGGCGTTGGATGCGGTCTACCGTTTTCGCGAATTACCGGATGCTTACTACGGTGATTGGCTACAAGTGGCTGCGGAAGAGGCTTACCACTTCAGTTTGTTACGCGCTCGGATGCAGGATTTTTCCTGTGTTTATGGTGACTTGCCCGCGCACAATGGCCTTTGGGAACAAGCCTGTAAGACCGACCATGATGTGCTGGTGCGCATGGCGTTGGTGCCAAGAGTGCTCGAAGCACGTGGGCTGGATGTTACCCCCGGTATGATGCAGCGCTTACGCGAAGTCGATGATGCTGAAACCGTTGAAATATTAACAATTATTTTGCGGGATGAAATCGGGCATGTGCGGATTGGCTCGTATTGGTTTCATTACTGCTGTGGGCAACGTGGCTTGGAACCGGATGCCACTTTCCGGCAATTACTTCGTGATACTTTGCCCGCGCCTTTGCGGGGACCGTTTTATACCGAGGCACGGTTGCAGGCGGGTTTTAGTGCTGAAGAGTTGGAGCAGTTGGTAGACATGGAAAAAAATTGGCTTTAACACACCACTTATCGGCTTAACTGACCACTACCTGAATCATTACGGGTATTTTCTGGAATTTTCCGGCAAAATTGTGGTCATTAGACTATATTAATAGTCGGGCTTTTCAGTGAGTGTCTTAATTGTCATGAAAAAAATAGTGGAAAAACTGGGTTCAGTGTGGCTGGCGGTGGTTTTTTTGGGTTGGTCGCTCAGCGTGTCCGCCGCAGAAGAACCTGCCAGTTGTGTGGGTTTCAGTGCGAAAACGCTCAATCAGCACGCCAGCGCGTATCAAGCAGATATTAAAAAAGCAGCTAACCGTTACAGCGTGAACCCATCGTTGATCAAGGCAGTGATGGCTACGGGTAGTTGCTTTAATCATGCTTATGTATCACCTGATGGCCGGGTGGGGTTGATGCAATTGCAGATGGACACCGCCAAGCGTTTTGGTGCATTCGATGTGTTTACCCCAGAAGCCAATATTGACGCAGGAACCCGTTACCTCAGTTATTTGCTCCGACGTTACCAAGGCAGCCAAGCAGAAGTATTGGCAGCGTATGTCGCCAACAGTGGCACGCTTTGGCATGAGCCGGAGCTACCGATAGCGCTTGAGCTGATTCAAGAACCTGTTAAGCAACATTTGGCGACTCTGCTTAAGCTCGATGGTAATAAAAAAGCCAATCGTCAAGCGGTGGCATTATTGAAAAAATGGGTAAGTTCCACCAAGGTTTACCACACCGCTTTAGCTGCACTCCCACAACCTGATATGAAAGCCGCCAAAACATGGTTTCAGTCGCGTTTAACCAAGGTGCATTACCCGCGCACACCCGAAGCGAGAGGTTGTGGTGGTTTTAGTGCTAAAACCTTGCAAACAAAAGCTGCGCCGTATGAAGACATGATTAAAGAGTCCGCCAAGCGTCATGGGGTGAACCCTGCACTTGTGAAAGCGGTGATTGCCGCCGAGAGTTGTTACCGGGAAATGGTGGTGTCGTACAAAGGCGCGTCGGGTCTGATGCAATTGATGCCGGAAACGGCGGCAGAGTTGGGGGTGCTCGATATTTTTGATCCACAGGAAAATATTAACGGTGGCACACGCTATCTCAGTTGGTTAGTGCGGCGTTATGACGGCAGTGTGCCTCATGCGATTGCGGCATACAATGCGGGGCCGGGCAGGATAACGCCGGGTGAACCCATTACGATTACGTTTACCGAAACCCGTGGTTATATCCATAACGTGCTGACTAACCTGACCAAGCTGGAACAGGGTAAAAAGTCCGTTGAGCAGGCGCATTTGCTATTAGCAGGGTGGGAACAGACTGAATTGGAATACCAAGCGGCGTTACGTGGTGAAACGCTGGCGGTGGCTGAGCCGGAAGTTGCCCCCGTTGCGGAAGAAATCACCGCGCCTAACCCTGGAATAACCTTGGCATTTATCCGTACTGAAAAGGTTTTGCCGACGGCGGCAGATGCGGAGATTCCACCGAATGTACACCTGATTTCAGCGATTGATCAGGGGATTGTGCGGGTAAAGCATATTAAAACCACTGAATTGGTTCCTGCTGAAGCGATGGCTGAGCCTGAATCGGCGGTAATGCCTGCCATTGCCCCCATCGCATCAGAACAACCAGAGCCACCGGGTTTGCAAACTTGTGAGGCTGTGCCAGCGGCTTTGCTTACGCAAACGGAACAGCGCGGCAGCGGGCGTTATGGTGCTTTTTTCTACGCTGTCCAAGCGGGTGATACTTTGGAACAGGTGGCGCAAAAGCTTGGTGTTAATGCCGACGTGATCATGCAGATTAACAATGTTGCGTGGGATCAGCCATTGCGAACAGGGGTGCAATTGAAGGTTGCGGAGTGTGCGCGGGGGTTGTAATGGATATTGTCGTGGTCGTGCCTATCAGTGCTGTGCAAAATGATTCGATGGAAGAGCTGCAAGTCTTGTCGTCACCAACGCCACAGAAAGGTTTTGGAACACGAGTACACCAGCGAGTCATTGCGTTGACGGGGGGAGTTGATTTACAGACTCCGGTTCGTTCTTTTCCGCGTGTTGCATTGATGCTTCCGGCATGATTACCGGAGAATTTTGGTTTGTTAAAAAGATTTAGCCCTGAGGATTTTGGTTTTTTTGTAGTAAGCAATATGCACCGTAGCAAAGACTGAGGGGTATAGACACTTGTGGTGGCACGATTGTCCTTAATAGGGTAAAAGCCATCAGCCCTTTTGTCGATGCAGTTTTAGCTTGCTTAATTTGTTCGCTATGGTGTTCGTCGTTGATACACCATTCGCAGAAGTGCTCACAGTTGTTGGAAAAAACATTGTATTGGTCTTCTCCTAGTCTGGATTTGGCGCGTTGGGCAACGACTAATCCTGTAAAGTGTGGGTTGGCGTAGGTTTTTACGCTGTATCCGCGTCCATTGTGGAATGCTTCAAGCGTTGCTTCTTCAATAACGCCTGATGTTAATGTTAATCCATCTGCCAGCCCAGAATAATGAATGACTTTGCCATTACCGATATAGATACCATGATGGGTGTAACCTAAACGTGAGGAAATCAAATGGTCGCCAATATTAGGTTTTTCTAGTATTTCTAATTTTATGGAAGGTTGCGGTACGCTCATGTATTTACCCTTATTGAACGGGAATTGCTGACACGTAGGCAACAAAACCAGTTGACTATTTGCTGGATCAGATCGTTATGTCTTAGGAGAACCATTGAGTAAGAATTGCCTTGGCTTTTTCGGTGTGCTCATTCTTGATATGAACAGCAGTAGCAGCTATAGCTGCTGCCAAAACTCCCAAATCATCGGTGTATCCAACCACTGGCGCTATATCAGGAATCACATCAATCGGAAAAATAAAGTACCCCAGTGCTCCAAAAATTGTAGTTTTAGCCCAAGCTGGAGTATCACCATCATTAGCAGCGTAATAAAGCTTGAGGGCGGGTTCTAATACGCGTTCACCGGCTGCTTTGGCATAGTTTTTGACTTTCCCCCAAAATCCTTCGTCGGAATATTGGTCGCTAAGTTGATTTTCGGACATTTTCATTATTTTCCTTTATTGTGATTTGGGGTTTAGGTAGCTGTTTGCTCATGTGTGGCGAACAGATGACACATAATAGCTTGCTGGATTGTCTGCTTGCTACTGCCATCCGTCGGGCGGTAGTTTGTCAATGGCTTGCTTACGCCTTTCTGTGCTTTCCGCTATAATCCCCCCCTTTCCAACAGCCCAACCCCGTGGACACCATGACCGACCGCCTAACCGAAACCGCCCGCCGCCGCACCTTCGCCATCATTTCCCACCCGGATGCGGGTAAAACCACCATGACCGAAAAGGTGCTGCTATTCGGGGGCGCAATCCAGCTTGCAGGCACGATCAAAGGGCGCAAAGCCGGTCGCCACGCCACCTCCGACTGGATGACGATGGAAAAAGAACGCGGCATTTCCGTCACCTCATCGGTGATGCAGTTCCCCTACGACGGGCGCATCGTCAACCTGCTCGACACGCCGGGGCATGAAGACTTCTCGGAAGACACCTACCGCGTGTTAACCGCTGTCGATTCCGCGCTCATGGTCATCGACGTCGCAAAAGGTGTCGAAGAACGCACTATTAAGCTCATGGAAGTCTGCCGCCTGCGCGATACGCCAATTATGACCTTCATCAACAAGCTCGACCGCGAAGGCAAAGAGCCGATTGAATTGCTGGATGAAGTCGAAACCGTCCTCAATATCCAATGCGCCCCGATTACCTGGCCTATCGGCATGGGCAAACGCCTCAAAGGGATTTACCACCTTTACGCCGACAAAGTAATCCTCTACAAACCCAGCACCGAACGCCGTCAGGATTACGACGAAATTCAAGGGCTGGACAACCCCGAACTCGACACATTGCTCGGCACACAAGCCGACGAATTACGCGAAGAAATCGAGCTGGTGAAAGGCGCAAGCCATGAATTTGACCTGCAAGCCTACCTCGATGGCAAGCTCACACCCGTGTATTTCGGCACGGCCTTAAACAGCTTCGGCATCCGCGAATTGCTGGACGGTTTCGTGGAAAACGCCCCCGCCCCGCAAGCCCGCCCGACCACCACCCGCAAAGTCGAAGCAGCCGAAGAGCCGTTCACCGGCTTCGTCTTCAAAATCCAAGCGAATATGGATCCGCAACACCGCGACCGTATGGCGTTCATGCGCATTTGTTCCGGCAAGTTTGAAAAGGGCATGAAGGTCAAACACGTCCGCATCGGCAAGGATGTGAAAATCCCCGACGCGCTCACCTTCATGGCATCCGACCGCGAACACGTCGAAGACGCTTACCCCGGCGACATTATCGGCTTGCACAACCACGGCAGCATCCGCATCGGCGACACCTTCACAATGGGCGAAAACCTGCAATTCACCGGCATTCCCAACTTCGCACCGGAACTGTTTCGCCGTGCGCAACTTCGCGACCCGCTGAAAATGAAGCAGCTCCAAAAAGGCTTGGAGCAATTGTGCGAAGAGGGTGCAACCCAGCTTTTCAAGCCGATCAATAACAACGACCTGATTCTTGGCGCGGTCGGTGTGTTGCAGTTCGACGTGGTGGCGCAACGGCTCAAAGACGAATACAAAGTCGATGCGATGTTTGAAGGTGTGAACGTGCAAACCGCGCGTTGGGTCACGTCCACCAACGAGAAGAAGTTCGATGAATTCAAGACTAAAGCGGCGCAGAATTTAGCTTACGACCATGCGGGCGAGCTGGTCTACATCGCCCCAACCCGCATCAACCTGCAAATGGCGCAGGAAAAATGGCCGGACATTAAGTTCCATTCCACCCGCGAACATGGCGTGGCAACAGGTTGATAGTATGTGGTTTGATGCTTGTGCTACACTTGTAATACATCTGTAGTACAGGAGGCAAACCATGACCATTTCAATCCGCCTAGACAAATCCATTGAAGAAGCCCTGCGACAGCGCTTGCAGCTCAGCGGCATTCCCTTGTCGGAATTTGTGCGCGAAGCTATCCGCGAGAAACTGGATAAAGAAGTGGACAAACCCAGCCCCTACGAGTTAGGCAAGCATTTGTTTGGTCGCAATGGCAGTGGGCGTGATGATTTAAGCATTAACCGTAAAGCCATTTTGCGGGAGAAGCTGAATGCGAAACATCGTCATTGATAGTGGCCCGTTGATCGCATTGTTTGACCGCAGTGACCGTTACCACTCACAAGCGAAAGCCTTCATCAATGGGCTACAGGGCAAGTTGCACACCAATCTGGTGGTGATCGGCGAAGTCGTACACATGCTGGATTTCTCGCAACAGACGCAGCAGGATTTTCTATTTTGGGTGCAAAACGCCGCGCTGATTGATGAAAATACCGTGGGTGATTGGCCTCGGATTCTGAACTTGCTGGAAAAATATTCCGACCTACCCGCCGATTTTGCGGATGCCTCCCTGATCGTTTTGTGTGAACGCCTCAACACCCGTTTCGTCGCCAGCGTCGATAGCGATTTCACCGTTTATCGCGATTACGCCCGCAATCATTTCACCAATCTGTTTTGGGGATAAATAAAAAAGGCTACGCAGCCAGTGCTGGTAGCCTTTTACTATCAATTACTTGACTTGTGCAACCATGTAATCAACGGCTGCTTTGACTTCATCGTCAGACAGCGCTGGGTTGCCGCCTTTCGCAGGCATAGCGCCTTTACCTTCCAGACTGGTTTTGTAAAGAGCGTCCACACCGGTTGCAATACGCGGTTCCCATGCGGCTTTGTCACCCAGTTTAGGGGAACCAGCAATACCTGCATCATGGCAGCTCATGCACAGACCTTTGTAAATTTTTTCACCGTCGATTTTAACAGCATCGGCTGCTTTGTCATCGGCTTTAGGGGCTTCAGCCGCCGCTTCTGGTTTAGCAGCATCGGCTGCTTTGTCATCGGCTTTAGGGGCTTCGGCAGCCGCTTCCGGTTTGGCAGCATCGGCGGCTTTTTCTTCGGCAAATGCAGGTGCAGTGGCTTGAGCGAGTGCGATTAGTGTGATGCCCAATAGGCTTAGTGCTTTCATGACTACTTCTCCTAGCGATTATGGTTTGTCGTGTTAAAACGGTTCGATTCTACGGATTCTTTAAAAAGTCGCAATGCCATTCTGCCTGTTATTGCGACTTTTTCCTTTAAATCGAGCAGAGTAAACCCATAATAGGCACATTGAAGTAATCGTCTTTGAGGAATTAAGCATGAGTAACCCGATGAATATCGTCTGCCCCGCGTGCAGTGTCACCAATCGCATTCCGGCGGAACGGCTGGGCGAGCACGCCAAGTGCGGCAAGTGTGGCAGCGATTTGTTTACTGGACACCCGACCGAGCTAAGTGCTGAGAATTTTGCCAAACACATCAGCCGTAATGATATTCCCGTCTTGGTTGACTTTTGGGCACCGTGGTGTGGCCCTTGCCGTCAAATGGCACCTGCTTTTGAGAAAGCTGCTGCGCAACTGGAACCCAACGTGCGTTTTGCAAAACTGAATACCGAAGATCACCAAATGGTGGGGGCGCATTACAGTATTCGCAGCATTCCGACGATGGTGCTATTCAAAGGCGGGCAAGAAATTGCACGTCAATCCGGCGCAATGGGGGCTGCGGATATTGAGCGTTGGGTGCGTAGCCAGCTTTAAACAGGTGAAAGCAGCATGATCTTAGGTCAAACAGTGGCAGCATGGGGAAAACCCGATTTTCCAGCCGTGTTCAGCGCGGAAGTGCAAGGGTTAGGCGCGAATGCCTTACCCTTGCAAGCAGGTTTAACACACAGCAGCCAAGTCAGCGGTGACACTTTCAGTGTGATGGTGTTGGAAAGCAGTGCTACTGCGACTCACCTGCAAATCCGCACGGGGATTTTCTACGCCGGGGTCATTGTCGGCAGTTGTTGTGCCGACGACCCCACGCCCCTGTGCGAACAGCCCGAATATTGCGAGCTGTTGTTTACGCTTGAGCGCAGCACTGCCGCTACTCACGTGACATTATTAGGGTAAGGTCGGCTCAGCGTGTTTAAACTTACCGCTGAGCTTTCTAAACCCTACCAAAATATCGTCAATAAACGTAAACACCACCGGAATCACCAGCAGACTCAGCACCGTTGACGCCAGCAAGCCGCCGATAACCACAATCGCCATCGGTTGGCGGAAGCTGGGGTCAGCCGCCAACCCCAACGCGGTCGGCATCATCCCCGCACTCATCGCAATCGTGGTCATCACAATCGGGCGGGCGCGTTTGTGGCAGGCATCCAGCAGTGCATCCACGCGGTTTTTCTGATCACGTTCCCGCGCCATCACCGCATAATCCACCAACAAGATCGAGTTTTTGGTGACAATTCCCATCAGCATTAGTAAACCAATGACCGCAGGCATCGAGAAACTACTGCCCGTCAGCAACAATGCCAACAGCGCCCCGCCGATTGACAAGGGCAATGCCGCCAGAATCGTAATCGGTTGCAAAAAGTCGTGGAACAGCAGCACCAACACAATGTAAATCAACAATACCCCGATCAACATGGCACCGCCGAACCCGCCGAAGAGTTCCGCCATGCGCTCCGCATCCCCCGAACTTTGCCGAATCACGCCGGGGGGTAGGGTTGCCAAACTCGGCAATTTATCCACCATGACGGTGACTTGCCCGACGGGTAAGCCGTTCAATTCCACATCAATGCTGACATTGCGCATCCTATCGAAACGATCCAAACGCGCCGGGCCGCTACCCAATTGCACATCCGCCACCGCTGCCAATGGCACAGCGCCATTACGCCCCGGAATTCGTAATTGGCGAATCGTATCGAGGTCATTGCGCACACTTTCATCAAATTGCACCCGAATCGGGATTTGCCGCTGGGGTAAATTGAGCTTGGGTAAGCGGGTGGAAAAATCCCCGCTGGTTGCCACCCGCACCACTTGCCCCAAGGCTTCGGTGCTCACGCCCAATTCTGCCGCCCGTGCGTAGTTGGGGGTAATGTGGATTTCAGGGCGTTGCAGGCTTGCGCCGGATACCACATTGCCAATGCCTTGCAGGGTGCGTAAATCACGTTCCGCGCGTTGCGCTGCTGTTAGCAACAGCTTGCCGTCATCACTGGCTAACACGACTTGCATTTTGTCGCCAGACCCGCCCGAACCCACGGTGTAACGCACGCCGGGTAAGGGTTTCAGGGTTTGGCGAATCTCAGCTTCGACAGCGGTTTGCGAGCGCGAACGCTCTTCGCGGGTGGTGAGGCTCACCGTCAGCGTGGCTTTGCGTACATCCGCACCGCCGCCTTCGGCAATCGGGCCACTGCTCACGCCACTGGCTGCTCCCACCAGCGTAAACACTTGTTTTACATCGGCTAAGGGTTGCAGCAAACGCCGCGCTTGTTCGGCAATGGCATAAGATTCTTCCAGCGTACTGCCCGGTTGCATTTCCAACGTTACCGAGGTCAGCGCGGTATCGGCAGGCGGCACAAAGCCTTTCGGCAACAAGGGTACAATTTGCAGGGATGCCACGAAAATCGCAATCGCTGCTACCAGTGTGATGAAACGGTGTTTTAAACACCAGCCCGCCGCTGTCATGTAATGGCGCATAAACCAGCCATCGCGCTCTGGCTGCTTGGCTTTTTGGGTGGAATGCGGTTTCAGGAAATACGCCGCCATCATTGGCGTGAGCAAACGCGCTACCGCCAGCGAGAAGAACACCGCAACCGCTGCGGTAATCCCAAACGATTCAAAAAATTTACCCGGTACTCCGCCCATAAACGCCGTCGGTAAAAACACCGCAATCAGCGTAAAGGTAGTCGCAATGACTGCCAACCCGATTTCATCGGCGGCTTCGATGGCGGCTTGTTTGGGCGTTTTACCCATGCGCAAATGGCGTTCAATGTTTTCCACTTCCACAATCGCGTCATCGACCAACACCCCAACCACCAAGGCAAGCGCGAGCAAGGTGAGGATATTCAGTGAGAACCCAAAGTAATGCATCGCCGCAAACGTGGGAATAATCGCCAACGGCAAGGCGGCTGCGGATACCAAGGTGGCACGTATATCCCGCAAAAATAGCAAGACCACCAAAATGGCTAAGGCAGCACCTTCGTACAATAAGTGCATTGAGCCGGTGTAGTTGGCTTGAATGCGCTCAATGGTGTCGTAAGCTTCCGCCAGTTGCACTTGCGGGTGAGAAGTGGCGAATTGCGTCAGTGTCGCCCGCACGCCTTCCACCACGTCGATTTCACTCGCGCCGCGTACTCGCGTGACTTGGAAACCGACCACGGATTTGCCATCCAGCAAGGCGTGGGTGGAACGTTCCGCCACGGTATCGCGGATGGTGGCAAGCTGATCCAAACGCACATGCCGCCCGTTTGAGAGCGGAATTTCGATAGCACCGAGTTCGGCAGCCGTGCCGACCCGCCCTAAAGTACGCACGGATTGAATACCGCCGCCCACATCACCGCGTCCACCGGGGGCATCTTGCTGCATTTGCCCCAAGCGGTTGGAAATATCGGCAGCCGTAACTCCCAAACCTGCCATGAGTGCGGGGTTTAGGTCGATGCGCACTTCGCGGTTAACGCCGCCGACCCGTGATACTTTACCGACACCTTTGACCGCCATTAACTCGCGGGTAATCTCATTGTCGACAAACCAGGATAGTGCTTCTTCGTCCATATTGGGCGCGGCAACGGTGAATGTCACTAACGGGCTACCGGAAGTGGTCACTTTTGAAACCACCGGGTCATTCATTTGCGAGGGCAAGTTGGCGCGGATGGTGTCGATGGCATTGCGCACTTCGTTGAGCGCGATTTCGGTCTCTTTGTCGATGTCGAATTCGGCAGCAATGCTGGCGGAACTGTCCGTCAAGGTGGTGCGTAAATGCTTAACGCCGTTAATGGTGGCAAGCTGGTTTTCGATCTTGCGGGCGACTTCGCTTTCAAGCTGTTCGGGGTCAGCGCCTTCAAGCGAGGCATTCACAATAATGGTGGGTAATTCAATATCGGGGAAGTTTTGAATGCCCAGCGCCTGAAACCCTTTGATGCCCAAAAAGCTCAGCAGCGCAAACAGCAATACCGCTGGAACGGGGTTGCGGATTGACCAAGCGGAAACGTTCATGGTTTATCCCCAGTGCTGCTGACGGGTTTGTCGACGATTTGCACGGTGTCGCCGTCATTCAGGAAGCCGCCGCCCGTCATGACCACGCGAGCGCTGGCGTTGATACCCTCGCGGATTTCGGTTTGACCTTGTGCGGTTCTGCCAATTTTGACGAGGCGTTGTTGCACGCGGTTATCGTTGCTGACTTCAAACACGTAGTGATTGCCATCGCGCAAGATTACGGCGGCTTGGGGTAAGGTCATGGCTTTGGTTGCGCCTGTGAGAATTTCACCTTCGGCAAACATGCCGGTTTTGGCTGGGCTACCGTTGGGCAGGCTGATGTATACCGTGGCGTTGCGGGTATTGGGGTCGAGCGTGGGGGCAACTAGGCGCACCGTGCCAGTGACGCTTTCGCCGTTGGGAAGAGTGAGGCGGGCGGCTTGTCCGCTTTGAATGGTGCTGGCATCGCGCCCGGAGACTTCCGCCCGCCATTCGAGTTTGTGTTGGCGCACCATGCGGAATAATTCGGTGCCGGTTTGCACGACTGCGCCGAGCGTGGCAGTGCGAGTGGTGATAATGCCATCATCCGGGGCAAGGATGCGGGTTTGTGCGAGGCGGATTTGTTGGGCATCGAGCGCGGCTTGCGCAATCGCTTCACCGGTTAGGTATTGGTCAATTTGTTGCGCGGGGATTGCACCGCTGCTTTTTAAACGACGGGCGCGGTCGGCATTGGCACGGGCTTCGGCGAGGCTGGCTTGTTTTTGGGCGACATCGGCTTGCACGGCGGCTTGCGATAATTTCACCAATTCTTGACCTTTTTTGACTTCATCGCCGACATCTGCCAGCACGTCAGTGATGCGCAAACCGCTGATTTCGGATGCAATAATGGCTTCTTGCCAAGGGCTGATCGCGCCGTTAGCCATAATGGTCGTGCCCCAGTCTTGCGCCATTGGGTTGGTTACGCTGACGGCAAGGGCGGGGTTAGCAGCGGGCGCAGGCGCGGTGTCTTCGGCGAATACCGATGGCAACGGTAACAATGCCAAGCTGCTTGCCAGCAATAATGTGGGAGCTAAACGGGAGGAAAGGGCGAATGTGAACTTCATATTAATGACTGCCGGTCAATTGATTGAGGGGAATCTTAAATGACCGATAGTCAGTTGTCGAGATGGAATTACCCCGATTAGGTGAGAACGCCATTTAACCGCTTTGAATATATTCCCCATGATTGCTATCATCCCCCGTTTTCCCTCGTATTAGCGAAATATCATGGAACTCAACCCCACCTATACCAAAATCAAAGATCTCCAAGGGCGCGTGGACGCTCTTAGGGGGTATCTTTGACTACGACGTTAAAAGCGAACGTTTAGAAGAAGTCAGCCGCGAACTCGAAGACCCCAAGGTCTGGGATAATCCGCAGCGGGCGCAAGACCTTGGCAAAGAACGCGCTATTCTCGAAGGCATTGTCGGCGGCATTGATAAAATCAGTTCCGGCCTTGCTGACGCCAAAGAGCTGCTCGAACTCGCCGAAATGGAAGACGACGAAGACAGCGCCGAAGCCGTTATCGCCGATGTCGAGAGCATCGAAAAGCACGTTGCCCAGCTCGAATTTGAACGCATGTTCTCCGGGCCGATGGATCGCAATAACGCCTTCCTCGACATCCAAGCCGGGTCGGGTGGTACAGAAGCGCAAGATTGGGCGGAAATCCTGTTGCGCATGTACTTGCGTTGGGGTGAAGCCAAAGGTTTCAAAGTCGAATTGCTCGAAGCCAGCCCCGGCGACGTGGCAGGCATCAAAGGCGCGAGTATCAGCTTTGAAGGCCCTTACGCTTTCGGCTGGTTGCGCACCGAAACGGGTGTACACCGACTGGTACGCAAATCGCCATTCGACTCCGGCAACCGCCGCCACACCTCGTTCAGCGGCGTTTTCGTGTCGCCAGAAGTCGATGACAATATCGAAATCGACATTAACCCAGCCGATTTGCGCATTGACGTTTACCGCGCTTCCGGGGCGGGCGGTCAGCACATCAACAAAACCGAATCGGCGGTGCGGATTACCCATACGCCCACCAATACGGTCGTGCAATGCCAGAGCGGGCGTTCCCAGCACCAGAACAAAGACAACGCCATGAAGCAATTGCGTGCCAAACTCTATGAGCAGGAAATGCTCAAGCGCAATGCGGATAAGCAGGCATTGGAAGACAGCAAATCCGACATTGGTTGGGGCAGTCAGATTCGCTCCTATGTTCTCGACCAGTCGCGCATCAAGGATTTGCGCACGGGTGTAGAAACGGCGAATACTCAAGCAGTATTGGACGGCGATCTGGACAAATTTATTGAAGCAAGCTTAAAAAGCGGACTGTAATCATGAGCGAACACGACAACCATCACGACCAGCATGATGAAAACAAACTGATCACGCAACGTCGCGACAAGCTGGCAAAACTGCGCGAACAGGGCAAAGCGTTTCCCAATGACGTGGTGCGTGAACACAAAGCTGCTGATTTGCAGCAAGCATACGGCGCACACGACAAGGAATGGTTTGAAGAACACGCCATCCCCGTGACGGTAGCGGGGCGCATGATGCTCCAGCGCATCATGGGCAAGGCGAGTTTTGCGACGATTTCGGATGTATCCGGGCGCATTCAGTTATACGCACAGAAAAACGTGCTGGGTGATGAGATTTTCGATGACTATTGCCATTGGGATTTGGGCGACATTATCTGGGCTTCCGGGATGTTGTTCAAAACCAAAACCGGCGAGTTGTCGGTGAAGGTACATGAAATCCGTTTGCTGACTAAATCGTTGCGCCCGTTGCCAGAAAAGTTCCACGGCTTGACCGATCACGAACAACGTTACCGCCAGCGTTATATCGACTTGATTATGAATCACGAGTCGCGCGATGCGTTCATGATGCGTTCCAAAATCGTGAGCTATATCCGCAACTTTTTCATGCAGCGCGATTTTCTGGAAGTCGAAACGCCAATGTTGCAAATTATTCCTGGTGGGGCGACAGCACGTCCGTTCGTGACGCACCACAATGCGCTGGATTTGCCGATGTATTTGCGGATTGCGCCGGAATTATTCCTCAAGCGGCTAGTGGTCGGTGGGTTTGAACGGGTGTTTGAAATCAACCGCAATTTCCGCAACGAAGGGCTTTCCACCCGGCATAACCCTGAATTCACCATGATCGAATTTTATCAGGCGTATGCGACTTACCACGATTTGATGGATTTGACCGAAAGTCTGATACGTGGCATTGCCAATGATGTCGTTGGTAGCAATGAGATTACTTATCAGGGTGAGGTTTTCGATTTCGACAAGCCGTTTGCGCGGATGAGTGTGCGCAGTTCCATCCTGCACTTCAACCCGGAATTGTCTGCCGAACAGCTTGATACGCTGGAAGGTGCACGGGAAGTGGCGCGGAAACTGGGCATTCCGCTCAAAGATGGCTACGGCTTGGGCAAAGTGCAAATTGAGATTTTCGAGAAAACCGTCGAACACCGTTTGCTGCAACCGACCTTTATTACCGAATACCCGGCGGAAGTGTCGCCATTGGCGCGGCGCAATGATGCTAACCCTTTCATCACTGACCGTTTCGAGTTCTTTGTCGGTGGGCGTGAAATCGGCAATGGTTTCTCCGAGTTGAATGACGCGGAAGATCAGGCGGAACGCTTTATGCAGCAAGTCGCGGATAAAGACGCGGGCGATGATGAAGCGATGCATTTTGATGCGGATTATATCCGTGCGTTGGAATACGGGATGCCGCCGACGGCAGGTGAAGGGATTGGGATTGATCGGTTGGTGATGTTGTTTACGGATGCGCCGTCGATAAGAGACGTGATACTTTTTCCGCACATGAGACCGGAATAGGAAGAAACCCCTCCTAACCTCCCCTTATCAGGGGAGGAATTGAGAGAGGGATTTCAGTGTTTAGGCGCTAATCAAGTTGGCGAGTTCGGTCATGGAATCAATGACCGCATCTGGCGAATAGTTACGAATGTCTTCGCCGTGATTGTAGCCGTAGGTCATGCAAATGATTTGGAAGCCTGCCGCTCGTGCTGCTTTCACGTCAGACTTGGAATCGCCGATCATTACCGAATCTTCTGGTTGTACACCTAGCTTTTCAGCCGCGTGTAACAAGGGTAGTGGATGCGGTTTCTTTTCCGGCAAAGAATCACCGCTGATAATGATTTCAAAGCGGTCAACAATACCCAAATCGGTCAGCAAGGGCAGGGTGAACTGCTCCGCTTTATTGGTGACACAGCCAATCTTCAAACCTTCACAGCTTTGCAGAAAATCCAAGCCTTCTAACACGCCATCGTACAAACGGCTGCGTTTCGAGGTGTTTTCCGCGTACAGTTCCATGAAAATCGGCATGGCACGCGCAAACAACTCCGCATCGGGATAGCCATCGAGGTCATTGGTCAAGGCGCGTTCGGTCAAACGCTGCACGCCATTGCCGACCCACTGGCGCACGGCTGCTTCGCCGCGTACTGGCATATCCAGTTGTTTCAGCATTTCATCGACGCAAAACGTCAGGTCGGGAACGCTGTCAACCAGCGTTCCATCCACGTCAATCAATACCATTTTCGGTTTGAACATAATCAATCCTTGATGTCGGGCTGAAGCCCGACCTACAGAAAATGTGTAGGTCGGACTTTAGTCCGACGATTCATTTTAGATTTGTGCCGCTGCCAATTCCTTACGGAATTCAGCCAGAACGGTGTTGTAATGGTTCGGGTCAGCTTTGTTGGCAACGTTGAAGATCGCAGAACCGGCCACAAATGCATCCGCACCCGCTTCTTTGATTTCGCGGATATTGCCCGGTTTGACACCGCCATCGACTTCCAAACGAATATCCAGACCGGAATCGTCAATCATCTTGCGTACTTGACGCAATTTGGTCAGCGTTGATGGGATGAAGCTTTGCCCACCAAAGCCGGGGTTGACCGACATCAGCAGGATCATGTCCACCTTGTCCATCAAATATTCCAAGATATTCAGTGGCGTAGCCGGGTTGAATACCAAGCCAGCCTTGCAACCTTCGTTGCGGATCAGTTGCAAGGTGCGGTCAACGTGTTCAGACGCTTCCGGGTGGAAGGTGATGTAAGACGCGCCCGCTTTGGCGAAGTCAGGAATAATGCGGTCAACCGGCTTAACCATCAAATGCACATCAATCGGTGCAGTTACGCCGTGCTTGCGCAGGGCTTCGCATACCAAAGGGCCAATGGTCAGGTTAGGAACATAATGGTTATCCATTACGTCGAAATGCACAATGTCCGCACCGGAAGCTAAGACGTTAACCACTTCCTCACCCAGACGGGCAAAGTCAGCAGACAAAATGGATGGTGCGATGAAATCGGCTTGACGTGCCATAAACATTCTCCTCAAAACGTGGCGATCAAAAGGCAAAAGTGCAGCCACTTTACCGGAAAGGCTGTGCTAATACAGCCCTTCCGTGGGAGATAGATTTTCAGAGTGTGGAATAACTCAAACCCAGTGAATACAGGTCAGCATCGGTTTCGTAAGCGGAATCAGAGCCAATATTCAGCATATGTTCCCATTCCCCGCGCAGGTGTAGATTGCTGTTCAGTTGGAATTGTGCGCCGCCGCCAACGAGAATGCTCGTACCGCTATTGTCCGTTTGTTCGCTTTGACTGCCGGAGGTCTTATTGGTCTTGCTTTCCCAAGCCATTGCCCCAGCTTTGCCAAACGCTTCTAGCTGCGGCGAAAGTGGTACGTAACCGACCCCAGTCACGACACTGCCGGTCGTGTTGTTGCTTAATTTGGCGGTACTGCCCCCGGTCGAGCCATTCATATTGCTCTCGCCGAGGTCGTAATAACCGATTTCGACCCCTAACATGGGGTTGAAACGTGCACCACCGAAGGCTTTCCAAGCAAAATCTTGGTTATCGCATTCGCCGCTGAAAAACGGGTCATTGCAGGTATCCCCCTGTTTAGCGCTGCCAGCACTCGCGCCGACATACAGTTTGGGGCCGTTGCTGAAATCACTGCCCATGATGGACTCCCCCGCGTGCGCGTTGCTTAGTAAACCGATGAGCAAGCACCCTGCCAGTTTTCGTTTCATCCTGCTGCCCCGTGTTTAAAAGGTGGAAAAAACCGCGCCGACACTCAATAAACCCGCGTCGGCTTCGTAATCGGTGTCTGCTGCTGTACCCATAATGTGTTCATACTCGCCCCGTAACGATAGGTTGGGGTTAAGCTTCACTTGTGCGCCAGCGCCCAATAACATGCTTACGCCACTGTTAGTGCTGGTGGTATCCAGCTCAGAATCTTCGGCTACGGTTTTGCTACCATTTTGTTTCCAAAAGGCTGCGCCAACTTTGCCGATTAATTCAGTGCGAGGGGCAACCGGAACGTAACCTACGCCCGCGACATAACTGGCAGAGAGTTCGCTTTGGAGTTCGCTGTCGTAAATGCCCGCCCGACCTGCTTTACCTTGCGCCGTATTTTCACCCAGTTCCATGTAGCCGAGTTCTACGCCCATCGTGGGCAGGGCGGTAGCAGGCATGACACCCGCTGGTGTTGCCCAAAATTCGTTCGGGTTACGACTGGGGTCAGCGCGTAAGCCGACAAAGGCTTTATGCCCGCTATCACTGTCTTCGCAATCTGTCGTGGTGGCGTCACAAGCACCATCATGGTTGCTCATGCCCGCACTCAGACCGCCATACAAAGAAATATTAGAAGGCACACCATAGCCTTCCATACCGCCCGCATAGACACTATTAGCCAATAGCGCCAAGCCTGCTATTGAGCAGGAAAGTAAAATTTTCATACAAGCCCCTTTCTGTATGCCCTCTAACGAGGGAATTTATTATAACGATGAGAAAATAAAGCCAAGACTCAGCAAGTCAATGTCATTGGCATGAGCAGCGGTGCTGCCCACATCTTTAAAGCGTTCCCACTCGGCACGCACGCCCATATTGTCACCGAGGTTATAGTCAGCGCCCACGCCGACCAAGACATCGGTGCCGGTATTTTCTACCGTGCCGCTGCTATCGGTTTGTTCCAGTGTCCAGCGTGCTACGCCCGCTTTGCCAAACAGTTCGATTTGGTCGGTCATGGGGATGCCAGCGACGGCGGCGGTGGTGAAAGCGGTTGCCTGTTGGCTAACTTCACCCCCGGTAGCCATGCCGCTTTGTTTGCCAAAGTCGACATAGCCCGCTTCCAGCACAATATTGTCATTCATGCGCACCCCGGCGAAGGCTTTCCAGCTTTTGTCGCTGTTGTCACAGTCGCTAAGTGGATCGCAAAACCCATCGGTAGTGGTCGTACCGATACTTGCCCCCAAATAGTTGGGTGCTTTGGCGTTGGAATTCATGCCAATGGGTGACATCGGTTTGATTTTGGAAAAAGGTGAACTGTTGTCTGCCATCGCAGTGTTGCTAAGTACACTGAATAGGCACACGGCAAGCGCGGCAGTTTTGGAAATCGTCATGTGTGTAGCCCCGATATTATTATTTTGCTGGGTAGCTTTTATCACGACTCTAAATGACTGGCAGGCAAGCTGCCAGCATTAACCGATAATCGGCGTTTGGGGATTAGCGTAACTGGGCTTTGAGGGCAGCCGCACGTTCCGGGAAGTTCAGTTCTAGCACCCGCAGGTTGTCGGCGGCTAAATCCGGTTTGCCGAGCTTGTGAGCGGCTTTGACCTTGATTTCCAACGCATCCGCAATTGCGGGTGAGCCTTGGTAATGTTTCACCGCGTATTCCGCACGGTTGAATGCCGCCAGCCATGCGCCGCGTGTCATGTAGTATTGCGCCACATTTAACTCGGATTGTGCCAAACTATTGCGCAAGTGCTTGATGCGTTCTTGCGCATCCGGGGCGTATTTGCTGCCGGGGTGGCGGGTCAGCAGGTGTGAAAAGTCTTGGAACGACTCTTTCTGCCGTACTGTGTCCAAATCGGCAATGCTACGTGGAAATAATTTATCCACGATGCTGTGCCCACGGTTAAAGTTTACCAAGCCGCGCAAATACAGGGCATAATCCGCATCTTCGCTGCTAGGGTTCATGCGCAGGAAGCGATCAATCGCATCCAAAGCGGAATCCGGCTCATCGAACTTGTAGTACGCGTAAGCGGTTTCCAGTTGCGCTTGTTGCGCGAAACGCCCCAAGGGGTAACGTGCTTCGAGCGACTCGTACAAGCCAATAGCGCGTTCGTAGTCGCCTGCGTTGGCGGCTTCGCGTGCCGTGGTATAAATTTTATTGGCTGACCAACCTTCTGTCAGGTCTTTTTCAGTCTGGGAAAAGATCGAGCAGCCGCTAGTCGCCGCCGACATAACCAATACACTTGCCAGATAAACGCTGGCACGTAGTCTTTTTGTATTTATCGACATTTGCTTAACAACACATGATGATAGAATGAGTTTGCAAGTATAGCGTATTCAACCGGATTAAGAATGCCCCTAAATCAACAGATCGTCAGCATAGTTCCACTCAATATGGAAGGTCAGCGCCTGGATCAGGCTCTTGCTACTTTATGCCCCCAATATTCGCGCAGCCAGATTCAGAAATGGATCAAAGCCGGTTGCGTGCGCGTCGATGATAAAATCCTCAAACCCAAGGAGCGCTTAATAGGCGGTGAGGAAATTTCCATAGAGGCTGTTCACGAGCCACAAACCGAATTTGAGCCGGAGGATATTCCGCTCAATATTATCTACGAAGATGATGACATTATCATTATCAACAAACCTGCCGGGTTAGTGGTTCACCCCGGTGCTGGCAATTGGTCAGGCACACTGGTCAACGGCTTGTTGCACCATGACCGTTCGCTGGAAATGTTGCCGCGTGCGGGGATCGTGCATCGCCTCGACAAAGACACCACGGGCTTGATGGTCGTCGCCAAAACCTTGGAAGCGCACGGCAAACTCGTCGAACAGTTGCAAGAACGGGATGTCAGCCGCGAATACCTCGCGCTGGTTTCCGCGCAAGTGGTGGCGGGGACAACGATTGAAGGCAATATCGGGCGGCATCACATCGACCGCAAGCGCCAAGCGGTTCACGATGGTGGCAAGGAAGCGATTACGCATTACCGGGTGGAAGAGCGTTTCCCACACCATACGTTGTTGCGTGTGTCGCTGGAAACGGGGCGCACTCACCAAATCCGCGTGCATCTGAGCTGGAAGCACATGCCTATTGTGGGCGATCAAACCTATGGCGGTCGTCCGCGTGTGCCTGCGGGGGTGAAGGAGGAATTGCGCACGGCGATTCAGACGTTCCCGCGTCAAGCCTTGCACGCGACCCGTTTGGGGTTGACGCATCCGGCAACGGGTGAGGCGATGGTGTGGGAAGTGCCGGTGCCGGAGGATATGGCGGAGCTGTTGGAGCTGTTTCGCGCATCGGTAATTCCCGCATGAACCCGAATCGTACCCTGAGCGCAGCCGAAGGGTGGCTTACCCCCGCTTGGCCTGCCCCCGCCAATATCCGCGCCGTTTGCACCACCCGTCACGGCGGCGTAAGCGCAGCACCATTCGACACCCTCAACCTCGGCGATCACGTCGGCGACAACCCCTACGCCGTTGCCCGCAATCGCATGATTGTCGGCGATACCCTGCAACTGCCCTCCGAACCCTTGTGGCTCAAGCAAGTCCACGGCGTCGACGTATGCGGCATGGATGTGGGTGAATGCTACCCAACCGGCGATGCCTCCACCGCGTTCGGCAAGGGGCAAGTGTGCGTCATCATGACTGCCGATTGCTTGCCCGTGCTGTTTTGCGACAAAGCAGGGACGCGAGTAGCCGCCGCTCATGCCGGATGGCGCGGGCTGGAAGCCGGTGTATTGGAACGCACGGTCGAATCCCTGCAATGCCCCCCTGCCGATGTGCTGGCATGGCTAGGGCCTGCGATCGGGCCGACGGCGTTTGAAGTCGGCGCGGAAGTCCGTGAGGCTTTCATGCAACGCGACCCCGCTGCCGCCAACGCTTTCCAACCGTCCGGCAATGACGGCAAGTGGTTGGCAGACATCTACCTGTTGGCGCGACAACGTTTGAATGCCGTCGGGGTTCACGCCATTTATGGCGGCGACCTCTGCACATACACGGATGCGGAACGCTTTTTCTCCTACCGTCGCGACGGGCAAACCGGGCGCATGGCTTCTCTGATTTGGATGGCTGACTGAATGACCGTGCCACAACTGGCAGTGTGCAACCTCAGCGTGCGTTTCCGGCTTAAAACCGGGCAGGCGTTACAGGCGCTCACCGACGTTTCATTTAGCGTGCCAGCAGGGGAAACCTTGGGGATTGTCGGCGAATCGGGTTGTGGCAAATCCACGCTTGCCCGCGCCATTTTGCAATTGGTGACACCCACACAAGGCACGGTCGAGTGGCAAGGCAACACGCTGAATCCGCACGATAAAGCCAGCATGAAAGCCTATCGCCGTGCGGTGCAATGCATTTTTCAAGACCCCTTGGATGCGCTGAACCCGCGCATGACAGTGGGCGATATTGTGCAAGAACCGCTCCTCGCGTTGCGCCCAGAATTGGGTAAAGCGGCGATTCGCCAACGTGCCGCTGATTTGCTACAAGCGGTGGGTTTGGAGAGCGGAATGCACAACCGTTATCCACACGAATTTTCCGGCGGGCAATGCCAGCGGATTGGGATTGCGCGAGCCTTGAGTGTCGAGCCGCAAGTGATTGTGTGCGATGAACCAGTGAGTGCATTGGATGTGTCGATTCAAGGGCAAGTCGTGAAGTTGTTGGCGGCTTTGCAGCGTGATCATCACTTGACCTTGCTGTTTATTTCGCACGATTTGCGGGTGGTAAGAAACCTGAGTCAGCGGGTGCTGGTGTTGTATTTGGGGCGAATCATGGAAATCGCGGATACAGCACGTTTGTATGCCGAACCGTTACACCCGTATACGCGCCTATTGCTGGCAGCCATTCCGTTGACCGACCCGCAGCAGGAGCGAGAGCGGTTAGCGCAGATTCGCGTGGGGGCGGGGGAGTTGCCTTCGCCACTGAATCCGCCATCAGGGTGTGTGTTTCATACGCGCTGCCCACAGGCAGAGGCAAAGTGTCGGGCGCAAGTGCCTGCCTTGCGGGAGGTGGCGCAAGGCAGATGGGTGGCGTGTCATTTTCAGGATTCCGACCAATAGCATAGTCACTCGTCAGAAGTTGGCTGTCTCAGTAAATGCGCTGTGGCAAAGTGTACTGGTTGAGCTTATCAACACAATAACTTACAACAATTGATCAATAAAAAGAGACCAACTATGAAAAAAACACTAGCCATTACATCTTTGCTGCTTTCCCTGTTCGTATCCCCTGTGGTGCTGGCGGAAACCATTAACATCAATACTGCTGATGTGGCAGCGCTGGACTCACTGGATGGTATTGGTGAAAAAAAGGCTGAAGCGATTGTGGCATACCGCACTGAACACGGTGAATTCAAGACCTTGGAAGACCTGAAAGAAGTTTCCGGCATTGGTGACAAACTCTTCGACAAAATCAAGGATCAGGTTGCGTTGTCGGATGCAGATGCCGCTGCAACCGACAAAACTGCAAAAACCACGGATGCAGCCAAAACCGATGCGCCAAAAGCTGACAAAGCTGAAACGGCTGCCGAAAAAACCGATGCTAAAGCGGATAAAACCGCTGTTAAAGACGAAAAAGCCGAAGCTGCTGATAAAGTTTCCGATAAAGCTGCTGTAAAAGCCGATAAATCGTAAGCGATTTTTTGTTACCCTACGGCAGGCGTAAATGTTATTTACGCTTGTCGATTAATGAGGGCAAACATGCAACAAATGACTAAACATATTTTGGTGACGGGCGGCGCGGGTTATATTGGTTCACATACCTGTATTGAACTGCTTGCCGCCGGTTTTCAGGTGGTAGTGCTGGATAATCTGTGTAATAGCTCCCCCGAAGCGTTACGCCGTGCCGCAGCACTGGCTGGTGTTGACCATATTCCATTTTTTGAGGGGGATATTCGCGATGCAACCCTGCTTGGGCGTATTTTTAACGAGTATCCGATTGACAGCGTGATTCACTTCGCCGGATTGAAAGCGGTGGGGGAATCAGTCGAAAAGCCGCTGGCTTACTACGACAATAACGTCGCAGGCACGGTGACACTGTTGCAAGCCATGCAACAACACGGTGTGAAAAACATTGTGTTCAGCTCTTCCGCCACGGTGTATGGCGACCCGCATACCACGCCGATTCAGGAACATTTTCCGTTATCCGCGACCAACCCTTATGGGCGTTCTAAGTTGATGATTGAGGAAATCTTGGGTGATCTTTACAAAGCCGATCCCGAATGGAAAATTGGCTTGCTGCGTTATTTTAATCCGGTTGGAGCGCACAGCAGCGGGCAAATTGGCGAAGACCCGCAAGGTGTTCCCAATAATTTGATGCCTTATATTGCACGAGTAGCAGTCGGTCAGTACGAATACTTATCGGTATTTGGTGGCGATTATTCGACGCATGACGGTACGGGAGTGCGCGATTACATCCATGTGGTGGATTTGGCGAAAGGGCATGTGAAAGCCTTGGAAGCGTTCCAGCGTGGCGATGTGCCTAACTTACTGGTGGTAAATCTTGGTACCGGGCAAGGCTATTCGGTGTTGGATATGGTCAAAGCTTTCAGCGCTGCCAGCGGGCGTGATGTGCCGTATCGCATTGTAGCGCGGCGAGCAGGTGATATTGCGTGTTGCTATGCTGACCCCGCATTAGCAGAGCAATTAATTCACTGGAAGGCTGAAAAAGATCTGACAGATATGTGTCGGGATACATGGTACTGGCAAAGTACTAACCCACAGGGCTATAATTAAATCTTGTGTGTCATAAGTTGTTATGGTCAGCGCTAATTTGGGCTATATTCCTATTGTCTGTGGATTGCTTACGTTCAGTCAGAACGGGTTAGCGTAAGCGCCGCAGGGAATTTATTGTTCGATTCGATGCTAATTAGAAAGGCTAACCCCTTATCCCACTTAATTGTTAAAAATATTATCAGGGAGATTCCCCATGAAAATGACTTGGAAGTTATTATTTCCTTTGTTCGCAGCGGTGACGCTTGCTGCTTGTTCTAGCAATGCGCCGCAACACACCGCGTTACCGGGTTCTACGGTAAGTATGGCAGCAGCTAGTTTGCCAACCGGCACGTCGGGCAGTGATCGCATTGCACCACAAGATTTGCTGGAAATTGATGTATTCAAAGTACCCGATTTGTCCAAAGAAGTGCGCGTCGATGACAATGGCAACATCACGCTGGCGCTGATTGGCACGGTACGTGCCCAAGGTTTGTCAGCCAGCCAGTTGGAAAAGCAAATTGCAACACGTTTGGAAAAAGATTACATGCATAACCCGCAAGTGAATGTGATTGTGCGGGAGTCTACCGCCAGTCGCGTCACGGTTTCCGGTGCGGTTAATCGTCCTGGTGTGTACCCACTGGCTGGTGACACGACAGTAACGCAAGCCATTGCCTTGGCGGAAGGTGTTAGCCGGTTGGCGACCAAAGATAAGGTAACGGTTTTCCGCAATGGTAAACCTTACACCGTGCCCTTGGCAGACGTGGCGTTGGGTAAAGTGCCAGACCCTATGGTGATGGCGGGCGATAGGATCGAAGTGCACACTTCCAGCACGAAAGAAGCAATTGCTGATTACGGCGGCGTGGGTGGTTTGCTGTCACCTTTCGGTTTGTTGCGTTAATTTGTGCTGATTGTGCGAAAAAAGGCGACGATCGGGTCGCCTTTTGTTTGCTATTAGTTTTGCGGGTTTTTAACCGTTTTGTGTAAATACGTCAGGATTTCTTCCCGCGCTTCGGTTAATACCGAATCCCGATCCAACGATTCCAGAATGCGTTCGACGGTGAGCTTGGGGCCAACTTCGCCCCATGATTTGCCATTTGCCAGCCATTCTTCGGCAACCCGCCCCACGACCAAAGTGCTGTACCACGCTACTGCGCCTTGCGCTGCGCCAGTGATAATCGTGGAAATGCCTCCCGTGCCTAATTTCATGGCGGAAGAAACCAGATGCACTGCCCAGACAGTTCCCGCCAGTAATAACATTTGCCCCAGTATGGTACGGATCAAGTCGCTGGCTTCATTGCGGGAAATGGGTAAGCCGTACAATTTTGATAAGTGAATAATCATACTGGCATCAATCGCGGCAGCCGCCAGCAAGTCCGCCACCGGAATTGGGTTGAATGCCACGGCAACGCCTTTGCCGATGCAATACAGGCGGATGGTTTTTTCGCCGAGTTCGCGTTTAATGGCAAGAATGCGTTGCCCGACTTCTTTGCTGAGGTGTCCGGCAAATAAAGTGGCATTGAGGGCAGCAAGGGTTTTGCCTTCGGCTTCGATAATGTCCCACAGACGGGTTTTAAGAGCGCTGATATTCACCGGGCGTTCGCGAATGCCTTCGATTTCTTCGCCGTGTTCATTCACGTAAATAATGGTTTGGCGGCTGGCTTGTGCGGTGGTGAAAATCAGGTTTTCCGGGGCAATCACGCCTTGCGTGCGGGTGCGCATAATGCTGCGCAATTGCTGCTGCTCTTTTTCGGTGTAACGGTCGGCTTTGTTCACGACTAGCAGAGTAGGGCGATGCGAACTGGTCACGGTTTTGAGTGCTTGGAATTCCACATCGGTTAAATCGCCGTCGACCACGAATAACACTAAATCCGCACGGCTGGCGACTTCATGCGCTATTTTTTCGCGGGATTCGCCGTCGATTTCATTAATGCCGGGGGTGTCGATGAGGAAAATACCGTTGTCGCTGTATTCCTGCCATTGCTGCATATTGACGCTGCGGGTTTCGCCATGCAGCACGCTGACGCTAAACACTGGTTGCCCCAGTAAGGCATTCAGCAAGGAGGATTTCCCTACACTGACCCGCCCAAAGACGGCAATGTGAACATGTCCGTGTTCCAGCTTGTCGAGCATTCCGCGTACTTGGGTGTAGTCATTACGCAAGCTTTCGCGCACATCATCGGGGATGCGGGAATCGTCGAGCAATTGCCGTAGGCTTTCGGTGGCCAGTTGCAAGTGGGTGTCGCCGCTACTCTGTGCTGGTGCGGCTACTACGACTGCGGTGCTGGTCGCTTCTTCCTTACTTGCCCCGATATTGTTCAATAACCAATCTGGCAAATGTTTTTGTACGTTCTTCCAGATTTCCACTGAGCATCTCCTGAAATGTTGCGGCGGCGGGTGCTGCTTTGAGTGCGCCACGTTGTTCGAGGGTGTGCGCGACGGATTTGCCGAGCGCGTCAAAAATTAGCCCGTAAGCCACGGCATGTACCAAACCGCCCGCGACCGTGCCAACACCGGGGAAAGCTTTCAAGCCATTTCCTGCAACGGCGAGCAGTAGCGGGATGCTTTTCCCCAACTTCCCTTGCGTGAAATTTAGGAATTGGTCGATGTCGAGTTGGCTGACTGGGCTGTCATACAGTTTACAGAGTTCTTGTACCATGCGTGTGCCGATTACACCCTGAATCACCAGATCCGTGCCGGGGCTGACGGAAGCCAATGCGCCCAGTATGGCTTTGTGGGTGTAGCTGCGCACGATTTTTTCCGCTTGGGTGCGCCGGTAATCTTCACGGGTGGTGTCGAGTTTTTCCTGCACGAGATTCAAGACGCTGGTGTCGCGTTGTTGTGTCAGGCTTTCCAGACGTTGGTCGATTTCGGTTTGCAAGTGAGTCGCGAGGGCGGAAATATCGGTTTTGCGGGGGCGTTGTACCGTTTCTTCGCGTCCATCGGGGTAGACGCGCACAATTTCTTCCGTGCCGCCGGATTGGATGAATAGCACTTCTGGCGGTTCGACTCTCACCGACCGTTCGTTTGTTCCCGTCCGCTGAGCGGAGTCGAAGCGGCTGCGGATGCGTTGGGCAAGTTGCGCTTGTTCTTCGGCGGTGTATTGGTCGCGCTTATTGATGGCAATCAGCAAGGGTTTGCCGAAAGCGGCTAATTCTTGCAAGTCTTCAAATTGGGTGCGACTCAGATCGGAATCAGTCACGTACACCACAATGTGCGCCCGAATTGCTTCATCGCGAGCGGCGGCATCGAGTGTGCCTTCGGCTTCATTTCTTCCCGGTAAATCGGTGAGCAATAGGTGGTCGCCTGCCAGGGTTTGCCAAGTGTATTCGCGAATCTCACGGGTTGAACCGCCGCGCAGGTTGATTTCCACCCCGGCTTCCGGCAACAGGGCTTTGATAATGGACGATTTGCCGGTGCTAATATCCCCGAAAAAGGCAATGTGGGCGTTTCCAGCCGTCCTACGTTCATTTAATTCGGCTATTTCGACTTCCAACGGTGCTGTATCCATGCCCGCTGCTTTGATTTGCGCAATTTCTTGGGTCAGCGAGGCTTCGATGACGGGTTTGGGGGCAGGGCGCTTGATGGCTGTGGTGGAACGCCCGCCCGATACCAGTTTTACGATGAGCCAGCCGCTGAACAATACAACCGCGACAATTAGCGTGCTGTAGGTATAGAACAGCCATGTGGGGAGTAATTGCAGCCTGTCCCATAAATCGAGGAAATTTTTGGTGGCAAAAAACAGGAACAGCAAAAACAGCAGCGTCATTAATAAGATGCCGCCTGCCAGTAGCCAGCGTAAGCGTCGGGTAATTTTCATGGGTGGTCGAGTTCTTCCAATTCCTTCAGTTAGCGAGGATATTATCCATTGAATCTGTGCGTGTGGGAAATATAATGGATGACACCCCGCCACGCTAGGCAATTTACGCTAGGAGTAGCCATTGAACCGACCGCCGATCCTCACTCTGAGCAATGTCAGCAAACGCTTTGCCGCTCAGGAAGTGCTGTCTGAATTTAACCTCACTATCCACGACGGCGAATTTTTCACGATTTTAGGGCCGTCGGGTTGCGGTAAAACCACGGTATTGCGCCTGATTGCGGGTTTTGAGCAGCCAAATGAGGGGCAAATTCTGCTGAATGATGATGATATTGCCGGAATGCCAGCGGAAAAGCGCCCAGTGAATACCGTTTTCCAGAGTTACGCGCTATTTCCGCATTTAAGCGTGTTCGATAATGTGGCATTTGGGTTGAAAATGGCGGGGGTGAATCCGCAGGATATGGCGGTACGGGTGGCAGATGCGCTGGCGATTGTGCGCTTGTCCGATTTTGCGACGCGCAAACCGCATCAGCTTTCCGGCGGGCAAAAGCAGCGTGTGGCAATTGCGCGAGCGGTGGTGAATCGCCCGAAAATTTTGTTATTGGATGAATCACTTAGTGCACTCGATTACAAATTGCGCCAACAAATGCAGTTGGAACTCAAGCAATTACAACGCCAGTTGGGGATTACCTTTGTGTACGTCACCCACGATCAGGAAGAAGCCTTGTCGATGTCTGATCGGATTTTAGTCATGCACAACGGGCAAGCGCAGCAAGTCGGCACACCCCGCGAAATCTACGAAGCGCCGCGTAATTTGTTCGTGGCGCAATTCATCGGGGAAATCAATGTGTTTGACGGCGCAATTACTCATGCACTAGGCGAATACCAGTACCAAGCCATGATTAATGGTGTGGAACGCGAAATTCGGTGTGATCACCGTTTTGCGGTGGGCGATAAGGTGCATGTGATGTTGCGCCCGGAAGATTTGCGTATCGACTGCCGCCCGGACGTGAAGGAACGCAAAGGTTTCCCCGGCGTGGTGCTGGAGCGCAATTACACTGGGCAAACCCTGAATTCGCATATTCGGCTGGAAAATGGGCAAACCGTCATGGCGCATGAGTTTTTCGACGAAGATGACCCCGATTTTGATTACAGCATTAATCAAAAAGTCGGTGTCGACTGGGTTCCGGGCTGGGAGCATGTGATCCCTGCGGAAGGGGTGGGTAAAGCATGAATCTGTTGAATTTCCGGCGTTTTGCCATTGTGCTGACGCTGGTGTGGCTGGGTTTGTTTGTGCTGGTTCCGCACGTATTGGTGTTATTGACCAGTGTGATGTCGCCGGATGCGCAACATTTGGCGGTGTGGCCGCTGACCTTGAATTCGTGGGAACGGCTATTTGAGCCGGTGTATGCGGAAGTGTTTTGGCGCAGTTTGTGGCTGTCTGCACTGACTACGCTGATTTGCTTGGTGGTGGGGTATCCGTTTGCGTATTTATTGGCGAAATTGCCGACGGTGTGGCGTGGGGTGTTACTGTTTTTGATGATTGTGCCGTTTTGGACGAATAGCCTGATTCGGACTTACGCTATCAAATTGATTTTAGGCAATAAAGGCATTGTGAACAGCACGTTGATGAGCATGGGGCTGATTGATGAGCCGTTGCAATTGTTATACACGCCGTTTGCGGTGGTGTTTGGTTTGGTGTACGTGTTGCTGCCGTTTATGGTGTTGCCGTTGGTGTCGAGTTTCGGCAAGTTGGATGGAACCTTGTTGGAAGCGGCGCAAGATTTGGGCGCGAGTTTTTGGGCGCGGTTTCGGTTGATTATTGTGCCGCTGACCATGCCGGGGATTATTGCGGGCAGTTTGATGGTGTTTTTACCGGCGATGGGCATGTTCTACGTGGCGGATTTGCTGGGGGGCGCGAAAAACTTATTGCTGGGGAATATCATTAAAAATCAGTTTTTGGTGGTGCGTGATTGGCCGTTTGGGGCGGCGTTTAGTGTGGCGTTGATTGTGCTTATGGCGGGTTTGTTGTGGTTGTATGTGTTGGCAAATCGGCGCATTAATCGGCAAGGGGGGTTGGATGATGAAGGTCTTTGAAGAACCCCTCACCCCTAACCCCTCTCCCTCAAGGGGAGAGGGGGACAAGAGAAAGATTTACAATAAATTTATTAATTTACAAAGGAGTTTTAATGAAGTCCGAAACAATGACTATCCAGCAAATTTTTCAGTCTCAGCGGCAATATTGTGTACCTTTTTATCAGCGTGCTTATGTTTGGAAAATGACTGAGCAATGGGATCCGTTATGGGTTGATATTCAGGCTAAAGCAAATGACCGATTAAGTGAAGCTACTGAGCCAGTATCACACTTTTTAGGTGCTGTTGTGCTTGAACCCCGAACACGAAAGCATCAGATGGGAGTCGAAGAAGTTTTTATAATAGATGGTCAACAACGTCTTACCACGCTTCAATATATTATCACTGCAATTTCAATGGCATTTGAGGCATATCGGATGCCAGAATTACGAGCATGGATTGACAGCTTTCGTTGGAATATAAATCCAGCAGTTATGCGGAATCCTGAAAAAGAAATTTTTAAGTTATGGCCAACATTGATGGATCGAAACGATTATATATTGGCAATAAAAATTAGCGAACATGAAAACTGCCAATTCACCCATGTGAGTAAGAAGAATAATCTAGCAGAACCAAACAAAATCATTAATCACCATAGAAAGGCAATTTGTTTTTTCTATAAAAAAATTACTGATTGGGTTGCGGAAGAAAATTTCAGTCAATCAGAAGCTATTCTAATGGCTATTGCAAATTCAGTATTATATGACTTTAAGATCGTATCTATAACATTAGAAGAGCAGGACGATGCGCAAGTTATTTTTGAAACACTAAATGGTCGTGGTGCGCAACTTCATGCAACTGATTTGATTCGAAATTACATTTTTATGCAGGCGGATAAAGAGGTTGATAATCCCAAGAGGTTATATGATTCACTATGGTTTTCGTTTGAAGATGATTTTTGGAAAGAAGAACAAACAAGAGGACGACTAAAACGCCCTAGGTTAGATTGGTTTGTGCAAACTGTTTTACAAGTAGAGCTTCGTGAAGAAATTGATATAGGTCGATTATATATTGGCTATCAAAAATTCGCTAAAACAAAAAGTGCTGTTGATCAACTCAAGACACTTAATGCTTATGCGGATCATTATAAATCCATGATTTTGGGTGTTGAATCTAAATCTATTGGGAGATTTGGAGTTCGCATTAAAAGCTGGGATGCGTCTACCACACATGCGATGGCTTTAATAGTTTCAATGTCAGAGCTTTCGGATGATGAAAAAAATCAAATATTTGATTGGATAGTGTCTTATTTTGTAAGACGAGCAGTTTGTGGCTTAACCGCAAAAAATTATAATAGAGTTTTTAATCAACAGGTTAAGCGTCTTTCGGTCTCTCGTGTTACTATTGAGTCAATTTATTCTGATCTTTCCGCACTGGAAGGTAAATCCGCTCGCTGGCCTCGTGATGATGAATTTCAGAAAGAGTGGATTGAGGCCGAAGTCTATAAAGTACGTATTAATGAGCCAGGGAAGATTAAATCGATTTTTATTGAACTTGAAATGGCGATGCGTTCAAGTAGAGCGGAGGATTTTAATTCGTTAAAGGTAGATCAACTTGATATTGAACATATATTACCTGTTAGTTGGTTTAATCATTGGCCACTTACTGATGGTACGAATGCAAAAGAAGATGAAATAAATAATATTGATCTAAGCTCACCTCGTTCAGCAATAATTCTTAAAAGAGAGAAAATTAAAAATACAATCGGAAATCTAACATTATTACATAGTAGTGTGAATCGAAGTTTGCAAAATTATTCTTTCAAACAGAAGAGAGAAACTTTTTTCGCAGAATCTAACTTACATCTCAATCGTGATTTGATGATGGCTGATTGTTGGAATGAAAACAAGATTGAGCAACGTGGACAAAAGTTGTTTGATTTTGCTAGGAAAATATGGGAAGGCCCTGAAGGTAATAGTGAAAAATCTTGGTTTATTGAAACAGTATTGACTAATTCGTTGCATGGTAAAAGGCAAAATTTAAGTGATGTTGAAAACACCATACCCATGAAGACTATAACTGACTTGGATGAACCATGGGTTTATAAAAACATCACATTTCCTCTTAATACAGAATTTAGAGCTAACCATAAAGGTCAAGTGTATCGAGGAGTTGTTAAAAATGGTGTATTAACTCTGTTTGATGGAGCAGAGTTTTCTTCACCTTCATCTGCTGCTACACATATTACAAAAACTGAAGTGAATGGTTGGAAGTTCTGGGAATGTAGATTTCCGTGGAATTCTACTTGGCAAGTCATTGGCACTCTACGTAAAGGTGGAAAATAATGATGTATAAAAAAATAGTTATTTATATATCACCACTTAATGCTTTCTTAGCAGCTAGTAAATGTGAAAGCCTTAATCATGGATGTTACCAAAGCAGAAGCTCATTCATCAATATCACCTATTCTAAAGTCTTTTTAGCCCCTCTCCCCTTGAGGGACGGTGCTGCAAGCGGCTGGGTGCGAGGTTGGGGTGAGGGGTTCCCCCCATGAACGAACGCCTAATCATTTCCCCCGAACTCAACACCCAAATGCACGCCTGCGCCCGCGACTTTCGTAAAACCCCAACGCCCAGCGAAGGCATCCTTTGGCAAGCCCTCCGCAATCGCCAAATCGCCAGATTCAAATTCCGTCGCCAACAACCCATCGGCTGTTTCGTCGCGGATTTCTTCTGTGCCGAAAAAAACCTAATCGTTGAAGTAGATGGCTCAATCCACGCCACCCAAGTAGAACGCGACCAAGAACGCCAACACCTCCTAGAAGCCTGCGGCTACACCGTTCTCCGCTTCACCGCCACCCAAGTAGAACAAAACCTCTCTGCCGTCACCTCCACCATCCAAACCCACCTCCTCTTGTCCCCCTCTCCCCTTGAGGGAGAGGGGTTAGGGGTGAGGGGAACTCCGCAGGAGCAAATGCAATGAAACTACTAAAATGGGGCTTCATTACCTCGATCTTCGCTTATCTCTATCTACCGATTGCGATTCTGGTCATCAACTCCTTCAACGCCTCCAAATACGGCTACGAGTGGCAAGGCTTTACCTGGAAGTGGTACGAGAAACTATTTAATAATGATGCACTTATCCAAGCATTTTTGAATTCCTTGTTAGTGGCAAGTCTGGCGGCAACCGCTGCCACGCTTATCGGAACGCTAATGGCACTGGCGTTGTACCGCTACCGCTTTCCCCTGAAAGCAACTGCCAGTGGCTTATTATTTATTGTGATGATGTCGCCGGACATTGTATTGGCGATTACTTTTTTGGTGATTTTTATTGCGCTGGGGATTCAACTGGGGTTCTGGTCGTTGCTGATTGCGCACATTACGTTTTGCTTGCCGTTTGTGGTGATTACGGTGTATGCGCAGCTCAAAGGCTTTGATAAATATTTGCTGGAAGCCGCGCAAGACTTGGGCGCAAGCGAGGGGCGTATTTTTCGGCTGATCATTTTGCCGCTGGTATTCCCGGCGATTGTGGCTGGCTGGTTATTAAGCTTTACCCTGTCGCTTGATGATGTAATCATCAGCTCATTCGTGACGGGGCCGAGCTTTGAAATCTTGCCGATTCGGGTGTTTTCAATGGTAAAAGTTGGCGTGTCGCCCGAAGTGAACGTATTAGCGACCTTATTACTGGCGATTTCGCTGGTCTTAGTCACCCTATCGACCTTATTGCTCAGGAGAAAGCACTGACATGAAATCAACCTCCCTGTTCGCAACCTTGTTGCTGTTGACGGCGAGTGCGCTGCACGCTGAAGAAAAACTCGTGGTTTATAATTGGGCAGAATACATCCCCGAAGCGGCACTGGAAGAATTTGAGAAAGAAACCGGCATTAAGGTCGAGTATTCCACCTATGAAAACAACGAGGTGATGTATTCCAAACTCAAGCTGCAAAAAGGCGTGGGTTACGACATCGTGGTGCCGTCCAGTTATTTGGTGGCGAAGATGAGCCACGAAGGTTTGTTGCAAGAACTCGACAAGACCAAACTGACCAACCTAAAAAATTTGTCAGCGGATTTATTGGATAAGCCGTATGACCCCGGCAATAAATACAGCATTCCTTACCTGTGGGGCAGCACCGGTATTGGTGTGAATGGCAAAGAAATCGACTCCTCAACCATCACCTCCTGGGCCGATTTGTGGGACGAAAAGTGGAAGGGCAAGCTATTGCTGACCGACGATGTACGGGAAGTTTTCCACATGGCGCTAAAAAAGAATGGCTTTTCTACCAATTCCACTAACCCCGATGAAATCAAAATCGCTTACGAAGACCTGCAAAAGCTGATGCCGAATGTGTTGGTCTTCAATGCGGATGCACCCCGCGAGCCGTTTTTGGCGGGCGATGTGAATCTCGGCATGATCTGGAGCGGCGAAGTCAAAATGGCGCAGCAGGAAAACCCCGACATTGAATACATTTTTCCCAAGGAAGGCGCGGGTTTTTGGGTGGATAGCTTTGTGATTCCGGCAGGGGCAAGCAATGTTGATAATGCCCACAAATTTATCGACTACATGTTACGCCCCGAAGTCGGGCAGCAAGTCGTGGAAGAACTGGGCTATAGCACCCCGAATGCAGCGGTCAAAGAGTTGTTGGATGAAGACACCCGTAACAACCCGGTGATTTTCCCCTCAGCAGCAGACGTTGCCAAAGGCGAATTCCAAAACGACATCGGTGACGCTATGAAGCTGTATGACGGGTACTGGGAAAAATTGAAGACCGGGAAGTAAGAGACCCCTCCTAACCTCCCCTTACCAGTGGAGGAACAACAGCGTTCTGCTGTCTTAACTCCCTCCCCTGGCAAGGGGAGGGCTGGGGTGGGGTCTCTTCTCGGTTATTTAATTCTCGACCGCTTTAAACGCCGCATCTAGCGTTTGCCAAGTATTCACGAAATGGCAAAATAAATCCGCTGTCTTTTCAGCATCATACACGGCTGAATGCGCACAATCGGCATCCCACCCCATGCCTGCGGCTTGCGCCAAGCGTGCTAATACCGTCTGCCCATACATCACTGCCCCCAATGAAACCGTATCCAGCGTGCTAAACGGGTGGAACGGATTGCGCGTGGCTTTAATGCGGTCAGAAGCGGCATGGACAAAGTTCAAGTCAAACGGCGCATTATGCCCGACCAGAATGGCGCGGTTGCAGCGGTTGAGCTTCACTTCTTTGCGGATTACCTTAAAGAATTCTTCCATCGCTTTTGGTTCTGGCACTGCCATGCGCAGTGGGCTGAACGGTTTGATACCATTCACTTCCAGCGATTTGGGATCCATATTGGCATTGGGAAAGGGTTCGATGTGCCAATTGAACGTGCGGTGGCGGGATAGCTCACCTTTTTCGTCGATGCGCAACACCACGGCTGCCAATTCTAGCAACGCATCCTTGCGGCAATCAAAGCCACCCGTTTCTACATCCACGACTACAGGGAGGAAGCCCCGGAAACGTCCGGCAATGGGAATTATATCTATATCATCTGTCATAACGAGAGCTTAACGGAACTGATAGAAAATGCCTACAAAAGAATTTAAAAATTATTTTTCGATTTTAAGCTTATGAAAAATAAGTTTTTATTTTATGGTTTAACTTTTTCTTCAAAATGGTATTGGGGTATGTTATTGTTTTTGTGCATCTAGACTGCTGGAGTCATTTAGTATGCCAGCTTTATCGCAAAGAGAGAGAGGAATCATAATGAATAAATCGCCACAAGATGTTGATTTTCAAGAAACCAGTGAATGGATTGAATCATTGGAAGCTGTCATTGAAGCCGAAGGTGTGGAACGCGCTCACTTTCTATTGGAAGAACTGATTGCCACTGCCCGTCAAAACGGAGCCAACCTGCCATACTCGGCTAACACCGCCTATATCAATACGATTCCCCCGCATAAAGAAACCTATACCCCCGGCAAACCGGCGATTGAGGCCCGCTTACGCTCTTATATCCGTTGGAATGCTGCCGCGATGGTAGTGCGTGCTAACCGCGAAAGCCCAGAACTGGGCGGGCATATTGCTACCTTCGCTTCGGCTGCCACGCTGTATGACGTGGGCATGAACCATTTCTGGCACGCGCCTTCTCCGCAACACGGCGGCGACTTGCTGTATATCCAAGGTCACGCTGCGCCGGGGATGTATGCGCGTTCCTTCCTCGAAGGGCGTTTTACCGAAGCTGAATTGGACAATTTCCGTCAGGAAGTCGATGGTGGTGGTTTATCGTCGTATCCGCACCCGTGGTTGATGCCGGATTACTGGCAATTCCCCACGGTTTCAATGGGCTTGGGACCGATCAAGTCGATCTACCAAGCGCGTTTCATGAAATACCTGCAAGACCGCAAGTTGGCTGAAACGGCTAACCGCAAGGTGTGGGCGTTCGTTGGCGACGGTGAAACCGATGAGCCGGAAACCCTTGGCGCGATTTCTCTCGGTGGGCGCGAAAAACTCGATAACCTCGTGTGGGTGGTGAACTGCAACCTGCAACGTCTTGATGGCCCCGTGCGTGGCAACGGCAAGATTGTGCAGGAACTCGAAGCGGTGTTCCGGGGGGCTGGCTGGAATGTCATTAAGGTGCTGTGGGGTTCCTATTGGGATCCTCTGCTGTCAATGGATAAAGATGGCTTGCTCAAGCAGCGCATGATGGAAGCCGTTGACGGCGAATACCAAAACTACAAATCCAAAGACGGCAAGTTTGTCCGTGAAAACTTCTTTGGCAAATACCCTGAATTGAAGGAAATGGTTGCCAAGATGAGCGATGCCGATATCTGGCGTCTGAACCGGGGTGGTCACGATCCGCACAAGGTTTATGCCGCGTATCACGCAGCCGTGAATCACACCGGTCAGCCGACCGTTATCCTTGCGCACACCGTGAAAGGTTACGGGATGGGTTCCGCCGGTGAAGGCCAGAACCGTACTCACTCGCAGAAGAAATTGTCTGGCGAGGAAATGATTGCGTACAAAAACCGCTTCAACATTCCGTTGAGTGATGAAGATGCGGCGGCGGCCAAATACTTCCGCCCCGATCCGAATGGCGAAGAAATGCAGTACATGCTGGAGCGTCGCAAAGCGCTCGGCGGTTTTTTGCCGCAACGCCAAACGCACGCCACCCCGTTGAAAGTACCGGATATTTCCATTTTCCAACCGTTGCTGGAAAGCACGGGCGACCGCGAAATGTCCACAACAATGGTGTTCGTGCGCTTGCTGACCTTGTTAGCACGTGACAAGAACATGGGTAAAAACGTTGTACCCATCGTGCCGGATGAGGCGCGTACTTTCGGTATGGAAGGCATGTTCCGTCAAATGGGCATTTATTCTTCGGTCGGGCAGTTGTACGAGCCGCAGGATAAAGATCAGGTCATGTTCTACAAAGAGGACAAATCCGGGCAGATTTTGGAAGAGGGCATCAACGAAGCGGGCGCGTTCTCTTCATGGATTGCAGCGGCAACGGCGTACAGCACCCACGGCGTAAATATGGTGCCGTTCTACATTTACTACTCCATGTTCGGCTTCCAGCGCATTGGCGATTTGGCTTGGGCTGCGGGTGATTGCCGTGCACGGGGCTTCCTGATTGGTGGCACTGCTGGTAGAACCACACTCGCGGGTGAAGGCTTGCAGCATCAGGATGGGCATGGCCTGATTCAGGCGGGCTTGATTCCCAACTGCTTGTCTTACGACCCAACTTTCTCCTATGAACTCGCGGTGATTATCCAGAATGGCCTGAAACGCATGTATCAGGATCAGGAGGATGTGTATTACTACATCACCACAATGAACGAAAACTACATACACCCAGCCATGCCTGCCGGTTGTGAAGACGGCATTGTCAAAGGCATGTATTTGTTTAGTGGTGGCGGCAAGAAGCGTAAGAAAGTACAACTGATGGGTTCCGGCACGATCTTACGCGAAGTGATCGCCGCCGCAGAAATGCTCGACAAGGAATGGGGCGTGGATGCGAATGTGTGGAGCGTGACCAGCTTCAACGAAATTGCCCGCGAAGCCCGTGATTGTGACCGCTGGAATATGTTGCACCCGCTGGAAGACGCGAAAGTGCCGTATGTGACGCAAGCGATGAAAGGCCAACGCGGGCCTGCAATTGCGGCGACTGACTACATCCGCCAATACCCTGACCAAATCCGTGCGTGGCTGCCGATGCCGTTCACGGTGCTGGGGACAGACGGTTTCGGGCGTAGCGATACCCGTGCGCAATTGCGTAAACATTTCGAGGTGAACCGTCATTACATCGTAATTGCTGCACTAAAAGCGTTGGTGGATGAAAAATCCCTGCCAGCCGCTGATTTGGTCAAAGTGATGGAAAAATACGGCATCAACCCCGAAAAACCTAACCCACGTCTGGCATAAGGAGCGCAATCATGGCAATCCAAGAAGTTTTAGTGCCAGACATTGGCAGCTTTAAAGATGTTGAAATCATTGAAGTATTGGTGAACGTTGGCGACACCATCGCTGTTGAAGACTCGTTGATCACGATTGAATCCGACAAATCGTCGATGGAAATTCCATCGCCGGTCGCGGGCGTGATTAAAGAGCTGAAGGTGAAGGTGGGGGATCGGATTTCGGAAGGGAGTTTGGTGGTGATGATGGAGGTGGTGATGGAGGTGGAAGAGGCAGCCGCTGGCGCGGCTGTTGCTTCGCAAGTCCCCCCATCCCAGCCTTCCCCCGCAAGGGGGGAAGGGGCGAAGACAGCCTCCGAACCTAAGCCAGTTGTTGTACCCGTCTTGTCCCCTTCACCCCTTGCGGGGGAAGGGTTAGGGAAGGGGGCTTCTTCCTCTTCAAAACTCGACTTCAGCAAAGCTTACGCCACCCCGTCCGTGCGCAAGTTTGCCCGCGAACTTGGTGCTGACCTGAACAAAGTCAAAGGCTCTGGCCGCAAGGGGCGCATTACCCAAGAAGACGTGAAAGCGTACATCAAAGATGTGATGAGTATGGGCGGCGTGCCGGGCAGAAGTGCGGCTGCCGGTAATACATTGGGCGTTGCACCCATGCCGGATATTGATTTCAGCCAATGGGGTGCAATCGAAACCGTGCCGTTGTCGCGCATCAATAAGCTGACCGGCGAATTCTTGCACCGCAACTGGGTACACATTCCGCACGTCACGCAGTTCGATCAAGCCGACATCACCGATCTGGAGGCTTTCCGCAAGCAGTTGAATGAGGAAAATGCCAAGTCTGGAATGAAGATTACCCCGCTGGTATTCATTATGAAAGCGGTGGTGGCGGGTCTGAAGGCTTACCCACGTTTCAATTCCTCGCTGGATGCGAAGGGCGAAAACCTGATCCGTAAAAGCTATTACAATGTCGGAGTGGCGGTGGATACGCCGGATGGACTGGTTGTGCCCGTGTTCCGTGATGTGGACAAAAAGTCGATTATGCAGCTTTCCGAAGAGCTGAAAGAAATGTCGGCGAAGGCGCGTGACAAGAAGCTGAAACCGGCGGATATGCAGGGCGGTTGCTTCTCGATTTCCAGCCTTGGCGGAATTGGTGGTACGAAATTTACCCCGATTGTGAATGCGCCGGAAGTGGCGATTTTGGGCGTATCCAAATCCGATATGCAACCAATCTGGAACGGTAAGGAATTCGCGCCGCGCTTGATGTTGCCGCTGTCGCTGTCGTATGACCATCGCGTGATTGATGGCGCGGATGGCGCACGTTTCACCACTTACCTTGCCAAAATGCTGGGTGATATTCGGAGGTTGCTGGTATGAGCAAGATTATCGAAGTCAAAGTCCCTGACATTGGCAGCTTCAAAGACGTTGAAATCATTGAAGTGTTGGTTGATGCTGGTTTCCAGATTGAGGTGGAAGATTCGCTGATTACGATTGAGTCTGATAAATCGTCGATGGAAATTCCAAGCCCTGTTGCTGGCACGGTTAAGCAGATGCTGGTGAAGGTGGGGGATCGGGTGTCGGAAGGGTCGGCGTTGCTGATGTTGGAAATTGAAGAGACCCTCACCCCAACCCCTCTCCCAGAGGTAGAGGGGCTAAAAAGTGAAGAACCTTCTTCCTCCCCCTCTACCGCTTCGCGGGAGAGGGGGGCGGGGGGTGAGGGTCTTTCTCCTGATCTTGAAACCGAACTCGTCGTTCTAGGCTCGGGCCCCGGTGGTTATACCGCTGCGTTTCGTGCTGCTGACCTTGGCAAAAAAGTGGTGCTGATCGAGCGTTACCCCAATATCGGTGGCGTATGCCTCAACGTCGGTTGCATCCCTTCCAAAGCGTTATTGCACACGGCAGAAGTGATCAACGAGGCGAAGGAGTTTGCCAAGCACGGTGTGAAATTCGGCGAGCCGGACATCGACCTTGATGCCGTGCGGGCGCATAAAAGCGATGTGGTTGGTAAGCTGACCGTGGGGCTGAAAGGCTTGGCGAAGCAGCGCAAAGTGCAAATCGTGCAAGGTTACGGGCGTTTCACGTCGGCGCATACCGTTGAGGTGACGGCGGATGATGGCAGCAAGCAAACCATCAAGTTTGCGAATTGCATCATTGCAGCCGGTTCGCGAGTCACGAAATTGCCGTTTATTCCGTGGGACGATCCACGGGTGATGGATTCCACCGATGCGCTGGAATTGCCGGAAATCCCCAAGCGGATGCTAGTGGTCGGTGGCGGGATTATCGGGTTGGAAATGGCGACGGTTTATCATGCGCTTGGTGCAAGCATTACCGTGGTGGAACTTTCACCCGGACTGATGCCCGGTGCGGATCGTGACATTGTGAAGCCCTTGCACAACCAGATTAAGGGGATGTACGAGAACATCTACCTGAATACCAAAGTCACCGCGATTACGCCGACGGCAGAGGGTTTGGTGTGTGCGTTTGAGGGCAAAGGTGCGCCTGCGACGGATACGTTTGATCGGGTGTTGGTGGCGATTGGGCGTTCGCCAAATGGTGGGTTGATTGACGCGGGTAAGGCGGGGGTGTTTGCGGATACACGCGGCTTTATTCCGGTGGATAATCAGATGCGTACCAATGTGCCGCACATTTTTGCGATTGGCGACATCGTGGGGCAGCCGATGCTGGCGCACAAAGCCACGCACGAGGGCAAAGTCGCAGCGGAGGTGATTGCGGGGCATAAAGCCTATTTCGATGCGAAAACCATTCCGTCGGTTGCTTACACCAACCCAGAAGTGGCGTGGATGGGCAAGACCGAAGAGCAGTGCAAGGCGGAAGGGATTGCGTATGAAAAAGGCGCGTTCCCTTGGGCAGCGAGTGGGCGGGCGTTGGCGATGGATGCCAGCAACGGCATGACTAAGGTGCTGTTTGATAAGGCAACTGGGCAACTGATTGGCGCGGGTATTGCGGGCAAAAACGCTGGTGAGCTGATTGCCGAGGCGGTGCTGGCGTTGGAAATGGGGGCGGATATGCACGACATGAGTTTGACGATTCACCCGCATCCGACGCTTTCTGAGACGCTGAACTTTGCTTCGGAAGTCGCAGAGGGGACTTGCACGGATATTTACGCGCCGAAGAAATAAAGATTACCCCCCATCCCCAGCCCTTACCCCCGCAAGGGGGGAAGGGAGCAAGAGGGAGAGAGATTTTGAGTTTGACTCCTCACGTTAAGTGAGAAACCGGTTGGCGGCTCGCGTGAACGACGAGCCGCTTTTTTTTGCTTAAGTTAGTTGGATGCGTCATGCTTGTTAGGCGCTAAGCCCATTCAAATCGGAGTTGCCTGATGCTAACTGTCGTCCCTTTTGCCATCGCCCGCCTGCCGCGTATTGAATTCGGCGCGGGTGCTATCCGTAAGCTGCCTGCCATTGCCGCGCAATACGGTAAACGCTTGCTGATTATCACCGGGGCTGGTTCCTTCACGGATTCTGTTGCTGCTGGGATGTTGTTTCACGACTTGCAAACGGCTGGTTTTAGCTGGGAAATTCGGCGGGTGACACAAGAACCCTCCCCGCAATGGGTGGATGCCACCGTCGCTGCCTGCAATGCCTTGCCGGATATGAGTTTTGATGCGGTCATTGGGATTGGTGGTGGTAGCCCTTTGGATGCTGCCAAAGCGGTGGCGGGGCTGCTCAAACCGGGCAATTTGGTGATGGATCATCTCGAAGGTGTTGGCCCGGAATTGCCTTATCAAGGCCCTGCCACGCCGTTCATCGCTGTGCCTACCACGGCTGGTACGGGTTCAGAAGCCACTAAAAACGCGGTACTGTCGGTACAGGGCGAACACGGTTTCAAGAAATCGTTTCGGGATGATCGCTTAGTCGCCGAATATGCCATCATTGATCCCGATCTGCTGGCAAGCTGCCCACTCGCACAAATTGCTGCCAATGGCATGGATGCGTTCACCCAGTTGATGGAAGCTTATGTGTCTACCCGCGCAAATCCGTTGACCGATGCGTTAGCTTTGTCGGGCATGGAAGCGGTACGCGATAGCTTGCTGGCTTTTTATAATGACCCAAGCGATAGCGTGGCTCGCGGCAAAATGGCTTACGCTTCGCTGCTATCGGGTATTTGTTTGGCACAAACGGGGCTGGGGTCGGTGCATGGCGTGGTGGCTCCGCTAGGCGCGTTTCACCCGATTGGTCACGGGGTTGGCTGTGGCATGTTGGTTGCTGAAGCCACGCGCTTAAACATTGACCTGATGGAAGCCAACGAACCCGATAATCCCGCACTGGACAAGTACACCACGATCGGCAAATTATTCCGGGGGCGTAGCCACCATGTTGATCCGGTTGGGGCGCGGGTATTTTTGGTGCATACCCTGAGCACCTGGGCGCATAAACTGCACTTGCCGCGCTTGGCTGATTTTGGGGTCACGGAAGCCGATATTCCGAAAATCGTCGCCCATTCACGCGGTTCCAGCATGAAAACCAACCCGATTGTGCTGACCGATACCGATATTGCGCACCTGATTCGGGTTTGTCTGTAGCTTATTGGATGCTGAAAGCCGAGAGTAAGCCACTTTTCCCTAAGGTATAAACGGTATTGCCATCTTTGACGGGGGCGACGGTGTAGCCGGTTTTGTCGCCTTGGGTGCGGGCAGCTACTTGCCCGTTGCTGGTATTGATCCAATGCAAGTAGCCTTGGTAATCGCCGATGACGAGGTATTGACCAAGTAGCGCTGGCGCAGTGGGTTGGCGACGTTGCAGGTCATCCATTTTCCACACCGGGTTGCCAGAAAGCGGTTCCAGTTTCCACAGATCGCCCGCGTCACTGCTGGTATACAAGCCATTCGGGTCAGCATCCACGCCGGTATAGCTGGAGTAGGGTGCTGCCCAAGCGACACTGCCGTCACGCATATTGATGCCTGCAATCCGCCCGTTGTAACTCGCGGCAAACAGCGCTTCGCCCAAGGCTTTCATTTCGCCATCCACGTCGGTCATGCGGTCAAGATCGCTGCTGCCGCGTGGCACGGACAGGGTAACTTCCCACAGCCCTTTGCCGCTTTGCATGTCGAAAGCCGTGACTACGCCATTGTCAAAACCGGCGATGACCATGCCGCCCACGACAATCGGAGTGCTGGCACCACGTAGGGAAAGCGTCGGGCTTTTACGCCCCTCTTGCCAGAGAATTTGCCCGCTTTGCGTGGAAAGACCGTGCAAACCGCCATTGCTGGTGCGGAATACCACGACACCGTTATTAGGCGCTGATGCTGCCAATACTTCGCTGCCCAAGGGCGTGGACCAGAGAATTTTGCCGGTCTGCCGCTCTAAGGCAATGGCATTGCCATTCCCCGTGCCGAGGAATGCGCCGCCTGCGCCGCCGCTGACCCCGCCGGTTACATCACCATCAAGCGTGGTTTGCCAGATGCGCCCGCCGTTGGCTTTGCTCCAGGCACTTGCCGAACGTCCGCCCGCCACTAATACCGCGCTATCATCTACCGAGGGATGGATGCGCACATAGTCTTTGCCGCTGCCACTACCTGTACTGACTTGCCATAAGGTGCGCACGGTGGCACTGGCTTTGATTTCCTTTAATGCCTTGGGCGGGTTTTCCGTTTTGGCAGGAATAACCGCTGTCGTCATTTGCGATAAGGTGCCACAACCTGATAAGGCAGCAGCAACGAGCAGGGCGACGGTAATGTGTTTCATAAGATCCTTGTTATGTTCCCTCACCGAGGTTGTCACGTTTCAGCTTGATGAATTCGCCGGAACCGCCTGCCGCGCCGAGCATGGCTTTGTCATAAGCCGCCCGTGCTTCGGTGAGTTTGTTTTGGGCAACGTAAATATCGCCTTTCAGCTCTTCGATCAGTGCCTGATACGCCTCAGGGTAGGTTTGAGTAATGAGTGTTTGCGCTTCGTCCACTTTTTTCATGGCAAGCAAGACGCGGGCGAGGCGGATATTGGCAAGATGCTTGAAGTCCGCTTCCTTGCTATTGTCGACGACCCAGCGTAATGCGGTGGCTGCCGGTTCGTACTCGCCTTTTTCAGCGTATTGCTGTGCGGCTTTCATGCTGGCAATCGCGGCATACGGAGTGGAGGCATAGCCGCTTTGTAAGGTTTGGATGTCTGGCTGCGCTTGTTCCAATGAAGTTTCACTGGCTTTTTCGACTTTGGCGTACAGCGCCGATGCTTCCGCCGCCGTGGTTTCTTGGTAGTCTTTCCAATACTGCCAGCCGAATAAACCGCCAATTGCCAGTGCGATACCGGCTATGATGGATGTGCCATTGTCTTTCCACCAGGCTTTGAGTTCTTCAACTTTTTCATCATCGGTTTTGTAATCAGACATCAGTTTGCCCCTGAATTATTGAGTTAAGTTAACATTTATTGTGTTTTTTCAAGCAAAACGGCAAGGTGTTGTGCCACTTGGCTGAGCGGGAGCGTAATCTGCTCACCGCCGTCACGCAAGGGTTTGAGACCGATTTCGCCACGTTCCACCTCATTTTCCCCCAGAATCAGGGCAAAACTGGCGGAAGATTTGTCAGCCCGCTTCATTTGGGTTTTGAAACTGCCTTCGCCACCATTGCTGATCAGACGCAAATCGGGCAGGGCATCACGCAAGGTTTCTGCCAGTGTCAACCCAGTTTGAATCGCGGCCGTGCCTGCCATGATCAAATAAACATCGGGGGTGGTGACGGGTGGGGCAATGCCTTGAGTTTCCAGCAAGAGAATCAGGCGTTCCAAGCCCATGCCGAAGCCCACGCCGGGGGTGGGTTTGCCGCCTAATTGTTCCACCAAGCCGTCGTAACGCCCACCGGCACAGACCGTGCTTTGTGCGCCGAGATCATCTGTCACCCATTCAAATACCATGTGGGTGTAGTAATCCAGCCCGCGCACCAAGCGTGGGTTGACTTCGTAGGCAATGCCCATGCTATCCAGCAAGGAGCGCAGGGTCGCAAAGTGTTCGCGCGAAACCGCATCCAGATGATCGTGTAAGCTGGGTGCTGCGGCTACGATTTCCTTCAGGTCAGGATTTTTGGTATCCAAAATCCGCAACGGGTTGGTGTGCAGGCGGCGTTTGGAATCCTCATCAAGTACATCGTGATGCGCGGTGAAATACTCCACCAGTAACTCGCGGTAGATGTGACGGCATTCGGGTGTACCCAACGTATTCAATTCCAGACGCAGGTTACGTAAGCCAAGGGTTTTCCATAGCCGTGCGGTGATGGCGATGAGTTCAGCGTCAATGTCCGGCCCAAGCATTCCGAAAGCTTCCACGCCAATTTGATGAAATTGACGGTAACGACCTTTTTGAGGGCGTTCGTGACGGAACATCGGGCCGGTATACCACAGGCGTTGTTGCTGATTATGCAGCAGCCCGTGTTGGATTCCGGCGCGAATACAGCCAGCCGTGCCTTCAGGGCGTAAGCTTAGGCTGTCATCATTACGGTCGTTAAAGGTATACATTTCCTTTTCGACAATATCAGTCACTTCGCCAACGGCACGCGAAAATAAGTCAGTTTGCTCGACGATAGGCATACGGATTTCGCTGTAGCCATAGCGATTCAGCAAGGTGCGGGCGGTGTTTTCAAGGTACTGCCATGCGGGGGTAGCATCCGGCAGAATGTCATTCATCCCCCGGATAGATTGGATATTTTTGCTCATGCTTACTCGACTCGGAAACGGGCAACACTGCCTTTGGTGTGTGCAGTCAAATCAAACGGCTGACCATTAACGAAAATTTTAACGCCCGGCGCATTACCGACTTTGACATTCAGTGGCGGTGTTGCTTTGAACTCTTTGATATTGCCAGCGGTGTTGAGGGATTCGAACAGGGTCTTTTTGTCATCACCTTTAATTTGCATCCAGACTTCTTCGGCGAACTCCATTTTGATGCTGATTTCACCAGCGATAGGCGGCGTAGTGGCATCCGCTGGGGTCGCTGCGGTATCGGTTGGTGTTGCTGGCGGCGTAACGGGTGTTTCTGACGTGGCAACCGTGGGCGTTTCTGTGGTGTTTGGCGCTGGTGCTACAGGGGCTGTTGCCGGAGCGGGCGTTACTGTGGTTGTTTCAGTCGCTGTAGTATTGGTTGGCGCTGCGGTATCTTGGGTGCTAGTGGCTGCGGCTTCAGGTGTAGGTGTTGCGGGCGTAGCAGTGTTCTGACTGGTTTGATCGCTTGGCGCGGTTGCTACCACTTCAGGTGCTGGTTCAGGTGCTGGTGTGCTGGATGCCGGTGTTGCCGTTTGCTGAGCTTGCTGTTCGGCAGCAGCTTTTTCACGCTCCAACGCTTCTTTTTGTGCAACGTAAGCTTCCATCGCAGACGGAGGGCGTTGTTGTACATCGGTTTGGTCGGTCTGTGCCGAGAACGATGACCAAGTATGGTTTGCCCAATCGCGCACACCCGGAATCATGGAAAATAGCCCCAATAATAGTACCAATGCTCCAAACCCGATGAATTTCAGGGTGGAGTTTGACATCACGGGCTGAGCCACTTTATTGAGCGGTCTGGCGGGTGCGAAATGATGGGCAATTTCATCAGGTTTAGCACCACGCAGGGCTTCATAAGTGCGAATCAGTTCCTTGGCGTCAATATCCGCCAGTTTGGAATAGCCACGCAAATAACCCCGGACATAAGGCGGTTCGGGTAAGTGGGCAAAGTCTTCCTGTTCCAATGCTTTAATAATATGAGAGGACAGGTGCAATTCTTCCGCTGCCTGTTCGCGGTCAAGCCCCGCTTTTGCACGGCATTCTACCAACATAGCGGTCAGGTCGCCGGGTTGCACCGCAGAAGATGTCCTTTCTTCGACTGAGTGGGCTGTCTCTGTCACGTGTCCTCCAGTTTAATCAATCAATTTGGCTGGCAGCGCTGCTATCGGGGAATTTTCCCCGCAATGTGGTGGCACAGGCTTCCGCTTTGTCTGGTTCATTTAAATTTGTTTGCACTTGATAACACAGCAGCAAACTATCCGGCGTTGCCGGTGCCACTTCATTATAGCGGTAAATAAATGCTTCTGCCTTGGCTGGTTCACCTTTTTCATGGTGCAACCTAGCCATCTGGTAGAGTGCTTCCGAGAAACGGTGGTTTTTTTCCAGCGCCTGACGGAAATACGTTTCCGCTTGTGCTCCATTGCCTGCTTTTTTGGTGCAGATGCCCGCATTAGTATAGGCAAACTCCGGGGTTTTATAGAGCGGATCACTGAGCGCTTTGAGAAAAGCTGTTTCCGCAGCGGCATACTGTTGCGTGTGGCACAAGTGTGAGCCATAGTTATTCAGCAGGTCAGGATCGTTGGGCGTAATGCTGAGAGCTTTACGGAAATGCTTATTTGCCTTGGCATCATCTTTTAAGCGTTCTTGAAGCAGGGCGTAATAATGATGAGCCGGTGCCGAATCGGAATCTTGCGCTACAGCCTTTTCCAGATTCAGGCTGGCTAAATCCAGACGCCCCTTCTGTAAGTAACCAACACCTAGTTGGGTGTAATAACTACCGGCTTTTTCGTCTGTGCTGGATGTTGTATTGGAGCAGGCGCTCATGCTGCTAATCAACATTGCAAACAATGCGTACTTTATTATTTTCATTGCTATTTTTATGACCGTTCGATGCGTGCGAAATGTATCTCTCGGCGGCTTTTGTCATTGACCTGACCTGCAAGTTGCCCGCAAGCGGCGTCAATGTCATCACCCCGTGTTTTTCTGGTGATCACAGTATAACCTGCTTCGGTCAGAATATCACGGAAACGGTGTATGCGATTGTTACTAGACCGTTTATAGCGCGTTTCGGGGAACGGGTTGAACGGAATCAGGTTGATTTTCGAGGGAATGCCCTTGAGTATTTTTGCCAGTTGCATGGCATGTTCGTCACGGTCGTTGATGCCATCCAGCATCACGTATTCCCACGTAATGTGATTGCGTTCGGTGGTCTTTTTCCCCAAGAACTGGCGGCACATGGCGAGCAAGTCCTTGATCGGGTATTTGCGGTTCAACGGAACCAATTGGTCACGCAATTCGTCATTCGGTGCGTGCAGGGATACCGCCAGTGAAACATCCAGCGTATCGGCTAAGCGATCCAACGCAGGTAATACGCCAGAGGTGCTGAGGGTAACGCGGCGTTTGCTTAGACCGTAAGCATTATCATCCATCATCAGGCGCAAGGCATTGATGACGTTATCGAAATTCAGCAAGGGTTCGCCCATGCCCATCATCACCACATTGCTGACGACACGAGCGCCTTTGGGGTCAGCTTGCAGGGTACGTTTGGCGACCCACAATTGCCCGATGATTTCCGCCGTCGTTAAATTGCGGTTGAAACCTTGGCGGGCGGTGGAACAGAAGGTGCAATCCAGCGCACAACCGACTTGCGAGGAAATGCACAGCGTTCCCCGGTCGTCTTCGGGGATGAATACGGTTTCAATGGCATTGCCATCTTCCAGCCGCAGCAACCATTTGTGGGTGCCATCGGCGGATTGTTGATCCATCACGATTTCCGGGGCACGAATCACGGCATTATCCGTTAAGAATTGGCGCAACGGTTTGCTGATATTGGTCATCTGGTCAACACTGTCGACATTGAGCTGGTGCAGCCATTTGATGATTTGGGTGGCACGAAACGGCTTTTCACCGATGGAGGTGAAATACGCTTTCAGCCCTTCATGGCTAAAATCCAGCAGATTGACTTTTTTAACAGTGTCAGACAATGTGATCATTCCCCCCTCCCAACCCTCCCCCGCAAGGGGTGAGGGCAAAGAGACAAATTAACGAGTGCGTGGGCACAGACCGTCTGTCCCGAAGAAGTAAGCGATTTCGATCGCGGCATTTTCTGCGCTGTCAGAGCCGTGTACGGCATTTTCGTCAATGGAATCAGCGAAGTCTGCACGGATTGTACCAGCGTCTGCATTCTTAGGGTTAGTTGCACCCATCAATTCGCGGTTTTTAGTGACAGCGTTTTCGCCTTCCAATACTTGTACCATTACCGGACCAGATGTCATGAACGCGACCAGATCACCAAAGAAAGGGCGCTCTTTGTGTACCGCGTAGAAACCTTCAGCGCGTTCTTGGCTCAGGTGAACCATTTTCGCTGCCACGATTTTCAGACCAGCGTTTTCAAAACGGCTGTAGATCTGACCGATGACGTTTTTAGCTACTGCGTCAGGTTTGATAATGGAAATGGTTTGCTCGATTGCCATGCGGGGTACTCCAATAAAAAGTTAAAGCTATAATGAGGGCGCAATTGTAATGGGTGTGCATCATGCAGGCAAAGCATATTCGTCGCATCGAGTGCAAACCCCGTGCTAGACTTCGTTGCAAACGGTAAATCACAAGCAATAATCGACGAAAAGGACTCAATATGCTGGCGAAACTGACCCGATTGGTGATTATGGGTGGCGTGTTGTCACTGGGAATAACTGGCTGTGGCGCGACCACTGGCGGTAACGCGATGACAACGAATGCTACCGCTTTGTCTGCGGCGAAAAGCGCATTTTCCACAAGTAACTCGGCTTCTCCATTGGGTACAAATACCAATGAGATTATGGAAAGTGATGCCAGTCTGCCTTTTATCGACCTTATGCGGGCGGCAATGCCTTTCCCTGAAGCCAGCCCGTGGTTGACCAAAGGCAATATTACTTATGATGCGAACGGTTGGCCTGCCAATCTGAATGGTGGGCAAGCGGGGACACGTTTTCTCTCCAATTTACCAGCGGCGGTTATTCCTGAAGGCACGTATACCGTGCTATATGACGGCGAAGGCGAAATTCAGTACATGAATGATGCCACCTTGCTGCAACGCAATGCGGGTTACGACACTATCACGATTGCTGCCGGTAATGATGGCATGTTGAACGCTTCGTTATTGATTTTGCGTAGCAATCCACAGAATTATTTACGCAATATCCGTATTCTGCCACCGGGTGGGATTTGTGCGAGTAATCCGTTCCAGCGCGTGGCTTCCGCTGCTGCGTGTGGGGATTTCAAAGCGTTTGTGGAACATGCAGACAGCATTATTTTTAACCCCGATTTTATGGCATTCATGAGGGATTTCCGCTCGATCCGCTTCATGAACATGAGTGGCGTTACTCGTAGCACCGACCGCAGTTGGTCAGATCGCAATACCTTGGGCAAAGCCACGTGGGGTGGCAAAGAGGGTTCACGCGGTGCGCCGTTGGAAATTCAGGTTGAACTTGCCAATCGTTTAAATGCTGACCCGTGGTTTACCTTGCCACATGCCGCTGATGATAATTATGTGCGCGAATTTGCCACTTATGTGAAACAACACTTAAATGGCAATTTGAAGCCACACATCGAATACAGCAACGAAACCTGGAATACCATTTTCACCCAAGGCAACCACATGATTGATATGGGGTTGAAACTGGGACTGGATTCGCACGCTCACCGCGCTGGCTGGCGGTATTATTCACAGCGTTCGGTAGAAATTTTCAATATCTGGGAAAGCGTTTTTGGTGGTTCGCAGCGTTTGGTTCGGATTCTGTCAGGTTGGACAGTGAACGATAAGCTGACTGAAATTGTCTTGAGCCACAAGGATGCTTACAAACACGCGGATGCGTTCGCGATTGGCCCGTATGTCTTTGGCGGACACGCCGAAGTGCGTACCATTAAAAGTGTGGATGATGCGCTCGGTTTGATTACTAACCCGGTATACCGTTATTCACACGATAAAGTGATGGGCTATATTCGGATGCAAAAAGCCATTACCGATAAATACGGGCTTGAATTAATGGCGTATGAAGCCGGGCAAGGTTTGGCAGATTTCCATACCAAAACGGATGATGAGTTCCCTAATCCGCTGTTGTTTGCAGCCAATCGTGATCCTCGGATGCGTGGCATTTATGATCAATTCTTAAATGGCTGGAAAACTGAAGGCGGCACGTTGATGATGCATTACACTGCGCCACGTACTTTCAATAGGGAACCTCTAAAAACCCACTGATACCCACACAAATGTGAGAAAATGCTCATCTGAGCCACCGCCCCGTTACTAGCCATGCCCAAGAAAAGTGCCATCAAAACCAGTCTGTTTGCCGCCGAAGAGCGTGAACAGAAACTCGACCGCAAGGGCGACCTGCTGTCCACGCTGAACCAGCACGTCAACTTTGTCGCCTTGGCAGCAGAAATCGACCACATCGCCCCACGCCCAAGTGACAAGCGAGGAGGCCGTCCACCCTACCCAACGGAACTGATGGTACGGGTCTTGGTGTTGCAACACCTGTACAACCTGTCGGACGAGGCATTGGAATACCAATTGCTTGACCGGCTGTCGTTCCAACGGTTTTGTGGCCTGCGTCATTCCAGCACGATCCCGGATGCCAATACCTTGTGGGTATTCCGTGAACGGATCAGCGCGGCAGGTGGTGCGGATGCCCTGTTTGATGCCGTCCAACGGCAATTACAACAACACGGTTTTATTGCCCGTGGTGGTCAAATCGTTGATGCCACGCTGGTGGAAGCCCCTAAACAACATTTCCACAAAGAAGAAAAAGCGCTGTTGGAACAAGCGGCAACACCTGCTGACTGGACACCTGCCCAACGTCGCCAAAAGGATACGGAAGCAAGCTGGACGAAAAAACACGGTAAAAGTTACCACGGCTACAAACTCAGTATCAGTGCCGATCGGAAATACAAACTCATCCGCAAACACCACATCAGCACCGCCAAAGAACATGACACCAACCATTTTGAAGCGGTGCTTGACCGAGCCAACACCAGCCGTGACGTATGGCGGACAAAGGTTACGAAGACCAATCCCGTGAACAACGCCTCAACCAAGGTAGCTGGCGGTTACACATCCAGCACAAAGCCAAGAAAGGCAAGCCGCAATCCGACTGCCAGAAGCGCCGCAACACCCGCATCGCCAGACCCCGCGCACGGGTTGAGCATGTGTTTGGGTCAATCTGTGCGATGGGAGGCAAAGCCATCCGCAGCATCGGGTTGGCACGGGCAGTATTCGGCCTCAGCATTAAGGCAACCGTGTATAACTTGCGGCGGCTTTGTTCACTCAAAGAGGGCGGAGTTGTGCCCATTTGATGGAGAAATTCCCGAAAAAACAGCAAAAATGCGGAAAAACCACCTGATTGTGGCTTGGTGTGCTAAAAATTGAGATGGGTTGGTGTTTTTTTAACAAAATGTCGATAGACCAACGCTAACCGTTGCAATACGCCGGGTTTTTAGAGGTTCCCAATAAGCACGGTCCGTGGGGCACGAAAGAATACATCACCCAACCGACCAGTCAGACACCGAAATACCAGGCATTACTGAACTTTATCAACAGTACGCCGTGCTGGTGGGATGGCTGTAAGCGTTAGGAATCAGGGGAAAGTTGATGTTTACACACGAAAAACCGGCGCATTCGGTGGCGATTCATCCGTTATTGCTAACAGCGTGGGAGGCGTTTGGTACCGCTTTGCCTGCGGCTGAACGGCAATGGGCGCAATTGCACGATTTTAAGGCTAAATCTGGGCAGATTTGCTTGATCCCGGATGGGCAGGGCGGTATCAGTAAGGTGCTGGTGGGTTATAACGCTGATGAGGGGGTACGTTGGGCGCTTGCGGCATTGCCTAACAAATTGCCACGCGGTCATTACCATCTGGTGTGCGACTGGTCGGAAGAAGAACGCTTGCAAGCCAGCATTGGTTGGGGTTTGGGCTATTACCGCTTTGAGTATTACACTAAACCGGATAATAAAGCCCGCCCGGTATTATTCGTGGAAGATCAGCAAGCGCGTGCCAAAGCCTTTGTGCAAGCGGTGGCGTTGGTGCGTGATTTGGTGAATCAACCCGCGAATCACATGATGCCAGAGCATTTGTCCGCTGCTGTCGCGCAATTGGCACGTACCTTTGAGGCGGATTTCAGTGAGATTGTTGGTGATGATTTGCTGAAGCAGAATTACCCCGCTATCCACGCAGTGGGGCGTACCAGCGCTCATGCACCGCGTTTGCTGAAGTTGCAATGGGGTCAACCGGAGCACCCGGCAGTGACCTTGGTGGGTAAGGGCGTGTGTTTTGATACCGGCGGCTTGGACATTAAGCCGTCGCAATACATGCGCTTGATGAAAAAAGACATGGGCGGTGCTGCGCATGTGCTGGGTTTGGCACGATTGATTATGCAATTGCAGCTTCCGGTGCAGTTACGGGTGCTGATTCCGGCGGTGGATAATGCGATTGGCGGGGATGCGTTCCGCCCCGGTGATATTCTGGCAACCCGTGCGGGCAAGTCAGTGGAAGTGGATAACACGGATGCTGAAGGGCGTTTGGTATTGTGCGATGCGCTGGCGGATGCGGTTAGTCACAAACCGGATTTGCTGCTGGATTTTGCTACCTTAACCGGTGCGGCACGGGTGGCGCTGGGGACGGAAATTCCAGTGTTTTTTAGCAATAACAAGGCATTGGCGGCTAAACTTCAGACGGTATCGGCGGCGGCGGATGAGTTGATTTGGAATCTGCCGTTACATCGCCCGTATTTCGATCAGTTGAAAAGTGGGTGCGCCGATTTCACCAATAGCGGTGGGAGTTACGGTGGCGCAATCACGGCGGCATTATTCCTGAATGAGTTTGTGCCGGAATCGACGCATTGGGTGCATTTTGATGTGATGGCTTGGAATATCCGTGAGCGTGCTGGTCGTCCGGTGGGGGGGGAGGCGATGGGTTTATTCGCCGTCTATCACTACTTGGAGACCACTTATCGCGGTGAGTGAACTTTATTGCGTTCTTTGATTCAGTTTCAATTCATTTTTCTTATTATGGTCTATAATCAAAATATTCGAGTGTTAGATTAGGTTGGAAATACTATGCAACGAGGGTACGCGGCGCAGCGTAATATTACCCGTCATTTTGCGTTAGGAATTGCTTTAACAGGGTTGATGCTGACGTTTTTAGCAGCAGCCCTGTTGGTGTTCCCTTACAAGCTGGCAGCGAACCCTGAGGTGTCGGGTGAGCTGCTGTATGATTTGCTGGGAAATTTGGAATACCGCGACGCCGGGCATTTCAGCTCGGTTGATGACCCCGTGATGCAACAGAATTTAAAAACGCTAATAACCCAAAAGCGTTTGAATGGGCGTGAGGGCGTGGCGTATATTCTGAATGTGGCGGAAGGCACCTTGGCTTGGCAGTCAGCCCCTTTACGTTTGGTATTGGGTGGTGTGGCGGTGGATGATACTTACACCATGCAATTCAAGCAAACCGCCACGCATCAGTTGGCGGTGCAAAATTTTTGGTTAAAAACGGCAGGTAATACCCGTCTGGAATTCAGGATGGTGGTAGCATTACCGGTTCATTGACTTAGCTTAGTGCAGGAAGCCTGTTGTTATGGTCGATTTTTACGACGAACTTGCTTACGAAACCAATCCCTTCCCTGAAACACACCCCGGTAATCTAGCGACCCTAGGGCGTTTGTTCGGGATTCCAACCGCTTCGCCGCAACAATGCCGCGTATTGGAATTGGGTTCGGCAACCGGTGGTAATCTGCTCCCGATGGCTTGGCATTTACCAGCCAGCGAATTCGTGGGAGTGGAGTTATCGGGGGCGCAAGTGGCGATCGGGCAGCGCATTGTCGAGCAATTACCGCTGCAAAATATTCGTTTGGAAGTGGGCGATATTCTGGAAATTGACCCTGCCGCGTTGGGGAGATTTGATTACATTATTGCGCATGGCGTGTATTCGTGGGTTCCTGCGGTAGTCCGTGAAAAAATCTTGGCGGTGGCACGGGAATGCCTGACACCGCACGGGCTGGCTTACATCAGTTACAACTTACTTCCCGGCTGGCGGATGCGTGGCAGTTTGCGTGATTTGTTATTGCACGCGACCCGCGAGGTAACAGGTGCTGCGGCTAAATACCATGCCGCGATTGCTGCTTTAGAGCGTTTGCAACGTGCTTTGGTGGGGGCGGAAGCCGATAGCCAACGTTATGTGCAAAAAGAAATCACCTACCTGCTCGGTTCACACCCCAGTTATTTATTGCACGAGTATTTGGCGGGCGAAAACAACGCTTTTTTGTTTAGCGAGTTTTTGGCTGATGCCGAGCGGCATGAATTGCAATACGTGTGTGAAACCGATTTGCACACCTTGTTCGATACTACGCTGAGCGGAGCCGCGCAAGCCGCCTTGGGGGATATTGAAGACCCGTTGCAGCACGAGCAATGGATGGATTTTGTGCGAATGCGGGCTTTCCGCAAAAGTGTGTTATGCCGCGCCGATGTAGCATTGGAACGTGCTGTGGACGTGGATGTGTTCACCGGATTTTTTTACAGTGCGGATTTGCGACTTAAGGGTAAGGCAAATCTCAGTAATACCAAGCCGGTGGCATTCATGACCCCGGATAATACCGAACTGACGGTGACGCACCCGTTGAGCAAAGCCGCCTTGCTGTATTTGCAGGAAGTACACCCTTACACACCGGATTTCACCGAATTATACGCTCGCGCTGCCGAACGGGTGCGTGATGCGGGCGGTAAACAATTTGCCAACGCCCGCAGCGAATTGGTGAGTGAATGGTTCAGCTTGTACAGCTACCGCGCAGTGTATGGGCATTTATACCCCTGTTTAATCAAGCCCGAATGGTCGGAACATCCCGAAGTCAGTGCCTTGGCACGCTTGCAAGCCGCTGAAGGTTGGCAAAGTGTGGCGAGTATTCGCCACCAAGCCCTGAGCCTTGATGATTTTTCCAGCCGTTTATTGCAAGTATTGGATGGTACGCACACGGTTCCCGAAATTACCCAGCGTTTGTGTGAGGAAGTAATGGCGGGGGCGCTACAAATTCCCGGCGGTAAACAGGCACAAACCAGCGGCAAAGGCTTGGAAAAAGAAATTGCGTCGAATGTTAAGCACCTGCTGACTGTATTTGCCCGGCATGGTCTGTTGGTTTGACGTTACGGCGTGCTCGCCAGTAGGCTATTCACCAGCCATGTGGGGGCGGGAATATCCGTAATCGGCTGAAAAATACCGTCAAGTTTTGCAGGCATAGCTGGGACTTTGCGGGCATCGCTCCACTGGTTGCCCCAGTTATTACTGCTGTATTGATACCACTGCTTGCGCTCATTAGCACCGTCAGGCAAGTAGGCGGCGGTGATCAGTGTGCCACGCCCTTGGGTATCCATATTGAAATCGTGCAAACCAGGGTAACGGTTGCCCCAATCCGGGCGATTTAACTCGGCGGGTAAGTGCACAGTAGTGCAACTAAATTCGCGTAACTGGTTTTTGCCTTGCAAGACGATGTAATCGTTGCCAGGGCCTTCGCGCCCCCACGTGGCAAATAACGTCAAACGGTTGAACGCGGGTGTGCTGTAAGTCGCGAGTACCGCACTGCCATCAGCAATAGGGTAGGCTTGCCAAGTATTATCCCGTTTAGCGAACAAAATAGCGCCAGACTCCAGCGGATTTTGCCCGATCAATAACGGCAGGGTCACACCCTTTAACGCATAACCGTGTAATGCATTTTTCTTAATCAATGAATTGAGGAAAGCACGACTGACGGGGCTGGCTTGCCCGCATTGCCACCCCGGTTGCCATAATGACGCAAATTCATTCGTGGGTTTGGTTAACGGTTGTTGCTGCATCGGGGTTGTTCCCGCAGCACAGCCGCTGATGGGGAATAAACCGGTGATTAGCAATAGCCCGGCTAACACGGTGTGTAATGTGGTGTGCATAATATATCCCTTGTTTGCCCCTGATGCTCAGTCTACTGCTTCAGACTGCCAGAATAAAGAAATGTTCAGTATCGGGAAGCAAGCAGCAATTCACGGGTATAAACGTGTTGCGGTTGGTGAAATAGGGTGTTTACTGTGCCGGTCTCCACCACTTGACCGTGGCGCATCACCGCGATGCGGTCACATACACCGCCCGCCAAGGGTAAATCATGCGTAATCAATACCATCGCCATTTGCCGTTGGGCGCGAATGTCTCGCAACAGTGCCAGAATTTCGGATTGTACCGTGACATCCAAGGCGGTAGTGGGTTCATCCGCAATCAGCAAGTCGGGTTCGCATAGCAAAGCCATCGCTATCATTACCCGTTGGCGCATTCCGCCGGAGAGTTCGTGCGGGTAACTGTGCAAACGGCGGCTAGCATCGGGGATACGTACCTGTTCGAGCATGGTCAATGCTTGTTGTTGCGCCGCTTTAGCACCCATACCCTGATGCACTTCCAGTACTTCGGTGAGTTGCCGCCCAATGGTCAGTAGCGGATTTAACGCCGTCATAGGGTCTTGAAAAATCATCGCCATGCGTTTTCCCCGGTATTGATTGAGCACGCGAGGTGGCTGATTTAACAATTCTGTACCCGAAAATTGCACACTCCCACGGGTTTGGGCATTGCGTGGCAGCAAACCCATGACCGCATGGAACAGTTGGCTTTTGCCCGCGCCGGATTCGCCGACTACCGCGAGGGTTTCGCCAGCAGCAAGTTGCAAATCCACGCCGCGCACGGCTTCCACTACGCCGTCGGGGGTGTTGAAACAAAGCTGCAATTGTTGGATGGATAACAGAGGTATCACGGCATTGGGTTTCCATTGCGCTATAATCGAAGCATCATAACCTGTGGGCAGTAGTAAAATGAACACCAGTCATCGTGATGGTATGTTGGGCGGTTTTCTCAATGTCCGCCAAGAGGCTATTTCCGGCGTAACCGAACCCGCGTTGAAACGCTTGACCGAAGCTGCCAGCGGCGACGTGAAAGAAATTGCTGCGTCACAAATTGAGCTGCTGTCGCGTTTTTACGATTTGTCGTTGTCGCAAGCGGGGCGTAGTTTTCGCTGGGCATTAATTGCCAGTGTGGTGGGCTTGTTGTTTTTCCTTGCTGCGATTGGCTTTATGCTGAGCCAGAGCATGGAAGTTGCCATCATCAGTGTCATTGGCGGGGCAATGGTGCAATTCATTGCTGGGGTGAATTTTTTCTTGTATGGCAAAACCTTGTCGCAACTCACCTTGTTTCAAGGGCGTTTGGAAGTGACTCAACGTTTTTTACTTGCCAATAGCCTGTGCGAAAGTTTGGAGGGTAAAGTGAAGCACTATACCCGTGCGCGGCTGATTGGTGCACTGGCGGGCGTGAGTGGTAGTGATTTGGCAAAAGATTTGGTGGATGTGGCTCCGGGGCAGGATGTGGGTGCAGGTCAGCCCCCAGTATTTGAACCGCCAGTGGAGCCGGATTTTCAGCATGATATGGCAGCGCGTCCGTTGTAGCCAAGGCTTGAACAGTGAACTTGTCCTATAGTATCGGGTCTGTGCTTGTTTGAAGGAGGTTTACATGTTCCGCAAAGTAACAGGGTTGCTGGTTGGCGTGGTTTTGTGGTCAATGTCGGCGGTTATCGCGGCTGATTCTTCGCTGAAGCAAAATTTGCTGACGGCTGCTGATACCAAAGCCAGTGGCGAATATGCGTTTTCTCAGTGCCGTGCGTTAACGGGGCAGGTGTTTGATGCGGCTAGTCAGAAGAAGAAAGCGTTGATTGTGGGCGATAGTTACGCCTGCGATTTTCTGAATAGTGTGCAGGAAAACGGTTATTTGGGTGATTACCAGCTTGCGCTGCGTTTTATTCCGTATGACTGCCAGACGGTGGCAGGTGACGATGCCCCCAAGCATATTGCGGCGAAAGACCGTAGTTTTTGCGCTACGCCAGAGCGGGCAGATAGCTTGGAACGTGCCAAAGCGCAGATGCAGGAAGCCGATTTGGTGATTTTTGCGTTCCGTTGGAAGCCTGATATTGCGGCAGCATTACCACAGACACTGCGTACCTTGGCGTTTTCACCCAAGCAACGGGTAGTGGTGGTGGGAAACAAGTTTTTCGGCCAAATTTCAGTGAGAAAATATTTGAAAATGCCTGCGAATGATTTGAAAGCGTTGGAAAATGAGGTTGATCCTGAGGAGGCCAAAACGATCAATGCGGTCTTGGCTAAAGGCTTGGGTAAGGAGGTGCTCTTTGTTGACCCGCATAGTTTGTTGTGTGGTGATGATACGAGTTGCCCCTTGTTTACCGACGATGTGAATTTGATTTCATATGACGGTCGGCATTTGACCAAGGAAGGGGCGCGTTACGTGGGCAGGGTGTTGTTCCAGCGTTCGGCGTTGGGGAAAATGTGACGCTAAATCCACATTTCCTGCATGACCTTTGCACGTGATTCGGGCAGAATCGCCGCTTCTCTTTGTGGAAACCACTTTAAACCATGAGCCGTTTGTTGCGTTCCGGTGCTGTGATTAGTGCCATGACCATGATTTCCCGCGTGTTGGGCTTGCTGCGCGATATGATTGTTGCGCGGTATTTTCCGGTGGATGGCGCAACCGATGCATTTTATGTGGCATTCCGCATCCCTAATTTGTTGCGGCGTTTGTTTGCGGAAGGGGCATTTTCCTTAGCCTTTGTGCCGGTGTTGTCGGAATACAAAGAGCAGCGCGGTCAGGCAGAACTCAAGGATTTGATTGATCATGTGGCGGGTTATCTGGCGCTGATTTTGCTGGTGATTACGGTCATTGGCGTGGTTGCCGCGCCGGTGGTGATGTGGATATTTGCGCCCGGATTCGAGAGTAAGCCGAATGCCCGCCCGGATTTAGCCGTGGAAATGTTGCGGATTACCTTTCCCTATATTTTGTTTATTTCGCTGACGGCGTTTGTCAGTGGGATTTTGAATACGTTTCATAAATTTGCGATTCCAGCCTTAACGCCTGCGTTGTTGAATGTGGTGATGATTGCAGCGGCGGTGTGGGGTGCGCCTTACTTCGATGAGCCGATTTTGGCATTGGCGTGGGGGGTGTTCTTTGCGGGGTTGGCGCAGTTGGTGTTTCAGTTGCCGACCTTGACGCGCTTGGGGTTATTGCCACGCTTGCGTTTGCGTAAGGCGCACGAGGGTGTCAGCCGGATTATGAAACTGATGATTCCGACCTTGTTTGGTTCGTCAGTGGCGCAGTTAAATTTGTTGATTAATACCTTATTGGCTTCGTTTCTGGCGGTGGGCAGTATTTCGTGGTTGTATTATTCCGACCGTTTTGTGGAATTGCCGCTCGCGATTGTGGGTGTAGCGTTGGGGACGGTCATTCTGCCCAAATTATCCAGTGACCATGCTAAGGCGGATGCTACGCAATTTCAGCAGACGATGGATTGGGCGTTACGTCTGGGAGTGTTGATTTCACTGCCTGCTACGTTGGGCTTGGTTTTGTTGGCAAAGCCAATTTTGGCGACGGTAATGATGCACGGTGAATTTGCCTGGCGTGATGTGCAAATGTCATCCTTGAGCCTGATGACGTATGCGGTTGGCTTAAGCGGCTTTATTCTGGTTAAAGTATTAGCACCCGGTTTTTATTCGCGTCAGGATACCAAAACGCCCGTTAAAATCGGCATGATCGCGATCGGGGCGAATATGGCACTGAATGTCTTGATTGTGTTGCCTTGGTACTTTTCGGGCATCGAAGGGGCGCACGCCGGGTTGGCCTTGGCAACTGCATTGGCGGGCTATGTGAATGCGGGGCTGTTGTTTTATCACTTGCGTAAGCAGCAGATTTTTCAACCTAGCAAAGGCTGGATGGGCTTTTTGCTGAAAATCGGGGTGGCTTCAGTGGTGATGACGGCACTGGTTTGGCTGGTATCTCCGGCGGATGCTTGGTGGCAAACGGCTTCCACATGGGCACGAATTGGCTGGTTAACAGGTCTGATGGTGCTGGCATTAACCAGTTATTTTATGGCGCTGCGACTATTGGGAATGCCGTTTAGGCAAATGTTGGGGCGCTGAAACTTTTTTCTCTGTTACACTGCGCACCAGTGTCAGAATACATCCTATAGGAATCTATAATGAAAAAATTAGTTACACTGCTGTCCGTTCCAGTCGTTTTGCTGGTTGCTTGGGGCGGTACAAGCTGGTACATCGGTCAGCAGACTGAAACCACGTTGAAACAGTTTATCGAGCAACAAAATCAAGCCTCTGCACAAAGTGGCATTAAACAAGAGCTGGTCAGCTACGAAAAAAGCGCCTTGGGTGCTACTGCGATTACCAAGTTGACGATGGATTTGCCACCGTTGAGTGATTTGGGTGAAATTCAATTCGTTAATGAAATTAGCAATGGTCCGGTATTCCTTGGCGGCGGCAGCCCGGTGCAGTTTGGCACGGCACGAATTCACACTCAATTGGATATGGCAGCGTTGGATGCTGAGCAGCGTGAATGGTTAACCACAGCATTTGCGGGCAAAGCACCGTTGGAAGGTCATACGGTGATTGGTTTTGGCGGTAATACGGTTTACAACTTCACCACGAATCCGTTGCAAGTGGATCAGGATGGCACAACCGCGCAGATGGATAGCATAACCCTGTCCGGTACTTCTGCGCCGGATATGACGGGTAAGATTTCCATGCAAGCGGGCAAAATTGAAATTAAAGATGCCACGGCGCAATTCACCCTGCCTTCCATGCAATTAGAGGGTGACATGACCGGTATGATCGGCGGGCAAGCTTTGGGCACGTTTGATCTCAAAATGCCGGGCGTGAGCATTTTAGCGGAAGAGACAACCGTACCCGTCAGCTTCGACCTAGCGATGCAGAGCGATAGCGGCATTACCGACAATGAACTGGCGGGTAAAGTCGCCATGCAAGCGACCAATATTCAGGGCGCAGACGATACGCTCAGCAAGCTTGATTTCAAACTCGATGTCAGTGGTCTGGATGTGGCGGGCGTGCAAGAACTAGGCAAGTTACAAGCCGAATTGCAAAGCGTCCAGAACCAGATGCTGTGGAGTGCCGAAGCAATGGAAACCCCTGAGGGTCAGCAAAAACAACAGGAATTGATGACGCAATTGACCGATACCACCGGCAAAGTTGTTGAAACCTTGTTTGCTAAAGTGCTGAAAACCGACAAAAGCCGTTTGCATACCACGCTCTTGGCTGAAAGCCCCAAAGGTAAGCTGAATGCCGATGTGGATCTGACCTACACGGGTAAAACAGCCCCCGATATGATGGCGCTTGCCAGTTATGGCCCCAATGAGTGGGCAACCCTGATGAAGGGCAAGATGACATTGGATGCGGATAAAGCTTTGCTGCCACCCGGTTCTGAGATGATGCTGACGCCACTCAGTGAGCAGGGTTTGCTGAAGTTGGAAGGCGAGAAAATTACCAGTGCCATCGAGCTGGCGGGCGAAAATGTTACCCTGAATGGTCAGCAGATGAGTTTTGCTGATTTTGTCAATATGCTGGCACCGCCGGGCATGGATCAGGGCATGATGGAAGAGGGCGGCGACCCGAATATGGGGATTCCCGAAGATTTGATGAAAAAAATCGAAGCAGAAGGCTTGACCCCGGAAATCATCCAGTTACTGGAAGAAAGTGATGATGTTCCGAAAGAAACCATCGAGATTATGAAACAATTGCAGCAAATGCAGGAGCAAATGGGAGCCGGGGAAGCGCCAGCGACTGACCCAGCAGCTAAGGCAGATGATAACAAGGAGTAAAGGATAATGGCGGAAAATGCAACTTCCCCCTACATTTTTGAAGCAACCCCGCAGAATTTCCAGCAAATCATGGAAAGTTCCTACCAAGTTCCCATCTTGGTAGATTTCTGGGCGGATTGGTGTCAACCATGCAAAATGCTGATGCCGATTTTGACCAAGTTGGTGAATGAATACCAAGGTGGCTTTTTGTTGGTGAAGGTCAACAGTGACCAGCAACAACAATTGGCAGCCCAGTTTGGCGTGCGCAGTATACCAACGGTTAAAGTCATCAAGGATGGCAGGATTGTGGATGAATTCACGGGGGTACAGCCAGAAGCCGAAATCCGCAAACTGATTGACCGTCATCGCACCCGCAAGACCGAGCCGTACCGTCAGCAAGCGCTGGAAATGTACAACAACGGTGATTTGCCGGGCGCGACCCAATTGATGGAACAAGTGGTACAGCACGAGCCGGATTTCTACGAAGCCGTGGTGGAACTTGCCGGAATGCTGATTCAGCAAGAACGTGCTGACGAAGCCGAAGTGTTGTTGCAAGGCATTCCGCCGGATGCGATCGACAACCAGATTCTCAGCCAACTGTTGGCGGATGTGAAACGTGCCAAGTTGCAGGCGCAAGTGGTTGGTGTGGATACGTCGGCACTCGAACAGCAATTAGCCGCAAACCCCGACGACCTTGCCACCATGTTGGAATTGGCCAAAATCCGTATTGCGATGGATGAGATTGAAGCTGGTCTGGAGCTGTATTTCACCGTGCATAAAAAAGACAGCAAGTTTCAGGATGGTGCTGGCAAGCAAGGTCTGTTCAATACGTTTGAACTGATCGGCAGCGCGAATCCATTGGTTAAAAAATATCGCAATAAGTTATTTGCGTTGTTGTACTGATATTTCTTGCCGTATTGCTGGCATTTTTCGGGTGTCGCCCTTGAAATTCCCAAACTAAACCCTACTTTCCACGGCGAAATGATTTTTATCGCCGTGGAGTAGCACAATGAATGATCCCAAAGACAATAACCTGCAAGACGCAGCGACAAACGGTATGGAAGACGCTGTGGTTGAAGTGATGGATATTGAGCCATTAGATACCGATGCCTTGCAAACCGAACTCGATAAAGCCAAAGCTGAAGCTGCTGATAACTACGAACAATTGCTGCGGGCGCAAGCAGAACTGGCAAATCAACGCCGCCGTTCGGAAAAACAAATTGAAGATGCGCATAAATACGCTGCCCAAAAGTTCCTAGAATCCATCATTCCGGTGATCGACAGTTTGGAAATGGGGATGCAGGCGCAGGGCGATATTGAGCAAATCCGCGAAGGCATGGCGCTTACCCTCAAGCAGTTTGAAACCGTCATGGAAAAATTCAACATTACTTCCGTTGGCAAACCGGGTGATACCTTCAACCCTGAACATCATCAAGCCATGTCGATGCAGCCTCACCCCGACTTCGACAACAACACCCTGTCACTGGTCATGCAAAAGGGTTACTTGCTGAATGGGCGGGTAGTACGCCCTGCAATGGTTATGGTTTGTAAAAAGTAAGTTTGCAAAAGTAAAAATTCTATCACCTTGGCTCTTGAAAACGGGCAGATAACCCCACATAAACAAGCCAATCGTGAAAACCTTAAGAAAAGAATTCTGGAGATAAGATTATGGGAAAAATTATTGGTATTGACCTTGGCACCACCAACTCTTGCGTAGCGGTTATGGATGGTGACAAACCACGGGTTATCGAAAATGCGGAAGGCGACCGCACCACGCCGTCGATTATCGCGTTCATGGACGACGAAGTGTTGGTCGGGCAAACCGCCAAGCGCCAAGCTGTTACCAACCCTGAAAACACCTTGTACGCCATCAAGCGTTTGATTGGTCGCCGTTTCCAAGAAGATGCGGTGCAAAAAGACATTAAACTCGTACCCTACAAAATCATCAAAGCCGATAATGGCGATGCCTGGGTAGATGTGCGCGGTAAGAAAATGGCACCGCCGGAAATTTCTGCCCGCGTATTGATGAAAATGAAAAAGACTGCGGAAGATTATCTCGGTGAACCCGTGACTGAAGCGGTCATTACCGTTCCGGCTTATTTCAACGATTCACAACGTCAAGCGACTAAAGACGCGGGCAGAATTGCCGGTTTGGAAGTTAAGCGTATTATCAATGAGCCTACTGCTGCGGCATTGGCTTACGGGATGGATAAATCCAAAGGTGACAGCAAAATCGCGGTCTACGACTTGGGTGGTGGTACATTCGACGTATCCATCATCGAAATTGCTGACGTTGATGGCGAAATGCAGTTTGAAGTACTGTCCACCAACGGTGACACCTTCCTCGGTGGTGAAGACTTCGATATGCGCCTGATCGACTATCTGGCAGACGAATTCCGCAAAACCAGCGGCATTGACCTCAAAGGCGATGCACTGGCGATGCAACGTCTGAAAGATGCGGCAGAAAAAGCCAAAATCGAGCTGTCCACCAGCCAGCAGTCTGATGTGAACTTGCCGTACATTACCGCTGATGCGACTGGTCCGAAGCACTTAAATATTAAGGTGAGTCGTGCCAAGCTGGAATCTTTGGTAGACGATTTGATCGAGCGCACGATGGCTCCGTGCAAAATTGCCCTGAAAGACGCCGGTTTGTCAGCCGCACAAATCAATGATGTCATCATGGTTGGCGGTCAAACCCGTATGCCTAAAGTCCAAGAAGCGGTGAAAAACTTCTTCGGCAAAGAGCCACGCAAAGACGTGAACCCTGATGAAGCGGTTGCCGTTGGTGCAGCGATTCAAGGCGGCGTATTGGGCGGCGGCGTTAAGGACATCCTGTTGTTGGACGTTACGCCACTGTCATTGGGTATTGAAACCCTTGGCGGTGTCCTGACCAAGCTGATCCAAAAGAACACCACCATCCCTACCAAGGCATCACAAGTGTTCTCCACAGCAGATGACAACCAAACCGCTGTTACCGTGCATGTATTGCAAGGTGAACGTGAAATGGCGCGTGACAACAAGTCACTGGGCCGTTTCGACCTGCAAGACATTCCGCCAGCACCACGCGGTATGCCACAAATCGAAGTGACTTTTGATATTGACGCTAATGGTATCCTCAACGTTGGCGCGAAAGACAAAGCGACTGGCAAGCAGCAAACCATCGTCATCAAAGCTTCTTCCGGCTTGTCTGACGCAGAAGTTGAGCAAATGGTGAAAGATGCGGAAGCGCACGCGGAAGAAGACCGCAAGCAGCGCGAACTGGTGGATGCGCGTAACCAAGCCGACAGTATGATTCACGGCACGGAAAAGTCACTGAAAGAATACGGTGAAAAAGTACCGGGTGCTGAGCGTGCTAATATCGAATCCCTGATCAGTGAATTGCGTGATGCTGTCAAAGGCGACAACAAAGACGTGATTGAGCGCAAGTCCGAAGCGTTGATGGAGGCTTCTGGCAAGTTGATGCAGCAAATGGCGGGTGGCGCAGAAGGTGGCGCACCGGGTGCAGGCGCTCAACAAGCGGGTGGCAAAGCGGGCGATGACGACATCGTTGATGCTGAATTTGAAGAAGTCGATGGCAAGAAGTAATACACTAGCCATCTTCTAAATACACAGGCGCAGCAGGAATGTCTTGCTGTGCCTGATTTCGTTTAAGTGGGGATCGAATTTATGTCCAAGCGGGATTATTACGAAGTCCTTGGTGTACAAAAGAATGTCAGCGAAGATGACTTGAAAAAGGCATTTCGGCGCTTGGCGATGAAGCATCATCCCGACCGCAATCCTGACAATGCCGAATCAGAAGCCAAATTCAAAGAAGCCAAAGAAGCTTACGAAGTGCTGAACGACCCACAAAAGCGGGCCGCTTATGATCAGTTTGGTCATGCGGGCGTGGATCAGTCCGGTGGTTTTGGCGGCGGTGGGCGCGGCGGTGCTCAGGGTGGTTTCGGCGATGTGTTCGAGGATATTTTCGGCGACATCTTCGGGGGCGGACGCGGCGGCAGAGGCGGTGGTGGTGCCAACCGTGCTTACCGTGGCAGCGACCTGCAATACAACCTTGAATTAACCTTGGAAGAAGCCGTATTCGGCACCACTACCGATATTCGTGTGCCTTCCTTGCAAAATTGTGACACTTGTAATGGCAGTGGAGCGAAACCGGGTACGCATCCGCAAACCTGCCCGACCTGTCATGGCAGTGGTCAGGTACGGATTCAGCAAGGTTTCTTCGCTATCCAGCAGACTTGCCCGCATTGTCACGGCAAAGGCAAAATCATTGCAGACCCTTGCCCTGACTGTCACGGTCAAGGGCGTAAAGAAAAGCAGAAAACCCTGTCAGTACGGATTCCTGCCGGGGTGGATAATGGTGATCGGGTACGTTTGGCAGGCGAGGGCGAAGCCGGTGTCAACGGTGGGCCAGCTGGTGATTTGTACGTACAAGTCTTTGTCAAAACTCACGACTTATTCCAACGCGATGGTGATAATCTGCATTGCGAAGTACCGATTCGCTTTACCACCGCTGCCATTGGTGGCGAATTTGAAGTGCCGACGTTAGACGGTAATCGCGTCAGCCTTAAGGTTCCGGCGGAAACGCAAACCGGCAAACAGTTCCGCTTGCGTAATAAGGGCGTGAAATCGGTGCGCAGTGCGGCTGTCGGTGATTTGATTTGCCGTGTGGTGGTCGAAACCCCGGTGAACTTGACCAAGAGGCAACGTGAGTTGTTGGAAGAATTGGATGCTACCTTTGTGCATGGCGGTAAAAAACACAGCCCGCAAGAACACGGCTGGTTGGATAAAGCCAAGGGTTTCGTCAAAGACTTGTTTGAAGGTGATAAATAATGACGAAGATTGCCATTGTGGGCGCGGGCGGGCGTATGGGCAAGGCGTTGATCGAAGCCTGTGCGCAAACTGAAGGCTTGGAGCTGAGCGTTGCTACCGAACAACCCGCCAGTTCGCTGATTGGTGCGGATGCGGGTGAAGTCGCTGGCATTGGCAAAAATGGCGTGATCATTGCTCCAACACTGGATGATGCGGTGAACGATTTCGATGTATTGATCGACTTTACCCGCCCAGAGCCGTGTTTGCTGCATCTGAACTGGTGTGTTGCCAAAGGCAAAAAAATTGTCATTGGCACGACGGGTTTTGATGACAATGGCAAAGCGGTTATCGCCAAAGCTGCTGAGCAAACAGCAGTGGTGTTTGCCCCCAATATGAGCGTGGGGGTTAATTTGTGCTTGAAACTGCTGGATATGGCAGCGCGGGTGCTGGGCGATACAGTCGATATTGAAATTATGGAAGCACACCATCGCCATAAAGTCGATGCGCCTTCCGGCACGGCATTACGCATGGGCGAAGTGGTGGCGAATGCACTGGGACGTGATTTGAAAGAATGCGCGGTTTACGGACGCGAAGGCGTGACCGGCGAACGTGAACGCCAAACGATCGGATTTGCGACGGTGCGAGCCGGTGATGTGGTGGGTGATCACACGGTGCTGTTTGCTGATGTGGGTGAGCGGGTGGAAATTACCCATAAAGCTTCTAGCCGGATGACGTTTGCAAAAGGTGCGGTACGTGCTGCTGGTTGGCTCAATGACAAGCAGTCTGGCTTGTTTGATATGCAGGATGTGTTAGGGCTGAAGTGATGCAAACGAACCCTGTGAAACTCTGGGATTTGCCGACACGTTTGTTCCATTGGATGCTGGTGATTGGCATTGGTTTCTCGTGGTTTTGTGCAGAAACAGGCGGTAACTGGATGGTGTGGCACGAGCGCAGCGGCATTTTTCTGCTGGCGTTGGTGCTGTTTCGGTTCGTTTGGGGTTTTATCGGCAGTGATACTGCACGGTTTCGGCAATTTCTGAAGTCGCCTGCACAGGCTTGGGTACATTTGCGTGAGTTACGGAGCAGGGCAACGGCGTTTCATGCCGGGCATAATCCGCTGGGGGCGTGGATGGTGATGGCATTGCTGCTGGCAGTATTGACGCAAGCAACGACGGGTTTATTTGCTACCGATGATATTATGACCGAAGGTCCATTGATAGGTTTGGTGTCGGGCGGTACGGCGGAATTACTGACATCTGTTCATCATTTTAACTTTAATATCATCTTGTTATTGGCAGGGTTGCATATCGTTGCCATCTTATTTTACCGTTTTTATAAGCGCACGAACCTGATTAAGGCAATGGTTGTGGGTAAAGCGGACTGGCCAGCGCAACAATCTCTCCCTAAGCCGCTGGCATTTAAGCCTGCTTGGTTGGGTGTATTGGTGTTTGCGCTTGTCTACGCGGGTGTCACGTATGGGATCGCTTTTCTGTCAGGTTGATTGCAAGCATAATGCATTTTTTTGACATAGATCATTAGCAATTCATAATATACTTAACTATCATGCTCTCTATTAATTATGGCATAACTTCAGCGTGACCTCCTCGCGGTGAAGGGAGAGTGAGATGAATTACGAAATCCTAGCAGCGTATTTGAGTACCGAAGAAATTTCCGCCGTTATTGGTGGGGTAGTCGGACTTATCTTTGGTATTTTTGCCCAGCAAAGCCGCTTCTGTTTGCGTGCTGCGTGTGTGGAATTCTGGCGTGGTCAGACAGGTAAAAAGTTTGCGATTTGGTTGCTGGCGTTTGGTGCAGCGATGGTGGCGACTCAGTACTTTATTACAACAGGGGCAATTGATACTGGGCAAATTCGGCAGTTGAATAATGCGGGGTCTATGTCGGGTGCCATTATCGGTGGCTTGCTGTTCGGTGGCGGCATGGTGTTGGCGGGCGGTTGTGCTAGCCGTTTGCTGGTGTTGTCGGCGACCGGTAATATGCGCACGATGGTGGCGGGGCTGGTAGTGACGATTGTGGCACAAGCGTCATTGACTGGCGGCTTATCACCCTTACGCGAAAAAATGTCTTCTTGGTGGTTGGTAGACGGAAGTTCGCGCAGTTTTGCCGGATGGTTGCCGCCTTACGGTGGGATTATGTTGGGAGCGGCATTCTTGGCGGGCGGATTGTGGTTGGCTAAGCGTCATTACGTGAGTAAGTGGTGGAGCATTGCCGCAGTGGTCACAGGCTTATCCGTAGCTTTGGGGTGGTTGTTGACGAGTTGGCAAGCCAGCAGCTCTTTCGACATTGTGCAGGTGCAGAGTGTTAGTTTCACTGGTCCTTCTGCGGATACCTTGATGGGTTTGATTAATCAGCCTTATTTGTCGCTCAGTTTCAATGTTGGTCTGGTACCGGGTGTATTTCTGGGTTCCTTGCTGGCTGCATTGGTGACACATGAGTTTAAATGGCAGCAGTTTACGCAAGACAGTGGCTTTACGCGCTTCTTTATCGGTGCGGCATTCATGGGGTTTGGTGGGATGCTGGCGGGTGGTTGTGCCGTGGGTGCAGGTGTCACTGGCGGGGTTATCTTGGTCATTACCGCATGGGTTGCATTGTTTAGCATGTGGATTGGCGCGGGTGTCATGGATTGGATCGTGGATCGCAAAGCCGATGAACTCAAAGCAGCAGCGGAAGCCACACGGCAATCTGCTAAAAACTTGCCTGAATATGCTAAAGCCCCCGGCATGGTTCGCATAAACTGATAAATGCATGGTATTAGCACCCTTCACCCCTTGCGGGGGAAGGGTTAGTGGTGGGGAAATTCCCCTTAATCTTTCTTATATTCCTTGTGGCAAGCCTTGCAAGACTCACCAACCTTGCCAAATTGTGGCTTGATTGCCGCCATATCACCGCCTTTCGCAATTTCAGCCAGTGATGCTGCTTCTACTTGGAAGGTTTCCATTTTCTTTTTGAAATCATCCATGTTTGCCCAGATATTGTCTTTCGCTTCGGTTTCGCCCATGTCGCTGCCGGGGATGAAGCCATTCATGGGGAATTTGCTTAATGCGGCTACCGCTTCAGCATTTTTTGCAAACTCTTCGGCATTGAACTCTTTTTCGCCTTTAACCATTGCACCCATTGGGCCGAAATGGTGCTTGATCATGGTGAAACCGGCTTTGCGGTAGTCAATCGCGGCTTCTTCCGGTGATTTTTGCTCATCAGCAGTGACGGTGGAAATAGCGGCAACGCTCATGGCGGCGACGGCGATAGCTAAGGTTTTGGTAAACATATTCATCTGTTAGCTCCTGAATGTTAGTGAGGGTATACATCGTTATGCCTAAGACCGTAATTTTCGCAGGGTATTGCGTAGCTTTTCAATAAAAGCGTAAAAAGGTGAGTAGTAATTGTAAATCGGCGTGAGTTGCCCATTGAAAGTGCGTTTGAAACGGTTAATGCCCTGCATCACCGGGTCGGTGGTATTCAGGGTATAGCCACCCCAATCGTAAGTGTGGAATCCAGCCGCTTTGAAATGCCGCATTCCTTGCCAGTGCAGGCAACGGTTGGCAAACCCCATTGAACGCCGCATATCAGGGTCGTGGTTGTAGGCTTGGGAGCTGGCTGAAATCAGCAGATTGGTGGCACGCTGTTGCGGGGATAGCAGGTAAAAATGGCAAATAACCGGACGACCTTCATGCTCAACACTGAAAATACGGTAATTGTCACTGCCGATAGCGCTGGCATCTTGGTCAGTAAATAAAGATAAGCCGCGTGCTGTGGCAAAGGCATTGTAAAGAGGAATAAAGTCGGTCAGTGCAGTATCGAGATTAAGGCTAAAACACTGTTCCTGTTCGCAACGCCGAATTTGATTGCGGGCATCTTTGGAAAAATTCTGGAAAATAACCGTCTCATCCACCGTTAAATCAGTGAGCAGTGTATGCCGGTATTCAGTGAAAAATAGCGCTGGTTTGTCTGCCGCATAACAATCCATATACGCGGTGGGCAGCAAGACATCACGCCATGTGGGTTGGGTCGTGTGTGCAAAATAGTATTTTTGTATGGGAATACCATAATGGTAATGTTGGACGTGCATCATACTAGCCGATAATTATTTTAATGTTAGGCAGAACTATACTACATTTGCCTTCATGTGTATAATCTGCGCCTTTTTACCAACCATTAATCTGGAGCCTAGGCGAATATGTCTCTGAGTGCAGAAGTTAAGGCGAGTGTTGTTGCACAATACCGCCAATCAGACACAGATACCGGGTCCCCGGAAGTGCAAGTTGCGTTGTTAACAGCGCGGATTCAGCATCTGACGGACCATTTTGCAACCCATAAGCATGACCATCATTCCCGTCGCGGATTGTTGTCAATGGTCAGCCAGCGCCGTAAGCTGCTGGACTATCTGAAGCGTAAGGATCTGAACCGCTATCAAGCGTTGATTTCCAGCTTGGGTCTGCGCCGCTAAGTCGGGGCAACCACTCCAAAACACCGCCTTTGTGCGGTGTTTTGTTATGTAAGGATTGATCGTTTACTATCGTTCGTCACGCAGGAAGGTTGTTGATAAAGGTTTGTATCACGTTGACTTCCGAATCTTTTTCAACAGCCTGCCCGTGACCCCTCTCGCTTAATAAAATTTCTTAAAGGAACATCCAACGTCATGGCAAAAATTACCAAGACTTTCCAATACGGCAATAACACCGTCACTATCGAAACGGGCGAAATCGCCAAACAAGCCACCGCAGCCGTCATGATCACGATGGACGACACCAGCGTGTTGGTTACAGTGGTTGGCAGCAAAGAAACCGTTCCGGGGCGCGACTTTTTCCCGATGACGGTTGATTATCAGGAAAAGTTCTACGCAGCCGGTCGCATTCCCGGTGGTTTCTTCAAGCGTGAAGCGCGTGCTACCGAAGAAGAAACGCTGGTTGCACGTTTGATCGACCGCCCATTGCGCCCACTGTTCCCGGAAGGTTTCACGCACGAAGTGCAATTGATTGCTACCGTGGTTTCCATGAACCCATCCGTCAGTGCGGACATTCCAGCATTGCTGGGTGCTTCAGCGGTAATGGCACTTTCCGGTATGCCATTCCAAGGTCCTATCGGTGCAGCTCGCGTGGGCTACCGTGACGGCGGCTATTTACTGAACCCTTCCAAAGAAGACTTGCTCACGTCGGATTTGGATCTGGTGATTGCGGGTACTGACTGTGCAGTGCTGATGGTTGAATCTGAAGCAAAAGAACTCAGTGAAGAAGTTATGTTGGGCGCGGTGATGTTCGGTCACGAACAAATGCAAGTTGCTATTACTGCCATCAAAGAATTGGCAGCAGAAGTTGCAACCCCTGCATGGGATTGGTCTGCACCGGTAGCCAACACAGCGTTGGCAGACGCGGTAGAAGTGGCTTGCTCGGCTGATTTGGTTGAAGCCTTCCAGATTGCTGACAAGCAAGCGCGTTATGGCCGCATCCATGAAGTGCAAAATGCCTTGGTTGAAAAGCTGGCAGCGAAAGAAGGCGAAACAGGCTTCAGCGCTGACGAAATCAAAGGCGAATTCAAAAACGCTGAGAAAAAAGTCGTGCGTGGCAGTATCCTCGATGGCAAGCCACGTATCGACGGTCGTGCACTGGATGCGGTGCGTAAAATTACCGTGCGCGTCGGTGTATTGCCACGTACTCACGGCTCTGCACTGTTCACCCGTGGCGAAACACAGGCATTGGTTGTCACCACACTGGGTACTGAGCGCGATGCACAGGTAATTGATGCGATTACCGGCGAATACAAAGATAACTTCCTGTTTAACTACAACTTCCCGCCGTACAGCGTCGGTGAAACTGGGCGTTTCGGCTCTCCTAAGCGTCGTGAAATCGGTCACGGACGTTTGGCAAAGCGCGGCGTGAAAGCGATGGTGCCAAGCACTGACGATTTCCCTTACACCATCCGTTGCGTATCTGAAATCACGGAATCCAACGGCTCTAGCTCAATGGCGAGCGTGTGCGGCAGTTCCTTGGCGATGATGGACGCGGGCGTACCGTTAAAAGCGCCGGTTGCGGGTATCGCAATGGGTTTGATCAAGGAAGGCGAGCGTTTCGCGGTATTGTCTGACATCCTCGGTGACGAAGATCACCTCGGCGATATGGACTTTAAAGTAGCGGGTTCTTCTGACGGCATCACTGCGCTGCAAATGGACATCAAGATCACCGGTATTACCAAAGAAATTATGCAACAAGCGTTGGTACAAGCCAAAGCGGGTCGTTTGTACATCTTGGGTGAAATGGCAAAAGGTCTGGAAGCACCGCGTGATGAAGTGTCCGAATACGCGCCACGTTATGTCACCATGAAAATCAACCCGGACAAAATCCGCGAAGTTATCGGTAAAGGTGGTGAAACCATCCGTGGCATTACGGCTGCGACCGGTGCAAGCGTTGACATCAATGACGAAGGTTTCATCAAAATTGCCGCGATTGATGCGAAAGCAGCTTACGAAGCCCGTAATATGATCGAAGCGATTACGGCTGAAGTCGAACTGAACAAGGTTTATACGGGCAAAGTCGTGCGTCTGATGGACTTCGGTGCATTTGTTACTATTTTGCCGGGTAAGGACGGTTTGCTGCATATTTCACAAATCAGTGATGAGCGTGTTGAGCGTGTTACCGATTTCGTCAAAGAGGGCGATGTGGTTAAAGTTAAAGTCATCGAGATCGACCGCCAGGGTCGGATGCGCTTGAGCATGAAAGCCGTGGGCGAAGGCGAGTAAATTCCCCCCCTTAAGTGACACTCAGCAAAAGACCCTGCGGGGTCTTTTGTTTTTGGTGTCGACAATATACGGTGTATACTATCCTCTGCTTACTCTGTTGAGTGCAAATATATACAATATGTCGACAATATAAGCCTAAGCTGATTGACTTTTGGCATAAAAAACCCTATAATGTCGACAATTTACAAGATCAGCAAAAAAGCATCATAGAGATGCCAATCAATACCCTACCAAAGAGGATGTGTGCAGATGAGCAGTGAGATTCTGACCCCGGTACTGCCGGAATCCGTCGCCGATGCTACCGTGGTTACATGGAGTAAAAAAGTCGGTGATAGTGTCAAACAAGACGAAGTACTGGTTGAAATCGAAACCGACAAGGTAGTGCTGGAAGTACCTGCTCCTGCTGATGGTGTTCTCACCGAAATTGTTGAACAAGCCGGTGCTACCGTCACCAGCAGCCAATTGCTGGGTCGTATGACCGTTGGTGCTGTCGCCGCTGCCCCGAAAGCCGAAGCAGCACCCGCTGCTCCTGCGCCAGCAGCCAGTGCTGAACCACAAACCGCTCCCGCTGCCCGCAAACTGATGGCAGAAAACAACCTTTCTGCTGCTGATGTTGACGGTTCCGGCAAGCAAGGTCGCATCCTTAAAGAAGACGTGCAAGCCGCCGTTGCCGCGAAGCCTGCTGCTCCTGCGCCAGTCGCCGCAGCACCTGCGCCAACAGTGACGGTCACTGCTTCCGGTTCCCGCATGGAACAGCGCGTGCCGATGACCCGCCTCCGCGCCCGCATCGCCGAACGCCTGATGTACGCCAAGCAATCCACCGCGATGCTCACTACCTTCAACGAAATCGACATGAAGCCGTTGATGGATATGCGCAACGAATACAAAGACGCATTCGAGAAAAAACACAAAGCGAAACTGGGCTTTATGTCCCTGTTCGTGAAAGCAGCCGCTGTCGCGCTGCAACGTTTCCCTGAAATCAATGCCTCGATTGATGGCAATGATGTTGTTTACCACGGCTTCTGCGATATTGGGATTGCCGTGTCATCTGATCGCGGACTGGTCGTTCCGATCCTACGCAATACCGAAAACATGGGTCTGGCTGACATCGAATCCGGCATTGCTGGTTACGCTGCCAAAGCCCGCGAAGGTAAGCTGGATATGAACGATCTGTCTGGTGGTACGTTCACTATAACCAACGGGGGCGTTTTTGGGTCGTTGCTATCAACCCCAATTCTCAACCCTCCTCAAAGCGCGATCCTGGGGATGCACTCGATCCAGAAGCGCCCTGTCGTTGTCAATGATCAGATTGTTATTCGCCCGATGATGTATGTGGCTCTGTCTTATGACCACCGCATTGTCGACGGTCAAGGTGCTGTTACCTTCCTCAAGACCATCAAGGAATTGGTTGAAAATCCGGTTCGCTTGGTGTTGGATGTGTGAGGTAACACGCCATGACTGATAAATATGATGTCATCGTCGTCGGGGCAGGCCCCGGCGGTTATGTCGCTGCTATCCGTTGCGCCCAACTCGGTTTGAAAACCGCGTGTGTGGAAGAGTGGATTAACAAGCAGCAAAAGCCAGCGTTGGGTGGTACTTGCCTGAATGTCGGTTGCATCCCGTCCAAGGCGTTGTTGGAAAGCTCCGAACGTTACGAAGAAATCGCCAAACACAATGCCGATCACGGTATCACGGTTGACGGTTTGCAGATCGACGTGAGCAAGATGATTGCCCGCAAGGACAAAATCGTTAGCCAACTGACCGGCGGTATTGAGCAGTTGTTCAAAGCCAATGGCATCACGTGGTTGCAAGGCCGTGGCAAGTTGCTGGCTGGCAAGCAAGTCGAAGTCACAGCGCATGATGGCACGGTTTCAACGGCTGCGGCTGACAATGTAATTATCGCGGTAGGTTCTACCCCGATTGAACTGCCGATTGCTAAATGGCTGGATACGCGCATTGTCGATTCTGCTGGTGCGCTGGATTGGGAAACCACTCCCGGCAAACTCGGTGTCATCGGTGCAGGCGTGATCGGTTTGGAAATGGGCAGCGTATGGCGCAGGCTCGGCTCCGAAGTGGTCGTTCTCGAAGCGATGGACGATTTCCTCGGTGCGGCTGACCGTGACGTGGCTAAATCCGCGCAGATGCAATTCAAAAAGCAAGGGCTGGACATCCGCCTTAGCTCCAAAGTTGCCAAGGTCGAAGCAGGCGATAACGGCGTAACCGTGACTTACAACGATCCGAACGGTGAGCAAACTTTGCTGGTCGATCGCTTGATCGTCGCCGTCGGGCGCAAGTCCAATACGGCTGGCGCATTCGCGGACGATTCCGGGGTGCAACTGGATGATCGTGGACGTGTTGTCGTCGATGCGCATCTACAAACTGCCGTGCCGGGTGTTTACGCGATTGGCGACTGTATCGTCGGGCCAATGCTGGCACATAAAGCCTCGGAAGAGGGTGTGCTGGTTGCCGAACAGATTGCCGGTCAAAAGCCGCATATCAATTACGATGCGATTCCGTGGGTTATTTACACCCATCCAGAAATTGCGTGGGCAGGTAAAACCGAAGCTGAATTGAAAGCCGCTGGCGTTGCGTATAATGTCGGCAGTTTCCCGTTTGCTGCTAACGGTCGCGCCAAAGCGATGGATCAAGCCGATGGTTTGGTGAAAGTGCTGGCAGATGCCAAAACTGACCGCATTCTGGGCGTGCATTTTGTGGGACCATTGGCTTCCGAACTGGTTGGTCAGGCAGTGATTGCGATGGAAACCGAATGTTCGGCAGAAGATTTGGCTCGCATGACGTTTGCACACCCAACCGTTTCCGAAGCAATACACGAAGCCATGCTGGCAGTGGATGGGCGGGCATTACATGCCGTTGGCAAAAAGCGTAAGTAATATGGTGTACCCCTCACCCCAACCCCTCTCCCTCAAGGGGAGAGGGGCTAAGACAAATACTCTCTTGCTCCCCCTCGCCCCTTGAGGGAGAGGGGGCTGGGGGGTGAGGGGTAACACGCCACGGTCTGCTGCACGGCAGATACGTGGCGTTTGTACGATTATAACCCGCGTTTTAGCGGTGAACTACCAAAGGAAATCTGAGGATGAATTTACACGAATATCAGGCCAAAGCGGTTTTTAGCCAATACGGTATGCCTGTGCCTACTGGCAAAATCGCTTCAACTGCGGCGGAAGCCGAAGCAGCAGCGGCTTCTTTAAGCACGGCGACAGTAGTGGTCAAGGCGCAAGTCCACGCAGGTGGACGCGGCAAAGCCGGTGGTGTGAAACTGGTTAAGACTCCGGCTGATGCAGCCACCTTCGCTGCCAGCTTGTTGGGTACAAACTTGGTCACATACCAGACCGACAAACACGGTCAACCCGTCAATACCATTCTGGTGGAAGAAACCTGCAATATCGCCCGCGAACTGTACCTCGGCGCAGTCCTCGACCGTTCCAGTCGCCGCATTGTGATCATGGCTTCCACCGAAGGCGGCATGGAAATCGAGAAGGTTGCGCACGAAACCCCGGAAAAAATCCTCAAAGTACAGGTTGATCCACTGGTCGGTGTAATGCCTTACCAAGGGCGTGAATTGGCGTTTGGTTTAGGTTTGGAAGGCGCACAAATTGGGCAATTCACCAAACTGCTGGTCGGCTTGGGCAAAATGTTCAAGGAAAAAGACCTGTCTCTGGTCGAAATCAACCCGCTGGTAGTCACGGCTGAAGGCAACTTATTGTGTCTTGATGGCAAAGTGAATGTAGACAGCAACGCGCTCTACCGCCAGCCTGGACTGGTAGCGATGCGTGACAAATCCCAAGAAGATGCCCGCGAACTGGAAGCGGACGAGTGGGAACTGAACTACGTCGCACTCGAAGGCAATATCGGTTGCATGGTCAACGGCGCAGGCTTGGCAATGGCGACGATGGACATTATCAAACTGTCCGGTGGTCAACCGGCTAACTTCCTCGACGTAGGCGGTGGTGCAACGGCTGAACGGGTAGCGGCAGCTTTCAAGATCATTCTGTCCGACTCTGCGGTCAAAGGCATTCTGATTAATATCTTCGGTGGCATTGTGCGTTGCGATTTGATTGCCGAAGGGATTATCAAAGCGGTACAAGAAGTTAACGTTTCTGTCCCTGTTGTAGTGCGTTTGGAAGGCAATAATGCCGAAAAAGGTGCTGAATTGCTGACTAATAGCGGCTTGGCTGTGATTGCTGCAAGCGATCTTGGCGATGCTGCCCGTAAAATCGTTGCTGCCGTAGGAGAAGCCGCATGAGCGTATTAATCAATAAAGACACTAAAGTCATCTGCCAAGGTTTCACCGGCAAGCAAGGAACTTTCCACTCTGAGCAAGCGATTGCTTACGGCACCAATATGGTCGGCGGGATTACGCCGGGTAAAGGCGGCACAACGCATTTAGGTTTGCCGGTGTTCAACACCGTGCGCGAAGCGGTGGAAGCGACCGGCGCGGATGCCAGCGTGATCTACGTTCCGGCAGCATTCTGCAAAGATTCGATTATTGAAGCGGCTTACGCAGGTATCAAGCTGATCGTGTGCATTACCGAAGGCATTCCGGCACTGGATATGCTGGACGCGAAAGTGGTGGTGGATAGCCTTGGCGTGCGTCTGATTGGCCCCAACTGCCCCGGCATTATCACTCCGGGCGAATGCAAAATCGGCATTATGCCGGGTCACATTCACAAGCCGGGCAGTGTCGGTATCGTGTCACGTTCCGGCACGCTGACTTACGAAGCGGTCAAGCAAACCAACGAATGGGGTCAAAGCACCTGTATCGGTATTGGTGGCGACCCGATTCCGGGCACAAGCTTCATTGATGCACTGACCTTGTTCCAAGCTGACCCACAAACCGAAGTCATTTTGATGTGCGGCGAAATCGGCGGTTCAGCGGAAGAAGAAGCAGCGGAATTCATTAAAGCCAATGTAACCAAGCCAGTGGTTTCCTATATTGCAGGCGTTACCGCACCTAAGGGTAAGCGCATGGGTCACGCTGGTGCGATTATTGCAGGCGGGAAAGGCACAGCGCAGGAAAAGTATGCTGCACTGCAACAAGCGGGCGTGTATACTGTGCAATCTCCAGCGGAGCTGGGTAAGGGTGTTGCTGCTGCCTTCGCTGCCCTCAAGGGATAATTTTTTAGTCTCCCTCGCCTCCTACGAGGATAATCTCTTAGCCCCTCTTTCCTTGCGGGAGAGGGGCTGGGGTGAGGGGTAAATCAATTTTTTTGGAGTGCCCTCATGACCAAACAGACCGTTACGCTGACGGATAATGCTACTGGCAAACAAATTGAGCTGGATGTTTTGCATCCTTCAGTAGGGCCAAAGTGCATCGACATCCGCAAGTTGCACAAGGAGCTGGGTTATTTCACCTATGACCCCGGTTTCATGTCAACTGCCAGTTGCTCCAGCAAGATTACTTATTTGGATGGGGATGAGGGTACTCTGCTCTATCGCGGCTACCCGATAGAGCAATTAGCAGAACACAGTACTTTTCTGGAAGTGTGCTACTTGCTGTTGAATGGTAATTTGCCAAACGCAACGGAAATGGCAGATTTTGAGCACATCATCACTCGTCACACGTTGCTGCACGATCAGGTACAGGGTTTCTTCCGTGGTTTCCGCCGTGATGCGCACCCGATGGCAACGATGGTGGGTGTGGTTGGGGCATTGTCCGCGTTCTACCATGATGATTTGAATATTCACGATCCAGAGCAACGTAAGCGTTCTGCGCACCGTTTGATTGCGAAAATGCCGACGATTGCGGCGTGGAGCTACCGTTATTCGATGGGGCTGCCGTTTAATTACCCTTGTAATCGTCTGAAGTATTCCGAAGATTTCCTGCATTTGCTGTTTGCGGTGCCGACTGAGCCTTATACTGTTGATCCGTTGATGGCGAAAGCACTCGATGTGATTATGATCTTGCACGCGGATCATGAGCAGAATGCGTCTACGTCTACGGTACGTCTGGCTGGCTCTTCGGAAGCTAACCCGTTTGCGGCAGTATCAGCGGGGATTGCATCATTATGGGGGCCTGCACACGGTGGCGCTAACGAAGCCGTGATCAACATGTTGCGTGAAATCGAGAAGTCTGGTCAGCCGTTGTCGCATTGGATTGCACGGGCAAAAGACAAGAACGACCGTTTCCGTTTGATGGGTTTTGGGCATCGGGTGTATAAGAACTATGACCCCCGTGCCAAGATTATCCGTGGATTGGCGAACCAGATTTTGGATCGTTTGCCACCGGGCAATCCCAACCAGAAGCTGTTCGATATTGCGCGTGAACTGGAACAGGTTGCATTGAATGATGAGTACTTCCAGGCACGTAATCTCTACCCGAATGTGGATTTCTATTCCGGGGTGATTTTCCTGAGCATGGGAATTCCGGTCAGTATGTTTACGGTCATGTTCGCGCTGGCACGTACCATTGGCTGGATTTCACAGTGGAATGAAATGATGGGTGACGAAGAATCACGCATCGGTCGTCCACGCCAGTTGTACATGGGTGCGGAACGTCGCGATTACGTACCAGTGGATAAGCGTTAAGTTTTGTTGTTTTGAGGAGTCTATAGAAAATGTTGCAAGAATATCGCCAACACGTTGCCGAACGCGCCGCTCAAGGCATCCCGCCCAAACCATTGGATGCGGCTCAAACCGCTGCACTGGTCGAGTTGCTGAAAAACCCTCCGGCAGGCGAAGAAGCATTTCTGGTTGATTTGCTGGAAAACCGCGTTCCGGCGGGTGTAGACGAAGCCGCCTATGTGAAAGCTGGTTTCCTTGCTGCGATTGTGACGGGTGAAACCACTTGTGCATTGATTAGCCCGGTACGTGCGGTCGAAGTTCTCGGCATGATGCTGGGTGGTTACAACGTACAACCGTTGATTGCCGCGCTGGATGTGCCTGCCACGGCGGCTGCTGCTGCTAGCGCTCTGTCACACACGCTGCTGATGTTTGATGCGTTCCACGATGTGGAAGCCAAAGCGAAAGCAGGTAATGCGGCTGCACAAAAGGTCATGGAATCATGGGCAGCGGGCGAATGGTTTACTTCTAAGCCGGAAGTGGCTGAGAAAATCACCGTCACTGTGTTCAAGGTTCCCGGTGAAACCAACACGGATGACCTTTCTCCTGCGCCAGATGCTTGGTCACGCCCTGACATCCCACTCCATGCCAACGCGATGCTGAAAATGGCGCGTGACGGTATTGAGCCAGAAGTTCAAGGTAGCGTCGGCCCATTGAAGCAAATCGAAGCCATGAAAGCCAAAGGTTTTCCGGTGGCTTACGTCGGTGACGTGGTAGGTACAGGTTCTTCGCGTAAGTCTGCCACCAACTCTGTGCTGTGGTTCTTCGGTGATGACATGCCGGGGATTCCTAACAAGCGTGCGGGTGGTTACTGCTTCGGTAGTAAGATTGCCCCGATCTTCTTCAACACGATGGAAGACGCTGGCGCACTGCCGATTGAGATGGATGTTGCTCAAATGAATATGGGTGACGTGGTTGATGTTTATCCGTATGCAGGCGTTGCCAAGCGTCACGGTACAGATGAAGTCATCTCTACTTTCGGTCTGAAGACCCAAGTGTTGTTGGACGAAGCCCGTGCGGGTGGTCGTATCAACCTGATCATCGGGCGTGGTTTGACTGCCAAAGCGCGTGAATCATTGGGTCTGCCGCCGGTTGATTTGTTCCGCACCCCAGAGCAGCCTGCTGATACTGGCAAAGGCTACACACTGGCACAGAAAATGGTCGGTAAGGCTTGCGGTCTGCCGGGTGTACGCCCTGGTATGTACTGCGAACCGAAAATGACCACGGTTGGTTCACAAGATACCACCGGTCCGATGACCCGTGACGAGCTGAAAGACTTGGCTTGCTTGGGCTTCTCTGCCGACTTGACCATGCAGTCTTTCTGCCATACGGCTGCTTATCCTAAGCCGGTTGACGTGGTGACTCACCACACGTTGCCTGATTTCATCATGACCCGTGGCGGTGTTTCTTTGCGCCCCGGCGACGGTGTAATCCACTCTTGGTTGAACCGCATGTTGTTGCCGGATACCGTGGGTACTGGTGGCGACTCACATACCCGTTTTCCGATTGGTATTTCCTTCCCGGCGGGTTCTGGTCTGGTGGCGTTTGCTGCTGCGACTGGCGTTATGCCGTTGGATATGCCGGAATCTGTGCTGGTACGTTTCACAGGCAAAATGCAACCGGGCATTACCTTGCGTGACCTCGTTCATGCCATTCCGCACAAAGCGATCCAAATGGGTCTGCTGACGGTGGAAAAGAAAGGCAAGAAGAACGTGTTCAACGGCACGGTGCTGGAAATCGAAGGTCTGGATCACCTGACTGTCGAACAAGCATTTGAACTGTCTGACGCTTCTGCGGAACGTTCTGCGGCGGGTTGTACTGTTGCGCTGTCTGAAGCTTCGGTTGCTGAATACCTGCGTTCCAACATTGTTATGTTGAAATGGATGCTCTCAGAAGGCTACGGCGATCCACGCACTATCGAACGCCGTATCGGCAAGATGGAAGAGTGGTTGGCGAACCCAAGTCTGATGCGTGCTGACGCCGATGCGGAATACTCAGCCGTGATCGAAATCAATATGGATGAGATCAAAGAGCCTATTCTGTGCGCACCAAATGACCCGGATGATGCACGTCTGTTGTCTGAAGTGGCGGGTCGTAAGATTGATGAAGTCTTCATCGGTTCGTGCATGACCAACATCGGTCACTTCCGTGCGGCGGGCAAACTGCTGGATGCTGCCAATACGCAAATCCCAACCCGTATGTGGATTGCACCACCGACCAAGATGGATGCAGCCCAGTTGAGTGACGAAGGTTACTACAACATCTACGGTCGTGCGGGTGCGCGGATGGAAATGCCGGGCTGTTCACTGTGCATGGGCAATCAAGCGCGGATTCAGGAAGGTTCTACTGCCGTGTCTACGTCCACTCGTAACTTCCCGAACCGTTTGGGGACTAACACGGATGTATTCTTGGCTTCGGCCGAGTTGGCATCTGTGGCAGCGGTTATGGGTAAATTGCCAACGGTTGCAGAGTACATGGAATATGCCAACAAGCTGGATAGCATGTCGGCTGACATTTACCGTTACCTGAACTTTGACAAGATGGAAAGCTACCAGAAGGCTGCGGCGAAAGTTGTGCCGATTCCGGTTGTGGCGGGTTAAAACCCTCCTCTTTAAAAAAAGCCCCGCTAGTCGGGGCTTTTTTGTGCTGGATATTTTTGGTTCAGAAAAAACTGCTTATTACATTGATAAGTATCAATATAAGTCCTATGTTAATGATGAATGTTTTTTATTGGTTGCAATAATCCCTGTGCGAGGGGTGGAGTGTTGTCTATGAAGAAGCGTATTTCTCTAGTGGTGACGGCGTTGTGTGTTTTATTGCCATTGGCTGGATGTGCGACCGGCACTGTCACTGAAAAACCACCAGGAAAAGCCATCGAAAAAGCGGCTACGGCTGTTGACACAGTGCGTGGGTTTTATGAGCGTTACCTTGCCACTTTCGTCAAAGATGCGGCAACGCCAGACATTGCCATGTCCAAAGCCTTCCAAGCGGACATCAAGAAAAGTGAGCAAGCCTGCAAGGGGCATAATGATGAGCCTTGTGGTTGGGGGGCGGATGCGGATCCTTATCTCAATTCCCAAGATTATGATGATGATTTTAGCTATGCAAGCTCCGGTATCCGTTTCAAGGAAACAGCACCCAATACCGTGCGTGTTGATCTCAATGTAACGCCTTCTGTGCCTAATGGCAGCAAAACCACGATTGTTTTCAAAATGGTGCAGGAAAACGGGCAGTGGGTAGCGGATGACATCCTGTATCCCGATGGCAAAAGCCTTTATTCCACCCGCAAGGCGCTGGCGGATGAACGTGCGAGCCTATCGAAAATCAGTAAAGCCGAGCGTATCCAGTTTGCCAAGGGTGCATCCAGTGCCACTGTCACGGGCAAGTTGGCGGATTTTGACAGCGAACAAAACTACGTCATCGGGGTGGGCAAAGGTCAGACCATGACCGTTGAACAGCTTGACAAGAAAAGTGATGGTTCCGTTTCCATCTACATCACTGATCCCAAAGGCGAGAATGCCAATGATATGGATCTTTCCTGTCACAGCAATGCGGCGGTCAAGCCCACAATTGCAGGCGATTACAACATTCAGGTGATCGAGTGTAAGAAGGCTGACCCTTGGAAAGGAAAATTCGCCTTTAAGGTGACGGTGAAGTAGCGGCAACAAAATATGGTAGGGCAGACTTGGGTGTCTGCCCTACGGGATCGTTTAATCGTACAACATAATATCGCCAATCGACTGCGCCCACTGCGCAAACGCGGGAATCCCAAAAATCTCATCCCCCACAGCGCGGAGCATATCCGACACCAACATCACGCCCATTTCCTTCAACGGAAACGCTTTGGCGTAATTGAGAATATGCCCATAAGTTTCCGCCGCTTCTGGCGTGCCTTTCGCCCGAATTGCTCGGCCTACCAGCGATGAAGCCACCGCGTATTGCAAATCCACTTCTTTGGGCGCTTTGACATCTTCACCGCGTAAAATTGCATCCAAATCCGGCATTTGATCGAGGCTATCCACAAACGCTTTCAGCTCAATACCCGCCGCTGGCCCGACACAGGCTTGCAAGGTTCCCAGCAATAAATTGGGGGAATTGCCAAATTTCTGCAAGGCGCGGTGTGCAAACTCCCACGAACGCGGGGTAGGGAAGGCGACCGGATTGTGTGCCGGGTCGAAGTTAAATAATTGTTCGGGGCGGAAGCGCAAAAAGCCGATAATGCGTTCGTCGATATGGTGCTTGTATGCCCACGCTACCCAGTCATCCAGATTTAAATCGACTTCAAAGTGTGAAAAGCGGTTGGCTAAGGGGGCAGGCATGGTGTAAGTCACGCCCCGATCGCCTTGACGATTGCCAGCGGCAAAGATTGCCCAGCCATCCGGTACGCGGTAATCGCCCAAGCGTCGATCCAGAATCAACTGATATGCGGCAGCGGATACGCTCGGCACGGCGGAGGTGATTTCATCCAGAAACAAAATGCCCATTGCCCCGTGGCGCTCTTCATCCGGCAACATGGACGGAATCGCCCATTCCACCAACTCTTTGTCACGAAAAGGAATGCCGCGTAAATCGCTGGGTTCCATTTGTGATAAACGCACATCAATCACGGGAACCGTGTGGCGAACCCCGACTTGTGCCACGATTTGCGATTTACCCACGCCCGGCGGCCCCCACAACATTACGGGTGTATGATGACCTTCTAACGTGCCGAGAAACTCTTTGTCGAGGATGGAACTGAGTGAAGCTGGGCGCATGGGGAATCCTGTAGTATTGTCACAAAGCGCTTGATGATACGGGAAACCCGCGTATCATTTCATGTTTCCTTAACTTGCATGGCGATTATTACCCTCATGGCAAAAGCGACGACCAAAAAGAAAAGTGCCCCCGGCAGCAAAAGCATCGCCGTGAACAGGCAGGCACGCCACGACTATTACATCGAGCAAACCTTCGAGGCGGGTTTGGTGCTGCAAGGCTGGGAAGTGAAAAGCCTCAGGGCAGGGCGTATCCAGCTTAAAGAAAGTTACGTGATTCTCGAAAAAGGCGAAGTATTTTTATTTGGTGCACACATTAGCGCCTTATTATCCGCCTCCACTCACATCATTCCCGATTCATTGCGCACCCGCAAACTGTTATTGCACGATACCGAAATCGTCAAGCTCAATAATGCGGTCGACCGCAAAGGTTACACCGTTGTACCCTTGGCAATGTATTGGAAAAATAACCGCGTCAAAGTCGAAATCGGCTTGGCAAAAGGTAAACAACAACACGACAAGCGCGATTCTGAAAAAGAACGTGACTGGAGCCGTGAAAAAGAGCGATTGATGAAGCGTCATTAATTGGCTAATCTCAGTGCAGTCCATCCCACCTAAAGGAATAACACAGATGAAAACATCATTATTGACCCTTAGTATTGCCTTAGCACTTGGCTTGGGCATGACTACCGCCCAAGCTGCCGATGCCGTCACGGTCAAGATTGGCCAGTCATCCCCGCTGACCGGGCCACAAGCCCATATCGGCAAAGACAATGACAATGGTGTGCGCCTAGCGATTGATGAAATCAACGCCACCAAACCCACCATTGGCGGTAAAGTTGTAACGTTTGAAGTGATGAGCGAAGACGACCAAGCTGACCCAAAAACCGCCACTATTGTGGCACAACGCATGGTGGACGAGGAAATCGCCGGTGTGATCGGTCACTTGAATTCCGGCGCAACCATCCCCGCTTCCAAGGTCTATTCCGACAATAACGTCCCGCAAATATCCCCTTCTGCCACCGCCATCAAATACACCGCGCAAGGTTTCAAGACTGCCTACCGCGTCATGACCAATGACGAACAGCAAGGCAAGGTGCTGGGAGCGTATGCTGCCAAGTTGGGCAAGAAAGTTGCTATCATTGATGACCAAACCGCTTACGGGCAAGGTCTGGCGGCTGAGGTAGAAAAAGCAGCGAAAGCTGCCGGTGCAGAAGTGGTGGCAGTTGAACACACCAATGACAAGGCAACCGATTTCACCGCGATTCTGACTTCCATCAAGGGTAAAGCGCCGGATGTGATTTTCTTCGGCGGGATGGATCCACAAGGCGCACCAATGGCAAAACAAATGCGCCAGTTGGGTATCAAAGCGCAATTCCTCGGCGGTGACGGGATGCAAACCCCGAAATTCATCGAATTGGCGGGTGCAGATGCGGAAGGCGCGATTGCCTCCATCCCCGGTCTGCCGCTCGACAAAATGCCGAAAGGTACTGACTTCAAGCAAAAGTTTGAAGCCAAATACGGGCAAATCCAGTTGTACGCACCGTATGCCTATGACGCTGCCCACGTGATGGTTGATGCGATGAAACGTGCCGATTCCACTGACCCTGAGAAATACCTGCCCGAATTGGCGAAAACCAGCTACGAAGGTGTGACCGGCAAAATCAGTTTCGATGCCAAGGGCGACCTGACTTCCGGTCCAATCACGTTGTACACCGTGAAGGGCGGCAAGTGGGAAACGCTTGAAACCATTCAGCCGTAATTTTTTCAGCTAAACAGGTACGACGGTTCGCATGGATATTTTTGCACAGCAGCTTGTGAATGGGTTGGTGCTGGGCAGTGTGTACGCACTGGTGGCACTGGGTTACACACTGGTTTACGGCATTCTGGAACTGATCAACTTTGCCCACGGCGAAACCACCATGATGGGGGCGATGATTTCCATCACGGTGATCGGGGCAATGGTCGGGGTCGCGCCGGATTTGCCCGGTGTCATCATTGTGTTGACAGGTCTGCTGGTGGCGATACCGTCGTGCATGTTGCTGGGGTATAGCATTGAGCGGGTGGCTTACCGCCCGCTGCGCCATGCCCCGCGTCTTGCGCCACTGATTACTGCAATTGGTCTGTCTATCGTGTTGCAAAATGTGGCAATGCTGATCTGGGGGAAGCAGTACATTGCGTTCCCCACCACGTTGCTGCCACAGGGGCGGCATGAAATTTTCGGCGCAACCATTACGGATGTGCAGATCATGATTCTGGTATTGACCGTCACGCTCATGCTGGGCTTGGTGACGATGGTTAACCGTACCCGGCTGGGGCGGGCGATGCGGGCAACTGCCCAAGCGCCTGCGGTGGCACAATTGATGGGTGTAAATATCAATGCGGTCATTTCCGCTACCTTTGTGATCGGCGCGGGTCTGGCGGCAATTGCCGGGGTCATGGTTAGTGCCAACTACGGACAAGCCCATTATCACATGGGCTTTTTATTGGGCTTGAAAGCCTTTTCTGCTGCCGTTCTGGGTGGTATCGGCAACCTGACCGGGGCAATGCTCGGCGGGATGTTGCTGGGGATTATCGAAGCGTTGGGTGCGGGTTATATCGGTGCCCTGACCGGCGGTTTCCTCGGTAGCCATTATCAGGATATTTTTGCGTTCATGGTGTTAATCCTCGTATTGACGCTGAAACCATCGGGTCTACTGGGGAGCAAAAGCGTTGAACGTGCTTGAGGCATTAAGAGGCAAAGTGTGGCTGTCTGCCGGTTTGTTGCTGATCGGCTTGCTGCTGTTACCGTTTCTGGTGGAAGCCGGTCTGGGTAAATCGTGGGTGCGGATTCTGGATTTCGCCCTGTTATACATTATGTTGGCGTTAGGGCTGAACATTGTGGTCGGTTACGCCGGGCTGCTGGATTTGGGCTATGTGGCGTTTTATGCGGTGGGCGCGTATTGCTGGGCATTACTGGCTTCGCCGCATTTCGGGCTGGACTTGCCGTTTTGGATGATTTTGCCGATTGGCGCGGCTATGGCTGCCTTGTTTGGGGTGTTGCTGGGAGCGCCGACCTTGCGATTGCGTGGTGATTACCTTGCCATTGTGACGCTGGGTTTCGGGGAAATTATCCGTATTTTCCTGAATAATTTGAATTCACCGGTGAATATCACCAATGGCCCGCAAGGGATTACCCAGATTGAACCCGTGAACCTGTTTGGTTTTTCGCTAGGCAAAACCCAGGAAGTGTTTGGTTTAACCCTGTCATCCCCGCACATGTATTACTACCTGTTTTTGGCCTGTGTGGCACTGGTGGTGTTTGTGTCGATGCGCCTAGAAAATTCGCGTATTGGGCGGGCATGGGTGGCGATTCGCGAGGATGAAATGGCAGCGGCAGCATCCGGTATCAATACCCGTAATATCAAACTGTTGGCATTTGCGATGGGCGCGACGTTCGGGGGTTTGAGTGGCGGTCTGTTTGCCAGTTTTCAGGGCTTTGTTAGCCCGGAAAGTTTCAATCTGATGGAATCCATCATGATCCTTGCCATGATTGTGTTGGGAGGCATGGGCAATATTTGGGGCGTTATTTTGGGCGCATTGCTGGTGACGATGATTCCCGAAGCCTTGCGTTATACCGGCGATTTACAGCGTGTCTTATTTGGTCAGGTGTTTATTGATCCGGCTGACTTGCGCATGTTGTTGTTCGGGATTGCCTTGGTGTTGATGATGATTTTCCGCCCGGCAGGTTTGCTGCCTTCCAAACAGCGCAAACGCGAGTTGGCGGAGGAAGCCCCATGAGTGATTTATTGCGGGTGGAAGCCGTTTCCAAGCATTTTGGCGGCATCAAGGCGCTCACCGATGTCAGTTTCACGGTGCGCAAGGGTGAAATTTTCGGGGTTATTGGTCCAAATGGTGCCGGTAAAACCACGCTGTTCAATGCCCTGACGGGGTTGTATCAACCCGATACCGGCGCGATTGAGCTGGATGGCGTATCGCTGTACCGCCGCAAACCGCACCAAATCCTCAAGACTGGGTTTGCGCGGACTTTCCAGAATATCCGCCTGTTCCACAATATGACCGCGCTGGAAAATGTGATGGTCGGGCGGCATACCCGTACCACTTCCGGCGTGTTGGCGGCGTTGCTGCACACGGCGCACAACCGCAAGGAAGAGCGTGATTGTGCCGCTTACGCTATGCAATTGCTCAACCGCGTTGGTATCGGCAAACACGCGCATTCGCTGGCGAAAAACCTTTCCTATGGCGACCAACGCCGTTTGGAAATTGCTCGTGCGTTAGCCAGCGAACCTAAACTACTGGCGCTGGATGAACCTGCTGCCGGGATGAATCCGAATGAGAAAAATGCCCTGCGTGAACTAATGGTCAGTTTACGTAGCGAAGGCTTGACCCTGATGCTGATCGAACACGATGTCAAACTGGTGATGGGAATTTGTGACCGGCTGGTGGTGCTGGATTACGGCGAAAAGATTGCCGAAGGCGCACCCGATACCGTGCGTCACGACCCCAAAGTGATTGCCGCCTATTTGGGCGCGGAGGTGGTGGTATGAGCCTGCTTTCCGTGCAAAACCTGAGTGTGCATTACGACAGTATCCAAGCGGTGAAAGGCATCAGCTTTGAGGTGCAACAAGGCGAAACGGTCTGTCTGATCGGTGCAAATGGTGCTGGAAAAACAACCACCCTCAAAACCCTGAGCGGCTTATTGCCCGCTTCTGCTGGCGAGATTAGCTTCGATGGCAAGCGCCTCAATGGAATGCCTGCCTTCCAGATTGCTGCGTTAAACCTTGCGTTAGTCCCCGAAGGGCGCGGTATTTTCACCCGCATGACTGTGCTGGAAAACCTGCTGATGGGCGCGTACAACCGCACTGATCGCGACAATGTGCAACGCGAAATCGACGAAATTTACACCTTGCTGCCACGTTTGCAGGAACGGCATCAGCAACAGGCGGGGCTGCTTTCCGGTGGCGAACAACAAATGCTGGCATTGGCACGCGCCATGCTGTCCAAACCGAAACTGTTGATGCTCGACGAACCCAGCATGGGGCTTGCGCCGATTATGGTGCAAACCATTTACCGCATTATTCAAACCATTGCGCAACAAGGCATCACCATTTTGCTGATCGAACAAAACGTGCGCCTTGCTTTAGGCATCAGCCAGCGCGGTTACGTGATGGAACACGGCGAAATTACCCTGAGTGGTGCGGCGCAAGCCTTGGCAAATGATCCTGCCGTACAAGCCGCTTATCTGGGCGAATTCTAAGCATTGAGCGGAGCAATTCCTATGTATACACCTGCGCTAGAAAATTTGTGCATCGTCATGGTGGAAACCTCGCACCCCGGCAATATCGGCTCAGCAGCCCGTGCCATGAAAGTCATGGGGATTAAAGATTTACGCCTAGTTGCCCCGCGCAAACCGTATTCCCAAGACACGTGGGCATTAGCATCCGGCGCGAATGACATTGTGGAACAGGCAAGAATTGTGCCGACCTTGCAAGAAGCGGTGGCAGATTGCCACATCGTGATCGGCACCAGTGCGCGTTCCGAACGCACCCTGCAATGGCCGCAGATGGATTCGCGGGAATGTGGCGTATTCGTTGCCGAACATTTGCCACAGCAGAAAATCGCGTTGGTCTTCGGGCGCGAACGCACCGGCTTGACCAATGAAGAACTCGATCACTGCAATACCTTGGTGCATATTCCGATGGCATTCGACTTTTTGTCGCTGAATATTGCAATGGCGGTTCAGGTGATGGCTTACGAATGTGCAACGGCAGTGCGTTTGGCAACGCCCAGTGAATTGACGCCATCTGACCCAGATGATGCCTTAGCCAGTGCAGAGTCTATGGAAAGCTTTTACACGCATTTGGAACAGTCGATGATTGCTACTCGCTTTCTTGACCCTGAAAACCCGCGCTTGCTGATGCGGCGGATGCGGCGGCTGTTCGGGCGGGCAGGGGTGACGGTGAGTGAGATGAATATTTTGCGTGGCATGTTGGCAGCGTTCGCGGGTCGGAAGTTCCAAACCCGCGAGTAAGCTAGAGAGGGGCTAAGAAGTTATTTTTTCTTGCTACCCTTCGCCTTTTTGGGGAGAGGTGGCTGGGGGGCGACGGGTGACGGCGAAACTGAATCCGGCAGCACTGTCGGTTCAAGTACCGGTGTTGGTTCACCCAAACGGCATTTGACGTAAGTACCCGGCGCATTTTCAATCGCTGCAAGTTTGCCAGCACCCGGTTGACGCGCATCAACCTGTTCGTTATTTGCCAGCGCACGTACCCAGCTATCCCATTCCGGCCACCAAGAACCTGCATTCACTTGTGTGTTGGCTAACCATGTATCAGCACTTTCCGGCAGTTCGTTACTGACGCGGTAGTTGTACTTATTGGCAGCAGGTGGGTTCACGATACCGGCAATATGCCCGGAACCGCCCAAAATAAAGCGCACATCGCCGCCAAACAACCGCGCACCGGAATAGGTGGATTTCCAAGGTGCAATGTGGTCTTCGATGGTGGAAATAAAGCATGCAGGTACGTCAATCGTACCTAAATCCAATTCCACGCCGTCCACACTCAGGGCTTTGGGTTGGCACAGTTTGTTGTCTTTGTAGAGGTTACGCAGATACCAAGAGTGCATTTTCACCGGCATCCGCGTTGAATCCGAGTTCCAGTACAGCAAGTCGAACGGGCGTGGATCATTGCCCAGCAAGTAGTTATTGACGTAGAACGACCAAATCAAATCATTCGCCCGCAACAGGTTGAATGCGCCGGACATGGTGCTGCCATCCATGTAACCCTGTTCCTGCATTTGCGTCTCAAGCGTGCTGATCTGAGCTTCGTCGATAAACACGCCGAGTTCACCCGGTTCCGAGAAATCCAGCATGGTGGTGAAGAAAGTGGCGCTCTTAACGCGGGTATCGCCTTTGCTTTTCAAGTAAGCCAAAGTAGACGATAGCAAGGTGCCGCCGATGCAGTAGCCAATCATGTTCAGTTCGGATTCGCCGCTATCGTATTCCACCGCATCCAGCGCGTTGATAACGGCGTGAATGTAGTCTTCAAAGCCGGTATCCACATAGGTTTCATCGGGGTTGACCCACGACATCACGTAGACGGTATGCCCTTGATCCACCAGCCATTTGAGCATGGAGTTTTTCGGTTGCAAATCCAGAATGTAAAACTTGTTAATCCACGGCGGTACGATCAACAGCGGGCGTTTCAGGACTTTTTCCGTGCTGGGCGTGTATTGGATCAACTGGAACATCTTGTTCTGGAACACGACTTTGCCGGGGGTGACGGCGACGTTTTCACCTAGCTTGAAGGCTTTGGTATCGGTCATGCGAATTCGTAATTGCCCGTTGCCTGCTTCCAAATCTTCCAGCATGTTTTTCAAGCCGTGTACCAGATTCGCGCCTTTGGTATTGCGGATTTTTTCCAACACTGCCGGATTGGTCAGGGCAAAATTGGTTGGTGACATCGCATCGAGGCTGCGTTCGGTGAAAAACTTGACGCGCTCGGCAGTACGCTCATCCAAGCCTTCGGCGGAGGCGACGACTTGGCGCGTCCAGTCAGACACCAGCAGGTACGTCTGTTTGATCACATCAAACGCGGGCTTGTTTTCCCAGTCTTCGTGGCTGAAACGGCGGTCGGATTTGGGGGTTTCAAAGACCTTGGCAGCCGGTTGCCCACTCATGAAGCTTTGCATGGCTTGCTGGGTCAGTTCCATCGACTTTTGCCAGAAAGCCATATTGGTTTCAATGAGCTTTTCGGGGTTTTTGAGAGCGGCTTCCATCCAGTCGCTGTAAGCCTGTTTCAGATTATAGGGGTCAAGTTTCATCCCTTCATGCGCTTTGCTGAAACCTGCCATGATTTCTTCAACTTGCTTGAAGTTTTCCTGCATTTCCTTGGCTGCGGAGGCAAATCCTAGGGTATTGATTCCGGCTTGTGGGTCGGGCGTTTGGGCGTTATCCGGCATAATGATCTCCTTTGGTGATAAGTGGTTTTGGTCCTTAAGTCTTTATGGCACCAAGCCCAGATACTGAGTTGGATGCACATCCATCACATTATTTTCCCACCCGGTGATTTTCGGGCTGACCAAGTGTTGCGTGGTGTTGTAGTAAATCGGGATGATTGGCATATCTGCCAGCAGAATACGTTCGGCTTGTTCCATGGCTTCTTGGCGCTTTTTGGCGTCGGTTTGGGTTTCGGCTTCTGCCATTAAACGGTCGAATTCGGGGTTCTTGTAGCCGGAGGTGTTCATTTCACCGACATCGGACTTGAACAGGCTGAGGAAGGTGTGTGCGTCGTTGTAATCGCCAATCCAACTGGAACGCACCACTTGAAATTGCTTTTGCTTGCGTGAACTGAGGTAGACTTTCCACTCTTCATTGCGCAGGTTGGTTTTCACGCCTAACACTTGTTTCCACATCGCAGCTACCGCAATCGCGAGTTTTTTATTGTTGTCGCTGGTGTTGTAGAGAATTTCGAGCTCCAGCGGTTTGTCAGTGCCATAGCCGCTTTCGGCATACAGATCTTGGGCAAGTTTGGTACGGGCGGCTTTATCCAGCGATTTTTCTTCCATGTTTTGTTGGGTGTAATGATCAACGGGCGGAACCCAACCCCACGCGGGTATTTCACCGGCTTGGGTGATTTTTTCGGTGAGGATGTCACGATCCAGTGCCAGCGACAGGGCGCGGCGCAGCTTAGGATTTTCCTTGAATGCGGGATTTTCCAGATTGAGCGCGTAATAGTATGTGCCGATGTAGGATGTATTGCGGAACTCTGTGGGGAAATCCTTTTCGACGGTTTTAATCTGATCAGAAGGCACGTCGTAAGTAATGTCGATTTCCCCAGCGCGGTAGCGTTTGAGTTCGCTGTTCTGGTCTTCGGTGGGAATGTAGTACACGCTGTCAATTTTCACTTCAGCAGCGCGGCGGTAATGCGGGTTTTTCACCAGCTTGACGTGGGCTTGTGGGGTCCACTCGCTCAGGCAGTATGCGCCGTTGCAGCGGATATTTTCGGGTTTAATCCAATCCTTGCCCGCTTTTTCCAGCGCTTGCTTGGGAACAGGGAATGCCATTGGATGCATTAACATGCCGAGGAAATAGGAGGTGGGTGCTTTGAGCGTGATTTCCAGCGTTTGCGGGTTAAGGGCTTTCACGCCAATGCTGGCAGGGTCTTTTTGTTCGCCTTTGTTGAAGGCTTCAGCGCCCGCAATCGGCCACAGAATAAAAGCGTAGTCGGATGCGGTTTCCGGTGCCAGCGCCCGCTGGTAGGCGTACACGAAATCGTCAGCGGTTACGGCGCTGCCATCTGACCATTGGCTGTCTTTGCGTAAGTGGAAGGTGTAGCGCTTACCGTCGGCGCTGATTTCCCACTTTTCTGCCACGCCGGGTTGCAGCTTGCCAAGCGCATCTTCTGTGACCAGCCCTTCAAACATATCGCGCTGAATATTCGCTTCAGAAACGCCGGAGGATTGGTGAATATCCAGCGTTTCCGGTTCAGTGCCATTGCCGCGTTTCAGCACAGTTTCGGCGAAGGCGAACGGGGCGTAGGTTAAACAGAGAGCGAGTAACAAGCGTGGCAGTTTGCGCATGGTTTTTTCCGATTAAGTGGGTGGGGATACTATAACACAGGCTATTCGCCTAATGCCCGCGAGCGCATGAGTGAACGTATCAATGAGAAGCCTAGCGAAGCACTCAGGTGTTCAGCAGTATCTTTCAAGGCACGGGTCGTTTGAAAATCAGGCGTTTTGCCTGCGATTATCACCCAGTTTTTGCTGCCCGTCAGCACGGTGCGAATGTCGGTAAAGTGTGCGCGTAAGGCATCGCGTAACAAGGGATCTTCGCGCTGTTCTGTCCAGCAATTCATTACTAGCCAGCCGTCTTCCTTGATATTGGCGGCACAGCGGGCGATAAAATCGGCACGCAATTGCACATGATCCACGCCATCACCGTGGTAGAGGTCGGCGAATACCACATCAACTTTGCGTATTTCCGCGCTGTTCAGAAAGTCGTCGGCATCTTGTTGGATGATTTGCAGGCGTTTGCTGCGCGGCATTTGGAAAAAACGCTGGGCAACGTCGATGACGGTGGCGCGTAGTTCCACAGCGGTAATGTGAATGCCGGGGATGTGGCGGTGCAGGGCAGTGACCAAACTGCCGCCACCTAAGCCTAAAATCAGTACCCGTTTTGGTTGGCAAAACAGCAATACCAGCAACATGGCTTGGGTATATTCGTATTGCAATACATGCGGGGTAGCTTTCAGGCAACGGCTTTGTTCGTCGTTGGGCGCAAAGGCGAGAATGCGGCATTCGCCATCATCCAGCACGGTGATTGTGCCGAATTCGTCTTCGCTGTGGTGTAAGGTTTGGATGTTTACTTGCATAATCTCGAAAGTATCACAAAACAGGAAAGCATATGCACCCGCCAGAAGCCGAGGGCGTTATTAAATTTACCTTGTCATACACCGCGAGTGACGCAGGATTGGATTGTCCTGATTTTGACGCGCTCAATCACAGCCGTAGTTTGTTGTGGCAATGGGGTGTATTGGGGCAGGATGCTGCGCGGTACGGTGGTTTGGGTTACGGCAATGTCAGTGTGCGCACGGTGACGCATGAAGTGCAGGGCGCGTTTGTGATTACGGGAACGCAAACAGGGCATCTACCAATCTTGACTGCCCAACACTATGCGCAAGTGTTGGCTTGCGATGTCCAGCACCATTGGTTGCAGGCGGTTGGGGCGCGTAAACCGTCGTCGGAAGCCATGACCCACGCGGCAATTTACCAGTGTGTGCCGATGGCTAACGCGATTATTCACGGGCATCATCCCCAGCTTTGGCAGCAAGCGCAGGCGCTGGGATTGACGTGTACGGCAGCCGATATTCCCTATGGCACGCCACAAATGGCGCAGGCGATGCAAGCTGTATTGCGGGATACTCAGCCAGCGCTTAATACGGTTGTGATGTTGGGGCATGAGGACGGTTTTATCACGTGGGGTGAAAATCTTGCTGAAGCGGTTGCACTGGTGCGCCAGTTGTTACAGGATGCGGCGCATATTTAATAGCAAACACAAGGAGCGAGCCTGATGTCATTGGGACCAGTCATGCTGGATTTAGCCGGTACGGCGTTGAGTGCTGAAGACCGTGAGTTGTTGCAACATCCCGCCGTCGGGGGCGTGATATTGTTTGCGCGTAATTACCAGAATCCGGCGCAATTGGCGGCGTTGACGGCGGCGATTCGAGCAGTGCGTGAACCGCATTTGCTGGTGGCGGTGGATCAGGAAGGCGGGCGCGTGCAACGGTTTCGGGAAGGTTTTCAGCGTTTGCCGCCTGCGGGGTATTACGCAGCGTTATACCAACAGTCACCGGCGGCAGCGAAGCACGCGGCGCAACGCATGGGCTGGTTAATGGCATCTGAGTTGCAAGCGGTGGGCGTAGATTTCAGCTTTGCGCCCGTGTTGGATATTGATCGTGGCTTAAGTCGGGTCATTGGTGATCGTGCTTTCGGGCAGCAAGCGCAACCGGTAATGGCATTGACCGGCGTGTGGATGCAGGGCGCACGTTTGGCAGGCATGGTGTCGGTTGGCAAACATTTCCCCGGTCATGGTGGCGTGACGGCGGATTCGCATGAAGCCTTGCCGTGTGACGAGCGCCGCTGGGAAACCTTGTGGGCGGAAGACATTGCCCCATTCGGGCATTTGATTGCACAAGGCTTGGAGGCGGTGATGCCCTCGCATGTGGTGTATCCGTGTGTGGATGATGTGCCAGCAGGATTTTCGACGCGCTGGTTGCGCGGTATTTTGCGCGGGCAAATGGGCTTTCAGGGGGCAATTTTCAGCGATGCCTTGGATATGGCAGCAGCGGCAGCCGCAGGTGATTTTGTCGGGCGGGCAAAAGCCGCGTTGGCGGCGGGTTGCGACCAGTTGTTGATGTGTAATAACCGTGCGGCAGCCGTTGCGGTGGTGGAAGCGCTGGCGGATTATCGCGATCCGGCAGCGCAAGCGCGGTTGGCGCGTTTATACAGCCGCCATTTCACGCCGTTGCAACATGCCCAACAACAACCGTATTGGGCTGATGCGGAAGCGGTATTGGCACAATTTGCGACCGATACCGCTTCTGGCATGACACTGGCGTATGACCCGACCACACGTGGCGGCACAGTGCTGTAGGCGTTATTCTTTCAGTTTGATAAGCAGATGCCCTTCTTGTACCTGAATGTTTTCGACGCCAGCGGCAAAGGATTGCCAGAAACCGGCATTACCGCCAAATTCGTTGACCAGATCCACATTTTTCAGATTGCCAAGCCAAGCATTGGGCACGGGTACGCCCCAAACACTGACGCCTTTGAGCTTGATAATCGGCTTATTGTTTGCGTAAGCCAATTCCATGCCTGCATTTACTTTGAGCGTTTTACCGCCGATAAACGGGAAGTCGGGGTCAAGTGGCAGCAAGATTTTGGCGCTGGCGAGGTTGTCCGCGAGGTCAATCACGGCTTTCTCTGCCATGTCGGTGTTTTTTGCCAGCAAGGCGTTCAGCTCTTTTTCGGTTAGCGAAATTTCACGGCTTGCGCCTGCTTCGGTGTAGGGTTCTGGGGTGAGGTCATCCGAGGGTAAATGGAGATGTTGGAGTTTTTGCTCCAAAACGGTGGTTTCATGCTCATTGAGAGTGACAGGTTTAAACGGTTTGGGGAATAAAAAGTACTGTACGACCCACAGCGTAACGCTGACGGAGATGAATACGGTTAATAAAATCACGCCAACGACGTGTAAGCACCCAATTTTTGTTTCCGAGCTTGTTTCCATTTATGCTCCAGCAAGAATAACGTACAGCCCTAGGTGGCTGTTCCATTGTAAGCGTTTAGCATAAAAACATCTGGCTGGGCTTGTGGAAATCTGCCAGAGTTTATTATTTAGCGATTAACGGGCGGTAGTATGTCGGAATTTGCTCTAATCCGCGAATATTTTTTGTGGCAACCTGTGCCGGATAATGTGCGGGTCAGTGTCGGGGATGATGCGGCAGTGTTGGTGTTACCAACGGATAAGGAATTGGTGGTGTCAGTCGATACGTCCAATGTCGGGGTACATTTTCCGTTGGATACGCCGCCGCACGCCATTGGTTATAAGGCGTTGGCGGTGAATTTGAGTGATTTGGCGGCAATGGGGGCGGAACCGGCGTGGTTTACCTTGGCGCTTTCCCTGCCTGCTGCGGATCAATCTTGGGTGGCAGAATTCACGCGCGGAATGCGGGAATTGGCGGAACAACACGGCATTTTTTTGATTGGGGGCGATACGACTCGCGGTGCACTGAGTATTACCATTCAGGTAATGGGTTGGGTGCAGCCGGGTAGGGCGTTATTGCGACGTGGGGCGCAACACGGTGATCTGATTTGTGTGTCTGGCACGTTAGGCGATGCGGCAGCAGGTTTGGCGATTGTGCAGCAACGTTTGGCATTACCAGCGGCGGCAGCGGCGTTTTGTGTGCAACGTTTGAACTATCCCACCCCGCGTATGATGTTAGGGCAGCTTTTGCGTGGGTTTGCGACGGCTTGTATGGATATTTCTGACGGGTTGTTGGCAGATTTGGGGCATATCTTAACCGCTTCTGGGGTGGGGGCGCGGTTACAACATCAAGCACTGCCTTTTTCACCGGCATTACAACAGCTTACGTTGGCAGAAAGGTTGAACTTTGCACTGAGGGGTGGTGATGATTACGAGTTATTATTTACCATCCCCAAACAGTACTTAGGTGAGGTGCAGAAAGTGGCTAATAACTATCATATTCAGGTTACAGTTATCGGGGAAGTGGATGATAATCAAGCGGGTTTGTCCGTAGATTATGCCTTTTCTGATAAACGGCAAGGTTATGAACATTTTTCTTGAGAATGGTCTCTTGTTTGGGAACCTTCACAAACATACCATTGTCTATCAATACAACAATCACTTAGCACTTGGGGCTTGGACTTATGAACAATCAAATGAAAATGGGCGCAGTTGCGCTGACTTTAGCAACCTTGATGGCTGGCTGTGCACCTGTGCCTAACGCTAATACGCAAGCAGGCGCAACCACGGGCGGCGATTACGCGCCTTATAACAGCAACACTTACGGTACGACTACCGGGGGTACCGATTACGGTTACGGCACTACCACCGCACCGCCTGCTAACACCGGAACCACTTCCAACACGTCTTATTATGATTATGGTGCTGGCAGTGCTTCGACCGGTTCTTCTTATGGCAGTGGCTCTGCTGGTTCTGGTACTGGCTCTACCGGTAGTTATTACGACTACACTGCCCCTGGTGGCTCATCGTCCGGTGGTGGCTATAGCAATTCTGCTGGTGGTTCTTTTGCGGTGCAAGTGGTTGCCAGCCAAAACAGGGGAACGGCTGAAGCGATGCGTAGCCAGATGCAATCCGCAGGCTTCAATGCCGTGGTTGATCAAGTTGGCGGCTATTACAAAGTCCGCGTGCCCTTCAGCAGCGAGAGCGAAGCCAAAGCCAATTTGAGCCGCATCCGTTCCAGTGTGCCGGATGCTTTCTACACGGTTCGTTAACCGTTTGATTGTGCCGCAATGCCCCTTGTTGAAAGGGGCATTGCGCACTTCGTAACCCTAATTATCCCGTTCTTCCGCTCGCTGCACGCTTTATTTAAACATAAATGCTAAAAATCGACGTATATAAATCATCTGAGATTTTTATACGTCATGAAACGAATTGCCCTATTACCCCACTTTGCTTTGTTTGCCTTATTACTGTTCGCCAATGGGGTGCAGGCTGGTTTATACCGTTGGGTGGATGCCGCAGGTATGGTGCATTACTCGGATGTTGTTCCCCCTTCTGTCGAAAAGCAGGGTCATGACCAGCTCAATAAGCAAGGCATGACGGTGCAAACCTTTCCGGCAGCACCAACCGAGGAAGAGATTGCCGCAGGCAAACGCCGCGAAACCTTGGCAAAACTGCGGGACGCCATGGATAATAAGCAACAAGAGCAAGATGATCACTTACTGGCTAATTATGCCGATGTCGCTGAACTTGAGGCGGTTTTCCACAGCAAGTTGGCGGTACTGGATAAAAATACCCAATCCATTGCGGAACGCCGCGAGTCCCTGGAAGCCAAGTTAGCGGTGGTCAGGGAGCAAACCCGTAAAGTCGCCGAGCCTGAGCAACGTGAAAAACTCAGGGGTTACATTCATGATGCTGAAAACACTCTGGCGGCTTACGACCACGCCTTGCAGGAAAACCAAACCGAGCAAGACCGTCTGCGCCAGCGTTATGAAAAAGACCGGGAACGCTTGAGTAAATTACTCAAGGTGTCACCATCGTCCCCACGCCCTGATCCGTCAACAGTTCCAGCAATAATGCGTGCGGCACTCGACCATCAATAATACTGGCGCTTTTCGCCCCTGCTGAAATCGCATCCGTAGCACACGCGAGTTTGGGTAACATGCCGCCTTGAATCGTGCCGTCGGCGATCAAGTTCTGAATGTCTGCCTGACTCAGGGTTTCTATCAAGACACCTTGCTTGTCGAGTACACCGGGGGTATTCGTTAGTAACAACAAACGTTCGGCATTTAAAACTTCCGCCATTTTGCCCGCCACGATGTCAGCATTGATATTGTAACTCGTGCCGTCACGCCCTACGCCAATGGGGGCAATCACGGGGATGAAACGGTCTTCTTCCAACATGCGCACCACACTGGCATCAATCTCAGTGACTTCGCCGACGTGTCCGAGGTCAATGATTTCAGAGGGTTGGTTTTCGGCGGCTTTGCGTTCCAGTACCAGCTTGCGGGCAATGATCATATTGCCATCTTTGCCGGTCAAACCAATCGCGCGTCCGCCTGCCTGATTGATCATATTGACGATTTGCTTATTGACCAAACCACCTAGCACCATTTGCACTACATCCATCGTTTCGGCATCAGTGACGCGCATTCCATCCACGAAATGGCTTTCCTTGCCGATTTGCTTGAGCAAGTTGCCGATCTGCGGGCCACCGCCGTGAATAACCACCGGGTTAATCCCCACTTGTTTAAGCAGCACGATGTCGCGGGCAAAACTTTGTTGCAATGCTGGGTCGGTCATGGCATTGCCGCCGTATTTGACCACAATGGTTTTGCCGGAATATTTTTGGATGTAAGGGAGTGCTTCCATTAGAATGGATGCAGTATCATGGGACTTACTGCTCATGGTTACGACCTTGTTCGTTTGAAAAATATAAGCATTGTACCGCAGTTATCATTACTTGTTGTAAGTAGTAACCACTTCGCTAGTCAATTGCCAGTCAATTGAGGGAGTGGTCTTTTTTGCTTTAGGAGAGAAATGATGAGTCGAGATGTTGTTGTATTAAGCGCCGTGCGTTCTGCGATTGGTGCATTCGGTGGTTCATTGGCAGATATGGATGCCAGTGAGTTAGCGGGCGCGGTTATGAAGGAGTCTGTGGCACGTTCTGGTGTGGATCCGCAAGAAATTAGCTATGTGACGGTGGGTAATTGTATCCCTACCGATTCTCGCTATGCTTATGTATCTCGCGTGGCGTCGATTCAGGCGGGTTTGCCGATGGAATCGGTAGCGATGCAAGTGAGTCGTTTGTGTTCATCCGGTTTGCAGGGGATTGTGACTACCGCACAAAACATTATGTTGGGTGATGCCGATTACGGTATTGGTGGTGGTGTTGAGGTGATGTCCAAAGGGGCATACATGTTGCCAGCCCTGCGTTCTGGGGCACGTATGGGTGATACCAGCGCAATTGACAGCATGGTCGCCGTGCTGACTGACCCATTTGGCGTTGGGCATATGGGGATTACCGCTGAAAACTTGGCAACTAAATGGAATATCAGCCGTGAAGACCAAGATGCATTCGCGCTGGAATCTCAACGTCGGGCGGCGGCAGCGCAAGCGGACGGTCGTTTTGTGTCACAAATCGTGCCTATCGTGAAGAAAACGCGCAAAGGCGATGTAATCTTTGATACTGACGAACATCTCAAACCGAATACTACGTTGGAATCGTTGGCGAAAATGCGTCCTGCCTTCAAAAAAGACGGTTCGGTAACTGCCGGTAATGCGTCTGGTATCAACGATGGCGCGGCGTTCTTCGTCCTGGCAGCGGCTGATGTGGCGCTGAATGCGGGTCACAAACCGATGGCACGTTTGGTGTCTTATGCCCTCGCAGGTGTTCCCAACGACATCATGGGTGAAGGTCCGATTCCAGCGTCTAAATTGGCGCTGAAAAAAGCCGGTTTGAAACTGGATCAAATGGATGTTATTGAATCCAACGAAGCGTTTGCAGCGCAATCTTTAGCAGTGGCTAAAGGTCTGGAATTGGATCTGGCGAAAACCAACCCGAACGGCGGTGCGATTGCCTTGGGTCATCCGGTCGGTTGTTCAGGGGCATTCATCGCGACGAAAGCCGTGTATGAATTGCAACGTACCAATGGCAAGTACGCGCTGGTGACGATGTGTATCGGTGGTGGTCAAGGTATTGCGGCGATCTTTGAACGTCTCTAAGCTTTAAGCGCTCTGTAAAAAGAAAGCCACAGGCGTTGCTTGTGGCTTTCTTGTATCTGGGAATGAAGCGCTTAAGCGTTTTCGTCGTCAGAATGCTTGATGTAAACCTTGTAGTTGTCTTTGAAATCACGCAGGTTATCGCCGAGCATGTGGCGGAATTGTTTGCTGAGGTAATCCATCGTGTCGTCAGCGTCTTCGATGAATTCTTTGCGGTCAATGGACGAAGCAGCGACCACGAAGGTATTGAAACGCGCCGCTGCATACAACATGGCAGCGCCGACCTTGCCTAAATCGCTGGTATCGACCGAGGTATTCGCCAACTCAATAAATTTCTCTGCCAAGTCCCAGAATTCCGGGTCATTGTCTTGCGAATTGCTTTGTTTCTTGCTCATGTGGTGAGAATCCTTGAGGGTAAGGGGAGCAAGATTAAAACGGCAATGCCTCCGGGGTCAATTGCAGGCGTTGAATATCGGCACGAAACAGGGCGCGGATGGCTTCTAAGCGTTCCGGCGTATCGGCTTCAAAGCGCAAGGTAATGGTGGGGCTGGTATTGGAGGCACGTGCCAAACCCCAGCCGTCGGTGTATTCGGCACGCATTCCATCGAGCGTAATCAAACGTTGCGCCTGTAATTGCTGATGCTGCATCCATAGCGCCATTGCCACCCCGGCAGATTCGTAGGAGGCAAAGTAAACCTTGTGTTCCGGGGTACTGAAACCTTCGGGGATGCGGGCGAACACTTGCGCGGGGGGCGCGGTTTCCTGCGCCAACACTTCCAGCAAACGCGCGGCAATGTACATGCCATCGTCGTATTCCATGCCGCGATCGCGTAGCACAATATGCCCACTGAATTCGCCGCCCAACACTGCATTGTGTTCACGGATGTATTTTTTCAGCAGGGAATGCCCGCTAATGCACATGCCGGGAATGCCGCCTGCATCACGAATGGCTTGATCCAAGCGATAGGTGCATTTCACATCATAGGCAACGGTGCGCCCCCGCTGCTGTGGCAGGATTGCTTGTGCCAGCAGGGTGAGGATACGATCAGGCCAAAGGATATGCCCGTTACCATCGACGGCAATCAAGCGGTCGCCGTCGCCATCAAAAGCAATGCCAATATCCAGCCCTTGTTCACGTACCAAGGTTTGCAGCGCTTGCAGATTCGCAGGTTGCGTCGGGTCGGGGGAATGGTTGGGGAAATTGCCATCGACGTCACAAAACAGCGGGTGGACTTCGCAACCCAAATCGCGGAAAAAATGTTCTGCCAATAATGCGGTAGCGCCATTGCCGCAATCCAGCCCAATGCGCAAGCGGCGTTGCAGGTGGATTTGCTGGCACACGGTGTGTTGGTACGCGCTCAGAATACTGGCGGTTTGCACACTGCCCGCGTCGGGCTGATGCCAGAGTTCGCCGCGCATAATGCGTTCATACAAGCGTTGAATTTGCTCGTTGTACTGGCATTCACCGTTAATCACAATTTTAATGCCGTTTTGGTCGGGCGGATTGTGGCTGCCGGTGATCATCACCCCGTGCGGCGCAAGCCCGGACTGCACGGCGAAATACAACACCGGCGTTGGCACTAAACCCACATCGGTGACGTGACAACCCGCCGCCATCAACCCTTCAATCGCCGCTTGCGCCAAGGTGGGGCTGGAAAGCCGCCCATCGCGCCCAACCACCACTGCTTGCTCACCCCGCTCACGCAATTCCGAGCCGATGGCTTGCCCAATCATGCGCACACTGTGTTCGGTGAGGTTGTCGGCATACACGCCGCGCACGTCGTAAGCACGGAATAAGGAATGCGAAACGAGCGGTTGTGGAATACTCATGGTTTAGTGCCTACCGGAATGCCCAAAACCGCCTTCACCACGGTGCGATTGATCGAAATCGTTAACCTGTTGCAGCGCGACTTGCACTACCGGCACAAACACCAATTGCGCAATGCGTTCGCCCGGTTGAATCGTGAAACTGGCACTGCCCCGATTCCAGCAGGAAATGAATAATTGCCCTTGGTAGTCCGAATCAATCAAACCGACCAGATTCCCCAGCACAATCCCGTGTTTATGCCCCAACCCAGAACGCGGCAAAATGACAGCAGCCAACGTTGGGTCGCCAATATGAATCGCAATCCCGGTTGGAATCAGTTCTGTGTTCCCCGCAGTCAATACCAGCGGTGCATCTAAACAAGCACGTAAGTCCATTCCCGCTGAGCCATTGGTGGCATATTCAGGCAGGGGAAATTCAGTGCCAATGCGTGGGTCGAGGATTTTGTATTCAATCGTGGTCATGTGTCGGTTGCTTCCGTTGCAGGTATTGGGCTGCCACTAATTGCATCAAAGCGACAGCCAGTTGGTGTTTATCCATTTCAGGCAGGGAGGTGTGCCCGTCTTTCCACACCACTTCGCGTCTTATTCGATTGTTTGATCTATACCAATTTGTTTTGCAATCTCCCAATGCTCAAAAAACAACCCAAGCATTTTTGCATGAGCTAAAGCACCAAATACAATTTGGTTCCAGTTTCCCTCATGACGGCGAGCATAATAGGGTTTTCCAGTGAACAGGAATGGTGGCATGTCTTCAACAAAGTATTTCTGTGTCCGGTAATCAGAATCTATCTCCGCGAAGGTAACATTCGGGGGTGCTAATTTGACAAAAACAGTCCAATCGCCTCCTCCCCGTGACATACCCGCATGGTCGGCATACTCATGCCAAACCATGATGTCATCATCCAGCAATTTTCGGTGCAGGATACGTCCCCGGAATTTTGAGGCTGAGTACCCCTCAAACCCAAGGGGAAACAGGATGCCATCCAGCAACTGGCGTATCTGACCCAGCGTAACCTTGTCAGGGGGGGGGAACTTGTCTATCTCTGGCTGGTAGAGCCTGATCTCCTGCTCCTGTTGGTTTTTGAGTGCCAGTATGTACTGACTTTTAACTTCAAAGTTCTCAAAGCCGAATTGGTAGTCCCTAATACCGTTGGGATCAAAAGTGTTCAGAGCGATTGCTTCATACGACCCTGTATGAGGTAGATTGAACTTCTCTGAATCCAGTGTATCGATCAGCCAACTGATGTATTCAGACTGGTAGCGGGAATGTTTACGGTCTGTCCTATAGGTTTTACCTGAGACTTCCATATCCATCCCCCAAAAGCCCATGCGTTCACGGGTACGTTCCAATTTATAATACGCATAGCTTTTTTCTTGGGAACCACGAACACGCATGTTTTCAATGTGCGACAGCATCATGTCAGGGATCAGAAAACCGGCATCCTTGAATCCTTGTTGCATGGCAGGGATTTGGCCTGAGAACCTCAATAATTTGTCAACAGTGTCCATCGTTTGTCCTTTGATCAATACGCAAACCGTCCAAGACCGGGCAAAGGGAGGGCGGGAACGGGGGGACCATTACGGAGCATGTCCCCTACGGCATCATACCCTGAATATGACGAGTCATAATAAATCATACCACCCCCTTCATTGTAATAGGAGAAGTCCATGTCAAATCCGGGCAGGGTGAGGGTGTCCCCAACATTCAACCCATCCAGATTCCCTCCTAGAACCAGACCACCAGATAAGACATAGGAGGCAAGCTGGGCAGGGCCTGTTGCATGACCATAAATGCTGTTGGGCTTGATTTCCCAAACTTCATTTGAGGCGGTATTGGTTAGATCAACCCGTCCTGTACCCGAACCAAAAAAGCCAGCGACATGATGCTTATTGCCATCCTGATCCACCCATCTTCCCCTGTCAGCAATAAGGTTTGAATCACGCCCGGTCAGGTATGCCTGCAACCGTTGGTGGGCAAGTTGTCCTTGTCGGAAAACTCTCCACCAATTTCTTTCGTCATTAAACAAATGCACCATGGCGGCACTGAGCGCTCCATCGGCGAAGCTGCCGCCGCTGGCTTGCGCTGCCAACCCACCGAATACAGCAGCAATCACAGAACGGCTGACAATGTTGCCGCCGCCGTGCGCCAGCATGTCACCCGCAGGCGATAGCCCACCCGCTACTGCACCCACCATGCCCGAACGGAAGTTGCCACCACGTAGCTGTGTGATTAGCCCTTGGCTAGCGCCGTGCGCCAATAAGCGCATGTTGCCAAAAGGCGAAGCATCACCCCAAGCATAGCCGAATGCACCTCCATGCCCGACAAATCCGGCGACACCTGCGCCGATTCCGCCCCAAAATGCGCCCTGTACCGCCCCTTGTAACGAGCCGGTGCTGACCAGACCGCCCACAAACCCGGCGGCAGCTCCCCGCATAATGCTGATGGCAAGGCTACCTGCTCCCGGTAATAATGCTTGTATCGCAATGTTGGCCACCAGCGTGAAATTGTCACGTATCCAACCCGCTGCCTGACGGATGGAGTTGGTGAAGTCTTCCCAACGGTCACTGAGCCAGCTATGCCCGCTGGGGTCGGTGTACTTCAAGGGGTTGTTCAACACGTAAATATGGCGGTTGTAGCTGTGCATTAGCCCAGCATCGGGGATTAGCGTGTCAGCACTGAGAAAGCGCCCGATTTCCGGGTCATACAACCGCGCATTCATGTCGATTAGACCGAGGCCGTCGAGGTGTTCATGCCCGGTGAAACCTTGTGCTGTCCATGCCTTTTGGTCAGCATCCATACCGAAAGTCACGCTGCGCTTGCCGAACGGGTCGTAATTCAGCCGCTGGATTACCTTACCGGAGCCATTGGTCAGCGTGTCCACATTGCCGAGAGCATCATGGTGCAGGTAGCGCATTTCATCCGGTGTTTTTACGCCGTTTTTCAAGGTGCGTACCTGAATCGCCACTACTTTGTCACCCACGTACAAGGAGTGTTTGTATTGCGTCAGACGGTCGTTCACCCCCACATCCGAATACGTCACTTGGAACGCGGGGCTGACGTTTAATGCTTATCTTTTTTTCTAGAAATCAAATGTACTAATGTATAACCAAACCCCGGAAGACATCCCCACTCAACAACAAAAGGAATCCACCATACGGAAGTTAAATCCAGTGGGATAACCAAAAAGGACAAACAACCAGAAATTCCACCAATTAAGGGTATCCAGCTAGATACTCTCCCTTTCATCATTCGACTTAATATAGAACTCCAATTAATTATAAATATCCAACAGAAGAGAAAAAAAAGAAAACATCCACCAATCCACTGTATATAAAGCATCGAACAATTCCTCTCTTCAACTAGGGTGTATATTTTCTCTGTCCCAACACCCCTTTAATGTAACCATCAATTCCCCAACCCTTTGGCCACTGAATCGTACTCCTAGGAACAGAAAAAGAAGCACCAGAGTTAAAACTAGCAAACTCATTCCCTACTCCAGGTTGCCATTTCCCAGACCAAAAATAGCTCCATACATTCTTTCCACCCTTCATTACCCAGTCCCCAGACTGCAAACCTGGTCTTCCCCACCTTGAAACCGTCATCATGCTAGAACTGGCACGATATGTTGCAAAGCTTGCTATTGCTCCACCAGATACCCATCCGGCTGGAATTATTATTGCCAGAGCCTCCGCTTCCGTTGCCCCTTGTTGAATCTTCCATTGACGCCATTCTTCTAATTCAACAGGTGACATCGCTTCAACCTCTGCACTTTCTTGAGCAGCCTCTTCCCTCCAATTCGCGGCTTCGTCATTAAACAAATGCACCATCGCGGCACTGAGCGCTCCATCGGCGAAGCTGCCGCCGCTGGCTTGCGCTGCCAACCCACCGAATACAGCAGCAATCACAGAACGGCTGACAATGTTGCCGCCGCCGTGCGCCAGCATGTCACCCGCAGGCGATAGCCCACCCGCTACTGCACCCACCATGCCCGAACGGAAGTTGCCACCACGTAGCTGTGTGATTAGCCCTTGGCTAGCGCCGTGCGCCAATAAGCGCATGTTGCCAAAAGGCGAAGCATCACCCCAAGCATAGCCGAATGCACCTCCATGCCCGACAAATCCGGCGACACCTGCGCCGATTCCGCCCCAAAATGCGCCCTGTACCGCCCCTTGTAACGAGCCGGTGCTGACCAGACCGCCCACAAACCCGGCGGCAGCTCCCCGCATAATGCTGATGGCAAGGCTGCCTGCTGGCCCTAATGCCGCTTGTATCGCAATGTTGGCTACCAGTGTGAAATTGTCACGTATCCAACCCGCTGCCTGACGGATGGAGTCGGTGAAGTCTTCCCAACGGTCACTGAGCCAGCTATGCCCGCTGGGGTCGGTGTACTTCAAGGGGTTGTTCAACACGTAAATATAGCGGTTGTAGCTGTGCATTAGCCCAGCATCGGGGATTAGCGTGTCAGCACTGAGAAAGCGCCCGATTTCCGGGTCGTACAACCGTGCATTCATGTCGATTAGACCGAGGCCGTCGAGGTGTTCATGCCCGGTGAAGCCTTGTGCTGTCCATGCTTTCTGGTCAGCATCCATACCGAAAGTCACGCTGCGCTTGCCGAACGGGTCGTAATTCAGCCGCTGGATTACCTTACCGGTGCCATTGGTCAGCGTGTCCACATTGCCGAGGGCATCATGGTGCAGGTAGCGCATTTCATCCGGTATTTTTACGCCGTTTTTCAAGGTGCGTACCTGAATCGCCACTACTTTGTCACCTACGTACAACGAGTGTTTGTATTGCGTCAGACGGTCGTTCACCCCCACATCCGAATACGTCACTTGGAACGCAGGGCTGACGTTTAGCACAGTCTCGCTCTTGCCAGTTGTTCCCGTCACCTGCTTGATGCGTTGCTGGTTGGCGTCGTACAGGAACGTGCTGCTGGTGTTGGTTTTGGCATTATTGATTTGGAGCGGCTGGTTGAAGCTTGACCATGAGCTAATGGTGTTATCGCCCGCCTGCTTCATATTGCCATTGGCATCATAGGTGTACGACTTTTTCACCCACGCTGATTTCATTAACGATCGCAGTTGTGTCGGTTTGAGCGGGTCATACACCAAATCACCAGCATTAGTCTTATAATCAAGGTTGCCATAATTATCGTAATCGTACTGCTCATTGAAGCCACTTTGCCCACTGTCTGTGGTGCGAGTAGCTGTCATTAAACGGTCATAAACTGGGTCGTAAGTGTAAATATCGCTATACCCACTCACATTATCCCGGCGGTTGCTGACATTGCCGACCGCATCATAAGTGTATTCCAAATCCCGTAACGCACCTGTCCAGTAGCCATCCAGATCAGTCGTGACGTGCTTCAAATAGCCACTGTACGGGTCAAATTCGCGCCGCGTCACCAGACCATTACCCGCAACTTCGCCAGACAGCCTGCCCAGCGTGTCATAGCTGGTTGCTGCCCATAGCACGACCATGTTATCAGTTGTCTGCAAAGCGGCTGACAATTGACCAGAGGCTGCTTGGTAGTCTTTCAACTTCAACTCAAGTTCACGGAGCTTTTTAGTTTCTTGCTTTGCTTTTTCGTAGTACTCCAAAGCCAATTGCTTATTATCGTTTGCTTGTTGTTGATAAGTAACGCTAGTGCTTTCCTTGTCTTTCGCTTGGCTAGTTTTATCACTGGCTGTTTTAGTTTCTTGAGCTACAAGCGTTTGATATTGAATGGCTTTGTTCAGGTAAAATTGAGCGACATTCAGATACGATGGAGCTGCACCATCCACAAATACTTTGGGTATCTCAGTAATATAAGGGAACCTCTAAAAACCCACTGATACCCACACAAATGTGAGAAAATGCTCATCTGAGCCACCGCCCCGTTACTAGCCATGCCCAAGAAAAGTGCCATCAAAACCAGTCTGTTTGCCGCCGAAGAGCGTGAACAGAAACTCGACCGCAAGGGCGACCTGCTGTCCACGCTGAACCAGCACGTCAACTTTGTCGCCTTGGCAGCAGAAATCGACCACATCGCCCCACGCCCAAGTGACAAGCGAGGAGGCCGTCCACCCTACCCAACGGAACTGATGGTACGGGTCTTGGTGTTGCAACACCTGTACAACCTGTCGGACGAGGCATTGGAATACCAATTGCTTGACCGGCTGTCGTTCCAACGGTTTTGTGGCCTGCGTCATTCCAGCACGATCCCGGATGCCAATACCTTGTGGGTATTCCGTGAACGGATCAGTGCGGCAGGTGGTGCGGATGCCCTGTTTGATGCCGTCCAACGGCAATTACAACAACACGGTTTTATTGCCCGTGGTGGTCAAATCGTCGATGCCACGCTGGTGGAAGCCCCTAAACAACATTTCCACAAAGAAGAAAAAGCGCTGTTGGAACAAGCGGCAACACCCGCTGGCTGGACACCTGCCCAACGTCGCCAAAAGGATACGGAAGCAAGCTGGACGAAAAAACACGGCAAAAGCTACCACGGCTACAAACTCAGTATCAGTGCCGATCGGAAATACAAACTCATCCGCAAACGCCACATCAGCACCGCCAAAGAGCATGACACCAACCATTTTGAAGCGGTGCTTGACCGAGCCAACACCAGCCGTGACGTATGGGCGGACAAAGGTTATGAAGACCAATCCCGTGAACAACGCCTCAACCAAGGTAGCTGGCGGTTACACATCCAGCACAAAGCCAAGAAAGGCAAGCCGCAATCCGACTGCCAGAAACGCCGCAACACCCGCATCGCCAGACCCCGCGCACGGGTTGAGCATGTGTTTGGGTCAATCTGTGCGATGGGTGGCAAAGCCATCCGCAGCATTGGGTTGGCACGGGCAGTATTCGGCCTCAGCATCAAAGCAACCGTGTATAACCTGCGTCGGCTCTGTTCGCTCAGAGAGGGCGGAGTTGTGCCCATTTGATGGAGAAATTCCCGAAAAAACAGCAAAAATGCGGAAAAACAACCTGATTGTGGCTTGGTGTGCTAAAAATTGAGATGGGTTGGTGTTTTTTTAACAAAATGCCGATAGGCCAACGCTAACCGTTGCAATACGCCGGGTTTTTAGAGGTTCCCTAAGTTGAATTCTCACCGTACTGATAAGCACCGTTAAGTTCTTTGAGAAATTTAAGAATTTTAGTACTTTCTTTTGTGGCTGTTGCATTCAGAAAGTCCATCTGACGCTTATGGTCTGCTGCCAATATTAATAATTGTTCTGCCGCCTGTCGCAAAATTTTAGCTTCATCAGAAAACTGACCAGATTCTTTATCCAATAAGTCTGCATTTTGTTGGTAGGTTGTCGCCTTGCCAATATACAGCAAATAAGTGCTGGTCTGTGCTTTGATTTGCTGATTTAGCTTGCCAACTTCTACAGCAAGTTTTTGAACGGTCACCAATACCTGCCCCGCACTATAATCCCAAATATTTTCCTTGGGGATGCTAATACGTTTTAGATAACCTGTATCACTGTACTCGCGCATAATGAAAACATTATCAGGATAGGATTCCATCATAGGGCGGCTATATTGGTCATAGAACAAACTGGAGGTAAAAGTTTCACCATCAATAGTGCGGCTGGTTTTAGATGCACGCCCTAACATGTCGTAAGTGTAAACAGTTTGACTACTTTTATTGGCTTCCTTCGCCAACTTACCTTTGCCGTATAAAGCCGTGTCATAAGTCCATGAGGCTGTATCATCTATGGCAGAGCGTTTCACCATGCGCCCTAAGATATCATATTCCATAATAGATATTTGACTCTTGGCATCTTTCTGCCAATAAAGCTCACCAAAAGCATTCGACTTATATTCCCAATATCCCATTGCTGGGTCTTTCATCGCCGATTTATTACCAAGAATGTCGTAAGTAATTTCAATTACCTGCCCATTTGTATCTGTCTTGCGCAAATTGCCAATGCCATCATAAAAATGAGAAATAGTAGATGCGTCATTAGCTTCTGCAATTCGGGCTGGTTTATTCAATGCGTTGGTAGTGGTTGAGCGGCTACGCCCATTTGCATCTGTAACTGTAGTAGTCAGTCCATTATAATCATAGCGGGTAATATTAGAATTACCATCTTCTGACGGTCTTTTCAGTTCAATGATGCGTCCAATATCGTCATACTGGCTAGTTACTTGATAGCTATTGTCACCTGCGAATTTACCTTCTTCGTAAGGCGGGGTAGTGGATACCAATAAACCACGGGCATCATAGACATTATCTTGAAAAATTTTCTCCCCGTTGAAACCCAATGTTTGTGTATGTACTTCACGCCCCAGTCCATCATACCAGACGGTAGTAGGAGAACTGCCACTACTGGTTTCTGTTATCATGTAAACACTGTGATCATCCATTCCATAATTTGCTGGATAGTTCGATTTCCAAGCATAGTTCCAAATCGTTTGGGTATTATCAGACCGCGTTTCCTTTATCTTTCGACACAGGCTGTCGTACTCTAAAATAGTCTTTAGTTTATTGGCATCAATATGTATTGCAGGAAGACCACTGCATCGAGTATGTGGCGTAAACGTTTCAATGTGATTTAATGCATTAGTTTTTGAAACAAGGAATAGCCCACTCTGATCATCATATTTACTGCTGGCAGTACGCGAAACTTGTGCTTTGCCATCCCAACCATTGAGCGTTACTTTGGTACGATTGCCAAATGCATCGTATTCAAACGTACTTTTTAATGAATAGTAAGTATTATTTGGCTCAATAGTTTCAGTCCAAAGAGCACCTGATGGGTAGTAAGTAAAGCTGGTTTTTCGAGTTATTACTGGAAGCACTGCTGGGTTTTCATGAGTGACTGTCACCGTTTCTGGCTTTCCCAATAACCAGTTAGTAACGTCATTTTTATAAATCGTTGCCGTAATTTTAATATTTTTATCAATGCCTAAAATGGTTTCGGCATCATTAACTATAGTAATTAATCTAGCATTGCCATAAGTATCATACTGATCATAGGTAGTGATTTTAGACGTGGTTTTTAATCCGTTTTTATAATCACGATTGATTTCGATTACTTTTTTTGGCATTCGGAATTTACTATTAGTAGCAATGCCAGAAAATACTTGCCATTCAGTATATGTACTCTGAACTACAATATCTTTTACAATCAGATTTACTTGATAAGCAAGCCCATTTCTATCTTTGTCTTGGTGGTAGCTACTACGTATTATTTTTCCATCTGACTCGTCAAGCTGATCAATTACGGAAAAGCTACGGATACCTTCTTTTTGGTCATACCTTAACCCTCTGTAAAAGTAAGAAATCTTCTTTAAACCTCCCACGCCATTACTGCTAGCAATCGCTTTAACCACCCTTTGATTAGGCTGAACGTCTATAAGTCCAAGACGCGATTGACCATCTTTTGCATAGACGGCAGGATTAGATAAGAACCCATACTCAATTTCAGTGATATTGCCATATCCTGTCGTTACTCTTCTGAGTAATGCAGGCTCTTGTGGAGCAGCTAGCCCACAAGTAATACCCCCTTGAATACCTCGATAACAAAAGTCAGCATTACCATCAGCATTTATATCTGCCAAACGCACAGGCAGATGTCCTTTATTTGTTTTAGCATTAGGTAAATCAATAGTGCCTGATCCATAGCGGAGAGGCGCATAAGGTTGTAAATTAGAAAAACCACCACCCCAATTAATACCACATCCAAAACTATAGCCAGACATTTCTACGCATAAATCAGATCGACCATCATTATTAATGTCATGTAGCATTAAACTTCTGCGACCTGCTGCATTGTCTATCCATCCACCATTGATACCAGCATCAGCCCATTTTCTTGGAGGCTCAAAGGCTCTCCCTGTATTTATTGAACACTTGTATTCATTACCTTCACGCCAGCAAGTGTCCGGTAAGCCATCTGCATTCAAATCACTGTAGCGAAAAGTATCTTGAAATGTTTTATCGGCTACTAAATTGCCTAACAATAAAGCATAACTTACCATCTCGGAATAAATAGGCTGTTGTGAAGAATTATATCCTGTATGCAATGAGCAATAAAATCCGTTAATAACCATCGTCGAACCACCAACGACTCTTTTTATTCCTGCACCACACAAATCCGTTAGCCCATCACCATTGATGTCTACAAATCCAATAGTAGTGTTCCCAATATTTTGAGCTGGCTTTATATTCCAACCCCACTCACCACTACTTGCCTTGAATTTGTTAAGGAAACCGAAACTACCATTGTAGGCACAATACATGCCGCTTTCATTGATTTCACAAATATCCGGTAGTTTGTCATTATTAAGATCAATGATGCGTACCATTTGACTTCGATTGAATTGTGATGACCAGGTCGTGCTTGCCGAAAACCCAGAACCATTATTCAGTCCACACTGAATATTAGTTTCACTTTGTATACAGTAGTCGGGATAGGTATCATTATTCAAATCAATCAATACAAGTGTTTCTGCCGAATCAGGATGATTAGAGAAACTCCCCAAAGAAACACTCCACCTTGCACCAGCCACGTCACAGAATAGACCATTTTTTAAATAACAAACATCACTTCTGCCATCTTGGTTGAGATCAGCCATAGTAAATGAGGCAAAACCAGTATCATTGCCAATATCTATTTCATTAACAATCCTAGGATTGCCAGTAGCTTGCCATTCAAATGTCGTATCAGGAGAACAATTACCGCTCCCATCGCAAAGGGATATTCGACTTACACGGCTAAAGCCGTCCGCATTGGCTTCATAATTCAATTGATACTGATGTAAAAGGTTTTCCTTAGTAGATACATTAATCTTCGAGACACGTTGCGATAGTGTTTTAATATCACCGAACTGATAAGATGAAGATGTATCATTACGCCCTTCATAAATTAATTGCAACTCATGAATGCTCCAGCGAATTTTACTCAATACTGAAACACCAGTACCTGCAAGCTGATTATATTCGTAATTAACAATACCCTTAAATCGATCTCGTTTTTGATTGATACGCCAAGCTAGTATTGCGTTACTATTTGTGGCACTGGTGATTCTGGCATCTGTAGTATTGCCGTATTCCTGTATAAAACCATCTTTGGTATAGATCAGCCAATAAGTCCCGGTGAATATTATTTTACTGAACGATTCAGTTGCTGTTCGGTATGACCCATCACTTACCAACAGTAAACGCTGTCCATCCAGACAATAACGGTCTTTATTTGTGAATGTTACGCCACCATCAACTCCATCATACTCTTTACTGGATGGACAACGTGAAATGGTTGAAAGACCACCTAATTGAAAACCAACACCCATAATTCCATTACTACCAGCCGGTGTATACTCCAAAGAGATTTTTGGTGAAATTCCGTTTGAACCAACGGGGACATCAATAGGTAGTGACCAATTCAATTGACCTTGGTTGGTACTGGCATTCCCTTCTAATGAATTTACTAATTGCCCTGCATAAATAGAGTCACACGAAACAATTAATAAAAAAACGATGCAAAGATGCACAACATCTGAAATAAAAAATTGACGTTTCACCTTAATATCTCCAGCTATGGGATGGTTTTATTATTGAATAGGTTGCGAGAGATATTGAATGCTTTTCTGAACAATATCGATATTCTCCTTCACTTGCTTAAGTTCTGGATCAGTAATGTCAGTGTTTTCCGATAATACAACTAAATTTTTAATACTATGTTTATCACTAAGTTCAGCAATTAGCTTATCCGTTTGCTGAATAAGGTTTTCTGCCTCATCCTGTTTACTAAAAGAATCCGATTTTTCAAGCGTCTGAGCTTGTTTCTGTAGATCTTGGGTCATTTGGGTAAGTCCATCATTCAATTGCTGAACTTCAGGGGGTAATATCTCACTGACTATAACTCGTCCATCAGCAGCACGCTGTTCTGGTTTAACCTTACCTGCCTCACCTAAAACTGATTGTCCTTTTTCTAACTCCAATGAAGAAAATATCGGTGGTGATATTGGATCAATACGCACTGCTGTAAAGTCAGGCAGTAATTTGCCATGCTGATTTGGAAAAAAGACATATAGCCCCGTGATAAAACTAAGGATCAAAGATCCCCCCATAAACCAGACTTTGTTCATGACAAGCCCCGAAAGAAAATAACATCGATCAGTTGACGGATGCGTTTGATTGATTAGTTAACACAAATACTATCCCATAATGGCTAATTGATCAATAGTTTTATTTATTAGTATTTAAGTACTCAGGCATAAGTTTCCCGGAACTTTACAAAATTAACTTATTGATTTGTAAAGAGTGGTTTTTCCGAAAAACTTCTGTATGAGTACTTAGATCAATCAAATTAAAATATTCTTGACAAAACCTAATCAAGCTGGAGTGTTATCAGGCAATCAAATGCCTGATAACACTCCAGCCAACAGCAATCATCAATAATTGAGGTGGTCGCAAAACTCGGTTTAATCGCAAGCACAGCGGTTTTGTAGAATCCGGTTTCAGCTTGATAGCGATTTTACGGCGGAAAGCTCTTCTCCCCCGTGCGAGAGAGGGGCGAGAGGCATCATTCCCGCTGAGCCATTGGTGGCATATTCAGGCAGGGGAAATTCAGTGCCAATGCGTGGGTCGAGGATTTTGTATTCAATCGTGGTCATGTGTCGGTTGCTTCCGTTGCAGGTATTGGGCTGCCACTAATTGCATCAAAGCGACAGCCAGTTGGTGTTTATCCATTTCAGGCAGGGAGGTGTGCCCGTCTTTCCACACCACTTCGAGCGCATTGGTGGGTTGGTCGAAGGCTTTGCCATTCGCCACCGAATTCGCGGCGATCATGTCGATGTTTTTGCGTTCCAGTTTGCTGCGGGCGTAGGTCATCAAGTCGTGGGTTTCGGCAGCAAAGCCTACGGTGAACAGGTGCGGGTATGTTTGTTTGATGGTAGCCAAAATATCGGTGGTGCGCCGCATTTCCAGATTAAGGGTAGCCGCGTTCTTTTTGATTTTACGGTCTGCCACGTTAATGGGGGTGTAATCGGCAACGGCGGCAGTGGCAATGAATACATCGGCTTGTTTCGCGGCTTCATGGGTGGCGTTGAGCATATCGGCTGCCGATTCGGTGATAACACGACTTACTCCAGCGGGACAATCTAACGCCACGTGCCCGGAAACCAACATGACTTCTGCCCCCATGCTGACCGCTGCTGATGCAACGGCGTAACCCATTTTGCCGGAGCTGCGATTGGTGAGAAAGCGCACCGGGTCAATCGCTTCGCGGGTAGGGCCAGCGGTGATTAAGACGCGCACCCCTTGCAACAATTGGCTGGTGGCACAACAGGTTTCCAGTTCACGCACAATGTCGGCGGGTTCGAGCATTCGCCCTAAGCCGTTGTCGCCACAGGCTTGTACGCCTTCAGCAGGACCAAACACCGTCACGCCGCGTGTTTGCAGGGTTTGCAGATTGTGCTGGGTGGCGGCGTGTTTCCACATTTGCTGATTCATTGCCGGGGCAACGATCACGCGGGCAGTGGAGGCAAGGCAAACCGTACTCAGCAAATCATCCGCCATGCCCCAGGTTAAGCGTGCCAAGGTATTGGCGGTGGCGGGTGCAATCAGAATCACATCTGCCCAACGTGCCAATTCGATATGCCCCATACCCAGTTCGGCTTGCGGGTCGAGCAATTCGGTATGCACCGGGTTGCCGGACAAGGCTTGCAGCGTTAGCGGGGTAATGAAGGCTTGGGCGGATGCGGTCATGCATACACGCACATTCGCGCCGCTTTTCACTAACAAACGTGTCAGTTCAGCGGATTTGTAGGCGGCGATACCGCCACTTATCCCTAAAAGGATGTTCTTACCAGGAAGGAATGCCATAAAATTTGTGTTCTAAACCCTTGAATTATACTCAACAATAAAAGCGAAACTCATGGCAATTACTGACTGGCCTCTTGATGAACGCCCGCGTGAGAAATTGATGTTACGCGGTGCACCAGCCTTGTCCGATGCCGAATTACTGGCAATTTTTCTGCGTGTCGGGGTCAAGGGCAAAACGGCGGTTGACCTCTCACGCGAACTGCTGCAAACGTTTGGTAGTTTACGGCAATTATTTGATGCAGACGCACAAAATTTTTGTGCAACGCACGGTATGGGCGAAGCCAAATACGTGCAACTGCAAGCGGTATTGGAAATGTCCAAACGTTACCTCAGTGAAAAAATGCGGCGCGGTGATGCGTTGAGCGACCCTGAAGCCGTGCGTTTTTATCTGACCTCCAAATTGCGCGATTACCGTTTTGAGGTATTCGCCTGCTTATTCCTCGATAATCGCCACCGGGTGATTCAGTACGAAGAGCTGTTTCGCGGCACGATTGACGGGGCAAGTGTACACCCGCGTGAAGTGGTGCGCCGTGCGTTGCATCACAATGCAGCCGCTATTATTTTCGCGCATAATCATCCTTCCGGCGTTGCCGAACCCAGTCAGGCGGATGAGCGCATTACCCAAAAGCTCAAGGATGCCCTGCATTTAATTGATGTCAGGGTGTTAGATCATTTTGTAATCGGCGATCAAGTAGTGTCGTTTGCCGAACGCGGGTTGTTGTAGAATAACCGTTTACCACCATTAAAAAAGGATTTATCCCATGATTACAGCCGAACAGGAACAACAAGTCAGCGGCGCAATGGAGCTGCTGAGCGCTTATATTGCCAACCCGCCGTGGGAAGAGTGGATGGTTGAAGTCTTCTCAGATGCGATTGCTTATGCCGCTGAAATGCTGGAATTATCCGGCGATGAAGTGCTGGATTATCTTGACGAAGAACCCTTAGGGCAAATGGCGCATTCGCATGTGTTTGAGCATTTTGTGACGACGGAAACCAATGAAGACGGCGAAAGTGTGCTGGAAGCGTTCATCCGCAGCCGCGTGCAACAGGAAGACAAATCATTTGCCTGCCAATATTTGGATGCATTCGCGCATTCTGAACTTGCGTTATGGGAAGTGGTTGGCAAGGTTGGTAAAAAAGTGGAAGTGCGCCGCTTGGGTTCGGATGAGCCAAGTGTGCTGGCGCAACTGGATGCGACCAATATTCCTAAGCATATTTGCATTGCCTCGCGTCTATTGAAGCTGCCGAATGACCAGAATATCTTTAGTTTTGGGATGCTGCCGATTGAGCGTGCCGAGGCAGAAGAAATTTTGGCGTATTTGGCGCAAGTACGTGCTGAAATGTTGGAAACAGCGCAAGCCGAAGCGCAAGAACACGAATCTGAAGACATCGAAGCGGCAATTAGAGAGGAGCTGACTGATGTGATGTTCCACGAAACACTGACCGCTTGGATTGGTCAGGGCTTTGAAAACTAAGCAAAAAAAGAGCCACCGTGTAGGTGGCTCTGGTAGAGCTTTTTAATTCTGGTGTTGTGTCGTTGTGTGTATAGTTTGTCACAACATTGGTGCAGTGCTTGTATTCCTCCTAGTCGGCATCTTAATCCGCTCCAGTACAAGCACTGGGTAAGATTATAAAGCTTAGGGAATTACTCGCCTACTGGCATTAATGGCAGCTTGTGCAAGGGTATGCCCTAGATGCCGCTTAGAATGGGATGTCATCGTCGAAGTCTTCAAAGTCACGGCTGGAGGTGTTGCCTGCCGGAGCAGCAGGTGGATTCCTACCACTGCCGTAGTCACCACCATTATTACTGGGTGCGCTACGCTGAGGGGCACTTTCGTAGCTGCCTGAATTCATGCCGTCGGATTTATTACCGCCGAGCATCTGCATATCAGACGCAACGATTTCAGTGGCATAGTGCTTTTGACCGTCTTTTTCCCATGAGCGGGTTTTCAGGCTGCCTTCGATGTAAATTTGCTGCCCTTTACGCACGTATTTGCCGACAATATCCGCTAATTGGCGGAAAAAGACGACGCGATGCCATTCGGTCGATTCTTTTTTCTCGCCGGTATTGCGGTCTTTCCACGATTCATTGGTGGCAACGCTGATATTTGCCATTGCATCACCACTCGGCATGTATTTCATTTCGGGATCTTTGCCGACCGTGCCGACCAGAATAACTTTGTTGATACCTCGTGCCATGTTTGTTCCTTATGTCAATATTTCACGGAATTCTACGCTGAAGCGGGGGAGAATGCATCCAAGCCTGCTTGATCGAGCGTTGTCTTGTCGACTTTCAGATAAGCGATACACTCTTCAGAGGCGAGTGCGACTTCCTTAACCCCAGTGACGGCAAGCAACTCGGTGTGCAGGCGTTGTGGGTCAGAAAACAGCAGCGGGTCTAGCTTCAGGATCTTACTAGTATAGAAGGTGGGTTGCGGTAATTGCAGCGCGACGACCAACCAAATGCTAACCACCACCGCACTGAACAGGAATACCCCCGTTGCACCCCATGTATGGTTCACCATGCCACCGAGTGCACCGCCTGCAAAAATACCCAGGAATTGGGAGCTGCTGAAAATGCCCATTGCGGTTCCCTTGGTATTCACGTCAGAATATTTAGCCACCAAGGACGGTTGCACCGCTTCCAGAAAGTTGAAACCAATGAAAAACAACCAGAAAGCCACCAGTAACCACACGATATGGGTGTGACCCGCTGCCATCACCAATTCGGCGATGATCAACAATACGGTGCAACCCAGCAGGAGCGGGCGAATCTTGCGCTGCTTTTCTGCCATAATAATCAGTGGGATAGACAGCAGGAAGGAGCCAACGAATACCGGCAAATACACCTTCCAATGTTCCGCTGTCGGCAAACCCAATTCATGCGTAAACAAGGTCGGCAATACCAGAAAGTTGGCGGTCATCACCAGATGCAGGATGAAAACCCCCACATTCATGCGCAATAACGCGGTATTGCGGAGTGCTGTGCTCAAGTAGCCTTGGATAATGCCCGCGTCACGGTGTTGCATTGTGCGGGCAGGGTTAGGAATCACGAATACCACCAAGGCAATCCCCATGAACGCGAGTAGCATGGTTAACCAGAAAATGCTGGGTACGCCACCCCATTGACTGACGATTGGCCCCAGAATCATGCCCAACATAAACGACACCCCAATGGTTAAGCCAATCACGCCCATCGTGCGGATACGGTGCTCTTCACGGATCAAATCCGCCGCCAGTGCCATTGTCGGGGCGGCAACCGCCCCCATGCCTTGAATGACCCGCCCCAAGATGATCAGCCACATGGATTGCGCCAGTGCTGCAATCACGCTCCCCAACGCAAATACCAGCAACCCGCCGATAATGACCGGCTTGCGCCCGATTTTATCCGAGAGGATGCCGAGTGGAATCTGGAACACCGCTTGCGATAAACCGTAAATGCCAATGGCTAGACCTGCCAGAAACGGCGTGGAATCCGGGAAGGTTTCCGCATACAAGGCAAAGACGGGCAGGATCATAAACAGACCCAGCATCCGCACCGCATAAATCGCAGCAAGGGAGGCGGTGACGCGCCATTCCAGACTATTCATAGGTTCGTTAACGCTCTGTAAACAGGGAAGGGGGGTATAGTAGCTTACAATGCTTTAACTTTGAATTTGCGCCCTTTGATCTTGCCATTCAGCAGGCAATTTAACGCTTGTTTGGCAGCGCTACGCTCGACGGCAACGTAGGCAGCGTATTCCAACACGTCGATTTTGCCGACCGATTTGCCATTAATGCCGCCTTCGCCGGTCAGTGCGCCGAGAATGTCGCCGGGGCGGATTTTTTCCTTGCGACCCGCTGCAATGCACAGTGTGACATTGCCGGGTTGAGTGGGGCTGAGCGCCGCTTTGGGCAGGGCGGAAATGACCTCGTAGTCCAGTTCGGTTTTCTGCGCAATGCCAATGTCAGCCAGTTTGTGGCGTTCGGCATCGGTGAGCAGGTTGAGTGCCATGCCTTCTTTGCCTGCGCGACCGGTACGCCCGATGCGGTGAATGTAAATGTCGGCATCGTGCGGCAATTCGTAGTTGATAACGCAGGGCAGGTCTTCGATGTCCAACCCGCGTGCGGCAACGTCGGTGGCGACCAGCAAATTGAAGCTATTGTGTTTAAATTGCACGAATACTTCGTCGCGGTCACGCTGTTCCATTTCGCCGTGCAACGCTTTGACGCTGAAACCGAGTTGGCTTAAATGTTCGGTGATTTCGCGCACGCCGACTTTCATATTGCAGAAAATCACTGCCGAACGCGGTTTGTAATGTGCGAGCAAGGTTTCGAGTGCTGCCAGCCGTTCAGTTTTATTGCACAGATACGAATACTGGTTAATGACCCCGGCGGTATGCAGGGCTTCGGCTTTGACTTCGATCGGGTTGCGTTGGAATTGCGCACTCAGGCGTTTAATGTCGTCGGGGTAGGTGGCAGAAAACAGCAAAGTCTGGCGGTGCTTCGGGGTGAGGCTGATGATTTTGCCGATGTCTTCCATGAAACCCATTTCCAACATGCGGTCGGCTTCGTCGAGAATCAGCGTGTGGATTTGGCTGAGTTCGATAGTGTGTTTGCCGATGTGGTCGTTAATGCGCCCCGGTGTGCCGACGATGACGTGTGCGCCGTGTTCTAGGGAAGCAGCTTGCGGGGCAAGTGGTTGCCCGCCGGTTAAGGTCACGACTTTAATATTGGGTTGGTAACGTGCCAAGCGGCGGATTTCGGTGGCAACTTGCGCACTGAGTTCACGGGTCGGGCAGAGCACCAAGGCTTGTGCGGCGAAATTTTGCGGGTCTAGTTTTGCCAGTAAGGTAATCGCAAACACGGCGGTTTTGCCGCTGCCGGTTTTGGCTTGCCCGATTAAATCAGAGCCTTGCAAGGCGGGGGGCAGGGCTTTGGCTTGAATCCCCGTCATCAGTTTGTAACCCAAGTTGCCCAGATTGGCGAGTTGTTGGGGTGGCAGGTTCAAATTCGCGAAAGAAGCGGGCATGGGGTGGCTCTTGGGGTCAGGGGTTAAGGCCACATTATAGCGGATTTTACGGCGGAAAGCCCTTCTCCCCGTGCGAGAGAAGGGCGTGAGGCATTATTCCTTGCCTTGCAATGGCGCAGCCGCGCAAATAGCAGCAGAAACACCCGCACTGTATTGCGCAAAGTTCTTGTGGAACAGTGACGCCAGATAGGTCGCTTTCGTGGTATATGCCGCTTTATCCGCCCATGTCGATGACGGTTCCAATACGTCGGACGGCACATCCGGGCACGAAACCGGGATGTTCAAACCGAAAATCGCATCACGGCGGGTATCAACCTGATCCAAATCCCCATTCAGCGCGGCATTGACCATGCTGCGGGTATGATGAATATTCATGCGCTTACCCACGCCATAGCCACCGCCTGTCCAACCGGTATTGACCAGCCAGCAAGACACGCCGTGTTCATTGATTTTCGCACCGAGCAAGTCAGCATACACCGAAGGGTGCAACGCCATGAAAGGCGCACCAAAGCACGTGCTGAATGTTGCGGTTGGTTCCGTCACGCCTTTTTCCGTACCCGCGACTTTGGCGGTGTAACCAGAAATAAAGTGGTACATCGCCTGTTCGGTAGTGAGCTTGGAAATCGGTGGCAATACGCCAAATGCATCGCAAGTCAGCATAATAATGTGCTTAGGATGACCGGCTTTGCCGGGGTATAACGCGCCCGGAATTTGCGTAATCGGGTAGCTGGCACGGGTGTTTTCGGTGAGGCTGTTGTCGTCCAGATTCAGCTCGCGGGTCGCTTGATCCATGACCACGTTTTCCAGCACCGTGCCGAAGGTTTGGGTGGTTTTGTAGATCATCGGCTCTTGTTCTGCCGACAAGTTGATCACTTTGGCGTAACAACCGCCTTCCAGATTGAAGACGCCGTTATCGCTCCAGCCGTGTTCGTCATCGCCGATCAAGGCGCGATTTGGGTCGGCTGACAGCGTGGTTTTACCCGTGCCGGACAAGCCAAACAGAATCGCCACATCGCCATCTTTGCCGACATTGGCAGAAGCGTGCATCGACATAATGCCGCGCTGTGGCAACAAATAGTTGAGCACCGAGAAAATGGATTTCTTGATTTCGCCCGCGTAATGCGTGCCACCAATTAAGATCAGCCCGCGTGTCAGGTTCAAGAGCACGAATGCGCCTGAATGCGTGCCGTGCTTCTCAGGGTCGGCTTGCATATCCGGTACGTGGAGGACGGTGAATTTGGGTTCGTCTACGCCTAAGGTGCGGTTCAAGTCGTCGGGGCGAATGAACATATTCCGCGCAAACAAGGCGTGCCAAGCGTATTGCGAAATAATGCGTACCGGCAATTCGTCGGCTTCACTTGCGCCTGCCAGTAAGTCTTGGACGAATAATTCACGACCTTCCAAAAACTGAAGGGCATCCGCTAATACTTGGTCGAATTGTGCTTCGGTGAGTGATTTGTTGACTTTGCCCCACCACACGTTGTCGTGTGAGCCAGCGTCATCCACAATGAATTTGTCATTGGGAGCGCGACCCGTAAACGTGCCTGTGTAGGCGACAAATACGCCATCTTTGCTGATTTTGCCTTCGCTGCGGTTGAGGGCTTGTTCGTATAGAACCGGGGAAGACTGGTTCCAGTAAAGGTTATTGGTGTTTTTCAGCCCCAACGTACTGGCAAGGTGTTGTGCCAGTGTAGCAGTTGTACTCATATTACGCCTCCGGTAGCGCCGTATAGTGTCGACAATATGTCATGTGAACGGTAAGAAGGCACAGAATGATAGCGCACGATGTCGACTATTAGAATACGCTTAAGCATTATTTCATGATAAAAGGCAATGATTGTCGACATTTTAATAAAAGCCAGTCGACAATATGAGGTGACTTAGGGTTTTCTTGAAAAATCTGTAAAAGTTGTTGAGCTTTTTGTGCTGACTTGCTGATTCATTGTGATATTCTCGCACGATGGAAAATTTCTACTTAAGTCAAACACGTTTCGATTCTTTCCCGCTGGATGAACGCTTGCTGGCGTCATTGAGCGAGGCTGGCTTTGAGTTTTGCTCGCGCATTCAGGCGGAAACCTTGCCGTTGGCATTGGCGGGGCGGGATATTGCCGGTCAGGCGCAGACCGGTACGGGTAAAACCGGCGCATTCTTGGTCGCCATCTTTCAACATTTGCTGAAAAATCCTTTGCCGGAAGCGGCGGCAGGCAGCGTGCGCTGTTTGATTCTTGCGCCAACCCGTGAGTTAGCGATTCAGATTGCGCGGGATGCGGAAGAACTGGGTAAACACACCGGCTTGCGTTCGGTGCTGGTCTACGGCGGCGCGGGTTACGACAAGCAACGTCGCCAGTTTGAAGCGCCAGTGGATGTGCTGATCGGCACACCGGGGCGGATTATCGACTATTACAAGCAGCATGTGTTTACCCTGAAACACGCGCAGGCGTTGGTGATGGATGAAGCTGACCGTATGTTTGATATGGGCTTTATTCAGGATGTGCGTTATTTGATGCACAAATTGCCGCCACCGTTTAAGCGCTTGAATATGCTGTTTTCGGCGACCTTATCGCAGCGCGTGTTGGAATTGGCTTACGAACACATGAATAATCCGCAGCAGGTGAAAATCGAAGCGGAATCGGTGCGGGCGGATAATATTGCCGAACACGTGTATTTTCCGGCGAATGAGGAAAAAATTCCGTTGCTGATTGGCTTAGTGCGCAAGCTTGAGCCGTTCCGGGCGATTGTGTTTGTGAATACCAAGCACATTGCGGAAAAGATTGACGATTATTTGCGGGCGAATGGCATTACTTCCGATTTGATTTCCGGTGATGTGCGCCAGAATAAGCGCGAAAAGCTGTTGCAGTCGTTTGAAGCGGGTGAGTTTCAGGTGCTGATTGCCACCGACGTGGCTGCACGCGGTTTGCATATCCCGGATGTGTCGCACGTGTTTAACTTCGATTTGCCGCAATTGGCGGAAGATTATGTGCATCGCATTGGGCGTACTGCACGGGCAGGTGCATCGGGTGAAGCGCACAGTTTTGCGTGTGAAGATACCGCGTTTTACTTGCCGGATATTGAAGCTTATACCGGTAAATCGTTGCCGGTTGCCAAGATTACGGCTGAATTGTTGCCGAGTGAGTTGCAGCGCCCGCAACGCAGCCAGCGTGAGCGGGTGGCGCATCACGGTAGCGACCACCACCGCCATCAGCAGGGCAATCGCGGTGGTGGTGAACAGCGGCGCAGACGACCACGTTCCACCCATTAAACAGGTTAAGCCATGAATGCCTATGCGAAACGTTTACATAATCCTTTCAATGGCGTTTTGCAGGTAGTGGCTAATGAGCAGATTCGTGCCTTAAGTTTCAATGGGGTGGAGTGGGAACTTCAGTTTCAATGTGTCACCCCGCGTGGTGTCCAGTATGCGCGGATCGGGCGCTGGGAACGCACGGCTGGTTTCAAACCTTACCCTCTCGACCCCAGTATTGATCGCCTCGCGGTGGAGGCGGCGTATCTGCTGGCGGTAGCCGCATTGGAAACGGCGCAAGTACCGTTACCACAGGACGATTACTACGAATTTTGGTTGCTGGAAGACCGCACTCGCCAGCCGTTGGCATTACTCGCCAGTTGCCGCCAGCCGCAGGAAATGCGTCAGGCAACCATTCACCCCATCTGGAAATGCATCAGCGCCAGCCAATTGGAACTGGACAATACCCCCGAAGAAGCGCGGCGCGGGTTGCCCCCGCTCAGTTACCGTTTGGAGCAGCAGGTTAAGGGGCGTGCTGGGCAAAACCCGCAGGCTTGTTGGTTTTTACGGGCGGCTGACCTTACTGGGCAGGCGTTGGATAAAGAGGCGCAGCTTGTCGGTGAGGTGTTGGCAGCGAGTCATTTCCCGCCGTTATTAGTGCGCGACACTTGGGATAAAGCTGCCGAACAGGACTTGTGTCACCGCTATTTGCAGCGCATTGCTCCGCGCTTACTAACTTTGCAAGCTTTGTCGTTGGAAAGCCGCGATAGGGTGGAACAAATGGCGAGTGGCTACGCGCAGGAAGTGGCTGCACATTTTCACCTATACCCCGCCGTGGCGGATACCCAGCGCATGACAGCCTTACGGGTGGAAGCACGCTTGCGCAGCGCTTGTTTGTAGGTCGGACTTTAGTCCGACAATTCCCTATAAAATATGGAAAATTCAGGTTCCATAAAGCACGATAATGATTTAAACTCGCTCAAATGATAAGCAACGAAAACCTTCCCCCTGCGATTTAGTGTGTACGCACTAGGGCGGTAGCGTCGTTTTTGGGGCGTAAACCTGCCGTATGCTGCGCTGCAAAGAGGCGTTACTTCACACTGAGCCAAGCAACGGGACACTGAACCCGGTAATGAATGCTTTGACGGCATCCCTTGCCCTTGCTGCAAAACCGGCATGATGCGGGACTGCCACACACCGCTGTTGTACCTGCTGGACAAATGGCTCGAAACACCCAGAACCCTGTGCTATGTTTGACCACAATCAGGGCGGAAACAGGCAGGACGGCAATGGATAGGCAACGGTTGGTGGGGAATCATCAGGCAACAGGGGCTGGCGGGGCGATGGGCAGAAAAAGCAATCCCCTTATAGATAAGGTGTCGGACTCCGTAGCACGCGGTTCCGTCCAACAAGGCATTTATGCCCAGTGCTGCCGCACACGGCATAAAATGCTTTAACGTTAGCGCCAAAAAAATAGCCAGCATCTATAGATTGAGGAATAAATGAGAATAAAAAAATTGCAATTGAAGAATAGCTACAAGAGATTCTTTGATTTGACGATCGATTTGGGAGATGAGCCTAAGCGTATAGTCGCATTGGTTGGTCCCAATGGTTGTGGCAAAAGTAGTGTTTTAGATGGGCTGCTTTTTCATAATAATGCTTACAACCATATTGGGAACAAGGGTGGTAAGAATCACGAATACCACTCAATGAATAAAACACCAAACTATAACTATCAAAATGTAAGCATCGAATTTTATGAAGGAAGCTTTCAAGAAATACGAGAAGAAAGAGCCAAAATTGGAAAGGAAAATACCATCTTTTCATTTCGAAGCCCTTATAGATACAATAGCAATTTAAAAGTTACTCAATCCCAAGCAACTAGCGAAATTAGATTAAATCAATATGGGGCCTCTTCTGCATCTGATCTCGATGACAAAATGGAGGAAAACTATCGTCGTCTGTATATTAAATTTAATAAGTACTTGCATGAGACAGACTGCAAGCCTAGTGAGGCTAGGGCGAAAATAATTGGTGATTTGAACTCATCAATATCCAAATGTCTTGATTTGGATATTTGTAGTATAGGTGATATTGAAGCATCAGAAGGCACTATTTATTTTCAAAAGAAAGATCATCCAAACAGATTTGAATTTAATGTTCTTTCATCTGGGGAAAAGGAGGTCATTGACATTCTTTTGGATCTGTATCTAAGAAAAGATGAATATTGTGATACGATATTTTTATTAGATGAGCCAGAGTTGCACATTAATACATCCATACAAAAAAACCTTTTGATAGAGATTAATCGTTTAGTTGGGGAAAGCTGTCAGATATGGATAACAACACACAGTATTGGCTTTCTAAGAACGCTCCAAGATGAGTTAAGAGATTGTTGTCAAATTATTCAATTTAAAAGTGAGTATGAATTAGCTTCTAAACCATATACGTTAAAGCCATTGAAGGGAGCTAGAGCTAGTTGGAAGGAAATTTTTTCTATTGCGCTAGATGATTTAGCTAACTTAGTATGCCCAAAGCGAATAATATATTGTGAAGGGAGGGATGGCCCAGGCAGAAATGGACTCGAAAGGGGCTTGGATGCTAACGTCTTTAATAATATATTTTCAGAGAACTACCATGACACGCTTTTTGTGTCCAGTGGTGGAAATACGGAGCTTGATCAAAGAAGCGAAATTGCAATTGCCATATTAAGCAAAGTTTTTTCTGACTTAGAAATACTTGTTTTAAAAGATAGAGATATGGCATCCGGTAGAGACACTAACGAGAATGATAGGCAAGTGTATCTCCAAAATAATCCCAACAATCACAGAGTTCTAAAAAGATGGGAAATAGAAAACTATCTGTATGACAAGGAGATTTTGATTAATTACTGCAATCAAAACTACCTATCTTTTGATGAAGTTTCGTATGACCAATTTGTAACTGACATCGTTAATCAGAATCTTAAAGATGCCACAGGAAGGATAAAGAATTTCTGCAATATCACATCTAGCGTCAACGCGGAAAAGTTTAAGTTGACTCTGTCTGAGTATATAACATCAGACATGAATGTATACAAGGAGTTAGTCTCATGTGTCTTCGAGCGCGGATAGTGAAGGTGCTAACAAGTCAAAGTACTCGGACGCAACAGAGCTGCGCCGGTGTTTGAGGCATTAGCAGAGTACAACCACTCACAGCATGAGCAGACCAAAGAAATAATCATATTCTGAACAATATGCGAGTATGTTTTTTAAGACAGCATGAAAAGGAAAATCATTATGGAACTGAAAGAGTTTATAACTTCAACTCTCATTCAAATTCAGGAAGGCGGAACGTGTCAAGCAAATTGAGACCGGTCTGTTAAAAAATAAAACTACAAACAGGCTTTTTTGGCAGCCGATAATGTAGGGAAATTCACTGCTATGTTTTCATCCGCTTCGTCAGGATGTGCCGGATTAATCCACACTTCCTTGGGCGGCAACTTAACGACGGGCGCACCGTTGATGAACCGTTTTGGGTTGGTTTCATAGGCGGTTTGCAATGCCGTTTGGCGGCAAATAGCCACGTCGCCCACCCGATTCGTGAACACTCGTTCGGGGTGAAGAAAGCCAAGCCACTGTGTTGGTGGTCGAAGTTGTACCATTCCACGTAGTCGGCAAACCATTCCCGCGCATGGCTGACACTGGCGAAGCGTCCGGGGTAATCGGGTTGTTGCTTGCAGGTCTTGAACTGGCTTTCGCTGAACGGGTTGTCGTTGCTGACTCGTGGGCGGCTGTGGCTACAGGTGATCTCCAGTTCTGCCATCAGGTCGAGGTAGCCGTGAGCCGTCATGGGTGCGCCCCGGTCTTGGTGCAGGGTGAGTTCCCCCAAGCCAATGCGGTAACGGGTGCTGGCTTCTTGCATCAGTTGTTTGGCTAGGTGGCTGTTCTCCTTGCGGGAGACCATCCAGGCGACGATGAAACGGCTGTACAAGTCCAGCACCACGTACAGTGACAGGTAAACACCGCGTTGTTCAGTCGCTAACTTCGTGATGTCCCACGTCCACACTTCGTTGGGGCGCGTGGCTCGCAGGCGCGGCATGGCGTGCGTCTGAGGTTGACGTTGGGGACGGCGTTCCCGATTTGCCGAGCTTTGCGCAGCAGGCGGTACATGGTGCTGACGGAGCAGTAATAGATGCCTTCGCTCAGCAAGGTGGCATACACTTCGGCGGGTGGTTGGTCAGCAAAGCGTTCACTGTTGAGTACCGTCAGTACCTGTTCCTGTTCGGCGGCACTTAGAGCATTGTCCGGGATCGGGCGGACGGCAGCAACGGTTTCAACGATAGCAATGGCTTCAACCGCTGCGGTGGTTTCCGCCATCGGTGCCGGTTCATCAGACACCGGCACAGCGTCAGATACTGCGTCGTTTGCCACCACGTCAATGACCGTCTGGTTGCTACTGTAGCGGTAATAGCTGGCACGTGATAGCGCCAAGGCGGCACAACCTGCACGCACGGAGACATCCGGGGGGACGGCTTTCCAGTAGGATACTCATGAGCGGCTCACGTTGTTCAGGTGATCCAATAGCGTGAAGGCTTTTTTTTGGAGTTCCAATAAGCCTTCCGCCACCTGTAGACGTTGTTCCAGCTTGGCGTTTTCGCGTTGGAGGGCATCTATCGCTTTATCTTTGCTGTCTTTTGACGGTTTACGTCCCACCGTGGCGTTCTCCAAGCCCGTTTCGCCTGCGGTTGCCAATTGATTGCGCCATGTTTGCAGTTGAGTGCTGTAAATCTTCTCTCTGCGTAGCAGTTCACCCAATTCACCGTGAGCGCAGGCATCAGCTTCGGCAAGGATGCGTTTCTTGTCTGCTGCACTGAAATAGCGGTAGGTGCGCTTTTCATGGCGTGGGTTTGGCATCACGTGGTTGTCCGGTAATTCACTGGTTGGTTTCGGCATCGTCTTGCTTCCTGTGTCTTGACCCGATTATACATTCATTTCGCTATCGGGGTGGTCTCAGGGTAGCTTGACACATAGGGAGGTGTTCAAGAGGCAATAAAAATTACTCAGGATAAGGGTTTGAATGGTGTAATCAACCCAATATGGGGAACTATAAATGATAATTCGGCTCATCGACAAAACATACAATTTGATGTTGCAGTAACCGTCGCAGATAAAAATAATGGTTCAGCTCAAGCTGGTGTTAAAGGAAGCATTAAAATAGTTGAGTTTAGGGAACCTCTAAAAACCCGGCGTATTGCAACGGTTAGCGTTGGCCTATCGGCATTTTGTTAAAAAAACACCAACCCATCTCAATTTTTAGCACACCAAGCCACAATCAGGTTGTTTTTCCGCATTTTTGCTGTTTTTTCGGGAATTTCTCCATCAAATGGGCACAACTCCGCCCTCTCTGAGCGAACAGAGCCGACGCAGGTTATACACGGTTGCTTTGATGCTGAGGCCGAATACTGCCCGTGCCAACCCAATGCTGCGGATGGCTTTGCCACCCATCGCACAGATTGACCCAAACACATGCTCAACCCGTGCGCGGGGTCTGGCGATGCGGGTGTTGCGGCGTTTCTGGCAGTCGGATTGCGGCTTGCCTTTCTTGGCTTTGTGCTGGATGTGTAACCGCCAGCTACCTTGGTTGAGGCGTTGTTCACGGGATTGGTCTTCATAACCTTTGTCCGCCCATACGTCACGGCTGGTGTTGGCTCGGTCAAGCACCGCTTCAAAATGGTTGGTGTCATGCTCTTTGGCGGTGCTGATGTGGCGTTTGCGGATGAGTTTGTATTTCCGATCGGCACTGATACTGAGTTTGTAGCCGTGGTAGCTTTTGCCGTGTTTTTTCGTCCAGCTTGCTTCCGTATCCTTTTGGCGACGTTGGCAGGTGTCCAGCCAGCGGGTGTTGCCGCTTGTTCCAACAGCGCTTTTTCTTCTTTGTGGAAATGTTGTTTAGGGGCTTCCACCAGCGTGGCATCGACGATTTGACCACCACGGGCAATAAAACCGTGTTGTTGTAATTGCCGTTGGACGGCATCAAACAGGGCATCCGCACCACCTGCCGCACTGATCCGTTCACGGAATACCCACAAGGTATTGGCATCCGGGATCGTGCTGGAATGACGCAGGCCACAAAACCGTTGGAACGACAGCCGGTCAAGCAATTGGTATTCCAATGCCTCGTCCGACAGGTTGTACAGGTGTTGCAACACCAAGACCCGTACCATCAGTTCCGTTGGGTAGGGTGGACGGCCTCCTCGCTTGTCACTTGGGCGTGGGGCGATGTGGTCGATTTCTGCTGCCAAGGCGACAAAGTTGACGTGCTGGTTCAGCGTGGACAGCAGGTCGCCCTTGCGGTCGAGTTTCTGTTCACGCTCTTCGGCGGCAAACAGACTGGTTTTGATGGCACTTTTCTTGGGCATGGCTAGTAACGGGGCGGTGGCTCAGATGAGCATTTTCTCACATTTGTGTGGGTATCAGTGGGTTTTTAGAGGTTCCCTTTAGTCTTGGTGGTAGTGGAGAGAAAACAGTAGAAAATAGCAATGTAAACCGCATACAATTTACTATCCCTATAATACCACCAGCTCAATTAGTAAAGGCTAATTAATTTTTTAAACCAAAACATCAAAGAGTTAATAATTCATGAAAAAACTAATTTTTGCCTTAATGATTATATCAATATCTTCTTGTTCCTCAATGTCATCATTAAAAGACATTGATAAAATAGAAGCGAGTGATGCAGAAATACTAGATAAAAATCTAGTTGATGTATATAACGATATTTCGAGAGCAACTAAATTTTGTTTCGCAAATAATTCAGCAACTAACTACAATATAATTTCAAACATTAATGACGTATCAGGTGAGGTTATGATTGTAACAGGAGCTGAGTTAGTATCCCCTAATATATGGTTAGTGGCTCGTTTGAAAAAAAATGGAAATAAAACAGAAATCAAATATACTGCTGGAAATAGCATTTGGAAAGAAAATATTGTAAAAATGAAACAGTGGGCAAAAGGTGGAACAGACTGCTAGAAACAAAAGCCATAACTTTATACCTATTTATAATAATAATTATTATTAATTAAGCTAACGAATGTTTCGACGACGGACGCGGTGACAGCCCGCGAATTCACCCAACTTACTCCCCGCCGCGCCCGTCATGCTGGATGTTATGCTTAAAAACATGAATATTACTACCGACGAAATGTATGAAGCTCTTTCAAGATCAGGATATTTGTTAGAATCTGAAGTAGCTAAAAAACTCTCTGAGTGGGGATTTTTTGTAGAAACAAGTCTTGTTATTGAAGATCCTTTCTCAGGCAAAAGTCGAGAAATAGATATAGTTGCGGAATACTATAACTGGGATGCATCAAAAAGTCAGTTTCATACTTGCGCAAAAATAGAATTTGTTTTCGAGGTAAAAAATAACATATATCCGTTAGTTTTGTTAAATGAGTTTAATTTCAATCCTAGAGTCGATGACTATCTTGGATTGAAAGAAGCAACTACAATTCCAAAAAATGTTAAATATAACCTGAGTTCGGGATAAGGTAAGGCGCAGCCTTTCATGGGAGAATGTGAGTAACCACACACAACATTGACCCCACCAAAGGCTGCTACTGAGATGCTAACACGGTTATTCTGTGCCATTGACGATTTTTGTCAGGACTTTCATCCCGAATGGAACAAAACGTTATTGACCCCGAAAGGCGGGCATCGTCGTCGCCACAGTGGTCTTGGCGATAGTGAAATCATGACGATTTTGGTGCATTACCACCAAGTGGGGTATCGTACTTTCAAGTGGTATTATGAGCGTCATGTCAAAGTATTTCTTAAGGGTCATTTCCCGCAACTCCCTAGTTATCAACGTTTTATTGAGTTAATGCCGCGTGTTCTTTTGCCACTAACCCTGTTTATGCAGCAACGCTGTGAAACGGGGCGAGGTATTGCCTTCATAGACTCTACCCCTTGAAAGTCTGTGAAAATTTGCGTATTCCACGTCATCACACCTTTCGCAAAGACGCAGGCGGGGTAAATCGTCAACAGGCTGGTTTTATGGGTTCAAACTTCATTTGGTCGTGGATGACTGCGGCAATATTTTATCGTTTGCCATTACTTCGGGTAATACCGATGACCGTAAGCCCGTTCCCACGTTGCTGAAAAAAGTGGTCGGCAAAGTCTTTGGTGATCGTGGCTACATTTCCAAGGCATTGACAGAATCGTTGGCAGAGCAAGGGGTTGAATGGATTACCTCGCTGAAGAAAAACATGAAACCCGTGGCGCGTGACACGTTCGATACACTGATGTTGCGTAAACGGAGCATCATCGAAACCATCAATGATCAGTTGAAAAATATTTCACAAATTGAGCATTCACGCCACCGTTCACTCACTAACTATATGATTAACATCATTGCTGGCTTGGTGTCATATGCCTATCAAGATAAAAAACCAGCACTGGATTTAAAAACATCAGCATTGGTTGTGATCTAAATTGAGGGATGGCTTATCCCGAACTCAGGTTAAATATAATGAATATTACACTTACTATGACAGTCTGATTACCTCAAATAGGGAGAATATTTTTACTCAATACTGTTCTTTTCAAAAAAAGAATAAAAATGATGACTTAATGGCTTTGCATCCAGATAACGTACATTCAGGTCTAGCCAAAATAATTCAATATTGTGAGGAAAAAGTTGAAGACTGGGAGAACCGACACAATGATGATTCAGAAGAAAAATTTCTTCGGCATTTCCTATATATGCCAATACTTTTAATCCAAGATGACCTATTTTTACTAAAAAATGATGCTCTTGTTAAAGTTGATTCATCAATTTTAGTAGTCAATTATCACCATCAAAAAACAGCCCGTATGGCGTATGTATTTGTTACTACAAAAAAAGGATTATCACAGTTCATTCAGGACTCTCTTTTAATAGAAAAAACTGTTGGAGATAATCTTATCAATTCAATAAAAGCAATGGCATAACGAGTGGTTCGATGACGGACGCGGTGACAGCCCGCGATTCTTAACAACTTACTCCCCGCCGCGCCCGTCATATTGACGTTAGACCTAATATAGATCACACAATCATGTTACAAAATAGTGGAAGAATAATTGAAACAGATAAAAGATTCTCCTCTAATATAGAGAGTGAGAGCTTTTTGAATAACCTATTTGTTAGGTTGGTAGCCAAAAAAATACAATTTACAAATGTTGACTTCAGATATTGTATTTTTGATGCTTGCTATTTAAGAAACTGCACATTTGATAGTTGTGATTTTACTGGCTGCAAATTTGTTGGATCAAATCTTCTTGGGACTAACTTTAGTGGTTGTAAATTTGATTATGCCACTTTTGAAAGAACACAACTGGATGATGATATTTTAGACAACAGTTGTCCCAGCTCTGAGAATCTTAAATTAAAATTTGCTCGTTCTCTCAGAATGAACTTTCAACAACAGGGAAATGCACAAGCTGCTAATAAAGCAATTAGTATTGAGCTTGAAGCAACTGAAGTTCACTTGAAGAAAGCATGGGCTTCTAAAGAATCTTATTATAGAAAAAAGTACAAAGGATTTAAAAGACTAAAAACTTTTATTGAATGGTTGGAGTTTAGGCTGCTTGATCTTATATGGGGAAATGGAGAAAGTACTATAAAATTAATCAGAGCAATAATTGTGATCCTTATAGGGATTACTGTTATTGATGTGTTTAGTACAGGCAACATTAATAATATATCAGATTATATTAACTCTTTCATAAAGTCACCGCAGATATTACTAGGGGTTTTAAATCCAACATATTACTCAAGTGCGTTACTAGCCTTTATACTTTTTTTAAGATTAGTAATGTTTGGGTTTTTCATGTCAATAATAATAAAAAGATTCAACAGGCGATAAAATGCACATTTATGCTTTCGGTTCGGTTTGCAGGGGTGAGATTGATATAGGTTCTGATATTGATCTTTTAGCTATCGTTGATGGCTATGACTCACGATTTGACCCTTCTATTTATTCCATATATACGTTAGCACGCCTAAAAGAAATCTGGAAAGAAGGCAATCCATTTGCATGGCACTTAGCCTTAGAATCTAAATTAATATATTCAGATGATGGTAAAGATATACTACAAAATTTAGGGATGCCAAAGGTTTATGCTAACGCAAAATTTGATTGTACTAAATTTTATAATATTTTTTTAAAGGCATCGAACTCATTATATTCATCAGTTAATAGCAAAATATTTGATCTTTCTACAATATTTTTGTCTATCAGAAATATTGCAACATGCTATTCATTGCAAGCATTTGATCAGCCAGACTTTTCTAGAAACTCAGCAAGAAGATTAGGAGATATTAGTATTCCCATATCAGAAGAAGTTTATAGGCTTTATGAAAGATCTAGAATTTTATGCACAAGAGGATATGGAGAAAAATTAACGAATCAGGAAATATTAATAGCAGTTAATAGCATTGAGACGATAAAAATATGGATGCTTTCTCTTATAGAGAATTTAGAAGGTAACAACAATGAGTGAATTTAGTAATCGAATAGATGCTCAAAGAAGCATCTTGCAAATTGTCAATAAAAATAATTTTTGTCATGAAGAATTATTTGCTTTGTCACATAAGGCTATTGACCGATGGTGCGCTACAAATAGATTAAACCATGAATCGGAACTTGTTTTGAATATTAAAGAAGCTGCAAAGAAACTTTTCTTTCTAGCAAATAAGAGCCAAGAGCAAATCACTGAAGATTATCGACTTTTATCAAAAGAAATTAATGATATAGCTTATAAGATTAAAAAGATACTGTCGGCTTAGTCTAACGAGAGATTCAGGGTGCTAGCATAACGAGTGACTATGGTTCACGGTGCGCTGATGCGTGACAGATTGTGCCACACGACTGATTTTAAAGCATTGGTGCGTCGCCCTGATGCGCGAGAAAGTTTGATCTTGACCATCATTACTTGTCAGGTGACACTAGGCAGGTAACAAAACAGAAGTTTCCTACATGATCAGTAAGCGTTTCAACAAACCCGTCGTACTCACCTATCATGCAGCAGAGCAGATGGCTGAACGACATAATAGATGAGGCGACTCTTGCTGACCTGATAGAATCGGGCGATGTTAAGTATAAAGATGACCAGCATCTGTGGATTTACAAAGCATACGCTGCCCGTCAGGACAATATGATATGCGCCGCAGCGATTGAGCGTAATAACCTGATTATTAAGACAGTTATGATCAACTGGGAGTTGAGCGATGAACATTAAATACTATGAAGATGATGATATTCTGGTTCAACGATTCAGCAATAACCCGATTGTCCGTGAGGTCTCACAGGGTTGGAACATCAATATCAGCTACGACAAAGACGGCAATATCGTTCAGATTGTTATACTCGAAGCCAAAGAGAAGGGGCTTTATCCTATCATTCCCATGAAGATGGCTGCCTGATTCCAGTTTATTGATACACAAAACTCTTTGATTATGTTTTGATTGCCAACCGATACCCCAACCCCGCCAACGCCAAAAACCACACAATACTCGCCCCGGTCGGCAAATCCAGCCACGCCGACACCGCAATCCCCGCCGCATAACCCAACACCCCCAACCCAAAAGCCGGAAGCAACGCAGGCTGCTCTTGCGCTTTGCCCATCACCGCCAATGCCGGAATCACCAAACTGGCAAACACCAAATACACCCCGACGATTTGCACCGAAAACGTAATCACCACCGCAAACACCAGATAAAAAGTGCGCCGCGCAAACAGCCGAGGCAACCAGTGCGGAAACTGCCACACCACCAGCCAAAACACCCCCGCCAATACTGCCAGCGGCACTAAATCTGCCCAGTTCACCCACAAGATTTGCCCGGTCAGCAATTCCCGCAAATGTTCGCCACCGTGCGGATTATTCGCCAGCAACAGCAAACCACCCGTCGCCGCCAACACAAACACAATCCCGATCAAGGCTTCCTGTTGATGCTGCAAGCGCGTTTCTGCCCAGCCCAGCAACACCGCCCCACCCAATGCCGCACTCAACGCAATCACCTGCGTTTCCCAGCCATGCACTTCCCAGCCCAGCGTATGCGCGGCAATCACCCCCAACCCGGCAATCTGCGCAATCGCCAAGTCGATGAAAATAATGCCGCGCCGCAACACCTCCCGCCCCAACGGGATATGCGTAGCCAATACCAGCAAACCCGCCACCAGTGCAGGCGCGAGGATGGAAAGTTGCAATGCCCAATCCATCCGTTACCCCTGCACGCTGGTCAGGCGTTGGATAATGTCATCAAACAGCGTAAACAAATCCGTCGCTGCGGGTGTGCCACCCACCGTAGACGGCAACATCACCACCGGAATCCCCGCCTTGCCCGACAACCATTGTGCCGAACGCGGGTTTTCGTAAGCCGAATGCAGCACGAATTTGGCGGGCGTGGTTTGCAATTGCTGCAACACGTTCGTCAGGTGCGCAGTAGTGGGCGGAATACCGGGTTTGGGTTCGAGTGTGGCGACTTCTTGCAAACCGAGCCAGTCTTGCAGGTAGACCCAGCTTTTGTGATGCACCACGATCGGCGTGCCGCGCAAGCTTGCCGTCTTGTTTGCCCAGCCTTGCAGCGCTTGCTGCCAGCGCGTGTTGAAGTTGGCGTAACCTTGCTGGTAATGCGCGGCATTGGCGCTATCCAGTTGTGCCATGCGTTCCGTCAGTGCTTTGGCAACTTGCGCAATGCGGCGCGGGTCGGTCTGAATGTGCGGATTGCCGTCGGCGTGGACATCGCCATCGCTGCGCTCAACCTTCACGGGAATGTGGAGCAATTGCACCTGTTGCGCTGCCATGAATGACCCCGGCTGCCCGTCCTGCACCTTGGCATTGCCGGATTTTTGCAGCAGGATCGGCAACCAACCGATTTCCAGTTCTGCGCCGGTACACACCAGCAGGTCAGCGTTGCGCACTTGTGCAATCAGGCTGGGGCGACCTTCGATATGGTGCGGGTCTTGTAAGCCGGTAGTGGCGTTATAGACGCTAACCTTTTCGCCACCGATGGTTTGTGCCAGTGAGCCCCATTCCGGTTCACAGGCAAAGACTTTCAGGTCGGCGTGCGCCAGTGCACTGCTGCACAATAGGCTGACAGCGAGAATCAGACGTTTCATACGGACTCCTTAAAAGCTGTGTGCGCCGTGCGAACCGAAGCTGTGGGTGTATTGCAGAATGACCTGTTTGTCAGTTTCCGGCGTGCTGTTGTCTTCGTTGAACTGCAAGCGTAAGCGGCTGTATTCGCGTGGGGTGTAATCCACCATCAGGGTGTTGCGTTTGGGGGTATGGCCTTCGGTGGCAAGCCCTGTCGCTTCTACCTGATGTTCGGTAGCCGCCGCGCCACTGACTTGCGTCAACTGATTATCACTGCCCAGCTTGTCTTGGCGTAACCCCACGCGCCAGTGCGGGCGGAACTGGTAAACGCCTTGCACGTAATAGCCGTCCTGTTTGCCATCGTAATTAAGGTTACGTTCGATACCGCCATCGGTATTAAGCATGGCAATCGTGCCAGCTTCGTCACGCTGGAAATATTCCGCCTGCAATTTCAGGTTGCGTTCTTTGGCATTGCCATTCGGTGCCCATTTGTAGAGGGCATTGACGCTGTTGATATGGCTTTTGCCGCTGAAGCTGGGGGTGACAGAATGCATGGAACCATCGGCGCGTTCATGTTCGTGCAATTCGCCTTCACGCCCGTTGATGCTGTCTGCCCGCCAGTGACCGACACCGGCTTGCCAGCTATGATCCGTGCCAATGTCACCGCCGGTTTTGGCGAAGACGGTGGCTGCCCCGACCGTATCATCGCTATTGCCAGCAGGGAACTTATCGCCTTTGAACAATTCTGTCCCTACTTGCACAAATTGCTGGGTAGGGGCGACGTAACTGAGCTGCACACCGTCATCATTGGTATGCTCGCCAAACATGCCTTTGTAAACCAAAGGCGTATCGGCGAAATCCCATTCGTGGTTATGTTTGCTGCTCAGGTAGCCGACATCGGAGAAAAAGCGCCCGGCTTTGACGGTCACACCCTTGCCCAAGCCTTGGGTTTCCACGAACGCTTCTTCGAGTTCGGTTTCAATACCGTCTTCGGTATCCAAAATACCAACGGTAGCGCGGGCTTTGAGTTTGTCGCTGATATTGCCGGAAACAACCCCTTCGATATGCCCGGCGTGCAAGCCTTCACGGAAGCCGTGGTCGTGTCCGCCAGCCGGGAAGCCGGGCAGGTGAGCGTGTTCGTGTGCCTCTTCTTCGCCTTCCGCGTGGGTGGCTTCGTCCTTGTTACTGTCGAAATAGATGCCCTCAACAATCAGGCTGCCTTGCCAGTTGGCAGTGGTGTCGGCGAAAGCGGCAGGCGCTGCCAGTGCAGCGGCAATGGTAATAGCCAAGGTAGTCGGTGTCAGTTGCATATCTTCACCCCATCGGTGCTTGGATGTTTATAATGGGGCAAATGGTACGTGCATTGAGGAACTAAATGCAATACTGTTGCAAAATATTAGACGCTAACGAGTGGCAAATATGACCCAATTCAACCCGCTTCCCGACGGCGAACTCGCCGCCCGTAACCTGCTCCAACACACCAGTGGCAGGGTAACACCTGCACGGGTCGGGGTACTGAGCATTTTGCTCAATGCCAATGCTGCCCTGAGCCATCAGGAAATCGAACAAACCGCACTCCAGCAAGGCTTGATTGTTGATCGCGTGACCCTTTACCGCGCCTTGGATTGGTTGGTGGAGCAGGGGTTAGCACACAAGATCTCTGGGGCAGACCGCACTTGGCGTTACAATGCACAAGCGGGAGTACCCCACCAGCACGCACATTTCCACTGCAAGGACTGTGCGCAAGTGTTCTGTCTGGAAAGCCTGCAACCCACCTTGCTGTTTGCCTTGCCCAGCGGCTACCAGATAGACGAGGTGGAACTGAACCTGCAAGGGCGTTGCCCAGCTTGCCGCAGCAAACATGCAAGTTAATTGCAAATAGCCAAGCGCAACACTTCCACCCGCTGAGTATCCGTCACGATCAGCCATGCACTCAAATTCTTGAGCGCGTTAATACTCGGCAGTTGCAGGTATTCCTGCACTTGCTGAATGCCTTGCTGTTTCTTCGCTTCCCAGCCTTTGTCACCATCGCCTTTTTTGCTGTATTTCAGTTCAATCAAATGCTGGAAGTTGACCTTGTAAGGGCTACGTTCCAGCAACAAAATATCAGGGTATTTCTTATCCATTTCGCGTTCACTCAGGATGAAATACGCCGGAGATTGGTACAGCAACGCCAGCAGAATCGTCTTGATGTGTTCCTCATCCAGATACAATGAATCCCGGTTGGAGAGCAATTGCAGTACCCGTTCCAGTTCCGCCACCAGCGGCTGGATGTCGCTGTACAAACCCAGTTTTTCCACTGCCAATAGCAAAGTGCGGTCGGAAATGGTGATTTGGTTGCGTCGCTCGATTTCCACCTTGAAGTACTGGAAGTACAACTCGCGGATCACATGATTAGGGATGGCAAATATCTCGCCCGCCAGCGATTCGCGCACCAGCGTGACAAACCCCATGTACGCAATTAGGCTGATAAAATCATTGCGGTCAAAGCCTTTGTCAAACTCGAACTTGCGCCGTTGGGTGGCTTGCACTTCACCTGCATTCAACAACTCATCCAGCACCGCGAAATTGTCATCGCGGTTGCCGATGGTGAACAGCTTCATGATTTTGCCGTAATCGGAAGCAATATTTTCATCCAGCATCGGCTTGGGGTATTCGCAGCGTATACGATCAAAGTTTTTGACGAAATACAGCAGCATATTGGCGTTGTACACGCTTTGTTGCGCCTTGAGGTTGAAGCGGTAGCCGTTGTACCAGCGGCGCGTGTCCACCAGCAATTGTTCCAGTGTAACGGGGCAAGCATCTGCTAACGGCTGAAGTAAACCCGTGACTTCCACTTCGGTAAAGCCCATCACCTCGTTGAAATCTTCATGCAGCGACAAGTTAACGCCAATATTGAAGCCACTGGTCATGCTGTCGAGCATCACTGGCGTAACCCCTGTGACAAACATCTGGTCAAGTGTGCCGCGCTGGGTCGCAGTTTTCAGCACTTCGTAGAAACTGCGTACAAACCCGCCTTTGCCCATGATTTTCTGGAACAGTTGCAGATCATCCGCAAGGATGCTGTTGGCAAAGTGGTCATACTCGTCGATCAGCAGCAGGAATTTTTGTTCGCCCAGTGCCATTAGGAATTCACGCATTTTAGCGGATGGTGTGGGTTGTTCTAAAACGACTTGACTAAGCGTTTTAGGGTAGCCATAACGATCCAGGAATTTGCCCAACCAAGTCCCTACATTGCGGTCAAATTCGGCAAATACGGCATCATGTCCGCCATCGGTATCAATACCGCTGAAGTCCATGAACAGCACTTGATAGGTATTGTGCAGCGGCGTGGGGTGTTGCCCAATATGGAGCTTGCCAAACAGGGTGGCGAATTCATCCCGATGCGATACATCGTAGTAATATTCCAGCATGGACAGAAACAGGCTTTTGCCGAAACGGCGCGGACGCATCAGGAACAGGTGACTACCCGCTTGCTCCAGCAAGGGGATGCAGTGAGTTTTGTCGATGTATACAAAATCTTCACTGATCACTTTTTTGAAGTTGCTTTCGCCGTAGGGGATTTTTAAGTTCATTGCGCCATTCCGACTGTTCCAAGGGCTTCAGTTTAGCATATTGAGTGCTTAACACCCCGACGCGATCATCTCCGTCCGGTATGTCGTGTAAACGCTGCTCGAAGCGGTGTAAGGCCACGTAGGCCAATCGACTCCGCCGCTATGCACCAGACTACCACTCAGCCCTGCTTGTGATGGCAGGTTGTTAAACTTTACCCACAAGCGGAAATTGCCCGCGCCGTGGATAGCCTCTGCCGTTTTCACCATCGCAATTAACGCCAGTTTCGCAGTGTTTTTGGTTTTTTGCCGCCCGGCAACGGTTGAACCATTTAACGTGTTAAACCCTGCCATATCCAGCGTGAAGGAATACTCGTACACGCCGCTGCTGGTGTAACGGTCAAAGTTGTAGGTATAGGGAATCGTGGTTGTGCCATTCACCAGCAGGTTGATGTTCTTATACATGCTGGTGCCGCCAAGTTGTTGGTGCAGGGTTTTGGTTTCGGAAAAAATGCCTTCCATCAGGCTGGCTAAGGGGATGCCAAATTCAGCCTCCATGAGTTGGCGATCCAAACACACATAAGCGCTTTGCGCCCGTTCGTAAGGGATAAAAAATTCGGTGTATTCGGAAACTGTCGCGTGTACGCCCGCCGTTGCAGCGCATAGTGCAACACTGGCTAATAATCGTTTCATGGTATTGCCCTCACTGAAAGAGATGCAGATTCGTGCCTGCATCCCCTTAACTATAGTGCAGTTGGGCGTTGTATGGATGAAATAACGCAGCCTATTTTTTGTATAAGGTGTCTTGCCAGACTAACCCAACACTGACCCGATTGTCGCTTTCCGCCAGTGTCTTATCTTTGGTATACGCCAGCCGTGCGCCTACTTTTTTATGGAGTTGCCAATTCACCTGCACGGTTTCGCGCTTGGGGTTGGCAGTGGTAATCAGGTTGGCTGCATCGGCTAACACTTGTGCGCCATTGCCACTGAGGTCGTTTTCCAATGACAGCTTTTCCAGTCGATAACTGAGTTTTACATTGCGCCATGCCACATTGGGGGTCACGGCATACGCCAGATGATCGCTTTCATAGCTGGCTTGGCGGGTGGTATCCGCCAGTGTGCCGCTGGATTGCGCTTGTGCTGCTTCGTAATGCAAGCCTGCTTTAATGCCGTGTGTTTCCGGGGCAGAGAGCGCAAACCACGTACCCGCCATGCGGGTGTCGCCGCTGAATTGCACATCGGTCAAGGTTACGCCGCTGGGGGTGTGGGAATGGTCAGCATCGAAATAACGGTCATCACTGCGCTGCTTGGCGGTGGCTTGCATGACCCACGCGCCGCCGCTCACATCCCAGCCTGCACGTTCGTGGTTAAATTTAGCGTAAATATCCTGCGCCCCTTCGCCGCTGCTGGCGGGGAAAAAGTCACCGTTCCACACTTCGATCCCGACTTCGGTGTTGGGGGTGGGCTTGCCCGTGACGCGCACGCCCGTGTCATGAATGCTTCTGCCCCAGAATGCATCCGCCAGCAAGGTACTTTCCGCAAAGATGGCGGTGCTGGGGTGATGGTGTGCGGAGGGGGTAAAAGCCGGTTCCAGCAAGCCCGCGCTTAGGGTAACGGGTTTGCGCGTATTCGGCTGGTAATCCAACGTTAGGTTTTCCAGTTCAATACTGGTTGAGCCATCGTTGTGTACCCCGGCTTTGGCACTGACCGTGGTGCGTTCACCCAAACGGTGTGAACCCCACAGGATGGCATCGTCCAGCTTGCCACCTTTTTCGACGGGCAAAGCGTGTCCGCCCATCATGACACCGGGGATGCGCCACAACCCGTCACTGTCTGCCGCGCCTTGCGAATGCCAAGTCATGCTGGCAGCCGCCCCGACTTCGGTGGTGGTGGTCGGCTCTGGTGTGTGCTTATGCGCGTCGGTGTGGGCGAATACCGCCAGTGGTGCTGCCAATAAGGCGAAACTTGTAACAGTGCGGAGCATGGTTTATTCCCAAGGGTTGGCAAAACGCGGATTGGTCACAAAGTCGTCATCGGTGAGGCTTTCCAGAAAGGCGACCATATCTTGCAATTCTTGTTCGGTCAGATCGAAGGGGCGCACGAAACTGCTTTTATTGGGGTTGAGCCGCCCATCACCGGCATTCGGTCCGGTGGTGATATTGCGTCCGCCAGCCGCGTAGTGGCGAACGACTTCTTCTAGGGTGGCAATGCTGCCATCGTGCATATAGGGCGCAGTCAAGGCGATATTGCGCAGTGTGGGTGGGCGGAAACGCCCCATGTCTTCAGGTTTACCGGTGATTTCATAAATGCCTTCGCCACCTTCGGGGTAGCGACCTCTGCCATCAAGGTTGTATAGACCGTTATTGAAAAACACCATTTCCGCAAACAACTGGGTTCGGTCAAAAGACGATTGGGTAAAGTTCAAGCCACCGTGACAATGGAAGCACTCGGTTTTTTCATCAAAAAATAGGCGCATCCCCCGGATAGCAGAGGACGATAACGCGGTCGTATCCCCGGCTTCATGCCGGTCAAACGGTGTGTTAAAACTGTTTAAACCGCGCCCAAAACTGGCTAACGCCCGGATAATATTATCGAAATTAATCGGGTCAGTTTCCCCCGGAAACGCCCGGCTAAACAGCCCGGTATAGCGGGGTTCTGCCCTGAAACGTGCCAGTACCGCCTCTTTATTGTCGTCATTGACACCGAGTTCTACGGGGAATTCGCCGAAAATAGGTATAGGTGCTTGCTGCTCCAATGTCACCGTCGTGGGGTTGCCCCAATTGACCGAAGCATTGTAGGCAATATTTACCAAGGCTTGCGAATGGCGCGGATGCATTTCACCGGTTGAACCCAGTGGCAGGGTCACACCATCAGAAAAAGCCAGTGCTTGGATATGGCAAGACGCACAGGCTTGTGTGCCATTCCCGGATAAGCGCCGGTCATAGAATAAGTGCTTGCCAAGCTGGAACTTTTCTTCCGTCAACGGGTTGCTGATGGGAACAACCGGCAAGGGGTAATCTGCCGGAATATTCCAATTAAAATCGCGGCTGGCAAAGGTCGTACCGTCTCCGGTATTGATGGTGGTACGACTGTCCTTTTGCGGGCAACCTGCCAGCAATATCGCGCAGCCTAATAGCAAGGCTGCGCTGCTTACATTGACTAAATAAGACAATATGAATACTCGTCTATTGAATGCTAAAGACTTGTTGGGTTCCTGTCGTGCTGCCACCCAAGCGATGCGCTAAGCCCAGATTATTGAAGATAGCGGGGCAATCCGTATCATCTTGACCTGACATGCAGCCAACTGCACTACCCGTATCGAGATTGATATTGGTGCCCGCGACAACTTTTGCGTAATCCAGCAAAATGGTGCTAGTGGTCGCGCCAGTGGCTTTGAATCCATCCAACTTAACCGCAGGGCGGTTAGCGCTGGTGCAAGAAACCACCGCACCCGCCGCCGCATCGCCAGTGCAGCCGGTCGAACCTAAGTGTAAGTTAAAGGTCGGGGTGGTGGTACTGTCCAGTTTTGTAACCATCGCGGTGGGGTTGACATCCAAACGCATGAACTTGTGACCCGATTGCCATGCCCAGAATAACCCGGTGCGGTTGTAAGGTGTACGAGCAGTGCTGGCATTGTGATGGTTAGTGCTGGCGGGTATGCCGACCGTAAATTCAATGCCGGTGATAGTAGCAGGATCGACTGCTGCTTTCAGCTTAACTTCTTTATTGGTGGGCTTGGTTGTGCCTGCACAGCTATCGGTTTTGTCTTGGAAGTCCAACAATGCAACACCGTATTTAGGGTCTTGGAAGCTGTTATCGTCCAGCGTGGCGGTGATGCTTTTGCCGTCACTGGTTTTCAAGCTAATGTTATGCACATAGAAAGCAAAATCTCTGACTTTAGCGCTGTCACCGGAAGTGCCTAGCCCGGTTAAAGTGGCATCACAACTGATACTGGTTGTGCCTGATCTGGCAGCAAATGGGATGGTTAGGCTGGTGGTGGGCGCGGTTGCCGCTACTGCGGTAGTGCCGGTGGCGTCACTGCTGCTGGAGCTACCACCGCCGCAGGCAGTTAGGAATAAAGTGCCAGCCACTGCCAGCCCGATTTTCAATGAGGTTGTTTGGTTCATGCGTCCACCTTTCCGTTTGAGAAATATCAATATTGGTTTGTGATTCTCCATAGCAAATGTTGTGCCAGATTGAATGGCTAGTTTAATCAATTATTTATGTTTTTTGTTTGGCGTGGGTGTGTAAAATGACGCGGTTGTTTGTGTCATTTCACGCATTTGGAAAGCGATTCACTTCAAACTATACGTATTCAGATAGGTTTCAAAGGGGGAGGTTAATTTCGTGATGTGGCATTTATTAAGCAAGGATGAAGCAGGCTTAGCCGATAATGTTTGAGATTTTTCAATGCATGGCGACAAAGGTTTAGGCACTTTGTTGCCTGTGTTTTTAGGTTATTGTTTTCCAATGTAGGGATTGAGATGAATAAGTATATTGTGATGGTAAGTTTGGTTGCCTTGCTGACAGCTTGTGGCGAGAAAACAGAGAAAGCCGCTGAAGCGCCTGCTGCTGCACCGGCTCAAACCGGAACCGCAGCACAGCAGACGGCTCCGGCATCTGCTGCGCCAGCCGTTGATAAAGCTGCCTTGGTAGAATCGGCAAAAGGTGCTGTACAAGCATTAGGTGGCACACTGAAAGGCGAACTCGAAGCTGCTATGCAAGCCGGTGGTCCGGTGGAAGCGATGAGCATTTGCCACACCAAAGCGCCTGAAATTGCCAAAGCCGTTTCAGCCGAAAAGGGCATGGAAGTCAGCCGGGTAAGCTTGAAAAACCGTAACCCGGTAATGGGTCAGGCAAATGAATGGCAAACCGCTGTGCTGAATGACTTTGAAGCGAAAAAAGCGGCAGGTGAAGACGCGGCAACCATCGCTTATGCAGAAGTTGTGGATAACGAATTCCGCTTTATGAAAGCGATTCCAACCGCTGCGGTGTGCTTGAAATGCCACGGCACAGAACTCAGCCCCGCCGTTACTGCGAAGTTAACGGAGCTGTACCCGCAAGACAAAGCCACCGGTTATAAAGAAGGCGATTTGCGCGGTGCTTTTGTTGTCGTGAAAAATCTCGCGCAGTAACGCTGGCTTCTTGCCATACCCTCTCCATACACTTAGAGTATAAGGGTAATATACCGTTGTACTGGCGGTAAAACGAAGGAGAGGGTATGTCAAACATCAAGGGTAGGGGACACTGCCAATCCTGCCAGATTCGGCATTTGAGTATTTTTGCGCAATTGCCACGGGATAAGCTCATCGAAATACAGGCGTTCCAACCGTCTGTCGTCACCTATGCTGCCGATGAAACGGTTTACCATCAGGGCGATAATTCCCTGAATGCCTTTACCTTGCGCAAAGGCTTGGTGAAGCTGATTAAAACCCTGCCTAACGGGCGTACCCAAATTGTACGGGTGTTGCGCACCGGTGATTTATTTGGTTTCGATGGTTTTGCCGGGGAAGCTTACAATCATACCGCGATTCCTCTGAATGATATTGAAGTTTGCCGTTTGCCATTGGCGGAACTGTCTGAATTAAAAAAACAAAACCCTGAAATCGAAAACACCATGATGAAGCGTTGGATCCAGCATTTGCGTGAAGCCGAGGACATGATGTTGGAACTCGGTGCGAAAAAAGCCGCCGAACGCTTGGCGTCTTTCCTGATCCGTTGGTGTGAAAACAGCAATGGTGGTTGGGTGGCTTTATCCCTGTCACGCGCCGAAATCGGGGAATTATTGGGGTTAACCATCGAAACCGTGAGCCGTTTCTTGTCCGATTGGAAACGTCAGGGTTTTCTTAACGAACAACGCGGCAGCATCCAGCTTGAAAATGTTGATGGATTGCGTAAGGCGGCCTGTTCCAGCGGGAGTTGCTAAACGATGAACCGGATGTCCGCAGAAGCCAGTCTTAACCTGTATATTACTGCCGTGCATCCTTGCCCCTATTTACCTGAACGTCAGGCGATGAACCTGCTGGTTGACCCCGGCTACAAGATGACCGCTGAGTTGTATGGGCGCTTGTTGGACAGTGGTTTCCGGCGTAGTGGTGATGATGTTTACCGCCCGCATTGCCGTCATTGCAGCGCTTGTGTTTCCAGCCGCATTCCGGTCAGTACTTTCCAACCTAACCGTTCCCAACGGCGCAATTGGAAACGTAATCAGGACTTGCGGGTGGTGGTGAATCGCCGTGGTTTCAAGCGTGAATATGCCACTTTGTACCGGCATTATATTAAGCAACGCCATACCGGCGGGGGTATGGATACGGATGATATGGATACGTTTGCCGGGTTTTTGCTGAATCATTGGTGTAAAACGCTGTTGGTCGAGTTTTGGGATCAGGATCATCTGTTAGCAGTGGCGGCTGTGGATGAGTTAAAAGATGGCTTGTCATCCGTTTACACGTTTTTTGATCCGTCTGCCAGTGAGTCGCGCGGCTTAGGCACGTTCGCGGTACTGTGGCAAATTGAGCAAGCGCGTCAATGCGGTTTACGGTTTGTGTACCCCGGCTATTGGATAGCAGAATCGCCTAAAATGCGTTATAAAATTAATTTTCAGCCAATGGAGGGTTTAGTCAATGGTACTTGGATCCCGTTAGCTGCAAGCTAGGTTTGATTGCTTGATACTTGTTCTCTGTTCATCTTTAGTTCATTAGCTTATCTGTATCATTCATAGATTTTATGATACCTTGTTACTACTGATGGGCACAGGAAACGACAATGATTAAGACATTTACCCTAAAAGCCATTGACCATGATCAGGCGACCCCGGAAAGTGGTTTAATCGCATGGCATGTTGTTGATGAAAATAATCGCAAACGCATTGTGAAGGCGACAACCGAGCTAAGCCGTCAAGGTTTTATCAAAACCGTTAAGCCGCATCATGACCGTGAAATGCCGTTAGTTGAATTGCTTTCTTATTACGTAGAAGGTGAAAGTTTTCGTATCGACTTCGGCATGTTTAATGAAACCTTCGGTTACACGCCGCGTGAAGTCTTTGCTGCCTCGCAATCACAATCAGAAAGTGCCAGCAGTCGCATGAAACAAGGCATTCGCCAACTGTTCCACGTACCATTTTGAAAAAGGGCGCATATTGCGCCCTTTTTGTGGTGACTATTGATTAGCGATTAGTGCCTGAAATGACGCATCCCGGTGAACACCATTGCCATGCCATGCTCGTTCGCCGCAGCAATCACTTCTTCATCACGCATCGAGCCACCCGGCTGAATCACTGCTTTGATCCCCGCTGCCGCAGCACTGTCGATACCATCACGGAAGGGGAAAAACGCATCCGATGCCATCACCGAACCTGGTACGACCAGCCCAGCATGTTCCGCCTTGATCCCCGCAATCCGTGCGGAATTGATACGGCTCATTTGACCCGCACCCACGCCAATGGTCATATTGCCTTTCGCGTACACAATAGCGTTGGATTTAACGAATTTGGCAACCTTCCAAGCAAATTGTAGATCCAGCAATTCAGCCTCAGAAGGTTGGCGCGTAGACACGACTTTCAGCTCATCCAGCAACGCGATGTCAGCCGTTTGCACCAGCAAGCCACCGTTAACCCGTTTGAAGTCGAGACGATTGGGAACGTCACCACTCCACATATCCACGGTCAACAAGCGCACGTTTTTCTTGGCAGCGACGACCGCAACGGCTTCAGGCGAAACTCCCGGTGCGATAATGACTTCCACAAACTGACGATCCACGATCACTTTTGCGGTTTCGCCATCTAGCGGTTGGTTGAATGCAATAATGCCGCCGAACGCGGATTCAGGGTCAGTGCTGTAAGCACGGTTGTAGGCTTCCAGCAAATTCGCGCCAATGGCAACGCCGCAAGGGTTAGCGTGCTTGACGATAACGCAAGCCGGTGCGCCGTCGAATTGCTTGACGCATTCGAGTGCCGCGTCGGTATCGGCAATATTGTTGTAAGACAATTCCTTGCCTTGAATCTGGATGGCGGTAGCAATGCTGCCTTGTGGGGCGTTGTATTCCGCGTAAAACGCGCCTGCTTGGTGACTGTTTTCACCGTAGCGGCAATCTTGCTTCTTTTCAACTTGCAGGCTAAACGTGCGCGGGAACGTTGCCGGTGCTGCATGGCTGGCTTCGCCGACCCGTGCGCCGAAATAGTTGGCAATCATGCCGTCGTAACGTGCGGTGTGTTCAAACGCTTTAATTGCAAGGTCAAAACGGGTAGCAGGGCTAATGCAGCCTGCGCTGGCTTCCATTTCTGCCTGAATGCGGTCGTAATCGCCGGGTTCAGTCACGATAGTCACATGCGCGTGGTTTTTGGCACTGGCGCGTACCATTGTGGGACCGCCGATGTCGATGTTTTCAACGGCGTCTTCAAAGGTGCAACCGGGTTTGGAAACAGTCGATTCAAACGGGTAAAGGTTGACCACGATCAGGTCGATGCGCCCGATGCCGTGTTCTGCCATGACCGCATCATCTTGTCCACGACGCGCCAAAATGCCGCCGTGAATTTTGGGGTGCAGGGTTTTGACACGCCCGTCCATCATTTCCGGGAAGCCGGTGTAGTCGGAAACTTCGGTGACGGGTACGCCATTATCCGCCAGCAGTTTGGCAGTGCCACCTGTGGAGAGTAAATGTACGCCTTGGCTGTGCAGGAACCGGGCAAATTCCAGTACGCCGGATTTGTCGGAAACGCTCAGCAAAGCGCGGGTGACAGGCAGGTTAGAGGCAGTCGTCATCGTGTGTGCATCCTGGGGCGAAAAACACGGTATTCTATGCCGTGGGGTGGTTTGCTGCAATGCCGTCTGTGCTGCTTAGATAATTGCCATTAAGCGTAGCCCTAACACAAATACCAAGGCGGCAATTAAGCCGGTTACTGCACCTTTAATAAATAGGCTTTGTGAACTAGCTGCATACTTGACCACGCTTTTATCCAGTTTGTCGATCTGGCGGTCACGTTGCGCAATAATTAAATCGCGTTGGTGCAGGGATTCATCACGGTTTTGTAACTGTTGCTGGTTTTCTTTCAGGGTGTTTTCCAGATGCTGGATGCGCAAGGTGAGTTCTTGCAAGCGCTCATCGCGGCGGCGGATATGCGCTTCTTTCGCCACAATGGTCTGGTCACGGTCATGCAGGCTGGTGTCACGTTTATTGAGTTGCTCATCCCGTGCTTGCAGTTGTGCGTCGCGTTGCGAGACGGTGACCTCGCGTTCGTGCAGGCTGGTATCGCGCTTGGCAATCTCGGTATCGCGCAGGTGTACTTGCTGGTCACGGGCTTGTAACGCTTCTTCTTTGTGTTGCAGTTGCAGGTCACGTTGTTCGATTTGTGCGTCACGTTCCGCAACAGTAGCGTCACGTTCGGAAAGGGTTTCTTCGCGTTCGGAGAGGAATTCATCCCGGTCTTGCACGGTTTGGTCGCGGAGTTGTAATTGCACATCACGTTCGGCAATGCTTTGGTCACGCAGGTGCACTTCCAGTTGCAGGTTACGAACTTGCTCATCCCGCGCGGCAATTTCGGTATCGCGAACTTGCAGGCTACTGTCGCGTTCAGTGAGAAATTCACCCAAATTTTGAATGTGGCGGTCGCGCTCTTGCAGTGAGGTGTCGCGTTGCTGGATGGTTTGCTCACGTTCGGTGAGTTGGAAATCGCGTTCCCGTACCGTGTCGTCACGTTGCTGAATCGCCGCATTGCGCTCGGTCAGCAGTGAATCACGCGCATGAATGGTTTCATCGCGTTCCTGCATTTGCCCGTTGACTTGGGTAATGTGGGAATCGCGTTCCTTGATGCTGTGGTCGCGTTCGCCGATGGTGACATCGCGGCTTTGGACTTGCGAATCGCGCAATTGCAATTGCTTGTCGCGCTCGCGCAGTTGCAAGTCTTGCCCACTGATACGGGTATCGCGCTCGCGCAGGGAAATATCACGTTCTTTGACGCGGCGGTCGCGTTCGGTAATTTGTACGTCGCGTTCTTCGACCGTGCGGTCACGGCTGGACAGGCGCGTGTCACGGTCGCGCAAATCTTCATCTGCTTTATTGATGCGCTCGTCACGCATCATCAGTTGGCGGTCGCGTTCGGTTAGTTGACCGTCACGTTCCTGCAAATGGTCTTCGAGTTCGCGGATGGTTTGCAGGAAATCCAGCCCTTGCTGGTCACGGTTGCGAATGGCTTCTTCCCGCAGGCGCAATTCGTTATCACGTTCGGCAACGGTGCGGTCGCGTTCGCTGAGTTCGCGGTCGCGTTGACTGAGGGTGGTGTCGCGCTTTTCGACCTGCTGTTGCTGAATGCCAATGCGTTGATCACGTTCTTGCAGCATTGTTGCTTTTTCTTTAAGCAACATTTCGCGGTTTTGAATTTGTTGATCACGGTCAGCAATGGTGCGGTCACGCGCTTGCAAATGCTGGTTAGCAAGGTCGATGTGGGAATCGCGGGCGGCGAGTTGGCGATCCCGCTCTGAGACGTGGTTATCGCGTTCGCTGAGGTGCTTGTCGCGTTCCTTGAGCATTTTTTCCTGCTCTAGGGTTTGACGAGTACGTTCTTGTAATAAGGCTTCGCGATCCAGCAATTGCTGATCTTTTTTGCCGATGCTGTCATCGCGGCTTTGCAGCAGTTTGTCTTTGCTTTGAATGGCTTGGTCAATGCGCGAGAGTGAGCGGTCTTTGTCTTCGAGACTGCGGTCACGCATCTGGATTTGCAGTTCTTTTTCCTGCAACAGTTTTTCGTAATGCGCGAGGTTTTGTTCCAGCGTACTTAAGCGAGCCTCACGGTCACTCAGCATGGTATCGCGCTGTTGTACGGCACGGTCGCGGTTGACCACGCCTTCATCACGGCTGCGTAGGGCTTTTTCTTTTTCTTCGAGTAATTGGTTTTGTTGGGTGAGTAGCTTTTCTTTTTCCCCCAGCAAGCGTGCGAGGGTTTCCATGCGCTTGTCGCGCTCGTCAATGCGGGCGTCACGTACCCGGATATGCCCGTCTTTTTCCAGCAATAATCCCGATATTTCGCGCAAGCGCTGCTCACGTTCCTGTAAGCGCAGGGCTAATTCATCCACACTGGTTTTCAATTCCTGCTTATCATTTAGGGTCAGATAAACGTTTGAATCCAGCTTTTTAAAGATGTCGAGATCCTTTTCTTCCAATTTCATGATAATTCCTAAGCACTACTGGCACACAATAACAGGGAGCCGCCAACCTGTCTGCGCGATGAACAATGGTGAGATTGCCTAGATTCTGGCATAAGTAATAATGTTTTGCCACGTTACTGTGCGAGTTAACGTTGCCAAAGGTGCATTTTTGCGGTGCGCCATTCGCGCCAGTGCAGGTTTGAGGGAGTGGCAGGAAAATCGAGCCGCAATTCACCGGTTTCGGCGGTGTTCAGTAATTTTATGTCACGTGCCTGATAACGTTGGGTGACGCTGGGGTGCGGGTGGTTGAAACGGTTGCGGTAGCCGCTGGTGACAATGCCGAGCTTAGGCGCAACCGCTTGTATAAACGCTGGGCTGGATGAGGTTTTACTGCCGTGATGCGGTAACAGTAGCACATCTGCTGGTATGTCAGCGGCTTGTTTGAGTAACCACTTTTCGGCGGGGCGCTCAATATCGGCGGTCAATAATACGCGGTGATGCGGGTTCGCTATTTTCAATACGCAGGAGCGGTTGTTTTTCTTGGTGTCCGCGAAGTCCTCAGCGGGGTGTAAGATCGTGAACGTTACCCCATCCCATTGCCATGTTTGACCCGCAATGCATAAATTTGAGTGATGATTTGTGAGTATTTCGGTGCTGCTGACCAGCAAATTTGTGACGGGTAGGGCGTTCAGTAATGCATTGGCACCGCCGCTATGATCGTTATCGGCATGAGATACGATCAGGGTGTCGACTTGGTTAATGGTTTGCCCGCGTAGCCAGGGTAACACCACCAATTCACCGGTATCAAAACTGTCTGACACTTTGGGTCCGGTATCGAATACCAAGGTATGGTTGGCAGTTTGCACCACCGTTGCCAACCCCTGACCCACATCCAGCACACTGAGGCGAAATGCACCCGGTACGACCTTGGGGGGCTGATACAACATCAGGGGGAGCATTAGTAATATGCCCAACCAACGCCCCGGTATGCCACGCGGCAACCACAGCAACATAAAACCCACTATTGCCAGCACTACCCACGGCAAGGGAACTAACGGCATATACACCGACGACAAGGGCAGGGCGGCAAGCCATTCCAATACCCACATCAGCCATTCCAGCAAAGTGGCGGCAACTGTCCAAACCCCGGTGGCTGCGGCTTCCCACCACCCTGCGAACACGATTCCCAGCAATACCAAGGGCGTAACCACAAAAGTAATGACCGGAATTGCCAATAAGTTTGCTACCGGCGAGCTTAACGAAATCATGCCGAAAAAGCCTGCTGCCAGTGGAATGGTTCCCAGTGATAATACCAACTGCATCCATACCACGGATGATTTCCCCAGTTTACGTTGGCGCATTCCCAAAAATGCCAGCAAAGCCACCGTCAAAAACGATAACCAAAACCCTACCGCCAGACTCGCCAAGGGGTCGAGCAGCAACACCAGCAAGAGCGCAATACTCATGGTGACACTGAACGGCACTTGCCGTCGCCATAGCAAGCCAGCCATCACCACCAGTAACATAATCAGGGTGCGCTGTGTCGGAATATTGAACCCCGCCAGCAAGGAATACGCCGTTGCCAACACCCCACCGGACAGCCCGGCAGCCACCCGCAATGGCAACCACAGGTACAAGCCAGGAAACAAGCGCCAAAGCCCCCACACCGGCAAAATACCCAGACTGGCGACCATCGTAATGTGCAAACCCGAAATCGCCAGTAAATGAATCGTGCCAGTTTGACGCAAGATCTCCCATTGTTGCTGCGGAATGGTAGCGGTATAGGCAATTGCCAACCCCTGCACCAAGCCGGTCATGGCGGAATCGGGTAGCGCTGCTGAAATTTTTTCCTGCAATTGTTGGCGTAAGTGGTTCGGTTGCCACCAAGATGCTGCGGCTAAACGCTGGTTATCCGCTGATTTACGCACGTAGCCGCTGCCACCGATGCGCTGTGAAAACAGCCATTGTTCGTAATCAAAGCCATTCGGGTTCATGAAACCATTGGGGCGTTTGCCGCGTACCAGCAATTGCCAGCGCTCGCCCGCGTGCAGTTTAGGGGCATCCTCTGCGTACCAAGCGAGGCGCAAGCGTCCCCGGTAGCTGGCGGTATCGCTGTCAAACAGAAAACTGCTGCCATCCGCCCGCCATTCCGGTACATCGGCAATCGTACCGGTGAGTAGCATGTCTTCACCTTCCGATGCTTCAGGAAGCCAGTCAGCCCTGACACCACTGGCAACCCATAAGGCGTAAACACTGCCCAGTAACACACCTGCAAGCAATTTGGCTGTTTGCCGCTGCTGGTAACGCCATGCCGCACCAATGATGACACCGACAGCGATGATGCTTCCCCAAAACAGCGCATCCAGCGTCGGCAGGCGCGGCAGTACCCATAACACGAGTGTGCCGATAAAAAAACTCACTGAAAAGGTGCGCATATTTCGCAAACCATGGATAATGACTAACCTTAATTATTATTGCTGTTAAAACTTCATGCCGCGAAAATTGTTGCGTAAGCTATTCCCTAACCCTGACAAACTGAAAGAACACAAACATCTCCAGTTTTTGGGGGATACGCTGCATTTGCCGTATTTGTGGCATTTAAATCGCCGCAATGTAGCCTCGGCTTTTGCGATTGGACTGTTTTGTATGTGGATTCCGATACCGTTCCAATCCATTATTGCAGCATTATTAGCTGTCTTTTTTCGGGCAAATTTACCATTGGCGGTGGTATTGGTATTTGTGACCAATCCCGTGACCATGCCTCCCATGCTGTATGGTGCTTATTTAGTGGGAGCTGCGATTGTAGGGCATCCGCCTGCGGGTTTTAATTTTGAGCCTAGTCTTGATTGGTTAATGAATGGTTTGATTCTCATTTGGAAGCCATTTTTGTTGGGTATTTTTATCACGGCAGTATTGTCATCCCTCGCGGGCTATTACGGCGTACATTTATTGTGGCGTTTGCATATGTTGAAACATTTGAAGGAGCGGCGTGAACGCAAACAACGCAAATCCCCGCCGCCAGCAAACGATCAGGATTCAGCAGATTAAGCGTTGGCTAACACACCATCCGTCAACCGGTAAACCGTATCCATTTTTGCTGCCAATTGCAGGTCGTGGGTAACAACCACGAACGCCGTGCCTAAGTCTTCATTCAGCCCTTGCATTAAATTAAACACATTGTCCGCCGTGTGATGATCAAGATTGCCAGTGGGTTCGTCGGCTAACACGGCTTTGGGGCGTGTCACCAGAGCGCGGGCAATTGCTGCCCGTTGGCGTTCCCCACCGGAAAGCTGGGCAGGTTTATGGTCAAGACGCTCTTTCAGCCCGACTTTTGCCAGCATATCGCTGGCTTGCGCACTGGCTTCTGCCACTTTCACGCCGCGAATCAATAAGGGCATGGCAACGTTTTCTAACGCAGTGAATTCGGGTAACAGGTGGTGAAATTGGTAGATAAAGCCCATCGACTCGTTACGCAAGACGCCGCGTTCGGTATCGGATAATTGATCCATACGTTTGCCGAGAACTTCCACATGCCCGGTGGAGGGCAAATCCAAACCGCCCATTAAGTGCAGCAAGGTGCTTTTGCCGCTACCGGAACTGCCGAGAATTGCGACTTTTTCCCCTTGATGAATGTCCAAATCCACCCCACGCAACACCTCAACATCGAGCCGCCCTTCGCTGAAACGTTTACCCAATTGTTGGCAGGAAATAATCACTTTACTCATAACGCAATGCCTCCGCAGGCTGGACTTTGGACGCACGCCATGCAGGGTAAAGCGTCGCGAGAATAGACATAAACAGGGCGCTCAGGGCAATCACCAGGACATCGCCGGGGTTTACCCGTGATTCGAGTTCGCTAATAAAATACACATCAGCATTGATGAAATGGGTATCAAACAAGCGTTCCAGAAACGGCACAATCACGTCCAGATTGTTTGCCAGCAACACGCCTAATATCACCCCAATCAATGTGCCAAACACGCCGATTAGCGTGCCTTGTACCATGAAAATCTTCATCACCCGCCCGGATGACAGCCCCAAGGTACGCAGGATGGCAATATCGCCTTCCTTATCCGTCACCACCATCACTAGTGTTGAAACCAGATTAAACGCCGCTACCGCAATGATCAGCATCAGGATAATAAACATCACCGACTTTTGCGCTTGGATAGCTTTAAACTGGTTTTTGTTCAAATTTGTCCAGTCATTGGCCCACATATCCTGCCATGAGGGGCTCATGCGTTGCAAAATGGTTTGCGCCATCGTCGGGGCAAGATACAAATCACTCAGCGTCATGCGTAAGCCGGTTACGTCATTGCCCATTTCAAAGGTTTTGGCAGCATCTTCAAGGTTCACGTAAGCCGTGGTGGTGTCGAATTGCTGCATATCTACCCGAAAAATGGCAGCAATGGTGAAACGTTGCAAAGCAGGCATTTCGCCGGTTTCCAAGGCACTTTCGCTAGGGCTGACAAGGGTAAGCGCATCACCCACGTCAACTTTTAGCTCTTTTGCCATCGTTGCGCCAATAGCGACATTAAAACTGCCCGGTTGCAAGGTTTGCATATCGCCTTTGATGACATGCTTAAACACGGTGCTCACTTGCTGTTCCAGTTCCGGCACAATGCCCTGCAATACGGCAGCGCGGGCTTCGTCGCCCTGATTCAACATGGCAGGCTTTTCGATAAATGGCGATACGGCTTTCACGCCCGGAAAATCCAGCAAATCTTGCTGCACGTTTTGCCAATCGGATACGCTTAAATCGTGTTCGGATACCGTGACGTGTGCCAACATGCCCATAATGCGTTCGCGCATGGTTTGCTCGAAACCATTCATGACCGAAAGCACCGTAATCAGCACCAACACACCAATCGCAATACCGATCATTGACGCTAACGAAATAAAAGAAATGAAGTGTTTTTCACGCCGTGCACGGGTATAGCGCAAGCCGACAAACAGCTCCATTGGTTGAAACATCTTATTCATAGCGCAGTGACTCCGCAGGCTGGATTTGTGATGCTCGCCATGCCGGGTAAATCGTTGCCAATACTGAGGCAATCAACGAGGCAACCGCAATCCAAATCACATTGCTCCAGCGCATATCGGATGGGATTTCGCTGATGTAAAACACGTCAGCCGAGAAAATCTTGAACCCGAAAGTGGTTTCCAAAAAGGGAATCACCGTACCAATGTTCAGCGACAGCCACACGCCTAAGGCCACACCAACGACGGTGCCGAAAATACCAATAATGCTGCCTTGAATCATAAAGATGCGCAGGATACGGTTCGCATCCATCCCAAAGGTGCGCAAGATGGCAATATCCGCCGCCTTGTCGTTCACGGTCATCACCAAAGATGCGACCAGATTGAACAATGCCACCAACACTACCAAGCCCAGAATCAGGCTCATGGCAATGCGTTCGGTTTTCACGGCACGGAAAAAGCTACCGTGTTCCTGACTCCAATCCACGACCTCAAATTCCTCGCCTAGCTTGGTTTGTAATTCATGCCCGATCGCGGGGGCGGCGAATAAATCATCCAACTTCAGGCGTATGCCGCCAATATTCTCACCCAAGCGGAACAGCCGCGAGGCATCGCTGAGTTCAATAAAGCCGGTCATGCCGTCGTATTCGGGGTGTCCGATTTGGTAGACGCCGGTGACGGTAAAGCGTTTCAGGCGCGGCAAAATCCCTGCCGGGGTCACTTGCACTTGCGGCACAATCACCGTGACTTTATCACCGGGGATGACGCCGAGGGCAGCCGCGACTTCCACGCCTAAGACAATGCCGTAGTCACGCGGGGCAAGGCTGCTGAAACTGCCATTCAGCATTTTGAAATTGACATCGCTGACTTGGCTTTGCAGTTTGGGATCAATGCCTTGCAACACAATACCGCGCATGAGATTGCCATTGGTCAACATGACTTGTTTTTGCACATAAGGAGCCGCGCCGATGACGTGTTGCTGTGCCTTTAGTCCGTCGATTTTCGCCGTCCAATCCGCGAGTTGCCCATTTGTCCCCGAAACCGTGACATGGGAAACCACACCCAGTATCTTGTCCCTGAGTTCCTTTTCAAACCCGTTCATGATCGACAAAACCGTGATCAGCACCATGACCCCCAGCAGGATGCCGAGCATCGAGGCGAACGAGATGAACGAGATGAAACGGTTACGCCGCCGTGAATGCGTGTAGCGCTGTCCGATAAATAATTCGAGTGGTGTAAACATGGGTGGCGATTGTACAGATGATGAGTGTCGTTTAATAGTAAAGTATCGGGAGATCAGACATGCGTTTGTCTAAATGGTTTAGTGCTTTGTTACTGGCTATTGCTTTTTTCGCCAATAGCGCATTCGCAGGCTACCCCCATAATGGCATGAGTATGAGCAGCGTGAAGGCACAATACGGTGAACCGCAGTCGGTTCGCCAGTCTGCTGGCCCCATCAAGAAGCGCTGGCCCCGGATTACAGTGTGGAATTATGGCACGTTCTCGGTGTATTTCGAGCGGCGTACTGTATTGCATACCGTGGTGCATTAAGCATAGAGCCTCAGGTGGGCTGAATCAGCAATAGCAGCAGCCCTGCCAGCAGATAATAGGCGGCAAACTGGATGGTGAGCGGCTTTTTGAATTCCTCTGGAATGTACTCATCCACAAACGGAAAAAAGTAGCGCACGCTACCGATAATCAGTGCGGTGACTCCCCCTAGCACTAGCATGAGGCCAATGGCTGCCAGTAAATTCATCATGATCATTTCCCCTGCTGCATGGTTCTGGATAGGTGTTTTGTCATGGATTAATGTTATCATTTTGCATAACCCATGATTCATGATTGGATACGCGCTATGGAACCCACTAAAAATTCTGCCATTCGCCCGGAATTGCTGCAATCCCTGATCGACTATGCCGAGCACGGTATTACGATTGCGGAACGCGAAGGCAATGATACGATTTTGCTGTATGTTAACCATGCTTTTGAACAAATGACAGGCTACAGCGCGGAAGAGTGTTTGTACCAGGACTGCCGTTTCCTGCAAAACGCCGACCGTGATCAGGCAGAATTGCAGAAAATTCGCGCTGCTATCGAAGCCGAACAGTCGGTCAGAGTGATCTTGCGCAATTACCGTAAAGACGGCAGTTTATTCTGGAATGATTTAAGCATCAGCCCATTTTTCGATAAGGAAGATGGCGTGATGTATTACATCGGGGTGCAAAAAGATGTGACCGAATTGGTCGCCTTGCAGACCGAACTGGCGGACGTCAAGGCGCGTTTGCTGGCATTGGGCGGGTGATGGTGTTTATGCCAGAAAATTCAGAGGCGTGTGGCTATGCCCAGGTAATAAACTAGCTAGCCCGTTATTGTGCAAATGCTTGCTGGCAATTTCCCCGAAAATATCGCGAAAATCGACTGAATGTGCCAGATAGCGCCCTTTGTAAAGTTGCGCTGTTTCCAGCCCCGGCCATTGCCCGTATATACCGCCGCGTACCCCGCCACCGAGCGCAAACCAGCACCCTGCGTTGCCGTGGTCAGTGCCTTGGCTGCCGTTCTCTTCAGCAGTGCGCCCGAATTCGGTCATGGTCAGGATCATGACATCTTGCATGGCTGTGCCTAAATCCGCATACAGTGCGGCGATGCCGTCCGCAAAAATCTTTAGCATGTTGGCTTGATAACCCACTTGATTGCCTTGTGTTTGGTGGGTGTCCCAACCGCCGATATTCACAGTTGCCAGTTCCAACCCTACCCCCGCTTTGATTAATTGTGCGGCTTGGCGTAATTGTGTGCCGTAGCTATTGTTGGGATAAATTGCGCCATTTGCAGGTTGGTAGCCTTTCACATCAAGCTGTTGCACCAGCCCAAGGTCGGCAAGCAAGGTACGCCCCGCATTTTGGATGCGTACTCCGTTATTGCCACCCAGATGGGGGCTTTGTGCGTAAATTTTTTGCAAACGTGCGGTCATGCGTGCTTCGGCACTGGCGGCCATATCCAAGTCGAAGGCTGCTAAGTCACTAAAGGAAGACACCGGCACATTGCCACGTAACGCTTGCGCAATCTCTGTGCCGAAGCTTACCCCGCGCATTCCGCTGCTATGGCTGGTGGTTTCTAAATGGCGGTTTAGCCAGCCGTTGCTGGTTTTGCTGATAACACCGCTTTCGATAAAGTGCTCACTGTCGAAATGTGAGAGGCTGGCATTGGGGTAATGTGTTGCCGGAAAGACCGCCACATTGCCTTGCTGATACAGCTTGTGTAACGCACTCATCGCGGGGTGTAGCCCCAAAAAGCCGTTCAGATCCAACGCGCCATCGCTTTGCCCGGCGCGGGGAATCGCAAGGGTAGGGCGCAGGCGATAATACGCGGCTTCTCCGTAAGGTACTGCGACGTTCAAGCCATCACAGCCACCACGCTGGAAAATCACGATCAAGCTTTTCGGGGCTGCTGCGGCATGGGCGTTGTTAGCGAACCAAGCGCTCCCCGCGACGGTGGATGACAGCATGTACTTTAAAAAATCACGACGTTGCATAGTGTTTCCCCGCCTTATTGGTAGTTGAATTCCGGGTAACTCAAAACAGTGCCCACGGTTTCGCGAATCCGCGCATCAGCATTGCTGGCATTCGGGTTGAAAGCACCTTCAGCGTTCAAGACTTCCAGCGCGGTTTGCCATTCCAGTTCAGCGTAATAACCGCCAATCGTCCAGTTGAGTAAATCGCTGGCAATGCTTTCGGCGGTGATAGCTTGTTGGGCGTTGAAAAGCTTAGTGGTATCCAGATAGGTTGCACCGCTACGCGCATTGGCTAACAGATTGACGAAGCGCACCCGTTCTTGCAGCGCGGCTGAACTTACCCAGTCATCGCCGGTATCGGAGTAGCCGGTCGGTAGGGGGTATTGGTACAAATCCATACCCATGCGTTTCAGGGCTGCTGGTAAGTCAGCGTGAGTGCCTTGGGCGTGGGTAGCACGCACGCTGGCGGTGACGAATTCCAGGGGTGTTTTGACTTTGCTATTAATGTTTGCTGTCGCGTAAAACTCCGGCGAAGTCAGGATAACCCGCAACACTTGCGCGATTTGATCCGGGGCAGCATCTTGTTCCAAAAACGTGCTGGCACAACGTGCTTGCAGGCTGTTAACGGGCTGATCGCTGACAAAATACGTGACCAGTTTGGAACACAGGTAGTTAGCCGTAGCAGGGTGACGCGCCAGAATATCCAGCACCCGTTCGCCTTCATCCACACCACCTGCGGGAATCGCATTGCCCCAGAACACTTTGGCACTGCTGTTGTGTTGCGCGGCATTAAAGAAGAAGCGGTCATTCTGCACTTGCCAGCCGGTGAAGACTTCTGCCAGCGTATCCACTTCTTTTTGGGTGTAACCACCATCCACACCGACCGTATGCAATTCCAGTAATTCGCGGGCGTAGTTTTCGTTGGCATTGGCTTTGACGTTTTTCACGTTATCGAGGTAATACAACATCGCCGGACTTTTGGCACTAGCCGTGAGTAAGTGATGGAAATTACCGAGTGCGTTAGCACGGAATACGTCGTTTTCTGCCAATTCATACAGCAGCTTATTGCCGGTTTTGCGGAAATCGGTGTTGAAATGGTTTTCCCAGAACCAGGTCATTACTTCCTGCAACTGGCGGCGGCTACCGATCATGCGTTGCAGAGTAGCGGTCTGGAATTCCGTGAGGGTAGCTGGATTGGCGTTGGTCAGGCGAGCATCAAACGCGCTGTCATCCAGTTTATTTGGATTCAATTGTTGCTCTAGGAACTCGGTTGTGCCTAATTGCGTGACTTCCTGCAACAGTGCATCGGTGATGCCAAACGTGGTGCGGCTGAGTAATTGCCGGTGTTCTTCGTGTGCGCCTGCTACGTTGAGCGCCAGTGTATTACTACTTTGTTTGCCACTGGTGTCGGTAGCGGTGAGGCTAACGGTAATTTTGCTGTCTTGGCTGAGAATGCCGTTGGGCAAGGCATACGCCCAATGACCTGCCGGGGTTGGCGTGAGGTTTTTGGGTGTTACCAAGACTTTACCGCTATCTTGTGTAACCGAGAGTTGCAAGGTGCTGACCTCAGTGTCATCGGTGACAGTGCCTTGCAGCAGGAAGCCGGTTTTTAACACCGTTTCATCGGCGTGGTGCGAACTGATGGTAATACTGGGCGCATCCTTATCCGCGAGCACTTGGTAGCTGCGGGTGACAGAGGTGGTATTGCCGGTTGCATCAACGGCTATGGCGGTGACGTTGAGGGTTTGCCCGGTTTGCAGGGCAGTGCTGCTTACTGCGAGTTTCCAGTTGCCGGTGATTTTATCCAACGTCGCAGTATGCGTGGCAGTGAGGCTGCCACTCACGAGGGTAATGTCAACTTTGTCCAGCGCTTTGTCATCGCTGGCTTTACCACTGAGTTCAAAGCCGATAGTGCCAACACTGGCTTTGCTAGGGGAGAGGATTTCCAGTGCAGGTGGTTTGAGATCCAACTCACCTTTGTCAGTGCGCCCGATAGCAAAAGTGACCGCACCGGTTGTGGTGATAATGCGGCTGTACGGGTATTGTTTGTTGCCAAAGGGATTATATGCCTTGAACACATGGCGCGTGCCTTTGCGTAGGGTTTCCAGATCGAAAATGGCTTGCCCGTTAGTATCGGTTGTGCCGTTTTTGAGCCAAGTGAGTTTGCCATCGCTGGAAATTTCATAAGCATCAATGCGCTGATTCGGCATGATGGCGTTGCCATTATCGCGGTCAACGAGGGTGACAGGGATTGTCCCTACCGGAAAATCAACGCTATAGGTTTGCGCTGGAAACGGTGCAGTCATGATCCTGCCGGTGTTGTAAGGCGTGACACTCAGTACAAAATTCAAGCCTGCTTGTGACAGTAATTCGGAATCAATGATTGCAATACCCTTGGCATCAGTCTTGGCAGAGCTGCGCCAAACGTAAGGCCAAGTGCTAGTGTTTCCGGCTTGTATTTCTTGCAGGGTAATGTCTTTATCGGCTAAAGGGGCAGCAGTAATGGCATTGTAGAGTGTTACCGCCATGAGGCGTGTACCGACCATGAAGGTATGCGCACCCGCTTTTTCGAGCGTTTGGCTGCTCTTGTAGCGCTTGGTCACGGGGTGCATGGCTTGCAGGAAAAATTTGCGCCCTTTATCCAGCCCCGGCAGGTCGATTTTTAGATTACCTTGCGTATCTGTTATTGCTTTGTTGAACCAAGCCGTCGTGCCATCTGCCATGTTTTCACGGATATGCACCTCCAGATTTGGTAGCAATACGCCATCGGCTTGTGTACCGTCTTTGACGCTAATTTGCATACTACCGACGCCGAATTCAAACGCGGCGGTGCTGGTAATGTCTTGACTCCACGCGCCGAAGTTGTTGAAGGCGGTGGCTTGCAGGCGAATCGTGCCGCCATTGCTTAATTCGGGTAAGTCAAAGCCGGTGCGCCCGTTAGCATCGGTGGTTTGGCGGGTAATCCATTCCGGTTTGCCGCCTGCGACTACGCGATAGGCGGTGATTTGGATATTGGCTAACGGATTGCCGGTACTAAGGTCTTTGAGCGTGACGGGCAAAGGTTGGCTACCTACGGTAAACGTATATTCACCCGCTTGTTGCAAAGGTTGACTGGTTTTCCAGCTTTGGTTAAACGGGCTTTTCGCTTTGAGAACGTAAGTGCGTTTATCATTCTGCGCAAACAGGCTTAGGCGTAATAGACCGGCGGCATCGGTGGTAGCTTCGCTGCGCCACACTTCTTTGCCATCTGCCATTTTTTCGGCGATTGTCACTTTTTGGTTGGCTAAGGGTTTGGCAGGTGTTTGGGTGCTGTCCATTACTTTCACCCGTGTTTCCCCCACCTTGAATTCCAGATTGCCGGGTTGACTGACAATAGGGCTGGCAGCACGGTAGGCGTTGTAGGGGGCGGCAAATAATTGTGCTTTGTCACCTTCCAGCAGTTCGGGAAGGTCGAAACGCACTTGACCGTTGGCATCTGTGCTGGTTTCGGTGCGCCAAACACTTTTACCGTCGGCTTTGATGAGGTAAGCGGTGACTTTTACTGCCGGAAGTACTGCGCCAGAAACCGCGTCTTTCAGCGTGGCTTGCAGCAAAGGCGTGCCAACTTGAAAGGTCTGTTGCTGCCCGGCTTGCAACGGTTGACTGAATTTGTAAGCGTTGTTGAACGTGCTTTTGGCTTCGAGACGGAACTGGCGGTTGGGCGGTAGATTCAGGCGTAATTGCCCTTTCGCATCCGTGGTAACACTGGCAAACCATGCTGTTTTACCGTCGCTTAACAATTCCCGGACTTGTACGCCGTAATTAGCTAATGGCGGTAATCCGGCTTGAATACCATCAACCAGGGTGGCAACTGTGTCGCCCAAGGTGAACTTTGCTGAGCCGGGTTGTGTGTGGGTTTGCGTGGCAGTAAAGCCGTTGAATACCTTGGCATTCAAGGTGACGGGGATACCTTGGCTGAGTGCTTCGAGTTCAAATATGACCAGCCCGCTGCTGTTCGTTTTCAGGTTGTCTAACCAGATGGCTTTGCCGTTTTCCTGTTTGTAAGCCGTGACGCTGATGTCAGACAGCGGCTGTTGAGTCAATGCATCCAATAAGGTGACGTTTAGCAGGGGAAAACCAACCCGGAATGTCATCGCGCCAGCGGTGTCGATCACGGCACTTTGTCGATTTTTATTGGCACGGGAGCTTTTGGCTTGTAAGACATAGCGTTTGCCAGCGCCCAAACCATCCAACGTGAAAGCGACTTGCCCATTGGTATCGGTTTTGGCTTTAGTGCGCCACACATTGCTGCCGTCGGCTAAGACTTCGCGGACGTGGATTTCATGATTGGCTAAGGGCGCATCAGCGTTGGTGCCATCGACGACTTGCACGGTTAGGTTCGCGGTAACTGCGGCATGGGCAGCAGGCAGTAAACACGTCAGCAGCATCAGGATAAGTAGCAATCCCTTGTGCAGGTAATGGCGCTTAGTCATGGTTTACCCTCGTTGTTAGTATGCGGGCATGGATGCAGGGGCAACGGCTGCCTTGGCATCCTCGGCTTGGCGCAGTGCGGTATTCAAGCGCTCGATTTCTTGTTGCTGTTTCGCTAGCTGCTCTTCTAAGTCGGTGAGCGTGCTGGTGGTGGTGGCGACTTGCTGGGCACTCTTGTCTTGGGTTAGCGCATCCAGTTGCTGGGTTTTATCGGCAAGCTGTTGCTGGTTTTGTTGCAGACGTTGTTCCGTGTCATTCAATTTGGCTTGCAACGTTTCGAGGGTAAGCTGTTGCTGCTGAAGCTGTTGGGGCAATGTTTCACTTGCTGCATCTTGTTTGGCAAGAGGGACAGGCGGGCAGTCGCTGGTGCTGGATTGACAGCCGTTTAGGCTCACCAAAAGGGTTGCGCAGATTAACAATCGGTAAATAGCCATGTTGCTGACTCGACAAAGGAAATACGGGGTAGCCATACATCATTCATTAGATTTTTGTATGAGAATGACGATTGTGCTATTAGAGCAAAGTTGTGTGATGAATGAAACAGTTTCAGAGCAGATTCATTAGAAATTTTTATCGAAAAGCGTCGGGACACAAAAAAGCCCCAATAACGGGGCTTTTATCTAGCCCCTCGCCCCTTGAGGGAGAGGGGTTGGGGTGAGGGGTTCTTAACCCATTGCCAACATCAGCTTATTCAAGCGGTTAACAAAGCCTGCCGGATCGTCGAGTTGTCCGCCTTCTGCCAGAATTGCCTGATCGAGTAAGATGCTTGACCATTCGCCAAAACGCTCGTCATCGGTTTCGGCTTCCATGCGCTTGAGCAACGGATGTGTTGGGTTGATTTCCAGCGCAGGCTTGGTGTCAGGCATTTCGTGACCGGCTTGTTTCATCAATTGCTGCATGTACAACGCCATGTCGTGGTCGTTTAGCACGATGCACGATGGTGAGGTGGTCAGACGGTGCGATACGCGCACTTCGCCGACTTTTTCGCCCAATGCCGTTTTGATGTGTTCGACCATGTTTTTGGCTTCTGCCTCGATTTTTTCTTGTTCTTTTTTATCTTCCTCGCTTTCGAGTTTGGAAAGGTCAAGGTTGCCTTTGGCGACGGATTGCAGCGATTTGCCTTCAAATTCCATCAAATGCTGTACCAGCCATTCGTCTACGCGGTCAGACAGTAACAGCACTTCGATGCCTTTTTTGCGGAACACTTCCAGATGTGGGCTGTTTTTCGCAGCGGTGTGGCTGTCGGCAGTGATGTAGTAGATTTTGTCCTGACCTTCTTTCATGCGAGCCATGTAGTCCGGCAAGGAAACGGTTTGTTCAGCACTATCGTTGTTTGTGGAGGCAAAACGCAGCAGTTTGGCGATTTGTTCGCGGTTGCTGAAGTCTTCGCCTGGGCCTTCTTTGAGGACTTTGCCGAATTCTTTCCAGAATTTTTGGTACTTGTCTGGCTCGTTGGCAATCATGTTTTCCAGCAAACCAATGACTTTTTTCACCGAAGCATTTTTCATGTTCTCGATGATTTTGTTGCCTTGCAGGATTTCACGCGATACGTTCAGCGGCAGGTCGTTGGAATCCAGCACACCGCGCACGAAACGCAAATAGCGTGGCATCAGCTTGAATTCTTTGTCTTCCATAATGAAAACGCGCTGTACGTAAAGCTTCAAGCCGTGGGTGTTATCGCGGTCGAACATGTCGAACGGGGCTTTGGAAGGCAGGTACAGCAGGGACGTGTATTCGTATTTGCCTTCGACGCGGTTGTGTGACCATGCCAGCGCGTCTTCCCAGTCGTGCGAAACGTGCTTGTAGAATTCTTGGTATTCCTCGTCCTTCACTTCGGATTTGGCGCGTGTCCACAGCGCGTTGGCTTTGTTGACGGTTTCCCATTCATCTTGGATTTCACCGGCTTCGGTTTTGCGCATGTTTACCGGCAGTGGGATGTGGTCGGAATATTGGCGGATGATATTGCGTAAACGCCAGCCGTCTGCCAGCAGCTTTTCGTCTTCTTTCAAGTGCAGGACGATTTCTGTACCACGGGTAGCTTTTTCGACTTGTTCCAGTGAGTAGCCAGATTGCGCATCCGATTCCCAGCGCACGCCTTCGGAAGCGGCATCCCCAGCGCGGCGCGTGGTTAGCGTTACTTTGTCGGCAACGATGAAGGAGGCGTAGAAACCTACCCCGAACTGCCCGATCATGTGCGAGTCTTTTTTCTCATCGCCGGTCAGTTTGCTCAAGAATTCTTTGGTGCCGGATTTGGCAATCGTGCCGATATTGGTCACGACTTCATCGCGGCTCATGCCGATACCGTTGTCGCGCACAGTGATCGTGCCTGCTGCCGCGTCGAATTCGACTTCTACGCGCAATTCGCTGTCGGTTTCGTAAAGGCTATCGTTGCCGATGGCTTCAAAACGCAGCTTGTCGCACGCATCCGAACCGTTGGAAATGAGTTCGCGCAGGAAAATTTCTTTGTTGGAATACAGCGAGTGAATCATCAGGTGTAACAGTTGATTCACTTCGGTTTGAAATTGCAGGTTTTCTTTGTTGCTTGTTGCCGTCATGGGGTATGCGTCCTCATATCTTGTATATTTCGATGTCGGCAAGATGGGGGATGGCAGGAGGATTTCAAGGGGTATTGATGATTTTTGCAGTGTACCCGTCACGCCAGTACAAAAAAATCTTGCGTTTGATTTTAATAACGCTATACTCTGCCTCCTTCAGCGACAGGCGTATAGCTCAGTTGGTTAGAGCACCACCTTGACATGGTGGGGGTCGTTGGTTCGAGTCCAATTACGCCTACCACTTTCATATTACAACCACTATAACCACGTGACCCCTCGTATAGGCCACCACTGGAGCACAATATGCCTATTATTACTCTTCCCGACGCAAGTCAACGTATTTACGATGCCCCGCTTTCTGTGCTTGCCGTTGCTGCCGATATTGGCGCAGGTCTGGCTAAAGCTACCTTGGCTGGCAAAGTAAACGATCAATTGGTTGATGCCAGCTATGTCATTGATCACGATGTTTCCCTGAGTATCATCACCGCAAAAGATGCCGAAGGCGTGGATATTATCCGCCATTCCGCCGCGCATTTGATGGCTCAAGCGGTCAAACAATTATTCCCTGAAGTACAAGTCACCATTGGCCCCACGGTCGAAAACGGCTTTTACTACGATTTTGCCTCCCCACGCCCGTTCACGCCCGAAGATTTACAGGCGATTGATGCGCGGATGCAAGATTTAATCAAGCAAGACATCCCCGTTGAGCGCAGAACCCTGTCACGCGATGAAGCCGTGAGCTTCTTCCTGAACATGGGTGAAAAGTACAAAGCGGAAATCATCGAAAGCATTCCCGCCGACCAAACGCTCTCCCTCTACCGTCAAGGCGATTTTATCGACTTGTGCCGTGGTCCCCACGTTCCTAGCACGGGCAAAATCCCCTCCGTCAAAGTGATGAAGGTGGCAGGTGCGTACTGGCGTGGCAATTCCAACAACGAAATGCTGCAACGCATTTACGGCACGGCGTGGGCAAACAAAAAAGATTTGCAAGCCTACCTGACGATGTTGGAAGAGGCTGAAAAGCGTGATCATCGTAAACTTGGTCGCCAACTGGATTTGTTCCATTTCGACGAACAAGCCCCCGGTGCAGTCTTCTGGCATCCTAAAGGCTGGACAGTATTCCAAGCCTTGATTGGCTACATGCGTCAACGCCAGCAACGCGCAGGTTACGTTGAGGTGAATACCCCGGATGTCATGGATCGTAGCCTGTGGGAAACCTCCGGTCACTGGTTCAACTACCGTGACAATATGTTCACCACCACGACTGAAGACGAGCGCGTTTTCGCCCTGAAACCCATGAACTGCCCCGGCGGTATGTTGATGTTTTCACAGGGCTTGAAAAGCTACCGTGACCTGCCATTGCGGATGGCTGAATTCGGTAAAGTACACCGCTACGAACCGTCCGGCGCATTGCACGGATTAATGCGAGTGCGTCACTTCACGCAGGATGATGCACATATCTTCTGTACTGAAGACCAAATGGCGCAAGAGTGCAAAGACGTGGTGGCGTTAGTGCTCGACATTTACAAAGAATTTGGCTTTGAAAATGTGCACATCAAACTCTCGACTCGCCCTGAAAACCGCATCGGTTCGGATGAGAGCTGGGATTTGTTGGAACACGCCCTCGGCAATGCACTGGATAGCATGAATCTGCCGTACACGCTGTTCCCCGGCGAAGGTGCATTTTACGGCCCTAAACTGGAATTCGTGTTGCGTGATGCCATCGGTCGTGATTGGCAGTGCGGCACTTTGCAAGTGGATATGAGCTTGCCAGAACGCTTTGACCTGACTTACGTGGCGGAAGACAATACCCGTAAACGTCCGGTCATGTTGCACCGTGCGCTGTTCGGTTCATTGGAACGCTTCACCGGCATTCTGATTGAACATTACGAAGGGCGTTTCCCGCTCTGGTTAGCACCAACGCAAGCTGTCGTGATGAATATCACGGACAAACAAGCCGATTTCGTGCAAGATGCCACTAAGCAATTGCTTGACGCGGGTATTCGCGCCGTATCAGACTTGAGAAATGAAAAAATTGGCTTTAAAATCCGTGAGCACACTATGCAGCGTGTCCCGTACCTGTTAGTAGTCGGGGATCGCGAAGTGGAAACACAATCTGTGGCTATGCGCACACGTTCCGGTAAAGACGTAGGAACCTTCCCATTGGCGGAAGTCCAGCAACGTCTGTCAGCGGAAATTGCGTCACGTCGCTTATCACTATCTGAGGATTAAACTTATCGCTCTCGAAAAAGAACACCGTATTAATGACGATATTAACGTTCCGAAAATTCGTCTGATTGATGCGGAAGGTGAAAATCAAGGTGTTGTCTCCCTGCGGGACGCGCTGGAAATGGCTTACGACGCCGAACTCGACCTGGTGGAAATCGTACCCAATGCGAAGCCACCGGTTTGCCGGATCATGGATTACGGTAAATTCCGTTTCGATGAAAGTAAGAAAGCGGCGATAGCCCGTAAAAACCAGAAACAAGTGCAGGTCAAGGAAATCAAGATGCGTCCGGCAACGGATGAAGGCGATTACCAGATCAAATTGCGCAAACTGAAAGAGTTTCTGGAAGAGGGCGATAAGGTTAAAGTCACCCTGCGCTTCAAAGGCCGTGAAATGGCTCACAAAGAGCTGGGGATGGATGTTCTCAAGCGTGTTGAAAAAGAGCTGGAAGAACTGGCGGTTGTCGAGCAATTCCCGCGTCTGGAAGGCCGTCAAATGGTCATGATGTTGGGCGCGAAGAAAAAAGCCTAAGCATAAAAATTGGGGGTATTCCCCAACACCATCCTGTTAAGGCAAGGCACTCTTGCAGGATGTTTTATCTACCTGATCGAAAAGGAGACCAAGATGCCTAAGATGAAAAGTAGCCGTGCTGCGGCTAAGCGTTTCAAGAAAACCGGCAGTGGCTTGTTTAAACGCAAGCAGTCACACCTGCGTCATATCTTGACTAAAAAATCCACCAAGCGTAAGCGTCATTTGCGTTCAGGCGACAACTTCGTTGTTGCAGCCGATCACGGCAATGTGCAAAAAATGCTGCCCTACGCATAATCAGGAGGATTTAAAACATGGCAAGAGTTAAACGTGGTGTAACGGCACATGCCCGTCACAAGAAAGTCCTCAAGCTGGCTAAAGGTTACTACGGTGCCCGCAGCCGGGTCTACCGGGTTGCGCATCAGGCAGTCATCAAGGCTGGTCAATACGCATTCCGCGACCGCCGTCAGAAAAAACGCCAGTTCCGCGCTTTGTGGATCGTGCGTATCAATGCCGGTGCACGGATGTTCGGTCTGTCTTACAGCCGCATGATGAATGGTTTGAAGAAAGCTAACATTAGTCTTGACCGTAAGGTCTTGGCTGATTTGGCAGTCCACGACATCACGGCGTTCGGTGCAGTCGCAGAAAAGGCAAAAGCTGCCCTAGCTGCTTAAGCTGCATTAAGATGCGCTGAAAAATACCCGTAAACGGGTGAGCAAGGCGGGGGAAGGTTGTTGCCTCTCCCCGCCTTTTGCTTTCTATTTCTCCCAAATACCGATAACCCCATACATTAAGGAAATCGTCGTGCAAAGTTTGCTGGAACTGATGGGCGCAGCCCACGAGCAGATTTCGCAAGCCGTCAGCCTCGCCGCGTTGGATCAGGTGCGTGTGCAGTATCTAGGCAAGACAGGTTTGTTGACCGAGCAACTCAAGCAATTGGGCAAGTTACCGCATGAAGAGCGTAAAACGGCGGGTGCGGAAATCAATACCGCCAAGCAAGCCTTGACCATTGCGATCGAAGACCGCAAGCAAAGCCTGCAAGCCGAAGCGTTGAGTGCGCGTTTGCAAGCGGAAAAGGTGGATGTCACCTTGCCGGGGCGGCGCATGGATACCGGTAGCCTGCACCCTGTTACCCAAACCATTCAACGCATTAGCGAGATCTTCGCACAGTTGGGTTTCAGTTTGGCGGAAGGCCCTGAGATTGAAGACGATTTTCACAACTTTACCGCCTTGAATATCCCGGAATCGCATCCGGCGCGTGCCATGCACGACACTTTTTATATGGATAGCGGTTTGCTGCTGCGTACCCATACTTCATCCGTGCAAGTGCGTCATATGGAAAATAACCCGCCACCGCTGCGTATCATTTCGCCGGGTCGGGTGTACCGTTGTGATTCGGACATGACCCACAGCCCGATGTTCCACCAAGTGGAAGGTTTGATGGTGGATGAAGATGTCACTTTCGCGGATTTGAAAGGCATTCTCGAAGCCTTCTTTAAAGCTTTCTTTGAAGTGGATGAATTACCGACGCGCTTCCGCGCCACGTTCTTCCCGTTTACCGAACCATCCGCTGAAACGGATATTCAGTGTGTGCATTGCGGTGGTGACGGTTGCCGCGTGTGCAAAGGCACTGGCTGGCTGGAAGTCATGGGTTGCGGCATGGTTCACCCGAATGTGCTGAAAAACGTCGGCATCGACAGTGAAAAATATACCGGTTTTGCGTTTGGTTTCGGGGTTGAACGTTTAGCGATGTTGCGTTATCAGATCAATGACTTGCGCGTGATGTTTGATAACGATGTGCGCTTCCTCAAACAATTCGGTTGAACAAGGCGGAGTAACCTTATGAAAGTCAGTGAAAAATGGCTGCGTGAGTGGATTGATACCCCGCTGACGTTAGATGCAATAGCCGACAAACTCACCATGTCGGGCTGCGAAGTGGAAGCGCGTGATGCCGTAGCCACCGCGTTCACCAGCATCCTGGTGGGTCACGTTGTTGAGCGCGAAAAACACCCCGATGCCGATAAGCTCAGCGTCTGCAAAGTCGACAATGGGCGTGGCGAAATTCTGCAAATCGTTTGCGGTGCAAGCAACGTGCGTGCAGGCATTAAAGTGCCGTTGGCACTGATCGGCGCAGTCTTGCCATTGCCGGATGGCTCGGATTTAAAGATCAAAAAAGGCAAGCTGCGCGGTGTGGAATCGTTCGGCATGTTGTGCTCCTCGACCGAATTGGGCATGTCGGACAAATCTGATGGTTTGTTGGAATTGCCGGATGATGCGCCCGTGGGCATGGACATCCGCGAGTATTTAAAGCTCGACGACGAAGTGATTGAGCTGGCGATTACCGCGAACCGTGGCGATTGCATGAGCATGATCGGCGTGGCGCGTGAAACCGCCTTGGTGATGGATGTGCCCCTCAACGTGCCGGAAATTCCTGCGCAAACCGCCCAGCATACCGATACATTCCCGGTTGAACTGCAAGCGACGGATGCTTGCCCACGTTATGTCGGACGCATCATCCGCAATATCAACCCACAAGCCGCTACCCCGGTGTGGATGCAGGAAAAACTGCGCCGTGCCGGTGTGCGCAGCATTTCTGCTATGGTCGATGTGACTAATTATGTGTTGCTGGAACTCGGTCAACCAATGCACGCTTTCGACCTCGATACGCTGCAAGGTAGCATTGTGGTGCGTTATGCCAAGGCAAACGAAACCCTGAAAATGCTGGATGGGCAAACCGCCACCTTGCGCGATGATACACTGGTGATTGCTGATGCAGCCCAGCCGGTGGCAATGGCGGGCATTATGGGCGGAGAACCTACGTCAGTGACGGCTGCGACACGCAATGTGTTCCTAGAAAGTGCGCATTTCCGCCCTGCCAGTATCATGGGTAAGGCGCGTAGCTACGGCTTGCAAACCGATTCTTCGGCGCGTTTTGAGCGTGGGGTTGACCCCGATATGCCGGTTAAGGCAATGGAACGTGCGACACAGTTGATCGTGAGCATTTGCGGTGGCGAAGTCGGTACCTTGGTGGATACGCTGGCGGATGCTGAGGTATTGCAACGCAAAACGATTGTGTTACGCCCTGAACGTATCCGCCGTGTGTTAGGCGTGACGATGGATGCGGCGACGGTTGAAGGCGTGTTAGCACGTTTGAATTGCTCTTTCACCAGTAGCGATGCAGGTTGGCAGGTGCAAGCGCCGTTGGCACGTTTCGATTTGAATATCGAAGAAGATTTGATCGAAGAACTGGCACGGGTACGGGGTTACGATTCGATTCCGGCGGAATTACGCCCGCGTGCGCCGCGTATTACCCAGCCGAGTGAAACTGCCGTAAAGCGTGAAAACCTGCGTTACACATTGGTAGCACGGGGGTATCAGGAGGCTGTTACCTTCAGCTTTGTTGATCCCAAAATGGAGCAAATCTTAGCGCCTGCGATAGAGAACATTGCTTTGGCTAACCCCATTTCTGCCGATTTGGGGGTGATGCGTAGTACCTTGTGGTCTGGTTTATTGCGTGCGGTTGCTTATAATGTGAACCGTCAACAAAACCGTGTACGTTTGTTTGAAATTGGCCCCGCGTTTTCGATGAGCGAAGATGGCAAGCCCCAGCAACAAACCATGTTATCCGGTGTGCTGACCGGCAATCTTTACCCGGAACAGTGGGGGCAGGTGAACCGCCCGGTGGATTTCTACGACCTAAAAGGGGATGTGGAAGCCTTACTAGGTCAGGTGACGGGTACTCGTTTCCATTTTGCACCCGTTGCCCATGCTGCTTTACACCCCGGTCAGTCTGCTCAGATCATGACCGATACGGCGGTGGTTGGTTGGATGGGGATGTTGCACCCTAAAATTGAAGCACAGTTGGGTTTGGAACAACCTGTGTATGTGTTTGAATTGGATATGGGTTTATTGATGCAGCGGGTATTACCCAAGTATCAGGCAGTTTCTAAGTTTCCGGCAATCCGGCGTGATCTGGCTTTATTGGTCAGGCAGGATGCCTTGGCTGTTGCATTGGAAAATGCCGTAGAAAAAGCAGCAATTCCGCAATTGATGTCCTATTATTTATTCGATGTCTATACTGGAAAAGGAATACCGGAAGGTCAAAAAAGCGTTGCTTTAAGCTTGATTTTACAGGATTTTTCGCGCACTCTTGAGGATGCGGAAATCAATCAGATCGTCGATGCAGTCGTCGCTTCACTTCGGGATGAAGTCGGTGCGGTGTTGCGTTAAACAGGGAGAAAGTGCATGACAATAACATTAACCAAAGCAGATATGGTTGAACACCTTTTTGAAGAGTTGGGTTTAAACAAACGTGAAGCCAAGGATTTGGTGGAAATGTTTTTTGAGGAAATCCGTGATGCTTTGGAAACCGGCAAGCATGTGAAGTTGTCGGGTTTTGGTAACTTTATGTTGCGTGATAAAACCCAGCGCCCGGGGCGTAATCCGAAGACCGGGGAAGAAATTCCGGTAACGGCTCGCCGGGTGGTGACGTTCCGTCCGGGGCAAAAACTCAAGCAACGGGTAGAGGAATATGGAAGCAGCGACGCCGCTTAGCAGTCAACTGCCTCCCATTCCCGGTAAGCGTTACTTCACCATTGGTGAGGTGAGTGATTTGTGTGGCGTAAAAACGCATGTGTTGCGCTACTGGGAGGGTGAGTTTCCCTCGCTCAAACCGATGAAACGGCGTGGTAATCGCCGTTATTATCAGCGCGAAGATGTGTTGTTGATCCGCCAGATTCGCGGTTTATTGTATGAGCAAGGCTATACGATTAGCGGGGCGCGGCAGAAATTGCTGGATGATGTGCATACGCCACCACCTGCAACCTTGCCATTAGAACCGATTGTGGTGAATGGCAATGACGTTGCACCGCTGGTTGAAGAGTTGGAACGCATTCTGTTTGTCCTCAAACACTGATTTCAGCTTGAGCTTGCGGTGTGATTACGGTATGCTCTCTCCCCTTCAAGTCGGGGCGTAGCGCAGCCTGGTAGCGCACCACACTGGGGGTGTGGGGGTCGTAGGTTCAAATCCTATCGTCCCGACCAATCATTAGTTCCATGAGTGCCATACGGTGCTTAAATTCATGAAAAGTAACGGCATTCACTGCCCTTACTTTCCCATGCAGTACCACTAGAACCATACCAGCCCACATTTTTTACGGTATTCTGTACGGCATTTTGCATCCCAATGGAGTCGATACCGTGAAAACCCGCTTGACCGATACCGCAGTACGCAACGCCAAACCGAAACCAGACGGCAAGACAGCCAAGTACACCGATGGCGGCGGTTTATACCTTTGGGTGAGCAAAGAGGCGAAAGGCTGGCGTTACGATTACACCCGACCTGCTACCGGCAAGCGCAATACGCTAGTGATCGGCACGTACCCTGAAATCAAGCTGGCAGAGGCACGAGAACGCCACCGAGAGGCACGGGCATTGCTGGCGCGTGATGTTGACCCCTCAGAGCATCGAAAGTCGGTGAAGGCATCACAAGCCGACATTGAAGCGCATAGCTTTGAATCCATAGCGCGTGAATGGTTTTTGAGGATGAAACCGCAGTGGTCGGAAAGCCACACAACCCGCACGATCAGCTACTTAGAGCGGGATGTATTCCCCTTCATGGGTAGCCTGAACATAAACGCGATTACTCCTACCAATATAATCAGGGTGATTATGCGCGTGGAAGAACGCGGCGCTGGTGATGCTGCACGGCGGGTTAAGCAATACATTCAGCAGGTCTACCGTTACGCGGTCACGCTGGAACTGGCAGAACGTAACCCGGCGGCGGATATTGACACCTCAGTGATTCTGAAACCCCGCAGTAAGAAGCACTATGCCGCGATTACCGACCCGGTGCAGGTCGGGCAACTGTTGCGTGATATAGACGGCTATCAAGGTACGTTTGTCGTTAGATGCGCCTTGAAATTGTCCCCTTTGGTGATGTTACGCCCCGGCAATGTTCGGGCGGCGGAATGGGCAGACATAGACCTAGACGCGGCTGTCTGGCGTATCCCGATTGCCAAGATGAAAGCACCCACACACATTAAGCAAGAGAACCGATCAACCCACACCGTACCGCTACCCCGTCAAGCCGTGGAAGTATTCCGGGAGATACAACCGTATTCCGGGCGATTCCGCTACGTGTTCCCTAGTGAGCGCGGCGCAAGCAAGCCACTCTCAGACAATGGCATCAGGGCAGCACTACGCACGATGGGCTATGACAACGACACCATGACCCCGCACGGATTCCGGGGCATGGCATCAACGCTGCTTAATCGCATGACCGACCCAATGGGTAAGCGGCTGTGGGATGATGACTTGATAGAGCAACAGCTTGCACACACTGATGGAACAGTCAGGGGCGCATACAATCGGGCGGATAGTCCAGACGCTATCCGGCAACGGCGTGAAATGCTGCAAGCGTGGGCGGATTATCTCGACGGCTTGCGCAATCCAGAAATTAAAAACAATAAGTAAAACTCGCTATTTAATTCCGTTAAAATAACCCATTAAGCCGGGATGATTTACCCGGTTTTTTCCCTCAAATTATCCCCTCTGATTTCTCCCTCTCCCCCCTCCATCCCTCTACACTTCCTGCATTTCCTACACGGCAAAAAACGCTTGTAAGTCATTGATTGTTACATGCTAAGTTATTAATTTTAAACGTGTAGGAAAAACTTCCTGCAAACTTCCTGCATTTCCTACACGCCAGAATAATTAAGTGCATGATTATTTTAATTTTGTCAGTTTTGCGCGTGCAGGAAGTGTTTCACTGTATTGGAAAGATTCATGCAAGTATGCAAGCCGATTGGTTTAGATTTTAATAATCATGTTTGTGTAAATAATGACTTATTTATAATGTTTTTTTCTAACTGTTCGTCTTGCTCTTAGTCAAATCGACGGCAGGCGAACGGTAGCGCGTTGCAGGATCGTCCGAAGTTTCGGCATCCGTTTGTAGGGAACTTTGATCAACACCAGAAGCCATGTTGTCAGCACCCACCATGCTACCACCAATGGTACTTGAAACCACTGAAGGCTCACCCAACCCACCAACAGTAGCAGCCTGAACCACGCTGGAACCAACCACAGTCCCCGCCAAATCAGGGCTTGCTGTAACACTTTGAGCAGCACTAACAGTAGGTACTTGATTCATGGAACCGCCAGATGCCCCACTCTCAGAACGCAAATACCCCGCCGAACTAACAGGAGCAGCACCAGAGCCAGATGACGTATTCCCCACAGAAACCGATTCACTTTTTGCAGTAGAAACTTGTGCATCAGCACTAGACGCAACCGATGAAGAAGCCGAAGGCGAAACAGCCGCCACCTCCATGATTCCTTTTGTAGTAGAACCTTGTGCATCAGCACCAATGGAAGAACCCATAGAAGAAGTCATGTTGTCAGCCCCAACCATTGACCCAATAGCATTGGATGAATTGCCGCCTGAAGAATTGGAAGTCCCTGCGCTTTGATCCGCACCCGTCATTCCTTTTGCAGTAGAGACTTGTTCATCAGCACTAGACGCAGCCGAAGGCGAAGAAGCCGCAACACCAGAAGCCATATTGCCACTACCCACCATACCGCCAGCAATACCACTAGCAGCAGACGTAGGCGCTACCCCAGATTCACTTTTTGCAGTAGAACTTTCAGCACCACCACCAAAACTCGGCACACCGCCCCGCGTTAAATCCACCGCAGGCGAACGGTAGCGAGTTGCCGGGTTATCAGACTCACCCGCACCACCCGCAGCCGCTACCCCGGACGCATCCCAAGACCACGAACCGCCATCATCCGCCCCAAACTCATGCTCTTTACCGCCAACCTTAGACGTATCCCAAGAAGCAGCACCCGCCCCAGCCTCAGAACCACCTGCGTCACCATCACCACCAAAATCATGGGAAGCATTTTCAGCCTCTTCCGGCCCTGTTCCTTGTTTTGTAGTAGGATCACCCGCCCCAAAACTGCCACCCGTCGCAGACCCACCAATATGGTCATTACCCGACGACGTACCGCCGTACAAACCACTACCGCCGGTACGTTGCTGGCGCATGTGTTGCGCCATTGAAGCCATCATGCCGCCGCTGGAAGCGTTGAAGTCACCCATAATCCGATTACCCAGCACCTCAGCACCCGCATTGGCTAGATTGCTCATTGCGTTGGCGGCTTTGTATTGGTAGCCAGAACTGCTCCCCGGCATTCCCTCAGAGTTTTTCAGCGCCTCGCGGATTGCTAATTCAGCTCCAACAGAACCGCTTGCCACCGATGCGGCGGCTGAACCAGTCTGTCCGAATGAACTCATAACAGCAGCAGAACCTTGCTGCTCTGTTTTGCCAAGGCTTGCGCCTGACAACAATCCCTGTACTGTATCTGGCAGTTGCCACACCAGAACCAACATCAATAACACGACACCAACCACCGATAACATATCGTTAAATGTTTCAGGTTTGCTATCTGCTGCCCACGAATTAATGAAATTCTCGCCGGTCGCTACAATCAAATACATGACAAACAGTTTCATTCCCGTTGCCATTGTGTAGGTGATGTAACGTTTTGCGTAATCCCCAGTCCATTGATTACCGCCAAACCCCAACAGAATGACTCCAGCAGCCGTGACGGTATACATTTCCAGAGTAACCAAAAATGCCTTGGCAGCGATCAGCACGTATAAAACAACAATAATAACACCCAAGATACCCGCCACTATGACCGTGAATCCCGAACTGACCTCGTACATTGTGCCCGCGAGATCGACACCCCGCGCCAGTATTTGGCTAATGTTGGGTGATACAGAAGAACCTCCTGCCTCTCCAGCCAGCCAAATCCAACCATTGATCAATCTGCTGGTAAGGTCGGGCGCATTCTGGATCAGCCAATAGAAAAAGCCCGCAAATAGAATCATACGAACCAGTTCAACCGTTAATTCCTGAATGTCAGTACCCCGCAGCAGCATAAAACTAGCCTGCCAAATAAATGAGATGGTCGCTAACGTTACCAACAACCACCCCGCCACCTGTTGCAAAGGCCCTACCCAATTTGAAACAGCGTCATAAAAACTGTTTTGTAGGTCATTGACTGTCGCCACAAGATCAGCAGCAAAACCAATTGAGGGCAGTACCCATATGCTGCTGGTCAATACCAACAAAATCACGATATTTTTTATTTTCATTGTCATTGTTAGAGCCTATGTGGGTTTTATTTGAATTGGAACGTTGGTACTACCCGTTCAGCATTATTAGGATCAACAGTGATTTTATTCCCCGCTCCCGTCCGCCCTTTAAAACGCTCCTCTTCAGCGAGTGCTGCCGCCTGCCGATCCTCGTCCGCCGCAATTTTTGCCGCCTGCATTTGCATATTACTAGCAGTCAACTGGCGCATCTTGTTCAGGCTCGCCACCTGTTGCGCCGCAATGCCGCCAGCCGCTTGCAAAATTTCGTTTGTACCTTCGGCACTAGAGAGTTGCCCCTCAAGACCTTCAAGCAATGCCGCCTCACTATCAAACATTGAATTCTGCAAGTTCGCCGCTTTCAGGGATGCAAGCACTGTATCTTGTGTAGTCATAGTAAGGGATTGGTGCTGATCAACCCATTCCTGACGAGTCATCGGAGCGTCATAACCAAATGCCCCTTTAAAAGCGGTATTAAAATCGCCTTCAATATTTGCTGCTGCATAACTTAAAGCGTTGCCAGCTTGGACAATAGCCTGTAATTTCATGACATCCGCTTTCAAGCCAGTTTTTGCAAAATCCGGCAATGTCTTTAAATTTGTTAACATGGTTTCTGTTTGCTTGATGGACTCCAGCAAGTTTTTCGCTTCCTGCCCATAAATAGCAATCAACTCGGCGTTATTCGCCAACTGAGTCCATTCTTTAGCACCAGTCAAGGCACTAACTCCACCACCAGCAGCATAGGAATGTAATGGCAAAGCGCTTAACGATAAAGCTACTGAAAAGTAAATAGGTAATATTTTTGAGGTATTCATAAAAATCCTTGTTTATTTAAAAATGCGGGAATCTGGAAAATTAATGAGATGATCGCCACTTTTATCAATTTCAAATTTACGATGGGTTAAGTTCAACCAGCCAACACCACCACCGTCACCAACAAACTCGCAACACTCAACATCGCAGCACCAAGATTCACCCAGCCCCATTTTTGGAGTAACTGAACCTTATCATCCAGCGCAATTAGATAAGACTGCCGTTCCTTAACCAACATATCCTCAAAGCGCTGCTGAATCCCCCCGTGTTCTACCTTCAAGGCGTTCAGCGTTTGGATTGCCAAGCGCTCACCCGCCAAGCGCGTAGCCTGCTGCTGCCGTTCTGCAATCTCATCCAAATTAACCTGCAACCCATCCAATGTTTGAAAAATAATGTTTTGATACTGATTTATTATAATGTCATGAATAGCCAATATGGAAAAAACCGGGTCTTTTTCTGTCAACATAATGCCATGTTTGCTTGCTAAATCAGAAATCATTGCTTTTTTATCAATTTGCATAATTAACCACTCGTCCCACCAAAGATAACGGAAAGCTGGGAAAATACTTGCTTTCTGAAGCGATGAATCCGGCTTTTATTCATGATTCCGAAAATGGAGCCATCTTTAAAGCCTGCAACCTCGTCAAAGGTTAATCGTTCGGTTTGCATGGTGCTAATATCCCGCTCAAACAAATCTGGCTGTTTAGGTAATGTGACAATCCCAAAGACCCGATGTTTATTGTCTTGATATGCCTTCATTTCCTCGAATGGCTTGCCGTTTGCTATTATTTCACCGTGATAATGATTCAGCCAAACAATAATGTCTGTTTCTACGGGGAATTGTTCGGAAATCTCCTTGAAGCCTTGCAACGTAGTTAATAGATTAGATTCGCCGGAGATAATGACATGGACAACAATCCTCACTCCATTATCATGCAGTATGTTTATAACATCATTTTCGACCAAGTAGCTTGACAAAGGAATAAAGCTTGAAGCGCCGTTATCAACAATTATTTCATAACCCTCATGTTCAAGTATAAGCTCAATTAGTTTGTCAAATTTTGACTGATCAATGTTGGTGCTATCTTTAGCAAGTAGGTGTATCTCGTGAACATTAAGTGATTTATAAGCTGCCAATGTTTTATTAACTGGGTCGGTATCAACTGGGAGAGTGTTGCAGCCGGAGTCGATACGATGTTGTGTTAGTAAGGAGGCTATAAGGCTTTTCCCTACTCCGCCTTTGCCCTGCAATATAAAATGTACCGTAGTATTCATGTGTTGACCTTAAGGATATTGTAAAATGTTAAACGAGAGATTCTTTTTCTGGCTTGTCATTGCTGCGCCACTTTTTATTTTTCCTTGCATCTTCTGCTTCTGCATTGATCGGGGAGTTAACACCAACCCCGCGAGGCAATCTTTCCTGTTTGGCTATAGCACCTTCATGAACATTGGTATTAACGGAAAGCGGCTTTTCCTTTTCCAAAGTAGTTCTATCGGCAATGGAGTTCTTTAATTCTCGATGTGGCTGATCAAGTGCATGTTCTTCTTTTGCCGTTATGTATTGGTACACATACGTTGCAAATCCGCTGTACTTGATAAAGATTTTTCCTTTGGCGTAAAGATGCTCCCAGATGCGTTTTATAGAATACCCCTCATCCAAAGCCGCTTTGATTTCCTCTTTGTGAGCGATAAACAAGCGCTTACCATGCCCTTTTATTTTATGGGCAGATGACGACTGTTTGTCTTCTTGCTTAATTTCGTCCACCAAGGACATTGGATGCCTCTTTTTTTGTATTCATGGGTTTGATGGAATCTAGCCTACTACTTACTTTGTAAGTCATCAATAGAATTTATGGAAGGTACTGGATAATAAACGGAAAATTTGGTTTTAAATGGGTTTATTCTGTTTTGTAGTGTTCCGAACTGGATTAGTAATGTAACCTGAGTTCGGGATAAGCCATCCCTCAATTTAGATCACAACCAATGCTGATGTTTTTAAATCCAGTGCTGGTTTTTTATCTTGATAGGCATATGACACCAAGCCAGCAATGATGTTAATCATATAGTTAGTGAGTGAACGGTGGCGTGAATGCTCAATTTGTGAAATATTTTTCAACTGATCATTGATGGTTTCGATGATGCTCCGTTTACGCAACATCAGTGTATCGAACGTGTCACGCGCCACGGGTTTCATGTTTTTCTTCAGCGAGGTAATCCATTCAACCCCTTGCTCTGCCAACGATTCTGTCAATGCCTTGGAAATGTAGCCACGATCACCAAAGACTTTGCCGACCACTTTTTTCAGCAACGTGGGAACGGGCTTACGGTCATCGGTATTACCCGAAGTAATGGCAAACGATAAAATATTGCCGCAGTCATCCACGACCAAATGAAGTTTGAACCCATAAAACCAGCCTGTTGACGATTTACCCCGCCTGCGTCTTTGCGAAAGGTGTGATGACGTGGAATACGCAAATTTTCACAGACTTTCAAGGGGTAGAGTCTATGAAGGCAATACCTCGCCCCGTTTCACAGCGTTGCTGCATAAACAGGGTTAGTGGCAAAAGAACACGCGGCATTAACTCAATAAAACGTTGATAACTAGGGAGTTGCGGGAAATGACCCTTAAGAAATACTTTGACATGACGCTCATAATACCACTTGAAAGTACGATACCCCACTTGGTGGTAATGCACCAAAATCGTCATGATTTCACTATCGCCAAGACCACTGTGGCGACGACGATGCCCGCCTTTCGGGGTCAATAACGTTTTGTTCCATTCGGGATGAAAGTCCTGACAAAAATCGTCAATGGCACAGAATAACCGTGTTAGCATCTCAGTAGCAGCCTTTGGTGGGGTCAATGTTGTGTGTGGTTACTCACATTCTCCCATGAAAGGCTGCGCCTTACCTTATCCCGAACTCAGGTTAATGTAACTAACTGTACTGATGCTAGATTTTTCCAGAACATCGGAAACCATTTCAAATTCCGAAAAATATCCGTTATCTATACGAAATATTACTGCCATACAGAGATGGCAAGATGTGTATTTGCTATACCGCCACAAGTGACGGCACAGCAAATACTAGGTAACTTATTCGCCTGCGGCTCAACGATCTTGCCCTAGCGGGAGTGAGCGCCACAGGCAGGGAGCGGCAATGGGTTCAGAAACCAGAAAGAAAACAGTATTGGTCATGGTGCGCGTGACACCAGAGGAACGGGAAGAGATTGCCGCCCTAGCAGCAACCTGCTCCTTGTCCGTGCCAGAATTCATGCGCCGGATGGCACTCAGCTACACCCCTAAATCCACGTTGGATGCACAAGCCATTATCGAAATGGCTAAGATCAATGGGGATATGGGGCGGGTAGTCGGCTTATTAAAATTATGGCTATCCACTGAATCAAAAAAGAATGAAGCCTTTAACTATAGCATTCCAAAATTAGTAAATGAGTTAACGGCGTTAAAAGACTTGTTAAAGCAAAAAGTCATGCGGTTATAATAAATGAAGCAGAATAAAGTTTTACTACAAAAAAGAAGGGGGCATTTTTAGCACCCTTCTATCCTGCCATATTTTGATGTGTTATTGAGTCTGTTCAATTCTATTGTTATGGAAATATAGATAAACGAGTCCTAAAGGAGCAATTGCCCATGAAAACGCCCAACATAACAACATAGTGACCGCTTTGGTAGAGAAATACAGAACAGCGTTAAAAAAAATAATATTTTTCCCTAAAATGAAATCAATGATGGTTTCATAGACGAATCTAGAGTATGGATAGAGAAATGTTGCTAATATAATCAATAAAACAGGAATCAGCGGATTGATTCTTCCTACAGAAACTACAAAAGCAGTTGCAGCAGCACCGATAAGTCCACCGAAAAATAACTGTCTCAGAAAATATTGACGTGTCAATCCACCGAATGTTTTTTTAATAACAGGGTGCATAGTGCCTCCTCAATGATGAATAAAATTATTTGATTATTAATACATCAATTTGACTGATTATGTCAATCACAATATACGTGAATTTTTCATCAAATCAACATAAACTATTGATTTTACTTGTGACCTCAGTCATCAACATGGCAGAACTGAAAAAATTGCAGGAACAGCGCCAGCCCGTACCGCCTTCACCAGCCAATCCCAAGACCCGCACCACCACCATACAGACTACCCGCCCGCGTGGTGGTGATGGTCGGTAAAAAGTTTTACTACAAAAAAAGGTCGCAAGTAAAATCAATGGCTTATGATAATGTTGATTGTCTTTGTCTTTCCCCTGCGCCTTTCAAGATCGTGAGGAATTTCAATGACTTATGTTTATGTTTATGTTGAGTGTTCTTGCTTTTCCCCTACGCCTTTCAAGATCGTGAGGAATTTCAATGACTTGTCTGTTTAAGTGCTCCAAGTAATGCCGCATTTTGTACCCGCAACGCTTCCAATTCACCCCGCAATCCCGCCGCATCTTCGCGGGTAGCCCTCGCGGCTTGTAGAGCTTGCTCCCGTTCCGCTTGCGCTTGGGTAAGGCGCTCGTTCATCCGTTGAATCTCGGTGGCACTACGTTCCTGTAGGGCTTGTTGCTGCTGCTGTGCCGCTTGCGCTTGGGTTTGCGCATGGGTGAGTTCCAGTGTCAGACGTACCCCGTTGGCTACTTCGGTTTGTAGGGCTTTTTCAGTGGTGTTGAGCTGGTCTTGCAGGGCTTGGGTTTCGTTGGCGTGGCGTTCCCGCTGCGCTTTGTTTTCAGCATGAGCGTGTTGTAGTTCCGCTTTTAGATCGTCGGCACGTTTGGTGGTTTCTTCTGCCCGTGCTTCAGTGGTTGCCAGTTGGCGGGTAAGAGTGGCGTTTTCCTGCCGTAGCTGTTCAAGCGCGGCATTGGCGGTCTGTAGATCGCTCACGACTTGCTTGCAGTTCGATTGCAGGGTTTCCAGCTCTACGCTCAGTTGGTCGGCTAATTCGGTGGCTTCCTGTTGTGCGGTTTCGACCTGAATACGGGTGGCTTCCAGTGCCTCACGTTCAGTGGTGAGGCGTGTATTGGCAAGTTCCAAGGCTACCGCCCATATATCAGCGCCCAATTCCTCTAGGCGGGTGGCTACCGCTGGTGGAGCAGGTTCACGTATCAGGGTGTTGGTGGTGTGTTGTTTGGCTTTCCACTCCTTCAAACCCTCGTTGATGGTGGTGTAGCTGCCACCGCCTAGCAGTTTGCGTACTGCTGCCATTGTCGCGGATTCACCGGCTGCGGTGAGCTGGTCAGCGGCTTGGAAAATCTGGTCTTTGGTAATCGCCATGTGTAACGCCTCTGTATAATGTAGTATTTTGTATAATACTACTATTTACTACATTATACAATTATTGCCTTTGTTTTGCCTGCTTTTCGCTCTGCCAAAATCCTGCCACGGGGTTGAGGGGTGGCAAAATCACTCGTCAGAACTGGGAAAACGCCTGCCAAAAGCCTGCCGTTTTCCTGCCAAACCGTTTTTACCCCCAAAACCCGCCTTTTTTGCTATGGAGGGTGTATGGAGGCACGTTGGAGGTATGTTGAATTGCTTGGAGGTACTCTGAAGGTTTTGTGCGGTGCTATGGAGGGGCGGTTACGATCTTCTTTTTGTAGTACACAAACTATTGAGGGGCGTGAATATCAGAAGGTGTGGTTTTACCCAATGTTAAACCGTGGTTGCTAATCTAGTAGCCACTTGTTGCCCCCAAGAGTGAAGTTGCAACGCTGGATACTGTTTTGCAACCATGCCATCCACAGTACGGAGCAATAGACTTGGGGAGTGATCATCAACTGAGTTATCGAAGAAATATCCACGGTCAGCTAACCTTGCAGCCTCCACCCCATTGGCAATGGAGCGGAAATAGCGGGCAACAATCTTATCTGCTGGTACGGTATGCCCGCCTTCCACAACCCGCTGGGCGATACGTGCCACATTGATGTATGGCGTATCCGTCGCAATGAAGAAGAAACGCACAAAAAACCCCGCATCTTTGGCGCGTTGGATGAATTCCACCTTATCAGGCACAGAAAGTACGGTTTCAAAAATGAAGTCACGCCCTTCACGCAAGCAGCGTTCACGCCAGTCCTCTGCATACTGAGCAGCTTTCAGCACCGTTTCGCGGTCGTTCCAGTCACCAAAGACATCACGGGCGATATTGTCGGGGTTGATGTAATCACAGCCTTGCGCCCATTTATCCAGCAGAATTTCACTTGTTACCGACGTTTTACCTGAGCCATTCGGCCCGGCAATGATGATCAACCTTGGTTTCATGCTAGACCTCAGCTTGCTTTCGTGTGGTGAAAGTAGGCTTCAGCTTGCAACATGGCGGCGGTAAGATCGTCGTTCAACTTACGTTGAGCAATAGCTTTACGTTCCATCACCGCTTTGATCATTCGTTGAGTGATTGCTTCTAACTGCTCATCAGAAATATCGTCTTCTGGCAAATCGACGGGTTGTTTAGGCTCTGTCATGGTTATAAAACTTATCCTTCGTTTGTGTGATCGCTCTCGTTTTGGCTAGATTGCCCGCCAGGAACAACGATACCTGCTTTGGCAAGTTGGTCACGGACAGTTTGCGCTACGAGTTCTTTCATAAATTCATCAGCATAGCTATCAAACTTAGACCCGTCATATTTCTGCTCTTGTAGGTTTTCTGGGTCTGAGAAAGGGTAAGCAGTTTGTTTCATTTTCAGGTAGCCATCCCGCACCCGCCTATCCAATATAGCTCCTATTGAAACAGTCCTGCCCTCTGACATCTTCAAAGCTTCTGCTTCTGAAGATAGGTCGTCAAGAAGTAACCCAGTAAGCCGCTTGTCGAAAGCTAGCTGTAACCTGTAGTTAAGAGCCTCTTCAAACGTTTGACTCCATCTGGACGACTCACCTTCCAACAGGGAATACACGGCAGGATCGAGAATCTGTTTCCACTCGGCTGTGGGTCGGGGAAGTAGAGAGTCCTCAAGCCGCATAGAAATTTCTGCGTGCAATGACCGACCGTTAGCCTTGGCTATGGCTTCGAGCTTTGCGCGTGTTTCAGGTTCAAGGCGCAAGGGATAAGAGGGCAACTGCTGATATTCTTTTTTCATCGTATTTATTCTCTAAGAAGATTCTTATTGAATCAAAGAATTTAGTTGACACTTTAAGATTCTGAATCTAAGATTCTTTTAAGTTCTTTGAAGGGGAAGCATAATGAAAGAAATGCAACAGAAATCATATCCGCTACGGCTTGAGCCAGAGTTAAAACAGTGGGTTAAGGAGAAAGCTAAAGCAGAAGATCGCAGCTTTAATGCGCAAATTAATCGTTTTATCAAAAAGATTAAGGAGATAGAGGAGGTAACAGAACAGAAGCAGGCGGCGTAAGCCATAACCCAACCCAATGGAGACACCAGTAATGAGCTTTGCACTAACCACAACTGGCGGAAACGCCCAAACCATGACCCTGAAAGAAATCACCGATCTGTTAGACGTTCGCCATGACAAGGCAATGTTGAAGGTAGCGGCAATGGCTGAAAGTCCTGATTTTGGCACGGTGTCCATTTTGGACATCGTATACAACGACAAGGGACAGACCACAAAAACCTACCAACTGAACAAGCGCCAATCCATCGCAGTATCAGCACGGTTAAACACTTCCCTTCTCATGCGGATTGTCGACCGCTGGCAGGAACTCGAAGAGCAACAGTATTCCCTTGCATCAGCGGCAATTAATGCCGTAGCAAGCCTTCGGGCAAGCATGGCGAATGCTGAGGAAGTGGCAAGCCGTCTTGAACGTGCGTTTTCCCATTGCACACCCGCACAACTCCCCCCACAAGATGAACGTGCGGCGGATGTAATCAAGTACCTGATGAAGCATAAAGAAATGACAGCGCGGCATTTTCAACAAACCAAGAGCAAGGCTAAACCGTGGGCATTAATACGCCCTAAATCAGCCATTGGGCAAGTAATGCGGGAAACCATCGCGGAACTTGAACAGAGAGGCGTGATAACCCGCATAGGTAGCAACATCACCCTGAATACAATTCACTGAAACGAAAACGCCCCAACAATGCGGGGCGCTTAAGGGTTGCAAGGTGGTGGAACACCAAACAGCCCACTTACTGACTACTTTGGAGATACCAGTAAATGAAACCGAATGATAACAACTTGCGCCCGTCCGTGCGCCCAAATTCAGACAATCTAACCAACATCACCGCCAAACACCGCGCCGCATTTGGGCGCTTACAGGATGTTTGCCAGCAAATCGAGGAACTGAAATCCGTCACATGGATGCTGGATGAAACCAGTACCCGGCTGGCTGATTGGAGCAAAGTCGTTTCCTCCGTGTCACTGGTACACCGTCAGGTGCAGGAACTTTCCTGTGCTATCGACCGAATCCACGACGATCTTGACGGGCTGTTCAGTTCGCGGACTAACGGGGGTGCAGCATGATTTTTGAAATCATCGACACCCCAGAACAGCCAACATCCCGGCAAATGCCCAAAATCCTGCGGAAGAAGGGGCGGCTAAACAAGGTTCAGCCAGTGGCAGCCATTGGCTGTGAGGGTGGCATTTCCGTTCCTGTGGTCGCCAGCAGTAATTATGGTCAATTCTCTGTCACTCGATACACCGACCGCCAGCACACAGATTTAACCCTGTATAGCCTGCTGGATCTGTTCATGGCGGAGCGCCGCCCCTCCACTTCCTACGTTGTTATGCTGGAAGCTGCTATCAAGCTTTTTGTCGAGGTGACGGGTGTTTGGTATATCCACCTGATTGAGCGTGAGCATTTTTTGCAGGTGAAAACGGAAATTCTGGATGTACGCAAAAACGCGGCGAATACCTATAACATCTGGGTGCGCCATTTCCGGGCGCTGCTCAATGCTGCCAAACCGTGGGGGTTTGATCTGAAGCCCATCATGGACGGCATTAAAACCATCGTCATCTACGATAACGCGCCCAAGGCCATCACCGACAGTTCGATAAAAACGGTAATGGAATGGCTGGACAGCCCCGGCAACCTCGCTGTATTTCCTGCATGGTTTTGGAAAGTACTGATTCGGACGCTGTATTACACCGGTATGCGTCGTCGTCAGGTTGTTGGGTTGACGTGGGGCGATATTCACCTCAAAAGCGGCATCATCCACCTGCAAGCGGCGCACTCCAAAACCAAACGCGGCTGGGACATTCCCCTACCCGACCAGTTAATAGCGGGATTTTCCGAACTGCAACGCAAAACCGAAGAGGCATTGCGCCGTAGCATCTATCTGGATGACCAGGTGTTTAATGTGACTCTGTTTAACAACCGCTACCGCACTGACGGCAACATCGCCAAAACGATGACCGTAGACCACGTTTCCGGCGGTTTCAAACGCATTGGCAAGCTGGCGGGCGTAGAAATCAGTCCCCACCGTTTCCGCCATGCGTTTGCTACCAAACTGGCTAACGGTGATGGCGGCATAGAGGGTATCAAGGAGGTGCAGCGGTTGCTAGGGCATACCAACCTATCCACGACAATGGGTTATATCCAAGTCAATATGGGCAAAATGCGCAACATGATGGGGGGGCTTGGCAATGACATCTAAGCCTAACAACCGTGTGCCGGTGCAAATCAGCGTGACCTCTGATGCAGAGGATGGGATGTGGCTCGTTGCGCTGTGCAATGACGGCACACTCTGGCGGATTCCAGCACTGAACGATTACCCAGAGGCGGAGGGTTGGCAGCAATACCCGCCCATTCCACAGCCACGGGATAAAACCTTTCATTAACCACTAACGTTGTTGGGATCAGAAGAGGGGTAACTGTAAAAAGTTACCCCTTTCTTTTTGTAGTACACCTTTTACTGATCGCCACCACCCAGGAGGGCGGTTTGCCTTATCTTTTTCGGTTTCCCTGCTCCTTCCTTCTTAGGTTTCTCTAAGAAGATTCTTATTGAATCAAAGAATTTAGTTGACACTTTAAGATTCTGAATCTAAGATTCTTTTAAGTTCTTTGACGAGGAAGCATAATGAAAGAAACGCAACAGAAATCATATCCGCTACGGCTTGAGCCAGAGTTAAAACAGTGGGTTAGGGAGAAAGCTAAAGCAGAAGATCGCAGCTTTAATGCGCAAATTAATCGTTTTATCAAAAAGATTAAGGAGATAGAGGAACAACAGAAACAGCAAGTCGCATAAATAATAGTAGCCCTACCTCAATGCTTCCAACACTGAGGCAGGACTTCACTTTCAATTTGTTAAGGAAACTGAAAATGCAAAACGATAATAGCAAATTACGCTCGACTGAGCGCCCCTCATCAAACAAATACGCACCACTAACCCTACGAATCGTGGCAGCCATTACCAGTGCCACCAGTGCAGCAGCAGCGTACCCAGCAGCGGCTAACCTGTTTGGCATGTTCCCCGGTGGTGTGATGGTTGCCAGCAGTGCAGCGGCAATTTATGCAGGCTGGCACATCGTCGCCACCTCTGAAAACACCGATCACCGTATTGTATCCGGCGCAATGGCTTCCGTTTTCGCGGTGGCAATGGTCGCAGGCATTCATACCAGTAGCGAACTGAAAACCGCTACACACACAACTAGCGCAGCGACCGAAGCCGACACCCTGTACATGAATCAGGAATCAACCCGCATGGCGACACTGGCAACCGTGGCGGCTGAATTGCGGGCGACACAGAAAAGTAAGTACCCGGCGGAATATGCCGCGTTACAAGCGCAGGTCGATAAACTTTCAACACCTACCCCACGGGTAGAGACCGCTACCCAAACCGCTACCGCTACAACGGGCGGCATCTACCCGTGGGTAGTGGCGGGCTTGCTAGAGGTCGTTAGCCCCGCTTTATTGCTACTCGCGGGCATGTTTCGCCGCAACTCTAAGTTATTGATTCAAGAGACCTCTACCCCAGTCTCTACCCTCTCTACCCAAACCGCTACCCCTGACCGCTACCCTCTACCCCTAGCAGTAGAGGAGGTAGAGGCAGCCGCTACCCCAGTCATTTCTACTCCGTATGAATTGCTGGCAGCAATGCAGGTGCGAGAAGACCCTAACGGTTTTGTCACCGTTGCCATGATTCGGGCGGCGGCGTTTGGTTGCACGGAATGGCAAGCAAAGCAGGCAATCAAGGAGGCGTGGGCGGCGGGCATTTTGGAAAAATCCGGTGAAGGCGGCTCAACACGCTACCGCTACAGCAACAAACTGAGGATCGTGAAATGAGCTTAATACGTGCAACCAATGGGAGTATTTCCAACATCGTCGGGCTTGGTTTGATGGTAGCAGGCGGCGCGTCAGCGTTGTCGGTAATGGTCGGTGGTAGCCCAATCCTGAATTTCCCCGGTAATGAAGTCGCCGATTTTGCGTTTGGAGCAGCGACAGCGGGTACGGGATTTCTTGTGTTAAAGGAGGGTTCTGCGGTAGCCGCATGGCTGGCGGTGGTGGTGGTGGCTGGTGCGATAGGGTACGCGGGATTAACCGTCAATACCGATCAAGCGGGGCGCATGGCTGGCGCGTTGGTAAATGCCGCCAAAACCGGCGCAACCAGTGCAGCGGATGGCGTGGCTGATAGCACTAGCAGCACCAGCCAATACCGTGCCATTCGCCAACTGACAGCCGCCGAAGCCGCCGAATGTGACGCTAACCTGAAGTGGACGCGCACGGAATCCGGGCGGCGCAATTGCTCCATTGCCAGTGATGGCAACCGTTGGGTATGGAGTGATGAATAATGAGCTTAGCCACCTATTTCAGCCCTGTTGCAACGTGGACGGTTTCCATTGCCCTGGGCGTGGCAATCATCCCGCCAATGTATCAGGGTTTCGTGGTCGGTGGCGGTTCCAACCTTCTTGAACAAGCGCGTCAAGAGGTGGCTTACCTGTTTTCGTGGGCAAAGCCTAGCGCATTCCGCAAGCCATTAGAGGGCGGTGTGGTCGTAACCTCACCGTTCGGAATGCGCACACATCCCAAAACAGGCAAGTACACCATGCATAACGGCAAGGATTACCGCTGCAACGTTGGGCAACCCGTGGGCGCTATTGCCGATGGTGTTATCAATTTTGCAGGCATGGCGGGGCATTCCGGTTTGCTGGTAGCAATCGACCATGCAGACGGGATGCAGTCACTCTATGCACATCTTTCAGCCACAGAAAGCAAACCCGGTGCGCAGGTAAGGGCAGGGGATGTTGTCGGCGCTTGTGGCAATACCGGGCGTTCTACTGGACCACATTTGCACCTAGGTTTAAAGCAACACGGGCAATTTATCGACCCGACTACTAAGGGACTCTAAGCAATGGAAAACGAAGCCATTTTTAACCACATTGATGCGCGTCTTGACCGTATCGAAAAACTCACCCGCAAGACTTACCGCCAAACAATGCCCGAAATGCCGTGGTTATTCGCCGCCATTGCAGGTGCGGTGGTGGTGGGTCTTGGCTATGTGTTTTACCCGCAACTGCCTGCACCGTTCAAAGATGCTATTGAGCCGCGTATCGACGTGGCACAAAACCATTTCTACACCATTGGGCAAGCGTTCGCCGACTATACCGGCAACGTTGACCGCTCCTATACCGCACCCAGTGGCACATTAACGCTGGTCGGTTTGTCGCCGTTGCAGTCATGCCGGTGGCGGTCTGCATTGTTGGCGCGTGAATCCAGTGGCAACTACCAACACCCCGGCAACCAGTTTGGCTATTTTGCCGGTTACGCAATGGGTGCTGAAGCCTTGGCAATCGTCGGTTTGGTGAAACGCGAGGCGTTTGATGATGCACCCCGCTATGTTCGCAACGGCACTGACCAAACCGCATTTCTCAACAATCCGAATAACTGGCAATTGCGCGGCGGCAAACCGGCATTTCTGCATGACACCTTGCTACAAGATCGTGCCGTTACCGTGCTGGCGAATGCCAACATTGCGGACGGATTCAACAGCCGCGTATTGCTGGAATCCCAACAAGAGAAAATTGCCGGGTTCGCGGCAGCGTCGCATTTGAAGGGCTTAACGGCTGCAATTAGCTGGTACGCAAGAGGGAAGGACTCCAATGACGCATTCGGCACCAACACCAGTGACTATGCCGCGATGGGTGAAGCATCCATTAACAAACGCTCGAATTTATGCGCAGAAAATACCAGAGCCGTACCGTCCTGGTTGAAGTGGCTGGAAGTGAAAAATTAAAGGGCGACCCCCCGGCATTTCCCGAAGAATTCTAATTTCCGGCTAATTCCCGCTTAATTTCTGATTGAATTTTAATCATTTTAAGGGTTTCACCCATGACAGACGATATTAACAAACCAGACGATACCGAGTTGCTACTGCAAAATATGCAGAAAAAACTCACCGAATCATCCTATCGTGACAATAAAGGACGTGCTGCTATCGCCAAGCTGTTGACCTCTGATACAGCTATCAGATTGATCGAATCCACCGCCGACAAGCTGGGCATTGAACCCATCATCGTGGGGCGGAGTTTGGCGTTAGCGATGACTCACTACCACACCGGGCAGACCGTCCGTTCCGTCGAGTTAGGCGCACAACTTACGCCGGATGGAATGCCTAACAAATGGGGTTATGAGCATATTCTGCCATTGTTGGTAGAACTGAACATCATCATCAAAACCGGCGAACGGTCTACCGCGTGGGCAGCCTACGACAAGATCGGACACAAGCCGGGTTTGCTGGATACAGTGCTATCCAGTTTTGCCGCTACACCCGAAAAGCTGGCAGCAAAAGCCGAATCAGAACGCGCTTACGCCGAAAAGTGCAAGCTCGACACTGCACGGAAAGCCGAAGCATTCGCCCAACGTCGCAAGGAGGCGCTAATGCGTACCGTCACCGCCAGCCAAGAAGCGGACAAGCTCACCTCAAGCCTACCCGCACAACCCGCCACCTTTGGTGACAAGGTGAAGGCGAACCCAGCGGCGGCGGCACTGATCGGCTTTCTGGTAGTCGGTGTGGTGGCAGCGGTATTGACCGCCGAGCCACAGCCGCAAATCCACACCCCATTGATTGCCAATGTAAACGGCTCACCCACTCTCGACCCACGTATCCTTGCAGGTGAATAACATGAGAATCGGCACGTTAGATTTAGAGCAGTTTTACCCTGAAACCAATTTGCAGACAGTGACAGCCGCAACCCTATTGACCATGCCAACATTGGTGACAGGGAATTTTGTAGCGGGCGCTAGTGCATTAGGGCTGGCATGGGTAGCACGCCAAGCGCTCACGGCATGGAGGCGCGACAATTGTTTGCTTGGCAGTGACTTGGATGTGATTGATACCCGCGATCATGCAGCCGCCAACACCAATGACGCTGTTACCGCACGACTCCGCAAGGCAACCGGCAACCACGATTTAACAGCGATTGAAAGCCGTTCTGCCCAATATCGCCTACTCATGGTTGCCAATGATGACCCTGCACAAATTGCCAAGGTATTGCCACGGGTTGCCAGCGTGTTGGGTGTTGCACCTGATGCGCTAGGCTGGATACCCACCGCAGGACGTGACCTGTCTATCATTCTTGCCCCCTTGGAGCGGGCAGAGTGGCTACCCGTGGCGTTTGATGAATCCGCCCTGACACCCGGTAAACTGATTGGTTATATTGGACGGGATGTGTTGAGCAATCACGTTACCTACAGCCGCCAAGACGCACCCCACATGCTGATTAGTGGCACAACCCGCAGCGGTAAAACAGAAGCAATCCGGGCTGATATTCAATCAATGCGCCTATCAGGATTGAAACCTGAGATTCACATCATCGACGCGAAAGGCACATTGTGCCGGGAACAATGCGCAACATTCACGGCGGATATGCGGGAAGGGCTGGCAACACTGCAAGCCATTGTTGAGCAGGCGCGTGAACGTATCAAAGAAATTGTCGCAGTGGGTTGCGATAACTGGTTTCAGTATAAGGCGAAATGCCCGGATGTTTGCCCCGCACCCATCATGGTGTACGTGGATGAATACCCACAGTTACGCGCACTGGACAAAGAGACAGTGGAAGCCGTGGTGGGTGAATTAAGCCGTGTTCATGCCGCGTCTGGTGTATTCGTCACCTTGGGTATTCAAAAACCCAAAGCCGAAACCTTGCCGACTGAGATCCGCGATATGTTTGATATTCGCCTCGCTATGCGCGTACCCGATAGCAAAGCCAGCGGGGTAGCGATTGATGAACCGGGCGCGGAAGGTTTGCCGGGCGCTGGCGCGTTCATGTTTAGAAATGGCGGGGATTCTGTTGTACGTGGGAGGGGAGCGTTTATCGAAATATCAATCTAACAACCATAAGAAATGATTAAAGCAGTATATATAAATTTAAATTCAAGCAGGACAAAAAACCGTGAACCAAAAAACCAATATTATCCGTCTCAAAGCTGTTATCAAAAAAACCGGATTAAGCAAATCCAGTATATACCGTCGGGCAAAAGACCCTAACAGCGATTTTCCGGCGGCGGTGAAGCTCACAGAAACAACGGTAGGCTGGCATGAGTCGTTAATTGATGCGTGGATTGACTCGCGCAAGCCGTCAGTATGATTAGTTTGCAAGAACACATGATGCAAAACGTTGGTGTGTCAATCGACAACCCCGTTATTGATGGTACATGGCACAACGGAATAGGCAAGGGTAAGGACAAGATCGGCTATGTTGGGCATTACCTGCCAAAAGGTCGGCTTGTTCGCTATCACAACCACAAAACCGACGAAATCCACGTATGGAAGGAATGGGAAGGCGGGCAAGGTGAGTATATCGACCCGCTCGAATACCGGCGCAAGCGGGAAGAGGCGCAAGCAAGAGCGGATGCAGCGGCGCAACAGGCGGAACGTGACCGGGTGGCATTGCTGGCAATCCTGCAAACGGTCATTAACGAGTCAGTACTTGCAAACCATAACCACCCATACCCGTTGGGTAAAAGAATCCTTGCACTCGCAGCACGGCAAGCGACCAAGCATTATGAGCTTGCGCCAGCGACTACCGACACAAAAGCGCAATACATCATCCCCAATGATTTGCTGATACCCGTATACGACCACAGAGGCACATTGCAGGGTATTCAGCAAATTACCACCACCGGATTCAAGCTGATGCGTGGCACGTTCAAGGATGGGCTTTTGTGGCTAGGTGGCGGTCTTTCCACTGGCGAAACTGAGAACCGCTTGTACATCGCCGAAGGCTGGGCGACAGCTTGCGCGGTACACATGCGTACCCGATCACCCGTAATCGTGGCGTTCGCAACCAGCAATCTTTTATCGGCTGGCAAGTGGGCGCGTGATCGGTATCCAGATGCAGAGATTGTGTTTGCAGTGGATAACGACACCGAGAGCTTTATTAAGGTAGCAGGGCAAACGATCAACAACCCCGGCAAGTACTACGCAACCCAGGCGGCAACAGCCATAAACGCGGCGGTCATCATTCCCCCGATTGGCGGCGACTGGTGCGACTGGCATTTTCAAGAAATCACAGGCAAAAAAAAACCCGACTAGCGGCGAACTAATCAGGTTTCAAGATCATTTTTAACAGGACAATAATATCATGACAACCTCCAAAAATCAGCCAAAATCTAACGGATTAGGTGCAACAGTAATTGAGTATCCGGCAAGCACAAACCGCCAGCAATCCGCACAAGAGCCGAAAACGGCACCAGTTCATAAGCTGGATTTGCTCCAACATATCCCCGATTGCATGTTTAAGCGGTACGTGCTGGACGTGGCGAAAATGACCAAGATACCCGTGAATACCAGCTTTTTGGTAGGGCTTGGCATCGTGTCTACTGTAACGGCACGGTGTTATGTGGTCATGTATGAAGATCGTGGATACCAGCCTTTAGGATTGTACATTCTTGCAGAGCATGATTCGGGTACGGGCAAAAGCTGGATGCTCAAAACATATCAAACGCCTGTTTTTTCTAGTGTGAAAGCGCTTGTATCCGACTGGCAGTCACGTAAACAAGCAGCAAAAGCCGCAAACGAAGAGTTTAACGAACCGTTTCCTGATTTTTCGTATGACACGGATGCGACCCCGGAAGGGCTAGACCAAACGCTAGAAGCAACACGCGGATATTTTGCGCTGGCAAGTGCTGAAAAGGGGCTTGCTAATTCAATCAGCGGCGCAAGTTATAGCACGGGCAAGACTAATAACGATCTTTGGTTAAAGGGACACGGCGCGGAACATCACAGCAGCAAACGCAGTAAGCGCGGGGCATATAACGGTGATGTTATTGGAGCAGTGGTGAATATTGCGCAACCCGGATTAGTGCAGACAGTCCTTACACAGAGCGACCATTCGGGAGCGGCGGAACGTTGCCTGATGATTTCTGAAGAATCCCTATTGGGCAAGCGCAAGCACGGACGCGAACATCGCCACTTTCCCAATGAGGGCGACCAAGGCGCATACGATCGCATTATGCGGGGCTTAACGGTATTGGCAACCCAAAACCAGCCAATTGACCAACTGTCGGGCTATCGGTTAAGCCGTGATGATTGGGACAAGGTTTTTGCACTGAAAGACGAGGTAGAGCCGCACACGATCAGCGGCGGCAAATACAGCAGCCAAACCTTAAAGAGCATTGTCGGTAAGGTAGATATTCAGGTCATGAAAATATCGGCAAATCTGGCGATTCTGGATGAATGTCCGCCGGGATTAATTCCTAGTCAGTGGGTAGATGCGGCTATAGGCATAGTCCGGGATATGCTCGAATATACCTATCGTCTGTTAATCGAGTTAGACGTGATCGGCACGAATGCCCTTGAAGATTCCGTTATTGCCTATTTATCGGAAAAACGGACGGCAACACGTCGGCAGTTCGATCAAGCAAAACGCAAATCAAAACCGTGGTCGGAATTACCCAAGGCATCAACGGGGCAAGCCATGCGCGATACCATCGACGGATTGATAGATAAGGGTATTGTGGGGGAATTTGAGGAGTTCGATGCGGCAAACGGTAAGAAAATCACTACTCTGAAACTGATAGCGTGAGGTAGCAAGATGGCAAATGTCACTATCAGCGGCAACGTGACCGCAATCAGCGATAAGGCTATTTTGCTGGATGACGAACTAACTGGAATCAAAGCGTGGTATTCGCGGAAATACTGCACGATCATGGAGGGCCACCCGAAAAGGGGCGAGTGGTTAAGCCTTTCTGTTCCCCAATGGCTTTATGAGAAGGTAAACGGCGAACAATCCGCACATGCCCCAAAGTCAACAAACGACAAAGGCGGCGGCATTCCGGCGGATATGCTGAAACGCTTAATTAACCTGAGTTCGGGATAAGCCATCCCTCAATTTAGATCACAACCAATGCTGATGTTTTTAAATCCAGTGCTGGTTTTTTATCTTGATAGGCATATGACACCAAGCCAGCAATGATGTTAATCATATAGTTAGTGAGTGAACGGTGGCGTGAATGCTCAATTTGTGAAATATTTTTCAACTGATCATTGATGGTTTCGATGATGCTCCGTTTACGCAACATCAGTGTATCGAACGTGTCACGCGCCACGGGTTTCATGTTTTTCTTCAGCGAGGTAATCCATTCAACCCCTTGCTCTGCCAACGATTCTGTCAATGCCTTGGAAATGTAGCCACGATCACCAAAGACTTTGCCGACCACTTTTTTCAGCAACGTGGGAACGGGCTTACGGTCATCGGTATTACCCGAAGTAATGGCAAACGATAAAATATTGCCGCAGTCATCCACGACCAAATGAAGTTTGAACCCATAAAACCAGCCTGTTGACGATTTACCCCGCCTGCGTCTTTGCGAAAGGTGTGATGACGTGGAATACGCAAATTTTCACAGACTTTCAAGGGGGTAGAGTCTATGAAGGCAATACCTCGCCCCGTTTCACAGCGTTGCTGCATAAACAGGGTTAGTGGCAAAAGAACACGCGGCATTAACTCAATAAAACGTTGATAACTAGGGAGTTGCGGGAAATGACCCTTAAGAAATACTTTGACATGACGCTCATAATACCACTTGAAAGTACGATACCCCACTTGGTGGTAATGCACCAAAATCGTCATGATTTCACTATCGCCAAGACCACTGTGGCGACGACGATGCCCGCCTTTCGGGGTCAATAACGTTTTGTTCCATTCGGGATGAAAGTCCTGACAAAAATCGTCAATGGCACAGAATAACCGTGTTAGCATCTCAGTAGCAGCCTTTGGTGGGGTCAATGTTGTGTGTGGTTACTCACATTCTCCCATGAAAGGCTGCGCCTTACCTTATCCCGAACTCAGGTTAATTATGCTTTGCCATCCAGACCGACACGACAGCAGCAAGGCCAGCACTATTGCAACACAGTGGCTACTTGAACAGAGGGTGAACTTAAACAAACGTCAGTAACTTCCCCCATTGGGGTGAATGAATGCCAGCGAGCCGGGAGCGATACCCGGCTTTTTTGTGGCTGGTGCTTTTTTGTGGCTGGTGAAGTGTGTAGGAAATGTAGGAAGTTTGTAGGAAGTTTTTCCTACACGTAAGGAGCAAGGAAAAGTATATATAAAATAATAACTTATACTATTTTTATACTCTCTTTTTTCACTTTGCAGGAAATGTAGGAACTTTTTTTGTTTTTTCTCTAATCAAGAGCATTCACGCATCCAATGGGTGGCGCGGTATCGTTACGGTATGGCTATTTTTTACTTAGTAGGTAGTCTTTGTTAATCATATTCTTATGAAATTCTTTCAATGGGTATCGTCCCGACCAATACATAATGAAAAAGCCCTTACAGGCTACAATCTGTAAGGGCTTTTTTGTGCCTGCACGTCTGCCAAATACACCCACAGTAGGGGCAGACCTCTGTGTCTGCCCTCTTTGCTTGAAGAAGGGCAGACACAGAGGTCTGCCCCTACCAAGGCAATCGAAATTCATGTGTCGTGGGTATATGTTCAATCTTGGAAGCAGTATTGGATGACCGCCTAATCCTAAGCTAAGGATTGTGGCTGGCTGTAGGTCGGGCTTCAGCCCGACAATCTCCCCAACAAAACCTAAAGAACGTCGGACTAAAGTCCGACCTACTTGATGACAATACTGCCAAACAGGGCAGCATTCAAGCCGGTGGGGCGCGACGTTTGCGATTGCATTTATGCGTCTTAATCCCTTGTATCTTTAAAGCATAGAATTTCCGATAAGCTAAACTGTTAAAGAGCGGAAGAGGTTGCGCAGTCGGAAGGTCAGAGTTGGTCTTAATCCGAGGCTTCGAGCCTGTGAGAAGAGGAACCGACCTTCCATTTTTCAGGAGATCAGGCTGGACGATACTTGAGTCCACCCATCGCTAAAAATAGCACGGGTTGAGGCTGTATTCTACAAGGGAAGCCGCTGAAAGATTGCACAATAGGATGGCATGAGCAAACCGCTTTTTGATCAGGATAGCGTCAACCACAAGGAGTAGTCCCATGACAGACACTGTTGTATCCATCGGCATAGATGTGGCGAAAGACAAGTTGCAAATTGCTTGGTTGCGCCAGTTGCAGCCCTTGCAGGTGAAGCCCAAGAGCCTGCCTAATCACCCTAAAGGCTATGAAGAACTGCTGGATTGGCTGTTGAAAAACACGGGAGTAACGGTTGAACGGCTACGGATTACGCTAGAACCGACCAATATTTACCATGAAGGGGTGGCGTTGTATCTGCATGATCACGGCTGCCAAGTTTGTCTGGTTAACGCTAAACAGGTGAGTGATTTTGCGGCGAGTTTGGGCAATTTGTCGAAGAATGACCGTAAGGATAGCGTCATGCTGGCGCGTTTTGGTCTGGTGATGAATCCACGGATTTGGCAACCCGCACCATTGGAAATCAGGCAGTTACATGCATTGCTAGACCGGCTTGATACTCTGCAAGCGACCATGCAGCAAGAAGAAAATCGTCTGGATACCTTGCAACTACGCGAACGCTACCCGAAAACCGTCAAAGAGTCGTTGGATGAATCCATTGAATTCCTCAAGCAGTCGATGCAAACGATTCGTGACCAAATCGACGACCATATTGACCGTCACCCCGGTTTGAAACACGACCAGAAATTGTTGGCTACCATCCCCGGTGTTGGGGCGTTGACAGCGCAACGAATGATTGCACTCATACGTAGCAGGGACTTCACCAAAGCCTCACAAGTTGCCGCGTTCATGGGCTTAGTGCCGGTGGAGCGAACGTCAGGAACCAGCGTATTTAAGCGTCCGCGTATTTCACGGCGGGGGGATCCTGAGTTACGTGGCAAGCTGTTTATGCCAGTGGTAGCGGCGATTACTCACAATCCCATTGTTCAAAAGTTTTACCGCAAATTGCTGGATCAAAAGAAACACCAACGGGCGGCTATGACGGCTGCCATGCGTAAGCTGGTGCATATTTGTTTTGGTGTGTTGAAGAACCAGCAGGTATTTTCACCAACGATGTAGGGTATTCAATAGCGGGGTCAATAAAAAATCCCTATGGATTTTTTGTTGACCTCAAGACGATACTCTTTTAAATCAGGGCGGTGTTCAAACCCCGCCGTTCGTCGGAAACGCTTTAGTTTCAACAACTTGGGGTGTATGAATTTTGACATCAAATCGGTACTTCAAAGTTAGCATTTTCAGGCTCTCAGAATGAACGCATAAGACTGGTTTTTGATCAGTTTAGTGGCTGGCAAATTGTAAAAGAGCCAAAGGTGGCGTGATAGCTCACCTGTGTCACAGCTTACTAAACATACAGCACAAAGTCCAAGAAAGAATGCTTGCAATTTTCAGAAATGGCAGCCCCAACAGGAATCGAACCTGTAGTTGCCCCTTAGGAGGGGGCCGTTTTATCCATTAAACTATGGGGCCAAACGGTAAGAAGCGCGTATTCTAGCTTAAATCCGGTGATTTGACAGTCTTTCCTGACCACGTATACGGCTCACTGCGCGTAAAGGACATGGGTATTGCCTGTTGGCGCAGCGCTTTATCAATCGCTAGGTTCAAGTCACTGGTGACTCTGGCTTTGGTTTCAATATCGCGAATAAAGCAACGTAATTCAAAATTTAGCGCATTATCGCCAAATGATCGAAAGAATACGTTGATTTTCATATCACTACGGTCTTTCAGTACTAACGGGTGCGTATTAGCTGCTTCTTGCAGTATCTCCATAACCCGTTCGGTATCGGCACCATAAGCCACATTGACGGGAATGATCACTCTGCCGAAATTATCATTCAGCATCATATTGGTGACTTGCCCAGAAATGATTTGCGAGTTTGGTACAATAATATCAGAACGATCAAAGGTTTGGATGGTGGTTGAGCGAATGCTAATATCCCGCACATAACCTTCCGCCGTACCCACGGTGATCCAATCACCCCGGCGGATAGGGCGTTCAAACAGCAAAATCAAACCCGACACAAAATTATTGACGATGTTTTGCAAGCCAAAGCCGATCCCGACCGATAAAGCCCCCGCAATAATCGCCAAATTTTCAAACTGAATGCCAGCCACCGACAAGCCTATTAAAATTGCCAGCAAAATGCCGGTATAGCCTGAAACGGTAGTAATCGCTTCGCGTGCGCCCCGGCTCAGGGTAGTGCGGCGTAACCAGCTTTCCGCGAGATTCTTTTTCAGCACATGGGTAAGGCTGACCAGCAACGCTACTATTAGCAAGCCACCGATAATGCGCAAGGGTTCCAGGGTGAATCCCCCAATCTGGATGCCGCTGGCGAGTTGTGTCAGTAACAGGGTGAAGTTTTGTTCCGGCATTCCCCACAGCCGCAGCGACAAAATCAACAATACGCCGGAAACCACCAGCGTATTGGCAAGGCGTAGCCACAGTAAGCCCGGCACGAGTTGATTGCTACGTAGCCCTAACTGTTGTCGCAAACGTTGTTGCCAAGGGGTACGCCCGACATCCAGCCCATCAAAGATTTCCGCTGGAATTTTGAGGAGCAGCCAAGCTGCCAGTAATAAAAACAGCGTGCCAAACACCCCAGTAAACAAGAATACTGAAAAATTGCGGTAGCCTAGCCACAAACTGGCGACCGCCAGCAGTAATGCGCCCACTGCCAACCAATGCAGCCGCGTGCGTTGGATAAATAAAAAGTGATCGGACATGAGCCAAATCAGGCGGGCGAGTGCAAAGCCAATCACTGTACCCAATGCAATGCGTATTAAACCCACTAAATTACTGGGGGAGGTGCTGATTTGCGCGGCGGAATCTAACAGCGGTGAGTGAAAAATCGTGCCGATTAAGGCGGGAATGATCAGTAGCCGTGCCCAAAAGTATAATTTGTGTCCCGTTTGTTGGGTGGCTGGAACAACGCCTTCAACCTGTCCGGCAGGGCGCAATAGCGAGTGCATAATCCCGTAGCTAACGCTAAATAACAGCAATGCCTGCATAAACTGCAAAATAAGCGGTACCCCCGGCGGCGCAAAATAGAGGGACAGTGCCGCTAAGCCTGCAAACAAGGTGAACGGTAAAAAGCGCAACAGACTAATCCACACCGCTGCCAGCGTAGGGCTGGTCGCGTGGATCGGTGGCAAGGTTTCGCGGTACTGACGGCGTTTATGAGCACTCCAAAATAACCCCGCCACCAACCCAGCGATACCGTAGGCGAGTGCGATCCACACATGCGTTTTATTCAAGGGGAGGTTGCTGAGTGTGTGCACCAAACCGTTAATTTCAGCTTTCCATACCCCGGATTCCAGCAGAATCACTTGTAAATGGTTGAGTATGGAAGCACTGGGGGCAAGTAACTGTTGTGTGAGCAAAGCCTGACGGGATTGCCGAGCATCGGTCAAGAGGGTCGTAGCACGCAGGCTGAGTAAGCGACATTGTGACAAGGTTTTTTCAAGTTGCTGTTTTTGCTCGGTCAGCTCTTTGCGTTTGCGCCTGACTTCCTCGTCTTCGTCGGTATTGGCTTCACCCAAACTATCTATGGCTTGTTGGGTTTGGATTTGTTGTTGCTCCTGCTGCGCCACACAGGTTTTGGCGATTTGTTCCAAACTCGCTGCGGTGGTGGTCAGGCTATCGAGTTTGCTGATGTCCGGGTACTTTTGTTCCTGAAAAAGCGTTTCAGCAGCGTTGAGTTGCGTACTTAGCTCATCCAAACGCTCGATGGAAAACTCATTAGCGGTGGTCGGTAGTGGCAATGCCAATAGGGTTAACAGTATCAGGCAAAGCCAACGCTGCGTGAAAATGGTATGCGCTGTCATCATAATCAGTGCGGGGTGGCTGAGAGCGTAAAGTCGTCAAGATAAAGCAGCATATCGCGCTTGGGTGCCCATTCTGCTCCAGTACCCCCGAAAAATACCGCAAACAGGAAGCGCTCAATCTTGAGATCAGCGCCAATGCGGAAGCGTAGGTCGCGCTTGTCCAGCACTTGTTTGCCATTCAGCCAGGTGGTGATAATGCCATCGCGTTTGCCGGGGGTGTTGAGTCGCACGAAGGTTTTGATTTGATACCACTTTTCGGTTTCCAGCGGTGGGGTATCCCATGGGAAAAAGTCGCCGAAGTTTTTCGGCTGGTCGGGGTGGTAGACGTATTGCCCCGGTTTGCCGTCTTTTTCCCACATGGTGCGCACGCTCCAGCCATCGCGTCCGTTAGGTTTTTCCCCACCAACACGGGGTTCAGCACTGCCAATGCCGGGGAGTTTTCCGCCGCGCACAAAGTCGAAGTTTTCCGGGAATTTGACCCAGTATGAGTAATACAGGCTATCGAGTTGTGCGCCGATGTGGGGTTTCCAGTTGGCACAATCGTCGCTATGGCAACCTGATGAGCCTTTGAGTAGCTTGATACGTAAGCCTTGACCATTACGGGCATCCTGACCTTTGACGATATTGACGTTGTTTAGCCCCATGCTCCAGCCTGGGCAGTTCCAGTCGCGGAAGTAGTCGGTTTCGGTGTAGTTACCTAAGGTATTTTGGTCGAAGGTAATGCGTAGTGGTTTACCAGAGGTCAGGGGTGTTGTGCCACTGCAATAGGCATTGAAGTGAAAGGCTTTGTAATGCAAGTTTTCGCCGGGTGTTTTGGGCTGACGTTGGGGGATGTCTAACCCGTCAAGATACTGCCAGACCGGGTGAGTGGCAGGGGGGCTGGGGTTGCCGTTGTAGAGTACTAGCACTTTGTCCCATGCTTTGTCATGCGGGTTCCACTGCAACTTGGCGGCAAGCTCGAAGGGTTGCTGGGCGTTGGTCATGGGGATGGTGCGGACATCTTGCGGTGCTGCCAGCACGGAGGTGGACAGCAGGAAAGCAAACAGTAGGGATAGGGTGATATGTATATTCATACTGTGGATTATAAACGATTTGGGTATTATTGGTTTAAGACTAGTTTAGTTGATTGATACCGATAAAGGAAAATAAGGAAGCATGACAGCATGACTGTGACCGCAACCACTCGCGAGCGTTGGGCTTGGGCGTTTTATGACTGGGCAAACTCGGCTTTTATCACCACGGTGATGGTGGCGTTTTTTCCCATTTTCTTTCGGGAGTATTGGGCTAATGACTTGCCATCGGAAGATATTACTTTGCACTTGGGGACGGCGAATGCGCTGGCGAGTTTGTCGATTATGTTACTCGCCCCGTTTTTGGGGACAGTAGCGGATCAGGGTGGAATTAAAAAGCCGATGATGGCGGGCTTCGTGACCTTGGGGGTATGTGCGACCTTGGGTTTGACTATGGTGGGGGAAAGCCAGTGGCAGTGGGCAATGTTTGCGTTTGTGCTGGCAGTGGTGGGTTTTTTGGGTGCGAATATTTTCTACGATGCGCTGTTGGTGGATGTGGCGGAGGAAAAAGATTTTAACCGCGTATCAGCGCTGGGTTATGCCTTAGGCTATTTGGGTGGCGGTTTGTTGTTTGCCTCGTGTGTATTGCTGACCTTGAAGCCGGAGTGGTTTGGGTTGGCGAATGACATTGCAGCGGTACGTTGGGCGTTTGGGGTGACGGCGGTGTGGTGGGCGCTGTTTTCGATTCCGTTGTGGTGGTGGGTGCGGGAACGTGCACCTGTGCAGGCAGTCCGCCCGCCGGTATTTACCTTGCTGCGGCAGTCGGTCGCGCAATTGCGGGATACGTTTCGGCATATCCGGCAGTTGCGGGTGGTGTGGCTGTTTTTGTTGGCGTATTGGTTTTACATCGACGGGGTGGATACGGTAATCCTCATGTCGGTGGATTACGGGAAGGCGTTGGGGTTTGCGAATGACAGTTTGATTACGGCATTGTTGATTACCCAATTTATTGCGTTTCCGGCGGCGTTGGCGTTTGGGTGGATTGGGAATCGGATTGGCGCGAAACGCGGTATTTTGGTGGGGCTGGCAGGGTATGTGGTGATTACGGTAATGGCTTCGCAGATGACGGATGCGCGGGAGTTTTATTTGCTGGCGGGTGCGGTCGGGTTGGTGCAGGGTGGGGTGCAGGCGTTGAGCCGTTCCTTGTATGCGAGTTTAATTCCGCAGGATCAGGCAGCGGAATTTTTTGGTTTTTACAATATGTTGGGTAAGTTTGCGGCGATTTTGGGGCCGTTGTTGGTGGCTTGGGTCGGGGCATTGACGAATTCACCCCGCTTAGGTTTGCTGGCAGTGTTGCTGCTGTTTGGGATTGGTGCTTGGCTATTGTGGAAAGTGCCGCGTCGGTAAGGGCACTTTCGGTAATTTCTTACTCAAGCGGTACACGGTTCGCGCTTGCCTTGTTGTGTTGCAGGGAGCGGTGCTTGTGCGGGGCGTGGTCTGCCGACACAATGCCCCATTTCGTCGTAATGGTAGATGAGTGAACCTTTTTGGATGCTGACGGTATTGGCAGTGAAGCCTTTGAGACCGTCTTCAGGCCAACGTCCGGGGGCGGATACAGATGTTATTTGTCTACCGTTATGGTCGTAAATATAAATTAACGTGCCTTTTTGAATAGCGTTACCGATACTCATGTGTGTTTCCTCGTCCTAGTGTGTTTTTATATTATGTGTATTCTGTGGTTAAGCCTCAGATGACGATCCTATCATAACATTGGACGGGTGGTGCTTTAAATCCGACGAACGTAGGGTTTCCCCTTGGGGATTTAATACTTTTAATCAGTGGGTGGCATTAGGGATGTTTTTATTATAAAATTAAATTATAAAAAATAATTTTTGATTAAAAATCGGTGGGCTTGTTTGTGTTTAATTATTATTATATTTCTGCCATCAGGATAGTGTTTTGGGCGTGGGTAGGGATTGCATTATTTTCGCTGGTGGGTGGACAACCTGTGTTCGCAGCGGGTTCAGATTTATTGATCAGCAAGCAGGTGAGTACTGTCACACCTCAGGCGGGTGAAACGTTCACGTATACCCTGCGTTACCGGTGCGCAAGTATGACCGAGCTGTATTGTGCAGCCCCTAGCATTACCGACACCGTGCCTGCTCCATTGAAAATTGTCAGTTATACCCCGATGGGGGGTAGTGTGGCAGCCGTCACTGTTGTCGATAAAACCGTAAGCTGGCGCTTAGCCACGCCGGTTGAGAGTTTGCCGGAAGGCGTGCCAGCCGATGGCTTAGCCGCAGGTTCGACGGGGATTCTCAAAGTACAGGTGAAATTTCCAACTTGTGGAAGTGCCGCACCGCCAGCCGTCGTCAGCAATGTGGCAAGCGCGGCGAGTGCTGGGGTAACGACGACTTCGATTGCACCGGATGTTAGCGTGCCAGCGGGAATTGATGCGCCATGCCCGACTCCACCACCTGCACCCAGCCCCGGTTTTACGAAAACAGGCAGCGCGGCTTTTGTACAGCCGGGTGGTTTGGAACGTTGGAGCGTGAATTTGCCCACTAGCACCAGTGCTTACACGGTAGTGGAAACGCTGCCAGCAGGAACGCAAGTGTTGCTGGCAACTGCGTCGAATACCCCTAAATTGATGAACTACCCGGAAGTGGATTGCAGTGCCACGGCTACGGGGGCGTTTCACCCCTTGAATTTGCCAGTCTCGGATTGGGCGGAAGCGGAATTCGCCGCAGGACGGGCGGGTAATTTGCACGATGCAGCGGGGAATCCGACCGGGTGTGTGTCAACGCGCTTGCCGTCGGGGATGTTGGTGACATCCATCAAGCGTTTGCGTTGGGCAGTGAGCGCGAACCTTGCCAAACAAACGCTGGATGTGCGGCTGGTGGTGGATGCGGATTATGTGGGTGATGGCTTGCGCAATTGCGTGGAATCGTCGTTGCATGGCATAAGCTGTGCGCCGCTGGTGCCAGTAGTGGGGCAGGGCGAGCCGATTTTGAGCCTTAGCAAAATTACTCCGACGGGCGGTGTGGTGTCACCGGATGGTTCGACGGTGGTGTATGCCGTACCCGCTTGGAAGCCAGTTGTCGCGCCTGCACCCGCCAGCAATGATTACGTCTATCGCGTCTCGTTGGCGGTGGATGAATTATCGGGAACCGGTACGCAATACCCGATTTTGGAAGATGTGTTGCCTGCGAGTTTGGATTATGTCACAGGGCAGGCGGGCAATTGGTGGCGAGTTGCCGTGCCGAGTAATGGGGTAACGACGGAACAAACGGCGTGTCAGATACCGCGTTTCAGCCGTACCGTGCAGGCGGATGGGCGGGTGAAATTGCGCTGGGAATTCCCCGGTTGTCAGTTGCCAGTGGGGTTGTCAGATACGGGCATGGCGGTGTATTTCAGTGCGAGAATTCGCCCCGGTGTGTTGGCGGGAACGGTTGTGACCAATGTGGCGCAGTTTTCGACGGGCGATTACCCGCAAGTGACGTGCGTAAACGGTGCGGATGCGGGCAAGACTGCGCGGGCATTTTGCCGTTCCAGCAATATGAATTTTAGTGTGCCGCAATTGACGACCTTGGATAGCGTGAAGTGGGTACAGGGTGAGCTGGACAGCGCATTGAGCCGTTTTCCGAATACGGGCAAGACGGGGTTGAACGGGGCGGGAACGTATGTGCTGGAAATTCGCAACACCGGCAATGTGACGAATACGCAAGTGGATGTGCGCGATGTTTTGCCCGTTGTGGGCGATACTGCGTTGGTAACAGGCGGAGCGCGTGGCTCGCAGTGGAGTTTGGTGCTGGCGGGTGAGATTAGCCTGCAACGGATTGCCAGTGATGGTGCGGTGACGGCATTGACGGCGGGTGAAGTGCCTGCTGGGGTGCAATACGCGGCAAATAATGCCGAATTTCAGTTTACGGCTGTGCCAAGTGGTGGTTTGCAGCCGGGGGAAAAGCTACGCATCACTGTGCCGGTGCGGCAATTAGCGAGTGAATCAACGCCTGCGAGTGGCAGCATTGCATGGAATAGCTTTGCCTATACAGCGAGTTATTACGATACCGTTACCAAAACCACTGAAACTTTGTTAACGACTGAGCCACCCAAAGTGGGGTTGGTGATGGTGGATACCGCAGCGGTGGCAGGCTTGAGTGGCACGGTGTGGTTTGATGACAATGGCGATAAGCAAAAAACAGCGGATGAAGCGGCAATCGAAGGCGTGACCGTGCGGGTGTATGACGGCGCAACGTTGGTGGCAGAAACGGTGACAGATGCTGCTGGGTATTACGCTATGTGGGGCTTGTCGCCTGATACGGTTTACCGCATTGCACTGGATAAGCCGGATAATTATTTGGCAGGTAATCCGCTGGCAGGAATACCGCTGCAAGGTATTGATGAAGCGCGTTCGGGCGCGGCGGGGAGCATGACGGCGGGTTATGATCTGGGTGTTACGCTGCCTGCATCCTTGGGCGATAGGGTGTGGTGGGATGCCAACGGTGATGGGGTGCAGGATGCCGATGAAACGGGAGTCGCGGGGGTGGCGGTGGCGTTGCATTCTGCTGATGGGGCGTTGGTGGCGAGTACTCAGACGAATGCGGCGGGGCTGTATGGGTTTGAGTCCGTGTTGCCCGGTGATTATTACTTGGTGTTTAGTGGTTTTCCTGCGGGGTATGTGCCAACTGCCAGTGGCATGAGTGGTAATCCGCAAACCGATAGTGATGCGGATGCGACCGGCAAAACGCCGGTGTTTGCGTTGGTGGCGGGCGCACACGCGAATTCGTGGGATTTGGGTTTGACCTTGCCCCAGCAAACCGATTTGAGTTTGAGCAAAAGCGTGAATAAGCCAGCGGTAAAGCGGGGTGAGGCGGTGGTGTATACGTTGGTGGTCAGCAATACGGGGGCGCATGACGCGAACGGCGTGCAAATTCACGATCTGTTGCCTGCTGGTTTGGCGTTCCAGAGTGCGAGTCCGTTGGGGGAATACGATCCGCTGACGGGGGTGTGGCAGGTGGGCTGGTTGGCTGCTGCGGGGCATCGGCAGTTACGGATTACGGCGCAGGTGCGATAAGACTATACTGCGGCGATGCAACATTCATTTCTTGATCGGTTTTCCCCTTACTTGCTGCTGGTACTGACGATTTCGTTCTGGGCGGGTAATTTTAATTTGGCACGGGCTATCCATGCCGACGTGCCGCCGTTGGGCTTGTCGTTTTGGCGTTGGGCGGTGGCGGCGTTGATTTTATTGCCGTTTGCGTGGGGTTCGATGCGAGTGGCGTTGCCGTTGGCGCGTGAGCATTGGCGGTTGGTGTTGGCGTTGGCGGTGCTGGGGATCGCGGGTTTCAACAGTCTGGTGTATGTCGGCTTGCAAACCACCACGGCAACGAATGGGGTATTGCTGCAATCGGTTACGCCGATCACGATGATTTTGTTGGCGGGCTTGGTGCTGCATGAAAAGAGTACGTTGGCGCAATGGTTGGGGATCGGGGTATCGTTGGTGGGCGTGTTGGTGATTATTACCAAGGCGGATTGGCAGGTGTTGCAGCAGTTGGCGTTCAATCGCGGCGATATGTGGATTGTATTGGCAACGTTGGATTGGTCGTTGTATACGGTGTTATTGCGTAAGTTGCCGCAAGGTTTGCGGGGAACGCCTATTTTGGGGTTTTCGATTACCTTGGGGGCGTTGGCGATTTTGCCACTGTATCTGTATGAAAGTTTCACGTTTCAGACCATGCCGTTCACAACGCTGAGTGTGGCGAGTGTTGCGTATGTGGCGGTGTTTCCGTCGTTGTTGGCATATATGTTTTGGAATCATGCCACGCAAAAGCTGGGCGTAAGTCGCACGGGGCAGTTTAGCCATTTGATGCCGGTGTTTGGGATTTTGTTGGCGACGTTGTTGCTGGGGGAACGCTTGCAGTTTTACCATGCAATCGGGATGATATTAGTAGCTGCTGGGATTTTGCTGGCAAACAAGAAAAGGATTTGATGTGGATAAGCAACGCATTGTGAAGATTTTTGCGGTATTGGGTGAGCCGACCGATAACCGCCCTTGGCGCGATTATTCTGGCTACGGGTTGACGGCGGCGGATGCGCCGACGCTGGTGGAGTTGGTGGCGGATAACAGTTTTGTGGAAAGCGATGGCGCGGATTATTGGGTGCCGTTGCATTCCTGGCGGGCGTTGTTGCATTTGATGCCTGCGGGGTTACATGAGCTGATCGGCATTTTCGACGTGGTGGCGGAAGACGATTGGGCGGTGGATGAAATTCCGACGGTCGTGGCGGCTGCTTGTGATGCGGCGTTGGATCCGCTGCTGGATTATGTATTGGATAAGCGTAACGATGAATTCGCGATTCCGTTGGCGTTGCAGTGTTTGGTGGAAACCGGCAAGCGCCACAGCAAGTTGCGTAAGCCGGTGATCGAACGCTTGGTATATGCCTTGAAGCATTCGGCAGCGCGGGATTATGGTTTGCGCGGGCTGATCGTGGCGGAATTGGTGGCGTTGCGTGCGGTGGAGGCGATGCCTGCGATTCGGGTGGCGTTTGCGGAAGATCAGGTGGATTGGACGGTCAGCGGTGATTTGGAAGATGTGGAGTTGGGCATGGGGTTGCGTACCAAGCGTGATACGCCACGTCCTAGCTACAAGGTGGAAGAGGACGACGCTGATGATGAAGACGAGGATGATGCGCCGCTGGTCGAACAGGTGATTCGTGCCGAGCCGAAGATTGGGCGCAATGAGCCTTGCCCGTGTGGTAGCGGGAAGAAATACAAAAAATGTTGTATGCAGTAAGGGGTTATCAAAATGGCTTACAGCGGTAACACCGGACTCACTCGTATCATTAAAGCAGCGCAATATTCATGGCAAGGTTTCCGTGCCGCCTATAAACACGAGGAAGCGTTTCGCCAAGAAGTGTGGGTTATGGCGTTGGCTTTCCCCTTGGCGTTATGGCTAGGCGACAATGGCGTAGAAAAGGCGTTAATGATAGGCAGCATTTTGCTTTTGCTGATTGTAGAGTTGTTGAATTCTGCGGTGGAAGCGGTGGTCGACCGTACCGGCATGGAGCGCCATAAACTTTCCGGGCGGGCGAAAGACATGGGTTCTGCAGCGGTAACAGTCGCCATTCTCAACGTCATTATCATTTGGGGCTTCATGCTTTCTTGATCTAAATCAATTTGAGTGCATTAGACGCACTATGCTCTGCTAGAGTGCGTGCTTTCACGCAGTATTAACGTTTTCTTAAGTGGTTTTTTACTGTATGCTTGCCGCCCATTACGGTGTTTTTATTTTTTCAATCTTGTTAATCCAGAGGGCAAACGATGGCTCATAGTGCTGCACTCTCTTCAGAGCAATACAACTATGATATCGTGAAGAAATTCGCGATAGCTTCGATCATCTGGGGTATCCTCGGCATGACTGCCGGTGTGTATATCGCGTCAGAATTGGCTTGGCCGTTTCTGAACTTCGATATTGCCCAGATCACTTTCGGACGTTTACGTCCGCTACACACCAGTGGTGTTATCTTCGGTTTCGGTGGTAATGCGCTGTTTGCAACTTCTTATTACATTGTGCAGCGTACTTGCCAAGCGCGTCTGACCGGTGGCACGTTCTGGCCTAACTTCACCTTCTGGGGTTGGAATCTGTCCGTGCTGATTGCTGGTTTGCTCTATCTGCAAGGTTACACACAAGGTCGCGAATACGCTGAACCAGTCTGGTTTATTGATATTGCGATTACAGTCGTTTGGGTGGTTTATTTCCTGATCTTCACCACTACGCTGATGCGTCGTAACCAACCGCATATTTATGTGGCTAACTGGTTCTTCATGTCATTTATTTTGGCTACTGCCCTGTTGCATATCTTCAATAACTTGGCCGTGCCAGTTAGTCTGACTTCTGCCGCGTCTTACAGTTTGTTCTCTGGTGCACAAGATGCGATGACGCAGTGGTGGTACGGTCACAATGCGGTAGGTTTCTTCCTGACAGCGGCATTCTTGGGGATGATGTATTATTTCGTGCCTAAGCAAGCAGGTCGTCCGATTTACTCTTACCGTTTGTCGATCATCCATTTCTGGGCGTTGAGCTTCATGTATATGTGGGTAGGTACTCACCATCTGCACTGGACGGCGATTCCTGACTGGACGTCTACACTGGCAGCGACCTTCTCCATTATGCTGTTGATGCCATCTTGGGGTGGTATGATCAACGGTATTATGACGCTTTCTGGCGCATGGGATAAATTGCGTACTGACCCGATCATGATGTTTATGATCACTGCGCTGTCGTTCTACGGTATGTCGACCTTTGAAGGCCCGATGATGTCGTTGAAGAGCGTTAACGCGCTGTCTCACTACACTGACTGGACCGTTGGTCACGTTCACTCCGGCGCTCTGGGCTGGGTAGCGATGATCTCGATTGCATCTTTCTATCACATGATCCCGCGTCTGTGGAATACCACGCTGTACAGCACACAATTGGTTTACACGCACTTCTTCTTGGCAACCATCGGTACTATTCTGTACATTACAGCATTGTGGGTAGCAGGTATCGGTCAAGGCTTGATGCTGCGTGCGTTCGATGAGTATGGCAACTTGGCGTACACCTTCGTTGAAACCGTGGCATTCATGCACGGCCCGTATGTTGCGCGTGCACTGGGTGGCTTGTTCTTCCTGTCTGGCATGATCATCATGGCTTACAACATTTACATGACCATTGCGCGTGCAAAGCAGGAATCCAGTGTTCCAGCGACTGCGGCGACTCAGGCATAATCAGGGAGAGTTGAGATATGTTTAAACACGAAAGTATCGAAACCAATTCGGGGCTGTTGATTGTCCTGACCCTGGTTGCTATTAGTATCGGTGGTCTGGTGGAAATCGTTCCATTGCACTATATCAATGAGACGGTGGAAGATGTAAAAGATCCAGAGACGGGCTTTGAGGTCGTGCGTCCTTATACGCCGCTGGAGCAACGTGGTCGTGATCTTTACATCCGCGAAGGCTGCTACACCTGCCACTCCCAGATGATTCGCCCGTTCCGTGATGAAGACCTGCGCTATGGTCACTATTCACTGGCGGCTGAATCCAAGTACGATCACCCTTTCCAATGGGGTTCCAAGCGTACTGGCCCGGATTTGGCGCGTGTCGGTGGCAAGTATTCTAACGAATGGCAAGTTCAGCATTTAATTGCACCGCGTTCGGTTGTGCCTGAATCCATTATGCCTAACTACCCTTGGTTGCAAACCACGGATCTGGATTTGTCAGATCTTCAGGGGCGTATGATCGCATTGAAGCGTGTGGGTGTGCCTTACTCACAAACCACGGTTGAATACGAAGATAACGTGAAGCGATTTGGTGAAGAGGTTGCTAAGAAACTCGACATCAATCAAGCAGAAGCCAACCTGATGGCACAGGCTAAAGCAGGTAACTACGATGGTAATCCGAACAACATCAGTGAGATGGATGCCTTGGTTGCTTACCTACAAGTACTGGGTACGATGGTTGACTTTAAAAAGTTTGATGAAGACCACTTCATTCAATTCCGTTAATTTTCTGTGCTACTGGATAGTGGCCTCTGTTGACAAAGTGAGGATCAAATGCTGACAGACTTCTGGACATGGATCTTGGATCTAGGTAACAGCAAGACGGTTGCGTTGCTGATCTTTTTTACGACGTTCGTCGGCATCGTCATCTACGTTTATTCCAGTCGTAAGCGTAGCGAAAGGCTCGAATCCTATCGCTACCTGCCGATGATGGATGAAGATGAAGCAGACAGACGTGTGAAAGCAGCAGAGGCGGCTTCCCAATCAAAAGGTGAGAAATAGTTATGGCTACTCCTGTTAAAGATCCACTGACCGGCGCAGAAACTACTGGTCACGTTTGGGATGATACGCTGCAAGAATTTAATAACCCGCTGCCACGTTGGTGGTTGTGGACATTCTACGGCACAATCATTTTTACTATTGTGTATTGGATCATGTACCCATCATGGCCGATCGGTAATACCTATCTGAAAGGTATTGGTAACGACATTACCTATAAGACTGATGCGGGTGAAGAGAAAACCACCCACTGGAACATGCGTGCGCTGTTAGCCCATGACATGCAAAACGGTGAGTCAGCGGTCAAGCAGCAAGAATACCTCGCCAAGGTTGGCGCGGCATCTTATGAGCAGATTGCGCAAGACCCGGATATGTCTTCCTTCGTGCGTTCTTATGGCGTGGGGATGTTCGGTGACAACTGTGCCGCTTGCCACCAGTCTGGTGGTCAAGGTGTGGTTGGTATGTACCCTAATCTGGTGGATGACGATTGGTTGTGGGGTGGTGACACCACGGCAATGGAAAATACCCTTCGTTATGGTCGTATGGGTTACATGCCTGCTTACAGTAAGACATTTAATGAAGCGCAGTTGAACCAAGTGGCTAACTATGTGTTAACACTGTCTGGTGAATCTGCTGTGGATGCTGCTGCCGCTGCTGAAGGTCAAAAAATCTTCCAAGGTGAAAAAGGTGGTTGTTACATGTGCCATACCAGCGAAGGCAAGGGTATGCACGCTCAAGGTGCTCCTAACCTGACTGACAAAATCTGGACGGTAGCTAATTTGCCAGCAGCAGAAACTTCTGAAGCTAAATTGGAAGCAGTGAAAGCGGTTATCCATAACGGTGTTAAACCCCAAATGCCTGCCTTCGGTAAAGACGGTCGTAACTTGTCTGATACTGAAATCAAAGTATTGGTTGCTTACCTGCAACAGATGTCCGCTGGTGCTGGCACGCAGTAAGGCAAGCTGTTTTCAGGTATGATAGGGGCCGGATTCGTTCCGGCCTTTTTGCGTCATGAATTTTTTACTACACACGATTTCCACATGAAGATTCGCGAAAATTACTCCCTGAAAGCACTCAATACCTTTGGGTTAGCAGCCAAAGCCCGTTATTTCTGTACCTTGCACAAGCTGAGCGGGGTACGTACCCTCATGGCTTGGCAACAGGAACACCCTGAGTTGCCACTGTTATTTCTGGGTGGCGGCAGCAATATGCTGTTCGTTAATGATTACCCCGGCTTAGTGGTGCAAGTGCGCTTGGAAACCTTAGAGGTGTTAGGGCAGGATGAAAATTACCATTATGTACGGGCGGGAGCGGGCAATAACTGGCACGAATTTGTGCAATGGACTATCGCGCAAGGCTTTGCCGGGCTGGAAAATTTATCGTTGATTCCGGGAACGGTTGGGGCAGCGCCGATGCAGAATATTGGCGCTTATGGCGTAGAGTTGAAGGATCATGTGTATGAAGTACAAGCCTTAGACTGGCGCACCGCAGAAATCCGCGATTTTAGTGCCGAACAGTGCCGTTTTGCGTACCGTGATAGCTACTTCAAATCGGTAGAGCCGGATCGTTGGTTGATTGTCGCCGTGGTATTTCGTTTGCCGCGCCAGCCGCAGTGGAAAATTGACTATGCTGGCGTGAAAGAGCAGTTGGACGGGAAAACGTTAAACGCACGTTTGATCAGCGATGCCATTATCCAGATTCGCCAAAGCAAATTGCCGAACCCTGCTGAGATTGGTAATGCGGGCAGTTTTTTCAAGAATCCGCTGATTGCACCAGTGCAATGGGCGACACTCAAAGCGCAATTCCCTGAGATACCCGGCTGGCCGCAGCACGATCAGGTCAAAACTTCAGCGGGTTGGTTGATTGACCAGTGTGGTTGGAAAGGTAAACGTGACGGTGACGCAGGCACTTACGCCAAACACGCTTTGGTCTTGGTGAATCATGGCAACGCCACGGGTGCAGAGGTGTGGAATTTTGCCCAAGCGATTATTGCCTCGGTACAGGATAAGTTTGGGATTACCTTAGAGCCGGAACCACGGGTGATCTGAAATACCCCCTCGCCCCTTGAGGGAGAGGGGGCTAGGGGGTGAGGGGTTCTTTCAACCATTGCTCGACGACCTTGAGCAGTTCCTCTTGTTTAACAGGTTTTGCCAGATAATCATCCATACCCATTTTCAGGCAGCGCTCGCGGTCGCCTTTGAGGGCATTGGCAGTCATGGCAATCACTGGAATATGCTGCTTGAATATGCCTTCTTTTTGCCATTTGCGGATATAGCGGGTAGCCGTGTAACCATCCATTTCCGGCATATTAATATCCATCAGCACGAGTTTGTAGGGGCGGTTACGTAGGGCTTTCAGTGCTAATTTACCCGTCGTGACGTGATCGACTGGAATATTGAGTTTTTCCAGCATCGTGACCGCAATCAGGGCATTGACGGAGTTGTCTTCCGCTAACAAAATCGCTGGCTCGACCGATGCTACGGATTTCAAGACGATATTGGGGAACGGCAGTGTGGTGGATGGCGTCGGTTTGGGTTGATCATTGAGCGCGTGCCGCCGGATGGTATCCAGTAATACATCCCGCAAGGTGATGGAACGCACCGGTTTGGTAACGGCAGCTTGCACGCCCGCTTGTTGTTGTTTTTCGAGTGAAATGCCGTAAGAGGTGAGCATGACAATCGGGGTTTGGGCGTGACGGTTATCCGTGCGGATGGTTTTTGCTAGGGCGATGCCATCCATTTGCGGCATAAACCAGTCGAGCAGCATAAGGTCGATCGGTTTTTGCTGGGTGATGGATTCTTCGAGTTTGTGCAAGGCATCATGCCCATTGCTGACGATAATGGCTTCAGCTTTCCAGGCTTGCAGGTAGTTTTCCAGAATTCGCCGGTTGGTTTCATTATCGTCCACGACCAGAATCCGGCGACCTTCTAAGTGGTGGCTGGTGTTATCCCATGCATGATTTTCGGTGACGGGGAAAGCGATTTCAAACCAGAAGGTTGTGCCTTGACCGGGAACGCTTTCCAGCCCAATGCGCCCACCCATCATTTCGGCAAACTCGCGTACAATGGTTAACCCCAGACCCGTACCGCCGTAACGCCGGTTAATGGAGGCATCGACTTGCACAAACGATTCAAACACACTTTTTTGCATGGCAAGGGGAATGCCGATGCCAGTATCGCGGACTTCAAAGCGTAGTACGGCTTTGTTATCACGGATTTCCAGTAATTCCAAGCCGGTATACACTTCGCCGCGTTCGGTAAATTTGACGGCATTGCCAACCAGGTTCATTAGCATTTGCCGTAAGCGGGCGGGGTCGCCTTTGACGCGCTCAGGAATGTTTTCGGGAATGTAACACTGAACTTCGAGATTTTTTTCCTGCGCCATCGTTGACATAATGCCGCTGATGTTTTCCACCAATTCACGCGGGGAAAACTCGATAATTTCCAGTTCAATACCCCCTGCTTTGAGCTTGGAAAAATCCAGAATATTGTTAATCACATCCAGCATAACTTCGCAGGAGGCATACGCGGTATCGACGAATAATTTCTGACGCGCATCCAGTGTCGTATCTTTCACGATTTCAAGGGAACCCAATATACCGTGTATTGGGGTGCGCAGTTCGTGGCTCATATTCGCCATGAAGCGGGTTTTTTGTTCGGATTTGTGTAAGGCTTCGATACGTTGTTCGGTTTCCGTTTTGAGGTCGTCGTACAATTTGCGCATTTCCTGCGACGACACCTCAAGCGAGCGTTCCAGCAAATATTGCGCGTCACTCGTGCCGGTGTAGGAGAGGTCAATTTGGTGTAGAAAGTTTTGCCATTTGTTCTGGTCGTCCGGCAAACCGTGCTGAAGTAATCCGCAGCGCTTCAATTGTTTTTGTAAACGCTTGTGGAGGGGTTTAACTTCCTTCATACATCACCGTTAAGGTCATGGTTTCGTTGTGCAGACAGCAATACCCACCGAGTGCAGTGGGTGCTAATTCACCGTAGGAGTAAAACCCAAGCTGTTGACTACCGGCAGGAAGATTTTCGAGCGTGGCTTCTAATTCTTGGTCAGCGTCATCGCCCATGACGAGTTTGCGCCCAGAGCAACTGATGGTGAGCGCGAATACCGGCGTCTTGGGCGGTAGACGATCCGCTAAGCTACGCGCCGCTATTTCTGCACCGTCCAGCAAATTATCAAAACTGCCATACATCAATTGTGTGCTATAGCCTTGTGGAATATCGGCTACAAACCCCAGGCTGTCATCCGCTTCATTGATGGATACCACGGTACGCACCATGTAGTGATCTTTGGTTTGGTTCCAGATAGCCAAGGGAAAGTGTAAGGCGGTCGCGGGTAAGTTAGCCGCGTGTTCCCCAAGGTATTCTTTATAGAGTTGTAGGGCAGGGCGACCATCAATTTCATACAGGGTCTTGCCTGCTGAACGGGTAATGACACGTTCAGGGCCAAAAGGCTTGAAGCCGTCGCGGGCATAGCTGGTAAAAACCAGCTCTTTTCCATAAAAACCAACGCCGGAGACACGTCGTGAAGCTGCTTGTCCTTGGTGAAAGATCCAAGTGGAGGCAAATTGCATCTTGTCACTGGCTAAACCGCCGACGATGGTAACGTTGCTTTCATTAACAACCGACGCTAAGCCACTAATTAATTCACTGCCATTGGTGTTAAGGCCATCGGTTAGAATAAGAATCCCTTTAAGATCAGGTCTATTGAGGGATTTAGCAATTTGTTCACCGGCTTGAAATGAATGGTCTGAATGCGCTAGTTCCGCACTGGCAAAGGCTAGGTGGGTTGTTTTAAAACGAATAATGCCTACCACTAGGGCATTTTCCAGTAAATGTTCGTTGAAAACACCAGCAACAGTAGAACAGCCTGTGATCACTGCCAGTGGATAGTGAGCATGTAATTGTTCTATAGTGCTTTGATATTGCTTGCTATCGGGAGGGCTGAATATCAACACCAAGGTTTGAGGTGAGTCAACATCCGGTAAGGGTTTATGCCACCCTGTTGCCTGTGTAAAAAAACTTAGCGTAACTTGCACGGTTGTTTCCCCCGAATGTGCGTCGTCATTATTTTGATAGATTTTATTTGTTCGAAATAATATCACGAGATGACCCTTGATGGTTCTACCATTTGTCGGAACAGTTGAACCTGAGTAACGCTGTGGCTATACTTTCACAATCATCTCTTTATGGAATTCTCAGTCTTCTTGACTACTACAACCACTGCTGCAACGGAAAGTGACAGGCACACCGTTCAATTTGAGCTTGAACCTGCAAATACTGAGCGTTTAATGAACTTGTGTGGTCAATTTGACCAGCACTTGCGTCAATTAGAGCATCGCTTGGGCGTTGAACTGAGCAATCGCGGTAATTTGTTCCAGATTACCGGAACGCCGCTGACTACACAGTTAACCATCAATCTACTGCACGACCTTTATCGCGAAACGGCGGAAACGGTTCTTAGCCCGGAAAGCATTCATCTGTTCCTGCAAGAAGCCAATCTCGACAAGGTGCAAGCCAATACCGGCGACGATGTGCGCATCCGCACCAAGCGCGGTTACATTAAACCCAAAGGTTTGGCGCAAAGTCAGTACATCCAGAATATCCGCACCCACGATGTTACGTTTGGCATCGGTCCCGCCGGTACGGGTAAGACTTGGCTGGCAGTTGCCTGTGCGGTCGAAGCCTTGGAACGTGATGAGGTGCGGCGTTTGGTGCTGGTGCGCCCGGCGGTGGAAGCAGGCGAGCGACTAGGTTTCTTGCCCGGTGACTTGTCGCAAAAAATCGACCCGTATTTACGCCCGATGTATGACGCTTTGTACGAAATGTTAGGGGTCGAAAAAGTCAATAAGCTGATTGAGCGCAATGTCATTGAAGTCGCACCCTTGGCTTATATGCGTGGGCGTACCTTGAATGATGCGTTTATTTTGCTGGATGAAGCGCAAAACACCACCACAGAACAAATGAAAATGTTTCTGACCCGCTTGGGGTTTTGCTCTTCTGCCGTGATCACGGGTGACATTACCCAGATTGACTTGCCGCGCCATCAAACCTCCGGTTTGCGCCAGGCGGCGGAAATTCTGGAAGGTGTCAAAGGCATCAGCTTTAACTGGTTTAGCGGGCGTGACGTGGTGCGGCACAAACTGGTGCAAAAGATTGTGGCGGCGTATGAAGGTTTTGAGCGGGATCGTAGCGCATGAGCCTAGAACTCGATATTCAAAACCCAGAAGCTTACACAGCCATTCCTGCTGAAGCGGATTTATTGCGTTGGGCGCAAGCCGCATGGTCGGCAGATGCAGCAGCCGGTGTGGTCGTGCGTATCGTTAATGAAGCCGAAAGTCAGGAACTTAACCGCGCTTATCGCGGCAAAGATTACCCGACGAATGTATTGTCGTTTCCTTACGATGCGCCGCCGATTCCAGAGGATGACGATGACATTGAATACCTCGGTGATCTGGTTATTTGCCTGCCTGTGGTCGAACGTGAAGCCGCCGCGCAAGGCAAAACCGCGACCCAACATTGGGCACATTTATTGATACACGGTTTATTGCATTTACAAGGTTATGACCATATAACAGACACCGAAGCCGAGGAAATGGAGGGCTTAGAAACCACTATCCTTAGCAAACTCGGCTTTCCCGATCCTTATCACTAACTCACAGAGGAACAATGAAAACTGACATAGGTGACTCGCGACCTCGACCGCGATGGAAACAATGGCTGATTCACAAACTTGATCTTACTTCCCAAAGTCGGGAGGATTTGATCGACGACTTACAACGGGCTAACGAAAAAAACCTCCTGCCGGGCGAAACGGTGGGGATGTTGCAAGGGGTATTGGAATTTGGTGCGCTCCAAGTACGCGACATCATGGTTCCGCGTTCACAAATCAACTTTATCTACCACGAAGATAATTTCACTGAAATTCTTGCCCGCATTGCTGAAACTGAACACTCGCGCTATCCCGTGGTGGATGAAGACCGCGATGATTTGGTGGGGGTATTGCTGGCAAAAGACTTGCTCAAATACAGCGGGCGTGAAGCAGATTTCAAAATTGATGACATTATCCGCCCCGCTTTAATTGTCCCCGAAAGTCAGCGTTTGAACCGCTTGCTGACCGAGTTCCGCAAAACCCGCAACCACATGGCGGTGGTCATTGACGAATACGCGGGTATTTCCGGTTTGGTAACGTTTGAAGACGTGCTGGAACAGATTGTCGGGGACATCGACGATGAGCACGATGATGAGGAAGACATTTCCACCAATATTCAACCGCAAGGTGACGGGCGTTTCATTGTGGAAGCCATGACGCCGATTGATGAATTCAATGAGACCGTGGGAACGGCATTCGACACCGAGGAATTCGATACCATTGCGGGGATTGTGATCCATGAGTTGGGTAAAATTCCGCGTCAGGGTGAAGAAGTGGTGTTAATGGGCTGGCTGTTCCGGGTATTGCGCAGCGATTCGCGGCGTATTTTGTTGCTGGAAGTGCTGCCCCAGACGGAAAATTCATGTTCTGAGGAAGTGCCTGCGTTATAATCCGCTCACATTTTGCTGTGCTGGATATTCCAATAATGCTGTCTTTTCGTAATTCTAGTCATTCCCTTTCAAAATTTGACTACCTGCTGGCCTTGCTGGCAGGTTTATCCGTCGCTTTGGCGTTTGCGCCTATCGAATGGCGTGCGTTTGCATTTTTTGCACCCGCCGTATTGTTCTGGCTGAATCTCAAACCGATGCCAACTAAGCAACGTTTGTGGCTGGCGTGGGTGTTCGGGGTGGGGCTATTTGCCGGTGGTGCACACTGGATTTATGTCAGTATCCACTTTTTCGGCGGGGCAAACTCTTTCATCGCGGCTTTTATGGTGGCCATTTTTGTGGTGATTATGGCGCTGTTCTTGCTGGTGTTTGGCTGGTTAGCGGGGTACGTCGCACATTTGCCACAAGCGGTGCGTTTATTGGTGGCATTTCCGGCGATTTGGGTATTGACCGAATGGTTTCGCGGTTGGTTTTTAACGGGTTTTCCTTGGTTACAATTGGGTAGCAGTCAGATTGATACTTGGTTGGCACATTATGCACCCATCACAGGGGTGTTAGGGGTCAGTTGGCTGGTGGCTTTGGGTGCGGGTGTGTTGGTGTTGCTGGTGTTGGGAACCCAGCGTGAACGTATTATTGCCGGTGTATTGGCGTTGGTGACGGTAGCCGGTGGGTTTGGCTTAGGGCAGGTGCGTTGGACAGTTCCAGCCGGAGAGCCGTTATTTGTCAGTATGTTACAAGGCAATGTTGATCAATTAACCAAGTGGTCACGCGAATTCCGTAATGACAATATCCAAGCTTATCTGGATTTGATGGATGGGGATAAGTACCCAAATGTCGAAACCTCGCATCTGGTGATTTGGCCGGAAACAGCACTTGCCGATTTTTTCCCGCAGTCTTTGGATGTGATGTTACCGTTACAGGATTGGGCGCGTGAGGCGAAAGCCGATTTATTGGTCGGTGGTTTCCATGTAAATCGCGATACCGAAGCGGTGTATAACGCGATTATGGCAGTGGGTGGTGAGCGTGATGTGGAAGTTTCCATCAATACGGGGGAGCATGTGTATGCTAAACAACACCTTGTGCCGTTCAGCGAATACATTCCCTTGCTGGATTACCTGCGCTTTTTGGAACATATCGTCAAATTGCCGGTGGGCAATATAACGGCGTGGGAAGGCACCAATACCCTTACGGTGGCAGGTCAGCCGATGCGCATGTCGGTGTGCTACGAAGATGCGTTTGCGGAAGAAATGATTGCCGGATTGCCGGAAGCGACCATGTTGGTGAATGTCAGCAATGACGGTTGGTTTACCGGCTCAATTGAACCCGCACAACACGCGGAAATTGCGCGGATGCGGGCGTTGGAAACTGGGCGCTATTTGTTGCGGGCTACCAATAACGGGGTTAGCGCGATTATTGATGAAAAGGGTAAAGTGACCGCCACTGCTGAGCCGCGTATTGCCACCGTGATCAGTGGTTATGCCACACCGATGCAAGGGGCAACCCCTTATGTGCGAGTTGGCAATTGGCTGATTATTCCATTGATGTTTATACTGTTGGGTGTTCCGTTGCTATTCTTGCGCGGCAGATTTTATTAAAAGAGGAACACCGATGCTAACAACTACTCTTGCGCGTGCTTTGGCGGGCGTTACTTTGTGTACGGCTGTCATGCTCAGTTTGCCCGCTCAGGCGGGAAAAACCTTGGATACCATTAAGTCCCGTGATCAATTGGTGTGCGGTGTGAACGTGGCACTGGCGGGTTTTTCCTCCGCTGATAGCGAAGGCAAGTGGAGCGGGATGGATGTGGATTATTGTAAAGCACTGGCCGCAGCGGTATTGGGCGATGCCAGCAAGGTGAAATACGTGCCGTTGAACGCACAACAGCGTTTTACCGCCTTACAATCGGGCGAAATTGACATTTTGTCACGCAATACGACCTGGACATTGACCCGTGATGCGTCGCTGGGGGCAAACTTTGTCGGCACGATTTATTACGATGGGCAAGGTTTCATGGTGAAAAAAGAGCTGAAAGTTGCCAGTGCCAAGGAACTCGATGGCGCAACGGTATGTGTGCAATCTGGCACTACGACTGAAAAAAACCTGACCGACTTTGCCCGTGCCAATAAGTTGGATATTAAACCGCTGGTGTTTGAAAAGAATGAAGCTGCCACGGGTGCTTACCACAGTGGGCGTTGCGAAGCGTATACCACCGATGCTTCCGGTTTGGCGGCGGAACGTACCATTGCGAAAAATCCCGATGAACACCTGATTTTGCCGGAAATTATTTCCAAAGAACCGTTGGGGCCGTTGGTACGGCGGGGTGATGATGAGTTTTTTGCAATCAGCAAGTGGGTGCTGAATGCGTTGATCGAAGGCGAAGAATACGGGCTTACCCAAACGAATTTGGATGAAAAGAAAACCAGCGATGACCCCAATATCCAGCGTATTCTTGGCACGGCTGAAAATATGGGTACATTGTTGGGTCTGGATAAGGAATGGGCGTACCGTGCCTTGAAAGCGACTGGCAATTACGGTGAGATTTTCGAGCGCAATGTCGGTAAAAATTCCCCGCTGAAACTGGAGCGCGGCTTGAATAAGCTGTGGAATCAGGGCGGGATTATGTACGCGCCGCCGATTCGTTAAACGTGTTCATGACCTTCTGGCGCAACCAAAAAATACGCGGCTGGCTCTACCAGCTTGCCGCGTTGCTGCTAGTGGCGTTGTGCATCGCCATCCTTGCTGACAATACGCTGGAAAACATGCGTACCCGTGGTATCCAAAGCGGTTTCGGTTTTCTCGCACAACCTGCCGGATTTGACATCAGCGAAAGCCTGTTTGGGTTTGAGTCGACGCAACCTTATTGGAAAGCTTTCCTTACCGGCTTGGGTAATACCCTAAAAGTTGCCGTCATTGGCATTATTCTCACTACTATCCTCGGCGTATTGCTGGGGGTAGGGCGCTTTTCCCAGAATATCTTGATCCGTGGCTTATGCCTGACGTATGTGGAAATCTTCCGCAATATCCCGCTGCTGTTGCAATTGCTGCTGTGGTATCTGTTATTGGTTGAGTTTTTGCCGACTGCGCGGGAAGCCGAACCTTTTCTTGGTATGTTTCTCACCAAAGCAGGCTTAACCTTGCCTTGGTTTGGGGATATGCCGGTTAAAGCCGGGTTTGGTATTAAAGGTGGCATTAATGTTTCGCCGGAATTTCTGGCGTTATTGTTGGGTCTGGTGCTTTATACTGCTGCCTTTATTGCGGAAATCGTGCGCAGTGGCATTGCCTCCGTACCGCGTGGACAGCATGAGGCTGCAATGGCACTGGGTTTGAGTCGGGGGCAGGCCATGCGTTTGATTCAGTTGCCGCAAGCGTTGCGGGTGATTATTCCACCGTTGACCAATCAGTATTTGAATTTGACCAAAAACTCTTCGCTCGCAGTGGCGGTGGGCTACCCGGATCTGGTGTCGATTGCGAATACCTCGATCAATCAGACGGGGCGGGCGGTGGAGTGTATCGCGGTGATTATGGCGGTTTACCTGACGCTTTCGTTGCTCACCTCGGTATTCATGAATGCTTACAATCGCCGTGCGGCGATTAAGGAGCGTTAGGCAATGGCATGGTTACGCGCCAATTTGTTTAACAATACGTTCAATAGTGCGGTAACGCTCCTATTGGGAATGCTGTTGGTCTACGCAGTGTCGCACCTGTGGGGTTGGGGTATCCATCATGCGGTGTGGGCAGCCGATGCGGCGCAATGCAATACGGCGCGTGGTACGGGCGCGTGTTGGGGTGTGGTCACAGAAAAGTATCGCGTGATTATTTTCGGGCGTTACCCGTTTGAGGAGCAGTGGCGACCGTTCGCGGCGACTTTGTTGCTGATGGCATTATTGCTGGCAAGCTGTATGCGGATATTTTGGAAACCCTGGTTGGCGGCGTTGTGGCTGGGGGTGTTGGCGGTATTTTTCACCCTGATGCATGGCGGTGTCTTTGGTCTGAGTGTGGTGACAACCGATCAATGGGGTGGTTTGCCGTTGACCATTTTGCTGGCTTCGTTGTCGGTGGTGGGGGCTTTTCCGCTGGCGGTGCTGTTGGCGTTAGGGCGATTGTCTGATCTGCCCGTGATTCGTAGCTTGTGTACGGTGTATGTGGAATTGATCCGGGGTGTGCCGCTGATTTCGGTGCTGTTCATGGCATCGTTCCTGTTTCCGCTGTTTATGCCGGAAGGTTTCTCGATTGATGTGCTGCTGCGGGTATTGGTGGCAATGACGTTGTTTGCGGCGGCGTATCTGGCGGAAGTGATTCGCGGTGGTTTGCAGGCGATTCCGCGTGGGCAGTACGAGGCGGCATCCTCGTTGGGGCTGACTTACTGGCAGATGCAGCGCAAGATTATTTTGCCGCAAGCCTTGGCAACCGTCGTGCCGGGCATCATGAATAACTTCATTTCGACCTTCAAAGATACCTCGTTGGTGACGATTGTGAGCCTGTACGAACTGACTGGCTCGCTGGATCTCGCCGTGAACAGCGACCCGAACTGGATGCCGTACAAGCTGGAAGGGTATCTGTTTATCGCTGCGATTTATTTCGTGTTTTGTTTCAGCTTGTCGCGCTACAGCCAATGGGTGGAACGGCAGGTGAACCGGGGGAAGGTGCATTAAATGTCTGACTACATGATCGAATTCGCCAAAGTCAACAAATGGTACGGCAACCAGTTCCACGTCCTGCGTGACATCGACTTGCAGGTACGCAGAGGCGAGCGCATCGTCATTTGCGGTCCTTCCGGTTCGGGTAAATCCACCCTGATCCGCTGCATCAACCGCTTGGAAGCCCATCAGCAGGGTAAGTTGATGGTGGATGGCTTGGAACTCAGCGATGACGTGAAAGTGTTACACGAAGTGCGCCGTAAAGTCGGTATGGTATTCCAGCAATTCAACCTGTTCCCGCATTTAACCGTGCTGGAAAACCTCACGCTTGCGCCGATTCAGGTCAACAAACTCTCCAAAGCCGAGGCGGAAGAGCGGGCAATGGTGCAACTACAGCGTGTACAAATTGCCGAGCAAGCCCACAAATACCCGTTGCAACTCTCCGGCGGACAGCAACAGCGCGTCGCCATTGCCCGCACTTTGTGCTTAACCCCGCAAGTATTGCTGTTCGACGAACCCACCTCTGCACTTGACCCGGAAATGATCAAGGAAGTGCTGGATGTCATGACCGAACTCGCCGAACAGGGCATTACCATGCTGTGCGTCACCCACGAAATGGGTTTCGCGAAGTCCGTTGCTGACCGCGTGATCTTCATGGATGCGGGGCAGATTGTGGAAGAAAATAACCCGCACGATTTTTTCAATCGCCCGCGTAACGAACGCACGCAGGCATTTTTGGTGAAAATATTGGTACATTAAACCCAATGGTTAGAAAAGCTAACCCATTGGTTTAGAAATTATAGCTTGCTCACTGCACCGAAAACACTTACTATTTGTTGCATTGCAGCATAGGTGATTCAGAAGACTCTCTCCTCCTCCTAGCTTCTGGATCATTTGCAAGCGCCCACAGCGCACGGACATTGAGGGATTCTCTCCTCCTCCTCTCTCTCCTCGTGTTCTTGCTGTGGGCGTCTCTTTCTAAGAGGTTTATTGCAAGCAAGCCAACAATGACAGCGTGATTCTAGCCGTTGCTCCCCACAAAATTTCCCCATCGTATTCCTGAAAGTACACAATCGGTATCGGTTCTGGCACGTCGGTTAAGTGTCGGTAACGTATTTGGTGGTGTTGTGGTTGTGCCAGCCAAGTTAACGGAATGGTGAAAGCACGAGCAACTTCCTGCGGGCTAAGCACCAGTTCATAAGGCCAGGGTACACGGGCAACGGTTGGCACAATCAGAAAGCGGCTTACGCTGTGATGCGGGTTGAGTTGCCCCAAAATATCAACATCTTGCGGCAAAATACCGATTTCTTCGTGTGCCTCACGTAATGCGGTGGCAGTCAGGTCGGTATCTTCCGGGTCACGTTTGCCCCCGGCAAAGGCGACCTGCCCACTGTGATAATCGCGCACCGATTCGGGGCGGCGGATAAACAGCAAGTGCCATGCATTGTCCATCCGCACAAACGGCACTAACACCCCGGCTTCGCGACACGCATCCAACGCCACATCATGGGTTGTGGCACCACGTTGTTGTAAACGCTGGCTAATGTCGCTTGCTGTCAGTTGGTCAATGCCGTTCATGGTGGTGGCTGCATTAGGCGCTGACCGAATACCCGCGCAGGCGGTGTGCAAATTGTTCCAATGCCGCAATGCCGGTTTTTTCTGCATTACTGATCCATTCTTGTACTGCTTCCAGCCGTGCTTCCTGGCTTTGCGTGGTGCGTTCCCACAATTGATGCAGGCGCTGCTGGTAAAGATACACGGTTTGTAGGGCTTGGCTTTCGGCGAGCACGGCTTGGTGACGCAATTCTGATTTGGTCACGGGCTTGATGACTTGCTGGGCAAAGTTTGACAGCACTTGCAAGCGATTGCCGAGCACAGCGGTCACGGTGTCAAAGTCTACGGTCAGTTTGTTAGGATTAATACGGATGCGTGGGGCAACTTTGCGCACTTTCGCCATGCCCAATATTTCTAAAATGCGGATGTAGAACCAGCCAATATCGAATTCATACCAGCGGCTGGAAAGCCGTGCGGAAGAGGCGAATGCATGGTGGTTGTTATGCAGTTCTTCGCCGCCGATTAAAATGCCGATCGGGGAAATATTGGTGGAAGCATCGGTGGTGTTCCAGTTACGATAGCCCCAGAAATGCGCCAGACCGTTAATAACACCGGCTGCCCAGAAGGGAATCCACAGCATTTGTACTGCCCAGACCAATACGCCGGGCAAACCGAATAACACCACATCAATGACTAACATCAGTACAATTCCCAGCCATGAATGCGGCGTATAAAGATGCCGTTCCAACCAGTCGTCCGGTGTGCCTTTGCCGTATTTTTCGAGCGTTTCCTGATTTTTGGCTTCTTGTTTGTAGAGCAATGCACCTTTCCACAAGACGGTGTTGATGCCACGGGTTTGTGGGCTGTGCGGGTCTTCGGGCGTTTCACATTTGGCGTGGTGTTTGCGGTGGATAGCGACCCATTCGCGGGTAACAGTGCCGGTGGTTAGCCATAACCAAAAGCGGAAAAAGTGGGAGGGAATGAACCCTAAATCCAGCGCACGGTGCGCTTGGGTGCGGTGTAGAAAAATAGTGACCGCTGCGATGGTAATATGAGTTAAACCCAGTGTGACGAGTACTAATTGCCATCCGCTTAATGTCGACAGTAAACCCATACGATTTATCCCTCCTCTATTATGATAAGGAATACTCTACTACATTCACCCTTTATAGATACAGGGTTTACCCAAGGATTCATGATGCAAGCTTTACTTATTGTGGCGCACGGCAGTCGCCGTACTCAATCGAATGACGAAATCCGCGCACTTGCCGCTAAAGTCGGCGAACAGCCGGGTACGAATTACGCTTACGTGAGCAGTGCTTTTCTGGAGTTGGCAGAACCGTCCATTCCCGACGGTATCCAGCAATGCATTGATCAGGGCGCAACGGTTGTTACCATTATGCCATTTTTTCTGTCAGCCGGTCGGCATGTGGTCACGGATGTGCCTGAATTGGTACAGGCTAAACAACGCGAAAACCCCCAAGTAAGGATTCGTATGGCACCGTACTTGGGGGTGTCGGGTTTGATGCCGAGTCTGATTTTGCAATCTGCGCAAACTGCGTGTGAGTGCAAGGGGGCTAACTGCACTTACCCGGCGTGTATCACGGGCTAAGGTAGCTCCAGCCTTCTTCTTGGAGGGCAATAATCCGGGCAATCCCTGCTTGGGTTTCTTCGACACCATCGAGCAATACCGGGCGTGTGCCACTGGATGCTTCCACGGTATCCAAGGTATTGCCACAAGCGGTGAAGGTGACGTTTTGCATCATTAGGCTCTCCACGCGCTTGAGAAACGCACTTTTTTCGGTGACTAACCAAACGCCGGGGCCATAGGCAACCACTTCTATTTCGATGCCATCCATACCGTAATGTTTTTGCAGATTGACGATGTTAGACAGCAGATGATCCTGAAAGTCTTCTTCCCGTTTGTTGACCTGAATCACTAAGCGGCGCGTGTCGTTACTAGTGGCTTCACTTTCAGCAGCTTTTGGGGCTGCATCTGTAGCGGTTACGGCAGAAAAAGGTACGCTCAATAAAGCAATTGCCACCATGCTGGCAGCAAGAAATGGTTTTAATATCATCTGTTAATTTCCTCCTAATGGAGCGCTCACTATAACAAATGGTATAAATCAGGGTTTGAGAAAACTCAAAAAAGCAGTGAATAAGGAAGGAAAAGGTGGTAGGAGAAAAGTAGGAGCACGCTCCAGAAAATCGTGGAAGACTTCGACCTTGAACCAGGGGTTCAAGTGGGTGCGGCGAATGGCTTTCAGGCTTACCGTCGGGCGGTCATGCACACCAAGCCATTACAACCACTCCCGGGGTAAGAAATTAGGCTCAAGGATAATACCCATCTTCTCACGAGTCCCCCAGAGGTGCTCTTGTTGATCATAGTATTACATTTATTGAGTAAGGGGAAGAATTGACAAGTGCTTAAGCTTTGTGCTTATCAAGTGCCGTATCCAAGCGTTGCTGTATTTTTTGCAAATGTTCCAGTGTTGCCGGGTCGGGTGATGCGTTGTTGTGGTGCTGCTTGCCGTGCATGAGTTCGTGGGCAAGATTGAGGGCAACCATGACGGCAATGCGGTCACTGCCCAACACTTTGCCGGAATCACGGATTTTGCGCATTTCCCGGTCGACCCGGCGCGAAGAGGCAATCAGGGCATCCTGTTCACCTAGCGGGCAGGCGACCATATAATCTTTGTCGAGAATGCGAACACTGACGGGTTGGATGTTTTTTTCCATATGGCTTATGCCCCGGTTGCGGTTGGCTGGGTTTTCAGGCGCTGTATCAGGGCTTCCAGTTGATTGCTGGCTTTATCATGGCGGCTACGCAATGCCTGACATTCTTGAGCAAGGGTTTTTTCCTGCTTTTTCAAGTCAGCATTTTCAGTCGCCAATTTTTCAACGAGACTCAAGAGACGCTCCATCCGTTGTTCGATGGCGTCGAGTTGAGTTTGCAGTGTCAGGTCGGGGGCTTTTGTATTCATACGCTAATGGTAGTAAAGAGTGCGAAACCACGTCAATCATCTCATAATAGTGCTTTGTCAGGGAGAAGATAATTTTGAAGAGTGAATTACCGGATTATGTAGGCGTAGAGCGGGCGTTAGGGCGTGCTGACGTGGATTTTTCGAGTGCAGAAATTCATGGGATGGCGTGCGGTTTATTGGTGGTTGATCAGGCAACGCCGCCAGAAACCTGGTTAGCGCAGGCGTTGGATGGCAACCCGCAGGATTTTCATGTGCAGGAAGCTCGCAGCTTGCTGAAAGACTTATTTGCTGCAACCCGCCAACAATTAAATGATTCAGACATGGCGTTTGAATTATTTTTACCCGAAGACGATGCCTTGGAAACCCGTGTGGAAGCGATGCAAGATTGGTGTCAGGGTTTCAGTTTCGGGTTGGCACTGGCGGGGGTGAAAGACATGCGCACCTTGCCGGACGATTCGCGTGAATGGGCAGAAGATGTGGTACGCATCGGCAGTTCCGGTGAGCTGGAAATGGAAGACGAGGAAGAGGGTGAAGAATCACTCGCGGAAATTATCGAGTACCTGCGCGTCGGGGTGTTGATGATGAACGAAGAACTGCAACCGATGAAAGCAGCACCCCACATTCATTGAGTAGAACACCATGCAAAAACCGATGATTCCGAAGGAAGAGTACGCGGCACGGCGGCGGCAGTTGTTGGCGCAATTGGGTAAGGATGCGGTGGCAGTCGTGCCTTCTGGCGGCTTGAAAGTGCGTAACCGTGATGCGGAATACCCGTTTCGCCAAGACAGCGATTTCCATTACCTCACTGGCTTCAATGAACCGGAAGCGGTGGCGGTGTTTGTGCCGGGGCGTGAGCAAGGCGAATACGTATTGTTTTGCCGCGAAAAAAACGAATTAGCGGAACGCTGGTCAGGCACTCGCGCTGGTTTGGAAGGCGCAAAACATTGGCATGGCGCGGATGATGCGCACCCGATTAGCGCTTTAAACAAGCTGATGCCGGAATTGCTGATCGGGCGTGATCAAGTGCATTACGATTTGGGCGCAAACCCTGAGTTTGATTTGCATCTGATTCGTTGGGTGAATCACTTGCGTGCCAGAGCGCGGGCGGGGATACGTGCGCCGCACAGCATTGTGATGTTGGATCGGATTCTGCACGAAATGCGCCTGTTTAAATCAGCGGCGGAAGTGGCAGTGATGCGTTATGCCGCGCAAACCGCTGCACGGGCGCATACCCGTGCGATGCAACTGTGCCAGCCGGGAACATACGAGTACGAAGTCGAAGCCGAATTGCTGCACGAATTCCGGCGCATGGGGATGGAACCCGCGTATACCTCGATTGTGGGCGGCGGTAAAAATGCCTGCATTTTGCACTACATCGAAAACCGTGAGGTGTTGCATGACGGTGATTTGCTGCTGATTGATGCGGGAGCAGAACACGAATGCTACGCCAGTGATATTACCCGCACGTTTCCGGTGAATGGCAAATTTAGCCCCGCGCAACGGGCCTTGTATCAGTTGGTGCTGGATGCGCAACAGGCTGCGATTGCTGTCGCTATTCCCGGCAATACGTGGGATGACCCGCACCAAGCGGCGGTGAAGGTGTTGGCGCAAGGGTTACTCGATTTGGGCATATTGAGCGGCACGCTGGAAGAGGTGTTGAAAAAGCCTGAGGTGACGAATCTTGAAGAACCCGCTCCTGAAGAGCCTTACCGCCAGTTTTACATGCACAAAACCGGGCATTGGTTGGGGATGGATGTCCACGACGTGGGCGATTACAAGCACGGTGAGGAATGGCGCACCTTACAACCGGGCATGGTGTTGACGGTGGAGCCGGGGCTGTATATTTCCCCCGCCGATAATGTCGACCCGCAATGGTGGAATATCGGCATTCGGATTGAGGATGATGTGCTAATTACCGCCGACGGCAACGAGGTGCTGTCGGCGGCGGTTGTCAAAGAAATTGACGACATTGAGGCATTGATGCAGCGTTAATCCACATCAAACGGGAAGCTCGCGTGTTTGCCCGCAATCCCCAGCAGATGCTCTTTCAGATTGCAGCGGTGGCGAACGGGGCGGGTCGCACCGCTGGATTGCTTGGCAATTTTGAACGGCAGGGCGTGTTCCCCACTGGGTAAGTGACCATCCGCGTCGACCAAACCGTCGCGGAATGCCCGCAGTGAGCGGTGGTGGATGCGGGTGAAGCGTTGCTTCGCCATGCGTAACATGCGAGCGCCTACAGGTTCGCCACCCTCGCCATTTTCACCGCCTTCAGGGTAGAGATAGGTGTCGGGGTCGGTGGTGAGTTGCAGGTCGTTCCAGTTTTCATCAATGACCAAGGTGCCACCCTTGGCAATGTTCATGAACCAGCCAAATTCAGGGCAGATGTCAACCACCATTTCGTAGGTGAAATACAGGTAACGTTCGGTGACGGTTTTGGTGTTACTGCCACGTTGTTCGCTGCCTGCATCAATGGTGCGGGTAACGGTGCTGATGCGTGCGTTGAGAATACGTGCGCCTTCACCCATGGGAATGCGTAGTGCCTCGGCATTTTCATAGACCGCCTTGAGCATCGCGGTATTACTGCCACTGTAAAAAGCTTCTTCAAAGTTAGCGCCGACACCGGGGGCGCTCAGGTCGATTTCGTCGATCCATAACATGCGGCGTTGGAATACCGCTTTAGCCAGTTCACGCGGGTTAGGGTCGTCGGGGAAGAGCCGCGCATCTGCGTTATAGAAAACCCGTGCCAAGGTTAGCATCGTCACACCAGTAGGAGGAATGTCTTGTAGCGCCCGCAACATCATGCCTTTAACGCGAGTACTGGCGGAAACGATAGCGTCAAAGAACACATCGAAGTTGTCGTGATTTTCTTGGTCAGCATAGTAATCCTCAAACACCGGGTTGTGTTGTTGGATCATCATCTGCTGGATTGGGTTCATTTGTGCTTGTGGCTTGCCACTGCTGGGAGCGTTTTCCAGCGTTGCTTTGACGGCTAGGGTGAGCGATTCAGCGACCATAGTGGCGAGAATCTCGTAAATGGCGGCTGTCCAGACCGTGGAGCGGGCATGAACCTGAGAAGAGGCTTGATCATAGTTCGGACCACTCAGGGCGGAACGTAGGAATGGAAAGCTGACTCCCCATAAGCCGATGCCGAATTCTTCTGCCAACCCACTGGCTAAGTTCGGGTTCATCATGTCGCCGCCGGACTCGCGGTATAAATGTTCTACCACCGGCTTATGGCTGAGGGCAGTGAACATCGACATCATGTCGCCGACGGATTCATGTATTGCGCCAGTGTCGACTTCTTCCGAATAGACGTACTGCGGGCGGAAGGAGTCGAGGATAGCGTGACCGAGTTCATGTGACACAATGTCGTGGGATAAACACGTCCAGATGGGCGCGCGCCGGAATGGCGAGGTGAAAGAGCCAAAATTGAGCGACGGTGACATCGGGTCGTAATAGGCATTAGGACCGTCGAAAGCGTGTGGGCGCAGAATGAGTTGGGCGTTGTGTTTCCATTTCATTTCGCGCCCGATGGCGCTTTCCACCAGACCGAGTGTGTAGGCTGTCGCTGCAAAGGTATTGACCTGATGAAATTGGGGGTTGTCGATGAAATCACCCTTTTTGTTCAGAGTGGCGAAGGACAGGTCAGCGGTAGCCCAATCCAGCCCTTGGTAGAGCCGTGAGCCGTATTCATCGGTATCTTGCAGGCTTAGTTTGCTGGAACTCATGCCAGCCAGAAAGTCGGTCTCTATTGGGAATTCGTAATCTTGGAATAAATCAGGTGCGGATGGGTCTTGCAGTAACATTCCCATGAGTTTGGTTGTCATGATATTGCCCTCGTCGTATGTGGATTAATGTGTGTTCGATTTATTTCCGCAGCCCCTCTGCCCGGATATGAAGGCTTATAATATCGCCTCCTTGCTTAGAGTATAGGCGATTTTCGGTAAAGTGTTGGTCGCTTGACAGCGTGTCTGCTTTGTTCAAGGATGGCAGCATGATTTCAGCCAGTGAGCAGCGCTATGTTTGATGTTTTGATCGTCGGTGGTGGGATGGTAGGGGCAAGTTTAGCCGTGGCACTTCAACCGTTGAAGTTGAAAATCGGCTTGATCGAAGCCTTTCATTTCGGTGCAGCGCAGCAGCCAAGTTATGACGACCGCTCGATTGCGCTGGCGTATGGTTCCAGCCGCATTTACCGGGGGATGGGTTTGTGGAATAAGCTGCATTCGGGGGTGGAGACTATTCAGCACATTCACATTTCGGATCGTGGGCATTTTGGTGCAACCCGTTTGTCAGCCGCGCAGGAGCGTGTGCCTGCTTTGGGTTATGTGGTGGAAAGCCGGGTGCTGGGGCGCTTGTTGTACGACGAATTAGCGGCAGGTGAGATTGCGCAATACGTTCCCGCCAGTGTGTTTGCGCTGGAACAGGATGCGGATGGCGTGACGGTGAGTATCGAACGCGATGGCGTGGTGGACACGGTGCGAACCCGTTTGCTGGTGGTGTCGGATGGGGTGAATTCCAAGGTGCGCGAAATGTTGGGCATTGCGGTGACACGGCGTGAATACCATCAGACTGCCCTCATTGCGAATGTCACCACGGCAGAACCGCATCGGCATACCGCTTACGAACGCTTTACCCCGCATGGCCCGCTGGCATTGTTGCCCTTGACGCAAGGGCGCTATTCGCTGGTGTGGACACATCAGGATGCGGATGTTGCTGCCACCATGCAATTGGATGACGCGGCTTTCCTGCGCAAACTACAGGCGGAATTTGGCTATCGGCAGGGTGAATTTGCCAGGGTAGGGCAGCGAGCCACTTACCCGTTGGTGTTGCAGAAATCGGTGTGTGAAGTAGCGGGGCGGGCGGTGTTGATTGGCAATGCGTCCCATGCCTTACACCCGGTAGCGGGGCAGGGCTTGAATCTTGGCTTGCGCGATGTGGCAACCTTGGCGGATTTGCTGGCAGAAGCGGCACAAACGGGGACAGACCCTGGCAATGCTGCGTTGCTGAGTGTGTATGAACAGCGGCGGCAACCGGATTATGCAGCGGTGGTGCAGTATACCGATACGCTGGTACGGGTGTTTTCCAACGATTTTGCACCCTTGGGTCATGCACGGGCGGGTGGCTTATTGGCGGTGGATCGTGTACCAGCGTTGCGGCATTGGATTACGCGCCAAAGCATGGGCTTGAATCATCAGCAAGCGCGGTTGTCGCGGGGTTTGGGGTTGCGGGTATGATGGATACGGTAGTGGATGGCTTGGTCGAACGTGGCTGGGTGGTATTGCCTGATTTGTTGTCTGTGGCGCAGTGTCGTGAATTGCGTGAGCAAGCGCAGCAAAACCGGGCAGCCGGTGCGTTTCACGCGGCGGGGATTGGGCGCGGGCAAGGTTTGAATGTGAATGAGGCAATCCGTGGGGATCAGGTGTTATGGCTGGAACCGGCAGAGACGGGCGCGTTGGCAGACTATCAGGGTTTCATTGAAGCCTTGCGGGTGAATCTGAATCAGTCGTTGTATTTGGGGTTGACGGAGTTTGAGGCACATTTTGCGGTGTATCCACCGGGGGCGTGTTATCAGCAACATCTGGATAATTTCCGGGGTACGTCAGCGCGGATTATCAGCGCGGTGCTGTATTTGAATGAGGCGTGGGCAGCGGCGGATGGCGGGCAATTACGCTTGTATACCAGTGGTGATGCGGGTGGGGAATACGTGGATATAATACCTCAAGCGGGGCAGTTGGCACTATTCCGCAGTGAGGTGTTCTGGCATGAAGTGCTCCCGGCAACGCGGGAGCGCTTCAGCTTGACGGGGTGGTTGCGCCGCCCTAGCAATGTTTTTTAATTGTCGCCGAACTCATCCCAGATAAAGCGTGGCGCTGGTTTCTTGACAGCGTGGCTGACCCTAATGAGTTGTGGTTGTACGGCGCGTGCCGGGGGGCGGTTCCCGTTACTGGCTAATTTGCCGTAGGCGTTTAATACCCGTCGGGTATACACAGCCGTTTCTTGAATGGGAACGTTCGCCCCGTAGCGGTCAACCCTGCCTTCACCGGCGTTATAGGCGGCAATCGCATGGGGAATGCTGCCGTTATAACGGTTTAATAACCAACGCAAATAGCGTGTGCCACCGTCGATATTTTCAACCGGGTCAAAACGATCGTTGACCCCAAAGCGTTTTGCAGTGGCGGGGATCAGTTGCATTAAGCCGCCAGCACCTTTGTGCGATTTGGCTTCATTACGAAAGCAACTTTCGGCGGTAATCACGGCTTTTATCAGGGCGGGGTTTACGCGGTATTTGATGGCGGCTTGGTTAATAGCTTGTTGATAAGGCTGTGCTTGTTGGCGGATCACGTTCACATGTTGTTTATCACACGACCCGGCAAGACTACTGGTTGACGCACCCAGCAACGCAACGCACATGGCGAGCTGCGCGGTAAACGATTTCAGTTTCATAGGCAAATTGTACACACTACTTTAAAAAGACACGTTGGGGATTCTATCCTAGAACGTAGGCGGGGGACAGGGTTTGGGTGAGTTGTGTGCATCTTCGGTTGTGGGTACGGTGTGGGGTTCCGTGTTAGGCTAAGCAGGTTAATGCAGAGTGGAGGAAAGGCTCGGATGATTGGTGGTCTTCAACAACTGATTTCTCAAGGTGAAAATTTGTATGAACATTATTGACCTAGACCGCAGCCACGTCTGGCATCCTTTCACCCAAGCCCAAACTGCGCCCGATCCCATTCCGATTGCGTCCGCGCAAGGTATTCGTCTTTACGCCGAAGATGGACGCGAATTCCTCGACCTGATTTCCTCATGGTGGGTGAATATCCACGGACACGCTCACCCCACTATTGCCGCCGCGATTGCCCGCCAAGCGCACACGCTGGAACAGGTGATTTTCGCCGGATTCACGCACCAACCCGCCGCGCAACTGGCACACGAACTGGTGCAACGCTTGCCGGTTGGTCTTACCCGCGTGTTTTTCAGTGATGACGGCTCCACTGCGGTGGAAGTGGCGTTGAAAATGGCACTGCAATACTGGCGCAATCACGGTGAAACCCAGCGTACCCGTTTCCTCGCCTTTGAAGGCGGCTATCATGGCGACACGGTAGGGGCGATGTCGGCGGGTAAAGGTTGCGGATTTTTTGACACTTACGGCAGCATGTTGTTTGAAGTCGGTTTGTTACCCTTCCCCGAAACGTGGGATGGCGATACGGCAGTCGCCGCCAAAGAGCAAGCCGCCTTAGCACAGCTTGACGCTTACCTTGCCGATCACGGCGATACCCTCGCGGCGGTAATTATGGAGCCGTTGGTGCAAGGTTCCGCCGGGATGCGTATGTGCCGCCCCGAATTCTTGCAAGCTTTAGCGACCCGTTTACGTGCAGCCGGTATCTTACTCATTTTCGATGAAGTAATGACGGGATTTGGGCGCACGGGGGCGCTGTTCGCCTCCCTCAAGGCGCAAGTGACACCGGATATTATTTGCTTGTCGAAAGGGCTGACTGCGGGGTTTTTGCCTATGTCGGTGACAGTTGCCAGCGAAGCCATTTACGCGGCATTTTTGGGTGAAAGCTTTGACCGGGCGTTGATTCATGGGCATTCTTTCACCGCTAATTCCTTGGGGTGCGCGGCAGCCTTGGCATCCTTGCAAGTCTTTGAGGATGAACAGACGCTGGCAAAATTGCCGCAAATCGAACGCTGGCAACGGCAAGGGCTGGCAACCTTGGCAGGGCATCCGTTGGTACAGCGGGTACGGGTCATGGGAACGATTGCGGCTTTCGATGTGGTGGCGGCTGATGCCGGTTATACCTCGGCGATAGGGGCGCAACTCAAAGCGTTTTTCCATGAACGGGGCTTATTATTGCGTCCGTTGGGGAATGTGGTGTATGTGTTGCCACCGTATTGTGTGACCGAAGCTGAGCTTAAACAGGCGTATGCGGTGATTGCATCAGGGCTTGAACAGTTAGTGGTAGAGTAATTCGCAGGCTTGTTCCCCTATCAGAAAAGGCGTTGCCAAGTGAGAGTTGCGCCCCAATCGCTGCGGCGCGTTTGCGCATACTCGTCAAACCTTTGCCGGGCTGGTAATTGCTTGGTATCCCCGCTCCGTTATCGACGATTTGCACGAAACTATGCTCACCGTCGGGATCTGTGCCGGTGCTGATCGTGATGGTGTTACCGCCGCTGTGTTTAATGGCGTTAGTGATGGCTTCTTGCACAATACGTAACAGTTGTAGCGTCTTTTCTGCGCCGAAACCAGCGGGCGTGGCAATGTCCTCCACCGCCCAATGCAGTTCAAATCCCGCTTGTTTGATCTTGCGACTATTGCGGCTGCGGAACATGCCCAGTGCGGTGGTGATGTTTTGCGAGTCAAAATCCAGCGAGTCGATTACCAGCCGTAAATCATTCAGGGCATCCTGAATATGTTCTTTGATCACAGGAATGCGGGTGTCGGGCTGTTCCAACATTGCCAGCGTGGAAACCAGATGCCCGCCGAAACCGTCGTGGATGTCGCGCATAATGCGTTCGCGTTCGTCAACCACGGCTTTTTCCTGTTCCATGACCCGCATTTTTTGGTAATTGGCTTCCAGTTCTTGCTCGCGTTCGCTGACCAGTTCTTCCAGATGGTGGGCGTAATATTGAGTTTCGCGCAGGCTTAATACAAAGCGCCGTACCAATAGAAAATATTGGGTCAATAAGGTAAACATGGCGGCGAAATGCAGCAGGTAAGGGCGGGTAATATCATCTTTACGGTCATAGACCCAGACATCATGCATACCAAATACCAGCATGGCAAACCCGGAAAGCACGAATAAAAGGCGTTTGGTGGTTTGCTGTTCCCAGTAAATCTGCACCACATAAGCCAGTACCAAGATGAACAACATCACTAACAGGCTATACCAGACAAGGTGATATTTTGCCTGTAAACCCGATGCGTAAGGCAGAAAAAACAGGGGAACGGCTAACAGCAATGCACCTGCCCATAAATACTTAAGCGAGCGGCTATGACGACGTTCACCTTTTTCCCCTAACGGCATGTAGTAGTAAATCATGGTGATAATGGCGAGTATGCTCACGCCAATCGTGAATGGGACTAGTGCTGCCCACAGCCAATCACTGACCGGAATATCACGGATGACGTGGTTGGTACTGTGTGCTGCCCACAGCGCTGTGCCAATGGCATACCAAAGGTATTCCTTACGACGCGGGTAAAATAACCAGATGCTGCTGATCAATAGGGCGGCAATCAGCAAGGTGGCGATCAGTACTTTAACGACACCTTGGCGCATCAGATTATGGCGTTGCCATACCGGTTCTAGGACTGCGTTTGGCCCGATGTAAACATTGGCGATGGCAGCGGTGCGGCGTGGGGATGCTATTTCAAAACTGAGGTGATCACCGGGTGACACCATTCGGGCGTGCAAACGGAATAGCAAGGGGCGGTGTTTATTACGTGAAATCGGGGTTTCCATGCTGCCGCCAGTACCCACGACATCACCATTAGGGTAACGAATAATGATGTTCTGATTGATATGTAAAATCAGCAACATCGGTTCGGTCAGACTGTGAATATTGTCTGGAATACGAATCGTGCCAGTGGTATGCGTTACGCCGGTTTCCGCTACGGTGATGGGTGTTTGCCAGCTAGATTCTGGGCTAGAGGCTAAGGTGTCCAGTTGCAGCGTCAGTTGGTAAAGCACGAACAAGTAAAGGGGAAGCCACCAGAAAATCCGTAAACCTGACACTATTTTCATAACAAATGCCGTTTGACAGCTTCGTAGACGGCTTCAGCACGGGTGCTGATGTGCAGCTTGCGGTAGATGCTTTTGATGTGCGAAGTGACGGTGTGGTAGGAAATGTGTTTCATATCCGCCGCTTCTTGGGCGGTGTAACCTTTGGCGATGCAACGCAGGATTTCCATTTCCGCCTTGGTTAGTTTGACTTCATCGGCTTCAGGGCGCAGGCGTTTGAGTAAGTGGCTGGCGACCGCTGGACTGATGGGTGAACCACCGGCACACATTTGCTGGATGGATTGTTCTACTTCCATCGAGTCGTCATCTTTGAGGATGTACCCGGTAGCACCTGCTTCGATAGCAGTGATAACGTGCTTTTCATCGCCAAAGACGCTGATCACCATAATCTGGGTGTCGGGGTGCAAATCGCTGCACTGGCGAATTAAATCCAAGCCGTTGCCATCCGGTAAGCCCAGATCGGTGAGCAATACGTCGGCTGTGTCGCTATTGATGACGCTGCGGGCGCTAGTCGCATTGCTGCACGCGGCAATCAGCCGGAACGCTGGGTTGGTGGTGAACATGGTCATGAAACGGTTGAGGACAACCGGGTCATCTTCGACAACGATAATGCTGATGGGCTTATTCATGTCAGTGGTCACAGGGGTTGTGGCTAAAACTTGAGTCTAGTCGTGAGTGTAAGCGTTCACCTGATATTTTTGTAATCACTCGTTCTAGGGATGCGGTGTTGGAAATTATCACTCGTTAGTGTGATTAAACTGTTATCACCAAGGGTGTTAAAGTGACCGAATCAAGCAGGAGCAAGAGGAGCTATTCATGGCAAAGCGTTTAATTGTGTGTTGTGACGGGACATGGCAAAGCCCTGACAATGACAGTCCCACCAATATTGTTAAGTTGGTACAAGCGTTGCGTGATCAAGACGACACGGGTCTTAATCAGGTAATTTACTATGATGAAGGCTTGGGGGCGGATAGTAACGGTATCAGCCATTACCTGAGTGGTGCATTTGGCTTGGGGCTGGATAAAAACATTCTGGATGCTTACCGTTTCCTGTGCCTGAATTATGAAGCTGGCGATAAAATTTGCCTGTTTGGGTTCAGCCGTGGGGCTTACACAGTACGCAGCCTCGCTGGTTTTATTTACGCCTGCGGTTTGCTGGAACGGCGCTGGATTACGTTGTCGGCGGAAGCGTATCGCCTTTATCGTGATCGCGACATCAGACCCGAAGCCTCCACCAAAGCCGCTTTCCGCCAGAAGTTATCACGCGAGGTGCTGATTGATTTTATGGGCTGCTGGGATACGGTAGGTGCATTGGGGATACCGGATCTGTTGCCTTATTTTCCACTGGATAATCTGATCAATAAGAAATACCAGTTTCACGATACCAAACTTAGCCCGATTGTGCAGCGGGTGCGCCATGCCATTGCATTGGATGAAACCCGTGAGGTGTTCAACGTCACTCATATGGAGTTGTCGAACAAGGCGCAACAAGCCGGGGTGGATTTGCAGGAAATGTGGTTTGTCGGGCATCACGGTGCAGTGGGCGGCGGCAAGCATGAAACCCGTGGATTGGCAGATATTACGTTGCAGTGGATGCTGGATGAGGCAGCTAAAACGGGTCTGGGGCTGGATTACGCCAACTTGCCGGAATCAGTCGAGCCAAACCCTGCCTGTGATTTCAACCACAAACTCTATCAGGTGTTTTCACTGGGTTCAGGTTTTCGACGGGCTTTCAAGGGGGAGCGGACTAACCTGCATTCCACTGTATTTGCACGTATCAAAGCGGTGCCGACTTACCGCCCGAAAAACATCGAAGCCTTGTTGTAAAGTGAATAGCTTGAGGCGGTAGATTGATTGCCGTTTTATCTGGTCTGCACCTTAGCCGTCATGGGGAAAGCCCTGTGGCGGTTTTTTTGGCGTTAATATGCTCATTAGCTTAATTTTCATCACCTGAGCAAGTGATGGCCATATTCGAAAATACCGTAAGTGCGTCATTATTTATTTCTTTGTTTTTATTGAGAATACTCCTTGTCGGCAGTTGATAAAGCTGCCCATTTAGCAAACTGACCAAGGAGATAGAGACAATGGCTACGAGAAAATTAACAACAACGGAACGGGCTACCCTGATGCATCCGGCAGCAGGAGCGGTGCGGGAAGAATCCCGTTATCTAGCAATCCGTTGGATGAGCAGTATCAGTCAACAAGACAAGCAACAGTTGTTGCAATCCTTGGGGCTGGTTTTAGTGAAAAGCACTAACGCTCGCCCTGCATTAAAAGTAAACCAAACCGATGGTTTGGCTTGGGTAGAAGCCCAGTCTGGCGATACCATCAGTCAGGCAGTTCTGGAACAACTGGAAAACAGTGCGGCAGTGGCATGGGTTGCCTTTGGTATGCGTTCTCAGTCAGGCAGTGCAGCAGAAAGTGTGTTTGCCATTAACCCAACCCGTTTTTACCTGAAAGAAAATGTGCTTAAACGTGCCGGTGGTCTAGCGCCTTTGGCAAGCAATCTCAAGGTTGATACGCAGCGTCCTAGCCGTTTACCGGGATGGGTAGCGGTCACTGTTGATAATGCGAGTACTGCGAAAGGCAATACGGCATTGACAGCGGCTGCACAAGCGCGTGCTTCGTTTAAAACATTGACAGCAAGCTCGGTGGATGATGCGGTCAAATTTGAAAATATTCCTCTGTTTTCACCTACTTGTGGTACGCAGCGCTGCGAAGTTCCGACGGAAGAGTTTACGCCGAATGACCCCTTGTTTGCCCAACAGTGGGGGCTGCAACGCATCGGTATTCCGCGTGCTTGGGAAATTACGCGCGGCAGCCCTGGCATTACCGTTGCAGTGATTGATGAGGGTGTGGAGTTGGGGCATCACGATTTATTGTTGCACCCACAATCGTGGAATGCGTCCAGTGATATACCGGATGGTAGCCCAGTGGGTGATCATGGCACAGCATGTGCTGGCATTATCGGGGCGCGGTTTGATAACAACCAAGGTATTGCTGGCGTGGCTGCGGGTGTCAAAATCATGGCTATTGCTACCGCAACATGGGCGGATGTGGATATTGCCGAAAGCTTGTACTTCGCAGCAGATAACGGAGCACGGGTAATCAGCATGAGCTTTGGGGTGTATGCCGATTGGAATTTTTGGGATTTCGACCTTGTACGTGATGCGTTGCAATATGCGTATGATAAAGGATTGGTTTTGGTCGCAGCCTCTGGTAATGAAGATCAGCCCCTGTCACGTTTCCCCGGTAGTGATGCCCGCACCCTTTGCGTGGGCGGTAGTAACCGTAGTGACGAACGTAAACGCAGTGGTGATAGTTCCAGCGAAAGTTGGTGGGGTGCTTGTTACGGGGCGGATGTCGATGTTGTCGCCCCTTGTTTGGAAATTCCTACAACGGATCGTTTCGGTACTGACGGTTATTCAACAGATGATTACACGTTGGGCTTTAATGGTACGTCCTCTGCCACACCACATGTAGCTGGTTTGGCGGCACTGATCCTGAGCCTGAACCCTTCATTCAGTAATGTGCAAGTACGCCATTTGATCGAAAAGACTTGTGACAAAATTTCACCGGCGTTATACGTCTATGCACATCTACCCTCTAAGCCCAGCGGGGTGTGGAATGAGGAAGTCGGTTACGGGCGTATCAATGCGGAACGCGCATTGCTGGCAGCCTGTGCCTTAATACCAACTAATAATGCTGCCGATGTAGCGCAACCTTGTAGCGGTTGTGGTGGTGATTGCTTACAGAAGACGCCTACTGCGTGCCGTGCACCTGCGCCAGTGCCATGGTTGCCGCATGAACGTTGCATGTATTTTTATGAAACACGGATGTTTGATCAGTTAATGCATTCTCAACAACGTCTGCAAATCAGAGTCACCTATCGTCATGCTCTCTGTCTGCAAGGGCGGCAGCAAGGTGGCTTGTTGTACACGACAACCTTGTTACCGGGTGAAGAAATTCGTATTCATGAGTATGACCGTTACCGGCGTGTCAGGTCCGCGAGTGAGCGGGTCAGTGTGCATACCTCGTTCCGACAGGTATTAAGTTCCTTATCACAGACACGTAGCAGTATGGATGCCAATACCTATACCCACATCCTCAATGATATTCGCACACACGCTGATACTTCAGTGTCTGCGGGAGGTGGGTTGGCGGGTTTCTTTGGTGCACCTAAATTCAGCGGAGAATTTGGGGTAGATACCGAAACCAGTCTGGCAAGCGGTGCATCGGTGCAGACATCGTTTGAGCAATTCAATCGTTTTGCCGTTACTGCATCACAGGCTATTGAAGCGGAACGATCTTTGACAATTAGCACGTTTGAAGATGAGGAACACCGTACAGCAACCAGCCGCATCCTGAAAAACACCAATCATTGTCATGCCGTGACCTACTACGTGCGCAGGGTAAACGAACTGTACAGCGCTTCATCTTACATTGAAGCGGTTGAATGGCGCATTGGCAAAGAAATGCCGTGGCGTTTTGCTGACGATCTGGATGATGACACTGGTAAGGAAATCAGTCGGTTCTTGAGCCACGCCCCGACGGTCGGCGAAATGGCACAAGGCAAACGTCTATTGACATTGCCAACCGATGGTACGTTATATGAAGCGGAATTGGCACATTGTTCATCCTGTGACCCAATGCAGGAAGCTGCCGAGCATATTCGTCTGGAACGTGAGCGAGCCACAGCCCGCAAAGCCTGTCTGGAAAATGAGTTGCTAGAATTGGAAATACAGCGGCGTAAAAGTCTGTTACAGGCTGGTCAGGGATCTGTGCCACTGGAATTACAGGCATGGAGTTACACGGATGCTCCTTGTGTGTTTGCCGATACGCAGAATTCTGGCTAAACGCTAATAATACTGGCTAAACGCTAATAATACTGGCTAAACGTTAATAGCAACGGGGCGAGCTTATGCTTGCCCCGTTTAGGGTTTAGCCAGCACCAAACACTTCACGCTGCAATCCATTCAATTGCACGATTCGCGCATTCAGGTTGAGGTTAATACCGCGCCACAGCGAATCCTGCCCTGCACGGGTTTCCAGATGCGGCATAATGGCTTCCTCAATCATGCGGGAATGTTCAATATCCAAGTCAATATGCCCGATAAACAATTCCAGTGCATCGTCATCCAAGCCCGGTACAGTGCGTAACCCTGTCAGTAACAGGCGGTAATACGGTGGAATTGGCCATTCCCCGGCAATGCCCGCCACCCCGACGGCTGCCAGCCAGTCAGTGCCTTGGGTAATGCGCATCATGGTGTCGATATAACCTTGCTGTTCGGGCGTGATCGGCGGGTTGGTAATCTCTTCCGGGCTGCAATCCACGGCACGTAGCAACTTGCGGTAAACCTCCATGTGGGATTTGGACGGGTCGCCATTACCGTATTCGTCATACAAAATATCAGCCAGCACGGCTTGAATGCGCTCATCCGGGGTAACGCCCAATGCATTTGCCTGATACAAACGGGTGCGCAAAATATGGGGGTAATACAACAGTGCGAAGGTGCGGGCTTGCGCAAATGTCAGCGGCTGTGTCGAAAACTGTTGCAGGAACGGGTGACGTAAAAACGGGTGGGCATTGACCCGTTCTTTGAGTTCTTGCAGGAAAACAGGTGCGTTCATGGTGCTGTGCCTTCTAAAATGGGTTGACGTGCCCAACTGTAGCAGCAGTGGGGGTTAAACCGGAATTTTCCATAAGTTTTTACTGATAAACGACCGTAATGCTCAAGAAATGGTTGAATTTCTCACATGCTTTGATTATTGCCCTGTTTCACGATATGCATCAGGGCAACATTACACTGCGGGCGATGGGGCTGGTGTATTCCACTTTATTGTCGCTGGTGCCGCTGCTGGCGTTGGCGTTTTCGGTGCTCAAAGGTTTCGGGGTACACAACCAGTTAGAGCCATTACTGCTTAATTTACTGATGCCTTTAGGTGAAAAAGCCGAGGAATTGACCCGACAGGTGCTAAGTTTCGTCGATAATGTGCAAGTGGGCGTGTTGGGCTTTGCGGGATTGATCATGCTGCTATACACCGTGGTGTCACTGATGCAGAAGATTGAGGAAGCGTTCAATCATGTTTGGCGGGTGAAACGCCCGCGTTCTTTGCTGTTGCAATTCCGCGATTACCTCAGTGTGGTGCTGGTTGGCCCGATCCTGCTGTTTTCGGCGTTGGGAATGTGGACGGCAGTGACCAACCACGCTTGGTTGCATTCCACCTTTGCATTGGAAATGACGCTCAGTGTGGTAGTGCAACTTAGCCCCACGCTGTTGATTATTTTGGCGTTTGCGTTTTTGTACCTGTTTATGCCGAATACGCGGGTCAAACCCTGGGCAGCCTTGGGCGGTGCTGCATTTGCTGGCATCGTGTGGCAAATCGCAGGCTGGTTATTTGCGGTGTTTGTGGTTAGTTCTGGGCAGCAAACGGCGATTTATTCGATTTTTGCCAGCTTGTTTTTATTCATGTTATGGATGTATGTGGGCTGGATTATTGTGTTGACCGGGGCGCGGCTGGCGTATTATTTCCAATACCCCGACGCGGTGTATTTGGTGCAGCAACCTGCCGAGGCGAGTGTGCAAACCCGTGAAATGCTCGCGGCAGCCGTGCTGCGTGAGGTGGGGCAACGTTTTCTCCGGCAACAGCCACCGCCGACTCTGGATGAATTGCGCCGCGCTATTCCGGTCTCACGTTTCCTGCTGGAAGATGTGTTGGATGACTTGATAGCCTATGGTGTTCTCAGCCGTGATGATGGCGAACTGGCGCATTACTTACTGCGCAGCACCCCGGAACGGTTGACAGTTGCCGACATGCGCCGCTACTTTTGGCAAGGCGACACCCAGCAGCAGCGCCAGGCGGCACAAATCCGTCAGCAAACCGGCTTATCTGCGGTTTGGTTGGCAGAATTGGCAGAGAACCCGCAGATGACCGTTAAGGAACTCTTGGAGACTGAGCCTGTGAAACCGGTTGAGGTGCAGTAAGTCAGCGTAGCCCTGAGAGATCAAACAATTGCCCGTATTCGCGCATGGCATAACGGTCAGTCATCCCAGCGATGAAATCAGCAATCGCCCGCGCCCGCCCCACTTCACCTTCGTCGGTTTCGTAACGTTTGGCGAATGCCTGATACTTTGGGGTGAGCAGGCGCACATCGTCCATGTAAGCATTGAAGAGTGCCTGCACCACCTTTTGTGCCCGCCAAGTCATGCGGTAAACCGTCGGGTGGAAATACAGGTTTTCGCGCAGGAATTTCTTCAGTACGTTCTTTTGATGGCGCATGTCGTCACTGTAGCGCATCAGTGCCAGCGGTTGAGCGCGTACTTGTGCCAAGCTTTGTACGCCCGATGCGCTAAGCGCGGCTTGGCTGCTTTCGGTCAAGTCCACCACCATGCGTCCGATCATGCGCCGTAAGGTTTCGCGGATCAGTCGCCGCCCCTGCAATTGCGGGTAATTCTGCAACACCGCGCGATATTCCGCTGCAAATACCGGCACATCCTGCAATTGGGCGAGAGTGATTAGCCCGGAACGTAAGCCATCCTCAATGTCATGATTGTTGTAGGCAATTTCATCCGCAAGGTTCGTGAGCTGTGCTTCCAATGACGGTTGGGTTTTATTGAGGAAGCGTGCGCCGACATCACCGAGTGTGGCTGCATGTTTGACCGCGCAATGTTTGAGAATACCTTCGCGGGTTTCAAAGGTGAGGTTGATACCGGGGAACTCCGCGTAGCTGTCTTCCAGCACATCGACCACCCGCAGTGATTGCAGGTTGTGTTCAAAACCGCCGAACGTTTTCATGCAGGTATTGAGCGCGTCTTGCCCGGCGTGACCAAACGGGGTGTGACCCAAGTCGTGGGAAAGCGCAATCGCTTCGGTCAGGTCTTCGTTAAGCCCCATGCTGCGAGCAACGGTGCGGGCGATTTGCGCCACTTCCAGCGAATGCGTTAGGCGGGTGCGGTATAAATCGCCTTCGTGATTGACGAAAACTTGGGTTTTGTATTCCAGCCGCCTGAAGGCTTTGGAATGGATAATGCGGTCGCGGTCACGCTGGAATTCGGTCCGGTATTGCGGGGGCGGTTCGGAGTAACGTCGCCCTTGGGTATATTCCGGTTGTGCTGCATAAAGGGCGCTGGCTGGCATTTCAAACTCCGTCATGACTGTGTGAGTAATGCCGTAGTGTAGGGTGCTTAAGGTTTGCTGGGAATAGTCAGCGTTCGTGGTAATATAACGCGGTTAGTCGCTTAAGTTGGAATTATGGAAGAGAGTCTGTCATTTGTCGTCACGCTCGAAGGCGGTTCGCCATCGGTGCAATTGGTTGTTCTCGAAGGGTATAGCCACCCTGACCGCATTATGGAAATCCCGTTTGGGTTGCTGGACTTTCGTGCGCTTGTGCGTAGCGCTCAGGCAACCGGTGACTATTGGATCGTGAATACCACCCCCGATTTACCTGAATTTCAGGTGGAATCAGCCATTTTTGTCCGGCATCGCGATGATAAAATCCTCTGGGACATTGTGTATGAGCATTATGAGCCGTTTCTTGATATTGAACTGGCAGACGATGAGGACGATGAACCACCGGAAGATTTTGATGAAAATGTCATTACGCTGAGCTTTGACCCGTTTCAATACGTGAGTGCATTGTATCAATTTTGCCAGCTTTACCCGCAGTTTAAGCCGGTAACGTTTCAGCCGAAGTCGACGGATGAATATTTGCGTCTGGAGCAGTTTTTGCCGCAATTGCATATTTTGTGGCGGCGTTACGGTGAAGAGCAGGGTGCGGTTAGTTCCGATGGTTTGTTAATCAGTGATACCGATAGCTTCGCGAAGTATGCCGAAGAGCAGTGGACGGATGAAGTGCTTCGCGCTTTGTTGGAAATGCGCTTCGGCAAGATTCTGGGCAATATTGATGAATACCTGAACTCATTGCCTGCGGATGTGTTGGCGAAATTGGAAGCGGACAGTGCCAGCATCGAACAAGCGCTGAATGAACGTTGGGAAAAGCTGGTCAATTCCTTAACCGAAGAAGAGGCAGAGGCGTTGGAAAATGACCAGAGTCAAAGCAAATTTCCAAACAGCCTGAAATTACGCTTGATGCGCGAATTCCTAGCAGGAAATCCTTCGGTGTTGCTGGGTCATGCGCATGTGGCAGGTAAGCGCAGTGATACGCCAGACAAGGTGATCAGTTTGGAGTCTTGGAAAAAAGATAAGGATTCTCACGCCCAGTCGCCACGTAATGGTTCTGACTCCGATGAAGAACCTCACCCCAACCCCTCTCCTTGACAGGCGAGGGGCTAAGAAATGCGACTCTTTGGGGGATTAGGACTTACGTGCTTTTAGGCCAACCATAGCCAGTAAACCTAATAAGAGTGCACTGAGTGGCAAACTGCCGCCACCGCCGCCAGTGCTGGTTTGCACGACGACTTGAGTTCCACTTGAGGTGTTGTTGGGCGTAGTCGCATTACTACTGCCAGTATTGGTCGATGTGCCGGTGTCCGTCGTGCCGCCTGAGCTAGGTGCTTGTTGGGTACGGTGTCTCAGGCGGTCAATAACATTACGGGTAATACGCCCTACTTGCGGGTCGTTTAAACCACTTGCCCAAGAAATAGTAGGTGCTACGAACACTGTGCCACTGGTTGCGGTTGGTTTAAATACTCCTAGCGTTCCCCAGCCTTGACCATTATGGTTATTAGGGACAATACCCGGTATGCCAGACGGTGAATTGATGGCAAATGCGGGGGTTGTTGCCAAAATCTGGAAATTGGTCGGCGTACCATCTCCACCGATGACAACAGGTTTGCCATCTACCATTTTGAACAATGCGCCATCGACTTCATAACCAACCGTTTTATGACCAAAGACACCTTGATTGCTTAAACCAGTACCCTCGAATGCCCAATGAGAGGCATCGGTTACAGTAAATCCTTCGTTAAGATAATGATTGCTCGCGCCTTCGGTGTAATTCGCATAGCCACCATGTCTGAAGCTAACCCCTGTAGAGAGATTTTCTGGTCTGTGAATTGGGGAGTTAAACCAGTTGACGGTGACGCGGTTGTTATCGTTTTTTAATGGGTCATTGTTGGCATTTTTATAACAAATCATTTGTTTATTATCAGAGCTAAAGCGTACCTGCCACCACATGGTATTGCCGCTAAAGATCGCTCCATTACCGCCTGCTGCGAGGTAGTTATCCCAGTTATCGCGCATTTCTTTTGACCAATATTCATTGTGTCCAATTAAGATGACTAAATTATACTGGCTCAGTAATGAAGGATCACGGTGGAGATCCATCATCGAGGCTGCTTCGTAGATAATGCCTTGTTGGTCGAGCCAAGTGACAAATTCGCGGTGTTCTGTCCACTGCCCACGTCCGGTAGGGCGTTCCATTGAAACGGTTGCTGATGCTTGTCCATTTGTGGAATTAAATCCATACATGGATTTGCCACCGATAGGGGAATAAGCAATTTTTGTCGGTAAACTGTCCAATACCAATACTTTGGAGTGGGTTCCCGGTTGTGACGATTTAATAGCGACAAATTCGGAGTAATCGCCTCGGCCATTATTGAAGCTAAGCTCGTAAATGCCACTTTTCCAATCGCTAGGAATATTAACATTATAGCCAGCACCCCAGTTCAAACCGTTGTAGCTGATAGCGCTAGGCTTATGATTACCTGCCGCGCTGAAAGCAAATCTGCTGACGGCATCAGGGTCTTTGTTGCCTGCACGTTGTATGTTGATGGCGAAATCAGGTGTTGTACTAGAAACATGAACACGCATTGGCTTGCCGACTTGAACTGCACTTGCTTCAACGTAGCCACAAATTTCAGTGAATACATCACCATTTTTAAAGTTACATAGAGAGTTGTCTGTATTCGCAAAGACATTTTGTGAAAATAGTGCCAGACCGAGTAACCCCACTGCGCTAACCAGCCCGGTTGATAATTTGCTAGCCGTCAGGTGAGGGTGATTGGGTAATATAGTAGCCATATAGTCTTCTCCAGGATCGCTTCCCATAAGTCAATCCTTTGTTCATTGGGGTTATAAGTTAAGTTATTCTAATCGAAAACTATAGATTTGTATTAATTTGCATCATTGTTTTTATTTATGAGTTGATGGCGATACGAGGATTACACTACAGAACCCAGTGAAAGCGCATTCATAAGCAGATAAAGTGAGGTGATTTTACGACATGCAGAATGTATCTATAAGGAGAACGGCGAGAGACCATTCACGGTAAGAATGACATTCAGCAAGACCAGTATTGCCATGATAGCGATGGCGACGTATAAATTTTTAAGTGAGTGTTCCATTGTAATAGTCCATGTTGTCAAAGTCTTTGTCGGGTGCGGAGTAGACCCTATTTTATAATGATCCTCAAGCTTGAGAGTGACCGTAGACACTGGGGTTTTCCCTTGTAAATCCAATATTTGTAATATTTTCCGACAAAAGGTATCGCTAGCGGGTGAACGATTGTTCCCATTGTGGTGCAAGGTGGAGTAAAAAGTCCCGATTCAGTGCAACCCAGATAATTAATGGTGCAACCATCGGCAGTAGTAAGGTACCCACTTGATAGCTCAGGGCGATGATGTCTGCTCCGGTTGCGGAAATGCCTTGTTGTATTTGGAATGCAGCGCCTACATCAAACGTCAGTGTTTTCAGGACACTGGACACCATGCTGAAAATTTCAGTCGGTAGAATCAACAAAATGCCCCACAACAAGTTCGACCATTTGCGCGGGCTGGGGGTGGCGAGTATCAACGCGGCTAGCAGTGGTAAGCTGTAGCTGTAAATCAATGGGTTAAGATGGAAGCCCAGCACGTCATCACCGGCGGGTGGTGAAACAATCACCCCATTGCTATCGTGTCCAAAATTAGAGGCTAATACCAGCATATGCCCGTCCAGGCGCAGCCACATGAGGGCATCAGGCACAAAGATGTTCATGAGTTTGCTGGTTATCAAGGTAATGGGCGCGAGATGATAGGCGGCACTGATATACCAAAGAAAGAAAGTAAGCGGGAAAAAAATCAGTACGCCGAACATAAAGCGGTGCAGTGGTTTGCTGGTCATGCGGCTACCTCTGCTGGTTTGCTTGGGGAGGTATGTTGCCCTGGTAGGTAACGAATCCAGATGAGGAAAACAATAAGCGCATCCAGCATAATCAGGGCTTGCCAAATGTAGAGGTGCGCCCAGTCAAACAATACCTCGCTCCACTGCCCTAGGTAAAATAAGCTAATGATCCGCAACAGGTTTATGCTCTGAATGGCAACGAATCCCCACAGTAACCCTTTCAGCTTGTACACGAAGGGGGCAGGGAACGCCATAATGGCTGCCAGCAATACAATCATGGCCTCAACCCCATTGCACCCCGGCTCAATTGACACGGCAAAGCCATTCACCGTACTGCGCACTACTTTGCCTGAGGTAGCCACATTGGGGTCAAATGCTGTCATTAACCAACCGCTTACGTCAGCTAACAAGCTCGTCCAAGGAAGGATGACGGCTGTTTGCACGGGTTGGAGTATTTCAACGCCGAATAACACGCCTTGTAACAATAGAAACAATAGAAGGAAACGTAACATAGCCCACTTTCTTTTATTTTTATAACCACATCATTTTAACTGATTACTCGACTGATGGGTAGTGTTTAAATCTGCCGTATCGTGATGTTGCCGATGCCAGTTGTTTTGTTACACGTACCGCAACGGCGGCGGGTGGCACATTCACTTTTCATAATGGAATGCCCAATCCAGAATAAAATGATGCCACAGAGAATGCAGACTGAAACAAACAGCCAGCTAATGTCTTGATGGCGTTGAAACTGGAGTGCAGCACTCATGCCACCGATACCTGTCAGTAACAATAAAGCCACCCATCTGGCGATGCGCATGAAATAAAACACGACGGATGGTTGGCATTCTACGGCTTTTGAACTAATACATTTGGCTGATTTTTTCATGAGATGGAACTCCCTGCGTTAACCCTTTGAGATATTTCCTGCAATAATCGTACCACCAGATTGGCTGACTGTAGCCTGTTTTCAGGGAACTTTGCCAATAAACCCTTTATCAAGGGTTGATAAACCGATAGGTTGTCAGGCAGACGTGGTATGGGGGCAACTGCATGTTTTTTCAAGAGTTCACTCAGTGTATTGGACTCATAGGGTTTATGACCAACCAGTAACTCATACAGTATTACCCCTAGGGCATACAAATCGGTACGTTCATCCGGTGGGTCGCCGATAATGCGTTCGGGGCTAATGTAATAGGGGGTGCAATAGATTTCATCTTCACGCAGGAATCCACTGGCTATCAGTAAACGGATTTCCAAGCCAAAATCCAGCAACGCTAACGATTGATCGTGGCGCACGATGATGTTGGATGTTTTCAGATCTTGATGCAGCAAGCCAATGCCATGAATCACCCCCAAGGCAAGCGTGATTTCCTCGAACCATTGCAGGGCTTGTGCTAAGGGGGGAGTGCCTATGGTCGCCAAGTGCCGTCGCAACGTCACACCCTGTACATATTCCATAATCATGTACAATGCGCCAGACGCTATTCCTGCATCCAGCGGTTGCACTAACCCTCGGTGGGCGAATAAGCCTAAGGCTTTGCTCTCCAAGATGAATTCGTTGATTAAATCTTGTGGTAAGTGGCTGGCATCAAATTTGAAGCGTTTGATCACCACAGGCGAGCCGCTGGGATTATTAGCCAGCAAAATGATGGCATTGTCACTTTCGTGCAGTATGCTGAGATACTGATAGCCCGGTAATGCCAACGGATACTGTGCCAGTAAACGGTGTTTCACGCGGCTGTTCCTGTCTTAATGTCCATTAGCCCTCGCTTGCTAGGTATTGGTGTTCTGATCAACCTTTATGGATAGTGTAGGACATTAGTGACCGAGGCGTCGCCTTACCTGGTATTAGCGGGGAAATTCAGTGTAATTCAGTACAATCCGAATTGACAAACCTGCCTGAGTCACCCATAATTCCGCGCTTTTCTATGGGCATCTGCCCAAGATCCTTGCCTCACCATTAATGGGAGGCTGTTTAACCCGAAAGGAAACTGTCATGAGACATTATGAAATTGTCTTTCTGGTCCACCCGGATCAGAGCGAACAAGTACCGGCAATGGTAGAGCGCTACCGTAGCATGGTGCAGGAAAGCGGTGGTGCTATTCACCGTCTGGAAGACTGGGGTCGTCGCCAATTGGCTTACCCTATCAATAAGCTGCATAAAGCACACTACGTGCTGATGAATATCGAATGCGGCGCGGAAACACTGGCTGAACTGGAAAGCATTTTCCGTTTCAACGACGCGGTTATCCGTAACGTCACTATGCGCATGGACAAGGCTGTCACTGAGCCATCCCCGTTGAGAAAAGACGCGGAAGGCAAGCCTGCTAGACGTATGCGTGAAGAAGTACTGTCTGATGATGATTCATCTGACGACGAATAATTACGGTTGATCTGGAGCTAATTTATGTCACGTCAATTCCGCCGCAAAAAATACTGCCGTTTCACGGCTGAAGGCATTACCGAGATTGATTACAAAGATCTCGACATCCTGAAAAGCTTTATTACCGAAACCGGTAAAATCGTACCTAGCCGCATTACAGGTACCAAAGCGATTTATCAGCGTCAACTGGCAACCGCTATTAAGCGTGCGCGTTTCCTCGCGTTGCTGCCATACACTGATCAGCACAAGTAAAAGGTGAGTACGATGCAAGTCATTCTTTTGAAAAAAGTGGAAAACCTCGGCACGCTAGGCGATGTCGTATCAGTACGCCCTGGTTATGCCCGCAACTTCCTGATTCCACAAAGCAAAGCCAAGATGGCGACTAAAGCCAATCTGGAAGCGTTTGAAGCCCGTCGTGTAGAACTGGAAGCCGAAGCCGAAGCGATTCTGGCAGCCGCACAAGCGCGTCGTGACCAACTGTCTGAGTTGGTGTTGACTATCAAAGGCAAAGCCGGTAACGAAGGCAAGTTGTTTGGGTCAGTTTCCAATATCGAAATTGCCGAAGCGATTCAAGCCGCTGGTATTCAGATTGAACGCCGCGAAATCCGTATGCCGGATGGCGCACTGCGTCACTTGGGTGAGTTTGAAATCGGCGTACATCTGCACGCTGAAGTCGACACTACCATCAAGGTTGTGGTTGAAGCAGAATAATTTCTGATTTAACAATGCCTTGTGTAAAATGCCCTGTAGTGCTGAAAAGTTCTATGGGGCATTTTCATTTATCCACAGCTTTCCCACCGTTCTATCCCTAACGCTTGCCGCTGATTTTCGTTAAACTTAGCACATGGCAGACTCATACGAATCACTCAAAATTCCCCCGCATTCCATCGAAGCCGAACAATCTGTTCTGGGCGGCTTGTTGCTGAGCGGGTTGGCTAACGATAGTACCGCGTGGGATACCATTGCGGATAAAATAACCGAAGGTGACTTTTACCGGCAAGATCACCGCCTCATTTTCCGCGCGATCGCCGATTTGGTGGAAGACAGTAAACCGCTGGATTTGGTCACGGTGTCGGAATGGCTCAAGCAGCGCAATGAACTGGAGAATGCCGGTGGCTTTGCGTACTTGGCAACAATGGCGAAAGACACTCCCAGCGCCGCTAATATTCGTGCCTATGCTGACATCGTGCGCGAAAAATCGGTGCTGCGCCAACTAATCAGCGTGGGGACAGGCATTGCCGATTCCGCCTTCACTGCCCAAGGTCGCCCCAGTAAAGAATTGCTGGATGAAGCTGAACAAAAAGTTTTCAAAATCGCAGAGCAAGGCACAAAACAAGGGCAAGTGTTCAAGCCGCTGAAAAATTTGCTCAAAGTTACCTTGGCGCATATCGAGGAATTAAGCAAACTCGACACCAATATTACCGGCGTTTCCACCGGCTATAGCCAATTGGATGAAATGACTTCAGGTTTGCAGAAGGGGGACTTGATCATCGTGGCGGGCAGGCCGTCCATGGGGAAATGCATTGTTACTGGCAGCCGCGTACTGAATCCGATCACGGGTCGCTTAGAGGTTATTGATGATTTGGTTGCCCGACAACAAGGCTCGCTGGCTACGCTAAACGCACAACTACGTTTGCAAGTCGCGCAACCGTCGCAATACGTTGATGATGGCATCAAGCCGGTGTTCCGGGTACGCACTGCGCTTGGGCGTGAAATCACCACCACGTTGACGCATCCTTTCCTTACGATTGAAGGTTGGAAGCCATTAGCGGACATTAAGATCGGCAAACGTATTGCCGTGCCACGTATTTTGCCGTTTTTTGGTAAAGGCACGCTGTCAGAACAGCGCACCAAACTCATCGCTTATTTTTTAACTGATGGTGGCTTGACACAAAGTTGCCCGCAATTTACCAATATTAACCCTCGGATACGCCAAGATTTTATTGCAGCCCTCGACGATTTTCCGGGCGTGCAATGGCGCTTGGAAGACAGCAAGGGGCAACGCACCCCTAGTATTCGTGTGGCAACTGATACCGTATTTCAGCACGAAGCGAGGCAAGATTTTGCTGCTCGTTTCAAATACCGCTTGCAAGAACTTTCCCTAAGTTTGAATGCATTGGCGCGACAACTAGGCGTTGCCGTGGCAACGGTACATTATTGGTCAGTAGGTAAAGCGGTTCCTGCTGGGGATATGTTCAGTATTTTGTGTCGGGAGCTTCAGGTGGAACCCTCAGCGTTAATGCCTCATGGCAGTGCTGCAACGACACGTTCTGCGCCAAATCCAGTGACGGAATGGTTACAAACATTGGGTTTGATGGGCAAAAATGCTCATGAAAAGCGTATACCTGCGCCTGTATATGAATTGCCACGTGCATTGATGGCGGTTTTCCTGAATCGAGCGTTTGCGTGTGATGGCAGTGTCTACGTCCAAAACGGTGTCCAAGCGGGTATTTCGTATAGCACGGTTAGCTATGCATTAGCGCGGGATATGCAGCATTTATTGGTACGTTTTGGCATTCTTGCGAAATTACGCCATCGGCAAATACGGTATCAGGGCGAGTATCGTGCCGCTTATGAATTGCGTATTACACATCAGCAACACGTTCGCCAATTTTTAGAAGAAATTGGCGTGTACGGTAAAGAAGAAGCCGTGCAAAAAGCCTTGACGGTCAGCCAAGAAAAAACACCCAAAGTCATCTTAGATACGTTACCAAGTGAAACATGGGCAATTGTTGCAGACTGCAAAGGAGAGCTGACTTGGGCTGAATTAGCTCAACGCATGGGGCGTAAACCCGGACATAACTTCCATGTGGATAAGCGCGGCATAAGTCGTGAGTTATTGGCAGAAATGGCAGTCGCGTTATCATCTGATAGACTTGCTGCGCTTGCGCACAGTGATCTTTATTGGGATGAAATTGAATCCATTGATTATTTGGGTGAACAGCAAGTTTATGATTTGAGCGTACCGAATACGCACAATTTTGTTGCGGATGATGTGCTGGTACATAACACCACCTTTTCGATGAACATTGCCGAATACGCCGCTGCGCATAAAAAACTCCCGACTGCCGTATTCAGCATGGAAATGCCCGCCGAACAGCTTACCCTGCGTCTGCTGTCTTCGATGGGGCGGGTTGACCAGCACCGCATTCGGACGGGAAAACTCACCGATGAAGATTGGCCGCGCATTGCCACGGCGGTGAAAATTTTTGCCGATGTACCCATGTTCATCGATGATAGTCCCGCACTTTCCCCGACCGAAGTTCGCGCCCGCGCCCGTCGTCTGATGCGTGAACACGGGCAACTCGGCTTGATTGTGTTGGACTACCTGCAACTGATGCAAACCGGCACGAGCACCGACAACCGCACGGCAGAAATTTCCGAAATCTCACGCGGTTTGAAGTCGCTGGCAAAGGAACTCGCCGTTCCCGTGATCGCATTGTCACAGCTCAATCGCAGTTTGGAGCAACGCCCCAATAAACGCCCGGTAATGTCGGATTTACGTGAATCGGGCGCGATTGAACAAGATGCAGATTTAATCATCTTCATCTACCGTGATGAAGTCTACAACCCCGAATCCCCCGACAAAGGCACGGCAGAAATCATCATTGCCAAGCAGCGTAACGGGCCGATTGGCAGTTTGCGGTTAACGTTCCTCGGTAAATACACCCGTTTTGAGAATTTTACCCCTGACATTTATACCCCAGGATTTGAATAATTGGCACAAACCGCTACACTGCCCGCATGAAACGATCTGCACGCGCCATTATTGATACTGCTGCCCTGCGGCATAACCTTGCACGCTGCCGCGAAGCTGCGCCTAATAGTTTGGCAATGGCTGTAATCAAAGCCAATGCTTACGGGCATAATATGCTCAAAGCGGCTGAAGCCCTTAGCAATGCGAACGGTTTCGCGGTCTCATGCCTGCCGGAAGCGACAGAATTGCGTCAGGCACGTTTTATCCACCCCATTTTGGTATTGCAGGGTTTTAATAATCTTCAAGGTATGAAAGTTGCTGCCGAACACCGTTTCCGCGTCGTGTTGCATGACCTTTCCCAACTCGAATTGCTCGATAGTGCGCCTGCTGCGGTGAAAGTGGATGTTGCGTTGAAACTGGATACCGGAATGCACCGTCTGGGGTTTCCGGTCGAGCAAGCGCAGCATTTATTTGCACGCTTGGTTAAACACCCAAACGTCAAGCCCAATCCGTGGTTGATGACGCACATGGCGTGCGCCGATGAGTTAGATAGTGACAAAACCCCGCAGCAACTGGAACGCTTTGCCAAATACACCGCTGGGTTGCAAGCACCGCGTAGCATCGGTAATTCCGCCAGTATTTTGGGTTGGCCGCAAACCCATGTGAACTGGGTACGCCCCGGCATTATGCTGTATGGCTCGTCTCCGTTTGTGAATGGCGATGCTAAACGTGACGGTTTGCAGCCGGTGATGAGCTTGGTGGCACCGCTGATTTCTATCCATACCATTCCGAAAGGCGAAAGTATTGGTTATGGGGCAAGCTGGATATGCCCGGAGGATACCCGCACTGGTGTAGTGGCGATTGGTTATGCCGACGGTTATCCACGCCATGCACCAACGGGAACACCGGTTTGGATAAACGGCAAGCAAACGCGCCTGCTAGGGCGTGTGTCGATGGATATGATCGTGATCGACCTCACCGCCATTGAAGCACGGGTTGGAGATCAGGTTGAACTATGGGGCAAGCACCTTTCCGTTGATAGAGTTGCCCAAGCCGCAGGGACGATTAGTTACGAAATCCTGTGCAATGCAGGTAATCTTTGTAGGCATGAATATCTTTGATGAAATAAATCTTTTTTTATTGCTGATAATTAAATAAGAATTTGCTATCCTATTTTTTGAACACATTAATCAAATCATGGATGGGCTCCAGATGGCAACAGCAAGATACACCGTAAAAGGTGGTCGCCGTGAACAAATGAAACGTGAATTGATCGGCTTGGTGATCGGCACAACATTGCTGATGGCGGGCATGGCTTTTCTGTTTTCGCAAAGTATTGTGGCAAGCAGCACCAGTGATACCTCTACTAAAATAGCTGAAGCACCAAGCGTAGCCAAGCTTCCAGAGCCAGCAGCAAGTCCAGCGGTATCAGAACAGGCAACCACACCCGTTGCTCCCGCGAGTAGCCCAAGTGTGGCAGCCGTTGCTGATCAAGCCGAACCAGAGACAACTGCCGTGACGGTTCCAGCCTTGGCGGCGCTTACCGTGCCGCAGCCGGAAATACCTGAGAAGGCTCCGGCGACCCCTGCTACTCCGGCTGAAGCATCAGAAAAAATAATTGAAGCGTCAACCACACCAACTGAGCCTGACAGCAGCAGCACAACGGTAGCTACTGGCTGGATTTATGCCGGGCAATTTACCAATGGCAAGTGGTCTGAGCAGGGCTTGAAAATTGGAGCAGAATTGCCCGTCAGTGGTGCCAAGTATGCCTTAACGTGGGGCGCAACCGTGCGTGAGAATCCTCCCGGCAAGCGCAGCGAAGGTGGTGGTAAATTGAGTAAATCCCTCGGCAATCTGGCTCCCGGTCGTGAAATTGAAATCGTTCAGGTCAAAAAGTCTGGTAGCAAAGGTCATATCTGGCTGGAAATTAAATACCAATGAACCAGTGCCGATACAAGCACTGGCACGTATGGTGCTAAACTTGCAACTATTGTGGCGTTGCGGTTGTCTCTATTGGCATCATGATGTTAAGTATTCGTACCAAATTGTTTATGGCTATCTTCCTCGCCTGCCTGCTGATTGCTGGCGGGCTGGGGGCGATACTGCAATATCGGCTCAACCGCAGTTTTCTGGATTATCTCAATGAGCAAGAAAGTCGCTCGCTAACGCAACTGGAAAGCCGCTTGGTCGAAGTCTATGAAAGCCGTGGCAGTTGGGAGGAGCTTGAACAGAATCCCCAGCTATGGACATCCATTCTCATGTCAGCAGTACGCAGTAGCTTTTTCCCGGCTAATGGCGACAAGTTTGACCCAGAACCGCCTTTCCCACCCCCTCCCTTGCGTGAACGTGAATTGGGCAGAATGCCCTCGCCACGCGCTCATATTGCGCAACGGATGGAGCGCTTTGTGGGGCGTATGATCTTATTGGATGCCAAACGTGAATGGGTGAAGGGTAGTAATCGCTTGGGTGTGCCGGATAATTTGTTGGAGCTAAAATCAGCGGGTAAAACCATTGGTTATTTAGGGATGCATCGTCGCCAGAGTCTGACGGAAAAAGTGGATGTGGATTTTGCTGCCCGCTTGCAACGCACAGTGTGGCTGGTGGTGTTCTTACTGGCTTTACCGATGGCGGGGCTATTGTCATTTTTATTGGCACGGCATTTGGGTAAACCGATTCAAGCCTTACGCAACGGCACGCGCCAACTGTCGGATGGCAATTACAGCCTGCGGATGACACCGCAAGGGCGCGATGAACTGGGTTTGCTGACCCGCGATTTCAACGAGTTGGCAGAACGCTTGCAGCAGAATGAAGCCTCGCGCAAGCAATGGATTGCCGATATTGCTCACGAATTGCGTACCCCACTGGCGATTTTGCGCGGCGAAATTGAAGCGCTGCAAGACGGTATCAATCAGCCGAATACCACGACATTAGCTTCCTTGCATCAGGAGGTGAGCCATTTGCAGCGCTTGGTCGGTGATCTCTATGACCTTTCCATGTCAGACAGTGGGGCGCTCAGTTATCGCAAAGAAACCCTTGATATTGTCGCATTGTTGCGTGAAACCCTGACCCTGCATCACACTGTGTTGCAAGAACAGGGGTTACAAGTGCAAACGCAAGGTTTGGCACAGCAAGCGGTGCTGGTGCAAGGCGATCCTCAACGTTTACAACAATTGTTCAAAAATCTGTTGGAAAATAGCCTGCGTTATACCGATAAGCCGGGGCAATTACACCTCAGCACCCAGTTACAAGCAGGGTGGATTGATATTCTGTTTGAAGATTCTTCCCCCGGTGTGCCGAATGACGCATTGCCACATTTGTTTGAACGTTTGTTCCGGGTGGAAAGTTCGCGCAACCGAGCAACCGGCGGGGCAGGTTTAGGCTTGAGCATTTGCCGTAATATCGTTGAAGCACATGGCGGCACACTTAGTGCGGCTCATGCGGCACTCGGTGGGCTGCAAATTCGTGTCCACTTACCACTGCATCGTTAACTGGATAAGGGCATGGAACAGATCCTGATTGTTGAAGATGAACCCAAAATTGCCGATTTGCTGCAAAAATATCTGCAAAACGCCAATTACCGTACCCATTGGCTCAATAGCGGTCTTGGTGTGGGCGAATGGGTACGCCAAACTTCCCCCAACCTCATCTTGCTTGACCTCATGTTACCGGGCAAAGATGGCTTGGAGGTGTGTAAGGAAATCCGCCAGTTTTCCCTGATTCCGATCATTATACTGACAGCAAAGGTCGAGGAAATTGACCGTTTGTTGGGTTTGGAACTGGGTGCGGATGACTATATTTGCAAACCGTTTAGCCCGCGTGAAGTAGTGGCACGGGTTAAAGCCGTGTTGCGGCGTGGGCAGGTTATGTCTGCGGATATATCAGGCGCGGCGATGACTTCCAACCCTACCCCTGTTTTATTGGCGCTGGATCGTGACCGTTTAGTGGTCAGAGCCGGGCAGCAGGAGATTACCCTAACACTGGTGGAATTTGAATTGCTGGCGACGCTGAAACAACAACCGGGCAGAATCTTCGGGCGCGACCAATTAATGAATAAGGTGTATAGCGATAATCGCATTGTGTCTGACCGCACAATTGACAGTCATATCAAAAAATTACGTAAAAAACTGTCAGAAATTTTACCAAATCAAGAGCTTATCCACTCAGTCTACTCGGTGGGTTACAAGTTCGAGGTGTAATTTCGCCGTGTGACTTCCGCATTGTTTGCACAATTGCAGCAAATTTGGTGCGCAATCTGCCTGTAATATGTTCCTCATCAACCAAGTTATTGATTAACGAGTTACAAAAGAGGAACACAACATGAAAAAAGCATTAATCGCAGTAGCATTGATCGGCGCAATGGGCGCTTCCGTTGCATTCGCTGACCACGGTTTTGGTGGCGGCAAAGGCATGGATCGCATGAAAACCTTCCTTGGTCTGAGCGATACGCAATCTGCGCAAGTGGATAGCATTATGCAAGAACAGCAAACCAAAATGCAGGCTTTGCGCGATGAGACCAAGCAGCGCATCCAAGTCTTGTTGACACCGGAACAAGCGGCTAAATTCCAAGAAATGGAACAGCAACGCGGCGAACGCAAAGGCAATCGCATGGGCGGTTTTCAGGGTAATATGCAACCACCTGCCGCGCCTGCGCCCGGTAATTTTGGCGGTTTTTAAGTCGGCTTGATTATTTTTATTTAGTCTTATTTTGAGTCATATTTCACCTCGCTTAGGGCAGTCTATGGACTGCCCATTTTTTTGTCTTCAAAAAATTTATTTATTTTAACCTGAGTTCGGGATAAGCCATCCCTCAATTTAGATCACAACCAATGCTGATGTTTTTAAATCCAGTGCTGGTTTTTTATCTTGATAGGCATATGACACCAAGCCAGCAATGATGTTAATCATATAGTTAGTGAGTGAACGGTGGCGTGAATGCTCAATTTGTGAAATATTTTTCAACTGATCATTGATGGTTTCGATGATGCTCCGTTTACGCAACATCAGTGTATCGAACGTGTCACGCGCCACGGGTTTCATGTTTTTCTTCAGCGAGGTAATCCATTCAACCCCTTGCTCTGCCAACGATTCTGTCAATGCCTTGGAAATGTAGCCACGATCACCAAAGACTTTGCCGACCACTTTTTTCAGCAACGTGGGAACGGGCTTACGGTCATCGGTATTACCCGAAGTAATGGCAAACGATAAAATATTGCCGCAGTCATCCACGACCAAATGAAGTTTGAACCCATAAAACCAGCCTGTTGACGATTTACCCCGCCCTGCGTCTTTGCGAAAGGTGTGATGACGTGGAATACGCAAATTTTCACAGACTTTCAAGGGGTAGAGTCTATGAAGGCAATACCTCGCCCCGTTTCACAGCGTTGCTGCATAAACAGGGTTAGTGGCAAAAGAACACGCGGCATTAACTCAATAAAACGTTGATAACTAGGGAGTTGCGGGAAATGACCCTTAAGAAATACTTTGACATGACGCTCATAATACCACTTGAAAGTACGATACCCCACTTGGTGGTAATGCACCAAAATCGTCATGATTTCACTATCGCCAAGACCACTGTGGCGACGACGATGCCCGCCTTTCGGGGTCAATAACGTTTTGTTCCATTCGGGATGAAAGTCCTGACAAAAATCGTCAATGGCACAGAATAACCGTGTTAGCATCTCAGTAGCAGCCTTTGGTGGGGTCAATGTTGTGTGTGGTTACTCACATTCTCCCATGAAAGGCTGCGCCTTACCTTATCCCGAACTCAGGTTATTTTAATGATTTAAGTAATAAATTGAATTAAGCAAAATTTTCCCAATATTGATTAATGATTGTGTATTACTGAATAAATTAAGCTAAAAAAACCTGTCTATTTGAAAAAATTGACTAGAATTAGCGTAACACATTTCAGAACAATCAACAGGGAAGGTGAATATGTTGGATACGATCACAGATAATGATGACCTGACGCCAATGCAAGAGTACGCAATTGCGGGTGGGGTAATCCTATTATTTGGGTTGCTTTATTGGTTTTTGAATCATGGCGACGGTGACGACACAGCGCTGATGTCCGCTAATACACAAGCACCGCAAGTAGTGATGATGGCAGCGGAGCCAGCGTCTGCTGATAAGGCTACGGTTACGGCGGAGGCAACTGAGGTAAGCACAGCGGTAGCTGCCAAGAAGGCGGATGCTGGTGATGCCGTTTTAACAGCTAAAGCAGCGCCGGAACCGCTTCAAACTACCCCGGCAGCGCCAGAGCCGATGCAAACTACCCAAGCGGCAGCGGCAACAGCCGCATTGGATGCAGGACCTGTTGGTTCGGCAAGTTCAGGTGCTGATAGCACGCCAAGCACACCGCCAGCACCGCAATCGACACAGTATACGCTTCCTGATGGTAGTCAGATTGACATGGCTTCCAGCCGTTTCGGGCTGGCGTTCCGTGATGCGATTGCCAAGCGTGACGTTGATAAGCCGATTGTTTTCGATGAAATCAAATTTGACTCTGGGTCAAGTAAACCAAATAGCCAATCGACCACGCAGATTCAGCAAGTGGTGGCATTGTTACACGCCAATCCAGACATTAAATTATTGATTCGTGGGCATACGGATGAAGTCGGTACTGCCAAAGATAACACGGAACTGTCGTTGATCCGCGCCAATGAAATAGGCGTTGCCTTGGTTCAGGCGGGTATAGACCGTAAACGTTTACGCATTATGGGCATGGGCAGTTCGGAACCTATCAGTATTGATAATACCGATTCGGCGCGTGAGCGTAATCGGCGTATTGATGCCTTGATTCTTAAATAATCGCAATATTCACACAGTAACCTCATTTAATTGACAGGAGTAATCACTATGGATGGAATCTCATCATCTCTCACCAGTATGTTAGGGGGGCTAGCCTCCGGTAAACTCGGTCATGCCTTGATCGGTTTAGCAATTCTGATTGTAGGGTTGATTGTCGTCAGCTTTATTGCTGGCTTTATCAGACGTATGCTGGGAAAAGTGGGTTTCTTGCAGCGTTCTAATTTGGCGAAGCCACTGGCTTCCTTGATTAAAGCCTTGCTGACCATTTTTGTGCTCATGGCGGTATTGCAGCATTTTGGGTTAACCGACGTGTTAGCGCCTTTGAAAACCATGCTGAATAAGTTCCTGGCGGCTATCCCCAATATTATCGGGGCAGGCGTGATTGGTTACGCGGGTTGGGTAATCGCGAAAATTGTTTCGGAATTAACCGGCGTTGCCCTCGGCAAAGTTGACCGTCAATTGGCGCTTAAAATGGGCGATCAAGGCACACAAGGCGTGAAGCTGTCTAAAATCGGCAGTTCTTTCATCTTTGCCGCTATCCTGATTCCCGTTGCCGTTAGTGCTTTGGGGGTTTTGAATATCCCGTCGATTACGGAACCGGCATCGGGTATGTTGAATAAGTTGTTGGCAGCTATTCCGAATATCATTGGTGCTGGCATTATTCTGGCAGTCACGTATTTTGTTGCCAAGTTTGTGGTGTCGATGCTGACCAGCGTGTTGGATGGCGTCAACCTCAATGGTATGCCACAAAAACTAGGCTTGACCGGCGTGTTTAGTGACTCATTCACCCCTACCAAATTGGTTGGCAATGTGATTATGTTCTTTGCCATGTTGACGGCGGCAACGGCGGCGGTTAACACCTTGGGTATTGATATTATTTCCAATATCTTTGCTAAAGTGCTGGAGTTTGGTGGCGGTATCTTGGTGGGGGGCGTTATCCTGTTGGTGGGTTATTTCCTGAGTACCTTGGCTTATAACAAGTTGAGTCAGTACGGTAGCGCCGGGATTGCCAGTATCGCACGTTTCGCCATTTTGGGCTTAGTGCTGGCAATGGGGCTGCGGGCAATGGGTCTGGCAGATAATATCGTGAATATGGCATTTGGCTTCACGTTAGGTGCAGTGGCGATTGCAGCGGCGTTGGCATTTGGCTTAGGTGGGCGTGAAGCGGCTAAGCGGATTGCGAATAGCTGGGCAGATAAAATCAAATAACCGCGTTTGATCATGCCAATAGAGGAAGGGGAGTATTTTCATACTCCCCTTTTTTTGTTTACCAGTAAGTACCCTTGCCGCCTTGAGATTGCGTTGCTGTTTGTGCAGCCGTGCTAACCACACCAGCTTTACGCATCAGATCCGCCAATTCACGTTGCTGACTGGCATCTTGGCAAGCGGCGGTGGCTTTGGCATACAGGCTTTCGGCTTTGCTGCTATTGCCCCATTTTTGCGCCAGTTCCGCCATGTAGGCGAAGTGGAAATGGTTTTGAGCTTTGGATTCGCCTTTGTCCAAAATGATTTGCGCTTGTGCGTCGTCATCCAAATGCTCTTTGACGGCTTTGGCGAGCTTGTTGTACTCGAAAGTACTGGCGTTGCTGGCATCCAGTTTTTCCAGTTGCGCGGAGTAGAATTGCTGCGTCCAAGTTTTGCCAAACTCGGTGTCGCTGAGTTGCTTGCTGACGGTTTCGCCGAGGTTGCGCACTTGGGCAAAGGTATTGCTGTTGTTCGCGGCTAAGTCGAGCAAACGGGCTAACCATGCTTTGTCTTTCACCAGATTGCCAACGGAAACGATCAGGGGTTGGTAAGCGGCAAAGCTGAACGTGCCTGCATCCTGCATTTTTTCTTCCGCCGTGGTCAGCAATTGGCTGGCGTAAGAGGTGTCTTCCAGTTCTTCGACCACCGCGCTTGCGAGTGCAATGAACTGGTTGGGGCGGGTTAGGGTTTTTTCCTGATTTTGGAATTCGGTGTAACGTGCTTGGCTGGCTTCGCGTTTAGCCAATTTCGCACCGATACGGTCGTTGCGCTCGGCATCATCTGCCAGCAATTGCTTGGAGGCATTTGCCAGTTTGCGCATTTCATCGAGGGAACTGACGTTAGCTTCGGCTTTGTCGAGTGCTTGGATGACGACGGTATTGTCGCCCGGTGTCAGTTTGTGCGCCCGTTGTGCCACGTCTAACACTTGCGCATTGGTTTCGGTCAGTTCCAACGCTTTTTGCAGGGATGTGGCAGCGAGCGCGGCATCGGCTGGGTTTTTCGCCAGCGCTTCGAGGATGCTGGTGGCGTCAGTGTAAACTTTGCAAGCGTCAACCGCTTTGGCGTACAGGGCGTTGGTTTTGGCAGGGTCTTGCAGGTTGGCGTTGACTTCGCCCGCCAGTGAGACTAAGGCGGCAGCAGTCGTGGCTTTGCTTTCAGCAGCAGCGTAAATATTGGCAACGCGGTCTTTGTCACCGAGGTTGTCATTGACCGCTTTTGCCAGCATCGCCAAGTCCGTATGGGTGCTGAGCTTGCTGGCGAGTTTGTCGTAAGCCTTGCCTGCGATGGTTTTGTCGTCCATGTTGGCAGCAGCGGCACTGGCGAGTTTCAGCAGGTCTTCTTTGCCGCTGAATTCGTTCAGTGCAACACCGTACATCTCTTTAGCCGTGGCTTGGTCGCCCAGCAAGCTGGCGTAACCGGTGGCAAGGTCGAGGTTTTCTTCACCACTCATGGCGAAGTTTTTGCCTTGTTCCAGCAAGTCTTCGGCTTTGGCTTTGTCGCCGAGCAGGTTCATGAAACCACCCGCGAGTGCGACGAATTGCGCGGGGAACATGCAGTTGCTTTCCGCATCGGCTAGTGTGGCGGCAACTTCTTTATCATCGCCGAACAGGTCTTTCAAACCTTTCGCGAAGCTCACCACGTCGGCAGTTTCGCTGCTGGAAGGTGCGGCCTTTTTGAAGACCATCAGCGCGGTAGTGGGGTTGCCGCTGTTTTTAATGTCGCTTGCCAGTTTCTGGTAATCGGCAATGCTTTTGCAGTTGGCAGTGACTTTGCTGAACAGTTTGTTGGCAAGCGCATTGTCTTGCAGTGCGTCTTGGACGTAGCCTGCATAAGACAGTAATTCGGTGGTGTTGGTGGTTTCGCTGATGGCTTCTTCCAACAGGGCGCGGCCTTTGTCGCGGTCGCCGAGGAATTTGGCAATGCTATAGCCGGTTTCGGCTTTTTCTTTGGCATCAAAGCAGGCATTGGCTGCTTCGTCGTATAGGGCTGCGGCTTTGTCGTTATCACCAGCCGCTACATAGCCTTCCGCAACAGCGACGTAATGCGCGGGGAAAGAGCAGTTGGATTCGCCTTTTGCCAGCAATTCTTTGGCGTAGTCCAAATCGGCGGGTTCGGCTGCGGCTTGTTTAGCAAGGGCGGCGTATGAGGCTGCGTCGTTGCAGGCGGATGCTTGTGCGCTGAGTTCTTCGCGGGTTGCCATGTGTCCTCCAAAAGCGATTAAGGCGAAATTGACGAGTAATTGGTGTTGTAAAGCATATTGGCGATGGGTTCAAGTGTAGCGCTTAGCCTTACCGCTCATAAGGGGAAAATGTCTGCTCGTCTGAAGGTAATCGGTACTTGCGGTACAAGCGCGAAGAATGGGACATGCCAAATTGGGCATATACCCCTAACACTGGAGGATTCACGATGACAGGGATAACACAGGGCAGTAGCATCAAGCCAACGCAGACTGCTACTCAAAACAGCAGCAGTTCAGCCGCTACGCTGGCAACTGCTACTAGCGTGCTTGGCGATGCGGTGAAAGCCATTCAAAGCAAGTCAGGCAACAACACCTTTGGAAAAGGCGATAATGAAGCCCTAATCAAGCTCATTATGCAGTTGATTCAGGTGATTGGTGACAAATTGCCCCCGACTGAGCCATCCAAGCCGCAGCCTAAACCGCTGCAACTGACGCGGCAGCAAGACAAAGCGGTGCGCGAACGTTTCGATATTAATGGTGCGTTGAGTTACGAGGTGCTGGATAGTAAAAAGGATGGCAAGCTCAGTGCTGGCGATACCTTGGTCATTTCCGGCGGCATTACCGGTGGGGAAATTTCGCGGAAGAAATTGACAGCACAGGATGTTAAAGCCATTAATGCAGGCGGTTCTACAAGCTCAGATGCGCAACAACAGTTGGACGCGAACCGCAAAAAGTGGGATTCGCTGGATATTGACGATTACTCGTTTACCTTGCAGCGCAATTGCTTCTGTCGGGGCGATGCGATTCGTCCGATTAATATTGAAGTGCGTGATGGGAGCGTGAAGTCGGCTACCTATGCGGATACCGGTGAGTTGCTCCCTGATGATCGCCAGACAAATAGGCAGTCTATTTACAATTTGAATGCTGACGGTTTGTTTAATTTGGTGGAGCAGGGTATCAAAAGCGGTGCGGCTAAGGTTGATGTCAGCTACGACAAGCAATACGGTTTGCCAGCGTCGATTTATATTGATCAAAGCGTTCAGATAGCGGATGAGGAAATGGGCTACACCATTAGTAATTTCCAGCCAGAACCGCAATTCACGACCTTAGCACTGGGTGAGGAAGACGGTGGTTTGCCGCCAGTGGATGACCCGATTGTGACCACATTGGCAATTGGCGAAGAAGACGGCGGGCATCACGATTACAAATAAGGTGATTCAACCATGACAATAAAGCCCCGATTGCTATTGGCAGGCGGTGACACTGACCCTCAATTGGTACGTCTGCTGAAACGGGCGGCATTGCATGATATTCCCGTGCATTGTTTGCTCACAGGGCAATCGGGTTCGCCGCGTTTGCATTGGGATATTCACCAAAACCGTTTGCTGGATGACGACAAGGAGGTCGCGGTATCGGCAGCATTTATCCGACAGGATGTGTTTGCTTACCTGAAAAGCAACAATGCGCAAGATAATTCAGCAGCGCGTGAATGGTTTGTTAGCGTATCCGGCTGGCTATTAAGTTCGCCGGATATTGCGTTGTGTAATCGGCAGTTCCTGCCGTGTGGTGGGGTTAATAAGCCTTACATGTTGCGCTTGGCGTTGAGCATGGGGTTTAACGTTGCTGATACGTATGTCAGCAACGATCTTCTCGCCATGACGCGGTTGCATGAACATGGGGAGTGGGTGGCTAAGCCTGTGACGGGCGGCGCTTACTGTACCCCGTTGGCAGTGCATGAAATCACGGGTAATAACATACTGTCTTACCCGCAGATTGTGCAACGGCGTTTAGCTTCGCCGGAGTTGCGGGTATTTCGTATTGGTAACACTTGGTTTGGTTTTCTGATTCAGACGGAGGCATTGGATTACCGCTCAGCGTCCGCTACTCGGATGCAAGTGGTGGATGTACCGGGTGATTTGGTGGAAAAGTTGGCGTGCTTGTCGAATCATTTGGGGCTGGATTTCGCAGCGGCTGATTTCAAAACTGACCCGCATACGGGGGAGTGGCAGTTCTTGGAGATCAATACTAACCCAATGTTTGCGGGATTTGATCAGGTGGCAGCCGGTGCGTTAAGTGATGCTTTGCTTAGAAAGTTGGGCGTCTTATTGTAACAACGCTACTTATCAGCGTCAGGAGGGGTAATGGCAGGCATTTTACCGAGTACAAAAGGACGAGAACCCCAGCAAGCAGGTACTCACTCACTTAATCGTGTAGCCGTGTCTTATCAAGGTAAGTTGTTACCCGTCAATGGGGTGAGTGCATTTCAACCAATAGGGGATAATGGCTTATCCAATAACTTGCATGAATACATACGTAACATAAGTATTCAACTTGTTGATTTGTTAAGTGATGGTAAGGCTCAGCAACACGTGGTTAACCAACGCAATGAGTATTCATTTAAAACTTATAGGCGGTGTTCTTGGGTGCGCGATGAAACCCGGTTGATTTATATTGAAGTCAGAAATGGTATTGAAATCTCCATTAGTTTGAGTGATGTAAGTCCTGATATTTCGCCCCCGAAGAATACTGTCTAAAGCAAATAGCGGTGGTTCAGGCAGATTTAGCCTAAGTACGATACAATGCACGCAATTCTATGTGTGGATTTAATTGCATCATTCATGTCAGTTTCAGCCGAACCTATCGCCTGCCAGGAATGCGGTCAGTTGCACCGTTATCGCCCGGTCGCGCCGGGTAAAACCGCGAATTGTAGCCGTTGTGGGGCGGTATTATACCGCAATCGCCCGAATATGCTGGATGCGGTGTTGGCGCTGACCTTAGCAGGGCTGACGTTGTTTGTGTTGACCAATGTGTTTCCGTTATTGGGTTTACGCGCACAAGGGGCGGAACAGGAGTTGCATTTGCTGGGGGCGAGCCTAGCATTTTGGGATCAGGGCTACCCTATTTTGGCAGGGCTGATTATTCTCAATATTATCGTTTTCCCCTTATTTGAATTGCTGACGCTCTTGGTGGTGGTGTTGACTATTCGCTATCGCTGGCGCTCGAACATGGCGATTTTTTTGTTCCGTTGGATGCGTGAACTCAAACCGTGGGGGATGTTGGAAGTTTTTATGTTAGGGGTGCTGGTCGCAGTGGTGAAATTGGGTGATCTCGCTACGCTAATTGTGGGGGCGGCTTTCTGGTCATTTGCGGGTCTTATCCTGACGATGGCGGCAGCCACGGCATTATTGGACCCGTTTAGCGTCTGGCGTGCGCTGGAGAAAAAGCATGGCTGAGCACGGGGCTTTGCTGCAATGCCGTGTTTGTAGCCATTTGAGCCATCCGCCCCGGCAACTGAAGCGCTTCGAGGTCATGCATTGCCCGCGTTGTGGGGCGCGGGTGAAGTTTGCACAGCAGTCCAATAGTGTGGAAGTCACTTGGGCGTTGCTGATCGCTGCTGCCATTTTGTATATTCCGGCGAATATGTTGCCAATTATGAGCGTGTATATGTTGGGGGCAGGGCAACCAGATACCATTATTACTGGCGTCTACCATTTGCTGGAAGCCGGGCAGTGGCCGCTGGCATTGATTGTGTTTGTGGCGAGCATTGTCGTGCCTTTGTTGAAATTGTTTACCTTAAGTTTTTTGTTGATCAGTATTCAGCGGCGTTCACGCTGGCGGCAATATGACCGGATGCGCTTGTATCGTATCACCGAATACGTGGGGCGCTGGTCAATGGTGGATGTGTTTGTGATTGCGATTTTGGTGGGGCTGGTACAATTTGGCAATTTGGCGCGGGTTGATGCCAATCTGGGCAGTTTGTCATTTGCGGCGGTGGTGGTGTTAACCATGTTTGCTGCCCGGACGTTGGATGAGCACTTGATCTGGGATATTACCCGGCAAGAGGAACAGCAGAATGCATGATAATAAAGGGCTTGATGATAATCTGCCGGATGTGGAATTGCGGGAGCAGCGCTGGCCTTCGCTGGTATGGTTAATTCCGTTGGCGGCATTATTGATTGGTTTCTGGTTATTGTTTCAGGCGTGGTATCAGCGCGGTCCGATTGTAACGGTGCAATTTTCCAGTGCAGAAGGTATTGAATCGGGCAAAACCGAAGTGCGCTACAAAGCGGTAACGGTTGGCAAAGTCAAAAAGCTCAAATTGGATAATGAGCTAAAACACATTGAAGCCGTTATCGAGTTAAATAAAGAAATCGGGCGGCATCTGGGCAGTGATGCCAGTTTTTGGGTGGTACGCCCGCGTGTGAACCGTTCTGGAGTATCCGGTTTGGGGACATTATTTTCTGGCTCCTATATTGGCATGGATCCGGGAACGAATAACGATGACCAGAGTTTTTATAAAGGTGCGGAACGCCCTCCTGTTATTACACCCGCCGAAGACGGTAAGCGTTTTTTCTTAATATCGGATTCTTTAGGTTCAATGGACGTGGGAGCGCCAGTCTTTTACAAACAATTGCAGGTTGGTGAGGTGATCGATTACGAATTGCTGGATAATCAGGATCGCGTGCAATTGGAACTGTTTATTCGTGCACCTTATTTTCGCTATGTGCATGAAAATACCCGCTTCTGGAATGCCAGTGGCGTAGAACTTAATATGAATTCAACGGGTGCAGAATTCCGCATGGAATCGTTGATTTCCGTACTGATCGGGGGTGTTGCATTTGAAACGCCTGCCGGAGTCGCAGGTGGTGACGTAAGTAAACAGGGGGATACCTTTGTATTACATCGCAATTACGCGGACTCACAGGAAAAACAATACGCGACTAGATTGTATTACGTCATGTACTTTGATGGTTCTGTGCGCGGTATGGGTGTGGGGTCAGATGTAGAGTTTCAGGGAATTCCCATTGGTAAAGTTGAAAACATTGGCATGAAAATGGATATGGATTCATTGGCAGTGCGCGTGCCGGTGTTGGTGTATATCCAGCCTCAATATTTCGATGAATCTTTCACCAAGGAAACCGGTGAAGTCGCCATGCGTCAATTAGTGGAAAAAGGCTTACGTGCTAAGCTGGATACCGTGAGTTTTCTAACCGGGCAGAAAGTGATTACGCTCAGTATGGAAAAGGATGCGCTACCGGCAACCATTAAGACGACGCAGTTTTACAGTGAATTTCCCACCACCGGAACAGCGTTTGAAGAATTACCTTTCTTAGCTGCTGATATTATGCAAAGCCTTGATGAAACCTTGGCTGGCATTAATAAATTGGTGAATAGCGGTAAATTGGATAAAACCGTGGATAATCTCAATCAGGTATTATCCGAGGCGGAACAAGCGGTGAAGGCCGCTAAGGAAACGCTTAAAACCGTGGATAAAAACACCTTGCCCAGTGTGACCAGCGATGTCAATAAAATCAGTCAGGATTTGGGTAACACCATGCAAAGAATCCAAGGCTCGATGGCGCAGATTGACCGTTTGACGGCACAAAACTCCCCCACCCAACACCAGTTGCAAGAGATGTTGGAGGAGGTGACCGCTGCTTCCCGCGCGTTACGCAGTTTGACTGAAACGTTACAACGCCAGCCCAGTTCACTGCTGCGCGGTAAGCAGGGGGAATGATGTTGTGGTATCGTGCTACCCAATCAATACAGGGGAAACATCAATGGCAACACTCTGGATCAACACCCTCGTCAGTGTGATTGGCGTTCTTCTCGGCGCATTCTTGGCGATGGGCAGCGTCATGAGCATCGCCAATATGCAAGTCGCCTGGGCGGGCGCACTACTAATCGCCGCGTTTGGCGTGCCGTTAGCCTTTGCGATTTCAGGCATTGGCGCATGGTGGGCGTATGCCGCAGGCACAACCCACCTCATCACCTACCTAATCGCCTTCCCGTGGATATACTTGGCGGCTTTTATCGCAGCAATGCTCCTGTCATTCAAGCTCTAACCCTTCTTCCTCCCCCTCTACCTCCGGGAGAGGGGGGCGGGGGGTGAGGGTCTTCTACTTCTTCTCCCAAGTATCCCGCAACCCAATTACCCGGTTAAACACCAGCTTATCGGCAGCCGAATACTTGGAATCCAACACAAAATACCCCTCCCGCTCAAACTGATAACGGTCTTCCAGCGTGGCTTGCACCAGCCCGATTTCACCTTTACAGCCGTTGAGGATTTCCAAACTGTGCGGATTCATGAATTCCAAGAAGTTTTTACCACCCGCATCCGGTGCCGGGTCGCTGAACAAGCGGTCATACAAACGCACTTCGCAATCCACGTTATTACGTGCTGACACCCAGTGAATCACGCCCTTGGCTTTCACGCCATCGGCTGGGTCTTTGCCAACCGTGTCTTCAATCACGCGAGCGCGAATTTCGATGATATTGCCGTCGGCATCTTTCACCGCTTCATCCGCCTCAATCACGTAGCTATTGCGCAAGCGTACCCGTTTGCCCAACACCAAGCGCTTATACTGCTTGTTGGCTTCTTCGCGGAAATCGTCCTGATCAATCAGGATTTCGCGGCAGAACGGCATTTCGCGCGTACCCATTGCCTCATTTTGCGGATGGACATGGGCGGTCATGATTTCCACTTGGTCTTCTGGGTAATTGGTCAGCGTGACTTTGAGCGGACGCAAGACGCACATGGCACGCGGGGAAATGTTGTTCAAATCTTCGCGGATAGCGAATTCCAACATGCCAAGGTCAACCACGCCTTCGACCTTGGTGACGCCTGCCATTTCGCAGAAATCATTGATGGCTTTGGGGGTGAAACCCCGACGGCGCAAGCCGGAAACGGTCGGCATACGCGGATCATTCCAGCCATCAACGTGCTTTTCATCCACCAATTGCTTGAGCTTACGCTTGCTAGTGACGGTGTAATTGATGTTGAGGCGTGAAAATTCGTACTGATGCGGTTGCGCAGGCACGGGAATATTGTCGATAAACCAGTCATACAACGGACGATGCACTTCAAATTCCAGCGTACACACCGAATGCGAAATGCCTTCAATCGCGTCACTTTGCCCGTGAGCGTAATCGTAAGATGGGTAAATGCACCATTTATCGCCTGTTTGATGATGCGTGGCGCGTTTAATGCGGTAAATCACCGGATCGCGCAAATTGATATTGGACGATGCCATATCAATCTTCACGCGCAACGTGCGGCTGCCATCGGGGAATGCACCGTCACGCATCTGCGTGAACAGTTCGAGGTTTTCTTCGATAGAACGGGTGCGGAAGGGGCTTTCTTTGCCCGTTTCGGTCAACGTGCCACGGTATGCCCGCATTTCGTCAGCGGTCAAATCGCACACAAACGCCTTGCCCGCTTTAATCAGGTAAACCGCCCAATCATACAACTGGTCGAAATAGTCGGAGGCGTAATGTACGTCGCCATCCCATTGATAACCTAGCCATTGCACATCCGCTTTGATGGATTCGACGTATTCTTCGTCTTCTTTTTCCGGGTTGGTGTCATCCATGCGCAGGTTGCACTTGCCGCCGAATTTCTGCGCCAAACCAAAGTTCAGCCAGATGGATTTGGCGTGACCAATGTGCAAATAGCCGTTGGGTTCGGGGGGGAAGCGCGTGCGCACATTGGTGATTTTGCCGCTTTCAACGTCTTCTTTGACGATACGTTCAATAAAATTGAGTGGTTTGCTGGTTTCTTCGCTCATGGGGGTAGTTCTTGTCAATTATTGCAATGCAGGAATTAGACTATTAAGCACCGCCGTTGTCCAGTCCAGCGCCGTGCTTAATGCCCCGGCTTGCAAATCTCGTGTTTGAACACGGCTCTGAGCGTTAATACCACCAGCAATGTGACCAATGCCGTCAGCATTGCCAGCAAGCCAGTCGCAATCCACTGATACGCCATGACGTGCGATTTTTCATACATCACAAAGCTCGCAATCGTAATCGCTGCCGTCGGGAATGAATACGCCCACCAAGGCAAACCAAATTTCAACTTAGCAAACCGCCCAAACTGGCTCAGTAACAGCAGCGTCAAAAATAGCCCGAAGAAATACAGCATCCGCGCCAACGCATCCAGCTCATTTTCCAAGCGCATATAGGCAATAAACCCGACTGCTGGCGGCGCAATTAAAATGAACAAGGTTGGCAGTAAAAACACATCAATTGCTTGATGGAAAATCATGCGGTTAAACACCAACGTCATTAAAATCAGCCAGAAAAACATGCCGATGCTAAAGAAAAACCACGACACATCCACAAACCCCAACGGCACACCCGCGACCGGGACAATCACATTCCCCACCGCCGGGATAAACCACGCGGGGTTAATGTGTTGAATCTGGAAATGTTCGTGATGCATCCATTTATTCACCACATACAGCGTAAGCGCCAGATGCAGCAAGATTCCCGCTGCCCATACGGGTAACACAAAACTGACATTCATTCCCTGCAATGCCGCCGCAATCAGCAACAAACTGATCGAAATCGTTGGGAAAAAGCTCAGTTTGACCGGGTGCGCTAATTCTTGCGCTACACGTTGTGGATGCCGCCAAAGTTTACTCAGATACATCAGTAACAGCAGGCTGAATACGCCGACAGTCAGTCCAACCAGCCAAGGGGTAATCCCCCAATCAAGCTGAAACACCTGCTGGGCTTTTTCCCACGCAATTGTCAGACCTGACAAACCCATCACCACTGAAAAGAAGGAGATCGGGAAAAAGGCTAAACGCCCGTGTGGTGTGTGGGTATCCATGACAGGTTTCATTTTAACGCAGTTACCCACGCTTCCATCGCGTTGTTCGCCAATGGCATGGGGGCTTCCATGTAGCTCACCACAAAACTATCAGCCATTTCTGCAATGCCGATGGAACGCGGGCGCACTGCCAAAACTTGAGGGTTAGGCAGGTGTGTTCCGAAGCAGAAGACCACATCTTTTGCGTCCAAAATCGCGGGGTTGATTTCGCCTTGTGGCAGGGCTTTGGTGTGGGAATAGTGATCAAACACCGCAATGAAACGCGCCACCGGATGTTCTTCGATTTTTGCCAAGAAATAATCCACGATGCCCTGCATGGTGGGGTTTGCCAGTTCGTTTTTACCAACTTCCAGCGTAAAAACGGGGTATTTTTCTTGCAACATCATGTGTTTCATGGGAAATTCCTTCTACAAGTGTAAAGCGTTAAAAGTGGGGGATTCTAGTGGTTGCTGGCTGGTTTGGCATTGAAAAATAGCAAACTAAAGTGCTGGGTTATTGCTGTTTGATCACATCCAACATCGCTTGTGCGTGTCCGTTCGGATCGACCTGATACAACGCTTCCACCAGCATTCCCTTTTTGTCGATGACGAAGGTGGAACGCACAATGCCCATTTTTTTCACGCCGTTCTTTTCCTTTTCCTGCCACACGCCATAAGCCGCGCAGACTTCGCCGGACGTATCCGCCAACAGTTCCACTTTTAGCCCGAATTTGTCGATGAAGGCTTGATGGCTGCCGCAATCATCCTTGCTGACCCCGATCACCACGGCATTATGCGCGGCAAATTCGGCTGCCAGTGCGGTGAATTCGTTCGCTTCAATGGTGCAGCCGGGGGTATCGTCTTTGGGGTAAAAGTACAGCACGACGTGTTGTTTGCCTGCGAAATCAGCCAGTGACACGGTTTTGCCGTGCTGATTGGGGGAACTGAACGCGGGGGCAGGTTGCTTGGCTTGTAACATCAGCGGGTCTCCAAAAAATAAAACAGCCGCTACGATAGCCTGAAACCCGCCTTCCATAAAAAAGCCAGCAATGCGGGCGCGTGTTCCTCGATTTTATCGACGGAGGCGTGACCCGCGTCGGGAATTTCCAGCAGGGTTAAACGCGCTTGCGGGCAATGGCTGATGATGGCATGTGCATCCGCGAGTGGCACAACCTGATCGTCTACCCCGTGTACCAACAAAATGGGGCAGGTAATTTGGCATACGCTATTCAGCGGCGCAATTGTCGCAAAGCGATGCCCGATCACCCATTGCACATAATGGTTGATGACGCGAATCAGGAAGTGGGGCATATGCAAAGTTTGCAGGTAACGGCGCATCACCCATTCAGGGTGTGCAAACGCCGAAACGCTAATCACCGCCGCAATGTCGGTACGCCGCGACGCAGCCAGCAATACCGCACCCGCGCCGACCGAATGCCCCAGCAATGCCAGCTTCTCGCAAGCCGTCGGATGATTGGCGTGCAACCAAGCGAGCGCACTCTCCAAATCTTCAGCAAAACGTGGCAGGGAGGAAAAGCTGTGCGTGTCACTTTGCCCGTGATTGCGGGCATCGAAGAGCAGCACATTCAAGCCCGCTTGCTGAAAGGGCGCGGCGATGGGCAACATCAGTTCTGCATTGCTGCCCCAGCCGTGCAGGATGACCAGCGTTTGCGTGGCATTGCCAGCGGGTAAAAACCAGCCGAATAAGCGTTTGTTGGCAACGCTGGGAATCCATACTTGTTCAAAGGCAAAGCCTAAGTCCTCTGGCGTGCCTTGCTCTATTTGGCGTGGCGCACGAAAGCCCCAGTGGATGCCGAGCATGAACAGCGCGGCAACGCCGATGATAATTCCCGCAATGATCAGCAATGCCAGTGTCAAAAGTCGTAGCCCGCCCCGATCCACGTACTGTCATGCGCAAAATCCGCATCAAACATACCCGGAATACTGGCGCTGCCGATGGGGGTGTTAATCGCGGCGCTGTCGTAATCCCAGTCACTGCGGCTATGCCCGATGCTGACAAAGGCATTTTTCAACTGCGGCTGGTTCAGCAGTTTGGCGGGTTTGAGCTTGGCTTCGACTTCCAGCGTGCGGTACGTGCCATCCATGTCGATGCCGGAGCCGACCCAGCCGTTATCCATCTCGCCAGTTTGGTGGTTGAGGGAGGCATTGCCCGCGACTTTCAGCCAAGGGGTTGCCTGATAGCTGCCTTGCACAGCGATACCGGCTTTGTAAGTGGTGATTTCGGTATCAAAGGTATCCAGCATTTTCAATGCGAGATTGGCAGCGGGCAGGGCATTGCGCACTTTCATGAATGGCGTGCTGACACCGGTATTCACGCCGACACCGACATGCCCACGCGCAGTTTTTAGCACATCGTAACCCACGCCTACATCAAGGTTTACGCCGTGGATGCGGTAATCGGCGGGGACGGGAATCGCGGTATTGTCCGCAATCAAATCCGTGACGCTGCTACCGATCACGGGCAGGTTACTGGTCAGCGGCAAGCTGGCAAGGTCGGTCATCTGGTTCACGGTATCCGAGTCGAAATAATCGGCGCGGAATTGGTAATACAGTGGCGAAGCGTTGATATTGCGGTGGGGTTCTGCCAGCGTCCAGGTGTCTACTTCCAGTGACGTATCCATGCTGATAAATGGCTTGGCGGCTGCGCCCATGTCGAAATCGCCGCTGCCGTAGCGCAATTCCAGCGCATGGGCGGGGGCAATGCAGCCTGAGGTAAAGCAGGCGAGGATTACGGATCGGGTTAATACATCCATGTTTTCTATCCTTGAATTCTGCAAGTGTTGTTTAAGCGACGTTACCATTCTCACCAATCAGCAGGGTGGCATCATCCTTAAAGTAATGCGGCGGCACGACCAGGTTTGTCGCCGCCGGTACGTTTTTGTACACACGCCCAGCTAGATCAAAGCGCGAACCGTGGCAGGGGCAATACCAGCCACCTTTCCAATCCGCACCCAAATCTTCCGGCGCAACTTCGGGGCGGTAACTCGGCGAGCAACCCAAATGCGTGCAAATCCCCACGAGTACCAAGTATTTCGGCTGGCGGGAACGGTGTGCATTTTGCGTATAGGCAGGTTGCTGTTCCAGCACAGCGGAAGCGGGATCACGCAAATTCGCATCGTTGGCGGGCAAGTTTGCCAGCATTTCATCGGTACGATTCACGACCCAGACCGGCTTGCCGCGCCATACAACGCGCAGCAATTGTCCCGGCTCGACTTTGCTAATGTTCACTTCAACCGGCGCACCTGCCGCTAATGCCCGCGCACTCGGCGACCAAGAGGCAAGAAACGGCGCGGCAATGGCGGCAGCGCCACTTGCACCTACCACCGATGTGGCGGCAACCAGCAGGCTGCGGCGGGTAAGATTGGTTTTAATGTGTGCCATGAATGCTTAACTCCAGTAATGCGGTTGCAGGCGATAGTCGAGCAAAATACTCGGTTACGGCAGGGCAAGCATTGAAAAATGGCAAACCAGTCATACGATTTTTCGATTGATATTTAACAAGAAAGTGGTGGTTTCACGGTTTTTCCATTGATTTTTTCGATCTTTTAAAAATCGCAAGGCGATTTACTTGGAAAAGGCAGAATCTCCACACCCTGCTTTAGGGTGCAATGACTTCAGGGTTATTGCTAGGTAAACAACAAGGAGATTTCCATGGAAATGCTCGGATTATATCCCACGTGGTTAGAGCCAATGTTGGGGAGCGGTTGGGTTGTCGCTGTCATTTCAACCATTCACGTCTTGGCATCCCACACATCGGTGGGCGCGGCAATGGTGTTCGCTTACCTTGCGGTGGTGGCTTATCGGCAAGACAAGCCGGAATTGCTCGATTACATCAAAAAGTATGGCATGTTCCTGCTGGTATTTTCTTATGTGATTGGCTCGATTACCGGCCCCGGTATCTGGTTTTCGACCACGGTTGCCAGCCCACGCGGGATTTCAGCACTGATCCACAGCTTTGTGTGGAAGTGGGCAACCGAGTGGGTGTTCTTCGTCATCGAAGTGGTTGGGGTGTATCTGGTGGTGTATCTGGTCGGCAAGGTTGACCAGAAAACGCACATGCGCATTGCGGTCATTTTCGGGCTGGCTTCTTACACCACGATGCTGATTATTATCGGAATTTTGTCATTCATGATGTGGCCGGGCAAGGAAGTGTGGTTCACCGAAGGCGGCTACCTCAACGGTTTCTACGGCGCGAATACCTTTGCGCAATTGGCGATGCGTACCGCGTTTATGTTCACCATGACGGCGGTGGTTGGCGGGATTGTCGCGTCGGGTATTAAGGAATTGGCGTTCAAGAAAGCCATGCTGCGCCGTTTGGCAGTGCTGGGGATTGTTTCCACCTTGGCGGGTTCGCTGCTGTTCCAGTGGTATCTGCATACCCTGCCGGAACAGGCGCATATCGTGTTGGAAAACCGTTTGCCAGATTATTTCCAGCCTGCGCTGATGATGGTGTTGAGCGGTATTTTGGCGTATTTCCTGTTTACCTTGGTGATGCCGCGTTTGATTGTGCCAGCAATAGCGAGCGTGATGACGGTGGCGATTCTGGTGTTCGGCTTGTGGCCTGAGGAAGTGGCGCGTGAGTCCATCCGCAAGCCTTTCGTGGCGGGGCAATACGTGTATTCCAATCAGGTTATTGCGCGGGATGTGCCGGGGTTGGGGATTAAATCGGAAATTCCGTTGTTGGAGGAAAAAGGTTTCCTAAAAAGCCATGTATTTTTGCCGGAAAACTTGCGTACCGTCACGCCGGATAATGCGCGGGCGGTGGGTCATGCGCTGGCAATGACGGCGTGTTCCAACTGCCATTCTTTGACCGATACGGGGATGCGTCCGCTGGCGAAGTATTTCGGGGGTAATACCGATGTGGGTGAGATCAAAGATTATTTGCTGGGCGCATTGGCGACGGGCAATACCTTGTACATGCCGAAAATTCCGCTAACCGATGAGGAAGCCGAAGCATTGGCAGTCTACATTGGCGCGTTGAAAGATGACACGGTGGCAGAAAACTATGCCGCTACCCGCAAGCCATTGGCACAAGCAGGGGAGAAATAAACCATGAATGCTGAAATGTTATACGCCTTGCGCGATGTGGCGGGTGTGCCTTCGCACCCGGTGTTGTTCCTGATTCTGGGGGTGTTGACGTTTGCGTTGCACATCCTCGCGGTGCAGGTGATGTTGGGCGCGTCCGGTCTGGTGATTTGGGGCGCGTTGTCGAAAGCGGCTTATCAACGCCAATTGGCGCAGGCGATGTTGGGCGTGGCGAAAATTGCCGTGTCGGTCGCGGTGGTGTTGGGGGTTGCGCCTTTGCTGTTTGTGCAGGTGATTTATGACCCGTTTTGGTACACCTCGAACGTGCTGTCGGCCTGGTGGGTGATTGGGTTTATTGTGATCCTGACCGTCGCTTACTTGCTGATGTATTTTTTCTACGCGAAAAACCACCATTTGGCAACGCAGAAAACCATTTGTCCCGGCTCGATGATCCTGTCACTGGCGTTGATGCTGGTGGTCGGTTTTATTATGCACGTCCTCACTTATCAGATGTTGTCGCCGGATCAGTGGATGCAGTGGTATGCGCCGAATGGTGAAATTGATGCGTCAGGGCGCAAGTTGCACGATTACAACGGGTGGCGTTTTGGGTTTTTTATCAGCTTGTCGGTGTTGGTGATCAGCGGCTGGTTGTTTGCTTACCGCCATTATATTAGCCACCGTACCGATGTGGATAACGGTTATCTGCAATGGTTGAAAGGGCTGGCAACGGTCTTGAGTCTCGCCGGTGGCATCGTAGCACTGGCCTTCGGCATTGGCTGGATGGCGACACTGCCAGACAGTCAGGCCGCTTTTGGGTTCTCCCCTTGGGTTGGGCTGGCAGCGGTGCTTATCTCCCTCACCGCTGTCATGCCGAAACTCATTGGTAGCCGCGTGAATGCGCCGTTGTTTGGCTACGGTCTGTTTGGGCTGGCAGCCATCACGGGGATTGTGGTGGCGATTGCGCGGGAAGTGTTGCGCTGGAATATCCTGTTTGGCGATTTTGGCTACAACGCGCTGGATTATCCGGTGAATATGGACTGGTACAGCACGCTGTTGTTCTTTGGCACGTTTGTCATTATTGGTGGCTTGGTGTTGAGCTATTTCCTCACCGTGGCTTGGCAAGCGGGGCAAACCGACGGGGTGTATACGCCTTCGCCTGCGGTGACGCGCTTGGGTAATCTTTCCATCCTCCTCATCACGTTGTGGATTATCCACTTTTTTGTGCTGGGGTTGTGGGTGTGGCTACGCTAAGGGGGCAATGATGAAACTGAAAACGATCCTATTGCCGCTGTTGCTGGTGTCCTGCATTGGCACGGTACAGGCAGACGAGAAAAAAGCGGTGGAAACAGTCGTGAAAGCGGTTGAAGCTAAAGCAGAAACCAAAGCACCTGCTGCCGACAGCGTTTCCAAAGACGAATTGCGCGAGATGATCCGCGAATTGATTCAGGAAGAAATGGGGAAAGAAGAAACCCCTCCTAACCTCCCCTTGTCAGGGGAGGGACAAGAGGGTGCTGCTGCTCTCTTGCACCCTTCCCTGATAAGGGGAGGGACGGGGAGGGGTTTCTTCGAGGCGGCACCTGCCGCTAAAGCGGGCGAAATCCTCGCCCATACCTGCGCCGGATGTCACGGCACGAACGGCACGCTGGAAAACGAAGCCTTCATGCCGCTGGCAGGAATGCCGGAGCAGGAATTTGTTAAAACCATGCTGGATTTCCGCGACGGCGCACGCCAATCGACCCTGATGGGCACGGTTGCCAACGGCTTGAGCGAACAGCAAATCCGCGACATGGCGCGTTATTTTATGGAGGTTTCCCCATGAGTTTGAATCGACGTGAATTTTTGGGGCTGCTCGGCGCAACCGCGCTGGCGGGCGCATTTCCTATCCGTAGCGCATTTGCGGGGGCGCAAGCGCATGTGGTCATTATTGGCGGTGGGGTTGGTGGCGCAACCACGGCTAAATACCTGCGCTTGTTTGACCCAGCGATCAAGGTCACAATGATCGAAAAGAACCCGATCTACATTCGCCCTTACGGTTCGACCGAAGTGCTGACGGGGCATATTGGCATGGAGGATTTGCACGTTACTTACGACGCGCTTCAGTCCAAATACGGCGTGAATGTGATCATTGACGAAGTAACCGGTTTTGACCCTGACAAGCGCAATGTCAGCTTGAAAGGTGGGCGCAAAGTCAGCTACGACAAGCTAGTGGTGTCACCGGGGATTGAGTTGTTGTACGACAAGTTGGCTGGTTATTCCTACGCGCTGGCTGAGAGTAAAATCCCATCGGGTTGGATTCCGGGGGCGCAAACCCAATTGCTCGCCGATCAGCTTAAAGCGTTGCCCAAAGGCGGGACGTTTTTGATGGTTGCGCCGCCCAACCCTTACCGTTGCCCGCCGGGGCCGTATGAACGCCCCGCACTGGTGGCGGAATGGCTGCAAAAACACAATCCGACAGCCAAGGTCATCATTGCTGACCCGAAAGATAAGTTTGTCACCGACCAGACCATGATGCTGGGCTGGAACCGTTTATACGGTTTTCCGATGCCTAAGGAATTTCTGGAAGGGATACCGGATAGCGTTGAAATCCAGCAGCACAGCCAGCCGGGGATTCTGGAATGGATTCCTGCCAAAGACGGGGGGACACCCGTGTCAGTGGATGCGGAAACCATGACCGTCACCACCGAGGGCGGCAAGATTAAGGCGGATGTGATTAATATCGTGCCTGCGATGCGTGCCGGAAAGATTGCCAGCGCAATGGGGCTAACCGATGACAAAGGTTGGTGTCCGAATCAGCGCAAGACCTTTGAATCGACCTTACATCCGCATGTGCATGTGATTGGCGACGCTTGCCATACCGATGCGATGCCCAAATCAGGCTTTTCCGCGAATACGCAAGCCAAATCGTTGGCGCGGGCGTTGGTGGAAATCCTCGCCGGACGCGAAGCCCCAACACCCAGTTGGGAAAACACCTGTTACGCGCTGGCAGGTTCGGATTACGGCTTGTATGTCGCCGACGTGTTTGAGTTAGCGGAAGCCGACAACAAGATTCAGCGTGTGGGCAAATTCAATCGCTATTTGCGTTTGGATGCGACCCCAGCGCAAATTCGCATGGGCGCGGTCTATCAGCAGGCTTGGATGAAATCCTTCACGGAGGACTGTTTTGCATGAAAACGTTCCAACTTTCCTTAATTGGCGTAGCCGCGACGCTGTTGGTGTCCGGTTGGGGCTGGGCAAACGATGCCGCGCATGAAGCGGCGGATGCGGTTAAATGGAAGCCTGCTACCTTGCGCGTGGCGTTGGCGGATATGCCTACGGGTGATATTTCCCGTGGTAAAGACCTCAATTCGCAACTGATGTGCGCGTCGTGTCACGGTGAAAATGGCATTGCCCCGACCAGCAATTGGCCAAACGTTGCGGGGCAAAAAACCGATTACACCTACAAAATGTTGCTGGATTATCAGTCGGGTTTGCGTAGCGAAGATGAGCGCAGCAAGCTGATGACGGTGGCAGTCGAGCCAATGAGCCAGCAGGATATGGCGGATGTGGCAGCGTATTACGCGAGTTTGCCTGCACACGAAGCCAGGGTGAAAGCCTCAGCGCACGCGGATGCGGAACGGCTGGTGCGTAAAGGCGATCCGACGCGCTTGCTGACACCGTGCGCGTCATGCCACGGGGTGAAGGGGCAGGGCGGTAAAGAAGCCGCTCCAGCACTGGCGGGGCAGTCGGAAAAAGCGTTTATTCGCACCATGATGCTGTATAAAAACGGTGCACGCGATAATGATGTTAATAAGGCAATGGCGCAATTCGCCGCTAAGCTGACCGATGAGGAAATTCGGCAGTTGGCAGCGTATTACCACACGCGATAGTTTCGTTAGTGCTTCCTCCTCCTAGCACGTCTCCCCGGCTGCGGTCGGGGATTTTTTTGGAATTACCCTTAATTTTGCAGTCGAGGACGACATGGGTATATTATGAAACGCTAATAATATTTCTCAAGGGTAACGCGCGTGTCACAACACCAAACCAAAGGTCATTGCTCGACCTGTAATATTCGCCCCATCACCATTTTTTCGACATTGGATACCACCGAAGTGGAACAAATTCAGGCGTTTCAGCCTGCGATTATCCAGTATGCGCCGGATGAAATTATCTACCATCAGGGAATGGAAGCCCGCTACGCTTTCACCTTGCGCCACGGTTTTGTCAAAATTGTCAATACCTTAGCAGATGGGCGTTCGCACATTGTGCAATTGCTGCGCGATGGGGATTTCTTCGGGTTTGGTGGTTTGTCAGGGGTGGATTATAAACACTCGGCGATTGCGCTCAATGCGGTGGAGGTTTGCCGTTTGCCATTGGCGGATTTGCTGAAACTCAAGCAAACTCACCCGAAGATTGAGACGGAAATGACCAAACGTTGGTTGGAACGTTTGCATCGTGCCGAAAGCATGTTGGTGGAATTAGGCGCGAAAAAAGCGGCTGAACGGCTGGCTTCGTTTTTATTGAGCTGGTGTGCAGGAAATGCACCGGATACTTGGGTAGCGTTGCCGCTGAATCGTGCTGAGATCGGTGAATTGCTGGGCGTGACTATCGAAACCGTCAGCCGCTTTTTTGCGGATTGGAAGCGCCAAGGCTTTATCGGTGAGTCTCGCGGCAACATCCAGATACTGGATGCTGCCGGATTACGTCAAGCGGCGGGGATTACCTTGTAATTACGCCGCTACCAATACAGGCTCTGACCGTAACTTGGCTATTGGCGAAGACACCAACGGTGACAGACGCAGCGAAGCCGTGAATAAGGCTTTTGACCAATTCATGCTGCAATACCAGTGGAGTCTGGATAGCGGGCATTAACACCACGATCATTAATGTAAAATGGAGAGCGAGTCTATGTTGAAGAAATGGTTATTACTGACCCTGTTGTGCTTGGGTCTGAACGCGCCAGTATTGGCGGTGGAATTGAAGGTTGGCGATACTTTGCCCCCGATTACTTTGAAAAATCAGCACGACAAGCCGATCACCGTCGCAGCGGATGTGCAAACCTTGTTGTTTACTATTGAAAAACCGGCTTCTGACTTGGTGAATGACTATTTACTTAAGCAAGACAAGGCATTTCTGAGCAGCAAGCAGGCGTATTTTCTTGCGGATATTAGCGGGATGCCGAGCATGATCACTAAAATGTTCGCGATTCCGAAAATGCAGGAGCGTCCGTATGACATTTTATTGGCGTATGACGCGCAAGAAGCCGCGTTCATGCCGCGTCAAAAAAACCACGTCACGATGGTGAAAATGGAAGCAGGCAAAGTGGCTGAGATCCTGTTCGTCAAGGATGAAGCGGGTTTGGCTGATAATTTTTGATTTGTTCAATGTTGGCTGACATGGCTTCTGGTGGATTTCCCTACTTCTTGGGTAGCTATCCCAACAGAATGGGGTGGTGTTATGCTCTACGCCACAATGTTTTAAGAAGGAGGTTTCATGTCAGCAAAACACCCGATTGTGGCGATTACCGGCGCGATGGAGTCCGGTTCTGTGTCGGTTATTCAGGCATTAGAGCGGATTTTTTACCGTGAACGGGTCAAGGCTGTGTATATCGACGGCAGCGCGTTTCGTCGTTATGACCGCACGGCGATGCGCGATGAAGTGCGTAAAGCGCAGGAAGAGGGGCGTGTTCTAGGGCATTTTGGCCCCGAAGGCAATCATCTGGATAAGCTGGAAAGCTTATTTTTCGAGTACGCGGCTGTGGGCAGGGGGTTATACCGCCACTATTTGCACACAGCGGGGCAAGCCGCTAAGTATGGGCAAGTCGTTGGCACGTTTACGCCGTGGGAACCGATGGATCCCGACAGTGATTTATTGTTGTACCGTGGCTTGCACGGCGCGGCGGTAGTGGATGATATTGATATTGCGCAATATCCCGATTTGTCGATTGGGATTTCACCGAATGCGAATCTGGAGTGGATGGCGAAAATCCAGCACGAAATCAAAGAAAAAGGCGTGGCGTTGGAAGATGCGAAAACCGCGCTGTTGAATCGTTTGCATGATTATGTGCATCACATTACCCCGCAATTCATGCGAACCCACATTAATTTCCAGCTTATTCCTTTGGTGGATACGTCGGATCCGTTTGGGGCAGAAGCCGTGCCAACCCCGGATGAGTGTTATTTGGTGATGCGGTTTGCGCCGAAATTCTTGCCTGATTTTATCCCGTTGCTGCACGATATTCCGGGGGCATTCATGTCACGCCGTAATACGCTGGTAGTACCAAGCAGCAAGATGTTGATGGCGATTGAGCTGGTGTTGATGCCGATTATTCATAACCTGATTGATGACAGCCGCCAATTGCGTGGCATTACCGACGTGCCGGAGGATCGGGGCGCTGGCGTGTTAGGTTTAGTGGAATAACACAACCGTGATTTATCGCAAGGAAATTGACGGGTTACGCGCCCTAGCGGTGCTGCCCGTGATGCTGTTTCATGCCGGATTCACCACGTTCAGCGGTGGATTCGTGGGCGTGGATGTCTTTTTTGTCATCAGTGGCTATTTGATTACGTCAATTATTTTGGCGGAACTTGAGACGGGGACGTTCAGCCTCGCGGGCTTTTACGAACGGCGGGCCCGGCGCATTTTGCCCGCGCTGTTTTTTGTATTGTTGGTGTGTTTGCCCGTGGCGTGGTGGTTGCTGTTGCCACATGAGTTGGTTGCATTTGGGGAAAGCTTGATCGCAGTGGTTGTGTTTGCCTCCAACATTCTGTTTTGGCTGCAAACGGACTATTTTGCGGCGACGGCAGAGCAGATTCCGTTATTGCATACCTGGAGCTTGGCGGTTGAGGAACAGTATTATTTGGTGTTCCCGCTGTTCATGTTGCTGGCGTGGGGCTTGGGTAAGCGCTGGCTGCTGGGCTTGCTGGCGGTGATTGCGTTACTGAGTTTGGGTTGGTCGGAATGGTTGTGGCGCAGTTCGATAGAGGCCAATTTTTATTTGATTCCCAGCCGTGCATGGGAATTGTTGCTGGGGGCATTGGCAGCATTTTATTGGCAAAAACACCCGTTTCCACAAGGAACCTTGGCGCAAATCGGCAGTCTATGCGGTATGGCGCTACTGGTTTACGCGGTATTGTTCTTTGATGAGGGGATACCGTTTCCGAGTCTGTATGCGCTAGTGCCGACGCTGGGCGCGGTGTTGTTGATTGTGTTCGCAACGCCCGCGACGTGGGTTGGTCAATTGCTGGCATTTCCACCGTTGGTGTGGGTGGGATTGATCTCTTACAGTGCGTATTTGTGGCATCAGCCGGTATTCGTCTTTGCACGGATGCAAGCATTGGAAGAACCAAGCCTGAGTGTCATGGCAGCGTTGATAGCGTTGAGTTTGGGGCTGGCGTGGTTTAGCTGGCGTTTTGTGGAAAAACCGTTTCGCAATCGGCAGCGTTTTACTCGTAAGCAAGTATTTGCCGGTGCGCTGATCGGTAGCGTGCTGTTCATTGCAGTGGGTGCAGCGTTGGTATTGACGGACGGTTTTGCCGGTCGTTTTGCGGATTAAAGAGAGCTACGATGAAAATTTACGTGCCGTTATTGCTGGGGTTGCTTTGTATCGGTGGCATGATGCCGGTATGGGCAGATACGTCGGCTGACACTTTACTCAAAGCAGCGGATACCCAAGCCAGTGGTGAATACACCCGCCAGCGCTTTCTTGCGGTGCAGAAAAAACCGTTTGATGAGGCGGATGCGCGTAAAAAAGCGCTGATTATTGGCGACAGTCACGCGCAGGATTTTTTCAACGGCGTGTTGGAAAATGGCTATTTGAGCAATTATCAGCTCAGTACCCGTTATATTCCGACCCGTTGCCAGATGGTATGGGGTGACAAAGGCGCGGCGTTTATCCAGTCGAAAGATACGGCATTGTGCGCAAAATCCGATAATGTGATGCAAGCAGCAGCACAAATTGCCGAGGCGGATGTCATTATTATGGTGGCACGCTGGCAAGACTGGGCGGCGAAATTGTTACCGGAGACGATCCAGCAAATGCAGCTACGGGCGGATCAGCAATTAATCGTCCTTGGGGCAAAAGATTTCGGCAAAATTGCCATCAGGAATTACCTGAAACTGTCTGCCGATGAACGTTTGGCATTGCGTAACAAGGTTGATCCCAAACCCTTGGCGGGCAACCAATGGCTACGCGAAACCTTGGGTGATAAGGTGTTTATTGATCAGCAACGCTTGATTTGCGGTGAGGGTGACAGTTGCCGCCTGTTCACCGATGCGGGAGAATTGTTGTCGTATGACGGCGGGCATTTAACCCCCGCCGGGGCAAAATACGTCGGCAAGTTATTGTTTACCGAATCATTGCTCCAAGGGCTTTAATAAATCCAGCAAATCTTCGGAACTGAAGCGCACGCCTTCTTGTGCGCCGGTTTCTGAATACAAGCCATTGGCGAGCATCTGCTTTTTTTCCTGCAATTTGAGAATCTTTTCTTCTACCGTGTCTTCGGTAATCAGTTTGTAGACGAAGACAGGTTTGTCTTGCCCAATGCGGTAAGCGCGGTCGGTGGCTTGTTGTTCCACTGCCGGATTCCACCAAGGGTCGTAGTGAATCACTGTATCGGCAGCGGTTAAGTTTAGCCCTGTACCCCCAGCTTTGAGGCTAATCAGGAACACTTTCGCATCACCTTCTTGGAAGTGGGCAATGACTTCTTCGCGGTTTTTGGTTTGCCCAGTGAGTTTGGCGTAAACGATATTGGCGGCGACCAGTTCGGCTTCAATGAGTGCCAGCATCGAGGTGAATTGCGAGAACAACAGTACTTTACGGCCTTCTTCTAACATTTCAGGTAACAAGGTCATTAACAATTCGAGCTTGGCGGATTGGTCGACGTTTTTGGCTTTGTCGAGTTTCACCAGACGCGGGTCGCAACACACTTGGCGCAGTTTCAGCAAGGCATCCAAGATCATAATGTGGCTGCGAGCGAAACCGTTGCGGCTGATTTCTTCCTGTAATTTGGTGTCCATCGCCAAGCGCACGGTTTCGTAAAGGTCGCGCTGTTTGCCTTCGAGCGCCACGCTGCGGATGATTTCGCTTTTCGGCGGTAATTCACTGGCAACCAGTTCCTTGGTACGACGCAACATGAAGGGCAGAACGCGCTGGCGTAATTGCTGTTGCCTGCCTGCATCGCCTTGTTTTTCAATGGGATTGCGGAACAGGCGCGTAAATTTGTCGTGCGCACCCAAAAAACCGGGCATCAGGAAATGGTACATTGACCACAATTCTCCCAGATGATTCTCCAGAGGTGTACCCGTCAGGCATAAACGGTGCTGCGCTTTGAGGGTGTAGACGACTTGGGTGGTGCGTGACGCGGCGTTTTTGATCGCTTGCGCTTCGTCCAAAATCAGGTAATGGAAGGTGTGGCGCAAATACTGTTCTTCGTCACGCACAATCAAGGGGTAAGTGGTGAGCAGCAGGTCGTATTCGCCCAAGTTGTCAAAATGCCGGTGGCGGTCATTGCCGTGAATCACTCGCACCCGCAAGTCGGGGGTGAAACGTGCGGCTTCGCGTCGCCAATTGCCCATTAAGCTGGTGGGGGCAATGACTAGGGCGGGTTGGGTTAAGCGTCCCGCTTGTTTTTCGATGAGTAGGTGCGCGAGGGTTTGCAAGGTTTTGCCCAAGCCCATGTCATCGGCGAGGATACCATTGAACTGGTATTCGCGTAAAAATTGCAGCCAGCTCAAGCCTTCGTGTTGATAATGGCGCAAGTCGGCATTCAGCCCTTCAGGTAGGCTAATGGCTTGAATACCTTGGAAATCCCGTAACTTTTGGGTCAGCGCCAGCAGTTCTTCTGCACCTTTCCATTTCATGCCGGGGGCATTGAGCAGTGCGCTCAGATTCGTGCCTTGGTATTTGCTGAGTTCTAAATTGCCATCGGCATTCAGCGGTTGGTGGTCGTAGAGTTCCACCAGCGTTTCGAGGATTCCGGCGAGGCGGTGCGATTCGAGTTTTGCCCAGCGATTGCCGGAAAGCGGCACGAAAATGTACGGCTGGCGTTCCAGCAAGTCGCGCAAGGCTTGCGGGCTTTCCATTTGCCCCAGCATTTCCACCAGAATCGGCAACAGATTAATGCGTTGCCCGTCGACTTCAAAACCGAGGCTGATTTCAAACCAGTCGTTGCCATTCGCGCTTTCTTCCCACGCGGCATCGAGATCCCCAACGATGTCGAAATGCAGGTCAAAATTGTCGTCCAACGTGACATTCCAGCCGGAATCGCGCAGTGCGGTCACGCCGTGATCGAGGAAATCGTTCCAGCGTAACGCCGTCAGTGATGGGGTATCGGGGTGCATCAGCAATTCGAGGCGGTGCAGGTCGCTAAAGCGCGTATTGACGCTTTCAAAACCGTAATCGGCAAGCGTGTCGAGCGCGTCCTGTTCCGTCGCAAGGTTGCGGTGAATGCGGTAACGTTTTGCGCCGACTTTGTGCAAGCTGCTGGGTTTGTGTTGCGCGGGTTGCAACACATGCCCTGCGTAGTTAAAGCGCAAACTGGCAATGTGGGTATCGTGACCCGTATCCGGCAGGCGGGTGCAGCGCAAATACAAATCCGGGGTGGGTTCGGCGTGTAAATCGTCAATGTGTTGGCGGATTTTCGGCGAGGGTGCGGGAATATCCACATCCGGCAAAGCTTCCAGCAACCGTTCGCTAACGGTTTCGGCTTGCGCGGCGGGAATCGGCGGCGCATTCAGGAATTTTTCGACTTGCGCGGGGTTAAGGTCGGGGTGTTCCAGTAAGCCGCAGGTGCGGGTGGTGGTGTCGATATACCAGAGTTTGCCGTTGAGCCAAAAGTGCGCAGTGATGGGGCGCTCGGTTTGCAATTCAACGGTGAATTCTTGCTTATCGTTGGCTTGCCAAATGAATTGCAAGCCTAGCGGTGCACCCGGCTGTAAGGGTTGGGCTTCGCGTTGCCAAGTGTCAATGGTTGCCCAAAAAGCGCGTCCGGTTTTCAGCACTTCCCGTAAGGCTTGCTCACCGTGTTTGCCGCTCAGATTGCCCTTGTTCCAGTGATGCAAAAAGCGCATTCCGGGCATGGCAAGTAATTGCGCGATCATTAAATCCAAGGGTTCATACGCAAAGTTGCGGGCGCGGTATGGGGTCAGCAGGGCTTCGAGTTGGACGTGTGAGGGTTTGCCGTAACCGCCTTTTTTGAGGGTATTGGCTTTGTATAAGCTCAAGGTGGGTTGTTGGTGAGCGTCGGTATCTAAAAAATACAGTAAATCAGCGCTGAGGGTGTCGTTTTCCGGGCTAAATAGTGAAGTTTCGGTGGTGTCGCTGGCAGTTGTTCTTAAGCCTTGTAACCATACGTCGATAGGGGAGCGCGTGACCGCTTTGGCAGTGGTAGGCATGGTGGCGGCGGTAAACGCTGGCACGGGCTTGCGTTGCGGTTCTCTGGCTTTCTGTTTGCGGGCGTGTTCGAGGTATTCAAATAAGGCGGCGACGGTGTGTTTGCAGGCTACGGTGACGGGGCAGGTGCAAACGCCGGTGATCCAGCGCGGTGTTTGTTCGTTGTAATTGATGACGGTGACGTAAGGTTCTTTGCCGCTGCCTTGTACTTTGGCGGTGATGGAGACATTGCCACCACCACTTTTTTCGGCGCGAAAATTGGTGACTTTGCCGTTGTCGTAATAGTCGATACCCCGCTCCAGCGTTACCGTGCCGAAGACATTGAATAAGACGGATGAGGGGATATTGTTGTCGGCAAGTAAGTCGAGATGTTTAGGTTTCAAATGCATTACGTTTATGTATCTACCAGACTGAATTTTTAGTCGGGTAACATTGTGCAATGAAGGACTGGCTTTGTCACGGCAATTACACCGTATTCTGATAGGTTGGATGTGAACAAATCATGCGTTTTGTTCACATCCTTGTGAAAACAGGTGATTTATTTCTGTTTCAACAGGTCACGGATTTCGCCTAATAAAACTTCTTGGTTAGACGGTGCTTCCGGTGCGGGAGCAGCTTCTTCTTTGCGCTTCAGCTTGTTCATGGCTTTAATGGCTACGAAAATCGCCAAGGCAACGATCACAAAATCAAAAATGGTTTGGACGAAAGCGCCATACGCCAGCACTAAATCAGGGATAGGGGGAACCGCTGCCGGGTCGCCTGCTTTCAGCATGATAGCCGCCTTGCTGAAGTCGACGCCGCCGACAAGCAAGCCCAACAGTGGCATAACGATGCCATCCACCAATGCTGAAACGATTTTGCCAAATGCCGCGCCGATAATGACACCCACGGCGAGATCGACCACATTGCCTTTCATGGCAAACTCTTTGAATTCACTGACGAAGCTCATACATACCTCCAAATTTTTTGAAAAACCCGTTTGTTCGACGGTGCAAATGTGATTTTGGTTCACCGTTTATAGGTTATATCTAAAGAATTTATTGAGCCAGCTTTTTAAGACAATATTCAGAGTTTTCGGAATAAGCGCGTTAGTTTTGAAGGTTGAGAGCACAAACAGGGCAGCTTGGATCTTGGGTTAGACGCATTTCGCGCCAGTGCATTTGCTTGGCATCCAGCAGTAATAGCCGCCCGTTTAGGGTAGGTAAATCCAGCAAGGTTTTGAGGGTTTCTGCGGCTTGCATACTGCCAATAATACCGGCGAGTGGCGCAAGAATGCCGGTGGTGCTACAGGTGTCTTCCTGCGTGCCGTTTTCATCGTAAAGGCAGCGGTAGCAGGCGCTATGCGGCTGGCGGAAATCAAAAGTGGTAATTTGTCCTTCCAAACGAATAACTGCACCTGAAATCAACGGTTTGGATGCGGTTTTGCACGCAAGGTTGAGTGCGAAGCGCGTGGGGAAGTTGTCGCTGCAATCGACTACCGCATCGTGTGAAGTAACCACGCTAAGTAATTCATGGTACTCAAGTTTCTTTTGAATGGTATGAATCTGAATGTCTGGGTTTAATGCACGAGCAGCTTGCGCGGCAGACACGACTTTGGGTTGCCCGATGGTGGCGGTGGTGTGAATCACTTGGCGTTGTAAATTGCTCAAATCCACGGTATCAAAATCGACCAAGGTGAGTTGCCCGACACCGGCAGCGGCAAGGTAAAGCGTGACGGGTGCGCCTAATCCGCCCATGCCGATGATCAGCACTTTTGAGGCTAACAGGCGTTCTTGCCCGCTGATGTCTACTTCAGGGAGCAGAATTTGGCGGCTATAGCGCAGGAGTTGTGTGTCGTCCATTTAGAAATCTATCTCCAGTCCTAATGTCAGGGTACGTTTACGCCCTTGTACAATAAAATCGGTGCCTTCGCTTGCTGCCACGTAATCCTCGTTCAGCAAATTGCGCACGCCTGCTTTGAGCGTGATTTTGCGGTTGAGTTGCCAGTTTGCACCCGCATCCAGCCGCGTATACGCGGGAACTTCAAAGCTATTGGCATCATCACCGGGGCGCTTGCCGACCTTGACTGCACCAAGTGTGAGCTGAGTGCGGGCATTGGGGGCGTAATCCAGCGTCAGTGAGCCGCTATGCCGGGGGACATTGTGCAAGTGATTGCCGGTGTTGCCGTCGTTGTTCTCAGTGATACGGGAATCGCTGTAATTGTACGCGGTATTAACCATCAGGGTTTTGCTAATGGGGATGCTGAGGTTGGCTTCCACCCCTTGTGAGCGTGTTTTGCCGGTGAGCATCAATGCGCCCGGTTCGCTAGGGTCGCGGGTGGTGACGTTTTTCTGGTCGATGCGGTAGACACTCAGGTGGCTTTTGACAGGTTTGCCATGCCGGGTTTCATGCTGATGACGCACACCCATTTCATGCTGCACGCCTTGGAGTGGGTCAAAAAACTGGTCGTTTTTATCCATGCCAATATTAGGCGCGAACGATTCATTGCGGCTGGCAAATGCTTGCCAGTGTGGGGTGGCTTGCCAGGTCAACCCCAGTGAGGCAGATGTGTCATCGGCATCGGTTTCCTGAAAGGCGAGGGTGGGTGAGGTGTAATCGGCTTGGTATCGGCTGTTGCGGATTCCAGCATGAACTCCCCATTGCTCGCCGATTTCAGCATGGTGTTGCAAATATGCTGCCCGTTCCTTGCGCAAGGTGATGGATTCGCGTTTGGTGAGCTTGTCAGCATCCGGCAGTGGGAAATCAAACGTCGGGTTGAACAGGTCTAGGGTAAATAAACCGGTGCGAAATTGGCGTTTCAAGTCAATTTCGACCGAATGCCCGCTAACACCAAGGCGCGTCTGGTGTTGGCTGATGCCGAGGGTGTAATGCCGTGAAACTTCAGCACGCAGCGCTTGTTGCGCTTGAGTGTATTGGGCATCGCGGTAATAGCCGGGCAACGACGTGCCTTTGGCTGGTAAATAAGCAAATCCGATCCAGCGTTCATCGCGCTTGGCGTCGATCTGGTTGGCTTGCAGCAACGTTTCCCAACCTTTGCCCCAATCGCGGGTATACGTGCCGCTCACGCGGTTCATGTGCCGTTGGGCGTAAGAACGTGGGTCAACGTAGGAAACATTGTAGATCGGTTTGCCCTGATAAAAGACGTTATCAAAGTCGTATTCGCGGTTTTGCCTGCCGTGTTCCAGCTCCAGTAACAAGGATTGCTGGTCGGTTTGCCACAAGAGTGAAGGTAAAAACGTAAAGCGGTCATCACCGACGTTGGCGCGTCCGGTTTCCGCTTGTTGCCCGATCATGAGCAAGCGCCCTGCCCAATCGCTTTGCGCGAACGGTTGGTTCACATCTAACACGCCATGCACACTGTGGGGTGAACCTGCTGATAATTGCCAGCTTCGTTGTGGTGAAAAATGCGGTTGCTTACTGACGTAATTGACTGTGCCACCCGGTGAGCCTGAGCCAAACAAGACGGAGTTCAAGCCTTTGCTGATCTCAATGCTGTCCAGGGTGGCGGGGTCGCGCAGGTAAAACCCTTGCACATCCAGCAAGCCATCGAGTTGCATATTGCCATTGAGGGCATAGCCGCGCAGGTAGAGGTCGCTGCCTATTCCCGCCTGATTGCGCCCAAGTTGTACGCCGGGGGTGTAATCGGCGAAATCTTCCAGCCGGTTACTGCCGTTATTGCCCGTGTGTTGCGGGTTAATACGGATGCCGGACTGAGGCAGTTTATCAGGGACTTGCCCGTAAATGGACAAGCGTCGTGGGGTACTCTGCACGTTAACGATGAGTACGTCGCTGTTAGGTAATTCCATGATGTTTAAGTTGATTTTATTGCTTTTACAGTGAGATAACCTTGACCAGACAATACAGTCCAGTCAGATGGGGGAAAATGATATTGCCTTCGGCATCGGTGCTTTTCCAATGTGAAATAGTAGTACATGGATAGTCGGGCGCACGAAATTGCACATGCAAACGCACTTTTTCACCCGGTTGGGTTAGCGGGATAGGGATGCTGTCGGCTAAGGGCATTAAGCTATATTGCGAGCCGTTACCGTTATAGTGTTCTGAGCCTTTGAGTGTTTGTACGCTTAGGTGCTCATCCACACATTGCAAACGCCAGTTCACCCAAGCATGAGTGCCGAGATTTTCGACCTCCCAGATTTTCTCAAAGACTTGTCCGGTTTGCACAATGCTATTGTCGGGGTAAGTAATATCAGCAATAAATCCGCTGGCAAATTTAGTGTTCCCGCTGGATTGGGTGGTGCTGTGACTAAGTTGTTTACCGTGAAAATAAATGCGCAACATGCTAAGTGGGTGTGTTTGCAAGGTTTCCGCGACTTTCAAGAGCGTGGAGAGTTTTGCCTCGTCTATGTCGGCATTTAGGAGCTTATGCCATGTTTGGCGCGAAATCTTGGAGCGGTCTGCGGCAGCTACCATCGTCATGTTTAACGCGGTCAGGCGATTTTTGATGTATTTGGCGAGATCCAGCGCAGACACCCATGTTTCCCCTTAAAACGGCTTACTCCAGACTAATACTATAGCAATGGGAGGTTGAAAAGAAATATTCATCTGAGGTTAGGTTGCTGAGCGGCAAAATAATCATTAGTTATAAAAATTTATGATCAAAATCATCTATTACGCATCGGGGCTGCCATGAGAATAATAAAAGTTTTGCTATTGGGGATGACGGCGAGTGCCATCTTGCCATTTTCTGTTACTGCTAACCCTCACATTGCACCCGCACAGCCAGTCAATATGAATGAAGCTCCGCCACCCTGGAATGGGAACATTCCCGCGCCCGCAGCCATGCCGCAAGCAGACGGGGCATCCAAGGGTTCCAGCGTGGAAAACTGGTATCGCAACCGCCGTAAAACAGAGACTAACGTTGGCGGTGAATTGGCTGCGTTACAAGCGGCGGCGGAGAGCGGCGATGCTAAGGCGCAATATAAGTTAGCCATGCTGTATCGCAATGAGGAAAATCCGCAAGCCGATCTTAAGCAATCGCTAGACTGGCAGCAGCGTGCTGCCAAAGCCGGGTATATGGAAGCGCAATATGGGTTGGGATTATTGTACGCGAATGGGCAATACGTGCCTGCTGATGACCAACAGGCACGTCACTGGTTCGATCAGGCGGCATCACAAGGCCATGTTGCTGCCCGCTTGGCGCTGCTTTCACTTGATAATGGTGCGCCTGCACAAGCGATTGCCACTTCCAACAACCTGAAAATGCAAGAACCCCGGCAACGTGCCGAAACGCGAGTAGCAGCGGCTGCCACTATGCCGTCGATTCCGGTGGTTGATCCTGCCAGTCGCCCGGAACCGGTTAGCACGCCCGTATCTCTGCCCATGCTGGCGCAACCCGCCGCTCAGGATGAGCAGCCTGTATCGGATAAACTGGATCTCACGGGCATCGAGCCTGAAGTCTTGCGTCAGTCAGCAGAGTCAGGCGATAAACAGGCGCAATTGATGCTGGGGACGATGTACGAAGACGGTATCGGTGGCTTGCCAGCGGATTTGCGCGAAGCTGCGTATTGGTATGAGCAGGCTGCCAAGCAAAATTACCCCAAAGCCCAATACAACCTTGGATTGTTGTATGAAGATGGGCGAGGTGTCACGCAAAACGATAAGCAAGCCGCTTACTGGTATGATAAAGCCGCTAAAGCGGGGTTTACTGAGGCGCAAAACAACTTGGGTGTGCTATTGGTCTTGGGTAAAGGGGTCAATAAAGACCCTAAAAAAGCAGAAAAATTATTCAATGATGCTGCTGCTAAAGGTAATGCCGATGCCCAACGTAATTTGGAGATGTTACGGAAAGGTTAAATAATTGTAATGTTTTCAAAAGAAAGGTTCGATTTTTTCGATCTGTTTAATTAAAAATTTCGACTTTTTCTTAGTGTTGTGTCCCCGTATAGTGCGTATGAAAGATCAATGACAAGTACTCAGTTAGGAGACAGACATGAAACTATCCACACAAGGTCAACATGCGATTATGGCGATGCTGGCTTTGGCTATCCACGATGACGAAGGTGCAGTGCGCTTGGGTGATCTGGCAACACAGCAGGGGATTTCGTTGTCTTATTTAGAACAGATATTCGCCCGCTTACGTAACGAAGGCTTGGTCGAAGGCATTCGTGGCCCAGGTGGTGGTTATCGTTTGAGCCGCCATGCTGATGAAATTACCTTGGCAGAAATTGTCCAAGCCGCTGAAGACGACGCTGCTGTAGAACTGAATGCCTCGCACAGTACTGCAATGCGGGGTCAGGATTTGGTGCAACGCATGTGGTTAGACCTGAGCAGTCAGTTTTACCGCTTCATGGAAGACATTACGCTGGATAGCTTAATGGAAGGTCATGAACTGCCGCGTAAAACCTACCAGATGGGTGAAACCGCCAGTTTAATTGCCAGAATGTTCCCCGCAAGGGAACTAAGACCGAGCATGGGACATCAAATGGCTATGTAGGTTGAAAGATAAGAGATAACGCTAACGTTTTCGCACTGCTGCCCGCACTCCTCCGATATTAAAGGCAGCATCTCCCAGCGGGGTTGTCCTGAGCCAACAACCCCGCTTTTTTTTATGCCTTGCCGCCGCCCATGCACAAGGGCGATTCTGCCACTTTCCCACCTCTAGCAAAGTGCTCTTCTAGCGTCAGCGTATGCAATGCCAGCGCATGAATCTTCCCATTTAATTCATCTGCCAAAATGCCATTAATCTGCCGATGGCGTGCAATCAGCATTTTTCCATTGAACTGTTCACTCACAACCGTCACCTTAAAATGCGATTCCGAACCGGGCGGCACATTGTGCATGTGGCTTTCGTTAACGACTTCGAGGAAGTCAGGTTGCATGGCCTGTTGGATTTTCTGTTCAATTTGGGTTTGGATGTTCATACTCTCTACACTTGAATTAACGATGATTAACTTGAAACCACGGGAACGGGGCGCGTATATTCCGCCCTACACCCACATAACTAGCTGTGAACATGAACCAAAAAGAAAACTTTGACAAGTTGTCCCAGTATTTGCAAAGCAAAATCATTGGGCAAAAATCCCTGATCAATCGTCTGATGATCGCGTTGCTGGCAGACGGGCATTTGCTGGTGGAAGGTGCGCCGGGCTTGGCGAAAACCCGCGCCATTCAGGTGTTGGGGCAGGGAATCGAGGGCGATTTTCACCGTGTGCAGTTCACGCCGGATCTATTGCCAGCGGATATTACCGGCACGGAAGTATTTCACCCCAATGATGGCTCGTTCCACTTCCAGAAAGGCCCGTTGTTTCACAATTTGATCCTCGCGGATGAAATCAACCGTGCACCTGCCAAAGTGCAATCGGCGCTGTTGGAAGCGATGGCAGAACGCCAGATTACCGTTGCGGGTACGACCTGGAAATTGCCCGAACCGTTTTTGGTGATGGCGACCCAAAACCCGATTGAGCAGGAAGGCACGTACCGTTTGCCGGAAGCGCAACTTGACCGTTTCCTAATGCACGTGATTGTTGATTACCCAACGCCTGCCGAAGAAAAAGTCATTCTGCATCTGGGGCGCAAAGAAGCCATGCAGCAAGTGCGTCATGAAAAAGAAGCCGTTGCGCCACTGGTCAGTCGGAATGACGTAGCGTTAGCGCGGCAGGATGTGCTGAATATATACATGACCGACAAGGTGGAAACCTACCTCTTGCAATTGGTTTTGGCAACGCGGAATCCCGAACGTTACGGTAAATCCTTGGCGGGCAGCATTGCCTATGGCGGTAGCCCGCGTGCCACGTTGTCACTGGATCGGTGCGCCCGCGCTCATGCATGGTTGGCGGGGCGCGATTTCGTCAGCCCCGAAGACGTGCAGGCGGTGGCGCATGACGTGTTACGCCACCGTTTATTGCTGACGTTTGAAGCGGAAGCCGATGGCATGACCGCCAACCATATTATTGATGAATTGCTGGCTTTGGTGGCAGTCCCTTGATGGCAGGTGTAGCTGGCGAAGGGATTGTCTTTAGTTCCCTGCAATCCTTGTTGCGCTTACAGGGGCAGGTGCGCACTTTGCATTTGGCGAAAAAGCATATTCGGGCGCGTCACGCGGGCTTGCACCGTTCCGTTCACAAAGGGCGCGGCATGGATTTTGCTGAGTCGCGCATGTACCAGCCCGGTGACGATATTCGTACCATTGACTGGCGGGTAACGGCGCGTAGTGGGCGCGTACATACCAAAGTGTTTGAGGAAGAGCGCGAAAAGCCGGTGTTATTGTGGGTGGATTTACGCCCGTCGATGTTTTTTGCCACCCGTGGGCGTTTTAAATCGGTGTTGGCAGCACAGATTGCGGCGTTATTGCTATGGAAAACCCTTGATGATGGCGATCGCATCGGCGGTATTTTGCAAAATGGCACGCATACCGAATTCAAACCGTCGCGGAGTCGTTCCTCTGCTTTGCATTTATTGCGCCAGTTGAGCGATATGACCCGTGTGACGGTCGCTGAGCGCAATCGCAGTGATTTGCAAGCCAGTTGGACACGCTTGCGGCGGGTGACACAGCCGGGTAGTCAATTGTTTATTCTGAGTGATTTTCGGCAAGTGACACCCGCAGCGTTGCGGCAGTTGGCAATGATTGCGCAACATTCGCAATTAACCTTGATTGAGATTCACGATCCGTTTGAAGAGAAATTGCCTAATAACGGCAGCTTGCGTTTGACCGACGGTAAACGGCATTTGTTACTGAATTTGGGTTTGCGGCTGTGGCGCGACCGTTATAGCAATCGTGTGGCGCAAGCGGCGAAAACTTTGCAGGAATTCAGCCGCAGCTACCGCATTCCATTGGTGCAATTGTCGACCGCTGACAGCGATAACGAACGCTTGCTCAAATTGTCACGGGGGTTGCGATGAACCCGGAAGAACTCCCGTTACGCGATATTCATTTGCCCGACCCGATTGGCTGGTGGCCGCCAGCGCCGGGCTGGTGGATGTTAGTGGTGTTGATGTTGGCGGTGATTGCGTGGTTATTCTGGCGTTGGCGGCAGCAAAAACGCGCGGAGCAAGGCTTGGAAAGTGCATTGCTGGAGCTGGAACGCTTGCAACGTCAATACGGCACGAATACCAAAGACTTATTGCGCGAACTGTCCGTTTTGCTACGGCGGGTTGCGATCAGTCAGTATGGGCGGCAAACCGTGTCAGGGCTGACCGGCGCGGCTTGGGTCAAATTTTTAGACGACAAAGCAGGTAAGCCCTTATTTGGCAGCAAGTTGGCACATTTACTCACCGAAGTGCCCTATCGCCCAGAAACGCAAGCCGAAACCAAAGCCGTGCTGCAAGCCACTCGTGAATGGATCAAGCTACAACGGGGGAAAGATCATGTATGAATTCCTCTGGTGGTGGATGTTTATTTTGCTACCTTTACCGTTGGTGGTGCGTTGGTGGCTGAAACCGGCAGAACCCAAGCAAGGGGTTGCCTTGAAAGTCCCGTTTTTGGAGGATTTTCAGCAGGGCGGCAAGGTATTGGGGCGTTCGTGGTTTGGTTTGTTGGCATTGTTGCTGGCGAGTGCGGCGTGGATCTTATTGGTGGTGGCTGCTGCCCGCCCGGTGTGGGTGGGCGATACGGTGACAATGCCGGTGTCAGGGCGCGATTTGATGTTGGCTGTCGATTTATCAGGCAGTATGCAAGAGCAAGATTTTATCCTCAATGGGCAGGTGGTTGACCGTTTGGTGGCAACCAAAGCCGTGGCGGGGGAGTTTGTGCGCAAACGCACCGGCGACCGCATCGGTTTGGTGTTGTTCGGTGATCAGGCGTATTTGCAAGCGCCGTTAACTTTTGACCGTCAAACCGTGCTGCGTTTGTTGAATGAATCACAAATTGGTTTGGCAGGCGAACGTACCGCGATTGGTGATGCGATTGGGCTGGCGCTGAAACGCTTGCAAGATAGCCCTGAAAAAAACCGCGTCCTGATTCTGATGACCGATGGCGCGAATACCGCTGGCAGTGTCAGCCCCTTGGAAGCGGCGGAAATGGCAGCAGCCGTGGGTTTAAAAATTTACACGGTGGGGATTGGATCGGAAAGCGACCAGATGCGTAGCGTGTTTGGGTTTCAGTTGATGAATCCGTCGGCGGATTTGGATGAGCGTACCTTGAAAGCGATTGCCACCGGCACGGGTGGGATGTATTTCCGAGCGCGTGATACCGAAGAGTTCCACAAAATTTACGCGGAACTGGATCGGCTCGAACCCGTGGAAAAAGAAGCGCAGCAATGGCGACCGCAGCAAGAATTGTTCCGTTGGCCGTTACTGGCGGCACTGGTGCTGACGCTGTTAGCCGCCGTATTGCGGATAGAACGGGAGTGAGGGCTTTATGTTGAATAATCTGCATTTTCTCCACCCGGAATGGCTGTGGTTATTGCTGGTGCTGCCGCTGGTTTTTGGCATGAAATGGTTTCAGGCGCGTCAGCAAGGCGGCTGGGAACGCATTGTCGATAAGCAATTGATGCCGTTTGTGTTGAGTGGCACGGCGGGTAGTTGGGGATGGTTGCCGTTGGTTTGGTTGTCACTGGCGTTGCTGGTGGCGATTGTGGCAATGGCAGGCCCCGCGTGGGAAAAGCGCGAAGTGCCGGTATTTCGTGATCAACAAGCCTTGGTGGTGGCGATGGATTTTTCTACCTCGATGTATGCCGATGATGAAAAACCTAACCGTATTACCTTGGCGCGTTTCAAATTGCTCGATATTCTCAATGCGCGTCAAGATGCGCAAAACGGGCTGCTAGTATTTGCCGGAGATGCGTTTGTGGTTTCCCCCCTGACTGATGACATCGCCACGATTCAGGAGCAGGTGAAAAACCTTTCACCCGATATTATGCCAGCCCCCGGCAGTTTGTTGACTCCGGCGATTGAACGCTCGGTTGAATTGCTGCAACAAGCGGGCATGAAAACCGGCAGTATTTTGCTGATGACTGACGGTGTGGCGGATACGGAAGCCGCGATTGCCGCAGCGGATAAGGCATGGGGAATGGGTTACAACGTATCCGTATTGTCATTGGGGTCGGCGGATGGTACGCCGATACCACGCCCCAGAGGTGGTTTTTTGCTGGACAGTGCGGGCAAAACCGTGATTGCGACCGTGAATCTGGACGATTTGGCACGTATTGCGAAAGCCGGTGGCGGGGTTTTCACGCAAGCGGCGTTGGGTGATGCTGATGTGAATACCTTAAGTCAGCAGTGGCAGTCGCTCAGCCAACAGCAGTTAAGCAAGAGCCAAGGTCGTCAAACCGATGCGTGGGTGAATGAGGGGTATTGGTTGGTTTTGTTGCTATTGCCGCTGGCAGCGCTGATGTTCAGGCGTGGCTGGCTAGGGGCGCTACTGGTCTGCATATTGTTGCCCCAACCGCAAACCGCTTTGGCGTTCAGTTGGGATGATTTATGGCTGACGCCCGATCAACAAGCCCAAGAAGCGCTGGATAACGGGCAACCCGCCCGCGCTTCAGAACTTTTTCAGCACCCTGAATGGAAGGGGGCGTCAGCGTATAAAAACAAGGACTATCAAACCGCTGCACAACAATATGCCGCGCAACAAAGCATTACCGGACAGTACAATTATGGCAATGCGCAAGCGAAAGCCGGTAAGTTTAAGGAGGCAATTATTGCCTACAAGCGGGTATTGGAAGCCGACCCTAAGCATGACGATGCGCGTCATAACCTGAAAATAGTCGAAGACGCGCTTCGGCAACAGCAGGAGCAGGAACAGCAGAACCAACAAAATTCTCAGAAAAAGCCTCAAGAGCAACCGCAGCAAGACCAACAGAGTGGGGGGCAGCAGCAAGAGCAAGGGGCGGAGGGTCAAGGTTCACAAACGCCGCAACCCAATTCTTCACCGGATGAACAGCAGCAAGCGCAACAACAAGCCGCTGACGAACAAGCTAAAGAGGAAGAAGAGCAAGCCAAACAAGGTGAGCAAGACGGTGAAAAGTCAGAGGAAGCAGCGGAAGCCGATGCTGACGACCCGCAGCAGCGCGAGCAGGCACAAGCCACTGAGCAATGGTTGCGGCGTATTCCTGACGACCCATCCGGTTTGTGGCGGCGCAAGTTTCAGTACCAATATCAACAACGTGGTGCGCAGGCAAGGGGTGATGAATGGTAAGGTTACTCTTGATAGCGTGGTTATGGCTGTTGCCATTCGGGGCGCAAGCTGCTGCGATTATGGCACAGCTTGACCGCAATCCGGTGGCATTGGGTGATCCTGTGGTACTCACGTTTACGGCGGATGGCATCGTATCCGGTGAGCCAGATTTTTCGCCTTTAGAACAAGACTTTGACATACGCGGACGTTCGCAAAGCAACAGTTTTAGCATGGTGAATGGCGTCAGCAGTATCACCACCACGTGGGAGTTGCGTTTATACCCGCGTCGCACCGGTACTGTGCCGATTCCCCCGATTGCTTTTGGCGCAGATCAAAGTCAGGCGCTGGATTTGCAGGTTATGGATCAGCCACCCCCGCAGGTGAGCACCGGGGGCGCACCCGATATTTTGATTGAACTCACCGCCGAACCGCAGCAGCCGTATGTGCAGCAGCAAATCGTGATTACCCAACGCATGTTGCACATCACCCCCTTACAACCGCAAGCCAGCCTTAGTCACCCCGAAGTGGAAGCAGGCAAAGGCAATATCCAGCAACTGGGCAAAACTCGCAACACGACCTTGATGCGCAATGGGCGTAACTATCAGGTGATTGAGCGCCGTTACGCGCTTACCCCGCAGCAAAGCGGTACGCTAACCTTAGGGCGCACTACCTTTGATGGCATTGTTGCTGACAAAAACAGCAATGAATTTGACCCATTTGGCTTGAATGGCAAGCGCATCCGGCGTTTTTCCGAACCATTGACGTTGCAAGTGCAAGGTCAGCCCGCCAGCTATACTGGCAAGCAATGGCTGCCTGCTAACAGCATTACCTTGAATGCGCACTGGCAGACACCTGCTGATAAATTGAAAGCGGGTGAACCCGTTACGTTGACGTTGGCGATTGTGGCGGATGGTTTGGCTGCCGAACAACTGCCCAAGCTCGACATCCAAGCGCCAGCGGGTATCAAGGCATACACTGATCAACCCGAATTGCGTAACGACCCCGGTAGCAACGGAATTGTGGGCGTGCGTCAGGAAAAGTGGGTGGTGGTTGCCCCTTACAATGGCGAGTACGAATTTCCCGGCTTGAGTATTGATTGGTGGAATACCGCCACGGGTAAACAGGAAACGACCACACTTGACCCAGTGAAACTCGTGGTGACTGGTGGACAGGCAACACCCGCTGCTGCGAATGCACCCACCGCAGCGGAACCGGCGCAGGCAGCGCCCCAAACGCCGCAACCTGTTAAAAACCCGGATACACCAGCAGCCTCCGCTGGTTGGTTTGCTTGGTTTTCGTGGGACTGGTATGCCACTGCACTGCTGATCATTTGGGGGGTATTATCAGTCGGGTGGTTGCTGTGGTATTTCTGGAAAAAATCCCAAACGACCCTTAATAAATCGGCTAAAACCGCCAGTATGCCGCCAAAAGTCCGTAAACTAGATGCCAAAACAGCCTGGCAACGGCTGGAACAAGCTTGTCAGCAAAACCAACCGCAAGCTGCCCACGATGCCTTACTGCAATGGCTGGAAGTCGGGCTGCACTTACGACCTGCCTTGCTGGCAAATTTCCGTGAACAAGCGCCGCCGGTATTGCTGGCTGAAATTGATGCGCTTAATGCGGTGCTCTATGGTCGCAGCAGCGGTGGCTGGCGCGGCGCAGGTTTGTGGCAAGCCTTGCAAGGATTTAAGTTATCCACCGGACAGGCAACGGTGAAAACCTCAGAGCTGGCTTCACTTTACCCAGACTAATCCGAACGAAATCCGGTATAAAGGTCTAAGGTGTAAATGTTTAAATCAGCGAGGTAAAACCATGCACAAGCCCATTCCAGCCGGGTTGTTTTTACTGGGCGCAAGCCTATTTTCCTTGAATGCAGCGGCATTCACCGAACCCCAAGGTCATGCCAAATTGCCCATCACGTTTTCCCCCGAATCTAAGGTGAACGTGGTCGTGGAACAGCAGGGCAATACCATTATTGCCAAACTTCCTAAGGGGAAAACGCAACAATTGGGAGAAATGCCCGATGTCCCCGAAGGTAGCCAAACCATTGATGGTTTATTGCTGCAAGCCGATTTCAACTTTGACGGCTACGGTGACGTGGCAGTGCTAGAAGGCGTGGGTTATGGCGGTGTCAATCTGTTTTACCGCTTGCACTTGTGGAATAAAGCGCAGGGTAAATTTCAGGAATACAAAGAGCCAATCAGCAACCCCACGTTGACGCCAGAAACCAAAACACTGAGCACCGCGCAACGCTCGGGGCCACGTTGGTACAGCACGGATTACCGCTTCAACAAGGGCAAACCCTATGTGTGGTCAGAAGGTGCGATGGTGGGTACTGATGGCGATTTGTATTTCGTCAAAATCTACGATTCAGCAGGAAAAGTGCTGAAAAAAGTCATCGCCGATACGCAAGATTCCTCTGACGTAACAGCGAAAACGCCCGCTGCTACCCGCAAAATAACCGTCGACAAAGCGGCTTTGTACGATAAGCCGGATGCCAAAACGAAAACCAAAATGTACCTGATCAAAGGTGACAAAGTGACGCTACTGGATCATCGCGAGGGTGATGACGGTGTGGAGTGGTTTTTAGTACGTTTTGATGGCAAAAAACGGGTGGAAAAATGGGTGGAATGGAGCGCTTTGTCTGGCTAATGTGTCGCATCGGGTTCAATAACGATGACCCCGATGCTTGGATTCTGGCGAGTGGGCTAACCGAATTTCGGCAAATGAGCGAGTGATTCCTTGATCGCTTCCTCCGGGTAATCGAAGTCGGTCAGATCACCTTGCAGGTAACGGTCATAGGAAGTCATGTCGAAATGCCCGTGACCTGACAGGTTGAACAACAGGGTTTTAGCTTCACCCGTTTTTGCGCAGTTTTGTGCTTCACGAATCGTAGCGGCAATCGCGTGGCAGGATTCAGGAGCGGCGATAATCCCCTCACTTTTTGCAAACAGCACCCCGGCGGCAAAGGTTTCCAGTTGCGGAACGGCGACGGCTTCGATCAAACCTTCGTGATACAACTGACTCACTAACGCGGATTCGCCGTGGTAACGCAAACCGCCCGCGTGAATTCCCGGCGGCATAAAATCATGACCCAAGGTGTACATTTTCATCAGCGGAGTCAGACCAGCCGTATCACCGTAATCGTAGGTGTAAATACCTTTGGTCAGCGTTGGGCAGGACGTGGGTTCGACAGCCACCAAGCGCACATTTTTACCCGCTGCATTATCGGCTAAGAACGGGAACGCAACACCGCCAAAGTTAGAACCACCGCCGCAAGGCGCGAAAATCATGTCGGGGTAATCACCGACCATCGCCAGTTGTTTTTTAGCCTCCAACCCAATAATGGTTTGATGCAACAACACATGATTGAGGACAGAACCCAAGGCGTAATTGGTGTCCGTGCGGCTGGCGGCCTCTTCCACGGCTTCGGAAATGGCAATCCCCAATGAGCCATTGGAATCGGGATGTGCCGCCAAAATGGCACGCCCGGATTCTGTCATATCGGTAGGGCTGGCAAAGACTTCCGCTCCCCACGTTTGCATCATGGAACGGCGGTAGGGCTTCTGTTCGTAGCTGATTTTGACCATGTAAACCCGCACGTCAATACCAAATATTTGCCCGGCCAAGGCTAATGAGCAACCCCATTGACCCGCCCCCGTTTCGGTGGATAAACGTTTGATGCCCGCTTGCTGGTTGTAATAGGCTTGCGCAACCGCTGTGTTGGGTTTGTGCGAACCCGCCGGACTAACCGCTTCGTTTTTGTAGTAAATTTTTGCCGGAGTATTGAGGAGCTTTTCAAGGCGGTGAGCGCGATACAGCGGCGATGGTCGCCACATCGTCAGGGCTTCACGCACCGGGTCGGGGATTTTGATCCAACGTTCGGTGCTGACTTCTTGCATGACCAAAGCTTCGGGGAAAATAGCCAACATCGCTTCGGGTGGAACTGGCTTGCCGTCTGGCCCCAGATAGGGTGAAGGCGGGTTGGGCATATCAGCAATCACATTGTACCAATGGGTTGGCATCTCGTTTTCAGGCAGGTAGATTTTGGTGGTCATGCAGGTCTCCTTTTCCATGTGAAATGTAAGTTTTATATTCCCACTTGCACCAGAAGTGTGCAATCTAAAACTTTCACGTGGTCGCTACTTAATCCCCTAATAATGCCTGTAAGTTAGAAATATACGCCCGCGCTGTTTCCTGGCGTTCTTCCGGCGACACGACTTTTTTGTCTTCCCATTCGAGATGTTCGGGGGGAAGTTCATCGAGGAAGCGGCTGGGTTCAACGGTGGAGGCATCGCCGTAGCGTGAGCGTACTTTGGCGTAGCTGATGGTGAGGTTTTTCTGGGCGCGGGTAATGCCCACGTAGGCGAGGCGGCGTTCTTCTTGGATGCTTTGTTCGTCGACGCTGTTGGCGTGGGGGAGTAATTCTTCTTCCACGCCGACCAAAAACACGTTGGGAAACTCCAGTCCTTTGGCAGCGTGTAAGGTCATTAAGGCAACCGCATCTTGTTCTTTTTCTTCACTATTGCGTTCCAGCATATCGACCAAGCTCATGTGCGCAATGATGTCGCTGAGCGTTTCTTTGCCCGCCCCGTCGTCATGAAGTTTGCGTACCCATTCGACAATTTCCCAGACATTTTTCATGCGTGATTCGGCTTGTTTGGGGGTGTTGCAGGTGTTTTTGAGCCAGTCTTCGTAGCCAGTGTCGTTGATGACTTGTTTAACAATTTGCGTGGGGTCGGCGTTTTCAGCGGCACGGATCATTTCGTGCAGCCAGAAGCCGAAGGTTTCTACCCGTTGTTGGGCTTTGGCGGAAATGCGCTGAGCAAAGCCGAGTTCTTGAGCGGCGGTGAACAAGCTGGCGTGGCGTTCGTGCGCGTATTCGCCAAGTTTTTCCAGTGTAGAGGTGCCAATTTCGCGTTTAGGGGTGTTGATAATGCGCAGGAAAGCGGCATCGTCGTCGGGGTTGGCGATGAGGCGCAGGTAGCCGAGGATGTCTTTGACTTCAGCGCGGGAGAAAAACGAGGTACCGCCGCTGATTTTGTAGGGAATATTGTTCTCGCGCAGAGCTTTTTCAAATAAACGGCTTTGGTGGTTGCCACGGTACAAAATGGCAAAATCTTTAAAATCAGCGCGGTCACGAAAACGGGCTTTGAGGATTTCACCGATGACTTTTTCGGCTTCGTGTTCGGGGGTGCGGGCGGGCATAATACGGATTGGGTCGCCTTCACCGAGGGTACTCCACAGATTTTTTTCAAATAAATGCGGGTTGTTGCCGATGAGTTTGTTGGCACTTTGCAAAATGCGGCTGGTGGAACGGTAGTTTTGTTCCAGCTTGATCACCTTGAGCATTGGGTAATCGGTTTGCAATTGAGCAATGTTTTCCGGGCGTGCGCCGCGCCAAGCGTAGATGGATTGGTCGTCATCTCCAACCGCCGTGAGTGCACCGCGAATGCCTGCTAACAGGCGAATCAGGCGGTATTGGCAGGCGTTGGTATCTTGGTATTCGTCGACCAACAGGTAGCGTAATTTGTGTTGCCAGTGTTGCAGGGCATCGGGGTGTTGCTCGAAAAGTTGTACTGGCAAGACGATGAGGTCGTCGAAATCGACGGCGTTGTAGGCTTTGATTTGGCGTTGGTATTTTTCATATAAAATCGCGGCGAGTTTTTCATCGGTGGTATTTGCCAGCAGGGCGGCTTGTTCGACCGAGATGAAGTCATTTTTCCAGCGCGAAATTATCCAGCGTAGGTTGTCGGCTTCTTCCACGTCTTCTTTGTGGGCGAGTTCTTTGAGGATGGCTTCGCTGTCTTGGGCATCAAGAATGCTGAAATTGGCTTTGTAGCCTAAGCGTTTGGCTTCACGCTTGATAATGTTTAAGCCTAGGGTGTGGAAGGTGGAAACGGTCAAGCCTTTGGCTTCTTCTTTGGTCAAGAGTTGGGTGGCGCGTTCGCGCATTTCACGGGCGGCTTTATTGGTGAACGTGATCGCCGCGATTTGATCGGCAGAATGCACCCCTTTGCGGATCATCCACGCGATTTTTTGGGTGATGACGCGGGTTTTGCCACTGCCAGCACCAGCGAGAACGAGGAGGGGAGAGCCGAGGTGGGTGACGGCGGCTTGTTGTTGGGGGTTAAGTCCGTTCATGGGGTTGGGTTGAATACTTTTTCTAACCAAGTAATAAGGGCAATGAAATTGGGGTGATTCTTTTCAAACAACCCTTGATGATAAGCGTATGAGGGGGATGTGCCCGGTTCTTTTTGCCATGCGAGCCATGTGGAGAGGTGAGCTTTTGAATTGTGATGTTCAGCAAATGCTTTGAGTTCACCAAGATTGCCAATGGTAGTTTCGGCATGATTCAGTAAGTCGCTCTGATTTGGCTTTGTGGTGCTGATGAATAAATCTTCAATCATCCCGTCAGAAAAGTGATTCGGCATGATCCAAATACCAATTTCTGCTCCTGATGGATGTGTGAATATCTCGCCATTATTTTTTTGGGTGGGTGTATCGGTAATGATAAACCCTTTGCCACGTAAAATTGATGTAAGCTGATCCCGGCGATTATTAAAACCATTCAGTTCTTGAGTAGAGTGGTCGGCATCAACAATGACACCTAATCTTGAAATTTGTCCACGAATCAGTAAATCAACTTGCAGTTTGAGTTGTAAATATAGCGGTTGAAGCCCATTTCGAAAAATTCGGGCATCAACATCACGAGGTATCTTAGGTTCGATTTCGACCTGGCTAGAAACGCCTATCAGTAATTGATTAAAAAACTTCTGATCACTAGCCCCTTCGACTAATAAGATGTTTTTTGCTTGCATCAGCGTACTTCCATCCCTGTCTCAGCAATCAGTTTGATTTCATCTTCGTTGTACGTTAGCGCAGTGATTTTGCCTTTATCAATCTCACGTTCGTTACGCCCCAATGAAATTAAGCGCCCTTCCTCTTCAGACTGAAGTGCAATCTTGCTGAATGCCTTGATCGTATCTTGGCTGTGAGTCGTTGCAAACACCTGAATATCAAGCTCCTTTGCCAAGTCGAACAGCTTCTCCCATACCTCTTCCTGAATCGAGTAGTGCAAGCCATTCTCGAATTCGTCGATCATCAAGTAACCACCTTTAGCTTGATAAGCGTACAGAAATATTTGTAGTAGACGACTCATACCTTCACCCATAGATTTTATAGAGCGAGCTTCTTCTTCGCCTGAAACAGAAATCATAGTCACTTGATTTGTTGTGTAAAAAACATCATCAATATTCTTGTCTATAATCTGTAAAGCATTTTTTAGTAGCTGGTCTTTCTTTTGTATTCTTATTTTATCCCATGCCTTAGCTAGTTCTTTTTCTGGATATATAGTTGTTTTAATGAAGGAAAATGTATGGTTTTCTTCGGGGAATAGTTGTTCGTGTACATGCTTTTCCGTAAGGTTCTTACCATTTATCACTACAATAACATCTACGCGACCATTTTTTAAATGATGTTCATATTGAATATAGTTTTTTTTAGGTGAATCCCCAATATAGGAATCTCCCTCTAAAGTACTTAGGGTTTTTTTTGAGAATACTTCACCTCTCATTTTTGCAATATCCTTTAAAGCCTGTGAATGACCATGCTGTGAAAAAAGTGCAACCGCCTCCAACAACGTACTCTTGCCGCTATTGTTTTTCCCCACGATGAGGTTTACCCGCCCCAGCGAGGGGATGGTCAAATCTTCAAAGCAGCGGAAGTTTTTGATGTGTAAGCTGTCGAGCATGGCGTGTATCCTTCATCCATAAGTCCCCAAACTATAGCAAGTTTCGTGCAGGCACGGTAACAAGTGGATGTATAATGCGCGGCATGAAAAATCTTACCCACCTGACTGATCTTAACTTTCACCATGTGCTGGCGGAAACGCCCGGTTCCGCACTGGTATTTTTTACTGCCCCTAACTGTGGTGCGTGTCGCAATCTCAAGTTGGCACTGAGTCGGTATTTGCATGAATACCCCGCTTTGCCTGTGTTTGAGGTGGATGCCGTCCATAACGGTGGGCTGGTGAATGCGCTGGATATTTTTCACCTGCCTGCGATGTTTCTGTACGTTGATGGGCATTACCATTGCGAATTGCATTGTGAACCCTTGCCCGCACGGATTCACACGGCGATTCAAACTGCCCTAGCACAACCTGCTGAGGATGAACCTTGAACATAGACCTAGAAACTGGCTTGTTGGACAGCGCTCGCCAATGTCCATCCCCCAATTACGATGAACGCCCGGCAGGTTGCATTCCTGAATTAATCGTTTTGCACAACATTAGCCTGCCACCCTACGAATTTGGCGGGTCGTGGATCGACCACTTGTTTACCAATCAACTTGATCCCGCTGCCCACCCGTTTTTTGCCGAAATTTGTCACTTGCGGGTGGCGAGCCATCTGTTAATCCGGCGAAATGGCGAGCTTGTCCAGTATGTACCTTTCCATAAACGCGCTTTTCACGCCGGTGTGTCAAACTATCGGGGTAGGAATCAATGTAATGACTTTTCGGTAGGTATAGAAATTGAAGGGTCGGATTTTGAGCCATTTACAGTAGCGCAATACGCTCAACTGGAAGGGTTGTTGCCCGTGTTGGTCAGTGCTTATCCGGGATTAAGTCTGGAACACATTACGGGTCATGAACATATCGCTCCTGGGCGCAAAACCGATCCTGGACCATTTTTCGATTGGAAGCACTTGAGCGAGGCGTTGGGAGTAGCGTTGCCAGCCTAAAAATTACCCTTTTCCGTGGTGTTGTATAAAGCCAACACTCAGGGGTAGAAAATATTCAATGTGGTGAAAGTCTAACATTTTTCCTATACTCAGAGGGTGTCACATGTGTGAGACGTATGTTTGCCCCACATAACCATCACTAAATCATTGAGGGAAACTCATGAAGACTAATACTACACAGCCTAATTTTTCCGTTCGGCTCTGCCGCGCTTTATTATTCCCTTTATTGTTAAGTAGCGTTGCTGTTTGCGCAGAAACGGCTCCCCCTCCTGAAGGCGCGGTAACACCACTCCCAGCGGGGGCTTGTCCACTGAATAGTGGCGGGCCTTCACTATTGGGTACAGAATGGCGTTTGCTGTCTGTTTACGGTAACAAAGTTCCCAATGAATTAAACATTAGTATGAACGTGAGTGAGGTGGCGCTCGCTGGTTCTGGTGGGTGCAATGAGTATGCTGCGAACTTTAAACAGGTCGGGCATACCGGTTTCATGATTACGAGAATTGATAAGGGGCGTGAGGGTTGCCCAATATTACGCCCCGGTGCAGGTCAGCAGACCATCAATGTAGGGGATTGGGAAGGGGCTTATCTGCGCACTTTGCAGCGTGCGGGCAGTGTCGAAACCATTGGTAATACCCTGCATTTTTATAACCGTAGCGGTGAGCCTTCGGTCATTTTTGGTAAGAAGTTCGGTGGTGCAGATGCCGATCAGCCCGAAGTTGCCCCACCTGCTGAAGAGAAACCAGCGACTACTACCAATTAATGCATTGCTATTTTGGTTTGAGACACCTGTCAGCGTGTAAAACAGCATAGGTTGAGGGCAAAAACGGTGGTATGCTATAACGCTTTTTTAGCTTTCAACGTGCAGGAGAAAAGCGGCATGTTTTCCAGCCAGATGACAATCGCGGGTTACGATGATGAATTGTGGAGTGCTATGCAGTCCGAAGTGCGCCGTCAGGAAGAGCACATTGAGCTGATCGCCTCCGAAAACTACGCCAGCCCGCGTGTAATGGAGGCACAGGGTTCAGTGCTTACCAATAAATACGCGGAAGGGTATCCTGCCAAGCGTTATTACGGTGGTTGCGAATACGTCGATACCGCAGAACAGCTTGCGATTGACCGGGTGAAGCAATTGTTTGGCGCGGATTATGCCAATGTGCAACCCCATTCCGGTTCTCAGGCCAATGCAGCGGTTTACATGGCACTGTTAAACCCCGGTGATACGGTGTTGGGTATGAGCTTGGCGCATGGCGGTCATCTGACGCATGGTGCAAAAGTTAACTTCTCCGGCAAGATTTACAACGCAGTGCAGTACGGCATTACCGACGAAGGCTACATTGATTATGCCGAAGTCGAGCGTCTGGCTGTAGAACATAAGCCTAAAATGATCGTCGCGGGGTTTTCAGCATATTCCCGTGTGATTGATTGGGGCAAATTTCGTGAAATCGCGGATAAAGTCGGCGCATATTTGATGGTGGATATGGCACACGTTGCGGGTTTGGTTGCCGCTGGTGTATACCCTAGCCCGGTGCAAATTGCTGACGTGACCACTTCTACCACGCATAAAACCTTACGTGGTCCGCGTGGTGGCATTATTCTGGCAAAAGCCAACCCTGAGTTGGAAAAGAAATTCAACTCGTTGGTCTTCCCTGGTATTCAAGGCGGTCCGTTGATGCATGTTATCGCCGCAAAAGCGGTAGCTTTCAAGGAAGCCTTAGAGCCTGAATTCACCGTTTACCAGCAGCAAGTGGCTAAAAACGCGAAAATCATGGCGGAAACCTTGATGGGGCGTGGCTACAAGATTGTGTCGGGTGGCACTGATAACCATTTGATGCTGATTGACCTGATCGACAAAGGTATTACGGGTAAAGCGGCGGATGCGGCGTTGGGTGCAGCGAATATCACCGTCAATAAAAACTCAGTACCGAATGACCCGCAATCGCCATTTGTCACCAGCGGTATCCGTGTGGGTACGCCAGCGATTACCACCCGTGGTTTCAAGGAGGCGGAATGCACCCAATTGGCGAACTGGATGGCGGATGTGTTGGATAACGTCGAAGACGCAGCCACCATTAACCGGGTGAAAGGGCAAGTGCTCAGTATTTGTGAGCGTTTCCCTGTATACCGTTCCAGTAGTTTTGGCGATCATCCGGCGTAATCTAGGATGCGTTGCCCCTTTTGCGGTGCAGATGACACGCGGGTCGTTGACTCGCGTTTAGCGAATGACGGCGACCAAGTGCGCCGTCGGCGGCGCTGTTCGGTTTGCGATGAGCGCTTCACAACTTATGAAGTGGCAGAACTGACGATGCCGCGAGTGATTAAATCCAATGCGGCGCGTGAACCTTTCGACGACGATAAATTGCGCGGCGGCATTATGCGGGCGTTGGAAAAGCGCCCGGTGTCGATAGACCGTATCGAAGCGGCATTAACGCATATTCGCAAACGCATTTTGATTAGCGGGGAACGCGAAGTGCCTTCATCCATGATCGGTGAATTGGTCATGGATGAGTTGCGTCAATTGGATGAAGTCGCCTACATCCGTTTTGCGTCGGTGTACCGCCGCTTCGATGCCATTGAAGAGTTCCGCAGCATGATCGAGCATCTGGAAAGCGATCCCACTTCAGAGCAACGTAATCGCCAAATCAATTTACTGCCGATTCCTTCCAAAGCATGAATTTTACCCCTGACGACCACCGTTACATGGCATACGCGCTGCAACTGGCGCGACGCGGTTGGTATACCACGCAACCGAATCCACGTGTGGGGTGTGTGATTGTGCGTCATGGGCAAATTGTCGGTGAAGGCTGGCATGAACGTGCCGGTGAACCCCACGCCGAAATCCACGCCTTGCGCATGGCAGGTGCGGCAGCCCGTGATGCCGATGTTTATGTCACACTTGAACCTTGTTCGCATTATGGGCGCACGCCGCCGTGTGCCAATGCTTTATTACAAGCGGGTGTAGCACGGGTCGTGGCTGCGATGGTGGATCCGAACCCCTTGGTGGCAGGTAATGGTTTGCGTTTGTTAGCGCAAGCGGGGATCAAAACCGCCTCCGGTTTGCTGGAAAACGAGGCGCGGGCTTTGAATCCCGGTTTTATTACCCGTATGGAACGCAATCGCCCGTATGTGCGGCTGAAAATGGCGATGAGTCTGGATGGGCGTACCGCAATGGAATCCGGTGAAAGTGTGTGGATTACCGGGGAAGCGGCGCGGCGTGATGTGCAGTTGCTACGGGCGCAGGCAGGTGCGGTGTTAACCGGCATTGGCACGGTGCTGGCGGATGATCCATCCCTCAATGTACGCCTGACTGCGGACGAGTTAGGTATTGCGGGCAAGGTGCGTCAGCCGGTGCGGGTGGTGCTGGATTCGGCGTTACAATTCCCGCTGAATGCCAAGTTGCTCGAATTACCGGGTGAAATTCGGCTATATACGTGCAGTCATGACGCGCAAAAAATGGCACTGTTAGCGCAGGCTGGGGTTATTATCCGCCAGTTTTCAGGTCAACAATTGCATTTGCCTGATGTCATGGCGGCATTGGTCGAGGATGGTATTACCGAAGTCCATGTTGAAGCGGGTGCAACATTGGCGGGTGCATTAGTGGAACAGGGCTTGGCAGATGAACTGGTTATCTACCTTGCGCCACATCTAATGGGGTCTAGCGCCCGGCCTTTGTTCCATTTACCGGCGATTGCCCAAATGAGCGAGCGTATTCCGCTGGAAATTCGCGATATTCGCGCAGTGGGGCAAGATTGGCGTATTATTGCCAGCCTGAAACCAGAGGTGAAAAACTGATGTTTACCGGTATTATTGAATCCATCGGCACAATCCGCGATATGCAGCCCAAAGGCGGTGATATGCGTCTGACGATTGCGACAGGCAAGTTGGACATGAGCGATGTGGCACTGGGCGATAGCATTGCGGTCAATGGCGTGTGTTTGACAGCGGTGGCGTTGGATAGTGGCAGTTTTAGCGCGGATGTTTCCCGCGAAACCTTGTCCCTAACCAGTCTGGGGCATTTGGCACGCGGTTCCAAGGTCAATCTGGAAAAAGCCTTAACCTTGCAAACCCGCCTCGGTGGGCATTTGGTCAGCGGGCATGTGGACGGTTTGGGCGAAGTGATTAGTCGCCATGACGATGCGCGTTCAGTACGTTTTAGCATCCGCGCTCCGGCACAGTTGGCAAAGTACATTGCCGCGAAAGGCTCGATCACCATGGATGGCACTAGCCTGACCGTCAATAAAGTCGAAGGCAGCACATTTGAACTTAATATCGTGCCGCACACCTTGAGCGAAACCATTATCGCCGATTACCGTAGCGGCACAGCGGTTAATCTGGAAGTCGATGTCATCGCCCGCTACCTTGAACGTTTGTTGCTGGGTGATAACGCTGCTGAGATGATGCCTCACAGCGGCGCAATTACCGAAGCATTCCTTGCCGAACACGGCTTTATGAAGTGAGAAACCATGCAATTCAACACCACAGAAGAGATTCTTAAAGACCTCGCAGAAGGCAAAATGGTCGTTATCGTTGACGACGAAGACCGCGAAAATGAAGGCGACCTGTTGATGGTGGCATCGCTCACTCGCCCTGAAGACATTAATTTCATGGTGAAGGAAGGGCGCGGCTTGGTGTGCCTGACCTTGACCCGTGAGCGTTGCAAGCAATTGAATTTGCCACTGATGATTTCTGCGACGGATGAAGAACACCGCACCAATTTCACCGTGTCCATTGAAGCCGCTGAAGGGGTCACGACCGGTATTTCGGCTTATGATCGGGCGCACACGGTGCGTACTGCGGTGGCACCGAATGCGAAACCTACCGATATTGAACAGCCGGGGCATATTTTCCCGTTGATGGCGCAACCCGGTGGCGTGTTGACTCGTGCAGGGCATACCGAGGCGGGTTGCGATTTGGCGCGTTTGGCAGGGTTTGAACCGGCGGCGACAATTGTTGAAATTCTCAACGAAGATGGCACGATGGCGCGTCGCCCTGACTTGGAGATTTTCGCCGAAAAGCACGGTTTGAAAATGGGCAGCATCGAAGACCTGATTCGCTACCGCGTGCAGCATGAAAAAACGGTTGAGCGAGTCTTTGAAAAAGAGGTGCAAACCGAATACGGCGCATTCCATTTGGTCGCGTATCAGGAACAAGCCAAGCATGACATTCATTTAGCGCTGGTCAAAGCTGACATCGGTGCTGACGATACCGTGTTGGTGCGGGTGCATTTGGAAAATGAATTGTGTGACCTGTTGGCATTGGCAGAACCGGGTTGTGGCTGGCCATTGCGCGGCGTGATGCAGCGGATTGAGCGTGAAGGCAAGGGCGTGATTGTTATCTTGCGCGAACCGATTCAGACGCAAGATGTGCTGAAACGTTTGAAAGGGTTTGAATCTCAAGCAGTAGTGCAGGACAATACCCGTTCTTCACCGGCTGAATTAAAAACCTACGGTATTGGTGCGCAGATCTTGTCGGATTTGGGCGTACACCGGATGCGTGTCATGAGTGCGCCGCGCCGTTTGCATGGCATTGCCGGTTTCGGTTTAGAAATTGTGGATTATGTTCAGGATTAAGTGAGAAACGGCTTACCCCAGCCGCTTCTGTGTGTTCTTTAATAATGAGTTTAGGATGGTTCAATGAGCTTCAATGTCATCGAAGGTGATTTTGCACCCCAAGAAGCCAAGTACGGCATCGTCGTAGCACGTTTCAACAGTTTTATCGTCGAAAGCCTGCTGGCAGGTGCGGTGGATGCGCTCAAGCGTCACGGCGGTGTGAAAGAGGAAGACATCGACGTGGTGCGCGTTCCGGGGGCGTATGAACTCCCCTTAGTGGCGCAGGCGATGGCGGCAAATGGTGATTACGATGCCATTATTGCGTTGGGTGCAGTCATCCGTGGCAGTACGCCGCATTTTGATTACGTAGCGGGCGAAGCTTCCAAAGGCTTGGCGCAAGTGGGTTTGAGCCATGAATTGCCGATTATTTTTGGCGTGTTGACCACGGATACGATTGAGCAATCCATTGAGCGTGCAGGTACGAAAGCAGGCAATAAAGGCGCTGAAGCGGCACTGTCAGCGATTGAAATGGTTTCCTTATTGCGCAAGATTAGGAAATAAACACACATGGCAGGACACAAACCCCTCTCGGAGTCCCAGCAGTTAATCGCGCGTCGCCGAGTGGCGCGGCGTTTGGCGATGCAAGGGACTTACCAGTGGTTAATTACCGGTAACGGCTTCCACGATGTTTATGTGTATTTTCAGGAAGAACAGGAGTTAGCCGCCGATTTTCGCAAGTGTGACGCAGCATTTTTTCATAAGTTGATGCGTTGCGCGATTGAGGGAGGGGAGGAGCTGGAAAACCGGATTACGCCGTATCTGGATCGTACCTTGGCACAAGTTGACCCAATTGAACATGCGGTATTGCGCGTGGCTACGTGTGAGTTGCTCAATCATATTGAAACACCTTACAAAGTCGTGGTGAACGAATACGTGAATCTGGCGAAAAAGTACGGTGCGGAACAATCCCATAAATTCGTGAATGGGGTGTTGGATAAAGTGGCGACACAAATTCGTCCACTGGAGTCTCAAGCCAACCGTTAACGCGGACTTGCTGCAAAAACCTTCCATCGGCTCTACACATTTTCTGCACATCTTCGCGTTATGCTTATCAAAGTATTTAACTAGAAGATAAACAGGAGTGTGGCGCATCATGAGTCTTAGAACAGCAACGGTTAAAAGTGATAACAAATTTCCCTTGCTATTGCGGCAAGGGTTACGTTCCCGGCGTTTGTGTGCCCCGCAAGTCCAGCGTGAAGAGCGGATGCAGCGTTGGCAACATCGCTTGGAACGGCTATTTGCCCGACAGGTGTATTGAGAGCGCGTTTCGTTTAGTATTGACTATTCCAACGAATAGGAAGAATGACTGTTTATGCTAAAGCGAATGTTGCCTCTTTTGTTTACGTCACTGCTGTTATCGGCTTGTAGTGGCGTTCCCGGTGTGGTCGAGCAACCCAAAATATCCATCCAAAACGTCAGTTTGCAGGAAATTTCCCTGTCACAAGGGACTGCTATCGTGACGCTCAATGTGGCGAATCCGAATGCCTTCCCGATTCCATTGAAGGGCATCCAGTACGGTTTAAGCTTGAACGGTCGTCAGGTAGCCAGCGGGGATCAGGCGCAGGAAATGAGTATTGGGGCGCGTCAGGAAGTGCCGGTTAATATTCCGGTGCGCTTGGATTTTATGCAATTGCTGCAACTGGCTCCCGAAGCTTTGCAAACCCGTAGTTTGCGTTATGACTTGAGCGGTGCGGTAAAATTGCCGTTTATCAGCGTACCGTTCCAGCGCCAAGGCGGGGTAGGGGTACGTCAATGAGTATCAAATCCGACCATTGGATTCGCCGCATGGCAACCGAGCAGGGCATGATTGAGCCATTCGAGCCGGGGCAGGTGCGCACTGCCAACGGCGGAAAAATCGTATCCTACGGTACTTCCAGTTACGGTTATGACGTGCGTTGCGCTAACGAATTCAAGATTTTCACCAACATTAACAGCACCATCGTTGACCCGAAGAACTTTGACGAAAAGAGCTTTGTGGATTTCAAGGGTGATGTTTGCATTATCCCGCCGAACTCATTTGCACTGGCGCGGACGGTGGAGTATTTTCGCATTCCACGCAGCACATTGGTAGTGTGTTTGGGTAAATCGACGTATGCACGTTGCGGAATAATTGTGAATGTAACGCCTTTAGAACCCGAATGGGAAGGTCACGTTACGCTGGAATTTTCCAACACAACGACGCTACCGGCGAAAATCTACGCCAACGAAGGCGTGGCGCAGATGCTGTTTTTTGAGTCGGATGAGGTGTGCTCCACATCCTACAAAGACCGTGGTGGCAAGTATCAAGGGCAAACCGGCGTTACGTTGCCAAAGACGTAGCCGCTAACTTACCCAACACATGGCTGACGGCGATAAATGCAAAACTCGCCGTCACCGTTGTCACCGAACCGATGCCTCCCGCGCAACTCAAATCACACGCGCTTGCACCCTCCGTCCGTTCAGGCAGGGTCATCGCTTCCTCCGACCATACGGCAGGTACGTCAAAGCGACGTTTGGGGTTGCTGCTGAAACCGTAATGTTGGCGCAATTCCTTACGCACTTTGGAGAGCAACGGGTCCTGCAAGGTTTTGGTCAGATCGGTCAGGCGGATTTTGGTCGGGTCTTTTTGCCCTCCCGCGCCACCGGCGGTAATTAAGCGGATTTTGTTACGACGGCAATAGGCAATCAGTGCCGCTTTGGTGCGGGCATTGTCGATGCAATCCAGCACGTAATCGAATTCGGGTTTGATGAGGTTCGCAAGGTTATCCTTGTCGATAAAATCTTCAACGAGATGCAATTGGCAAGCAGAATTAATGTCGAGGCAACGCTCTTGCAATACGGCAATTTTGGCACGTCCAATCGTGCTGCCGAGGGCAGGTAATTGGCGATTGATATTGGATTCGGCAACGTTATCGAGATCAATCAGGGTGAGTGTACCAATCCCACTACGTGCCAAGGCTTCGACAGCCCAAGACCCAACACCACCCACGCCAATCACGCAAACATGCGCAGCAGTGAAGCGGTCAAACGCCGCCTCACCGTAAGTGCGGATGATGCCGCCAAACCGACGGCTAACATCAACTCCTTCTCCCTTCACCCCTTGCGGGGGAAGGGTTGGGGATGGGGGGGTATTCTTCACCCCGCGTAAGGATCGCGCAGAATAATCGTCTGGTCGCGGTCTGGCCCTGTCGAAATAATGTCGATAGGTGTTTCCACCGCTTCTGCCAAACGTGCCAGATATGCCTTAGCATTCGCTGGCAGCGCATCATAACTGGTCACGCCAAACGTGGATTCTGTCCAACCCGGCATGTCTTCGTAGATAGGCTCGCAACGCGCGAATTCATCCGTGTCCACGGGTGGAACATCAAGGATATTGCCATCCAGCTTGTAAGCAGTACAAATCCGTACTGTTTCCAAACCGTCCAACACGTCCAGCTTAGTGATGCACAGCCCACTGATGGAGTTGATGTGCATAGCGCGACGTAAAGAAACCGCATCGTACCAACCACAACGGCGCGGACGACCTGTGGTAGAACCAAACTCATTACCTTGCTTGGCAATGTACGCGCCCACGTCATCAAACAACTCCGTCGGGAAAGGTCCCGAACCCACCCGCGTGGTGTAGGCTTTGGTAATACCCAGAATGTAATCCAGATTGCGCGGGCCAATACCCGAACCTGTGCAAGCCCCACCAGCGGTAGTGCTGGAGGAAGTCACAAACGGATAAGTGCCGTGGTCAATATCCAACAACGTGCCTTGCGCACCTTCCAGCATCACGTCTTTGCCCGCTTTGCGCAATTCAGCCAAACGGTTAGGAATGTCGGTAATCATCGGTTTGATGATTTCTGCCATTTGCATCGCTTCGACAAGTACCGCATCGGCATCAACCGTGTCGCACTTGAAGTAATGTTCCAGCATGAAATTGTGGTATTCCATGATGCCGCGCAGCTTGGTTTCAAACTGTTCCGGGTTCAGCAAATCGCCAACGCGCAACCCACGGCGGGAAATTTTGTCTTCGTAAGCCGGGCCAATGCCGCGCCCCGTCGTACCGATGGCTTGTTTGCCACGTGCTTTTTCACGCGCTGCATCCAACGCAACGTGGTATGGCAGGATCAATTGGCAGCTTGCGGAAATTTTCAAACGGTCACGCGCCGGAACGCCACGCGCTTCCAGCATTTCGATTTCTTTGAGCAAGGCATCAGGAGCGACGACCACGCCATTGCCGATCATGCACTCCACGCCTTCACGTAAAATGCCGGAAGGTACTAAATGCAGCACGGTTTTTTCACCGTTGATGACCAACGTGTGTCCGGCATTATGCCCACCTTGAAAACGTACTACGGCGGAGGCATTTTCAGTCAGCAGATCCACGATCTTGCCTTTGCCTTCATCACCCCACTGCGTGCCCAATACAACGACGAATTTTCCCATGTCAGTCTCGCTCTCTCGCTCAAATGTGCCAAAAGGTGTTAGTAAAGATTAAACAGCCACGACGTTCCAGTGCCCGTCTTGCTGAAGTATTTGTTGGCTGCAACCCAGTGCTGCCGCGTCATGTGTTTGCCCATCCAGCGCACGGATAACCCGTTGTTGCTGACTGCGCAATGTCCGAATCAGTTGTTCCAGCGCCGCATTTTGTACTGCTGGAGCAAAAATACTGGCGTTGCCAGTGCGTTGCTGTTGTGGCAAAGCAAATGTTGCCAAGGTGCGCAAATCGGTGCTGAAACCCGTGGCAGGTCGGGTGCGCCCGAAGGCTTCGCCTATGCCGTCGTAACGCCCGCCGCGTGCGACTTCGCGCCCCATGCCTGATGTATAAACACCGTACACAATGCCGGTATGGTAGTCGTAACCGCTCAATTCAGCCAGATCAACATGAATCTTGCAGGCGGGGAAGTGCGCCGCTACTCGTGTGGTTAGGGTGCGCAAATACGTGAGGGCATCCTGAACGTCGCTCGGTGCATTCGCAAACAATGCGGCGGCTTGATCGAGTACATCAACCGCCCCATTCAAGCGTGGCAATTGCTGCAAATAAGTGCTGATGTCAGCGGGCAAATTGGTTGTTGCCAGCCATGCATCAATTTCGGGCAGGGATTTGCGCACCAGCATGTCATAGAAATGACTTTCTTGCGCCGCATCCAGCCCAGCAGCCCGCGCTAAGCTGCGGAAAATGCCAACGTGACCTATGTCCAGCAGCAAGTCGGGGATTTGGCAATGTGTCAACGTTTCCAGCAACAAGCTGATCACTTCAAAATCACTGTCCAAACCGGCATGACCGAACAGTTCTGCACCTACTTGCAAGGGGGAACGTGAACCGTCATGGAAACTGCGAGTACGCAAGACACTACCGATGTAACACAGGCGATTCGGCTGTTCGGTTTGCAATTTATGCGCATCAATCCGTGCAATTTGCGGCGTCATGTCCGCCCGCACGCCCATCATCCGTCCGGTCAGTTGATCGGTCAGTTTAAAGGTTTGTACGTCAAGGTGTGTGCCGTGACCAGTGCGCAGCGATTCCATGAATTCTACCAGTGGCGGCATTACCAAACGGTAGCCCCAAGTGGCGTAAAGATCGAGTAAGCGGCGGCGCAGTTGCTCCAGCGCTTCGGCTTCGTCAGGCAGGGCTTCGCTGATGCCATCGGGAAGCGCCCAATATTGGTGAGTATTCAGCATGGTTTGTGGCTAATCGGTCAAAAAGAGCAGTAGGATACCAGCAATTACACCTACCAGACCAATGGTTCGTAAGGTTTTGTCGGGCAATTCGAGTAATTGACGATAGGTTTCACGCAGACGAGAGGGGCTTAAGAATGGCATAAGCCCCTCCAAAATTAACAGGAGGGCGATAGCAGTGAGCAAATCGTTCCAGTTAAACGTCACTGCCTAGGGTTGCAGCGCTTGCTGTTTGAAATAGCGGAAGAACTCGGACGTCGGTTCTAGCACCATGACATCACCGTTTTTACCGATGGTGTTGCGGTAGGCGCTCAAGCTACGGTAGAACGAGTAAAACTCGGCATCTTGCTGGTAAGCCTGTGCATAGATTTCGGCGGCTTTCGCATCACCTTCACCGCGAATTTTTTCCGCTTCTTTGTAGGCTTCGGCCATAATGATGGTGGATTCACGGTTAGCATTCGCTTCGATTTTCGCACCTTCTTCCTGCCCGCGTGAGCGGAAGTCTTGGGCAACCCGTTCACGGTCGGAACGCATCCGATTGTATACGGAATCGCTAACGGTATCGGGGAAGTCGATGCGGCTAACCCGCACGTCAACGATTTCTATCCCTAACTGTTTGGCGACTTCCTTGGATTTGCTTTCAACCCCTTGGAGGATGCTGCCACGTTCACCTGACAAGGCTTCTTGAATGGTGCGGCGACTAAATTCGTTACGCAAGCCATCTTTCATAAGCTGTTCCAGACGATTTTCGGCATCGGCAATACGTCCACCACCCGTTGAGCGGTAGAATGCCGAGACATCTTCAATCCGCCATTTCAGGAAGAAATCCACCGTGACATACTTTTTCTCACCAGTCAGGAATTGCTCCGGGCGCGAAGTGAGTGTTTGAATGGTTGCCGGAAATTTGCTGACGGTAGTAATGAAAGGCATACGGAAGTTTAATCCCGGTTTAATGTCAGCATTCACGATTTCACGGAATTTGAACAAAATTGCTTTTTCGCGTTGATCCACGGTATACAGTGAGGAATAGAACAACAAAGCAATCGCACCCACGGCTACCGCGAGTATGTTTTTAATATCCATTAGCGGCTCTCCCTTACACTGTTTTCCCGACTTGTGCCTGTGGGGTCGGCACTATTGGTAGTGGCATCAGTCGGTGTTGGTGTCGCATTCTGTTTGTCAGTCGCATTTTGCATGGCGGCAGCAGCGGCTGGAACCGTGTTAGTGTTGCTGGTTTGACCATTCAATTGATCCAGTGGCAGGTACAACATATTATTGTTGTTGGAATCAATCACGATTTTGCGGCTACCCGCCATGACAGTTTCCATCGTTTCCAAATACAAGCGTTCGCGGGTAACTTCAGGTGCTTTGCGGTATTCTGTGACCAACTGCATGAAACGTGATGCGTCACCCTCCGCTCTGCTAACCGTTTCCTGACGGAACGCTTCGGATTCCGCTTTTAAACGGGCGGCTTTACCACGCGCTTCAGGGATCACTTTGTTTGCGTAAGTTTGGGCTTCGTTTTGATAGCGGTTGGCATCTTCACGTGCTTTGTTGGCTTCGTCAAACGCTTCTTTGACTTGCGGTGGCGCTTCAGCATACGTCAGGTTGACGGTGATGATTTGTAAGCCTGCGCGGTAGTTATCCAATACCTGTTGCATTTGGGTTTGAATATCACCGGCAATTTGCGCCCGACCTTCTTTGAGGATGAAGTCCATGTCATTGCGCCCGATCACCTCACGGGTAATGCCCCGCATCACTTGGTAGAGTGTCCCTTGGGTTTGGTCTGCCAAGAAATCTGGGTTGAGGAGGTTGAAGGCATAATCTTCAGGATTACGCACTTTGTATTGTGCCGCGACCGCTACTTCGACGATATTTTCGTCTTTGGTCAACATGGTGTTGCGATCCTGTGCACTCCGGTTTTGTTCGGTGTCGATGATTTCAACGGTTTCAATGGGGTAGGGTAAACGCCAGTGCAAACCTGCATCCGTGGTGGCTTGATAAGCGCCGAACCGCAGCACTAAACCTTGTTGACGCGCGTCAACCGTGTAGAAGCCTGATAACAACCAGCCAACAACAAATACTATCAGTAGGAAAATGATGCCTTTACTACTGTTTTGATTAGCGTTATCACCATTGCCACCGGAACCGCCGAATAGCTTACCTAATTTTTCATTCAATTTACGGATTAGCTCTTCAGGGTCATTGCCGCCTGAGCCACGTTTTTTTCCTGACCAAGGATCTTGTTGATTCCCACCCGGTTCGTTCCAGGGCATAGTTAAAGCTCCTAAAAATGTTCTACTGGTTGCTAGTGTTGAGGTTACAGAATAAATTTCAACGTGAAGCATAACAGATTAGCTTGTACAGTTCGCAACTCACCCTGAAAAAATGGTGTTGAAATCCTGATAAAGCGCCTGCCTAGGTAAAGCAACAACCGCTTATTTAATAGGTTTTATTTATTATATCGTGTTGATATTCTATTGAAATTGTGATGGGTATCATAGAAATTCATCACATATGGCTATAATATCCACCAGCTCAACCCTGAGTGTTATTACAATTTGGATACTATCATGATGTCTGACGAATGCATTGCTCGCCAGATGCGTAGCATTTTTTTCCCAGCGCACCAGCGCCATGCCTTTCATCGCCTTAATGTGGAATACCTCGCATCCTTACAAGGGCTGCAACCGCCAGCCTTGAGTGACCTGTTAGAAACCGGTATACGCGGCAATTTACAACGTGCAGGAGAGAGCGATGCAGTTATGCCGAGCTTACGCCATCAAGTCGAATGGATGGCTGGGATTATTGCGCAGCAAGGTGCATGGTTACAGCAGGGCAAGGAACATCAGCGCAAACAATTGCTCAGCAATAGCCAAGGCAATTTCGTCTTATACCGTGCGGGCATGAGCGTTGACTTTGCTGGGAAAAAACTGTCAGAAGCCTTGCTGGTTCCGGTGCATGATGCCCAGCAGCGGGTAGCGCTGGCAGTGCAAATGCTCAAAGATGGGTTGCAGGTCAACCCACTCAATTACCGCGCGCATTTTGAGCTAGGTTGGGCATATTTGTTTATGCTGAATCAATTGCCGGAAGCCACGTTTCATCTGGAAGCAGCGGCGCAACAGGCGCAAGCTTCTGACCCTTTGTTTGCACGCTTTGCGCGGCGGCATTTGGCTGCTGCTTGGTATGGGCGGCAAGAGTTTAGCAAGGCAGCCGAGATTGCCCTGAGTATTTTGCCTGAGGCGGCTCCCGATGATTTGGAAGTGCGTTATGAATTGTCGCGTTATCTGAGCGCAGCGGGTGAAATCCCCTTGGCAGCACAACATTTGGCGCAAGTGGTTGGGCGTTCGGCGATTCACTATGTACAGGCGCAAGCTGAACCCGATTTTGTCGGGCAGGGTGAAATCCAGACGGTGTTGGAAGATTTGCGCAGTATCCGCCTCCAACGCATTCAACATTATGTTCATGCCAACTGGAAACAGGATGCGCTCGCAACCTTACCCTTGCCCGATCAGATTGATTCGGGTGAGCTGTTCAACCAGGTTGTGGATCAGCATGAACGGGTGATGACGCATTTGCCTTATGCGACCTTGAGCCAGCGCGAAAAGCAAATAGGGGATCGGATTTTGGATGCCTCCAGACAGCGCATTATCCGTGAAGTGCGCTTGCGTTCGCGTCACTACGAACAAGTGGCTGAAAAAGAGCGCCAGCGTTGGTCATGGGTCAATCAGACCGGGGGCGCTTTGGTGCATATATCCACCATTTTGCTATTGGCTTCCCTCATGTTTTACCTGCTACGCTTTGTGCTCGATTTCGTGGGGATGGGTAATTTGCTGAATGCCGACACTTTGGTCGGCAATATTATGGGAAGTATGCTGTTACTGGGCATCACCGGGGTGACGCTGCTTCAGTTTGTGCCTTGGGGCATGAAAAAACTGTTACTGAAGCAGCTTGAACTCGACAATACTGTTAATGTTTTGAAGTCTTCTTCCTGAACAACACCAGTGCGGGGAACAGCAGGGCTAACCAACCGCCTTCCAATACGCCAGCACCACCCGGATAGCTGGCACGCGGGTCATTGGGTGGTGTGATCGGCGCTTGTGCATACGGTGGCGGGGCAAATTGCTGTATCCAACCGGCGTAACTGGCAACACGGGTATAAATGCCGTATTTCCCCGGCATCGCGCAACCTTCCCCTTGGCTGACAATGCCCACCTGACGGTAAACCCCATTTTGTTGCACTAGCAAGGGACCGCCGCTATCACCGACGCAGGCATCCCGGCCACCTTGCGGGTAGCCTGCACACAACATGCTGGATTGAATTTTGCCACCGTAAGAGTTTGGGGCATTGCAGATTTCATTGGGGATAATTGGTACGGTGACTTGATGCATTTGCGTGGGGTAATTGCCGGGATAGCCGTTATTCGCTTTGGCAGCGCGTGCACCCCAGCCAACCACAGTCGCGGCAGTACCGGGTGGGGGATTGTCGGCGTACACGGGCATGGTCGCACCTTCCAAGGGGGCTGCCAGCATCAGTAACGCTAGATCATTCGCACCATTGCTCATATTGTAATGGGGGTGAACCACAATACGCTGGATTTGCATGTGCCGCCCATTTGGAGAATCTAACCCTGTCGCCCCTGAAAAAGTCACTAAGTCGGGCGTGCCGTATTCATAATACAAGCCTTCCGCCTCGCCCCTGATACAATGCGCGGCAGTCAGCACCCACAGGGGGTGGATCAGATTACCACCGCAGAGTATTTGCCCATCGTGGGTGGTTTTGATGGCAACGACCGAAGGCCAAGCGTTTTGCCCAACTGGATTCCCGCCGACAATGCGCATGGTCAACTCGTTGGCGTTGAGTGTTTGCAGCGGCATGAGTGCCAGAAGTAGCAGCCCCAATAATTTGTACATTATAAATCCCCTGTGACGTTATCATTTTGCCCAATGATTACGACCACGGGATTTCAAAAAATACTGCATAAGGACGAAAAAAATTTATGAGTTTTATTTTAGTAACAGGCAATGCCACGCTGGATATTGTCAATGTGGTTGAGCATTACCCACAAGAAGACGAGGAAATGCGTGCGGTGCAGCAGTGGCGTGAGACGGGTGGTAATGCGGCGAATGTGGCGCAAGTGTTGGCAGCTCACCTGCATCGCTGTGATTTTTGCGGATTAATTGCGCAAGATGGTGATGGCGATCACATTTTTAGCGCATTGGGCGAAAAATCCATCGGTTTGGAATACGCGGTGCGTCAAACGGGTAAATCCCCCGTGTCTTACATCACCCTGAATCAGCAAAATGGCAGTCGCACGATTGTGCATCACCGCGATTTGGTGGAATTGGCGGCAGCGGATTTTTGCCGGATTCCGGTATCACATTACGATTGGCTGCACTTTGAAGGGCGCAATGTGGCTGAACTCGCTGCGATGCTGGCTTATGCCCATGACAATATTTTCGACCAACCGGTATCGCTGGAAATCGAAAAAGTGCGGGATGGCTTGGAAGATTTGATTCCGCAAGTGGATCTGGTGATGTTTCCGCGAGCGTATGCGCAGGCGCACGGGTTTCAGGATGCGGAAAGTTTTTTGCGTGATCGGCAAGCCAAACACGGCAAGGTGTGGATGACGTGTACGTGGGGAGCGGCAGGTGCTTGGGCAATTGATCAGCTTGGGGTGGTCTTTCATGCGCCAGCGTTGGCGGTTGAGGTGGTGGATACGTTGGGGGCGGGGGATGTGTTTAACGCTTGCCTGATTCATGCATTGGCGACGGGGCAATTGCTGGAGGAGGCGTTGTATTATGCCGTGAAGATGGCAGGGCGGAAGGTGCAACAACACGGGTTGAGCGGGTTTATAACGAAATGAGTGGTGCCCGGAGCCGGACTCGAACCGGCACGCTGTTACCAGCGAGAGATTTTAAGGGCTAGGGATACCGAAACCCACAACAACCCAAAAACCCACGGGAAGCCGACCACCACACCACCCATAAACCCGCCACACTACGCCAAACGCCGCCAAGGTACGCGCCGCAACATGACCCCGCCACAATCGGAAACATGACCCCGGCGGCGGTTTGCGCTACCATCAAAACCGAACCAAAACCAAACATTCAGGAGGCGGTATGCCGGAAAAACTCAATTTCACCAAGACGGTGTTGGATGCGCTCGAACCACCTAACAGTGGGCGACGTTACGTCTACGATCTGAAGGTTAATGGTTTGCTGCTGATGATTACCCCGCCGGGCGCGAAGTCGTTTCAGGTGAGAAAACACCTCGAAGGCAAGGCGGCGCGTATCACCTTGGGGCGATTCCCTGACATGACCGTGACCCAAGCCCGCGAAAAAGCCCTAGCGGAACTCTCGCTGATAGCCACCACCCGCCAAACCAGTTACCAGCAAAAGCAGGGCAGGGCAGAGGTGCAGCAATTCGCCCAAATGACCTTGGGAAAAGTGTTCAAGGATTATCTGACATCGCACAAGAATCTGAAGCCCGCCACCATTGCCGATTATGAGCGCTCTATTCGTGTCGGCTTTCCCGACTGGGAGTCGCAGCCGTTGAACAGTATCACCCGTGATATGGTCGAAGAACGCCACCGCGAACGAAGCCAACATTCCGCAGCGCGGGCAAACAATGAAATGCGCGTGTTACGTAGCATTTATAACTATGCCATTGGTGAATACTTGGATGACAGCGAACAACCGCTGATCAAATCCAACCCGGTCAAGCGCCTCTCACACAGCCGCGCATGGAACCGGGTAGACCGCAAACAGACCATTATCAAAAATGACGAACTGCCGATCTGGTATGAGGCGGTGAACTCACTCCCGGAATGGTACGGCGGCGCACTCGCAGAAAAAGCGCGTGTCTATTTCCTGCTAACCCTGTTCAGTGGCTACCGGCGTAGCGAGTCCAGTAAATTGCTGTGGGAAAATATCGACCTGAAGAACAACACGATCAAACTGGAAGACACCAAAAACCACCACAGTCACACGCTACCGCTCACCACCTACACCCGCGATCTGTTAACCCAATGGCAAGCCCGAAGTGGGCAGGGCAGCGGCTTAGTATTCCGGGCGACTGACAACACCTCTCCTCTGTCCAGCGTTGAAGAAGTTATCAAGGCAATTCGTGCCAGGACTAACATACAGTGGGCAATGCACGACCTGAGAAGAACTTTCACCACGACTGCCGAAAACAGCGGTGTGCGCGGCTACACCCTAAAGCGTTTGATCAATCACAAGACCGGCGCGGCGGACGTAACCGGCGGTTACATCGTGACCGACGTGGAAAGCCTCAGAGAACCCATGCAGACCATCACCGACAAGCTCTTAAGCCTGACATCCGGTAAACTATCCACATCCAAGACCGCTACGGCGGCAATCAATACCTGAGAAGGAAGTTTGGACATGACCGACACCCCGAAAAAAACCTTGACCATCACCCGCAAACCGACCACCCCCAGCGCGTCGCCACCGGCTGGCACGGTACAGCGCACGGGTAAGCGCATCATCCGGCGCGAAGAACTGCCACAAGTGCAGCGGGCAGGACAGGGCAAACCCAAGCCCAAACCACCCGCCAACGCCAAACCCAAGAAACCGCGCAAACCACCCGCCCCAAAAAAGCAGGTAACGCCACCTTCACAACTCAAGTTGCGCGAATTGAACGACCGCCTAAACGCCTTCCGCGTCTGGTTCGACTTCCATCCGCTCGCGATTGGCATAGAGAAGGATATATTCCGACTGGTGAACGAAGAGCAATTTCCCGGCGCAAGCAAGAAGGTTGTGCAAAAGCTGCTGAGAATGCACGTCAATCACGGCGTTTACCTGCAAAACATCCAGAGCGGAACAGACCGCTATCACCTCGACGGCACACCCGACGGAACCATTACCGACTATCAACGCCAGCTTGCAACCGACACCATCACCAAACGACTACAGGGCAAAAGCTGAACACTTAGAGCCACCCGAACGCAAACGCCACAACGTACCAAACAATCAAACGCGGTGCGGGTTTTTCGTGTGTATCATACACACAATGCAATACAGGAAGTGGGCGCATGAATAGCCGTGAACTGATAAAACTACTGAAAGCACACGGCTGGGAACTGGCACGAACGCGGGGCAGTCACCACCAATTCAAGCACCCAGACCACGGGCATACCGTCACCGTGCCACACCCAAAGAAAGATCTAGGGGCGGGCATTGTGAAAGCCATTAAACGGCAAGCCGGAATAGAGGATTAAGCCATGTACTACCCAATAGCCATAGAGCAAGGCGACGCTAACCACGCTTACGGCGTGATTGTGCCAGACATTCCGGGGTGCTTTTCAGCGGGGGATACCTTGGATGAAGCACTGATGCAGGCAGAGGATGCAATCCTATTGCAGCTTGAAGAGTATCTGGATAACGGGAAACCCTTCCCGCAACCCTCACCAATGGAAGCATTACGCCACCAGAAAGCCTATGAGGGGTTCATTTGGTCAATCACCAAGGTGGATGTGAGCAAACTATCAGGCAAGTCCACACGGGTGAATATCAGTCTGCCGGAACGTATCCTTCAACTCATAGACGCGGCGGCGGAACGTGACGGCGAAACCCGTTCAGGCTTCATTGCTCGTGCTGCACTAGGGCATATCCGGCAATCCGCACACTGACACCAACGGAGGGCGCAATATGGGCGCAATTGCATACAAGACCGACTTTTACGAATGGACACAAGAGCAAGCGCAACTCTTGAAAGAGCACCGTTTAGGCGAAATCGACTTAGTAAACCTGATAGAAGAGGTTGAAAGCATGGGCGCAAGTGAACGCAACGAATTCGCCCATCGTCTCGAAGTGCTGCTAATGCACATGCTCAAGTGGCAGTATCAGGCGGATTACCCCTATCGGCGTAGCTGGCAGTTAACCATTGTGGAGCAACGTAAGCGCTTAGCGGCGCGGCTACGCAAAAGCCCAAGCCTAAAGCACCATGCAGCCGAAGAGCTGGCAGACGCTTACGACGTGGCAAAGATCGGCGCGGAACGTGAAACGGGTCTACCTGAAAGCACCTTTCCAGATGCTTGCCCGTGGAGCTTTGAGCAAGTGCTAGACCCAGAATTCATGCCGGGCTAATTCATGTAGGAATCACGGTGGGTGTCCGTGGTGCGAAGGCAACCGCCTACACAAGCACAATCGCCGCGAACCCATACCAGACGATCACATCATTGACCCCGAAGAGCCGCACCTGATGCGGCTTTTTTGCGCCTTGGATTCTTCATGCACCTGAATATTTTCCCGCCCCGGCGTTCGCACTCCTCCTCACCTGCCGGGTTTTTGCATTTTTTTTGGTGATTCTTAGCACTTTCTAGGCTGAAAGCGGCTTGTAGCAGGGCAGCACATCACGCCAATGTCACAAAACAGCACAAAATGACACACCCCAAAACGTTGTTAATGTTGCCCCTGTAACGGTTTTTACTATGCGGCGGTATCCAGTAATAACAGCGCTAAATTCTTGCGAACAGACGGAATATATTGAACGCATTATCACCCATTGGACACATGACCATGCAACCATCTACTCGGCAAGTCTGGAACAACTACATGAAGGCTTACGCGCAAGCCATCGGGAATCCTAACGTGGTGCGCAACGAAACCGCGCATTATCCACCCCTCGCACAACAGAAAACCTTTTTACGGGTAGCAGAGCGGGCGGAATTCCTCAAAAACGTGAACCATATTCCTGTCACTGCCCAACTGGGGCAACGTGTGGGCGTGGGTGTCAGTCAACCGTTAGCCAGTCGCACTAACACCGACATTGAAGAGCGCCGTACCCGCGAAATTGCCGACCTGCAAGGCGACGAATACCGCTGTATGCAAACCAACACCGACACGCATATCAGTTATCGGACGTTAGACAGTTGGGCGCACATGGATAATTTCCAGAAAACGTATAACGGTAGCCTGAGCCTGCAAAAGGCACGTGACCGTCTGATGATCGGGTTCAATGGAGAAACCGCTGCTCCCGTCACCGACAAGACCGCTAACCCATTGCTGCAAGACGTAAATATCGGCTGGCTCGCAAAAGTGCGCAACAGTGAACCGTCCCGCATCCTCGGTTATGACTCAGACGGCGCGGCAACCACTGACACGTACAAAGTAGGTGAGGGCGGCAACTACAAAACACTTGATATGCTTGTCTTTGACATGATCACCAACTTGCTGGACGCATGGCATCAAGGGGCAGACGATCTTGTGGTATTGGTCGGGCGCGAAATCTGGACAAGCCACGGTTTATCCTTGTTGTCTAACAGCACCTTACCCACTGAGCGCAACGCCTTAAGTACATGGTTCGCGGCGCAAACCGTCGCCGGTTTACCGTGCATCATGCCGCCATTCTTCCCCGTGCGTGGTGTGGTTGTGACCAGCTACAGCAACCTATCTATCTATTACCAGTTAGGCACATTACGCCGGGCGATTATCGACAACCCCAAGCGTGACCGCCTCGAAGAATACCACTCGGAAAATGAAGCCTATGTGGTGGAAGACTTCGGCAAATTCGCAGGCGTGCGCAACGGGGCAATTTTGCTACCGACCGGCGCGGGCGAATGGGTGTAACCATGTTGTCACCCGCTGCACAACACCGCACCGGCACACGCACGACGCGGGCAGAATTGCCCGCTACGGCGGCAACGGTGAACCCGGCGCGTGAAGCCTGTCATGACAGCATCATTGCAGCGCAATTCAGCGCGGATTATCACCGCATGAGCCACATTAAAAGCCGTGCCACCCGTGCCAGTGCCAAACGTCAAGCGCTCACCCAGTACCAAGCATGGCTAAATACTTTCATGGTGCAACAAGCCTACGAAAGCAAAGCAGCCATCATGTTTGTCTGGTTGACCGTGTGGCATATCGACGTGGGCGAATGGCAACGCGGCTTAGAACTGGCACGGTTTGCACTCGCTGAGCGGCTGAGCGCTCCCAAAGACTTCTCACGCACCTTAGCGGAAACCGTCACCGAAGAAATCGCGGGCGGTATCCTCAAAGCGGGCGACACTGCCACCCATGCCGACGTGCTCGACGATCTGGCGCAAGTGGTTAGCGGTTACGACATGACCGACCAAATAACCGCGAAACTCCACAAAGCGCGGGCATTGGCACGGCTGGACACTGATCCTGAAAAGGCACGGGAATTGCTGCTGATAGCGGCGCAACTTGACCCGAATTCGGGCGTGAAACGTTACCTCAAAACGTTGGATGCGGGCGCTAAGCCGACACCCAGTCAAGCCCCCGAAAAGATAGCGGATTACAGCCTATCAGCACGGGCAGCGGCAACGCTGGCAAACATGACAGCACCCGCATTTTTGCGCCATGCCAAAAAACACCCTGAACTATTGCCCCGGCTAGAAATTCCGGTAGGCACTCGACACCTTTACCGCTTCAATCCGAAGCACGTTAAGGCATACATGAAACATCATCTGGTGAACGCCAGAAAGGACGTAAACAATGGGCATGACAAAGCAAGACCTTGAGGCGGTCATGAAAGGGGTGGATAAGGCGCTAGAAAATGCGCTTACCCCCATAACGGAGGCATTCGCGGAACGAATCGCCACCTTAGAAAATCGCCTGCAAGTGGCTGAAAACCGCCTAAAAACGGACGTTGGCAACAACACGCCACCGATTAGCACCACAGCGGAAAAGCTGGCAAAAGTCGAAGCCGAAAATGCAGCGGCGCAAGCCAAACTCGGCACACTGGGAAAAACCCTAGCCGACGATAGCAACACTTACGAATTTTAAGGAGTAGCACATGCACATTCGATTAGGTTTCAAACTCGTGACCGCGATGCAAGCATTCTCGGCGTGGCTGGCATTAAAAGCCGCGTCACTGCATACCCGTTTATCCATCAAGAAATCCATCCGAGAACACGGGGTGTATTAAATCCGCGTCATTCTCGAACCCTTGCCCAACGGCGGGCTATTGTTCTTCCCTTGTCGGTAGCTCGCCACTTTATTCAAGACAATATGCTTTTTGAGAGAATCCCTTCGTCGGGTCATTTTGCGGGATGGGGCAACCTAACCCGCTTTTTTTTGCCCGGAATCCGCTGCACGCCATAGAATCCGATCAAGCAGGCACAAAAAAGGGGAACAACGCGCAAACACCGTTCCCCTAGAGTGTCTTTCAGGTGAAAGAAAGGACAAGCGAAGTATGGAAGAAAAATGGTGCAGGTACAACACGCTAACCGATGCAATCACAGAGTTAGCCATACCCTCGGAAAAAGCGAATGACTGGCTAAGAATCGTGAGTAGGAATCACAATGCAGCGCTTTCTGCTGGAGAAAAAGAAGTCTTTGAGCAATTGCTCCCTGATTGGCATCGAGACTTCCTACAGCACAAGCATTATCCCGCCTATGCCATTAAAACCAGTCTGGCGCGGCTCGCTAACAGAGACGACGATGCAAGAGACTTGTGGCATGATGCGGCGCTCGGCTTACGTGACACCCCGTCGGCATTGTCGATTATTAAATTATCCATGCTGATTTATCCGCTGATCGACCTTGCCATATATCGGCGGCAACTTTGCCAAGGGATAATTATTGAAATCAAGCGCGGCAACCTCAAGCCTTATGTGTATCCAGACTCCCTAGAAGATCGTGGACTAAGTGACCGCGAAAAGCTGCAAGCTTACCTAAGATTACCGCTCACAGAACAAGTGTTCGCAATCATAGAACTTAACGAACTAGGGCGCGGTTTGACCACCACCGAAACATTCCAGCGACAAGCCCACACCTTATGGAAACGCTACCACGACCGCGCAAGGCTCACCGACGAACCAGCACCACGCAGCATCAGCAAAACGCCAGTCAAAGAAGAAACCAAGCAGCGTAACGAACAAATGAAACAAAAGGCGCGTGAGTTGTGGGCGGCTGGTAAGAACAAGCGAGACCGCAAACTTAAAACTATTGCTGTGGCTATTGATGGCAGCATGAACCCCGGCGTATCCGTCGGGCATATCAGTGACATCATTAGTGAAACGCTGAAAGAGTTGGAGAAAAACCCAGTGAAATAGTGGGACAAAAACCGGAAAAACCGGAATTCCGGCTTTCCGGTGTTTTTTATCGGCACAATAAAAAAAGGCTAGCAATGCGGCTAGCCTTGAACAAAAAAGTTGAGCCGCCATGATAACCCGACACATCCAAACATTCCACCGCCAAAACACAAAACCGAATGATTCTGCGCGATCATCCCAAAAAACAAAACGCATCTTATCCGCTGATAAGTTGACCGTATCCCCGCTTTTCCCCTATCCTGTTCGTGTCGATGCAAAGCACCGGCAAACAGCAAAATTCTGGGACTCGTATCCCCATACATGGCGGCAAACCCGCCCTAACGACGCAGCGGGATTTTTTATGCCCGTAGACTTCGCACACAGCGGCTTTATGCCGGGTATGCGTGGACTAAGAAACCTCCTCGGAGGGAATAAGCGCGTCGTGCTCCATGTAGACGATACGAGTACCCGGCAACTTTTGCCCAATCGTAAAACTAAACATGGAGCGGTCATCATGACAGCACTCACTATGGGCAACACTGCCCGCAATCTATCGGCGTACCTGCCACACCTCCCTATTGCACCCATCGGACGTAAGCGCAAAGAATCGCCCCTGCTGGTATTCAAGCAATCACGTACCGGCGTAATCGCCTATCGCAAAGACACCCCAGTAGCATGGATTGTGCTTGGCTACCATCAAGGTCAAGTCGGCGGCAAACCCAAGACCACCACCTTTGTTGACGTGGCGTACCACCGCCAAACCCTGCACGGCATCAATCTTGAAACGTTTGAATGCGCCAATCTGCAAGACGCAAAAACCGCCCTGTTCACCCTGTTTGCAATCCCACAGGAAAAGCAAGGCAGTACCGCAACCCCTTTTTCAGCGCTCGCAGAATGTGAAGCCTCTGACAACGGAGGTGCAAACTAATGAACCTGCAAGACACCATCTTAGAATCAAGCAAAGAACTGTGGGCGTTGCAATGCCTTGCCAGTATTGGCAAAAAGGCAGCGTTTGAGGAATGCGAACCGGCGGAACTGGCGCATCTGTTCGAGACCATCGAAAAGCGCATCGAAGCCGTGCAGACCGCTACGTATAACCTCGGTTATTCCGATCTGATCAAGGCGGCAACTGCCATGCAAGGCGGTGTCAAATGATCAAACAGACCACCACCCCCAGCCGCGCAACCCGTCGCATCCGTCGCAATCGTGACGCAATCCGCCGGGCGCAAATCGTTGAGCAAATCCCCGGCTATACCCTCAACGGCGACCCGCTCTTTAAAGAGAAAGAAGCCGCTCCTTATATCGGTTTTGCCCCTCGCACCTTAGAGAAATGGCGTCACGACTACCCCGACCGCCTGCCGTATATCCTCGTGGGGCGTAGCGTGCGCTACCGTAAATCAGCACTCGACGCATTCCTTGCTGCTCACACCGTCACAGACGGACGTGGGGTGAGCAAATGAGTAACCCAACCACTACCGGCGCAATCGTCGCCCCTATCCCCTTTGAAGATCGCGTCAAGCTGGTGCATGAAGAAATCCAGCGCCGCAAATCCGAAACCAACCCCGACAACCCTACCCACTACGTAGCGCGTCTGTGGGTGTCTTGGCTGAATCGCAACGTGCTGAATGCAGAGGTGGCGCTATGAATCCTGAAATCATCACCCTGTTAGAGCAACTCAAAAGAAGCGGCGCGTCATCATTGGCTATCTTCGCGAAAGGCGCTACCAATGACTACTGCACCGATCTACGCAAGCAAGAAATGCTCACCACCATCATGCTGATCTTGGATGAACTTGACGAAATCCGCACCGGCTTGAAGCGCGAAATGGAGGGTAACACTCATGGCTAACCTCACCCATCACCTGCATGACGGCGTATGGATTGACAAGCAACTTGCCAAAATCCCGGAAGACTTCCATGCAATCGTGCGCTCACAATACGCTGACCGCTACCTGAGCAACACTGACACCCAAACCGAAGGTGAACGCCGCCGGAACACCAATCTATGGTTCCGGGAAACCATCAATTCCCTGACCCTCGCATCAGGCGACAAACGCTTAGAAGCCAAACACCGCCTCGCACTCACAGCCGCGAAAATGCTGCAAATTGCCGATCTGGACACCACCGCAGAATGGGCGCGTGGTCAAGGTGTGCGCGTCCCCACTTACCCCAAAGTCGAAACTGACCCGCACAAGCCCAACAGCCAAGCGGCGGTGAAATCGCGCCTATGTTCGGTTGAGTGGTGGGATGCGCAACGCACCAAAAAACACCGCCGGGATGCAGAAGCCGCGCAAATCCGCGCGGGCAACGTTAGCAAAGACGCCTCCCCCTACGCATCCCAAGAGGCTGTGGATAATTACCAGTACCGCCAAACACTGCTGGAAGCATGGAAAAAGCAAGCCGTGCTGATTTCCAATGAAGGCGACGAAATCAGCCTAGATGACGCTGACAGCGAACACACGGCGGCATTCATCAAATTTGCCGAATTCATGGTAAGGGTTAACGAGATGTCAGCCATTGCCAGCGACGACTACGTGTCGGCTGATATTGTCGATGCACTGCCGGAACACATGACCACCGGCAAACGCGGCGGCGCATTGGCAGACCTCCCGGAACTCAATGTGTTTGCGTCTGCTGAACCAGAATCATGGGTAGGTGTGTTTTTCACCCTCACCACCCCATCACGTTTCCATCGTTACAGCACCCGCACCAACAGCACGTTGGAGCTAAACCGCAACTATGACCCCAGCAAAACCCCAGCCGATGCGCGGGACTGGTTGCAAGAAACATGGAAGCTCACCCAGACCGCATGGAAGCGCAAAACGAAGCACATCCGCCCTATCGACGGCTACGGATTCCGCATGGATGAAACCCATCATGACGGTGTGAGTCACTACCATTACGCTATATGGGTAAAGTCCAAAGATGTGCAACGCGCCGTTGAAATTTTCTATAACAAAGCACTCAGAGGTGCGCACACTGACCGGCTCACCAAAAAAGGCGCATGTGTCTATGGTCTAGCGCGTGACGCCACCGAACGTGGCGCGAATGAACGTCGCCTCAGTTTCAAAATCATGACCAGCGCGGCGGGCATGGTGAGCTACATGGTGAAATACATCACCAAGGGCTTAACCGGTGCAGACTGGGATGATTTACAAGCGGGCGTCCCATCCGATCAAACCATTATCAAAATCATGGCTAGAAAATCCGTGTGGGGCTTGCGTCAGTACGCTTTCTGGAATGCCCCCAGCGTCATGGCGTGGCGCGAATTGCGCCGCATCACCGACGCACAAGAGAACCCCCTGCTCGAATCCGCCCGCCAAGCGGCACACGCCAAAGACTGGAAGGCATACACCGAAATCAACGGCGGCGCGGCATGTTCCGCTCGTGAACGTCCTATTCGCATGATGCGCCAACCCAAGCAGGATGCAGAAACCGCCACCGATGCCCACAACCAATACGGCGAAGTCATCAATCAGGTACGCGGTTTGCTCGTGGAAGATGCAGAAATCCGCACCCGCCTGAAAGATTGGTATCTGCTGAACATCGGCTCGCTGAACAAGTTGCTCGTGCAAAAGTTCCTTCGTGAATCCGACACCAAAAAATCAGACCTGTCCCCGACCTTCAGCGACGATATTCAAGGCGTGATTGATCAAGCCAAGACACAAGGCAAGCTGCACAAGCTGGCAGAACGCGCCGGAATCGTCATGTTCTCCCCCTCCTCCTCTTCCTCTTTGGGCGGTTCACCGCCCCTCGGACTCGTTGGAACAACTTCCCACGCTCAAAGAATCGGAGGTGATGTGTGACTAAGCCACTCAATCAACTAGACCTTTTTGCACTGCCAACAGTTGCACCAGTTGCGCCAGAACCAACTATCAGCGGTTTGCACTGGTACAAACCCGACGGTTCACCGCTAATCGTGCGTGTTCCCCGTGGCGACACGTTCAAGGACTACCCCGCCAAGTATGAATTTCAAGGCGTGGTGTGGTCAGGGCGTGGGCGTATGCCGTGGGTAATCGACTGCTATCAGCACGATCAACACAAGTGCAACCGTGAGGCGGCTTTTGCTGCTATTGAGGCGGACATGCTCAAACGTGGTTATCGGAGGGTTTCAGCATGAATCCACTACTGACACCACAACAGAATACAGAATTGACCGCGCTACGCAACGCCAGCGCGGGATCCGTATCACACTGGAAAACGGAAACGGAAAACACCCCGATCGACTGGCAACGCATTCATGCACTAATCCCGTGGTTCGCAGTCATCGGCGCAGTGGTCATGTGGGCAATGTTCCTACTAATCCCAACGGCATTTAACCTTCACTACGCGGACATGTTCCCTGCTATGTCGAATTGGTCATATGTCGCAATGGGTTTGACCCTCTGTCTCGCAGCATTCCGCGCAGCAAAAGCCAAGCATGGTGTTCATGCAATCGGCTTTACCTTCGCCGTGTTACTGCTTAGCTACTGGTTTTAAGGAGATTTCAAATGAAAAACGATGATAAAAACTTCAATGCTGGCTTTGCCTTCGCAGATTATAAACAGGCAGGTCTACTTTTCTTGTTGGGCGCGATGGCTGCTTTTCTCATGAGTTCCTACTTCATGGTGTCATACGCGACCGGCGGCATAGACTTTGATAAGTGGACAGCGATGGAATGGAAGTATGCAATCACAGCGGTGATGGTAACAGCGGTGATGACCGGGTTTCAGTTCCGACTCTATGGCAATGGCGATATGCACGGCGGCGGCAAGGTCGGTGTCCTCGCTGTGGTGGTCGCAGTGGCATTTTCCTTGCTCTCTGAAGTCGGGCAAGGCATGGAACGCGACGAAGTGCGCATGGAGACCAAAAGCCAAGAGTCCCCAACCTACCAAGCAGCACTGGCAGCGCTCGGTAATAGCGCCAGCACCAGCTATAACCCCTACTCTGCCGACCTGCAAGCCGCTGAAGTGAAGCTCGCACAGTGCCAAGCTCGACTGGCGCAAGGCAAAGAAAAACATTGTGATGGCAGCGCGGCGCGTGTGGATGCGGTAAACAAGATGATTGCCACCCACAACGCAGCAAGCCAACAACAAGCCACCGCCCTGCTGGATAAAGCCAAGTCGATGGAAAAGGACGAAAGCAATTATTTTCCCATCGTGGGTGTGATCGTGGAATGGTTAGGTGTCAGCGGCAAAACTGCCAGCCTGTTGTTCAGCGTGATTATTATCTCGATGTTCGAGTATGCCTTTCATTACTTGGGCGGTGATTTCAACCGCGCACGCCAGAAACTCATAGACAATGGTTACGACGTGACCCGCAAGTTACGCCAACCGCCCCGGAAATTCGATGGCAGTATCAGCACCTATTCCGATCGGAACGAATCCGCTCCAGTATCCGCATTCACCAGCGGCGCGAACTCTGCCAAACAAACTGTGGGCGAATACGCGGCAAAAGTTGAGGCGGGATTAAAATCATCCCCTGAAGTTATCGCCACCGAATATGCACGCGCACAAAATGCCCGCGAACAGATGGCGGCAAAAACTGGCGACACATTAAAAACCGTGGGCGATAAAATCGAATCAGCATTTAAAAAACCTGATTCGATTGAATTAGACAGACCTGAAATTAAACCAGCGAACATGAAACAATCACCGGAACAGTTAGCCAATGTCCAGCGCTTGTATAAAGAGCAAATGCAGGATTATGAAGCGGGCAAGGTTTTCAGTGAATCCCCTGCCCCGGAAATCAAGCGCCAGTCTGTTGCTGAAACTATCCGTGCGTTAGTGGATGCGGTAAAAAAATCAGGTGCAAAATCTGAAGCCGATATTCAAGCAGCGGTATTCGATGGCTATTCAAAACTATTTAACCCTGCTGATCTGGATGACGGCGACCTTCAAAAAGTAGCGGCTAAAATCGCCAAAAGCGAAGCACCTGCTACCCCTTCCCCTGCCATGCCGTTCAGCCAACGCACCGGGGCAACCGGCTTGCACAACCCCGCGTTAGGCACTGCCGAAGAGCACTATCCGCTACCCCTTCCAACCGCTACCCCAACCACTACCCCGGACTACCTAAAGGGTAGTGAACGGACTACCCCAACCACTACCCCAGCGACTACCCCGGACTACCTAAAGGGTAGTGATCGGACTACCCCAGCGACTACCCCAACCACTACCCCGGACTACCTAAAGGGTAGTGAACGGACTACCCCAGCGACTACCCCGGACTACCTAAAGGGTAGTGAGGGCGGACAGTTGAGCGCTCTCTATCGTCTGTGGATAACTGGCGTTCTCGATGGAACTGTTAAATCATCAGAAGGCGCATTTGCCGACTTTGTTAACGCTCACATCGACTCGAAGCGGGCAGGACTGAACAAGGCAAAATTAGCCATTATCTGGGACAAGTTCGGGCAACGTGGCGTAGCAGAGGGAAAGCTGATTATTAATCCTGAATACACACCCGGAAATAGGAAAACAAAATATTTGAAAGCATAATCACCAAAGCGGGCAGGGTAGCACCTGACCCGCATTAAATAACCATCAAAGAGCCGGGATTATTCTCGGCTTTTTTGTATTAACATTTATATTAATCAGTAAGTGAGGTAAATATTTTGTATCAAGATCGAAGACAATGGGCTAGGGCGGCTTATTCCATCGGACTATTATTAATGGTCATGTGGCTAATCGAACCTGAGCAATTAATTCAGCTTGCAAAATGGCAAGAAGCGCGGGAATTGTGGTGGGGAACTGGATTTATTCAATCCGTCTTTTTTACCATCGGAGCGGGGTTAATATTCCCCAAAGCAAAAAAGCTAGACATGGATTTGCTCGACGAAGTAGGCAGCGATGCATGGCAATTTGTCATAGGTTTTTACGTCGCCGGGGTAGGCTGGTTTATCGCGATGTTATGACCCGAATCAACAACCGATCAACAAAGCCGCCTCACCTGATGCGGCTTTTTTTTGCTCATAGGGTAGGGCGCTAATCTTTTGCGGCTTGTCCCCGAAAATCGCACACCAATGACCCCAACATGACCCCGACCAAAAAGGGCGAAAATGATGCAGCGGGTAAAATGGCGTAACGCCTTGAAAAAAATGGTGCCCGGAGCCGGACTCGAACCGGCACGCTGTTACCAGCGAGAGATTTTAAGTCTCTTGTGTCTACCGATTTCACCATCCGGGCAGGGGGGAGTAAGGTAGGGCGCTAATCTTACCTAACTCTCACGCTGGCTGCTAGTATTTTTGTTAGGGATTTGCAGTTCCCGCCATCATAACCATCAGCCTGCTATAATGCGTCGTATTATTGGGATGCTAACAAGGAATCAGCCGCACCATGCAGTATTTAAAAACCGTGTTGTTCACTATGGGGATGTTGTCAGGTTCAGCCGTGTACGCCGATTGCACGCCACCGGATTTTAAGGGTTGGATAGCGGATTTCCAGCAAGAAGCTACCGCCGCCGGTTTGCCAGCAGACGTACTCAATAACCTCAAACCTGATCCTACTGCGATTCAGCGTGACCGTTCGCAGCAAGTATTCGCGCAGGATTTCCTCACCTTTGCCACCAAAAAAGTCAGTGCAAACCGTTTGGGATTGGGGCGCACGCATCTGAAAAAACACGCGGCGTTGCTGAAGCGCATCGAGCAGGAATACGGCGTACCGGCTGAAATTCTGGTGGCGCTATGGGGCTTGGAAACCGATTTTGGGGCAGTCACGGGCGATTTTTCCACGCTACGTTCGCTGGTAACGTTGGCACATGATTGCCGTCGCCCGGAAATGTTTCGTGCCGAATTGCTCAGTGCGCTGCAATTGCTGCAAAAAGGTGATTTGACCCCCGCAAAAATGCGCGGTGCATGGGCGGGTGAGGTGGGGCAATTGCAATTCATGGCATCCAGTTATGATCGTTACGCGGTGGATTTTGATGGCGATAAGCACCGTGATCTGATTCATTCCAGTGCTGATGCCTTGGCGTCTGCGGCGAATTTGCTCAAGGTTAACGGTTGGCGGGCGGGCGAGCCGTGGTTGCAAGAAGTTAAGGTACCTGCGGCAATGGATTGGTCACTCGCCCGCTTGAATAGTCGCTTGCCTTTGGAGGATTGGGCGGTGCAAGGTGTCAAGGATGCTGATGGCAGTGCTTTAAGTGGCAGCGGTACGGCGGCTTTGTTGCTACCGATGGGCAGACATGGCCCCGCATTTCTTGCCTTTCCGAACTTCGAGGTGTTTCTGCAATGGAATGAATCGACGGTGTATGCCACGACTGCGGGCTATTTTGCCACGCGGTTGGCGGGTGCGCCCGTGCTGCGTCAAGGTAATGCGCCCGTTAAGGTGCTGACAGTCGGGCAAACCAAACAGTTACAAGCGAAATTGCAAGCACAGGGACAGGCTATTTCCAAAATTGATGGGATTATCGGTGAGGAAACTCGCGAAGCCGTGCGTCAGGTGCAGCAAAAATTAGGCTTGCCGGTGGATGGCTACCCTGATCCCGAATTGCTGGCACGTCTGTAATGCAGTAACATTACCCACCGCAAAATAGGTATACAGGTACGGCAACGAGTAACGCTTGCCGAGTTTATGGATAACACGTAATACGGTTGGTTTCAGTGGATATACAACTTTCACAGCGCGTTGGGCGCGTCAAACCTTCGCCTACACTTGCCATCACGGCATTGGCAGCTCAGCTTAAAGCATCAGGCCGCGATATTATCGGTTTGGGGGCAGGTGAACCCGATTTTGATACTCCCGATCACATTAAACAGGCGGGCATCGAAGCCATCCAAAAAGGCGAAACCCGCTACACGGCAGTAGACGGCACACCTGCGTTGAAGCAGGCTATTATCCGTAAATTCAAACGTGATAACGGTTTGGATTTCACCCCAAAACAGATTTTGGTGTCGTGCGGTGGCAAGCAGAGTTTTTATAACCTGTGCCAAGCGCTGCTGAATGCGGGGGACGAAGTGATTATTCCTGCGCCATATTGGGTATCGTACCCCGATATGGTGTTATTGGCTGACGCAGTGCCAGTCATTGTTGCTGCGGGTCAGGCAGACAACTTCAAGTTATCAGCCGCTCAATTAGAGGCGGCGATTACCCCGAAAACCCGCTTATTTGTGATCAATAGCCCTTCAAACCCGACTGGGGTGGCGTATACAGGTGAAGAATTAGCAGCACTCGGCGAGGTATTGCGGCGTCATCCCCAGGTTTTGATTGCGACTGACGATATGTACGAACATGTACTGTTTGAAGGCAGAAAGTTTGTCAATATTCTGAATGTTTGCCCGGATTTGTACGCGCGTACCATTGTGCTGAACGGGGTTTCCAAAGCGTATGCCATGACCGGGTGGCGGATTGGTTATGCTGGTGGCCCGGAAAAGCTGATTCAGGCGATGAATATTATTCAGTCGCAAAGCACCTCGAACCCTACCTCGATTTCGCAATACGCGGCAGTGGTCGCTTTGGACGGCGATCAGAGCTTCATTCAGACGATGGTCAGCGCGTTTGAACAGCGCCACGCGTTTGTGGTGAAAGCTTTTAATGCAATGGATGGGGTGGAATGTTTGCCAGCCGACGGCACGTTCTACAGTTTTCCGAATGTAGAAGGCATGATCCAACGTTTGGGGTTGGAAAACGATACCGCGCTTGCCAGCTATTTGCTGGATAAAACCGGTGTGGCGGTGGTGCCTGGTTCAGCGTTTGGTCTGGAGGGGCACATCCGTATTTCTTTTGCGACCAGCATGGCGAATCTGGAGAGTGCTTTGGGGCGTATCGCCTCCGTTTAACCGGCGAATAAATGCACTGCTGAGAAGGGGCGAGAGGTTTCTTGCCCCTTTTATTTTGCCACTACGGGGTAGTGATTCTCCAAATGGGTCATGACCAAATCCTGTAAAACGATGAATTCGTCATTTTTCAATAAATCTTGGTAAAGCCTGTTACCTAATAAAGTACGCAATTTTTCGTACAAGTAAGGCAATTCAAAGGCGGTGTGAGTGGTGTCTTGCGCCATCGGGTGATGTTTCAGACGAGCATCAACCGGTGACGCAGCGAGTGAGGTTGCAATAAATAATGCCCCTAATGCAACAACTTTGCACATGATAAGTTCCTCTATTGGTGTTCTAACCAGCCCAACGCTCTATAATAAGATATATTATTGCGCTCATTAGTCGTATTGTGATGTGAGCAGGTTCACATTTATAGAGGAAATTTTGTTTTTGATAAAAATTTTATTGACTTTGGCTCAATCGCGATAGCGGCGTACCAAGTCGGCATACGCATCAATCCGCCGATCACGCAGGTAAGGCCACCAACGTCTGACTTGCTCAATGCGGTCTAAATCCAGCGTGAGGACCAGTTCGGTAGGGTTGGTGGTATCGGCTTGTGCTAGCAATTCGCCTTGCCAGCCGACAATCATGCTCGACCCCCAAAATTGACTGCCTGCGGTTTGCCCGCTGGGGTCGCCTTCAAAGCCAATGCGATTTGCGCTTAATACCGGAATATTGTTGGCAACGGCGTGCGAACGTTGAATCGTAATCCACGCTTCGCGCTGCCGTGCTTGTTCTTCCGGCGTATCTTGCGGGTTCCAGCCAATCGCAGTGGGGTAGAGCAGCAATTCTGCGCCCGCGAGTGCCATCAGCCGTGCCGCTTCGGGATACCACTGATCCCAACAAACCAGCACACCTAACGTTGCCAAGCTGGTTTTAATTGGGGTGAAACCCAGATCGCCGGGGGTAAAGTAGAATTTTTCGTAATAACCGGGGTCATCGGGGATGTGCATTTTGCGGTATTTCCCTGCAATGCTGCCATCGGTATCCAGCACCACGGCGGTGTTGTGATACAAACCCGTAGCGCGTTTTTCAAACAAGGAGCACACAATCACAATACCCAATTCGGCGGCGAGTTTGCCCAAGGTGTCGGTGCTAGGGCCGGGGATGGTTTCGGCAAGGTCAAAGTAATCGGTGTCTTCGACTTGGCAGAAATACAGCCCAGTATGCAATTCCTGCAACATCACCAACTGTGCGCCTTGCGCGGCAGCACGGCGAATTCCCGCGATGCTCTGTTCCAGATTGGCGGTGTAATCCGCTGTATTACTATGTTGCACCACTGCAACGGTGACAGGACGACTCATACGTTAACGACCTCTTGCGGAATTTGCATGGTGATACAGTGGAGACTGCCGTTTTGGGCAATCAATGCGCGGCAATCAATCGGGATAATTTCATGCTGTGGGAACGCCGCTTGCATTTGCTCAATGGCGACCGGATCAAAACATTCATCGGCATACACAGGTAACAATACCGCACCATTAATAATCAGAAAGTTGACGTAACTCGCGGGCAAACGCCGCCCTTCTTCGTAAATCGCTGCTGGCATGGGGATCGGGAACAGTCGATACGGTTCTCCATTGGCTTGGCGCAAGGCTTGCAATTCCGCTTGCATCGCTTGCAACGCGGAGTAATGCGAATCGGCTGAATCTGTGCAACTCATGTACACGATACTGCCAGCGTCAGCAAAGCGTGCCAGCGTGTCGATGTGTGCATCGGTATCATCGCCTTCCAAATGCCCGTGTGCCAGCCATAAAATGCGGGTAACACCGAGTGTTTGGCGCAATTCGGCTTCGATTGCGGTTCTATCCAGTGTTGGGTTGCGGTTAGGGTTGAGCAGGCAAATTTCCGTAGTCAGCAACGTGCCTTGTCCATCCGTTTCGAGGCTGCCGCCTTCCATCACCAGTGTATGTGCTTCCAATGCATTGTGTTGAAGCAAGGGGAGTGCGGCGAGTTGCTGATTGACTGCGTTGTCTTGTTCCGCGCCGAATTTGCCGCCCCAAGCGTTGAAGGTGAAATCCAGCAACAGCGGTTTACCATTTTCCATGACGGTAATAAACCCAAAATCCCGCGCCCACGTATCGTTGTAAGGAATTTGCACGAAATGTACCCGTTCTGGTCGGTAGGTTTGCGTGCTTAATACGGCGGCAATATGTGCCTGATGCGGTGCATCGTGACAGAGCAATAACACGTTTTCGCGGTGGCTGATGGCACTGACGATTTCGGCGTAACAGGTTTCGGCAGCGTCCATATTGTCTGCCCAGTCGGTGTCTGGGTGCGGCCATGCCAGTAAAACGCCCCATTGGGGATGCCATTCGGCGAGAAAGTCACGGTTTTCCATCAGGTTTGGTCACATCATCGGCTAACAAAGCGGCGATTATACAAAGCTGTTTTGTTGAGGGCGACTGTTATTCTGCATTGGCGCATACGGTTATTTTCCCCTTATTTGCTTGTAGCTATTTAACAGAAGTGCGACAAAGGTGGGACAATACTTGTATTTACCACTATGAAAGAGAGCAGATGATCATGATTAAGCAACTTTTCGGTTTGGCAATCAGTTTGTTTGCCGCCAGCAATGCACTGGCTGAACCCGTGGCAGGGCCTGCCACCGACAATGGTTGCCCAGCGGCGCTGAATTTCACCTTACGTGAATTGGGTTCGGATAAAACGGTTAATTTATGTGAAGCCTACAAGGGCAAAGTTGTCATTATGGTGAATACGGCAAGCAAGTGTGGCTTCACCCCGCAGTTTGAGGGGTTGGAGAAATTGTACAGCGATTACAAAGACCGTGGTTTGGTGGTGCTGGGGTTCCCCTCCAATGATTTCGCCGGACAAGACCCCGGTTCAGAAAAAGAGATTAAGGATTTCTGCGAGCTGACCTATGGGGTCAAATTCCCCATGTTTGAGAAAACCCAAGTACTTAAAAAGAACGCTTCGCCGCTGTATAAAGTATTAGGGGAAATGGCAGGCGAACACCCCGGTTGGAATTTCCACAAATACGTGTTGAACACCAAGGGCGAGTTAATCGGCAGTTTTTCCAGCTTTGTGACCCCGCAAAGTGATAAATTGGTGAAATTAATTGAAGCGAATTTGCCATAATGCAGCATGAAGACAAAATAAAAATTGGGATCAGCGCCTGCCTACTAGGTCAGAAAGTGCGCTTTGATGGCGGACATAAGCATGACGGTTATATTACCGGCACACTGGGTTTGTACTTTGATTTTGTGCCACTCTGCCCGGAAGTGGGGGCGGGGTTAGGTGTGCCGCGCCCAACCCTGCATTTGATGCGTAAAGACGGTTCATTACGTGCGGTGAATACCAAAGATGCCACTATTGACCATACCGAGGCGTTGGCGCGTTATATCGACACTGCCGTGCCGCAATTGCAGGGGATTCATGGGTATATCCTGAAAAAAAACTCCCCCAGTTGCGGCATGGAGCGGGTCAAAGTGTATTCGCTGGCAAAACCCAATACGCCACCGGAACGTGATGGTGTGGGTATTTTTGCGCAAGCCTTACGTGCAACCTTTCCCTTGTTACCGATTGAGGAAGAAGGGCGCTTGTGTGACCCGGTACTGCGGGAAAATTTCATCGGGCGGATTTTTGTGTATTACCGTTGGCAACAGTTATTAGCGGCGGGGTTAACGCCGGGTGCTTTGGTTGATTTCCATTCCGATCATAAATACGTGCTTATGGCACACGATCAGGATATTGCTCGTGAGTTGGGGCAAATGGTCGCTCAAGTCGGGCGGGCGGAGGATTTCCCCGCACTGGCGGCTGCTTATTTTCGTTTACTCATGACAGCGTTAGAAAAACGGGTAACACGCGGGCAACACGCCAACGTGCTGATGCATTTGATGGGCTATCTGAAAGGTTGTATTGATGCGGCAGACCGGCAGGAAATGCTGGAAACCATTCACCAATACCGGCACGGCTATGTACCCTTAGTGGTACCGATTACTTTGTTGAAACACCATTTCCGGCGACATCCGCAACCGTATATTGAACGTCAGCATTACCTGAACCCGCACCCTAAAGAGTTAATGCTTAGGAACCAGTTGTAAGCATCTCCTCTGCCAGCGCTCGTGTTGCTGGCGTAATTTCGACCCCACCAATCATTCGTGCCACTTCTTCCACCCGTTGTGCACGAGTGAGATGCTCGATACCGGTAGTGGTTTGTTCTGTGCCTTTGATCTTGGTGACTTTGTAGTGTTGGTGCGCTTGCGAGGCAACTTGTGGTAAATGTGTCACACACAATACTTGCCGATTCGTGCCGAGGCTGCGGAGTTGTTTGCCAACCACTTCGGCAATTCCACCACCAATGCCAGTATCCACTTCGTCGAAAATCAACGCGGGCAGGGTGACTTTTTGCGCGGCAATCATTTGAATCGCGAGGCTGATACGTGACAGTTCGCCGCCGGATGCGACTTTCATCAGTGGTTTCAAGGGTTGACCGGGATTAGCGCTGACGGTGAAGTCGATGCTATCCATGCCGGTCGCCTGAAAAGCGTTGGTGGCATCGTGAACCACTTGAATCGCGAATTTGCCGCCCTGCATTCCGAGTTGTTGCATGGCTTGCGAAACCCCTGCGGAAAGTTGTTGCGCGGCTTGTTGACGTGCTTGACTCAGCAAACCGGCTTGTTTTTGATAGCTTGTCGTTGCTGCTTGTAACTGTTGTTCGAGCGCGTCGAGGTCGTAATCGTCGCTGCCAAGTTGCGCCAGTTCTTGCTGGATTTGAGCTAAACGGGCGGGGAGTTCAGCCGGTTCGGTACGGTATTTGCGGGCAAGGCTGCGAATGTCGGCAATGCGATTTTCGACTGCTTGCAGACGTTCGGGGTCAATATCGAGGCTTTCGGCGTAATTGCGCAATTGTGCAGCGGCTTCTTGCAGTTGAATTTGGGCGCTGGTGAGCAATTCCAGTGACGGTTCCAACTGTGCATCGACGCGCACTTGTTGGGCAAGATCGTGGATCAGGCGACCCAAGACGGAATACAGCGAGGGTTCGTCATCGTAGAGTTGTGCGTAACCTTGCGCGGCAGTGCTACGGAGTTGTTCGGCATTGGCGAGGCGGTTGAGTTCGTCGTCAAGCTGCTCGGCTTCGTTGGGTTGCACGGCGAGGGTTTCGAGTTCTTGCGACTGGAAACGCAATAAGTCGATGCGTTCTTGGTGCTGCTGGTTTTGACTGCTGATGAGAGTGACGCGCTCGTGCAGTTTTTTCCATGCCGACCAAGCGCGACGGGTGTTCTCCAACAAGGTATCGTTGTCGGCGAAGGCATCCAGCATTTGACGTTGCGCGTCTTTTTTCATCAGCGACTGGTGTTCGTGCTGACCGTGGATGTCGACCAGTTGTTCGCCGAGTTCGCGCAATTGGGTGAGGTTGGCGGGGGAGCCGTTGATCCAAGCGCGTGATTTGCCTTGCGTGGAAATGACGCGGCGGAGGATGCAGGTGTCATCCGCGCCTTCCATGCCTTGCGCTTCCAGCCACACGCGGGCGGAAGGGGTTTGGGTAATGTCGACGCTCAGGGTGATTTCGGCTTTGTCTGCACCGTGGCGTACTGTGCTGCTGTCGGCTTTATCGCCAAGCACTAAACCGATGGCATCCAGCAGGATGGATTTGCCCGCGCCGGTTTCGCCGGTTAAGGCAGTCATGCCGGAATGCAGTTCGAGTTCCAGCGTGTCGATAATCGCAAAGTCGCGGATGTGGATATGTGTCAGCATGGCTTACGGTTGCACTCCCCAATGCAGTTTTTCACGCAAAATATGGTAGTAATCATAGCCTTGTGGGTGTAATAACCGCACTTTTTCCGGGCGGGTATGAATGCGCAAGGCATCGCCGGATTCCAGTTCAATATTGTTATGCCCATCGAAAGAGACGCGGGCGGGAATATCGCGGTCTTCGCACAATTGAATGTCGATGACGCTTTGATTGCTGATCACCAACGGGCGATCGCTCAGGGTATGCGGGCAAATCGGCACCAGTGCCAAGGCTTGCAGGGCAGGGTGCAGAATCGGACCGCCACTGGAAAGTGCGTAGGCGGTTGAACCGGTGGGCGTGGTAATGATAATGCCGTCGGCGCGTTGGGTATTGACAAAATAGCCGTCAATGCGGGTGGTGAATTCGATCATGCGTACCTCATTGCGCACATGCAGCACCACGTCGTTGAGTGCTTCGCCGCTGCCGATGATTTCATCTTCACGAATAACGTCGGCGTGGAGCACGAAACGGGCTTCTTCTTTGTATTGCCCCGCTAACATTTGCTCCAATTGGGTGAGCATTTCGTCAGGGGAAATATCGACCAGAAAACCCAATCGCCCCAAGTTGATACCAATCAGGGGAACTTCATGATCGGCGAGTAAGCGTCCGGTGGCGAGTAAAGTACCATCACCACCCACGACAATCGCAAGATCAATACTGCGAGCCAGCATGTCGGATGGCAGGGTGGGCAAACCTAAAATAATGCCTGCATCGCGGTCGCAATGGACGTGATAACCGCGTTCCAGAAGGAATTCGTGCAACTGGAACAGTGTCTTGTCAACGCGGGTATCGTTGGGTTTGGTAAACAGACCGATGTGAGAAAACGGGTTCATAACCATCGCTTGTAGGAGTAAAGCGGTAAGGCTGGCAAAGCTTTGAGGAAATTGCAAGATTATTAATTCTTATATTTTTCAATAAAAATTTTTGCGATGTAAACCGGTCATTACTTATCTTCTGTTACAGTCGTATTATGTTGTTGTCACATACGGCTGACAGTGACAGTGGGCTTTTTTCTATCCGTAACTTGGGGAATACTCATGACACATCCATCACGCCTTACCACCTTGGCATCCACCACGCTGTTACTTTCCAGCCTTACGCTATTGTCTGCTTGTGGCGGTGGTAGTTCCACGCCAGCGACAGGTGATACTGGCGATACCTCACCGATTGTTACCACTCCAGTAACACCAGATACCAGCCTCAAAACTGGCGTGTTCATTGATGCGCCAGTCAAAGGCTTGACCTACAAAACCGCCACCCAAAGCGGCGTGACCAACGACAAGGGCGAATTCAATTACATCACGGGCGAAACCGTCACCTTCAGCCTTGATGGTGTAGAACTCGGTTCTGCCAAGGCACAAGCCAAACTGCCCATCACGCTGATTTCCACTGAAGTCTACATTGCCCAATTCCTGCAAACGATGGATACCGACCCTAACCCTGATTTAATCGACGTATCCAAGATCAAATTGAGTGCTACGGTCAAAACCGATCTAGCAGCATTGATCGCTAAAGATGGTGATTGTCATAGAGTTAAATGCTTAGAAACCATTTTGGATACTGCCACATTGACGCAAATCCAAACCGACAGCCAAGTTGCATTGGTGAACCAAGCGATGGTGACGGAAGAAGCTGCCGCTAAACACGTTTACAACGCTGTCGGCTCTACGCCTTGGGAGACCAGCGAAATTTCCGGTACGGTAATGGCTGAGGAGGGTGAACAAACCCTTGACCTAACCCTGTTCAATTCTGATGGGACATTTACCATCATGAATCATTTTGACAACGAAGATCTCGTCCAAAGCGTAGGCACTTGGCAATTAAACAGCGGTCAATTGCTGGTGAGCTTCACCGAAGACGGCAACAGTAATCAATTCAAGCTCCACAAAATTAGCCAAGATGGTGACACCATCGACGTGTTTGCCGAAAACACAACGGATACCACTAATGGTGATTTGATTGAATTCCACAAAGCTAAGCCGTTGACGCTGGCGGCATTGAATGGCAAACACATCAGTTTTGACATGACAGGCAATACACATTGCAGTGCCATGACGATTTCCTTCAGTGGTACGACGGCTACATTGCGTGATAAATGTGGTGGTAAGTATGATGAGGGAACAGTACCTGTCGAAGAAGTTGCAGGCACTAAAAACCTGATTAAGTTGAATGGCGGTGATGGTTACATGCTGCTTGCGCTTGCCAGTGGCGATTTGACCAAGGGCAGAATGATTCGTGCCGGATTCGATGGTAGTACTTTGGAAGACCTGCAAGCTAACGGCATCACTACCGTTAGTGAGCCGCTCAAACCCTGATTGGTTTCTGCGATTTGGGAGTCGTCAGAAAGCACGACTCCCTTTTACTCATCACTCTGTCGGCACGTAACAAAGGCTGCATGATCGGCACAACATCAATTGCAAGTTAAACAGGCTTGTATCTGTGACGCTTTGCCCCTATAAATGATGGCATGACAAGCACATCGCACCCAGAACTCAACGAACGCGCCCGCCACATCCTCAAAGTGTTGGTGGAAAGCTATATCCAAGACGGACAGCCGGTCGGCTCGCGTAACCTTGCCCGCAGCAGTGGCTTGGATTTGAGCGCCGCGACCATCCGCAATGTGATGGCAGATTTGGAAGACATGGGCTACATCCGTGCGCCGCACACCTCGGCAGGGCGAATTCCCACCTCACAAGGCTACCGCCTGTTTGTGGATGCGTTGGTGAACATCAGACCACTGGAACAACAAGCCATCCATATCCTGCAAGGCCAATTGAAAGCCGAACGTGATCCTGGGGCGTTAATCCAATCCGCCTCCAATTTGTTGTCGGGGATTACCCAATTAACCGGCGTGGTGAGTTTGCCGCGCCGCAACCCGTCTTCGATTCGCCAGATTGAATTTTTGAGCTTATCCAGCCGTCAAGTACTCGCCATTTTGGTGATGAACCGCAATGAAGTGCAAAATCGTATTATCCAACTCGATACCGATGTCAGTTCCTCAGAATTGCAACAAGCTGCTAATTTCCTCAATGAACGTTTGATCGGCAAGGATTTGCAGCAAGCCCGCGCTGCCTTGCTGGAAGAAATGCGCCAGCACCGTGAAGACATGAACGTGATGATGCTTTCCGCGATTGAATTGGGCGAAAAAGCGGTTGCCGATCTGGGTGAGAAGCCGGATGAAGATTGCGTGATTGCGGGCGAAACCAACTTGATGGGTTACGACGATTTGTCGGATATTACCAAACTACGCGAATTGTTTGCCGCCTTCACCCGCAAGCGCGATATTTTGGGCTTGCTGGACAAATGCTTGCAGGCCGATGGCGTGAAAATCTTCATCGGGCGCGAATCCGGTCAAGCGGTATTCGACGAATGCAGTCTCGTCACCGCCCCGTATGAAGTCGATGGCGAACAGTTAGGCGTGTTGGGCGTGATTGGCCCGAAGCGAATGCCGTATGAGCGGGTGATCCCGGTTGTTGATATTACGGCGAAATTATTGAGTTTGGCATTGAAATCTCGGCACTGAAGTATCAAAAACCATAATTTATGTGACGATTGTCATTAATTATTATTATAATAAGTGGTTAAATAACAATCTAGTCAATGTATCAGCCAGCGAGGGGCTACGGCTATGTTAACTTCAGTGATGAACATCCTGTATCGTCTGCTTGCCATTAGTCTGATTAGCCTATTGTATGGTGTTGCACCGCAAGTGGCCTCTGCCGCGTCAATCAAGTTGCCGGAGAGTGGTTTGCCCGCTATTCCTGCGACGCCGTTGCAAGCGGTGCGTCCGCAAACGGATGCGGGGGTGCGCTATGACCGCATTAGCCCGGTGGTCAATGGACAAGCAACTTATAACCCCACTTTGTGCAATGTTGCCGCGTATTGGTCTGCTGCTCAGGTTAGTGTTGGTGGACGTGCGAGCGGTAATGGCGCGGATGTCTGCAAGGTGCAGGCGCAAACCGATGATGGCGCACTCAAATTCCTCACCAAATGGCCGCTCAACAATATCCATTACCCGCTGACTCCAGCGCCCGCTTGGGCTCAGTTCCGCTTTTCGGTTCCGCAAGGTCACACCGCTAGCACCTTGGAATACGAACTGTCTTGGTACAAACTGTTTGGTTCTACGCCAACTAACTGCCATCCCACCGAAATCGATCCCGTGACAGGGCGGTGCAAACTGGATGTCAGTGCGGATTGGCAACCGGATATACCTGCGGGGTTGTTCCTGTTGTGGGCAAAACCCGGTGATAGTCAATACGTCGTAACGGGGCCACATGACCCGATTGAAAAGATCGGTTACAGCGGCAAACAAGTGTTTCAGGCGGCTGTCCCGGAAGCCTTGCGTGGCGCAGATGAAGTGGTGGTGACCCTGTTGACCTACAATCAGTACACCAAAGCCTGTGAAAAGGCTAACCCGACGGTTTGCACGCCGCATGAAAATGAAAATCTGGAGTTACATTCTGTTGCCTTGAAAACAGCCAAGGCACTCAACCCACTGCATCAACCTGCGCAACAACACCCACGCATTCTCGGTCATGGCGCGGAATGGCAAACCTACTGGCAACCGTTTGAAGCCTTAACTTGTGTCACCAGCAAAAACGATAGCGATTGGGGCAGTGTCTTTAATGTCAAAAACGTGTGGGACAAGCACACCAAGGGTTACAGCGCCTGTAAGGAAACACCGCCCAGCAGTTTGCAAAAGGTGGATGATGCCGCTTTTTACCTGAACCCGCCCGCCAATTCGACATGGAATACTGACCGCGCCCTGCGGGTGATGTTCTTGTTACGCCAGCTCAAGCAATGTCATGCGGAAGGTGGCAATTGCTTGTATAGCGCTGCCGAAACGCAGGCATTGCAGGCAGCCTTTATTGCCTATGAAATGCAGCGTTTCGATTCGGTGGTCTGGGATTGGGGTTACAAATGCTTCGATATTGGCACCGAACAGCAGATGAAGTTCTGGTCGATTTTCGTGGATGTGTTTTGGAGTGATTTGGCTGTCACCGACAAAGCGCGTATTGATGCCAAAATGGGTGCATTGATTGACTGCTACTTGCAGCAATACGCTGATAAAGACTGGTCGATTTTCAATGGCAATAACTGGACACCGTTGCTCGGCAGGGGAGCCGCCTACTGGGCCATTGCCTACTACCACGAAGACCCTCGCGCCCCGGCTGTATTGGAGAAAGTGCTGGAAAGCCTGTGGTTGCACCGCGACTTTTACCTAGCGGATGGTGCATACATGGAAGGCATTGTTGAATACACCAATGTTTCCTATTCCAGCTTGCGGGAAATCAACAACCTGATGATGCAGGGCTTTGGTGTGCCGCTGGATAGCGTGCGCTGGGAACGTGTCGCTAAAACGGCGAATTGGTTTCTGGATTTCATGGCTCCTGATGGTGCAATGGTGGATTTTGGGGATTCTTGGGAAAAACTCGGTTGGTACACACTCGATCCCTTGCACATGCTGTTATGGGAGGAAATGACCGGGGTAAAACCTGTCGGGCAAGCCACACTCGATACCTGCAAGATATTGGATTATTTCAGCAATAAGTGGTTCGTGAAGGGGTTGGATGACCCTTGGACGGTGCAACCTTCCATGGCGCGTAACTGGATCAATCTCGCTGGGCAATGTCAGCGCACCGCGCAAGCCGGTAGTCAGGTTAGCCTGTTTGCAAATGCCGTTACCGGCTCGCTACGGCAGTATTTACCGGGTAGCAATCCGTTGGCACAACAGGAAGGCTTGCGCTTTAAACAAGCCGATCAAACCTATCTGGCGGTGAGCGGTACACCGGCTGATTTTCCACACCGGGAACTGGATTTTGGTGGTTTGATCTGGTCAGCCTACGGAAACCGCCTGCTGTATGACTTCGGCTACGGTGAAATTGCCCTTACCGCTCAAGGCAAACCCTATTTATTGAATAACGGGAATGTCCAGTTGTTTGATAATTTGCCATTGGGCACGAATACGTTGGTTGTCGAAGATGCTACTCAAACAGGTTATACCGGCGGAAAATACCAAAATGCCACCATCAACAGCAGCCAGATTTACGGCGAACGCGGCATTCTGACTAAAGCGACAATCGGTAATTTGACTGGATTACATCTGGATGCGCAGGCCGTGTATGGCACGAATGATGCTGAACTGGGCTGGTTGCGCTACTTTGACCGCTGGATGTTGCCCTTGGGGGATGGCAATTTTCTGGTAGCGGATGCGTTTGCGGTGAAAGCGGAGCGGGGCAGCGCGAATGTGCAGGAATACTGGCATACCACCGTCGATACCGACGCTGCCAGCAGTTGCTCTTTCTCGCGCCAGAATGTGGCCATGAGTCTGGAAAACACCCATAGCTTGCGGCTGAAACCCGAATGTGCGCGTCTTGACCGCACTGCCCCTTCCAGCGTGGTGGGGCGTATTGCTGCCGCCTCATGGCAGGCAGGTGAGTTCAGCCTTGACCCTGAAATCATTAACTATAAAACACGCATTAATACCACAATCCAGCGCCAGCGGGTGCGTTTTAAACCCTTGAGTCCGGTAAGTGAGGATGTGCGGGTGTTTCTTCTGCAAGTAGCCCCTAAGGCTGAACAATTGCAGGAGATTAGTTTGCAGAAAGGGGATTGCGGTGGGAATGCCCCGTGCTTTGATCTGAGATTGAATGGTCAAACGCAACGGATAACCTTTGCCTACGACAACGCCAAGTACCGGTTGGCAAGCATCCAACCTGTGACGGTAATGACTAGTTTTGTGGATCAAAAGGATGTATTGCTGAGTACTTGGGTTGAGTCAAATAACATTCAAATCAGTGGCTTGAGTTCTGCTACCCCTTTCACGGTGACTGGCGGTGAATACCGCATCAACGGCAGTGCTTACACCAAGGCAAAAGGCACGTTGAAAAATGGTGATACTTTGCAAGTGCGGCATTTGTCTTCCAGCAAGTCCACTACTACTGTCACGACTACCTTGAAAGTGGGCAAGCAAAGCTACATCTTCAAAAGCACCACTTTAGTCATTGATGGCACACCTGATCCCATCAGCTTTACGGCACAAACAGGTGTTGCCCTTGGCAGTTTGCTGGAATCTAATGTTGTTACCCTGAGTGGTATCAACGTACCTGTAGCCGTCAGTGTGGCGGGGGGCGAGTACCGTATCAATGGCGGGGCTTACACCAAAGCCAAGGGTACTGCCAAAGCTGGTGATACCCTGCAACTACGGCACACTACTTCCAGCAAATCCAATACCACGGTGAAAACTACCCTGACCGTGGGCAGCGCAAAACCCGTTTTCAGCACCACGACGTTGGTGATTGATAGCACCCCTGATGCTTTTAGCTTTACTGCTCTCACCGGCGTTGCGCTTAATAGCTGGATCGAATCGGCAAGCATCACCGTCAGCGGCATCAATACCCCTATTGCCGTCAGTATCAGCGGTGGTGAATACCGCATCAATGGTGGGGCGTACACCAAAGCCAAGGGTACGGTGAAGGTAGGGGATACCTTGCAGGTACGCCATTTGAGTTCCAGAAGCACCAAGAAAACCGTGACCACGACCCTCACTGTCGGCACGACCAAAGCGCTATTCAAAACTACAACACAATAAAAGAAATTCCATAACAGGGAGTTAGCTGATGAACATTATACGTAAGCTGTGGTTATCAATACTGCTGTTACTGCTACCCATCGCCACACTGGCGGATGACTCGCCTTACTATGGCATTGGCGACCAACTGATCTATGACGGCGAACCCGGCTCTGTTCCTGTTCTGGTCGAAAATGCCAGCGATGGCTCCAACCGCTGCCTGTTCTACCTGCAAACAGCACCCGGCGAAGGGCTAAACGGCAGTCAAGCATTACGCCTAACCCCGACTAAATGGCACGGTCCAGCCTACCGGCTCTACTGCGGCGGTGGTTCGCGGCGTGATTTTTCCGCCCATGATGTGCTGGAATTCTATTTCCGCTGTCCGAGTGGTTACGTTGAACCCCCAGCTTTTCATCTCAGTACTTGGAATCGCCGCAGCAATACCGTCAATCTCCTCAACCACATCGACGGGGGCGTCATCGACAACACTTGGCGCAAAGTACAAATCCCACTGGCTACCCTTGCCACACCCGAATGGACTTTAGGCAATGTGGAAACCTTGGCTTGGGCAATGGATGAGCAGAACCGTACCTGCTATGTGGATAATATCGCCTTGCGTGATACTACCCCGCCGACGCTCATCACCGTTGGCAAACAAGCGCCAATAACAGAAAGCAGTACTGTCCTGCGCCTGACGTTCAGCGAAGCCTATGATGCAGCCAGTATCCGCGCTTTGAGCAATTACAGCCTGCACAGCGTGGACGACAGCGATTACAGTACAGCAACCTCACCCGTCGATACTGGAATGCACTACCGTATCCAGCGCTTCGACAATAGCGGTATACCGCAAAACCGTTACGACCTGTTTTTGCACTTTGCCAAACCGCTTAAGAACGGGCGGCAATACACCCTGAATTTGCAAGGGGTCAAAGACCGTTCTGGTAATGCCATTACACCCATACCATACCGTTTCACCTACGCTGACCAGCAACAACTTAACCAGAATATCAAGGTCAATCAGGTCGGTTATCTGCCGGAACGCCCTAAGGTTGGTTATGTGGGTGGGTATTTCGGCGATTTGGGCGGTGGTGTTTGGGCAGTCGGCGACAATGGCAAAATCCTATTCCATGACCAGCAATCTGGCTGGCAAGAACAAACCACACCCGTGACGACCCCACTGCGTGCGATTGCCGCCACCCGCGAAGATTCCGCATGGGCAGTGGGCGATGGCGGAGTTATCCTGCACTGGGATGGGAAACAGTGGCAACAAGTCGTCTCTCCCGTTAGCACTGATTTGCTGGCAATAGCCTTCGACCCACTGAATCAGGGATGGATCGTCGGTGCAAACGGCAGCATCTTGCGTTACAAGGGCAGTGTATGGGAAACCGTTACCAGCCCCACCGCATCAACCTTACGCGGTGTATGGGCAGAGACCACCAAAAGTGCATGGGCAGTCGGTGATAATGGCACCATTATCCGCTGGGATGGTGTCAAGTGGGCGGCAGAAACCAGTGGTACAACGGTCAATTTGCACGCCATTGGGGGTTCCAAGGCAGATGATTTGTGGGCAGTCGGTGCAAACGGTACGATTCTGTTCCATCAATACAATCGCTGGAAGGTGTGGACGGACAAGCCAGCGGGGACTGCCGATTTACATGCGCTGACCTGGAATCACAGTGGCAGTATCTGGGTGGCTGGCGATAATGGAACCCTGTGGTACAAAACCGGGTTTGGCAGTAACCCGTTCACGGCTGTCAATGCAGCTACCAGTAATGATTTGCGTGCTTTGGCGCGGCAGAATTCCCGCCAGTCTTGGGGCAGCACCAGCAATGGGGCGTTGATTACAAAAACAGGCAATGACTGGCAAGCAGGTGACAACCTGAATGCCACTATCCACGGCATGTTCGCCCTGCCTTATGGGGCGTTACGCCTGCCAACGCCATTGCCGACTGTCTCTATCCAGAATGCACAGAACGCTCAAACCGTGCTGGAGATACCCCTGACGTTACGCCATGCCAATTGGCATTTGTCTGGCGAAGATGTTTACCAGTTTGATTTCAGTGCCCTCACCACAGCCGGGGAATACCGTGCTTACGTTCCGGGGCTTGGCATCTCGGATACTTTCAAAATTGGCAAGGATGTACTGAATCACGCTGCCTACACGACCGCTCGTGGCTTGTTTTACCAGCGCAGCGGCACAGCATTGACCGAACCCTACGCCGAAGCCCGTTTTACCCGCCCGCTCAGTCATGAATACCAGGAAAACGGGCGCAAAATTGACGGCGTTTACAATGCTACGCTCACTAACTCACCTCTGTACAACAATGAACCGATTGGCGGTTTCAAGGATGTGCATGGTGGCTGGCACGATGCCGGGGATTACGGCAAATACATGCCAACCGCCGCCACCGCGCTGTGGTATCTGCTGACAACCTACGATATTCAGCCGGAGCATTTCCGTGACAACGCATGGAACATTCCTGAAAGCCGCAACGGTGTACCGGATTTGCTGGATGAAGCCCGCTGGGAACTGGACTGGATTGTGCGCCTTCAGTCAAGTGATGGCGGCGTTTACCACAAGGTCACGTCAGAATGCTGGTTCGGCGACATGCCGCACAAGGAAACTGCGCCGCGCCATATTTACGCCAAAACTACCCATGACACTGCCTTGGCGGCAGCGCTGTTCGCCAGTGCTGCACGGGTGTGGCAACCCTATGACAGTGCCTTGGCTGCCACTTATTTGCAACGCGCTCGTTTGGCTTGGAGTTTCCTGCAAGCCCACCCTAACAACACGCCGCAAGGTGGCTTTAAAAACGTAGCCAATAATTGTTCGGGTGAATACAACGATGCGGATGACTCCGACAACCGCTTATGGGCGGCTGCTGAACTGTACCGTACTACCGGCGAAAGCGCTTTCCGCCAACATTTTGAAAACTGGTGGGCAAACAATAGTCACACTTGGGGCTGGCATGAATGGCAGCATTTCTACAAACGGGCGTACTGGGCTTATCTGCGCACTCCGGCAGCTAATACCAATGCGGCTATTCAGCAGGAAATCCGCAATAAAATCATTCTGGATGCCAACAATAATCGCGCCCAAACCCTCGCCAGCCCTTATCAGAACGGGGCAAGGCTGGATGTACCGGATTGGCTGGGATGGGGAACGTTTACCCAAAGCACGATGTACGCCTTTCCGTTGTTGCAGGCATGGGCGCTGACCGGTGATGAGAAATACCGCGATACCGCTGCCCTGAATCTGGATGCACAATTGGGCGCGAATCCACTGGCATTTAGCTTTATTACCGGCATCGGCAAGCGTTACCCGCAAAACCCGCTGCACACGGTTTCCATCTACGATGGGGTTGACGAACCTGTTCCCGGCATTCCGGTGTTTGGCATTTTTGCGCACATGAGCAATGGCAAGACCCCGCAGCGCAAAGCACAGGAAGACGCGAATAATTACCCCACGATGTACAATACGGATGATCCTTACCCGATTTTACGGCGCTATACCGATGAATCCGATCTGGTAGAAATGTCTGAATTCACCATCCAAGAGATGGCGATTGCGGTGGGGGTCTTCGGGCTGATGGCAGAACCGCTGGGAAGTAACGCATTGGTGGATACCGATGGTGATGGCATCCCTGACAGTCAGGACACCGATGATGACAACGACGGGATGCCGGATAGCTGGGAAACGCAGTACGGACTGAATCCACTGGATGCTGCTGATGCAGCCGCTGACAAGGATGGGGACGGCTACAGCAACCAGCAGGAATTCATGGCAAGCTCCAATCCGAATGACCCAGCATCAAAACCTGCGCCACTCAGACTGGGTTCCAACCTCGGCGGCATTTCCGATTGGTCAACCCAACGCCCGTTCACCAACTTGTTCAAGCAGTCACGCCCTTGGCTGACCCAATGCGACAACAGCCGCGATTCTGATTGCAACGGACGTTGGGAAACCAATGAAAACGCCAAACTGGATCTGGATGCCGATGGCTGGGTGAAATCCCTGCCCGCTCCCGCAGAACCCGGTTACTCCATCGCCGGGACGGTGCTGGATGTGCCCAAAAATTTCCCGTCAGGGCGCTACTTGTTGCTGTATGAGGGTGACGGCACGTTGCAATATAAACTGGGCGCACAAAAGCTGAATGCCGAATCCACCGCCGGGCGTGATGTGCTGGACATCGACATCAACCGTGGTCTGATCCATATTCAGATCACCTCCACCGACCCCAACAAGAGTGGCAATTACCTGCGTAACCTGCGGCTGATCCGTGAAGCGGATGAAAGTACATACCAAAGCAACACGTTCAACCCTGAATTCTTGGCTCGTATTCAACCGTTTCAGGCATTGCGCTTTATGGACTGGCAGAACACCAATGGCAATGAACAGGAACAGTGGGCAGACCGGCGACCAGCCAGTGCTGCCACCTATGCCACTTACGGTAAAGTCATTGGCGCACCTGTCGAAGTGATGGTGCAACTGGCGAACGCAACCCGCAAACCAGCGTGGTTCAATATGCCGCATAAGGCGAATGACGATTACCTGCGTCAGTTTGCCGCTTTGGTACGCGATACGCTCGACCCCACATTGCCCATTTACTTGGAATATTCCAATGAAGTTTGGAACACCCAGTTCAGCCAACATGCGTGGGTACGCGAACAAGCCAATACCCTCTGGTCGGGTGGCACGAATAGCGATTTCACCAAAGTCATCAACTGGTATGGTAAACGCAGCGCTGAAATGTGTGACATCTGGAAAGACACCTTTGGCGCACAATCCAGCCGGGTAACGTGTGTGTTAGGCGCACAAGCCGCCAATGCTTGGACTGCCTCTACCGCGCTGGATTGTCCACTGTGGGAACACAAACCGTGCAGCGCCCACGGCATTGATGCCATTACCATTGCCCCTTACTTTGGTCATTACATCGGCAGCTTGACCAATCAGGCTCAAGTCACCGCCTGGACACGTGAAGCCGATGGCGGGCTGAACAAGTTATTCGCAGAACTGAAAAGCGGCGGTGTTCTCAGTAATGGCTCTGCTGGCGGGGCGCTGGCAGAAGCCATGCGCTGGATAGACAATTATCACACACTGACCAACAACCGTGGTTTGCAACTGTTGGCGTATGAAGGCGGGCAACATCTGGTCGGTGTCGGTGAAGTGGTCAATGACAGTGCCATTACCAATTTGTTGATCAAGGCGAACCGTGACCCACGTATGGGAGCGCTGTACCTCGATTACCTGAAAGGGTGGGAAGCACGGGGTGGCGGTCTGATGATGAATTTCAGCGACATCGGCATTCCCAGCAAATGGGGCAGTTGGGGGGTGTTGGAACACGTCCTGCAAACCAGTTCCCCTAAATACGATGCATTGCTGGATTACCTCAATGGAACGGATTACGAGGCAGTGGTGACGCTGGGAGCATCCGTAACGCAGATGTCGGAAAAAGGCGGCAGTATCACGCTCACTGCCTATCTGGATAAGGCGTTACCCACGCCAATCGTCCTCAACCTACAGTTTGCCGGTACGGCAACGAGCGGTGGGGATTACCAAGCCGCCTCACCAACCCTCACCATACCGGCTGGGGCAACTAGCGCAAGCATACGTCTGGATAGTATCGACGATAATTTGATCGAAGCCAGCGAAACCCTTGCGGTCACGATCGGTACTATCAATGGTAATGCCCGTGCGGTTGCCGCCACTCTGCAATTCACACTGACGCAGGAGGACAGCGACAGCGATGGAATGCCGGATGACTGGGAACGCCATTACGGTCTCAACCCAGAGGATGCCAGCGATGCCACTGCTGATAAGGATGGCGACGGTATCAGCAACAAAGACGAGTATCTCGCAAACACCAACCCCAGCACACGGGATGGTGCAGCGCCAGTGATGGGAACCAACCTCAGCGGTCTGGCAGACTGGAGTTCCCAGATGCCATTCCTTGATCTGTTCAAGATGTCGCGTACTTGGATAACCCAGTGCGCCTATTGGGTAACCACCCCTGACCCCGGCTGTACCGGGCAATGGGACACGGGTGAACAGGCACAGCTTGACCTTGATGCCAATGGCTGGGTGAAATCCCTGCCCAAACCCGAAGATACGCCCATTTTCACCCGCGCTTCTACTTACTGGGCCATGTACCCAGAATTCAAGGGCGGGCGTTATGTGGTGCTGTACGAGGGTGAAGGCACACTGAGTTACAGCTTTTCTGCTCACAAGTTGGCGGCAGAATCCACAGCGGGGCGTTATGTCATTAATATCGTGCCGGATACCAATAATGGCACAGCAATCCTCATGACCTTGACCGCCACCGACCCCAACCGTACCGGCAATTACTTGCGCAATATCCGTATTATCCCGGAAGCGTATGAAACGACTTATGCGCAGCACGTTTTCAATCCCGATTTCCTTGAACGTACTCGCCCCTTTCAAGTATTGCGCTTCATGGATTGGATGTCGACCAATGCCAGCACTCAGGAACGCTGGAGTGACCGCCCATTACCGACGGATGCGCGTTACGCTCACTACGGCAAACAAACCGGTATTCCACTGGAAATCATGCTGCAATTGGCAAATACACTCGATAAAACACCCTGGTTTACTCTGCCACACCAAGCTGACGATGATTATATGCGCCAATTTGCCACACAGGTACGCGACGACTTGCCGCCGCACCAGAAGGTGTATGTGGAATATTCCAACGAAGTCTGGAATACCATTTTCGCGCAAAGCACTTACGCCCTCCAGCAAGGTCGTGCCTTATGGCCTGACGCGGTGGCGGATGACCACACCGTGCGCATGAATTGGTACGGCAAACGCACCGCCGAAATGTGCCACATCTGGAAAGAGGTGTTTGGTAACGATGCCAATCGGGTGGTGTGCGTATTGGGTGGTCAAGCGGCGTGGACATATCCGGCAGAACAAGCACTCGACTGCCCCTTGTGGCAGCAGGGTCCGTGCCGTGACTACGGTATTGATGCACTGGCGATAGCCCCTTATTTTGGCGGCTATCTGGGTGACCGCACGGTGAAATCTCAAGTAGAAGGTTGGCTGGCGGAAGCTGATGGTGGTTTGGGCAAGCTGTTTACGGAATTGCAGCACGGCGGCATTCTCAGCAATAGTCCTGCGGGCGGAGCGCTTCAGCAAGCTTCAGGCTGGATCAGTAATAACCAACAATTCGCGCAGCAACACGGTCTGCAATTGGTGTCTTACGAAGGCGGGCAACACATTGCCGACATCTGGGGAACTCTCAGTACCGGCGTGATCAACCTGTTCAGCACCGCCAACCGCGACCCGCGTATGGGAGAGGTATATACCCAGTACCTGAATACTTGGAAACAACTGGGTGGCGGTTTATTCATGCACTTTACGGATATTGGCACGCCGGGGCGTTACGGGGCGTGGGGCGCGTTGGAGCATGTGGAGCAAACGTCTTCTGCCAAATACAATGCCTTGCTTAGCTACCTGAATGACAATGGTGGCAACAACAATACTGACCGTGATGGCGATGGCGTGCCCAACGATCAGGACACCTTCCCGGATGATCCCAATGAATGGCTGGATAGTGACAGGGATGGCATTGGCAATAATGCCGATAGCGATGATGATAATGATGGAATGCCTGATAGTTGGGAAATTCTGTATGGTTTGAATCCGCTGGATGCGAGCGATAGCAGTGTAGACAAGGACGGTGACGGGATTAGCAATCTGGCAGAATACCAGCAAGGTTCTGACCCAACGGTAGCTGACGGCAATGCATTCATCGACCAAACGGGGGTAAACCCTGTCACCTTGATAACATCTAATACCATCCGCGTGAGTGGTCTTTCAGCCTCGACCAGTCTGAGTGTGACTAATGGTGAATATCGTCTCAACGGTGGCAATTACACCAAAGCTAAAGGTACGGTTAAAAACGGCGACACGCTTCAGGTACGTCACACCTCTTCGAGTAAATCGGCTACGCTGGTGACAACCACACTCAAACTGGGTACTAAGACGTTAACCTTTAAAACGACTACCTTGGTGATTGATTCAACCCCAGATGTACTGAATTTTACCGCCCTGACCGACGTTGCCTTAGCCACTGCGGTAGAATCGGCTACGGTTACGCTGACAGGCATTAATGTTCCGGTAGCTATCAGTGTGACGGGCGGCGAGTATCGTATCAATGGCGGGGCTTACACCAAAGCCAAAGGTAGCGCCAAAGCCGGTGATACCCTGCAACTGCGGCACACTACCTCTAGCAAATCCAAGGCTACGGTCAAAACTACTCTGACAGTTGGGACTGCAAAACCCGTGTTCAGCACCACTACGATTGTAATTGATACGACACCTGATGTTTTCAGTTTTTCAGCTAAGACCGCCGTAGCGTTGAACACGGTGGTAGAGTCTGATTCTGCGACCATTGGCGGCATTAATGTACCAACCGCCGTGAGTATTAGTGGCGGGGAATACAGCATTAATGGCGGTGCTTACACCAAAGCCAAGGGAATGCTCAAAGCAGGGGATATTCTGCAAGTACGGCACTTGAGTTCCAAAGCCGTGAAGAAGACAGTGACCATGACGGTTACGGTCGGTACGGTTAAAGTTGCATTCAAGAGCACGACTTAGTAATCCTGCCTACAAAGATGGATGCCTGCCACGCTTGGTGGGCATCCCTCACACGCTCTGCTATCCTACACCTACCCACCACCATACTTAACATGACAACGAGGTAGGCATGGACACCACTCCCAGCAATATCGGTTTAATCGGTCTCGGCGTAATGGGGTCAAACCTTGCGCTAAACCTGAATGATCACGGCTATTCCTTAAGCGTTTACAACCGCACTTATACCCTCACCGAACACTTCATGGCGCAACAGGCACAGGGTCGCACGATTCAAGCCGCGCAAACCTTACCCGAATTCGTCAACCAACTGGCGCAGCCACGCATTATTATGCTGATGGTCACAGCCGGTCGTGCGGTCGATGCGGTGATCGAACAACTGTTGCCGCTGCTTAACTCCAACGACATTATTATCGACGGCGGCAATTCCAACTACAAAGACACCACGCGCCGCTGGCAGGAATTGACTGAGAAAAGCATTCGTTTTGTCGGCATGGGCGTATCCGGCGGGGAAGAGGGCGCACGGCATGGTCCTTCCTTGATGCCCGGTGGCGCGGTGGAAGCATGGCCTGCGATTCGCGACATGTTCCAAGCCGTTGCTGCCAAGGTGGAGGGTGTTCCTTGCTGCCAATGGCTGGGGGAAGGCGGTTCGGGGCATTACGTCAAAATGGTGCATAACGGCATCGAATACGGCGATATGCAATTGATTGCCGAAGCCTGCCATTTGATGCAACACGCGCTGGGGATGGATTTCGACGCAATGGCGGACACGTTCGCTACGTGGAACCAAGGCAAGCTCGAATCGTATTTGATCGACATTACCAGCCAGATTTTGCGCCAGAAAGATGTGGATGGTAGCCCACTTGTGACCAAAATCCTCGACCGTGCCGGGCAAAAAGGCACGGGGTTATGGACGGCGCAAGACGCACTCGAACATGCCGTGCCACTGACCTTGATTGGTGAAGCGGTTCATGCACGGATGTTGTCGGCGCGTAAGGATGAGCGCGTGGCTGCTTCTCACATTTTGGGCGGTTTAGAAGCACCTGTCCCAGCAGAACAACGGCAAGCCTATCTCGATGCTATTCATGATGCGCTGTATGCGGCGAAGTTGGTGTCGTATGCGCAAGGTTTCATGCTGATGCAAACCGCCGCAAAACAATACGGCTGGAATTTGCCGTATGGCGACATTGCCTTGCTGTGGCGGGCAGGTTGCATTATTCGTAGCCGTTTTCTTGGCGACATTAAAGCCAGTTTTGAACGCGAACCAGTGCCGCAAAGCCTGTTACAAGACCCGTTTTTTGCGCTGGAACTCAAGCAAGCCTCCAGTGGTTGGCGTAAAGCGGTGGCGTTGGCGGTGATGCAGGGCGTGCCTGCTCCGGCATTGTCGTCGGCGTTGGCATTTTTTGATGGCTATCGCTGTGCGGAGGGTTCGGCGAATATTTTGCAGGCGCAACGGGATTTTTTTGGGGCGCACGGTTATCAGCGGGTAGACCGCGACCCTGCGCTGCATTTTCATACGGTGTGGGGAATCCCCCCCATCCCTGACCCTTCCCCCGCAAGGGGTGAAGGGAGGAGGAACTCATGAGTTGCGGTTGCGCGGGGATTTCACACGCTTACGTTATTTTTGGGGCGACAGGCAATCTGGCGGTGCATAAGTTATTGCCAGCGCTTTACCAACTGCATGGCATGGGGCATTTGGCGGATGATGTGGAAATCCTCGGTTGCGGACGTACCCCATTCACGCAGGATTCGTGGCGGGCAGAAGTGCGCCAGCAATTGCTGAAGCAAGGTGTGGTGGATGATGCGGTGTTGGAAAGTTTTATCCAACGTTTGGACTATTTGGCGGGCAGTTTGACCGAGGCGACGTTTTACCAAGCCTTGGGCGCGTGGATTCAGCGTGATAGCGAATGCGCCAATAATGTGATTTTCTACCTCTCGGTCAGCCCGGATTTGTATGTCACTGTCACGGAAGGGCTGGCGACGGCGCAATTGTTGGATGAGGCGCAAGGTTTTCGGCGCATGGTGATCGAAAAGCCATTTGGTCACGATTTGGAGTCGGCGCGTACTTTGCAACACAGCCTCAGTGAACACCTTAAGGAAGAGCAGATTTACCGCATTGACCATTACGTGGGCAAAGAAGCGGTGCAGAATTTGCTGGTGCTGCGTTTCGCTAACCTGATTTTAGAGCCGTTGTGGAATCGTTATCACATTGACCACATTCAGATTACTCACGCAGAAACGGTGGGAGTGGACGGGCGTGCCAGCTATTACGACAAGAGCGGCGGGGCGGTGCGCGACATGATCCAAAGCCATTTGCTGCAAGTGATGGCATTGCTGGCAATGGAACCGCCGGTGTCGCTGGAGGCAGAAGCCTTGCGCAATGAAAAAGTTAAGGTGTTGCAATCCATTCGCCCGGTGAATCTGGAGCAGCTTGCGACCCATGCGATACGCGGGCAATACGCGGCGGGCGAGGTGAAGGGTGAAGCTGTTCCCGGTTATTTGCAGGAAACGGGAGTGGCAGCGGGCAGCCATACCGAATCTTATGCGGCGATGAAGCTGTATATCGACAATTGGCGTTGGAAGGATGTGCCGTTTTATTTGCGTACTGGCAAGCGGTTGAAAGAGCGGCGTTCGTTGGTGGCAGTGCGTTTTAAGCAGCCGCCGATGCAGTTGTTTAAGGGCAGCGGGGTGTATCAGCCGTATCCGAATTGGTTGCTGATTGGGATTCAGCCGGAAGACGCGGTGCGTATGGAGATTTCTGCAAAAGTGCCGGGGTTGGAAATGCACACGCGCCAGATTGTGATGGATGCGTCGGTGAGTACGCCGGGTGAGCGCAAGGCGGAGGCGTATGAGGAGTTGTTGCTGGATGTGATCAAGGGCGATCGTTCGTTGTTTTTGCGGTATGACGAGGTGAAAGCGGCGTGGACGGTGGTTGACCCGGTGATGCAGCGCTGGGCTGATGATGAGCAATTGCCGTTGCAATACCCCGCAGGTGGTTGGGGGCCGAAGGCGGCAGAAAAGATTTTTGGGGATTCTGATCGCGCTTGGCGGCATACCTTGTCGTGCAATGGAGGCGAGTGATGTTACCCAGTGATACGCAAGTGTTGGTGGATGCGGAGGCGGTGGCGCAACGGGCGTGTGAGTGGCTTGCAGCGGCGGCAGCGGTGGCGATTCGGGAACGTGGGGTGTTTCGCTTGGTGTTAGCGGGGGGTAGCACGCCGCAGCGGGCGTATGATTTGCTGGCGGATACGTTGCAGGATTGGGATAAGTGGGAGATTTTTTGGGGGGATGAGCGGTGTTTGCCAGTTGAGGATGGGGAACGCAATTCGCGGATGAGCTTGCCGACGGCGCGGCGGTTTCCGATTCCGGCGGAGTTGGGGGCGGAAGCGGCGGCTGTGGTTTATGCGCAGACTATCCGTGAGAAGTTGCCGTTTGATGTGGTGATGTTGGGGATGGGGGAAGATGGACATACGGCGAGTTTGTTTCCGGGAGACCCCTCACCCCAACCCCTCTCCCTCAAGGGTAGAGGGGCTAAAGACAAAGAATCTCTTGCTCCCCCTCGCCCCTTGAGGGAGAGGGGGCTGGGGGGTGAGGGGTTAACGGTTGCGGTGTTTGATGCGCCGAAGCCGCCGCCAGAGCGGGTGAGTTTGAGTGTGTCGGCGTTGCAGGCGTGTCGGCAGCAATTGGTGTTGGTGACGGGGGCGGGGAAGGTGGATGCGCTGGCACAATGGCGTAGCTGTGTGCTGTTGCCGATTGCGCTGGCGGTGCGGGAGGATGCTTGCTTGTTGGTGGATGCTTCTGCTTACGGTCAATAGTGGGGCGCGTTAGCCTTTCTCCCACTCAAACCCAACGATATTGCGGGTTTGTTTGCTGAATTCGATGCCGACCAGATATAACTCCCGCCCGTCGCGGTATTTGTCGGCGTAGCGTTTGGTTTTGATTTGTGCCAATGCTGTGCCGCTGCTTTGTTCGGTGTCGATGGCTTTGAACTCGAAAATAAATACCTTGTTGTCCACGATGGCGGTTAGGTCAATTTGTCCGGTGGCGGTGACATCTTCCGCAATGGTGGTCGCACCACAAGCGACCATGTGGGCGTAGAACAGGCTGGCGTAATAGCCTTCGTACTGATCAATACTGTTATTGCGATACCAATCGTGGGGGATGCTGGCGAAGAAGCGTTTGAACGTATCCCGTAGCCCGTCCATGTCTGCTTTTGCCAGTAGGCGGTAGATTTGTATGCTGGTTTGCGGGGCGCGACTGTTGGTTGGGGTGAGGTAGCTCAGTAAATGGGTGGTTAGGCTGAGTTTGACTTCAAGGTTGGGGTAGCCTAAGACGAAACCCAATTGGTTGCCCATTTGCAGGGTTTCGTGGATGGTGAGGTAGCCTGTCTGGAATAGCAGCACTTCGGCGGGGATATTGTCGATGTCGATGCTGCCAAGGCTGGACTCTTGAACTTCGAGGTATTCCAGTTGCGGCAGGTAGTAATGTCCGGTTTTGAGTAAGGTCAGCAAAAAGCTGGGGGTGGCTGTTTCAAACCAGTAGCTGCGAAATTGTTGCCCTTTGTCGACGAATAACAAGATGTCAAACGGATTGTAAACGGATTCCCCTAACCAGTTGTAGCCGTTATACCATGCCCTCACTCGTGCCATATCCGCGCCTTTTAGATGGTCATGAAAATGGTGTTCCAGTTCGCTTTGGGTGTAGCCGCACAGGGCGCTGTAACGGGCATCCAGCGTGATGTCGTTGAGGTTGTTTAGCCCGCTGAAAAGTGAGACTTGGGAAAATTTGGATACGCCGGTCAATAGTACAAAGCGCAGCAGGGTGTCGCGCCCTTTCAGTACCGAATAGAGATTTTTTAGACCGTCACGCAATTCGGCGGCGCGTTGGCTGTCCAGAATTTGGTCGAGGATGGGTTTGTCGTATTCGTCGATCAGCACTACCGCAGGTTGTGAGTAGGCTTCTACGCTGTCTTCAATCAATTGCGCAAATTGTTGTGAAATAAGCCCTTCTTGTAATTTGACTCCTAGTCGTTCGGCATTTTTTTTGAGTTGCCCGATTATGAGGGTGTCCAGTTGTGTGCGGTCGGTATGCACGCCATCGTTGAAAGTGATGTGGATGACGGGGTGTTTTTTTGTCCAGTCCCATAGCGGGTGAATGGCTAACCCTTGAAACAGTAGTTCGTTGCCCTCGAAGAGTTCTTTGAGGGTGTCAACCAGCAGGGATTTACCGAAGCGGCGCGGACGTGAGAGGAAGTGATAGCGACTGGTTGTCACCAGTTGGTGGATCAGGGCGGTTTTGTCCACGTAGATGCAGCCGTCGTTGAGAATGCTGCTGAGTGTACTGATGCCGATAGGGAGTTTTTTCATGGTGGTTTGCCTACGAAAACGGGTTAATCACGCTGATGCAACATCCGACAAAATCTTTCTCGTTGCGGGTGACGAGTGGTAAGCCATGTACGGCGGCGGTGGCGGCAATGAGCATGTCGGCTTGTTCGCGGGTGCTGCCTTGCGTTTGCAGGCTACCACGCATTTCTCCGGCTAATCGCGCAATTTCTGGGGTAACGGGTAACACTGTGCAGTGATTTTGCAGAAAATGTTCAAACCATGTGCGAATCCGCGCATTGTTTTTCCATGCCAAGCCGAAGTGAATTTCTTCCACGGTGATGACGCTTAGGTGTATATGCGTGACGGTTTCTGACCACGCTGCTACACCGGGGTTGGGCTGGAGTCTGGCTAATTCGCTAATAATATTGGTGTCACAGAGCATTAGTCGGCGAGTCCTTCTGCGAAGGAGTTTGCTCGTGTATGCCGTGGGATGACAGGTAGCGCATCTTCTGCCTTGATGAGTTGGCGTAGGTCGCGGAATGTATCCGCTAGGCTTGGCTGTTGCAGGTGTTGTTGCTGTAGGCGTTGGTAGGTTGCGGCATCTACCACGGCGGCGACCAGTTGGTGATGGCGATAAATTGGCTGCACGCTGAGGCGGCTGGCTTCCAGCAGGGATGTGAAGTTTTGGCGGGCGGTGGCAACTGTCCAAGTGGTCATGGGATTGCTTCCTGTTTTATGTACATGATTGTTTTGTATTGTACGTTTTTATTGATGGCGATGGGGAGTTTTCTGAGGCATCGTCATGATAAAAAATAGTAATATTCAATTAACGAAGCATTCATTATTTTTTCTTATTGGTGTATTCTTGTAGAAATTTTATCTTAGCAGGGGCTGCTACCATGTCTACCATAACCTACTTGTTCGGTTTGCTATTGGGAACCTCTAAAAACCCGGCGTATTGCAACGGTTAGCGTTGGCCTATCGGCATTTTGTTAAAAAAACACCAACCCATCTCAATTTTTAGCACACCAAGCCACAATCAGGTTGTTTTTCCGCATTTTTGCTGTTTTTTCGGGAATTTCTCCATCAAATGGGCACAACTCCGCCCTCTCTGAGCGAACAGAGCCGACGCAGGTTATACACGGTTGCTTTGATGCTGAGGCCGAATACTGCCCGTGCCAACCCAATGCTGCGGATGGCTTTGCCACCCATCGCACAGATTGACCCAAACACATGCTCAACCCGTGCGCGGGGTCTGGCGATGCGGGTGTTGCGGCGTTTCTGGCAGTCGGATTGCGGCTTGCCTTTCTTGGCTTTGTGCTGGATGTGTAACCGCCAGCTACCTTGGTTGAGGCGTTGTTCACGGGATTGGTCTTCATAACCTTTGTCCGCCCATACGTCACGGCTGGTGTTGGCTCGGTCAAGCACCGCTTCAAAATGGTTGGTGTCATGCTCTTTGGCGGTGCTGATGTGGCGTTTGCGGATGAGTTTGTATTTCCGATCGGCACTGATACTGAGTTTGTAGCCGTGGTAGCTTTTGCCGTGTTTTTTCGTCCAGCTTGCTTCCGTATCCTTTTGGCGACGTTGGGCAGGTGTCCAGCCAGCGGGTGTTGCCGCTTGTTCCAACAGCGCTTTTTCTTCTTTGTGGAAATGTTGTTTAGGGGCTTCCACCAGCGTGGCATCGACGATTTGACCACCACGGGCAATAAAACCGTGTTGTTGTAATTGCCGTTGGACGGCATCAAACAGGGCATCCGCACCACCTGCCGCACTGATCCGTTCACGGAATACCCACAAGGTATTGGCATCCGGGATCGTGCTGGAATGACGCAGGCCACAAAACCGTTGGAACGACAGCCGGTCAAGCAATTGGTATTCCAATGCCTCGTCCGACAGGTTGTACAGGTGTTGCAACACCAAGACCCGTACCATCAGTTCCGTTGGGTAGGGTGGACGGCCTCCTCGCTTGTCACTTGGGCGTGGGGCGATGTGGTCGATTTCTGCTGCCAAGGCGACAAAGTTGACGTGCTGGTTCAGCGTGGACAGCAGGTCGCCCTTGCGGTCGAGTTTCTGTTCACGCTCTTCGGCGGCAAACAGACTGGTTTTGATGGCACTTTTCTTGGGCATGGCTAGTAACGGGGCGGTGGCTCAGATGAGCATTTTCTCACATTTGTGTGGGTATCAGTGGGTTTTTAGAGGTTCCCTATTGTTTGTCTACCTATGTGGTCAGCATAGCAAGCTCGGTGCGTGGATTCACAAAGGTAATGTGCAGCGTCATTCTGTATTGATATGGTCTAAAATTAAACAGTCTGTTGTGCTGGTAACGACATTTTTGCTGATTTTTTCAGTACAGCCATCTTGGGCATCAACTGAGCAATCAATCAATAATTATGGGATAGGAATCAATCTTCTCAGTAAAACGTCATCTAAAGATTTCAGTAAAATTCAACAAGATTTGATGAATGTTTATTTGACAAATGACGAGATTCTTGATGGATTTGACAAGATCGGTGTCCCAGATGAGCAATTTAACGACTACTTACATGATTTGGTAGCACTGAATAATTCAAGAGAAATTGTTTTGTCATCCATGACTGATTTGGAAAATACTTACAATACAAATTTTTCAAGTAAAATACCAAGTGAAGTCGATAGCGCGATTGAGTCAGGCGTTGATGATATTTTCAAAAGAGGCGATGAAGAAGTTAGTGCTTATTGGTCTGGTTTTCAAGATAGACATTTCTCATTGAATGGTTTTGCTACTTCATTTGCTGAAAGCACTCAGATGTTAGTAGATGCGAAGGATGCAATTGTTTCGGGTATTAGTGCTATTGTAAAAATAAGAGGGTTGTTGCATCCCAAGAAGTTTAATTTAGACTCTGATTATCCTAACGGTGGTATTGAGTTGGGTCTTTTATCTGCTTACATGGAAAATGAAAAAGAAGCAGAATTGGTAAATAATAAAATAACAAAAATAATTATTAACTTTGGCTCTGTTTTTTATGGAATTTCAATGAATTTCCAAAATGGGAAATATAATAACGCAGATGGGAGTTTGGATGGATTAAAGCTGCGGACTGATTTATTGGGCTTTGTTATTGAAGTTAAAGATTTATCAGAGTTGTTATTGAGCAAAAAAGAGTTTAAAAAAATAGATGGAATATATAAGATACTTGAAGATATAAATGGCTTGGAGAATTCTTTAGCTAATGCTAATAAATATGCAGATCTGCTTAGTAAAAAAGATATGTATCGTTTGGGTGATAGGGACGTAATTTTTGCTAATTTTGTTTTGGCTCATGAATCATTTTTAACATCATCGTTAGCATTAAAAATAATTGCAGATACTATATCTGCAATTGCTCCAAAGAAGTATAGTAAATTATCTAGTAATATTAGCATCGCAATTGACGCTATGAATGATACTGCAAATGCAATTCAGTCAGGATTTTTTCTTGTGATTAAACCAACATTAAGTGTGGATCATTACAAGGTCAAAAATAAACTTGAAATCGCTCGTATTTACGCTAGAACATTCCAAGATGTTAATCTGTTTGTGGCAAAAAAGTTGGGCGATGCAGTACTCAGTTACTACCCTACGTTATTTACAGAAGTTGATGGGAAGTATTCATATGATCTTGATAAGGTTATTTACCATTTTACTAATAATATAAAAGTAATTAATGTTAATAATGTGGAGTTGGTTGATTTGCCTAATGAATGGAAGTCTGGAGATTTCTCGGTTTCTGTTAAGTTTTGCGGCGATGATACAAATACAGCCAATTTGTTGTTTAAAAATGCAAGTTCTAGCACGACAAAAAGCATGAGCTATGCGCTGTCTGGTGCTGTTGACTTAGGCGGTGGCTGTAGAAAATACAATATTAGCGTGGATGGATGGAGTATCTACGATCATACTGGGGGTAATGCTGACGTTTCGCTTAGTGTAAGTGTTGCAGAGACAGCTTCTCCCATTTATACCAAGCGTTTGGTTGATATGAATGATACTGATAATGATAAGTTACCTGACAGTTGGGAAAATGATTATTTTAAAAGCTTAGGCGAAGTATATCACGGAGATTTTGATGCAGATGGCTTCAGTAATGGCTATGAGTATTGGCATCATACCGATCCGACTAAAAAAGGAAGTGATGGAATATTGAATTCCTTGGTTTTGAAGCCAACACAATATCGCGATGGCACTTGGAATTATAATTGTAGTTTGGCGGGTAACTACTGGTCGAATGTTACAGTGGATGGATGTAATGTAACTGTTGACGGTAATTCTAGTATTGCAGGTAGGCTTACCATGAATAGTGGGGCGTTAATACTCAATGGCAAGTCCTTGAGTGTTGGCGGTAGTTTTCTCCAAGCGGGAGGGACACTAAACGTCAACGGTGGGAAACTGGTGGTGACAGGTGATTACCGGATTCAAAGTCAAGCTACTGATGGCAGTTACACTTACAGTTATGGTACGTTGTACATGGTAAACCCTGCTGACCGCGTTGTGGTTCAGGGCGATTTTGTGATGGATAGCAGTGTATCCCATGGCAATTACAAAGGTGTGAACTACTTGTCGGCTGGGGTTTTAGAAATTAAAGGGAATTTCACTCAGTTATCTACTGCTCCCAATAGTTGGTATCTGTATGGTGATGCTCCATACTACAATTTTCATACATCAGGAACACACCGTGTTCTATTGTCTGGAACGGGCAAGCAAGTTGTAAATTTTATGGCAGCTAGTTCTGATCGGTCACATTTTACTGAACTAGAATTTTTCAATAATCCTGCCAATGTGACTTTTATGCCGGGTGATTACACAACGGATAAGTTAATTTATGCTGAGGACACGTTGTCATTGGCGGACTTGTCCGTAAGTTCTTTAAATTTCACATTACAGAAAGACATCCGCATCAAGCTGGCAAGTGGCGATGCCGCTACTTTGCAGGCAAATACCCTAGACCTCAATGGTCATACCTTGACAATAGAAGGGGACTTTATTCACTCTGGAGGAACACTGAACGTTAACGGTGGAAAACTGATAGTGACAGGTGATTACCGGATTCAAAGCCAAGCTACTGATGGCAGTTACACTTACAGTTATGGTACGTTGTACATGGTAAACGCTGCTGACCGTGTTGTGGTTCAGGGCGATTTTGTGATGGATAGTAGTGGAGCCCATGGCAATTACAAAGGTGCGAACTACTTGTCGGCTGGGGTTTTAGAAATTAAAGGGAATTTCACTCAGTTATCTACTGCTCCCAATAGTTGGTATCTGTATGGTGATGCTCCATACTACAATTTTCATACATCGGGGACGCATCGTGTGGTTTTGTCTGGTGCAGATAAACAAGTTGTGAGTCTCGCAACACCTAGCTATTCACATCTAATTAACTTATGGTTGATTAATAATTCAGGTGTTGAGTTCAAAACACCAATCACCATATCGGGACTATTTGAACATAATCGCAATCCCTTTACCCTAGCTGATGCCACTAACTCCAGCTTCGTAGATTTCGATGGCGATGGCGTAAAAGACAATCTCGACCCTTACCCACAAGACAAAACCAACACCGCGCCCGATAGCGACAAAGACGGCGTAGCTGATGATAAAGATGCTTTCCCAAATGATCCAAAAGAAACTTTAGACACCGATAAAGACGGTATTGGTAACAACGCTGACCCCGACGACGATAACGATGGAATCAGCGATAGTGACGAAGCGACTAAAGGTACAGACCCACTCAAAGCCGATACTGACGGCGATGGTGTGAATGATAAAGACGACGTTTTCCCACTTGATGCCACCGAATCCAAAGATGCAGACAAAGACAACATCGGTGATAACAAAGACCCCGACGACGACAACGACGGAATGCCCGACGTTTGGGAAACCCAATACGGTTTAAACCCGCTCGATGCCAGCGATGCCTCACAGGACAAAGACGGTGACACCCTGAGCAATCTTGACGAATACAAGAAAGACACCGACCCCACCAAAAAAGACGACCTGCAACCCGTGGTAGCAGACCTCGCCGTGACGCTGACTAACCCCAGCACCATCACACCCGACACGCTAACCAAACACACCATCACCGTCACCAACAACGGCAAAGCCGCCGCTGAAGCTGTAGTGTTGAATGTCGATTCCCCCGCTGACGAAGACAGCACAGGCAAATCACGCACCCAACCTGTAGCGCTCAACCTAACCCAAGGCACAGCCAATTGCCCACTCAGCCATGCAGATAACGCGAGTATAAGTTGTATCAGCTTCCCACCCACGAAGACTGACACCTTCAACCTTGGCACAATTCCCGCAGGTCAAACCGCCACGGTCGAAGTCACCAACCGCTATTCTGGCTACGCAGCAGGCAACACCCTCAAAGTGAGCGCCAACGCGACCACCAGCACAGCGGAAACCATCACCACCAACAACACCAGCGCCCAAGCCTTCACTCTACAGGCAAAACGACTGGTACAAGGCTGCGACTACCGCAACATGGCGAACGTTTCCCCCTACCCACAAACCGGGTCACGCACCACCAACCACTTCCACGCCCTAACCTTTGCGAGCAAAGACACCAGTCCCATTACGGTATTCGGCTACAGCGATACAGGCGAACAAGCCATCCTCAACGGTGACGGTTTCCAATGGAGCGGCATTTTCCAAAACGGCACATACCCCAGCAACATCTGGGCAGTCGCCAAAGCCGACACCGGCACACGCCACGTCGGCGTATCGCTGCTCGGTGGTTTGTTCTGGTCAGATGACCGCATCACGTGGACACCCGTCACCGCTTTCCAAGGCAACGCCCTCAACGACATCGCCTACGCCAAAGGTCGTTACGTTGCCGTTGGCGCACAAGGAACAATCCTAACCAGTGTGGACGGCATCAACTGGCAGCAAGCCACCTCTGGCACGACAGCGAAACTTGCTTACGTTGATACGGGCAACAACGAGTTCGTGGTCGGTGGGCAAGGCGTTATTCTCTCCAGTACCGATGGTTTGGTATGGGCAACCCGCGCCACCAACACAGGGCAAGATGCCTCGGCACTAGAACACGGCGCGGTTTGGAACGGTAGCCAATACCTGCTGTTTGACTCCGCAGGCAATAGCCATCTCATGGCTGCCAACCTCAGTAGCCTTACTACGACCGTCGCCATCAAGCCAACTGTGGACGGTGTGACGGAAGTTGCCACTGTCCGCACATGGTCAGCGATCTATTGGCAAGACAACCAGTACATTGCGCTGACTACCCAAGGCTTGCTCACCTCCAGTGACGGACGTGCATGGACAACGCAACAAGCGATAGCATACCCCTACACCTACCAACGCCTCGCCGACAAAGCCGTCATTGCCGGTGCTCACGGTAGTATCTGGGCAGCAGCCTGTGCGCCAGTCAGCGTCACGCCACCACCGACGCTGAACTACTTCGTGGAACAAAAAGACGTATTTCCCGTCACGGTGGTGGAGTCGAACACCCTCACCGTGAGTGGGTTAGCAGGCGTAACACCGCTTACCATTACGGGCGGTGAATACCGTAAAAATGGCGCGGCATACACCAAAGCCAAAGGCACGGTACAAAATGGTGACACCTTGCAAGTACGCCACACCACTTCCAGCAAGTCCGCCACTGCTGTCACGACTACCGTGAAATTAGGCAAAACGGCACTTATCTTCAAAAGCACGACGTTGGTGATTGATAGCGTACCGGATGTCGTCAGCTTCAATAGTCAGACGGATGTGCCATCGTTGACATGGATGGAGTCGAATGTTGTCACCGTCAGCGGCGTAAATGCACCCATCGCTATTAGGGAACCTCTAAAAACCCACTGATACCCACACAAATGTGAGAAAATGCTCATCTGAGCCACCGCCCCGTTACTAGCCATGCCCAAGAAAAGTGCCATCAAAACCAGTCTGTTTGCCGCCGAAGAGCGTGAACAGAAACTCGACCGCAAGGGCGACCTGCTGTCCACGCTGAACCAGCACGTCAACTTTGTCGCCTTGGCAGCAGAAATCGACCACATCGCCCCACGCCCAAGTGACAAGCGAGGAGGCCGTCCACCCTACCCAACGGAACTGATGGTACGGGTCTTGGTGTTGCAACACCTGTACAACCTGTCGGACGAGGCATTGGAATACCAATTGCTTGACCGGCTGTCGTTCCAACGGTTTTGTGGCCTGCGTCATTCCAGCACGATCCCGGATGCCAATACCTTGTGGGTATTCCGTGAACGGATCAGTGCGGCAGGTGGTGCGGATGCCCTGTTTGATGCCGTCCAACGGCAATTACAACAACACGGTTTTATTGCCCGTGGTGGTCAAATCGTCGATGCCACGCTGGTGGAAGCCCCTAAACAACATTTCCACAAAGAAGAAAAAGCGCTGTTGGAACAAGCGGCAACACCCGCTGGCTGGACACCTGCCCAACGTCGCCAAAAGGATACGGAAGCAAGCTGGACGAAAAAACACGGCAAAAGCTACCACGGCTACAAACTCAGTATCAGTGCCGATCGGAAATACAAACTCATCCGCAAACGCCACATCAGCACCGCCAAAGAGCATGACACCAACCATTTTGAAGCGGTGCTTGACCGAGCCAACACCAGCCGTGACGTATGGGCGGACAAAGGTTATGAAGACCAATCCCGTGAACAACGCCTCAACCAAGGTAGCTGGCGGTTACACATCCAGCACAAAGCCAAGAAAGGCAAGCCGCAATCCGACTGCCAGAAACGCCGCAACACCCGCATCGCCAGACCCCGCGCACGGGTTGAGCATGTGTTTGGGTCAATCTGTGCGATGGGTGGCAAAGCCATCCGCAGCATTGGGTTGGCACGGGCAGTATTCGGCCTCAGCATCAAAGCAACCGTGTATAACCTGCGTCGGCTCTGTTCGCTCAGAGAGGGCGGAGTTGTGCCCATTTGATGGAGAAATTCCCGAAAAAACAGCAAAAATGCGGAAAAACAACCTGATTGTGGCTTGGTGTGCTAAAAATTGAGATGGGTTGGTGTTTTTTTAACAAAATGCCGATAGGCCAACGCTAACCGTTGCAATACGCCGGGTTTTTAGAGGTTCCCATTAGTATTAGCGGTGGCGAATACCGTATCAATAACGGCAGTTATACTAACCTGAGTTCGGGATAAGGTAAGGCGCAGCCTTTCATGGGAGAATGTGAGTAACCACACACAACATTGACCCCACCAAAGGCTGCTACTGAGATGCTAACACGGTTATTCTGTGCCATTGACGATTTTTGTCAGGACTTTCATCCCGAATGGAACAAAACGTTATTGACCCCGAAAGGCGGGCATCGTCGTCGCCACAGTGGTCTTGGCGATAGTGAAATCATGACGATTTTGGTGCATTACCACCAAGTGGGGTATCGTACTTTCAAGTGGTATTATGAGCGTCATGTCAAAGTATTTCTTAAGGGTCATTTCCCGCAACTCCCTAGTTATCAACGTTTTATTGAGTTAATGCCGCGTGTTCTTTTGCCACTAACCCTGTTTATGCAGCAACGCTGTGAAACGGGGCGAGGTATTGCCTTCATAGACTCTACCCCCTTGAAAGTCTGTGAAAATTTGCGTATTCCACGTCATCACACCTTTCGCAAAGACGCAGGGCGGGGTAAATCGTCAACAGGCTGGTTTTATGGGTTCAAACTTCATTTGGTCGTGGATGACTGCGGCAATATTTTATCGTTTGCCATTACTTCGGGTAATACCGATGACCGTAAGCCCGTTCCCACGTTGCTGAAAAAAGTGGTCGGCAAAGTCTTTGGTGATCGTGGCTACATTTCCAAGGCATTGACAGAATCGTTGGCAGAGCAAGGGGTTGAATGGATTACCTCGCTGAAGAAAAACATGAAACCCGTGGCGCGTGACACGTTCGATACACTGATGTTGCGTAAACGGAGCATCATCGAAACCATCAATGATCAGTTGAAAAATATTTCACAAATTGAGCATTCACGCCACCGTTCACTCACTAACTATATGATTAACATCATTGCTGGCTTGGTGTCATATGCCTATCAAGATAAAAAACCAGCACTGGATTTAAAAACATCAGCATTGGTTGTGATCTAAATTGAGGGATGGCTTATCCCGAACTCAGGTTATACTAAAGCCAAAGGTACGGTACGTAACGGCGATACCTTGCAAGTACGTCACGCCTCATCCACGAAATCCAAGATGACCGTAATCACGACCTTGAAACTTGGTACGCAATCATTCACTTTTAAAAGCACGACGTTGGTGATCGACAGTGTACCGGATGCGTTTAGCTTTAATGCGCTCACGAGCGTTGCTCGCAATGTGTGGCAAGAATCTGCCAGTGTTACGGTTAGCGGTATCAATGCACCGATTGCTATCAGCATCAGTGGCGGCGAATACCGCATCAACAACGGTACTTACACCAAGGCAAAAGGCACGGTGAAAGCAGGGGATACCTTGCAAGTGCGGCATTTGAGTTCTAAAAGTGCTAAGAAAACCGTCACTACCACGTTAACCCTCGGTACAAGCAAGGTGGTATTCAAGAGCACCACCCAGTGATCATGTCGAATAGAACAAGGGTGTAGGGGAGGATGCCAGCGGCGAATAGTTGGCATTCACCCGACAAACGGGCAAAATAAGCGATCTTTTATTCACTGACAGGGCTTGCAATGGCTATTTACCCCGGAATGTACCCTTACACCCGTATGCGCAGGATGCGCCGTGATGATTTTTCCCGCCGTTTAATGCGCGAAAATGTGCTGACTGCCAATGATTTGATTTGGCCGGTGTTTGTGATGGAGGGCGAGAATCAGCGCGAAGCCATTGCCTCCATGCCCGGTGTGGAGCGGATTAGCATTGACCTGTTGGTGAAAGAAGCGGAAGCCGCGTTTAAGCTGGGAATTCCGGCAATGGCGATTTTCCCTGTGACTCCGCAATCGGCGAAAACCGATAAGGCGGAAGAGGCGTGGAATCCCGACGGTTTGGCGCAACGCGCCGTGCGGGCGATTAAAGCCGCTGTGCCAGAATTGGGCGTGATTACCGATGTGGCGCTCGACCCGTTCACCTCGCACGGGCAAGACGGTTTGATGGATGAAAACGGCTATATCCTCAACGATGAAACCGTGGCAGCGTTGACCAAGCAGGCGCTTTCCCACGCCGAAGCGGGCGCGGATGTGGTTGCACCGTCGGATATGATGGATGGGCGTATCGGTGAAATCCGTGACGTGTTGGAACAGCATGGGCATTTAAACACACGCATTCTGGCGTATTCCGCGAAATACGCCTCCAGCTTTTATGGTCCGTTCCGTGATGCGGTTGGTTCGGCAGCAAATCTGAAGGGTGGCAATAAATACAGCTATCAGATGGACCCTGCCAATTCCGACGAAGCCTTGTGGGAAGTCGCGCTCGATCTGCAAGAAGGCGCGGATATGGTGATGATCAAGCCGGGAATGCCCTACCTCGACATCGTGCGCCGCATCAAAGAAGAGTTCAAAGCGCCCACCTACGTCTACCAAGTCAGCGGCGAATACGCGATGTTCAAAGCGGCGGGCATGAATGGTTGGATCAACGAAAAGGCTTGTGTGATGGAAGCCTTGCTGGGGATGAAGCGGGCGGGAGCGGATGGTATTTTGACGTATTACGCCAAGCAAGTCGCCGAGTGGTTGCGTGAATAAAATTTCTTAACACGCCCAATGTAATAAGTTATCATGTATTGCTGATAACTTTTTTTTTATAAAAAGAGGCGGCTAATATGAAAAAATGGATGGAAGGTTATGAATCTGATGTTGAATACATTTCAGGTTATTACCGTGAACAAGAGCCGGATTTTCTCAATTTGTGCGCATTGTCGCAAGGTATCGAACCACAAGATCTAAGCGGAAACTTTACCTACTGTGAATTAGGGTGTGGTATGGGTATGACAACCCTGATCATGGCCGCTAATTACCCGCAAGGCATGTTTTATGCGGTAGATTTCAATCCTTCACACATTGCACAAGCACGCAATATTGCCAAGCAAGCAGGGTTGACAAATGTTGTCTTTCTGGAAAAGAGTTTTGCACAACTGGTTGAAAATAATGAGTTATTACCAGAGTGCGATTTCATTGCTTTACATGGCATTTTTACGTGGGTATCCGATGAAAACCGCCAACATCTTGTCACCTTATGCCATCGTCATCTGAAGGCGGGCGGGATGGTTTATAACAGTTATAATGCCAAACCGGGCTGGTCGATTAGCGAACCTATCCAGAAATTGTTGTTCACAGCGAGTAAGCAATTCCGGGGTAACAGTCTGGAGCGTTTTGATAAAGCACTGGATTTAGTCAAACAGCTTGATAGTGTGAATCCCAGATTCTTTGCACTCAGCAGTAATGTCATCAAAAAACGCCTTGATTCTTTTGAAGTCAAAAATCGCCACTATTTAGTACATGAGTATTTGCACGAAGGCTGGCGGGCATTTTATTTTTCGGAAGTCGCAGATGTAATGGGAACCTCTAAAAACCCGGCGTATTGCAACGGTTAGCGTTGGTCTATCGACATTTTGTTAAAAAAACACCAACCCATCTCAATTTTTAGCACACCAAGCCACAATCAGGTGGTTTTTCCGCATTTTTGCTGTTTTTTCGGGAATTTCTCCATCAAATGGGCACAACTCCGCCCTCTTTGAGTGAACAAAGCCGCCGCAAGTTATACACGGTTGCCTTAATGCTGAGGCCGAATACTGCCCGTGCCAACCCGATGCTGCGGATGGCTTTGCCTCCCATCGCACAGATTGACCCAAACACATGCTCAACCCGTGCGCGGGGTCTGGCGATGCGGGTGTTGCGGCGCTTCTGGCAGTCGGATTGCGGCTTGCCTTTCTTGGCTTTGTGCTGGATGTGTAACCGCCAGCTACCTTGGTTGAGGCGTTGTTCACGGGATTGGTCTTCGTAACCTTTGTCCGCCCATACGTCACGGCTGGTGTTGGCTCGGTCAAGCACCGCTTCAAAATGGTTGGTGTCATGTTCTTTGGCGGTGCTGATGTGGTGTTTGCGGATGAGTTTGTATTTCCGATCGGCACTGATACTGAGTTTGTAGCCGTGGTAACTTTTACCGTGTTTTTTCGTCCAGCTTGCTTCCGTATCCTTTTGGCGACGTTGGGCAGGTGTCCAGTCAGCAGGTGTTGCCGCTTGTTCCAACAGCGCTTTTTCTTCTTTGTGGAAATGTTGTTTAGGGGCTTCCACCAGCGTGGCATCAACGATTTGACCACCACGGGCAATAAAACCGTGTTGTTGTAATTGCCGTTGGACGGCATCAAACAGGGCATCCGCACCACCTGCCGCACTGATCCGTTCACGGAATACCCACAAGGTATTGGCATCCGGGATCGTGCTGGAATGACGCAGGCCACAAAACCGTTGGAACGACAGCCGGTCAAGCAATTGGTATTCCAATGCCTCGTCCGACAGGTTGTACAGGTGTTGCAACACCAAGACCCGTACCATCAGTTCCGTTGGGTAGGGTGGACGGCCTCCTCGCTTGTCACTGGGGCGTGGGGCGATGTGGTCGATTTCTCCTGCCAAGGCGACAAAGTTGACGTGCTGGTTCAGGGTGGACAGCAGGTCGCCCTTGCGGTCGAGTTTCTGTTCACGCTCTTCGGCGGCAAACAGACTGGTTTTGATGGCACTTTTCTTGGGCATGGCTAGTAACGGGGCGGTGGCTCAGATGAGCATTTTCTCACATTTGTGTGGGTATCAGTGGGTTTTTAGAGGTTCCCCTTTGTATTGACTGTCACCGTAAGGAACATTTGCATGATCATATGCTGATCACACCTGCACAAATGGAGACGATTAACCAACTCAGGATGCAGCAAAGGTTACTTAAAATTGATTCTTGGGATAGCGCCTATCGACTAGCTGATGAAGCATTACATGGCTTACTCAAACGCTATGAGCGCAGGCAACCTCAATCATTACCCCACATTTACTATCAAACTACATCAGGGGTTATTTTAGATGTCGCATGGCCTGATCAGAAAGTCGGGGTCTATGTGGATATTTCAGAGCAACAGCGTAAAAAGTTACAACAGGCTGGTTGGTCTTTGATGACGCTTGGCCAAGCGTTGAAAATCTGATCTTCCCCATTCCCCGCGCATCATGAATCCGACAGCAAGCCATTTTCCTCCGCATACTGCCTGACAGTCAGTACCCGAATATTCTTGTAGGGATTCAACACCAGCAAGTCATTATCACTGGACACAATCATATCCGCTTCAACCGACAAGGCGAGAGATAGAAACATATTGTCGTTTTCATCCCTGCACTCAGTCGCAGTATGGGTAGGTTCAACAAGCTGGGCGACTGCACGGTAATCAGCAAAGAAATCCTCCCGGCGATTCGCATCTTTTCCGACGAAATAACGGTCAAATTTTTTTCTGGACACAACTTCCTGAAGCTCGACAATCGTTTCCGACGAAATGAAAAGTGCGTGTTCCTGTTTGGCTTGGGCAAAAACCAAGGCGGGTAATGATTTGGCATTGATGACCGCCCCAATCAAGGAACTGGTATCAAAGATGAGTTTCTTTGTTGTGTGGGTCATGCGTGGCTTTGGTTAATGACGACTGGCTTGTATGGCTTCCAACGCCCGTTTTTCCGCGCGGTGTTGTTTGACTTCAGCATCTGCCATTGTAAGCAATTCTTCATCGGTCATCGCCTCAAGGTCAGGGTGTATCGCGTGTTGCACAGCATCATCCAGCCACTGTTCAACAGATGCAATCCTGTTTACCTTGCGCCCTGTTTCGGCTTCGATTTTTTGAATGATTTTTTCACGCTCTGCCCACTCTTCAAGCTCATCCAGAATCGCAAGCGCATCCGTGACCGATTCGCCCTTGCCAATCGCAAACGGGACTTTCTTGGTAATAGCCACAAAACGCAGTAAATCAGCAAAAAGCTGAGCGGGATTAACCCCTCGATCACGAAACACCGAAAAAGCCGCCGCCTTCTCTGCGGCTGACAATTCAGCCAACGGACTGGGAGTTACAGTAGTCATACGAATACCCTAAAAATTGGATGTAACTTCATTGTAGGGTGCAGGCAGCAAAAAGCAAGACGAGCGCCCGACAGTTACTCACTCCTGCTCCCTTCACCCCTTGCGGGGGAAGGGTCGGGGATGGGGGGTTCTTTATTACCCCCGCCGCAAATCCAGCGTATACGGATAATCCGCATTCACCTCTTCCGGCGGTGGACTCATCGGCTGCGGCTTCTCCCCATGTTCATAGAACGCCCGCGTCGCTTCCGACAAGAACTTCGGCTCAATCACCCCCGGCGTATGCTCCTCACGGAAGCGCGAGAAGCGCCGACTTTCAGCCTCATACGCATTCACCGGGAAAATCTCGGAATTACGCCCGCCCGGATGCGACACATGGTAAGTGCAACCACCCACCGAACGCCCATTCCAGGTATCAATGATGTCAAACACCAGCGGCGCATGAATCCCAATGGTCGGATGCAACGCGGAAGGCGGCTGCCAAGCGCGGAACCGCACCCCAGCCACATACTCACCCTTCACGCCGGTCGCCTTCATCGGCACACGCCGCCCATTACAGGAAACCACGTAGCGCGAATCGGTCAAGCCGTTGATTTTCACCTGCACCCGTTCCAACGACGAATCCACAAACCGCGCCGTGCCTTGGCTACTCAACTCCTCGCCCAACACATTCCACGGCTCCAGCGCCGCCCGCAATTCCAGCTCAATGCCACAATATTGCACGCGCCCATACACCGGGAAACGGAACTCATGGAACGGCGCAAGCCACTCCAACTGGAATGGATAACCCGCCGCCTGCAAGTCCGCGCACACGTCCTTCATGTCTTCCCACACGTAATGCGGCAACATGAAACGGTCATGCAACGCCGTACCCCAACGCACCAGCCGATGCGCATACGGCGTATTCCAGAAACGCACCATCAGGGTACGAATCAGCAACATCTGTACCAACGACATCCGTGCATGAGGCGGCATTTCAAAGCCACGGAATTCCAGCAAGCCTTGGCGACCGCTGAAAGAATCCGGCGAATACAGCTTGTCGATGCAGAACTCCGCCCGATGCGTATTCCCGGTAATATCAATCAGCAAGTTACGCAGCAAACGGTCAACCAACCAGGGCTGATCATTGTGTCCGCTTGGCATTTGCTGGAACGCAATTTCCAGCTCATACAAACTCTCATCCCGCGCCTCATCCACCCGTGGCGCTTGGCTGGTCGGCCCCAAGAACATCCCCGAAAACAGATAAGACAGCGCCGGATGGTGCTGCCAGAACGTCAACAAACTGCGCAACACATCCGGCTGACGCAAGAACGGACTATCGCTCGGCGTAGCCGCACCCAGCGTGACGTGATTACCGCCACCTGTGCCAGTATGCCGCCCATCCAGCATGAATTTTTCTGCACCCAAACGTGACAAACGCGCCTCTTCGTACAGAATTTCAGATTGTGAACTGCCGAAGCGAGTGCAGTTAGACAAACCCAAACGCCAGCGGCTTGGGTGTATCCCATATGAGATAACATTTACATCGTAAACATAAAAATAGTTTTTTTTTAAAAAAAAGTCTTGTTAATGACAAATACAAGATGCTAATCTATTAATCGAGTTGATAGAATGAAATCATAGGTCTAATCCAAGTGCTAACGCATAAGTCTCCCAGTGCTGATGGGTGCTGAGCGATTTATTTCTATAACAAATTGATTTATATGCTTTATACTTCAAAATGCCTATGCCTATGCCTATGCCTATGCCTATGCCTATGCCTATGCACTGAGCCTCAGATACTAAATTCCGGAATTCCAACAAAGCATGAAATCATTACACTATACTGTAATGAGGTGTTTTTTATGAAACTATCCATATCCAAGATTGCCCTGGCTCTGACGCTTTCGGCAGTAATCATCTATCCACAAGTGCAGGCGAACGGGAATGGTCACACTAAGAAATCCATTTCGGAGATGGCGGGTGATGCTGATCTAGTCTTACATGGCAAGGTAACTGCAATTGATTACCGCAACTCCTCAAGCACTACCGGCTCAGGCTCCATGCCGCATACATTTGTCACCTATACCGTTTCGGAAATCTTGGCAGGCAATTACACAAATCCAACCATCACATTACGATTTATGGGTGGTCTCGATAAAAAAAATGGGATATTCACATCAGGTAGTCACATGCCAGCCTTCGACACGGGTGATGAGGACATCCTTTTCGTGATGGGTAACGGCACATCTTTTTGCCCATTAGTCGATTGCAGTGACGGCAGGCTTCGCGTTATCGGTGGTGGATTGCAAGACGAGGAAGGCCGTGAACTCCATTCCAGTGATGAGGATAAACTAATCAAAGGGAACCGGAAGCCATCAAAAATAGTGGATGAGCAATATGTCAATGGTGTAACCCTTGGGATAAAGGAAATCCCTACCAAAGATGGTCAGCATCCTGACCAGCCAAATATTAAGGAACCAAAAATTACTCTGCCCAAGATCAAAAACAAGACCAAGGATAAGGTCAAGACAGGCAAGGGTGTTGTGAGCGCAGATGCCGGAATGGATTTTGTCTTCGATATTAAGCCACCATCAATTGATTCAGAAGCCCCACCTGTAATTGGCAAACCGACCCCATCATCTGCGGTGGAAGAGGATGAAATCGCACAACGTGAACTAGAGGGCGAAGCCAATCGCTCTGCTGTTCAGGGATATGCGATGGAAGTTCCTGGTCTTGATGTTATCAAGTAACTCTCCACCCCTAGATCACACTTACTTTCAGTAAAATATATTGAGGTTAATATCATGTCGATGTTAAAAAATCTGTTTATCGCGGTGATGACGTTTATGGTGTTGCCCCAAGCGGGGCAAGCTGCCACATGGAATACATGCAACGGCCAATCCAAACAATGGACGGCATCACCTGCACTGACAGATATCTACTATTCTTCCCCAGCTACTATGCCACTCTACTCAGAGCGTTATAATTCGGTTACAACGGCTGTGAGTTATTTCAACCGTAACCCATCAACCAGAAGTTTCGCAGGCGTAACTTTGAGGTTCGGATCAAGCCCTTCCCTTGGAAACGGAAAGAATGATTTTTATTTTAGCGATGACCCCAATGTTGTGGATCAACTGGGCGCAGTAACATGGACACGCCACAATACCAGCACATGCGCTATACAAGAAGCGGACATGATTATCGGTATGTCACCTAACTGGCAGTACTACAATAACCAACTTGCTGCAAATGCGATTGGTTATGGCGGTTCACTGCGAAATATGCCAGCTACAGTAGTGCATGAGCTTGGTCATTTCTTTGGTGCGGCTCACGAACCCAACCATTACAACATCATGGGCGATGAGTATACCCACGTTAATCGCAAGGGATCTGGTGCAAGTTACTCCGAAGGGTATGTTGGTGAAGACCTTTCGCACGGCATGGTCGCTGTGTATGGATTAACCACAGATACGGCAAAGCAAGACCTTAGCGTATCGCACTGGCAACGTACTGGCGCATCTGGTGGTTATAGTACGCATACGCGAATCCCTCTCATGAACTCAAGCAGTGTGACGCTGCCATGTACACCACAATTTGGCACTACATGTGCTGGAATCCATACAGAAGGCGACCAGTATTACCATGTATCAAGAGGCCAATCAGTAAGGCTGCGTTATAACTTTGAGAACAACGGAAGGGACTCAAAGACTGTAACGGTCAAATATTATCTGTCAACCGATCGGGCAATCACCTCTTCCGATAGTCTTCTCTCAACAGGAACCTACACTTTGACCCGTGGATTACCTAATTTACTGACTGTTGCCCTGACAATCCCAAGTAATCTGACTGTTGGTACAAACTACTACCTTGGCGTCATGGTGGACACAGCCAGCGCAGTGGCAGAACTGGATGAAGGTAACAATACTTCATTTACGGGAATCAGGGTGACAAACTAACCCATCTATAACGCCTCTTCCCATTTGGCATCAACTAACAAATGGGAAGGGGGATTTCTGCTTTACCAACAGATGAGATTCAATTTGCACAATATATAAACTCATCAAATAAATATGGTTAATTATATGTACAGAATTAATCTGTGGAGGATAACCTGATGACTTTCGCACAAAAACTGCCGGACATCCTGCTTGTGGGTGCGGTAACGTGGAGTTTGGCTAGTTGCGGTGGCGGCGGCGGCGGAACGGCACAGAACAATAGCAGTACGATGCAAGGCGTTGACTTGAGGCAGGCAATTGCCAGCAACACCTACATCAACAGCACTGGGCAACGTATGTTTACCTTCGATGCCAGCGGCAACGGGGTAGCGTATGCAAATATCGCTGACGCCAACTTTGACAGCAAATACAAAACTACTGCTATTACATGGAATATTGATGGCTCCAACCTAACCATCGCAACAGGTAGTAACCAAGAAATATTACATGTGTCGCCTGATGGCGGGACGTTGACAGGGGCAACAGGAAGCCCCGTCTCCTACACCAAGGCAAAGCCGTTATCAGTAGCCTCACTGAATGGCAAGCATTTATCCGAAAACATTGCAGCGGGCAGTGAGTGTGCCGCACGAACCCTATCATTTTCCGGCAACACATTGACTGTCCGGGAAGCCTGCGGCAACACCTTTAATCAAATCGACCTTGCAGTGGAGGAGGTTTCCAGTATCCAAGGCATCATCCAAGCAACAGGCTCCTTTAATGGCTACGGCCTTTCCTACCATATCGCGTTACAGGATGGGGATGTCAACAAACAAAGCACGCTAGCTATACGGGCAGAAAAGGAGGGGGAGTTCTCCATTGCATCATCCAACATGAGTACATCATCCAACATGCTCCTGAACAGCGTACTAAAAGGGGTGGACACCTCCCCTTCCATGTGGACGAGCAAATTTACTTCAGCGCCCTCACCATCGGTGCAAACGATTGGCTTAGGAGTCACTCCAGGATTCACCGCTACCAACAAAGCAGGATGCGGATTGTTTGACCAGCATTATTACACCTGCCCAGAAGATAGTGATCTTGCAAAAATATTACCGGAAAGCTGTGTACATACTGCACCAATATGGATGGTAAAAGCCGGAGGGATTGCGTGCCTGCTGAAAGGGGATAACCCTCTTGAAGCCTACCTTTTCGGGCATGATGGCAAATCAAAAATTGGGGTATCTCTAGACGTTGACCGCGACCCCAAGCTAACACCATAAAGGCAGCGCAAGCTCGTCCCGCAAATTTCGTTACCTTCCCATTCTCCCCTCTGCTGACAAGGGGAGGTTAGGAGGGGTTTCTTTCTTACCCCCGCCGTAAATCCAGCGTATACGGATAATCCGCATTCACCTCTTCCGGCGGCGGACTCATCGGCTGCGGCTTCGCCCCATGCTCATAGAACGCCCGCGTCGCCTCCGACAAGAACTTCGGCTCAATCACACCCGGCGTATGCTCCTCACGGAAACGCGAGAAGCGCCGACTTTCCGCTTCATACGCATTCACTGGGAAGATCTCGGAATTGCGCCCGCCCGGATGCGACACATGGTAAGTGCAACCACCCACCGAACGCCCATTCCACGTATCAATAATGTCGAACACCAGCGGCGCATGAATCCCAATGGTCGGATGCAACGCGGAAGGCGGCTGCCAAGCGCGGAAACGCACCCCCGCCACATACTCACCCTTCACGCCCGTCGCCTTCATCGGCACACGTCGCCCATTACACGCCACCACATAGCGCGAATCGGTCAAGCCGTTGATTTTCACCTGCACCCGTTCCAGCGACGAATCCACAAACCGCGCCGTGCCTTGGCTACTCAATTCCTCGCCCAACACATTCCACGGCTCCAGCGCCGCACGCAATTCCAGCTCAATGCCGCAATATTGCACTCGTCCATACACCGGGAAACGGAACTCGTGGAACGGCGCGAGCCATTCCAATTGGAACGGATAGCCAGCCGCCTGCAAATCCGCACACACGTCCTTCATGTCTTCCCACACGTAATGCGGCAGCATGAAACGGTCGTGCAATGCAGTGCCCCAACGCACCAGCCGATGCGCATACGGCGTATTCCAGAAACGCACCATCAGGGTACGAATCAGCAACATCTGCACCAGCGACATCCGCGCATGAGGCGGCATTTCAAAGCCACGGAATTCCAGCAAGCCTTGGCGACCGCTGAAAGAATCCGGTGAATACAGCTTGTCGATGCAGAACTCCGCCCGATGCGTATTGCCGGTAATATCAATCAGCAAGTTACGCAGCAAACGGTCAACCAACCAGGGCTGATCATTGTGTCCGCTCGGCATTTGTTGGAACGCAATTTCCAGCTCATACAAACTCTCATCCCGCGCCTCATCTACCCGTGGCGCTTGGCTGGTCGGCCCCAAGAACATCCCCGAAAACAGATAAGACAGCGCCGGATGGTGCTGCCAGAACGTCAACAAACTGCGCAACACATCCGGCTGACGCAAGAACGGGCTATCGCTCGGCGTAGCCGCACCCAGTGTGACGTGATTGCCACCGCCCGTGCCGGTATGCCGCCCATCCAGCATGAATTTTTCCGCGCCTAGCCGTGACAACCGTGCCTCTTCGTACAACAGCTCAGTATTCTGAACCAATTCCTGCCACGTCGTCGCCGGATGAATATTCACCTCGATAACACCCGGATCAGGCGTAACCTTAAACGACTTCAAGCGCGGATCAGACGGCGGCTCGTAGCCTTCCAGCAAAATCGGCATCTTCAATTCAGCAGCGGTGGTTTCCAGCGTCGCCACCAAATCCAGATAATGCTCCAGGAAATGCAGCGGCGGCAGGAACACATACAAACGCCCTTCCCGCGCCTGCACACACAAGGTAGTACGCGGCACTTCGCGCCATTCCTTCACCATCGTTTTGGTCGCATCCGCGTGCTGCAACGTCGACTCAGGCGGGGCAACATACGCGCTGTAACGCTGCTCGACTTCGCCGTGGAAATCTGCCAACGCCGGGCGATCTTCAAACGGGCAAGGCTGCGCTTCGACTTCACGCTCGTCTTCAGCCGTCCACGCCAAACTATCCAGTGGCAGGCGGAAACCCATCGGCGAATTGCCCGGAATCAAATACATCTCTTGGCGGCGGAATTCCCACGGCGCACTCGCCCAGCTTTTCGTCGCATCATCCCAACGCAACGGCAGCGCGTACCCCGTCGGCACATCCAACCCGCGCTGCAACGCCATCACTAAATCGTTCCGGTGCTTACTATCCCGCAAATTCAGGGTCAACCAATCCACATTCGCAGGCTGATTCGCCTCTTTCCACAAATAATACAAACGGTCTTCGTAACCCGGCACGAGGTACTTTTTGTTCAACGCCAACTTGGCGCACACCGTTTCGGCAAACACCTTGGCGTGCTTATCGTTGTAGCCATAATCCTTCTGATCGTCCGCCACCAGTGCGGGATCTTTCCACACTGGCACGCCGTCCGGTCGCCAGAAACAACCCAACGCCCAACGCGGGAACGGTTCACCCGGATACCACTTGCCCTGCCCAAATTGCAGCGCACTGCCCGGCGCAAACACCTTCTGCATCCGCCGCAACAACACACCCGCCCGTTCGCGCTTGTGTTCGCCCAAGGCTGCTGTATTCCACTCCGCACCATCCATATCGTCGATGGAAACGAAGGTCGGCTCACCGCCCATCGTCAAGCGCACATCGCCACGCACCAAATCGGCTTCGACCTGATTGCCCAGTGCCAGCACATCCGCCCACTGCTCATCCGAATACGGCTTAGTCACACGCGGGTCTTCAAGAATGCGGCGCACATTATTATGGAAATCAAACTCGACTTCGCATTTATCGGTGAAACCATCAATCGGCGCAGCACTGCTAGGCGAAGGCGTACACGCCAACGGAATATGCCCCTCACCTGCAAACAGCCCCGACGTTGGGTCAAGCCCGATCCAGCCTGCACCCGGCAAATACACTTCTGTCCAAGCGTGCAAATCGGTGAAATCCACTTCTGTCCCGCTAGGGCCATCCAACGCCTTTTGGTCAGCCGTCAATTGCACCAAATAGCCCGACACAAACCGCGCCGCCAAGCCTAAATGCCGCAAAATTTGCACCAGCAACCACGCCGAATCGCGGCAAGACCCCGTTTTCTTGGTCAGCGTTTCCTCACACGATTGCACCCCCGGTTCGAGGCGGATGTTGTAACCAATGTCCTGCTGCAAACGGCTGTTAATCGCCACCAAAAACAGCACGGTATTCGGCTGCTTGTGATCAACACCCTTCAGCCATTCCTTCAATAATTCGCCGTCTTCGGCAATTTCCAAGTACGGAATCAGCTCTTTCTGTAACGCTTTGTCGTACTTGAACGGGTACTTCATGGCGTAATCTTCCACGAAGAAATCGAACGGGTCGATCGTCACCATATCGGCTATGACATCGACTTCCACGCTGAATTCCATGGTCTTTTCCGGGAATACCAGTCGTGCCAGCCAGTTACCGAACGGATCTTGCTGCCAGTTGATGTAATGCTTTTCCGGCTTGATTTTTAACGAATACGCCAGAATCGGCGTGCGCGAATGCACCGCTGGGCGCAAGCGCACCACATGCGGCGACAGGCTTACCGGGCGATCAAATTTGTACCCGGTGTAATGGTTTAAAGCGACGTGAATACTCATTTAAAGCCCTTGTGTTTGCTGTTGACCACTACGATCAGGATAAAACCATGTCTTGGCAATCTCGGCGTGCAATACGCCCAGTTCGCTCTGCAAATAGTCCATCAAGGTGTGTACATGTTCTGCGGGAATCGCACCAACATCTTGTGCTTGCGAATGCTCCAGCACCCGTTGCGCCATCGTCATCGGCATGTCGGGGTCAGGCAAATAGCGCATCCGACGGCTCATTGCCGCCAAGGAATAACCCACCGAGCCGGGGAATGCGTTGTCGTTCATCAAAAAGCGCATCACGCTCGCGCCTTCGACCCGTGAATGGATGTGCTGCAAATACATCTGCCGCGCACTCAAGGCTTGCAACAAGTTTGTCCACAAGATGCCGTCATATTTACGCAGCGTGTCGCTACGATCATCCGACAACAGCAAGGATGTCATTTCCAGAATCCGGCTGGTCATGTCGGTACGTTCCAGATGTTTACCGATTTGCATGAAATCGAAGCTGTGGTCACGGCTCATGTGACTATCCAATGCACCACGGATGCACTGGCAATGCTTCATGACTTCACGCAGGAAAATCTGCCGCGCGTAACGGTCAGCAATGCGCGGCAAGCTATTGGTCATCAGCAAATGAATCTGGTTGGCCTGTGCCCAGATTTCTTCCGGCAACACATCCAGCGAGGTGCGCACGTTTTCGCGCACATTCGCCAGCGAGGTTGCCAACGACGATGGATTATTGATGTCCGCAATCAGGAATTGCATGATATTGGCTTCATTGCCGCGCTCGTAATGTTCGCTGAAAACCTTTTCAGCGTTGAACAAGCGAATCAGGGTGAACCAGTTGATTTCCATGCGCCCCGGTAAATCCATCAGCAACGCGGTATGCACGTTGATCAGGCGGGCGGTTTTTTCGGCACGTTCTAAGTAACGTGCCATCCAGTAAACACGTTCAGCTACACGGGATAACATCAGACTTCCTCCCCTTCCACGACATCGCCCACAATCCAAGTGTCTTTGCTGCCGCCGCCTTGCGACGAATTCACCACCAATGAACCTTCCACCAGTGCCACGCGGGTCAAGCCGCCCGGTGTGACAAAGATGTCCTTACCACTGAGGATGAACGGACGTAAATCCACATGGCGCGGCGCAATTTTGATACGGCTTTTCGGATCAGTGGTACGACGATGCACGTCAGCTTCAGTATCGGTTTCGCACGAAGTCGGCGTCACCGATAGGCTCAAGGTCGGCTGAGCAATGTAATTGTTAGGGTCTTCCTGAATCAGCTTGCGGAATTCCTCAACTTTTTCAGCCGTGGAATGGGGGCCGACCAACATGCCGTAACCGCCAGATTCGTTGGCAGGTTTTACCACTAATTCTGCCAAATGTTCCAGCACGTATTCGCGGTCTTTATCGCGACGGCACACGTAGGTTGGCACGTTCGGCAGCGTTGGTTCTTCGCCGAGATAATAGCGAATCATGTCCGGCACGTAAGCGTAGATGACTTTATCATCTGCCACGCCACATCCCGGTGCATTAGCAATGGCAACCTTGCCCGCTTTCCATGCACGCATAATACCGGGCACACCGAGCATCGAATCTTCACGGAACACTTCTGGGTCAATGAAATCGTCATCAATACGGCGGTAGATCACGTCAACGCGCTCCAAGCCTTTAATGGTTTTCATGTAGACGTATTCGTCTTTACCCACCACCAAATCCGCGCCTTCCAGCAACACCAAACCCGCTTGTTGCGCAAGGAATGCGTGTTCAAAGTAGGCGGAGTTGTAGATACCGGGGGTCATCAATGCGATGGTCGGGTCATCCAGATCAGGGCGCAATGAGGCGAGCATTTCGTACAATTGCGCGGGGTAATTGCTCACCGGACGAATCGGCAGGGTATTGAAAATTTCCGGCAGCACCCTTTTGGTGATATTGCGGTTTTCCAGCATATACGCCACGCCAGACGGCACTCGCAGGTTGTCTTCCAGCACGTACAGCACACCATCACTGTGCCGTACCAAATCAGAGCCGCAAATATTTGCCCAAACACCGTGCGGCGGGGTCATGCCGATGCACGCTTTGCGGTAGCCTTTCGATTGCAGCACGATGTCAGCGGGCATTACGCCGTCTTTGAGGATTTTGCCACCGTTGTAGATGTCCTGAATGAACATATTTAGTGCACGTATGCGTTGCTTCAGCCCTATTTCGGTGCAATCCCATTCTGCTGCAGGGATAATGCGCGGAATAATGTCAAACGGCCAAGCGCGGTCAATGTTGCCCGCATCGCTGTAAACCGTGAACGTTATGCCCATTTCACGGATAACAGCCTCGGATTCCTGCACACATTGGCGGAAACGGTCGGGGGTGAGGTGACGCAGATACTCGACCAGCTTGTAGCTGGCTTCGCGCGGTTGATGCACCGCAGCAATCAATTCGTCATACAACGAACCGGGATCATACTGATTCCATTCTTTTTTCATAGACTTATTCCAGTCAGGAGTCGATGTTGTAAACAGCGGCTGTCAACAGCCTGCAAACCTTATTGTTGTAATACATCTAGCAAGATTCATGCCCAAGCGTGAAGGATGTTTTGCTCCAGATTTGCCCCTAGAGTGCTGCTTCTAATACTTTCCAGACATTTTCCAGTATTTGTGGTTGGGCTTCCGCCGTGGGATGTAAGCCATCCGCTTGCATCAAATCCCAATTTTCCGCAATACCGTCCAGCAGGAAAGGCAGCAAGGGAAGTGTATACTGTTTGGCTAGGTCGGTGTAGGTGGCGCTAAACTTTTCAGTGAAAGTTGTGCCGTAATTGGGTGGTAACTGGATGCCTAGCAAGATGACCTTGGTATCAGCAGCTTGCGAGAGCGTAATCATCTGTTCCAGATTGCGGCGCATGGTAGGCAAGTCGATGCCGCGCAAGCCGTCATTTGCACCGAGTTCCAGCAAGACATAATCGGGGTCGTGCTGTTTGAGTGCTTCCGGTAAACGGGTCAAGCCGCCTGCGGTGGTTTCGCCGCTGATGCTGCCATTCACCACCTTATAATGGTCGCCCAGTTTGGTTTGTAACAAGCTGACCCAGCCTTTTTCGACTGGAATGCCATACGCAGCGCTCAAGCTATCCCCCCAGACCAATAAGGTTGAGGAATTTTTGCTGGTAGGGGTGGTCTCATCCGCCATAACCACAGTCGTGACTGGTAAAAAACCGCATAGGCAAAAGATCAGGTAAAGTGTGCGTAACATCAACGGATTCCTTAAGAATATGAACAAAACGATTATTCAGACCACTAACTTGGTCAAAACTATCCCCCAAGCGGGACGTGAATTGCAAATTCTCCGAGGCGTAAGCCTTGCTATTGACACGGGCGAGTCGGTTGCGATTACTGGGCTATCGGGTTCGGGCAAAAGCACCTTGCTGGGTTTGCTGGCGGGTTTGGATTTGCCGACCAGCGGTACGGTCATGTTATTTGGGCAAAACCTTGACGGTTTGGATGAAGACCAGCGGGCAGCGTTGCGGCTGGGGCGGGTCGGGTTTGTGTTTCAAGCGTTTCATTTATTGGAAAATTTAACGGCGTTGGAAAATGTCATGTTGCCATTGGATCTTACCCCCCATCCCAGCCTTCCTCCGCAAGGGGGGAAGGAGCAAAGAGCCATCGAAGCCTTGCAGCAAGTGGGGTTGGGTGAGCGTTTGAGCCATTACCCGAACCAGCTTTCGGGCGGGGAGCAGCAACGGGTGGCATTGGCGCGGGCGTTTGTGACTCGCCCACAAATTTTGTTCGCGGATGAGCCAACCGGCAATCTTGACCGCGCCACGGGGCATGAAATCAGTGAATTGCTGTTTGCGTTGCAGGAAAAATTCCAAACGACCTTGGTATTGGTGACGCACGATGATACCTTGGCGGCACGTTGCCAGCGACATTATCGGATGGAAGAGGGGACGCTGGTATGAAGTTGCTGTTTCAACATTGGCAACAACGCTGGCGGATGCCGGAGTTGCGTTTGTTATTGCTGGCATTGGTGGTGTCGGTGACGGTAGTGACGTCGGTGGGCTTTTTTGCAAGCCGGGTGGAAAATGCCATGCAGGCGCAAGCCCGTCAGCTTTTGGGTGGTGATTTGGTACTGACGGCAGCACGCCCGTTGGATAAGGCTTATGTGCAACAGGCACAAGCATTGGGGTTGGAAACGGCGGAAACTGTGAGTTTTCCCAGCATGGCATCAATCGGTGAGAAGTTGCAACTGACGCAATTGAAAGCGGTTTCCAGCGCTTATCCCTTGCGGGGTGATTTGAAAACGGCTGCTGCACCGAATGCGGCTGAAGTGCTTTCCACCGGAAGTGTGCCTGCAAAAGGTGAGATTTGGGCAGAAGCGCGGTTGTTCGCCGAATTGGGCGTGCAGCCGGGGGCAACCGTGACCTTGGGGCGTAGTACTTTCACATTGACGCGGGTGGTGACGCAAGAGCCGGATCGTAGCAGCAATTTGTTCCAGCTTGCGCCGGTAGTGTTGATGAATCTGGAGGATTTGCCCGCTACGCAATTGTTGTCGCCTGCAAGTCGGGCGCGTTTCAATCAGTTGTTTGCTGGGGAACTCAAGCTGATTAAGCAGTTGCAGCAGGATCTTGAACCGCAATTAAAGCCGACGGAGCGGGTACGCACCTTGGATGAAGATTTGGCATCGGTGCAGCAAACCTTGCAGCGTTCGGGGCGTTTCTTGGGGTTGGCGGCATTATTGAGTGTGGTATTAGCGGGGGCGGCAGTGGTGCTGACTTCCGCGAGTTTGATGCGGCGGGAATTGCCTGCGGTGGCGGTGTTGAAAGCGATGGGAATGTCGCGGCGGCAAGTGTTGGTGGATTATGCGTTTTCGCTGTTGTTGACGGCGTTGCTGGCAGCCGCGATTGGGGTGGCATTGGGCTTGCTGTTGCAGTTTGGCTTGGCGGAGTGGTTGAGCCGCTTTGTGGGTAAGGAATTGCCTGCACCGAGTGCCATGCCTGCGTTGAGCGGTTTATTGACGGCGGTGGTGTTGCTGCTGGGGTTTGCGTTGCCGCCGTTATTGCGCTTGGTCAATACCTCGCCGATGCAAATTTTGCAAGGTGCGTTGCAAGGAACGCAGCAATCAACCTGGTTGGTGGTGGTGTGTTTGGTGTCGGCGGTGTTTGGCCTGCTGTGGTTGCAGGCGCGGGATGTGCTGCTGGCGGGATTATTGCTGGTCGGGCTGATCGTTGGAATTGGTTTGTTTGTGGCATTGGCGGGGGCGGGTTTGCGCTTGGTACAGAATGTGGGTAAACGTGCCGGTTGGGGTTGGTTGCCTGCGTTAGGGCGTTCCAAACGGGCGGTGCTGTTGGTGGTGGTGTTTGCCACGGGATTGTTTGCGTTGCTGTTGTTGACCACGGTGCGTACCGATTTGCTGGATCGTTGGGAGCAAACTTTGCCAGCGGATGCACCGGATCATTTCCTGATTAATATCCAACCGGCAGAAGCGGAGCCGTTGCAACGTTTCTTGAATGAGCGTGGCGTGAAAACGAATCTATACCCGATGATTCGGGGGCGTTTGGTGGAAATCAACGGCAAACCCGTGAAGGCAGATGATTATCAGGAACAGCGGGCGCAACGTTTGCTGGAACGTGAATTTAACCTGTCATCGTTTGCAACGTTTCCGGCGAGTAATGCCTTATTGGAGGGAGAATGGTTTGACGGGAAGCGGGGCGGTTTGTCGATTGAGCAGGGTATTGGTGAAACCTTAAGCTTTGGCATGGGCGACAAGCTGACGTTTGATATTGCGGGGCAACGGCTGAGCGATACCGTGACCAGTGTGCGCGAAGTGCGTTGGGACAGTATGCAGCCAAATTTCTTTGTGATTGCTGCACCGGGCAGTGTGGATGCCTTGCCGCAAACGTTGATTACCAGCGTCCATTTGGGTGAGCAAAAGCCGTTGGTGACGGCGTTGATTCGCCAGTTTCCCAGCGTGACCGCGATTGATGTGGGGGCGATTGTGAACGAAGTGCGTTCACTGGTGGGGCAAGTGAGTCTGGCGGTACAGGGGATTTTTGTGTTCACCCTGATTGCCGGGGTGGTGGTATTGGTGGCAGCGTTGCAGTCCCAAAAGGCGGAGCGGCGGCGTGAATTGGCGATCCTTAAATCCTTGGGGGCAGGGCGGGCATTGCTGCAACGGCGTATTTGGGGGGAGTTTTTATTGCTGGGGGCATTGGCGGGCGCGTTAGCTGGGTTGCTGGCATTAACGGCGGGCAATGTGTTGGCGTATTCCTTGTTTGATCTGGATATGCGCCTGAATTTATTGCCGCTGCTTATCGGGACAGTGTTGGGCAGTCTGTTGGTCGGGGTAGCGGGGTATTGGAATTTACGGGGCTTGCTGGCTGTGTTGCCTTTATCCTTGCTGAAAACCTGAGGGGGAATGCCGCGATTGTCGCCTCATGTTCGCCTGTTGTCTGGCGTGCTGTTACACTCGGAAGATATATAAAAAATAATAGTGGACACAGCGAACATGGCTACCGAAGAAGCGCAGATTTCCAACCATCGATTTATTCCCCTGTCACCCAGCAAGGCGCGTGAGTGGATTGCCGCCTTGCCATTGACTGACCCCGGTGAAACCACACGGCGAATTTTTCACGGTCTGGTGGATTTGAACCGGCGGGCGTTGCCTGCAATGGCACGTTTGCAGATCAGTGAAATGTTGCGCCCCGCCGTTGATGTGGCGCTGGAGGCATTACAACGTCACTTGGAGGCGCGGGCATTCCCCTTAACCTTGAAAAGTCAGAAGATTTTTGAGCTTACCCAGTCGTTGATGCTGGAGTTTGCCGGGTCGTATCAAGTCGCGGCGTTGGATATGATGACCAAAAAAGAGGGCAATAAAAAGTCCTTGCAACTGGCGATTTATCGGGCGCTGGATTTCATGGGCAAGGTGCTATTGCTCACGTATTCGGTCTATGTGCGCACCCGCGAAACCTTGTGGCACGACATTCACCACCTCTATTTATTGGCGGTTGAAAATGGCGTGGAAAAGATTGCTTTGCGGGATGCTGCCCCCGGCGCACCAACGATTGAAACCCGCTACACCCAGATGAATTTGTTGGCGCTGGCCAAACCTTACTGCTTACGTCAGGGGGAAGCTGGGCGTTTAATGCAGTATTTCACGCAATACACGCATGTGGTGATGATTTCACGGGATACTGGTGGGGAACAGATGGGGGCTTATGTTCATGCCGCGATTCTCAATAGTGACGAACCGGCAGTGATGATGTTGGCGAGTGATTTGCCACATTCACCCACGGTGCGGGTGCTGAATTTGAGTGCGTTGGTGGCGCAGATGGATGCGCACATCCGTGAGCTGGAGGCGAAGGGTGTACCCGCCATGATCCTTCAGGAAGGTTTGAGCCGTAACCTTGCCAAGCGGGTCATTTATCACCTGACGGCGGTGCAGAACCGCAGTTATAACCGCTTTCCGAAAAATGAGCAGATTGGCATGGTCACGCGGATGCCGGATGTGTTGTCGGTGATTCGCCGCGCCCATAAAACCGAAGCGAGTGAGGATGCGGAAGCTGAAGACATGTTGTTCAATGTGTTTATGGCGAGTGATTACGAAGATGAGGGCGAGGCACGCAAAGCAGTGATCCATCGGGTAGCTGAGGATGAGGGGGCATGTATCCAAACATGGCGAGTGATGAATACCAGTGTGGGCGGTTATGGTTTGCGGTGGGAAGGCAAGGAGGCGTCGGGTGCACGAGTGGGTGAAATTGTAGCCTTGCGTGACTTCAACGCGGAAAGTTCGGTCTGGATGATCGGTGTGATTAAGTGGATGGAATTTGTCGCGGGTAAGGGTTTGTGCAGCGGCGTTGAATTGCTGTCTACCAAAATCATGGAGGTGTCAGTGTTGCAAGTACTGAACCGTCAGGTGACACAGAAAATGCCACAGGAAGGCTTGATGTTGCCCAGTATTGAGGGCGTGCGCCCTGACCCAGCGTTGATTTTGCCCGCCTATATTTTTCAGGTCAGCGATGAAATCCGTTTGGAATTTGCCGAGCGTGAAGAGCGGGTGCGGTTGGTATTGCTGGATGAATGTTTGGGGGCGTTTGCGTATTTCCGCTTTACCACACTGGTTGATAAAGGGTTGGAAGAAGATGAGGATGACTTTACTTCATTGTGGCAGTCCCTTTAAACCACGCGTCTCGCAGTTCATCCCCTAGTCATACTCGATAATCGGTCTTTATCTAGGTTTGTCATGAGGTGATGCGTATCTTCTGTGGTATGAGAAAGCAGAAGATACATTGTGTTGTCGTTGATCAGGATGTCGAGGTAACAGCCTCGCTGGATGCTGCCTTGCGCCATTCTGATATGCTGCTGGAGCTGAAACAAGTGGCATCAGTGCAGCAACTGATCCCCGTGTTGCAAGAGCTTCAGCCGCACCTGTTGTTTTGCCCGCACGATAAAACCAAGCCAGCGACTGAGTTATTGGAGACGTTGCAGCGTTATTCGCCTGATACCTTGCTGGTGTGGGTGGCGCGTGATGAATGGCAGGGTTTAACGACTTGGTTGATGGGGGTGGAGTCTTGTATCCTGCCGCTGAATGACTTGGAATACTTTTCCCAATACATTGATTTTTTGCTGCGCTATTCCGCGATTAAACAGGATTTTCGTGACTGTAAACACTTGTTGGGGGTGGCGGAATTGCGCTGCCATTGGCTGGTGGATTATTCATGGGAAGCGATTGCCTATATTTCTCAGGGAATGCATTTGTATGCGAACAATGCCTATGTGACCTTGTTTGGGTTTGAAAGCATGGCAGAAGTGCGTTCCATGCCGGTGGCACATTTGGTGGATAGCCCGGAGCGCAAAACCTTTGAAGCCATGAGTAAGTCGGCTGATGTCGGTAGTAAGCCTTCTAACCGTTTATTGATTACCTTACGCACGCTGGAGGGTGAACGGATGCGTGGGGAAGTCCGTTTCATCCCGGCGGTGCTTAAGGGCAAGCGCTGCACCCAGTTACATGTGCGCCCGCTGGAGCGCAATATGCTGAAAGGCGTTTCCCTGCGTAAGCAGGATAACCCCTGGGAGGCTACAGAGCAGCGTTTGCAAAATGCGGCTGCGCCGCGTGTTGCACCAGCCATTAACCATGAGCAGTTATCCCGCACACTACCTAACGGCGTTTCACACACTGTGCCAATTGTGCCGCCAGCCGTGGCGGGGATGAAAATGGTTTTCCACAAACTTCAGCGCATGAAGGAAAACTTGCCGAGTATTTATTTGGCAGAACCTGAGTTTCAACAAAAGACACAGAAATTAGACTACGCCGCGTTAGTCAAACAATTGGGTAATGGGGACGGGCGTTCGCGGTTGGATTACTGGAATCTTGGGCAAGTGGTGCTGCACCTGTCATCTCAGGGGAATGAAAAGCCCAGTTATCTGGTTTTTGTGTCGGTAGGCAGTGCAATTCTGAATAATGAAACCGAGCTAAAGCGGGTAGTCGAGTTGTTGAATGCTGCGCCGGATGCGGCGAAACGGATAGTATTGGCACTTTCCTATCAGAATTGCATGGCGCACCTCTCGCAATTTGGCAAAGTTATTAAGCTGTTGAAAGCACTCGGTGTGCGCTTGGCGGTTGATGGTCTGTCAGATTCGCCTCAAGCGCTGAAATTTGCCCAAACGGTGAAGCCCGTTTTGGTGAGTGTGGAGGTCGGTTTGGTTAATGAGAGTATCCGCAGTGCTAATATTGAGCGTTTGCAGCGCTTAATTTATCAATTAGCCGATAGCCGCTGCAAGGTGATTATTCCGTCTGTTCAGGATAAGCAATTCCTCAAAGTGGCTTATTCCACCGCTGCCGCCTATGTACAGGGTGGCGCAATGACATAAGCAATCGGTAACAATGACTAACAATAGTAAGTGAGCGTCGTTAATGTCTGTGAACGCTTTCAGGGCTGCCCTAGTCGTAGAGGGCGAATACATTGCCGCATGGCAGTATCAAATGCTGGAGCGTTTACTCGCATCCGGTTGTGTGCACTTGGTGATGGTTGTTTTTCGTCAGCCTGTTGCGTTGACACTGCTACAACGCCTTAACGCCGCCTTATTGAATGCCTTGCATTATGTTGATGGTAAGTTGTTCAAATGCCCGGTAGCGGCACAGCAACCCACCAGTTTTCTGCATTTACTGGGGGATGTGGGGTGCTGCGATGCGGGTGGCAAGCGTTACCACACTTTGCTTGAGCAGCAAACGTTGGATGTGGTGATTGATTTAAGTACGCAGACACCGTTGGCTGAATTGGTTGATGTGGCTCCATACGGTGTGTGGCGGCACTTTTTTGGTCAGGCGTTTGAGTGTTCCGATCGTTACACCGGCATTCGGGAATACGCTAATCAGCAAGCCGAGATACTCTCAGGTCTTGAGCGTTGGATGGCTGGTCAAACTGCCCCTGAGTATATTTTCGCTGCGACGACTAGCACCGATGCGGCTTCAATTAACCGTGGGATCGAGCGTACCTTGTGGAAAATGGCGGACTTTATTCCGCAGCGTTTACAAGAACTGCTGAACCTTGGGGAAAATACATTTTCTCAAAACGTGAAGGTGCGGATGCAGCCCTTAGCATTAGCGCCGCCGGAAAAAACAGCGCATTTCGGTGTGGCTGCGATACTGCAAGTGTTATGGCGTTACCCCAATAATTTCCTCAATAAATTATTCATTTCCCTGTTTCGTGCGGAACAATGGATTTTGCTCAGTAAAGCCACAGGAGCGTTGACAGAGGCGGGGGCATTGGAACAATTTCGTAAATGGATTCCGCCGCGTGACCGTTTTTGGGCTGACCCGTTTGTGGTTGAGTACTCCGGTGAACAATACGTATTTTTTGAGGAATTGATTTACGCACGGGGCATTGGGCATTTGGCTTGTGTGCGGCTGAATGCCGACGGTTCGCATTCTGACCCGGTGACTATTTTGGAAAAGCCCTACCACCTGTCGTATCCGTTTGTGTTTCAGCATCAGGGGCAGTATTACATGATTCCCGAAACGGCGGGCAATCATACGGTGGAGGTTTACCGATGCGAAGACTTTCCGCACCGTTGGGTGTTTGAGAAGAATCTGATGACCGGTGTGGAAGCCTACGATGCGACATTAATGGAATACGAGGGGCGTTGGTGGTTGTTTGCGAGTATGCGCCAGGACCAACGCTGTTCACCCAGTGAAGCCTTGTATTTGTTTCATGCGGATGATCCGTTGAGTACTAAATGGCAGCCTCATCCGCAAAATCCGGTGGTGGCAAGTGCGGCGCGGGCGCGTCCGGCAGGGCGTATTTTTAATGCAGCAGGGCAATGGTATCGACCGTCACAAAATTGCGCGGGAACCTATGGGCGTGGCTTGAATATTAATCGGATTCAGCAATTGGATGTGAATACCTACCGTGAACAACTGGTTAGCCATTATTTGCCCGATGGGCAGCACGATATGAATGGAATGCACACCTTGGGTGTAAGTTCGCCAGTATCGGTGGCGGATGCGGTGCATGTGCATCGCCGTTTGGGGAGAGTGGATCGCTGGGTGGTGAAGTTAAACCGTTTTTTTAGCCAGCCGCTGGTAATCAGTTCATGACGGTACGCAGAAAAATCGCTTTGGTGGTTTACTCGCTGGGCATGGGTGGTGCAGAAAAAGTGGTGTCTGATTTGTCATTCCAGTTTGCCAAGCAACATGATGTGACGCTGATCCTGTTTGACGGCAGCCAACGCTATTACCCGTATGCGGGAGAATTGATTGATATTCAGTGTCCTTCCAAAGCGGGGTTTCTATCCAAGGTGTTCAATTTCTTGGATCGTGCCAGCCAGCTTCGGCGCATTTTTAACGTCAAGCAATTTGATACCATTATCAGTGTGATGGAACACGCCAACTTTCCTTCCATCTTGGCGAGTCGCCAAACTATTGCGGCGAATCATTGTAACCCTGAACGCAATTTCACGCGGTTTGATTGGCTGTTTGCGCGGTGGTTGTACCCGCGTGCTAAAAAAGTCATCGCGGTTTCCAGAGAAGGAATGCGTATTTTTCAGCAACACCTAGGCTTGCAAAATCTTGATTGCTTGTATAACCCGGTGAATTTGTATCGCATTCGTGAGTTAGCCAAAGAGCGTCCTGCCATTAACGTGGATGGCGCGTATATTGTGGCGGCAGGGCGCTTGAGTCCTGAAAAAAACTTTCCCGGTTTACTGGAGGCTTATGCACATTCACAAGCGTCTCAAGCGTTTAAGTTGCTGATTTTAGGGGAAGGTTCAGAGCGGGCGACGCTGGAGCAACACATTAAGCGCTTAAATCTGGAAGGGCAGGTGCTGATGCCGGGGTTTATGCGTAACCCTTACCCGTATATTGCGAATGCACAGTGTTTGGTATTGTCGAGTTTGCACGAAGGTTTCCCGGTGATTTTGATTGAAGCCTTGGGGCTAGGGCGTCCGGTGATTTCGACCGATTGTGAAACCGGGCCGCGTGAGATTATCCGTGACGGTGAGAATGGTTTATTAGTGCCAACCGCTGATCTGGAAGCGTTGGCGACGGCATTGGATCGGGTTTGCCTTGATGCTGATTTACACGCGCACTTCCAGCAACACGCGCTTCCCTCGGTGGCGTATCTGGATATTGAAAAGGTGGCAGAACAATGGCTGGCACTGTAAAGCGTTGGTATGGCTATGCTTTATTGGTGCTGGGATTGAGTGCTTGTTCGCCTGAGCCGTCACTGCCGGGTTTACAGGTGAAAGCGATTGGGCTATTGGAACGCTTTGCGCCTTTCGAGCCAGTCGTGGGTACGGATAGTGTGGCGATTTTCGCTGCCCGCAATGAATACGAGGGTTTCCAGTTTGTCATCACGGCAGGGCAAGCGGGCGCGGCAAATGTGCAAGTGAGCCTGTCGCCGTTGCGCAGTGCAGCGGGAGACGTGATTGAGGGTGTGGAAGTTTTTCGGGAACGTTATGTGAAAGTCAGTACGCCCTCCCCGCATTCGCCTTACACACCACAGTCATGGCCGGATATTTTATTGCCAGCGGTGAATACATCCCCCGGTGTAAGCAGCGCTTACCGGGCATTCCCGCAAAATTTGAGTGTAGGTGAAAACTTGCCGGTGTGGGTGGATGTGCATGTGCCTGCTGAGACTAAACCGGGGGTGTACAGCGCGAAAGTGACCGTGAGTGCGGATGGGCATGATTCAGTCGAATTGCCAGTGCAATTGACGGTGTGGGGTTTTAGCTTGCCTGCACGTTCGCCGTTGCGCACGGTGTTTGGCACGAATGGCTACCGGGTGGCGGAAATTTACGGGTTTGAGCGCACGGGGGAATCGGCGGCTGATAACCGTTTGATTCGCGCTTACAATGATTTCATGCTGGATCATTATTTGTCGCCGGAAAGTTTGTGGGATGCTTCACCTGAAGCCGGTGCAGATGGCAAACCCGATTTTCAGCGTGAGTTTGCGGGTTTGGGGACAGTGACGGAAAACATGCGCCATTACATGCAGGACAAACACGCTTCGGCGTATACCTATGTGTTTGCGGATAGCTACCCGTTTGCCGATCCTTTGGGTAAAGACCGGACTAAGGCGCAGCGTTTCATGCGGGAATATGCCGGTTGGTGTGCGGCACACGCGGGCGCAGACCGGTGTTACACCGACCCGTCGTTTGTGGATGAGCCAGATACCCGTGAGGCGTATGCGTATGCGCGGCGCTGGGGTGAATTTTTTGATGAGATGCGCTTGCCAAAGGGTGAAAAAATTCGTTATCAGGTGAGTGAGCCGCCGTTAAATGAAGACCTTGCGTTGGGTTCGTTGACCGGGGCGGTGGATGTGTGGATTCCGAAGTTCTATGATTTGTGGCGCGACGTGGATCATCTGGGTAAAAATGTCACGGCACAGCGGCTGAATGCGGGTGAAGAAGTGTGGGCATACACTGCTTTGGTACTGGATTTCAAAGCGTATCAGCAAGTGAATCCGCGTGCCGATGTGTTAAAGGGCAATTATCCTCCCGTATGGCAATTAGATTTTCCTGCGCTTAATTACCGGATTCCGACTTGGTTGTTTCACCGTTATGGCGTGACCGGTTTGGGCTATTGGGATACCTTGGCATGGGCGGAAAATACCGATATTTGGCAGGATGCGGCGAGTTTTATCAGCACTAATCCGCCGGGAATCGTATTCAATGGTGATGGTTTATTGGTGTACCCCGCGAAACGGGCGCAAACCGGATTTGATGCACCCTTGGCATCGTTGCGCCTGAAATGGATACGCGAGTCGGTGGAAGATTATATGTACATCGACCTGTTGTTGCAGGCGGGTGAAACCGAATTCGTCAACCAGCAACTGGGGCGGATTGCGCGTGATTTCGGCGATTGGGATAACCAACCCACCTTATTAATGCAAGTCCGGCAGGCGTTGGGCGAACGTCTGGCAAGTTTATGAATCACTTACGCCAAGCGGCAATATTTTTCATAATGGTGTTGGTATTTGCCTTGCCTACTGATGGCGCGGTGGAAGTGGCAGGGATGTCGCTGGTGAAAATTGCGGGCTTGATGGCGTTTGGTTTGACAGCGCTATTGTTAATTATGGGCAATGGCATTCATGCGCTGCGGGCGTTTCATACAGCGGTTTTGTTGTATGTGGCGTGGGTGATGTTGTCGTATACCTGGTCGGCAATGCCGGTTCCCTATGAAACCACGCAAGCGGTGAGTAGTGATCAAGCACTAAAAAGTAATCTGTATATTTTGGTGATCAGCTTGTTGCTGTTTCAATTGGTTACAACGGTGCAAGATATTAATAAGCTGTATATTGCTTTGGTGTTGGGATCGTTTTGGCTGGTGTATTTAATGGTCAAAGATTACCAAGTGACCACGACTACGGTGCGTCATCACATTAAGCAATTCGATGCCAATGAAGTCTCGGTCAAATTAGCGATGGTGATGCCCTTGGCGATTTATTTGCTGACACAGGTGAAACCTTGGTGGTGGCGTTTGTTGGGCGGGGCTTATTTGCCAGCGGCAGCGTTTACGATTTTGATCACGGGTTCGCGCACGGGGGCAGTGGTAATGGTGTTGGGGCTTGCCGGATTTTTGCCTACTATTCTGCGTTCGGGTTTGTTGGGGAAAGCCGCTAGTGTGTTGGTGATGGTGGTGGCATTGATTGCGGCAGCGAATGTGATTCCGCAAAAAACCATTGAGCGCATCTTTTCGACCGGAAAGGAGATTTCCAGCGGTACTTTGAATGAGCGCAGCGTAATATGGGCGAATGCGTATGAGGAATGGGAAGAAAGCCCGCTTTATGGTCATGGCTTAGGGTCTTTCCGGCGCATTATCAACCCGTACAATGTCGACTATACGGCGCATAACAGTTTTGTGGCGATTACCGCCGAGCAAGGCATTGTCGGGGTAGTGTTGTACCTGACGGTAATCGGCATTGCATTGAGTTTGGCTTGGCGTTTGCCGGGTGATGAGCGTTGGCTGTTATTGCTGATGTTACTGGTGGTAGTGATCGGGCAGATGTCCCTGACCCTGCAAGATCGGATGTATGTTTGGTTTGCCTATGCGCTGACCGCACTGAATTTTTATATTAAAAATAACGCAGTTAATGCGAAATATTTTAACAAGGTATCCGTGACGACATGAAAAAGATCGCTATTGTGATTGCTGAACTCGCTGCTCCGGGTGGTGCAGAAAAGGTCGCGGCGGATCTTGCCGAGGAATTTCGTCAACGCGATTATGACGTTACAGTTATTAAGTTTGCACGTTTGCCACCGGATATTACCCGCTACGATTTGCCTGTGCGGATGATTAATCTGGATATTCCCGAACGTCAAGGTGGTTTATTTACCCAAATTAGCCTGTTACTGCAACGTGCTTGGCAGTTCCGCCAGTTGTTTCAACGTGAAAAATTTGATCATATTTTCTCATTTTTGGAAGCGGCAAATGTGCCGTGCGTCTTGGCTTGCCCAGATGCAGTGCTTTCCATCCACCTTGACCCTGGCACGATGACCCGCAGCGAATGGCTGGCGTTTCGCTGGTTGTATCCGCGTGCGAAACGGGTGATTGCGGTGTCACGGCAAATGCAGAGTTTACTCGAAAAACAGGCGCATTTACGCAATGTGAATTGCATTTATAACCCGGTGAATACGCGGTTGATTCGTGAAAAATCACAGGAAGCGCTTGGGTTTGAGGGGCGTTTTATCCTTGCTGTTGGGCGTTTGGAAAAGCAAAAGCGGTTTGATTTGCTGATTGAAGCCTTCGCACGTAGCAAAGCCCAACATGAATGTAAGCTGTTGATTGTTGGGCGTGGTTCGCAACAAGCGTTGCTGGAGCAGAAAATTAAAACGCTGGGTATGGAGGCACGGGTGATCCTAGTGGGTTTCGATGCGAACCCCTACAAGTACATGGCGAAAGCCGAGTTTCAGGTAATGAGCAGCGATTATGAAGGCTATCCGCTGGTATTGATTGAGGCATTGTCCTTGGGCTGCCCGATTGTGTCTACTGATTGCCCGACGGGGCCGCGCGAAATTATTCGTCAAGGCGAGAACGGTTTGTTGGTGGAAAAAGGCAATGTGATGGCGCTGGCTGCGGGAATTGATGAGCTGTTTTTTGATGCGGATAAGCGTGAGCGTTTGCGGCAACAAGCACAGGAATCGGTACGGACGAATGATATTGTCGCCGTGGCTGATGCGTGGTTAGCCGCATGAGAGTGCTACGCCATGTACCTTAAACACAGCCTGATTTATTTGTTGGCAAAACTTGCCCCGGCATTGGCGAGTTTTGTGGTATTGGCGGCGTATACGCGCTGGATGTCGGCTGAGGAATACGGGATTTTTACCACCATTTTAGTGGTCGCGTCGAGTGTTAGCCTGTTTGCATTTGGCTGGTTGTACGTGGGGATTATGCGTTTTTGGGATAAGCAGGAGCTGAGTGCCGGGGCAGTGGAACGTTTAATCAGCGTATCGGTATTGGTGATTGCGTTAGTGGTAGGAGTGCTGGCGGCGCTGTTTGCGTGGCTGACTGGACAAGTGGCGGTGGCAGCAGGCTTTTTTCTGGTGTTTTTGAGTTCAGCATTTTACGAGGCATATCAGCGCATTAATTCGATTACCTTGAAAGTAAATCACTATTTGTGGGCAGAGGTGGGGCGCACTGTGCTGACGATGGGTAGCGGTTTGCTATTGGTGTGGCTGGGGTATGCGTGGTTGGGGGCAATTGGTGGTGTGGTGCTGGGAGTTTTGCTGGTTTTGGTGTTGTCGGGAGCGTTGTGGCGGCATTTTCAACCGGCTTGGCGTGAGGCAGATCGCGGTGTGCTGAAAACCTTGTTGGTCTACGGTTTGCCGTTAAGTTTATCGTTTGTGTTATTGGAAATTATCCATGCATCTGATCGAGTGATGGTGGGCTGGTTGCTGGGCTATGCGCAGGCGGGTGAGTATGCTGTGGCGTATAACTTGCCGTTTCAGATTTTAATGATGCTGACCAGTTCGCTGAATTTGGCGGCGTATCCCTTGGTGATTCGCAGTCTGGAACAAGCAGGTAGGAAACAAGCAGAAGCACGGCTTCAACAGTATTTTGTGCTGCTGATGGGGGTGTCGATTCCGGCTATATTGGGTTTGATGGGAATTGCTGATCTGTTTATCCCGTTGTTGGTTGGGGCTGAGTTTGTACCCACTTCCTTGCATTTATTACCTTGGATTAGTTTGGCTATTCTGGCTAATTGCACGTACTTATTTTATGTGTCGCTGGCGTTTCAGTTGGCGGAATACACGGCTGGCTCGGTGAAAGTGGTGGGCGTTGCTGCCGTCGTGAATGTGTTGCTGAACTTGATACTGATTCCTGCATACGGTGTGTTTGGGGCGGTGTTGGCATCCATTGCGGCGTATCTGCTTTGTGTGGTGTATGGCTATTATCTTGGCAGGCAATATTTCGCGTTAACGATTCCCGTGTTGGACATGGGAAAAATTCTGTTGGCGGCTTTAGGTATGTATGCCTTGATGCAGCAAGTGCCGGTGTTAGCCGTGCATGATGCGTATGTGGTGGCGCTAAAAATTCTGTTGGGGATGGGAAGCTACGCGGTATTGGTGTGGTTATTGGATATTGGTCAGGTGCGGCAATTAATCAAAGCGAGGTTTGCATGGGCAACACTATGCTCTACGTCATCACCTCCCTAAGTGTCGGCGGGGCACAAAAAGCCTTGTTGAATTTGGCGAGTTCCGATTTCAGTCGCGACTATCCGCCGGTGGTGATTGCCTTGGTGGAAGTCGATGGTGTCCAGAAGCAGTTTGCCGAGGCGGGGATTCCGGTGCATGTTCTCGGAATAAACCGGCTGACGCAGTTACCGTGGGTGTTGCCCCGTTTGTTTGGTTTAGTGCGCAAAATCAAGCCGCAAGTGATTCACGGCTGGATGCACCACGGTAATTTATTTGCAACGCTGACCTGGTGGTTGGCGGGTTGCCGCCCGGTATTGCTGTGGGGAATGCACCATACCCCGGAAAAAGCCACACTGGAGCGGAAGCAACATGCCTTGGTACTCAAAGTCGGACGCTGGCTGTCACGTTTTCCACAACAGATTGTGTACGTATCGCGCCGCAGTATGCAGCGCCACGCGGAATTGGGTTATGCCATGCAGCACGCGCAAGTGATTGCGAATGGGATTCCCTTGGGTAATAACCGTGAGCAGGCGGCGCATTATGCGAGTGTGCGTCAGGAATTAGGCATTCCGGCGAATGCGCGACTGATTGGTAGTTTGACCCGTTACGTGCCGGAAAAAGATATTCCTAACCTGTTGAATGCCATTCGCCTGTATCAAGAAGGTGGTGAGGATGCACATTTTCTGCTGGCAGGTGAGGGGATGAATGCGCATAACCCGGCGCTGCAACCATTGCTGAGTGCCTTACCTGATGCCATAAAGGTGCATTTGCTAGGGGTACGTACTGATGCGCAACGCTTGATTGCGGCGCTGGATATTGCCACCTTATCCTCCCAGCGTGAGGCATTTCCGCTATTTTTGGCAGAGGCGATGGCGGCTGGTGTGCCTTGTGTGGCGACCGATGTAGGGGATATTGCCGAATTTGTGGCAGATACGGGAACGATTGTGCCGGTGGCGGATGCCGCAGCGTTGGCAAACGCTTTGTCTGGTTTATTGAACCAAGCGCCGAAAGTGCGTGAATCTTTAGGGGAACAAGCACGACAACGGGTTGCCGCACGCTATAGCCTGAATGCTGTTATTCAGGCATATCAGCAGATGTTGGGTAAGGTTGCTACCTATTCGGTTTCCAATGCGTAGGGTAGTTCTAACACCTTGATGCTGTATTCGCCGAGGTGCAAGGGTTTGTTTGCTTCGGCAATTTTCATTACGGCTAATGCCTCGACGTAACCATCGGGGTTCAGGGTGGCATTGAGAATGGTGCCTGCTTCCGCATCGGTGTCGCTGGCAAAGTTGGTGCCAACGACGGGGACATTGACGCAATGTGGAATGCCAACCCGGTACATCTGGCGCTTGCTTTTACCCAAGTATTTGAGGCGGGCGACGATTTCCTGACCGGGGAAACAGCCCTTGGTGAAGCTGACACCGTTGATCAGGTGCATGTTCAACATTTGCGGAACCCACGCTTCGCTGCTGGCTTTTGTTACCATCGGTACACCGGACATGACGTTGAAATATTCCCAACTGCTGCGCCCGACGCAAGCGGCGTTAACGTTGAGGCGTTCCCATAGTTTTCTGGCTTCGTCCAATTCGCCTAAAATCTTGAAGCGCGGAATGGGCGCGGGTTGACGCATAATTGTCAAGCTATTGATTTGCAAAGTTTCATAGGCTTGAGCGGGTGCTTTGCCGAGGGTTTCTTGCAAGCGCTTATCACCATCGGGAGCTGCGTAACCAAAATGTACCAAGCTGGCACTAGCATCTTCCAAGGCGACTTTAGAGCGCATCACATACATGCGCAGGCGTTTCAAAATCGGTTCAAGTAAATCGCGTGATACGCTGAGGTAGTAAACCCCTTGGCGCTTGGTAATAAAAAAGGTCGCTAATGCCCGCCCTTTGGGGGTGCAGTAAGCGCTGAGCTGGGATTGGGTATCGCTGACTTGGTTAATGTCGTTAGTCAACTGACCTTGCAAAAAAGTCGTGGCATCTTCACCGCTGACACTGATCAGCCCGAAATGTGACAGATCGCAGAGGATTGCGCCCTGCGGGGGAATGCGGCGTTCACGTTCAGGGTTGCCAAAAGAAACGAGTGAGTCACCGTTGAATTCTGCACCGTGATCAATAAGAAAATTTTTCCAGTCTGCTTTCATGACGGCTCCTTTAGTTGGTATAGCGCATCCTCTTGTCCCTCCCCTGATAAGGGGAGGTTAGGAGGGGTTTTCCCTTATTTCTTTTCTTCGGGTTTGGCTTCAGCCGGTTTTTCTTCTGCTTTTGGTGCATCGGCGGCTGGCTTAGCGGCTTCTTCTGGCAGCATCACTTTGATGTCTGCTTTGACTTTCAACTCGTCCATGTAAGCCAGCATTTTCTTCTGCTGGTATTCACGTTCGATTTGCGGTTTCATGGCTTCCATTTCCGGTGGTTTGACATCGCGGCGTTCTTCCAGTTTGATGACGTGCCAGCCGAATTCGGTTTGTACGGGTTCTTTGGTAATCGTGCCGGGTTCCATTTTGGCGACTGCCTCTGAAAACGCTTTGACCATCGTGCTGGCTTTGAACCAGCCCAAGTCACCGCCCTGGTTGGCAGATGGACCATCGGAAGATTTCTTGGCAAGGTCAGCAAAATCGACTTTGTTTTCCAGTTCTTTGATGATGCCTTGGGCTTCTTCCTTGGTTTTCATCAGAATGTGGCGGGCTTTGTACTCAACTTTTTCACCACTGGTGCGCTCTTCGTAGGCTTTTTTCAGTTCATCTTCGCTGGGTTTGAAAGACGCCGCTTTTTCCTGTGTCCAAGTATTCAGAATGATTCGATCAGTAGCATCTTTGATTTTGTCTTTGATTTCCTGGCGTTCAGTTAGTCCGGCTTTGTTAGCTTCCTGACGTGCCAATTCGGTGATAATCAGGTCATCAAGGATGGATTTGGGATCAACCTGTGCGCCTGGCATTCCGCCCACCATGCCCATGACGGTATTCAGGGTTTCCTGAGTAATGTCAGTGCCGTTAACGGTTGCGACAACTTTTTTGTCATCCGCATACAAGCTTGTTGCCATCAGTGTTAACCCAACCAGCCCGGTTGCGATCATTGTAGTTTTGTTAAAACGCATTTTGAGTATTGTCCTCTGTCGTCGTTGATTTCGTTAATTTACGGTAAAACTTTTTTGAACGGTTTGACGGTGACACGCTGGTAAACGCCTGCTGCCACATAAGGGTCAGCTTCTGCCCAGCGTTGTGCTGCGTCTAATGAGTCGAATTCAGCAATGATAACACTGCCACTGAAGCCTGCTTCACCGGGGTCATTGCTGTCAATCGCGGGGTTGGGACCCGCCAGTAGCAGATGACCTGCATCCCGCAAAGCATGGAGGCGTTCCAAGTGTGCCGGGCGTGCTGCAAGCCGTTGTGCCAGACTGTTTTCAACATCTTCGCCAATAATGACATATAACATGGGTATCGTATCCTTAACGTTTGTTAACTATTTGGTGGTGTTTTCAGGGGTTTCAAGGGCGTGTTTTTGCAGGTAGAACACTTGCGCAATAATGAATGCAAAGGTCAAACCGAGTACGCCAAACAGTTTGAAATCTACCCAAATTGCTTCACTGAATAGCTCAGCCACTATCAGGTTCAGCACACCAATGAATACAAAAAAGCCTACCCACATCAGATTGGTCGTAATCCAGATACGTGGGGGAACTTGAATGGCGCTGGACATCATGCGTTCCGTCAGCGTCTTGCGTGAGCCAATATATTGGCTGATAAGGAAAGCCAGCGCAAAAGCCCAGTTGACAATGGTGACTTTCCATACAATAAACTTGGGATCTTTGAGGAGTAGGGTGAGTGTACCAAATACGATGAGAATGGCTAAGGTGATCAGATGCATCCGCTCAAAGCGGCGGTGCATGGCAAAATACAGCACGTTTTGCACAATCGTCGCCAAAATGATCACCAACGTCGCCAATAAGATGGCATCTTTCGGCTCGTTCTGGTTAAGTGACATCAGCGGTAACTGATTGGCGGCGGCAATCCATGCGGGTGGCAGGTCTGCAAAGAACTGGTACACCACAAAGAAGAGCACAACCGGGAAAAAGTCAAACAGAAACTTCATGCGTATTGGTATAATCCATCAAAGTTAACCATTCTAAACGATAATTGTACAATGAGTCAGTATTTTCAAATTCACCCAGAAAACCCTCAGATACGCTTAATCCGTCAGGCGGCGACGATCATCCGCGACGGTGGTGTAGTGGTTTTTCCCACAGATTCCAGTTATGCGATTGGTTGCCATTTGGGCGACAAAGCGGCGATGGAGCGTATTCAACGCATTCGTAAGCTGGATAATAAACACAATTTCACCTTGGTTTGCCGGGATTTGTCAGAAGTTTCCCTCTATGGTCAAGTGGATAATATGAATTACCGCTTGATTAAGTCTTTGACACCGGGGCCGTACACCTTCATTCTACAGGCAACCCGCGAAGTGCCTCGGCGCTTGCAGAACCCCAAACGCAAAACCATTGGGGTACGCTTACCTGATCATATTGTCACCCAGACATTGTTACAGGAACTGAATGAGCCGCTGATGTCCAGCACCTTGATTTTACCGGGGGATGACTTGCCAATGGTTGATCCTTACCAAATTCGCTTGTCCTTGGAACATCAGGTTGATTTGATCATTGATGGCGGTTTCTGCGGGCATGAACCCACGACAGTGGTAGATTTAATGGAAGCCCGCCCCGTGATCTTGCGCGAAGGCAAGGGTAATATTGACTGGTTGGTGGAGCATTAAGCATGGAAGGTATGGATATAGGTTACGTCATTCGCCTGATTGTGGCGGGGGCTATCCCGGTATTATTTGCGATTACTCTGCATGAAGTGGCACACGGTTGGGTTGCCAATAAGCTCGGCGATAGCACCGCGAAAATGTTGGGGCGTTTGACGATTAATCCCCTCAAGCATATTGATCCTATTGGCACGGTGGCACTGCCGCTGGGTATGTTGCTGATGTCGATGTTGACAGTGGGGCAACCGTTTGCGTTTGGTTGGGCAAAACCCATTCCGGTGAATACGCGCAATTTAAGCCATCCGCGCCGTGATATGGCGATTGTGGCAGTCGCAGGCCCTCTGGCTAATTTGCTGATGGCACTGTTTTGGGTGTTGATGATACCTGTGTTTTTGACAGTGATACCGGATGCCAATATTGCCGATGGTTTTGTCACCATGGCACAGATTGGTTTGGTGTTTAATTTGGTATTGCTGGTGCTGAATCTATTGCCGTTACCGCCTTTAGACGGTGGGCGGGTTTTAGCAGGCTTAGTGCCGCGTAATGTGGCAGATGTGCTGGATAAAATTGAACCCTATGGCTTTCCAATTTTGATTGTTTTGCTGCTTCTGGGAGTGCTAGACCAGATTATTGGGCCAATTATTGGTACACTTTACCGTTTGCTTACCACCATTATTTGATCAACAAAGGTTTGATGTGAGTACTACACCTTCGCAAAATCAGCGTGTCGTTTCCGGGATGCGTCCGACAGGCTTGTTACATCTGGGGCATTACCACGGTGTTTTGAAAAACTGGGTAGAGATGCAACTCAATTACGAGTGCTTCTTTTTTGTGGCAGATTGGCACGCACTGACCACCCACTATGAAACGCCAGGCGGCATTGCCCAGCATGTGGAAGACATGGCGATTGACTGGTTGGCAGCGGGTATCAGCCCCAGTTCTGCCACGATTTTCACTCAATCGCATGTGCCTGAACACGCCGAATTACACCTATTATTGTCAATGATTACCCCGCTGGGTTGGTTGGAACGGGTTCCAACCTACAAAGATCAGCAGGAAAAGCTCAAGGAGCGTGATCTCGCTACTTACGGTTTCCTTGGTTACCCGTTGTTGCAATCGGCTGACATCCTTGTTTACAAAGCCGACCGCGTGCCGGTGGGTGAGGATCAGGTCGCACACATTGAATTGACGCGCGAAGTTGCACGCCGTTTCAACCATTTGTATGGGCGTGAACCCGATTTTGAGCAAAAAGCCGAACAAGCCGCCAATAAAATGGGTAAGAAACAGGCGAAAATGTACCGTGATTTGCGCCGTCAGTATCAGGAACAAGGCGACGGGGAAGCCCTGAATGTCGGACGTGCATTGTTGGAGTCGCAGCAAAATTTGTCCCTAGGTGATCGTGAGCGCTTATTTGGTTACTTGGAAGGCTCTGGCAAAATCATCCTGCCTGAACCGCAGGCAGCGTTGACCAAAGCCTCCAAAATGCCGGGGCTGGATGGTCAAAAAATGTCGAAGTCGTACAACAATACGATTGCCTTGCGTGAATCCCCAGAGAGTGTAGACAAGAAAATCCGCACCATGCCGACCGATCCGGCACGCGGGCGGCGGACTGACCCTGGTGATCCGGCAAAGTGTCCGGTATGGCAGTTCCATGAGGTGTATTCGGATGAAGCCACCAAGCAATGGGTGCAGGAAGGGTGTCGCAGTGCGGGGATCGGCTGTCTCGAATGCAAGCAGCCGGTGATTGCGGCGGTGCAAACCGAGCTTGCCCCGATTCAGCGCCGCGCTGCCGAATTTGAGCAGGATCGCGGGCGTGTCCGTGATATTTTGCGGGAAGGCGCAGAGTCGGCACGTCAAGTGGCGCGTGAAACCCTTGCTGATGTGATGGAAGCGATGCATTTCACCCATCACCTCTGATGAGTGCCATTCAGCGGGAAATGCCGTTAGCGGTGGTGCGTGGCGAGCAGATTATTGCCATGCCAGAGGATTTGTATATTCCCCCCGATGCGCTGGAAGTCTTTCTGGAGGCGTTTGAAGGGCCGTTGGATTTATTGCTGTACTTGATTCGGCGGCAGCATTTTGACATCTGCGACATTCCGATTGCGCACATTACTGAGCAATACATCGCTTATGTCGAGTTGATGAAAGAGTTCAAACTCGATCTTGCGGCTGAATACTTGCTGATGGCAGCGATGTTGGCAGAAATCAAGTCGCGTTTATTATTGCCTCGTCAGGCAGTGGTTGAGGAAGAGAATGATCCACGTGCGCAATTAATGCGCCAGTTGCAGGAATACGAACAGTGTAAACAGGCAGCAGCAGATTTGGATACCTTGCCGCGCTTGGATCGTGACCATTGGGTGGTGCACACCGCAGCGGATTTTCCGAAATTGCCGCGTCCGCAGCCCGAAGCCTCGTTGCGTGAGTTATTGCTGGCGTTTCAGGGCGTTTTGAAACGTGCGGATATGTTCAGCCATCACGAAATTCGGCGAGAACATTTGTCGATCCGTGAGCGCATGACCTTAATATTAGCGGCTTTGCAGGCACAGCAGTTTGTACCGTTTGAAAGTTTGTTTCGGGTGGAAGAGGGCAGACGCGGCGTGGTGGTGACATTGATGGCGGTGTTGGAGTTGCTCAAGGCGCATTTAATTGACGTGACGCAAAGCGATGCGGCGTATGCCCCGCTGTATATCCGTGCGGCCACGGCGGAGAGTTAAATGGAATTAACGACTATCCTGCAAGCCATTTTACTGACAGCCGACAAGCCATTGTCGCTGGAGCAATTGGAAAGTTATTTCCTGCCGGAAGAAGGCATTTCGCGGGGGGCTATTCGTAGCGCCTTACAAACATTGCAAACCGGGTGTGCCAACCAAAGCTTTGAACTCAAGGAAACCGCCAGCGGGTTTCGATTACAAACCCGTGCGGAATTCCAGCCTTGGGTGCAGCGTCACGACGACGAGCGCCCGCAAAAATATTCCCGTGCATTTTTGGAAACACTCGCCTTGATTGCTTGGCGGCAACCGATTACCCGTGCCGAAATTGAAGAAGTGCGCGGCGTGGCGGTGAATACCAATGTGATCAAGACCTTGTTGGAGCGTGATTGGGTGCGGGTCATCGGGCATAAAGAAGTCCCAGGCAGACCTGAAATGTTGGGCACTACCCGCCATTTTCTGGATTATTTCAACCTCAAGTCACTGGATGAATTACCGAGTTTGGCGGAAATGAAAACGCTGGACGTGGATAAGTTGCAATTAGAATTGTTGGGGTAATTGACCAGTGTTGGTGGTTTCGCCATAGTCAGGCTTTGGTTGCAGAAGGAGGTTAGCGGGTATGCGTTCCTATGGATTCTTACTGTGTTTGCCCTTAATGGGATTGCCTGTCTGGGCAGAATCACCTGCCGCTGATGCCGAGCGTGAAGCCCTTGAAAAATGGTTTGAAGCGGATACCTCTGAACCGCCGGTAGTGATTAACGAAGGGCAACTCGATTTTCTGGCAACCGCACCTGCGGGTGAGGCGCTGCATCATCATCAAAACAAAGTCAAAATTACGCCTGAATCCTTGCTGGAAGGCTGGGCGCACCTCGAACAATGCCACGATAATCTGGATCAGGCAGCCGCGATGCAAATTACCTTTCGCGATGGCTATATCCGCGATATGAAAATCACCGAGCAGCGCAATATTGGTAAGGCATGGGTGGAAGGTTCCAGCCTGCAACTCAGCAAAGTCGGGGCGGATGCACGTATTTGTTTGCAAGCCAGTACTCGCGCTTTACGTTTTCAGGATGACGGTTCCTATGCGTTATTGAACGGGCCGTATATGCGCAAGTTTTTGGACGGTTACTACCCGATGCAGGTTTCCATGCAAATTGAATACCCGGCGGATTTGTTGAAAGTAGCCGCTGTCACCCCAGCCGCACAAGCCGGTTTTACCGTCAAGCAACAACCCGGTTCGGTGGGTTTTGATGCGTTGTTTGAAGGTGAATTGCGCACTTCGATTCAGTTTGAAGCGCTGTAACATAATGGGCTAGAATCCGGCGCACTATATTATCAGGATAAACATTATGCCACAGCTTACCGCCTTGCTCTTCGATGTGGACGGCACGCTTGCCGATACCGAACGTGACGGACATCGCCCCGCCTTCAATAAAGCCTTTGCCGAAGCCGGTCTCGATTGGGATTGGAGCGTGGATTTGTACGCCGACTTGCTGACAGTGACCGGCGGCAAAGAGCGTATCCGTTATTTCGTGGAAAAATACCTACCAGACTTTGCGCCAGCCGAAGGCATCGCTGAGTTTGCCGCGCGGATGCATAAGCGCAAAACCCATTTCTACCTGGCAATGTTGCAAGCGGGTGAAATTCCGTTGCGCGTCGGGGCGGAACGCTTGATTCGCGAAGCGCGGGCGGCAGGGTTACGTTTAGGAATTGCCACGACCACGACCCCGGAAAACGTCACCTATTTGCTGAAAGCCACTTTGGGAGAGGAGTCTATCGCTTGGTTTGAGTGCATTGCGGCGGGCGACATTGTGCCTAAGAAAAAGCCTGCGCCCGATATTTATGTGTATGCCATGCAGCAAATGGGTTTGCAGCCTGAAGAATGCTTGGCGTTTGAAGATTCGGATAACGGCATCCGTTCGTCCACGGCAGCCCACCTGAAAACCATTGTAACCGTGAATGATTACACCCGTGAACATGATTTCAGCAAAGCAGCATTGGTAGTCGATCAGTTTGGTGAGCCGGATGCGTCGTTTACGGTATTACAAGGTGACGCAGGCTCTCAGTCCTACGCCACCCTTGCGCTATTGCAGCACGTGTTTAACCAAGGAAACCGTTCCTGAAGGATTGCATGAAATCACGCACTTGCTGCGGTGTCAGCGGTTGGCGTAACTGCATCATTTGCTGAAGCATGGTGTTCATCTGTGAACGGTTGTTGTTACTAGTGTCCACGCCCAGTGAGCGGGTGACACTGTAACTTTGCGTCGCAGGTGATTGCTGTGCTGGTGTGGTGGGCTGGGGTTGTTCACTTAAGTGACTATTGGAAGCAACAAACGCATTTTTCTGCACATTATCGAAGTCGGTATTGCGCTCGATAATGTCAGAAAGTTTGGTGTTTTTGATGGCTTGCAGCTCTTTACCGGAGAACTGGTTTTCATACCAGAAACGGTCGCCATCACGTAAACGAGTGAACTGATCACCCATGATTTTAGTGAACGTTTGCCCGAATAAGGAATCACCAACCGGCTTTTCTGCTAAACCGGCGACCCACAGGTCAACGTCGGCGGGTTTATCGTACACACTCGCCAGCTTTTCGCCAAAGCCTTCGCGCCAGACATTGGAGTCGAAGCTGTTAACCGGGCGCAATCCCAAAGCTTTGCGAGTATCGCCGTAGCCTGCCAAACCGTGGTCACGCCCGCGTTGGATGTTGACGGCGGCGAGGTCTAAACCACCTTGTGGGAACAGGAAGTTACGCACATCATCCACAATCATGGGGTCAACGGCTTGCGCGGTTTGCGACGCTGCACCACGCAAAATGGGGTCAATGCCCGCTTCGACCACTTTATCCGGGCGGAAGAACGCATCTTTTAGCGAGACATTGCCTTGCTGAATGGTTTGACCATTTTCATCCAAACGCAACAGGTTGGAGGATAGCATGGTATGCCCCATGCGGAATGCAGCCGTGGCAAAAGCGTTATCAATTGAGGGGTCAACGTTAGGCTTGTAGCCTGTATATTTCGGAATGGCGTTTTTACCAATCAATTCGGGCAGGAATTCGTTGTACGTAATCGCCTGTATTTGCGCAACGTTGATCTTACGCGCTTCTTGATAGATTTGCTCATCCGTCATTTTGGGATTTTTTTGCGCAATTTCATCGGCTAAGCGATTGTGTTCGCGTACCCATAACGTGTGCATCGAAGCTAAGCCAATATTTTCGTTGGAACGCTTATCCCCGGCAAGAAATTGCCCCTTATCATCAATTGGCATTAGGTCACCAGCAGAAACTTTCATTTTGCCGCCTTCGTGGCTGCGCAATGAATCAGCATAGGCTGCATCCGAACCGTAAACACTGGAGCCGTCAACAAAAGCGGTGAGACTGTTGCTTTGTTGGCGTTGTCCCTTGGCATCGACGGTGGCACTGCTGCGGGCTAGGGGGATAGACACGGTGCCGGTACCATTGGGATCAAACTGTGGGTCGCCTTTAGGTATCGCAATCGGCGCTTTTTCTGTGGTGCTGGTGGGTGTTGAGGTTAAATCATGGTCAAGGAATTGCCCCCACATCCAGAATAGATCGCTTAAGCCTTTTTGGTTGACGGTATTTGCACCGTCTTGTGCAATGACTGCATTGCTGATGGTACGTGGGTTGGGCAGGCTTTGTTCTGTAGCGCCGCCGGGTTCGCGGCTGCTGTCTTGAGGAATACTGCGTTTATGTTCTATCCCCGCCGAACCCCAGGTTGGGTTTTTCTTGTTATTGCCAGTGCCATCGATGCTGCGGTATTCGGTAGGTTGTGGCTGAGGCTTGGGACTGTGTTTGTTTTCTAATTGCGCCAGCAGTTGTTTAATCAAATTGGCGATGTTTTGCAGAGCATTCTTATTACCGCCGTTATAGCTGGGTAACTGAAGTAACGCAGTAATGGCTTGCGGTGTGGCTTGCAGGGTGCTGCTGGCATTGCCTGATGCGGAAGTTTGCCCGTATCCTTGGGATGGTAAACGGGAATTGTTGTTAATAGTTTGCATGTCATGAGTCCTTGTGTTGATCAATCCTTTGAAAAAAATCCAGTTGCGTTGTGATTTTTGCAAAAAAATACGCCAGACAAGGCTGGCGTAGCAAGGATGACAGTTCTAACCGCTAAGATTTTAAAGATAAGCGGTTACTGATACGGAACTCAATAAGCGCTTAACAATGATTGTGCGCGATAAGTGTTCAGGCGGATGCGCCAGCCGGGGAGCCATTTGGCTTCGCCGCGTGCAGGAGAGGAGTTGGCAATACGGCGCACGAGGACTTCTTCTGCGGCACGTGCAAACTCATCCAAGGCTTGCGGGCCTGCTTGAACCGGGCGCATGGTCAAGAGTACTTGCAGCAAGCCCCAGCCTTGACCGTTGTAGCGTTCGGTGGGGCTGGTGCCTTCGCCTTTGAAGTTGACGTAATCCAGTAATGGGTATAAGCCGCGTTGGGTTTTTTCGACCGCTTGGTAGTTTTGCAGTACGCGGTCACGGTCTTGCGGGGCAACTTGTTCCAGCATAGTGGGTAACGCACGGGTGAGGCGTTCAGACATGTAATTGGCCTGAATATTCATGGTTTGTTGCAGGAAGGTGCGCAATTGCTGCATTTCCGGGTCATTGCGGGCGCGTTCAAACGCGGCTTTGTTTGCCCAAGGCGCGGTGCGCACATTGCGGTTGGTCAGCCATTGCGGCACGGGTACGCCTTGCGCTTTGGTGTAGTCGATCAGACCGGGGAAGGTTTCAGTATAAGGACCGCGATGCCCTGCCGGATACCAAATGAAATGCCCGATACCGAGGGAGGCGAATTCTTCGCGGTCATTCCACACCACCAGTAAGGTGGGGTTGCCGCTGGTTTCATTGCGGTATACTTTGTCAGCAATCCAGTTTAAGTCTTTGGCGGGAACGACAGTTGGTGTGGGTGGGGTTTGCTGATTCATCGGAGCACACGCCGATAACCCTAAGCCAGCAATCACTGCCAGTGATAATACTATTTTTTTCATAACAAGCCCTTGCGTCGGTGTAAAACAAAATCAAATTCATAGAGCCGTGAGTCGGCTGAAAAGTTCCATTCTTTGAGCAATGCCAGTGCTTAATTTGGCTGAAAGCGTATAGTTATCAGTGTAAACAATACAGGAGGTTGATGTCATGAAAGAAAAACTACAGCAATTAGTACAAGCCCTAACCAGTGAGCGCGAAGAGTTACGGGTGCGTCTGCATGTATTGGGTTTGGAGGCGCGTGAGGAATGGGAGCATCTGGAAACTAAGTGGGATGCTATGCAAGTACGCTTGCGTGATGCGGGTTGGGAGTTGAATCTGAAAGCAAAAGAGGAAATTCACGACTTGGGTGAAGATGTGGATAAACTCCAGCATAAAATCAGCGATAAAGTGGATGATATTCGCGTGGAAGTCGTTGAGGAGTTACATGAGTTAGGTGAGGAGTTGTCTGGGTTGTATCAGAAAATCCGGCGGCATTTTTGAATAAAACCATGATGTAACATCATAATTTGGAAAGATTTATGGAGCAAGTGAAGGTTCTTTTTGTGTGCATGGGGAATATCTGCCGTTCACCCACGGCGCAGGGCGTGTTTGAACGCTTAGTGCAGTCACAGGGGTTGGCGGAGCGGATTCTGATTGATTCGGCAGGTACACATGCTTACCACATCGGCAATCCTCCCGATAAGCGTTCTCAGGCAGCCGCAAAAAATCGTGGGCTGGATTTGTCGGGGCAGCGGGCGCGTAAAGTGACGGTGGCAGATTTTGAGGAATTTGATTACGTGCTGGCGATGGATCGCACCAATTTGGAAGATTTGTGCGATCTGGTTGCTGCATCGCAACGTGAACGGGTGCGCTTGTTCATGACGTTTGCGGAGCGCTGGAATGTCGATGAAGTGCCTGACCCGTATTACGGTGGGGACAGTGGTTTTGAACGGGTGTTGGATATGGTGGAAGATGCGGCGGCAGGTTTGTTAGACCATATCCGCCGCCATCATTCGTAGACTGCATGAGCTGACTGGCGTTATTCCGGGTCAGTGTGCATCCATGAAGGGCGTTTTTTCATGGGGGGTGGTGCTTTCGGTGGTTCAATTGCAGGCGCAGGTTCTTCCGGTGCGCTTGCTTCTGCCATGACAGGAGCAGCTTCTGGTTTCTGTTCCTGTTCTGGTTGAGGCGCGGTTTCCACAATGATTGGTTGTGGTTCGGGGACTGGCTCAGGTACTGGTTGAGGCGCAGCTTTCACCACGATTGGTTCTGGCACTGGTTCCGGTGCAGTTTTCACCACGATCGTTTCTGGTGCTGGTTCCGGTGCGGTTTTCACCACGACGGGTTCTGGCATTTGCACTGGTTCTGGTACGGATACAGTTTCCACGATCACCAAGGGTGCAGGGACAGGTTCCGGTTTGACCTCTGCTTTTGCAGGTTGACGCTCGTAACGCGGTTGATGCATGGGCTGCGTGGCGGTCAGATCGATGATGAACGGTTCCATGTTTTCCGGGGCGAACACTTGTTCGATCTCGGCTCCTGCTGGGCGCGGCGGGCGTTGCTGGCGGTTTTGATTGCCACGGGGGCGACGTGTTCTGCCACGGCGTTCACGGGGGCCGCGAGCTTGATTGCCTGCTGTTTCTTCCGGCGCATCATCACCTTCTTCAGAGTCTGGCGCGTCGCTTAAGTCATCGGTGTCGCTGTTGGCATCTGCTGTTGGCGGTGGTGCCAATGTACGTGCGGCAGTGATGACAACCTCTGCGAGTGGTGTTTCCGCTGCGCTATCGCTGGCGGCTGCTTGACGCGGCTGCTGCGGTTTTGCAGGTGCGGCATCATCCATGAGGGCTGTGCCAGTGTCTTGGTCTTGCGCGGTAAGTTCAGGCGTTGCCGCGTTGCGGTTGCGTGATTCACGCCGTGAACGGTCACGGCGGGAGTGTTGCGCTTGACCGTGTTCACGGTTGCCATCGCGTGTTTCGCGTGGTGTCGCAGGCAGTACGATTTCTACCGGCACTTGCTCATCGACCGGTGTGGCTACTGTTGGTGCCTCCTGAGCTTGTACACGCGGCTGGCGTGGTTCGTGTGGCGGGCGACGGTTGTTGTCACCTGCGGCTTCCTCACGTTCGTTACGATTGCGGTTATTACGGCGGTCGTTATTACGTTCGTTGCCGTTGTTGCGATCCGGGGAACGTTCGTTGCTGCGTTCGTTGCTGCGTTCGTTGCCGCGTGGTTCGGCAGTGCGTTCTGTACCGCGTTCATTGTTCCGTGGTTCGGCATTGCGCTCGTTATTGCGCTCGTTATTGCGCTCGTTACCGCGTTCGCTGGGGCGATTTTGGCGATTCTGGCGATTTTCCTGAGCATTGCGGTTGCGGGTGTCGTCGTTGCCTGGGCGTTCGGCATCACCTGCGGTTTCGCTTTTGCCATTGCTGCGGTTACGGTTGCGCTGGTCGTTGCGTTCGCCGCCACGTTCGTTGTTGCGACGGTCACGCTGTGGTTGGTCATTGCGCTGGGTGACTGCGGGCGCGGCAGCTTCTGTTTGGCTTTCAGCCGCTTCAGCCGCTTGGTCGACGCTAGGGCTGCTACCAAACAGGCTGCTGAAAATACGCCGCATTAACCCAGGGCCTTTGATGGGCGTAACGGTTGGTATCACTGGCGTTGCTGCCGTGACTTTTGTTTCGCTTGGCTGGTTGCGCACACTTTGTGGGGCAGGTGTGCTGGGCATGACATTGGTGACAGCCGCTTCCGCAGGGGCTTGCTGCTGGTTAGCATCTTGCCGAACCGTTTCTTCAGCGGCTGGCGGCGCTGGGATGTATTGGTAACTGCTTTGGGTTTCCTCGTCTTCGAGGTTGTCATTACGGATACGGCTGATGTCGTAATGCGGCGTTTCCATGTACGGGTTGGGAATAATGGTCAAATCCACATTGCGGCGCTGTTGAATGTCGGTGATCGCTTGGCGCTTTTCGTTCAGCAAGAAGGTCGCAACGGAAACTGGTAGGCGGGCAATGACTTTGCCGGTCATTTCCTTCATGGCTTCTTCTTCGACCAAGCGCAAGATGGAAAGCGCCATCGAGTCGGTGCTGCGGATGTGACCTTGACCGGTGCAACGTGGGCAAACGATCTGGCTGGATTCGCCCAGTGAGGGGCGTAAGCGTTGACGTGACATTTCCAGCAAGCCAAAGCGGGAAATGCGCCCGACTTGTACCCGCGCACGGTCAAGTTTCATGGCATCACGCAAGCGTTTTTCGACTTCGCGTTGGTGTTTGCTGGGCAGCATGTCGATAAAGTCAATCACCACCAAGCCGCCCAAGTCACGCAAGCGCAATTGACGCGCAATTTCGTCAGCCGCTTCGAGGTTGGTATTGAGCGCGGTTTCTTCGATGTCATGCCCTTTGGTGGCACGTGCCGAGTTGATGTCGATGGAAATCAGCGCTTCGGTATGGTCAATGACGATAGCACCGCCAGACGGCAGGGCAACGGTGCGCTGATACGCCGTTTCGATCTGGTTTTCCACCTGAAAGCGGCTGAATAGCGGTGTGCCGTCGGTGTAAAGCTTGAGCTTGCGGATATTGTGCGGCATGACTGCCTGCATGAAATCACGCGCTTGGTTGAATACCTTGTCATTGTCGATAACAATTTCACCGATGTCACGGCGGAAATAATCACGCAAGGCGCGGATAATGACATTGCTTTCCTGATACAGCAGCGTCGGGCCTTTGTGCTGGCTGTAGGCTTGTTGGATGGCATTCCACAAGGTTTTGAGGTAGTCCAAATCCCATGAGAGTTCTTCGGCATCGCGCTCGATACCGGCGGTGCGCACGATCACGCCCATGCTGTCAGGAATGTCTAATTCGCTCAGGGTTTGCTTGATTTGCTGGCGGTCATCACCTTCAATACGCCGAGAAACCCCACCAGCCTTAGGGTTATTGGGCATCAACACCAAATAACGCCCGGCAAGGCTGAGGTAGGTGGTCAGAGCTGCGCCCTTGTTGCCACGCTCTTCCTTATCGACTTGCACCAGAATTTCCATGCCTTCGCGCATCACGTCTTTGACGTTAGGACGCCCGGTGTACTTGGCATTCGGATTGTAAAATTCGGGCGCAACTTCGCGGAAGGAGAGGAAACCGTGGCGTTGTGCGCCATAGTTAACAAAAACTGCTTCTAAGCTGGGTTCGACGCGGGTAATTACCCCTTTGTAAATATTGGCCTTTTTCTGAGCGCGTAGGGAGTGTTCGATGTCGAGGTCGTATAGGCGTTGCCCATCAACCATGGCAACGCGAATTTCTTCGGGTTGGGTTGCATTAATTAAAATACGTTTCATGTACTACATAAGCCTTGGTTATGCAGCACCTGTTACCTGTTTGTTTCAGGTGGAGTCGATTAGTTTATTTCGTTTACTATCAAAGCGTTAGAAATGTTCTCTTCGCCAAGCTATGGATTAACCTTAATCGGACCTACCTTCAGAAAGAATCGTTCGGTTGTTACGGGTCATGGAACTGCCTCATAAGGGCGCATGAAAATTGTAAACCGCTGGCGCATTCTTGCAACAGACATCAGCAACAAGTTCTGCTGTTAATGTCACACCTGTTTGCTTACTTTTTAAACTGCATAACAGGCGTTGAGTTATCGGGGTAAGGATGCTTGTTATCCTGTTTACCCCAGCACAAATTCTGGGGGAATGTACTGACCGCTAGAATTTGTGATTGAATCAATCAGGCATGGGTCATATCATCGTGTTCTGATTTGATCGAACCCATTGTGTCAGGTTTGCACCTTAACGTTTGCCTGTTGCGAATATATCAATTCGGTTAATTATATTCAATTTGCATTTAAATTTAGTTGGTATGTTTTTTTACTATGGCAGTCGAATATTACACAGTTACTGAAAACGAAGTCGGGCAACGCATCGATAATTTCCTGATTAGGCATTTGAAGCAACTGCCCAAAAGCGCCTTATATCGGATTGTGCGCAAGGGCGAGGTGCGTGTTGATAAAAAACGGGTAAAGCCGGAAAAAAAGCTTGAATTAGGTGAAATTATTCGGATTCCCCCGATCAAGTTGGAAACCGAGGTGAATCCGCCGGATAAGCCCGCACTGGCATCCGAATCCTTGCTGGCAGTGTTGGCAGATGCCGTGTTACACGAAGATGAGCAACTGATTTTTATCAATAAGCCATCCGGTTTGCCGGTACATAGCGGTAGCGGCTATAAACTGGGCTTGATTGAAGCATTTCGCCAGTTACGCGAAAATTTACCGTATGTGGAATTGGCGCATCGCATTGACCGCGACACCAGCGGCGTGGTGATTCTGGCGAAATCGCGCCAAGCGTTGACCGAATTGCACGGTTTGTTTCGTGACGGCAAGATCGACAAGCGTTACAAAGCCTTGGTTGCCGGGCGTTGGAAACACGGTCGCCAACACGTAACGATGGATTTGAGTCAGGAGGAAGGCACCCGTCAGAAAGTGCAGCGCGTGGACGAGGGTGAAGGCAAAGTATCGGAAACGATTTTCTCGTCGCTGAAAAATTTGCACGGCGCATCGTTGCTGGAAGCACAAATTCTGACCGGGCGGATGCACCAAATCCGCGTGCAATTGCAAAATTTGGGACATCCAATTTTGGGTGATGACCGTTATGGTGATTTCGCCTTGAATCGCAAGTTTCGTGAAATGGGCTTAAAACGTTTGTTTTTGCATTCTGCCAGCGTGGATTTTACCTTGCGAGCCACCGGGCGGCGTTATGTGGTGGAAGCACCGTTACCTGATGATTTAAAAGATGTATTGATCAATATAAAAATTAACGCAGTTGAGCGTACCGAATGAAGCCTTATTCCCTATTGATTTTTGATTGGGATGGCACGCTGATGGATTCAGCGGCGCATATTACCCGGTGTATGCGCAATGCGATTCAGTTGGTGGGGGCAGAACCGCGCACTGATCAGGAGATTCGCCATATTATCGGCTTGGGCTTGGATGAGGCGATTCGAGTCTTATACCCTGACGAACCTGCCAGCTTGATTCGGACGATTGCGGATGAATATCGCCAGGAATTTTTGGTGCGCACCACGCATGGTAGCGAATTGTTTGCCGGAGCGCGTGAAACATTGTACACACTCGCCGCACAAGGTTACGACTTGGCGGTGGCGACGGGAAAATCACGACGTGGTTTGGATAAGGTTTTAGATGAAACTGGGTTGCGCGAACTGTTTCCGATTACACGCTGTGCGGATGAAACCCGTTCCAAGCCGCATCCTCAAATGCTGGAAGAGATTTTGACAGACTATGATGCAGCGCCGCATGATGCCTTGATGATCGGTGACAGCGAATACGATTTGCACATGGCATTGGCTATCGGGATGGATTCACTGGCGGTCAGTTATGGCGTGCATGATTTGGCACGGTTACGGCAAGCTCAGCCGCGTGGGCATGTCGACAATGTAGCACATATCCCTGATTGGTTACAAAAACAAAAGGTTACAGAATGAACGAAGAAAATACACAAGCACTGCAAGCCCTCAAAGAGGTGGCAATGGAGTCCATCAAAGAGCAGCGCCGTGCGCGGCGTTGGGGGATATTTTTCAAGCTATTTTTTGTGGCGTACTTGCTGATTGCTTTGATTGCCCTGATCGGTAGCGGCGCATCGGATAGTAAATTGGCGGTGGCTGACAAAATCACGGCAGTGGTCGACATTAACGGCGTGATTATGGAGGGCGCGGAAGCCAGCGGTGAATTGGTTATCCCGGCGCTGAAGGAAGCGTTCGAGCATGAAAAGACCAAAGGCGTGATTTTGCGCATTAATAGCCCCGGTGGTAGTCCGGTACAGTCGGGCATTATTAATGATGAAATCAAACGTTTGAAAGCGAAATATAAGGACATTCCTGTCTATGCGGTCGTGTCTGATTTATGCGCATCCGGTGGCTATTACATTGCCGTGGCAGCCGATGAAATTTATGCGGACAAAGCCAGTATCGTCGGTTCTATTGGGGTGCGCATGGATAACTTCGGTGCGGTTGAGCTGATGGAAAAGCTGGGGGTTGAGCGCCGTTTGTACACTGCGGGGGCGAATAAAGGGATGCTTGATCCATTTTTGCCTGAAAACGAAACACAGGTGGCGCACGTCAACAATATGTTAACTACGACTCACCAGCAGTTCATCAATGTGGTGAAAGAGGGGCGTGGTGAGCGTTTGCAAAACAATCCGGATATTTTCTCTGGTTTGTTCTGGACGGGTGAGGATGCCGTTAAACTTGGCTTGATTGATGGCTTGGGCAGCGATGCTTACGTTGCACGCGAGTTGATAAAAGCCGAGGAAATGGTTGATTTTACGACAGAAAAGGATTTGATTCAGCGTTTGAGTGAGCGCGTTGAAACCTCCGTGCAGTCGTTGATGTCGCTGGATGCTACCCCGCGCACAGTATTGCGTTAATGGCAGCGTTGCTTGCGCAAGTGGCAGCAGGATTGCAAGCCAAAGGCTGGATGATGACAACCGCAGAATCTTGCACGGGCGGTTGGATTGCCAAGCTGTGTACCGACCTGACGGGCAGTTCGGCGTGGTTTGAGCGCGGTTTTGTCACCTACAGTAATGAAGCCAAGCAAGATATGCTGGGTGTGCCAGCGGCAACCTTGGCTGAGTACGGTGCGGTGAGCGAAGCCGTGACTGCTGCAATGGCAACCGGTGCGTTACTGCATTCGCGGGCGCAAGTGGCGGTATCTGTCAGTGGCATTGCCGGACCCGGTGGCGGCACAACCACCAAACCGGTGGGCATGGTCTGTTTCGGCTGGGCAGCGCAGGATGGAAAAGTGCGTACCGCCACCCAATACTTTGACGGTGATCGGGAAGCGGTACGCTATCAGGCGGTGCAATACGCGCTACAAGGCGTATTGCAGATGCTCGCGGATTAGATTTTCTGGCGCACGTAAGTGCCGGGTGCATCACCCAGTACTTCCAGTTTGCCTGCACCGGGAATACGCGCATCGACTTCTTCGCTGGAGAACGTTGCTACCCAGCGATTCCAATCATGCCACCAAGACAAATCCACTTTGGTGGCATCAAACAGCCAATCATCCGCATTGTCGTCTAGGGTTTCATTGACCCAGTGGCCGTATTTGTTGGCGGCGGCGGGGTTGACAATGCCTGCAATGTGACCGGATTGCCCTAATACAAAGCGTACTGGACCTGCGAACAGTTTCGCGCCTGTATAGGTGCTGCGCCAAGGCGCAATATGGTCGTCGTGGGTGGAAACAAAGTAAGCTGGGGTGTCGATGGTACGCAAATCAATCGGCGTACCGGAGAGCGTGAGGCAATTCGCTTGGCTCAGGCAGTTGTTCAGGTACATATTGCGCAGGTAATAGCTGTGCATTGCCGCTGGCATCCGCGTGCTGTCTGAGTTCCAATACAGCAGGTCGAAAGGCATCGGGTCATTGCCGAGCAAATACAAGTTTACAAAGAACGACCAGATCAGGTCATTGGCGCGGAGCATATTGAAAGCCGTGCCCATGTCCTTGCCATCGAGGTAGCCATTTTTATCCATGCGCTGTTCCAGTGAACCGACTTGTTGTTCACTCAGGAATACGCCGATTTCACCGGGTTCGGCAAAGTCTAGCAGGGTGGTGAAGAAGGTAGCACTTTTTACTCGGTCATCACCTTTGGCTTTCAGATGAGCAAGGGTCGCTGCTGTCAGCGTACCGCCTAAACAGTAACCGATCAGGTTCAGGTCACGTTCGCCGGTCGCCGCTTCAACCGCATCCATCGCCGCAATCGCTGCCTGCATGTAGTCTTCAAAGTTTAAATCACGGTGCTGGCTGTCAGGGTTGACCCACGAAATCATGAAGACGGTGTTGCCTTGGTCGACTGCCCATTTCACAAACGAGTTCTTTTCGCGCAGGTCGAGGATGTAATACTTGTTGATCCAGGGTGGTACGATCAAGACCGGGCGTTGGTGAACTTTGGCGGTAGTCGGCGTGTATTGGAGCAGTTCCAGCAGTTCGTTTTTGAACACGACTTTGCCAGGTGTGGTGGCAATATCGCGCCCCAATTCAAACGCTTTCATATCGGTCATGCGTACCCGCAATTGACCATCTTGGAAATCATCCAGCAGGTTGCGCATTCCTTTGACGAGGTTTTCACCATTGGTGTCGAGAATGGTTTGCCAGACTTGCGGGTTGGTGTGCGAGTAATTGTTCGGTGCGAGTGCATCAATCATGCTGTTGATGAAGAACTCGGCTTTTTTCGCATCCTCTTCTGACAAGCCGTTGGCGGTTTGCGCCAGTGTCCGCCAATATGTCGACAGATTGAGGTAAGACTGAAGCAGGACTTCGGTGAACTGGTGTTCTTGCCAAGCGGGGTGTTTGAAGCGTTTGTCGGTGATTGCCGGTATCTCCGGCGATAGATGCCGGAATCCGAACAGGCGTGCGGTGGTGTGTTGCCACAGCTTGGTTTGGGTTTGGAGGAGTTCCATATTGGCTTGCATGACAGCATTGGGGTGCAGGAACAGGTTTATGCCCCATTTGGTCAGTGCTGTGTTGAAGCTGTTGTCACTTTGCTGGGCACTCTGCGCGTTTTGACTGGTTGCCACCAGAAACCGGGCGATGAATTGTTGCCACAGCAGCAATGCAGTTGTGACGTTAGTTTGCAGCAGCACAGGGTCAGTTGAGTGTGTTGGTTTTTGCGCCAGATTTTGCATGGTTCAGGGATTCCGCTTGTGTGGGCTAGGGTGTTTATCAGGTGTGTCACAATAACCAGTTTATAGGGGGATTGTCGACAATTTTTTATTGGTAGGTTTGAGGCTTGCGTATCTGTAACGGCACGGCTACGCTTTACCCAACCAGATCCCCAGCCAAGGAAGATGTCCCACCATGAGCAGCCCTCGCGAACTTTTCTTGTTTGACAGCGAACAACTCCACGCCCTCGCCGCCGCCGATACCGTGCGCCAAGGCTTGGCTTGGTTTAAGGAAAACCGTGTTACCGGGGTAAGCCAGGAGGAGTCCCATCTGTGGGCGGAGGTGGAAGATGCCAATGGCGAGCTTTTCGGCAACGAAGTGTGGTTTGATGCTGACGGTGAAATGCACATCCAATGTGCCTGCGGTGCTGACACCCAACACGTTTGCGCCCATGTGATTGCCGCGCTCTACGCCCACGCCAGCCATAGCGGCGAACAGGCACTCTTGGGAGCGACAGAAACGGCGATCGAATGGCGGGTCAAACGTGGGCGTACCGAAGTCAAAGTCGAGCCAGTTGGCGATACTGTCTGGTTCGGTGCATGGAAAGCCGGTTCGATCACCACTGACAAGCATTTTACCCACAGCTACCGGGTCAATATCCGCTCCCTTACCCAGCGCAGTAACCATTGCACCTGCCCCGATTTCGCCACCAACCAGTTGGGGACGTGCAAGCACATCGAGGGTGTGTTGCACAAAATCAGTAAACGCCGTGATTACAGCAAGCTGAAAAAGCAGTCCGCGCCATTGTCTTACGTTTACCTCAATTGGGATGCGCCGCAGCCACCCGTGATCACCTTGCAGCGTACTTCCGAAATGGATGAGGGTTTGCGCAGTTTGTGTGTCGGGTATTTTGATGAGGCAGGGCTTTTCAAACAGCCATTGCCGGACGGTTTTTTCCGCTTTGCCGCTGTTGTGCAAGATCGTGTTGACCTTGATGTGGGCGAAGATGCACAAGGCTATGCCCGCCGTCTTGCCGAACGTGCCAGTCAGCAGCTACGGGCCCAAGATATTCGTGCCCAGATTGAAGCTTCCAGCGGGCATTTGCCGGGAATCAAAGCCAAACTGTACCCGTATCAGGTTGCCGGAGTGGCATTTCTTGCCGCTAATGGACGTGCCTTGCTGGCGGATGACATGCGGTTTGGGTAAAACTTTGCAGGCGATTGCTGCCGCCGGTTGGCTGTACCGCACCGCGCAGGCGAAAAAGGTGCTGGTGGTTTGCCCTGCCTCCCTCAAACAGCAATGGGCGCGGGAAATCGAGAAGTTTGCTGGGTTGCCTGTGCAGATTGTGCAGGGTGGGCCGGAAGCTCGCAGTGTGCAATACCGGCGTGGCGATGGCTTTTACATCCTCAACTACGAACTAGTGTTGCGTGATTTGTTGATTCTGGATGAGGCGCAACGTATCAAGAACTGGCAGACCAAAATCGCCACGGCGGTCAAACGGGTGGAATCACGCTACGCTTTTGTGCTGTCCGGTACGCCGCTGGAAAATCGCCTCGAAGACCTTTACAGCCTGATGCAGGTGGTTGACCCGCATGTGTTGGGGCCATTGTGGCGTTATTTTGCCGATTTCCACATCACTGACGAGCGCGGCAAGGTGTTGGGCTACCGTAACCTTTCTGCTTTGCGTCAACGGCTTGCTTCGGTGATGCTGCGGCGTGACCGGCGGCTAGTCAGTGACCAGTTGCCGCGCCGTATCGAACAGCGGCTGGATGTGGCGATGACCGATGCGCAACGCGGCTTGCACGATGCGGCGGTACAGGCTGCCGGTCAGCTTGCACGGCTGATGAAACGCCGCCCACTTACCCCCAGCGAACAAAATCGTTTTATGTCTGCCCTGCAACAGGCACGCATGGCCTGCAACGCAGCCGGGCTGGTGGACAAGGAAACCGAAGGTTCGCCCAAGCTGGATGAGCTAGAAAATCTTATCCAAGAATTGTGTGTCCAATCCGGTCTCAAGGCGGTGGTGTTTTCGCAGTGGGCATTGATGACTGAAATGGTGGAGCAGCGTTTGCGTCGCATGGGCGTGGGTTGTGTGCGCCTGCATGGTGGTGTGCCGACCGACAAGCGTGGTGAATTGATGGATAAGTTCCATGATGATGACGCTATCCAAGTGTTCATTTCCACCGATGCAGGTGGCACGGGTTTGAACCTGCAAAATGCAGCGGTACTTATTAACCTCGATATGCCTTGGAATCCAGCGGTGCTGGATCAGCGCATTGCCCGAATCCATCGTTTGGGGCAGAAGCAAAGCGTGCAGATTATCCTGATGGTAGCAAGCGATTCCTATGAAGAGCGGGTGACTTCACTGGTCAAAGGCAAACGTCACTTGTTCGACAATGTGATCGACCCAGATGCCAACGAAGATGTGGTTGGTGTCAGTCGCAAGCTGCTGGAAGTGCTGTCGGATGAGCTTGCCGGGGAAGCCGCACCAGCGGAGGAATGCGCCGAGGTGATGCCGGAAACGGCAGAGGCAGTCGCGTTGGAAATGCCGGAAGTTGCTGTCACGGATACCGCTGTGTCGCCTGCTATCCGGCGTGATGTGGGTGAAGATGATACGGGTGCAGCGGTGGAAGACAGCTTGCGCACCTGCATCCTCGCTATCCAGCGGCATTTTGGGCTGCGGGTGGAACGGATTCTTGGCAGTGGCGGTGGCTTGTTGGTGGTACTTGATCAGGTATCCGATGCTGACGACCAGCAAGCGGCGCAACTGGGTGGTGACATTCCGGTGGCTTTGCTTGACCCGCGTACCTTGCGCAGTTTGCAACGGTTGGGGGCTGCTTCCCCGTTGAAAGATGCCCAGCCGTATTATGATTCGGCAACAACGGTGGAAGCAGAGGAGCCACCCGTGCCGCGTTTGCTGTTGAAGGCACAAGAAAAGTTTCGTGCGGCTGAATTGCTGTTGGAGCAGGGCATGACCAATGTGCCGCTGGAATTGCTGCTGGAGACGGTGTTGAATACCGCAGCAGCACGGGGCAATCTGGAGCGTGCGCCCAAAGCGTCACAGGCGGGTGTGTGGGTGTATGCCGAAGCCGTACCAAACGGCTGGCTGGCACACGAGGAAGCGGCTTTAGTGATGCGTTCAATCGCGCTGGCGCAGGCACTGGAGTTACCCACAAGTTTGCTGGAGCAGTTGCTGGAGGATGTGCGCGGGTTTGTGGGGATGGCGGTGGCGTAAAAAAGCCTACGGTCGCGAATAATAAACCCCCGGCGGTGGCTCTTTCATATAAATCGGCGGTTCTGGCGGAGGAAACAGCACATCCCATTCCAGCAAAAAATCGGGAAACAGCGCAGACGTTTGCGTACCCTGCGTTTCTTCGATCAGCACCGTGCCATAACGCCCGCTATCGGCGCACAACTGCCACATCATCACCACCCTGTCTATCGGATGCACCACCCAATATTCCCGCCCCCCGTAGCGTTCATACAACCGCAACTTATGGATCAGGTCTTTGGAGGCAGTGGAAGGCGACAGCACTTCGATAATCCAGTCGGGCGCACCTTTGCACCCTTTGTCATGGATTTTGTTGCCATCACAAATCACGCTGATGTCAGGTTGCACCACATAACGCACTTCATCAGGCCAACGCAGGTGATCCTGATAGGTGTAACGCTGTTGTGTGTCTAATTGATAGGCAACTGACATAGGCTGTTCTCCCGATCGAGTGATGAGGCGGTTTGCTGCTGCTTCAAGCCGCTGATTATACCATAAATGCCCGACGTTCATCTTTCGGCATTGGCTTGCAGCGACTCGTTATGAAATAATCCCCGCTTTCATACCACCCACACAGAATTTACCCTTAAAAGGAGTGTCCGCATGGACGAGAACAAAAAGAAAGCCCTCGCCGCCGCCCTAGGCCAGATTGAACGTCAGTTTGGCAAAGGCACTGTGATGCGCATGGGCGACTCCAGTGCTGCCCGTGACATCGACGTGATTTCCACCGGCTCTCTGGGGCTGGACATTGCCCTTGGTATCGGCGGTCTGCCCAAAGGACGTGTCGTCGAAATTTACGGCCCGGAATCTTCCGGTAAAACTACCCTGACGCTGCAAGTGATCGCCGAATGCCAAAAAATGGGCGGCACAGCGGCGTTCATTGATGCGGAACACGCGCTTGACCCGATTTACGCGCAAAAAATCGGCGTTAACGTCGATGACTTGCTGGTTTCCCAGCCAGACAATGGCGAACAAGCCTTGGAAATCGCCGATATGCTGGTGCGTTCCAATGCGGTCGACATCGTGGTGGTCGACTCGGTAGCAGCGTTGACCCCCAAAGCGGAAATCGAAGGCGATATGGGCGATTCCCACGTCGGCTTGCAAGCACGGTTAATGTCACAAGCCCTGCGCAAACTTACCGGCAATATCAAGCGTTCCAACACATTGGTTATTTTCATCAACCAGATTCGGATGAAAATCGGTGTGATGTTCGGCAACCCAGAAACGACTACGGGCGGTAACGCGCTGAAATTCTACGCTTCCGTGCGTCTCGATATTCGCCGCATTGGTGCGATTAAGAAGGGCGAGGAAATTACCGGCTCTGAAACTCGCGTCAAAGTGGTCAAGAACAAGGTTGCGCCACCGTTTAAACAAGCCGAATTTGAAATTCTGTATGGCGAAGGTATTTCCCGCGAAGGCGAATTGGTTGACCTCGGTGTCAAGCAAGGGCTGGTCGGCAAAGCTGGCGCATGGTACAGCTACAAAGGCGACAAAATCGGTCAAGGCAAGGACAATGCCCGCAATTACCTGAAAGAGCATCCGGCTGCGGCGGCTGAAATTGAAAAAGCTATCCGCGAAGCTTGCATGAATGCGCCCGGTTTTGCTGCCACTGTTACCGAAGAAGCCGACAGCGATGCCGGTCTTGACGACGTGGTGTAATAGTTAACAATGGCTAATGGGCGGGAATGCGAAACGGTAGCGGTGCGCTTGTTGGCGCAGCGTGAGCATTCCCGCCAAGAACTTGCGCAAAAAGTGCGTCAGCGTTGCGAGTGCGATACTATCAGCCTGAACGCGCTCTTGGATAAATTGCAGTCGCTGGGTTATCTGAATGATGCCCGTTACGCGGCTGCTTTTGTCCGTTCGTCAATCTCGCGGGGGCGTGGCCCGCAGCGGATTAACTATGAATTACGTGAGCATGGCGTGGATGACACCACGGCGGCTCAGGCATTGGCAGAAGCCGATGTCGACTGGCACGATCTGGCCTGTGAACAACGGATCAAGAAATTTGGCGGGGAAATCCCGGCTGATTACAAGGAACGCGCCCGGCAATCTCGATTTCTTGCCGGGCGCGGTTTTTATACCGATGCGATTAAAGCTGCTTTCCAATGAATACTGCTGAACTCAGACAACATTTTCTCGATTTTTTCGCCAGCAAAGGCCATGAAATCCTCCCGTCCAGCTCGTTGATACCGGGCAATGACCCGACCTTGCTGTTCACCAACGCAGGCATGGTGCAATTCAAGGACGTGTTTTTGGGCGAGGATAAACGCGCCTACAACCGTGCGACGACTTCGCAGCGCTGTGTGCGGGCAGGTGGCAAGCACAATGACTTGGAAAACGTCGGTTACACCGCACGGCATCACACTTTTTTTGAAATGCTCGGCAACTTCAGTTTTGGCGATTATTTCAAACACGATGCGATTCAGTATGCGTGGGAATTCCTCACCGAAGTGCTGAAATTGCCCAAAGGCAAGCTGTGGGTGACGGTCTACGCGGAAGACGACGAAGCCTATAACATTTGGGCGCAGCAAATCGGTGTGCCAACTGATCGCATTACCCGCATCGGCGATAATAAGGGAGCACGTTACGCTTCCGACAATTTCTGGCAGATGGGTGATACCGGGCCGTGCGGGCCTTGCACCGAAATTTTCTACGATCACGGCGAACATATTTGGGGCGGGCCACCGGGAACGCCTGAAGAAGATGGCGACCGTTACATCGAGATTTGGAACTTGGTGTTCATGCAGTACGAGCGCACCAAGGATGGCGAAATGCGTCCGCTGCCGAAGCCTTCCGTTGATACCGGTATGGGCATGGAGCGTCTGGCGGCGGTGATGCAAGGCGTTCACAGCAACTACGAAATCGACTTATTCCAAACGCTGCTCAAAAAAGGTACGGAGCTGGCGAAAAATGCCGATCCGAATAGCCCATCATTGAAGGTCATTGCTGACCACATCCGTTCTTGCTCTTTCCTGATTGTGGATGGGGTGTTGCCGTCGAATGAAGGGCGTGGTTATGTATTGCGCCGGATTATTCGCCGTGCTATCCGTCACGGTTACAAACTGGGCATGGAAGCACCGTTTTTCCACAAGCTGGTACAGCCCTTGGTGGATCAAATGGGCAAAGCTTACCCTGAACTTGCCGCTGCCCAGCCATTGGTCGAACAGGCGTTGGAAAAAGAAGAACGCCGCTTTGCCGAAACCCTCGAACAGGGCATGAAGATTCTGGAAGAGGCGATTGCGGGCATGTCCGGCGACACCATTGACGGCGAAACCGTGTTCAAGTTGTACGACACTTACGGTTTTCCGGTGGACTTGACGGGTGATATTGCCCGCGAACGCAATCTCAAGCTGGACGAAACCGGGTTTGAAGCGGCAATGAATGCGCAACGCGAACGCGCCCGCGCTGCCGGTAAATTCGGCGCGGATTACGGCGACAAGCTGGATGTGAGTGGCGCAACGGCATTCCACGGTTACGAGCAATTGGCGGAAACGTCCACCATTACCGCGTTATTCCGTACTTCGGCTACGCTCAGTAACCGTGGTAGCGACGCGGTGACGAGCCTGCAAGCCGGTGATGAAGGGCGTATCGTGCTGGATCACACCCCATTCTATGCCGAATCCGGTGGTCAGGTGGGCGATACTGGCGTGTTGCACACGGGTGATGCGGTATTCCGCGTTACTGACACCCGCAAGCAGGGCGCAACGTTTATTCATATCGGCACGCTAGAATCCGGCATCTTGTCCGTCGGTGCAAACGTTGCCGCCGAAGTGGATGCCGAACGCCGTCAAGCCATCATTCTCAACCATTCCGCCACGCATTTGATGCACGCCGCACTGCGCCAAGTGTTGGGTACGCACGTTGAGCAAAAAGGCTCATTGGTGACACCCGACCGTTTGCGCTTTGACTTCTCGCAGCCTGACCCGGTTTCCGCCGAGCAAATTGCGGAGGTAGAAGCCATCGTCAACCGTGAAATTCGTGCCAATGCTGCGACTTCTGCGCAAGTCATGAACATGGAAGCTGCTAAGCAAGCCGGTGCAATGGCATTGTTCGGCGAAAAGTACGGCGATGAAGTGCGTGTTTTGAAAATCGGTTTCTCCACGGAATTATGCGGCGGTTGTCACGTTAACCGTACTGGCGACATTGGCTTGTTTAAAATCGTCAGCGAAGGCGGGGTTGCCGCCGGGGTGCGTCGTATCGAAGCTGTGACTGGCGCGAATGCGCTGGCATGGCTTGCGGAAGTGACCAGCCGTTTGGATAATGTGGCACGTTTGCTCAAATCCAATCCAGTGGAAGTGACGGACAAGCTCGATGCGATGCTGCAAAAAAGCCGCGCTATCGAAAAGGAACTGGAGCAGCTTAAAGGCAAAATGGCTTCCCAAGCCGGTTCCAACCTTGCCGATCAAGCGGTGGAAGTGGGCGGAATGCGCGTCCTCGCAGCACATCTGGAAGGGGCTGATCCCAAATCCTTGCGCGACACCGTTGACCAGTTGAAAAACAAACTGGGCAAAGCGGTGGTGATTCTCGCCACGGTAGCGGACGGTAAAGTCAGTCTGGTGGCAGGTGTCACCAAAGACGAAACCGCCAAAGTCAAAGCCGGTGATTTGCTGGGCTTTGTGGCTGCGCAACTGGGTGGCAAAGGCGGCGGTCGCCCGGACATGGCACAAGGCGGCGGCACGGATGTGGTAGCATTGCCCGCCGCGTTAGCCAGCGTACAGGGCTGGGTTGCCGAGCGGGTTTAATTTAGAAGTGTTTTGAAGGTAAACAGTAAACAATGGCACTGATCGTACAGAAATACGGCGGTACATCGGTTGGCACACCTGAGCGTATCGAGGCTGTGGCTGACCGGGTAATCCGCTGGAAACAACAGGGCAATGATGTCATCGTGGTGGTTTCCGCGATGTCGGGCGAAACCAATAAACTGGTCGCGCTCATCAACGCCATTAACCCACAAGGTTCGGAGCGCGAAAAAGACGCGATTCTGTCCACCGGCGAACAAGTCACGATTGGCTTGCTGGCGATGGCGTTGGAAAAGAAAGGTCAACCGGCGCGTTCCTACACCGGGGCGCAAGTCCGCATTTTGACCGATGATGCGCACACCAAAGCGCGTATCCGCGATATTGATGCCGACCCGATCCGCAAGGATTTGGCGGAAGGCAAAGTGGTGGTAGTAGCAGGTTTCCAAGGTGTGACCGAATCCGGCAGCATTACCACCTTAGGGCGTGGCGGTTCGGATACCACGGGCGTGGCGTTGGCAGTGGCGTTAAAAGCCGACGAATGCCAGATTTACACCGACGTGGATGGCGTTTATACCACCGACCCGCGTGTTGAACCCAATGCGCGTCACATTCCGCGCCTGACTTTGGAGGAAATGCTGGAAATGGCCAGCCAAGGCTCCAAGGTGCTGCAAATCCGTTCGGTTGAATTTGCCTACAAATATGATATGCCTATCCGTGTGCTGTCCAGCTTTGATGAATTTGGTCAAGGCAAAAGCACACTGGTCACTCGTGAGGAAGAAGTAATGGAAGAAGTCTCAGTCCGTGGGATTGCGTTTAATCGTGATGAAGCTCAATTGACGGTAACGGGTGTACCGGATCGCCCAGGGGTTGCTTACCAGATTCTGGGGCCGATTTCGGATGCCAATATCGAAGTCGATATGATTGTGCAAAACACGGGTTCTGATGGTACGACGGATTTTACTTTCACCGTCCACAAAAATGATTACATTAAAGCTAAGGCGATTTTGGAACAAACCGCTGCTGCCCTGGGAGCGAAACATTGTAAAGGGGATGAACACATTGCTAAGGTGTCCATTGTCGGGGCGGGGATGCGTTCTCATGCGGGTGTTGCCAGTAAGATGTTCAAAACATTGGCTGATGATGGTATTAATATTCGTATGATTTCTACGTCGGAAATTAAAGTCGCGGTAGTTGTCGATGAAAAATATTTGGAATTAGCGGTGCGGGTATTGCACCAAGCGTTTGGCTTAGCGCAAACCACAGCTTAATTTCTGAATAAATTGCTGAAAAAACCCACTGGGCAGAGTCTGCCTCAGTGGGTTTTTTTTGCATTAAAATGAATGCATTAGATGATTTAATTAATGTTTGTTGTATAAATAACACATTGGTAAAAATGCAACTTTTGCGCAAATAGTTAAGCCTCAGTTAAGTGCTAATATGGGATGGTTGACGCTACCAACGACTGTGATGATGCTTTAGGGGTATCACGGGGCTTTTGGGATACATAAATGCAGCAATATGGAGATTATGCGATATGTTGATTTTAACACGGAGGGTAGGGGAAACCCTCATGATTGGGGATAATATCAGCGTTACGGTCTTAGGGGTAAAAGGTAATCAAGTTCGCTTGGGGATCAATGCACCGAAGGATGTTGCCGTACACCGCGAAGAAATCTTTGAACGCATTCGGCACGAACACCTTGAGCCGTTGGCGATTGAAGAAAATGCAAATTAGGGCTTTACGTTAATCCTATTTGAAGGTATCCTTGCCGCCTTCAATCAGTACCGGAGAGGTGGCCGAGAGGCCGAAGGCGCTCCCCTGCTAAGGGAGTATGGGCCAAAAGCCCATCGCGGGTTCGAATCCCGCCCTCTCCGCCATATTCATACGTCATGTTTTTGACATGATTGTATCAAAAGCCCTTGCAGGTTATTGTCTGTAAGGGCTTTTTTGTATTAACGTTATTAGCGCACCGACCAAGCCCCATGATACGTATCACTGAATTGCGCCTGCCGCTGGAATCCCCCGCCGATGCTTTGCCTGTGGCTATTGCCGAACGTTTAGGCATTGCGACGGCTGATTTACTAAGTTTTAGCGTTTTCAAACGCGGTTACGATGCTCGCAAACGTGACGCGATTGTGTTGGTTTACACCATAGACGCTGTGCTGCCTGATGAAGCTACGCTACTGGCTAAGTTTGCCGATGACCCTCACGTTAAAATTGCCCCTGATACGACTTACCGTTTTGTGGCGCATGTGCAAGAAGCACCCGATATTCGCCCTGTTGTGGTCGGTTTTGGCCCGTGTGGTTTGATGGCAGGCTTGGTGCTGGCACAAATGGGGTTGCGCCCGATTATTCTGGAACGCGGCAAAAAAGTCCGCGAACGCACCAAAGATACCTGGGCATTATGGCGAAAAAATCAGCTTGATCCTGAATCGAATGTGCAATTCGGCGAGGGTGGTGCTGGTACATTTTCCGATGGCAAGCTCTACAGCCAGATCAAAGACCCCAAGCACTACGGGCGCAAAGTTTTGACGGAATTTGTCAAGGCGGGCGCTCCCGAAGAAATCCTCTATGTTAGCAAACCGCACATTGGCACCTTTCGCCTCGTGAAAATGGTGGAAAACATGCGGGCGCAGATCGAAGCCTTGGGCGGTGAAATCCGTTTTCAGCAGCAAGTAACCGATATTTTGATCGAAGCCGGTCAGGTGCGTGGCTTGACGCTGGCGAGTGGCGAACAATTGCGTGCTGATCAGGTGATTATGGCGTTGGGGCACAGTGCGCGGGATACGTTTGCGATGTTGCACGAGCGCGGTGTGTTTATGGAGCAGAAGCCGTTTTCCCTCGGTTTTCGGATTGAACACCCGCAAACGCTGATTGATCAGGCGCGGTTTGGTAAACACGCAGGCAATGCATTGCTGGGGGCTGCGGATTATAAGCTGGTGCATCACGCCAAAAATGGGCGCTCGGTGTACAGTTTTTGCATGTGTCCGGGCGGGCAAGTGGTGGCGGCTACCTCTGAAGTTGGGCGGGTTGTCACCAATGGCATGAGTCAGTATTCGCGGGCAGAACGCAATGCCAATGCAGGGATTGTGGTCGGCATTACGCCTAGCGATTACCCCGGCAATCCGCTGGCGGGGATGGAATTCCAGCGTCAGTGGGAATCTCGTGCTTACGAATTAGGTGGCAGTGATTATTCTGCACCGGGGCAGTTGGTGGGCGATTTCCTTAAAGGCAGAGCATCGACGCAATTGGGTTCAGTCGAGCCATCGTATCAGCCGGGTGTGCATTTGACCGATTTGGCGACCAGTTTGCCGGATTACGCGATTGAAGCGATTCGGGAAGCCTTACCTGCCTTTGAACGGCAAATCAAAGGCTTTTCGATGTATGACGCGGTATTGACCGGGGTGGAAACGCGCACGTCTTCGCCACTGCGGATGACGCGCGGTGAAGATTTGCAAAGCCTAAACGTTAAAGGGCTTTTTCCGGCTGGCGAAGGCGCGGGTTATGCTGGCGGAATTCTCTCGGCAGGCGTGGACGGTATCCGCGTCGCTGAGGCATTAGCGACTCAAATGCTGGAGGCTCACCATGACCGGAATCATTCGCACCACCTGGCACAACGCTGAAGTACTGAGCAATCAGCGTTGGACGGAGGGTTTGTTAACCTTGCGTATTCGCACCGAACCGCTGCCGTTTACAGCGGGTCAATTCGTCACCTTACGCTTGCCTATCCCTACCGCAGACGGCACGGAACTGGTGGCGAAATCCTATTCGCTAATCAATGCACCTGACGAAGAAGCGTTGGAAATTTTCTACAATATTGTCCCCAACGGCAAACTCTCCAATGCTTTAGCGCAATTGCAGCCGGGTGATAATCTGGAAATTTCGCAGCCTGCCAAAGGCTTTTTCGTGTTGGACGAAATCCCCGCCGTGCCGAATCTGTGGATGATTGCCACCGGTACAGGCTTGGGACCTTATTTGTCGATTCTCAAAACCTCGCAGCCTTGGCAGCGTTTCCAGAAAATTGTATTGGTACACGGTGTGCCGCTGGTGAATGAGTTGGCGTATGCCGAGTTGATCCAAACGTTTGTTACGCAATATCCTGAGCAATTCCGTTTTATTAGCTGTGTGACCCGCGAAGCCAATCCGCACGGGTTGGAAGGGCGGAGCACTACCCATTTAGAAGCCGGTACGCTGGAACAAACCGCTGGCACTCAGATTACCGCCGACGATACCCACGTCATGCTGTGTGGCAACCATAATATGCTCAATGATATGAAAGCCTTGCTTGCCCAACGCGGGATGCAGCGCCATTTGCGCCACAAGCCGGGGCATATCACGACAGAACAGTATTTTTAAAGTCGTAATCTGGGCGCAAGCACTGTAAAATTGATCGCTTGATTACATGGGTCAACGGATAAACAACAGGCATGAACCCGGATTTTCTGGATTTTGAACAACCTATCGCTGAATTACAGGCGAAGATCGAAGAGTTGCGTTACGTCGGTGACGCTGAAATTAACTTGAGCGAAGAAATCGGCAAGCTGGAAGAAAAAGCTGCCTCGTTGACCCGTTCCATTTTTTCCAAACTGACCCCGCGTCAGATTTCGCAGCTTGCGCGGCATCCTAAACGCCCGTACACGCTGGATTTAATCCGTTATTTATTCACCGATTTCAAAGAGTTGCACGGTGATCGTGCTTTTGCGGATGATAAGGCGATTATTGGCGGCATGGCACGGTTTCGTGGTCAGTCCGTCATGGTCATTGGGCATCAGAAAGGGCGCGATACCAATGAAAATATCAAGCGCAATTTTGGTATGCCGCGCCCGGAAGGGTATCGCAAAGCCTTGCGTTTGATGCGGATGGCGGAAAAATTCCAACTGCCGATCATTACCTTTATCGATACACCTGGTGCATACCCTGGTATTGGCGCGGAAGAGCGCGGTCAAAGTGAAGCGATTGCCCGCAATTTGTACGAGATGGCGAAATTGCGTACCCCGATTATTTGTACCGTGGTGGGTGAAGGCGGTTCGGGTGGTGCATTAGCCATTGGGGTAGGCGACCGGGTGATGATGTTGCAATACGCGACGTACTCGGTCATTTCACCGGAAGGTTGCGCGTCGATCTTGTGGAAAAGCGCGGAAAAAGCGGCTGATGCGGCGGATGCAATGGGCATTACGGCGGATCGTCTGAAGTCTCTGGGTTTGATTGAGCAGATTATCCCTGAGCCATTGGGTGGGGCGCACCGTGATATGGAGGCGGCGGCGCAGCATATCGGTGAGGCGTTGGATGCTAATCTGCGCAATTTGAAAGCCATGCCCTTGGATAAGCTGCTGGATAAACGTTACCAGCGTATTATGGGCTTTGGACAGTTTGAGGAATAGGGAAGGCGTATGCCCTGCGCCCCTGCTGAGCATTTATTAGAGTTTTTTCAACAACATCCAGCACCTAGTTATCTGATTGGTTTCAGTGGGGGGCTGGATTCGCATGTCTTGCTTCATGCCTGTGCCAGTCTGCACGGGCAATACCCTAATCTTACGTTTCGTGCCTTGCATATTGATCACGGTTTGCAGGCGTTGTCTGCGGCATGGGCGGCACATTGCCGTGCGGTGTGTGCCGGTTTGGAAATACCACTGGTGGTGGAAATCTTGCAATTGGTGATTCCGCCGGGTGCGAGTGTGGAAGCGGTAGCGCGGACGGCGCGGTATGCTGCCTTCAGCAAACACTTGCAAGCGGGGGAAATTGTGTTGACCGCGCACCATCAGAATGATCAGGCGGAAACGTTGCTACTGCATTTGCTGCGCGGGAGTGGGGTGGATGGGTTGGCGGCGATGCCGGAAATTCGCCCATTTGTATCCGGGGCGTTAGGGCGACCGTTATTAGTGTGCAGCCGAGCGGAATTGGCGGCGTATGCCAATCAGCATAGGTTGAATGTCATAGACGACCCCAGCAATCAGGACGACCGCTTTGACCGTAATTTTTTGCGCAATCAGGTGATGCCGTTGTTGGAACAGCGTTGGTCTGCGGCGGGTAAGACCTTGGCGCGGGCGGCGCGGTTACAAGGTGAAAGCCGTCAGTTGTTGGCAGGTTTTTTGCGTGAGAAACTGCCGAGTTTGCAAGGTACACAGCCGGATACCTTATCCGTTAGCCGCTTGTTGGTGCTGGATGAGGCGATGCAAAAAGCGGTGTTGCGCGAATGGTTGGCACAGCGTGGTTTTCGTTTGCCGGAAGAGAAAAAGCTGCGGCAAATGTTGCGTGATGTGTTGCAAGCGCGGGCGGATGCTACGCCATGTGTGCGTTGGGATGGCTGCGAAATTCGCCGGTATCGGGATGATGTGTATGCAATGTTGCCGTTGTCCTCCCATGATCCTAAGCAGGTGTTGATGTGGGATACGCGAGAGCCGTTGGTGATTGCGTCGTTGGGGCGCACCTTGGTGGCGGAGGCTAGGTATCCTGAAACGGTGATAGTGCGGTTTCGGCAGGGTGGGGAAAGTGTGTATTTGCAGCAGCGGGGTGGGCATCACAGCCTTAAGCATTTGTTGCAAGAGTGGGGTGTGCCGCCGTGGGAGCGGGAGCGGTTGCCGTTGGTGTATGTGGGGGAGCGGTTGGTGTGTATTCCGGGAGTATTGAGTTTATGGCACTAGACGACGAACACTGGATGCGCCACGCCCTAACCCTTGCCCGCAACGCATGGCAGCAAGGCGAAGTCCCCGTCGGTGCAGTCATCGTGCGCGATGGTGAAATCCTCGCCGAAGGCTGGAATCAACCCATCACCCGCCACGACCCTTCCGCTCACGCCGAAATGCTGGCGTTGCGTTTGGCAGGTCAAATAGCAGGCAATTACCGCCTACCCAACACCACCCTCTACGTAACGCTCGAACCCTGCCTAATGTGTGTTGGCGCGATGTTACACGCACGAGTAGAGCGAGTCGTTTTCGGGGCTTATGACCCAAAAACCGGCGCAGCGGGCAGTGCTTTCGACCTGCTGCAACACCCGCGCCATTACCACAAGATAACAGCCGTGCAAGGCGGGGTGTTGCAGGAAGAATGCGCTGCACTGTTGCAGGCATTCTTCCGCGAACGGCGGGCAGCGGCAGCTTTAGCCAAACCAGCGCCGTAATAAGCGACTCAACCACGAACCAGAAGCTGGCGGCGGCGTTGTGGGGGTAGCTGGTGGTGGCTGTGTAGTGGGCGCAGGCGTTGGTGTCGGCGGAGTGGTAACGCTGGGTGCTGGCGGTGTTACGGGTGTCGTCGGAGTAGGGGTTGCTGGTGGTGTGGTTGCTGGCGCTGCACTCGGTGTCAATTGCGCACCATTGGCGAATTTGATGATTTGCTCGACAAGTGCTGCCAGTGGTTGCCCCTTGGCGCTGGCGGATTTCGCTGCTGCTCGCCAAGTAGCCGGAACCGATGTCCCCGCTGCCCATGCGCCGGTAGCTTGCGCTTCATGCGCGGTTTGGGCTTTGATGCCCTTGGCCGGTGTCCATAAGAAATCGGGGTGTTTATTGGTATACCATTCCCCGCCGATGATAGTACCCGCTGCATCCAGTTCCAAATCGTAGTAGTAGGTCACTTGCTGGATAGCGTCTTTGGCTGGGCTGTCGGTGGTTTCGTGGGTGGGGTTGGTTTCGACCACGTAAGACACATCCATGCGCACGCCGACGATGGAATGGCTCTGGGCGCTGCGGTACGTTTTGAATTTGTCGTTGGTAAACGCCGCCTTGGTGACGGTGGCAGCAGCTAACGTATCGGTGTATTGCATGACTTGCGGGTTGTAGTAGCGGTATTCGTAAGCGTACAGCGGTTGGTTCCACACTTCATAGTCGTAGGTAACATCCAGCACCATGCTGCGCTTGCCTGCCCCAAGCTGATTGACGATGGCTAAATGCCAAGCACCAGGGTTGGTGTCAAAACAGGCTGCTGATTTGACCCGTCCGGTTACGGGGTCAGCTTCGGGAGCCTTGTCATTGCAACGTCCGCCAATAAAGCGGGTGGCTGGCATGGCATTTGCCCATAATAACGAGGCCAGCGCTTTAATATCGGAGGGATAAAACGTGATGGCGACATTATTGGGGGTTTTGAGCGTCACGCTTTTGGTCGGGCGTGGCAGCATGTAAGCAACCGGTGCCCAGCCGTGGCAGATACCCATCCAGCTTTCGACTGAACCGGTTCGGTCGTAGTAGGATTTGCCTTCTGCCCACATTTTTTTGGTGAGGGTTTCGTTAGTGTCACCGACCAGGGCGTCGTATTTTTCAGAGGGGGATAGCTTATTGATTTTGCTGGTATTGCCGCTGGCAAGAATGGTAGCCGCAGGTGTGGCGCGGATGTAATCGTAATTTTTCTTCCAGTCAGAATCTTTGGGGAAGCTGGAATCAGCATAGCGTGCGCCGAGAATCCCTTTGTAAATGGCCCAGTAATCATCTGACCAAGGCGATTCCGCGAGTTTGGCTTTTTTTAGCCCAGCCGTTTCCATACCGCTGAGTTTGGTATAGGTCAGTGCATCGACCAAGTTGACCGGTTTATCGTTAGAGGCAATTGCTGCACGGCTGGAGACGCCGCCGGGTACGCCATCAGTCTGTTGCAGGATTTCCAAGCGTTGCCCATCACGGGCTTCAATGTAGTCCTGATTTTCGATCGCCGTGCGTGAAAACAGCGTTGCGCCAATAACAGGGTTGCCGTCGGCATCTCTTTTCGGTGGTTGACGGTTCATGAAGGCTTTGGGATCTTGTGCAAAAGCCGCGAGGTCAGCATTCATTTGCTGTTCAATGGTCATCGTCATGTGAAACATCTCCTTGTCCGCTTGGCGGGTTGCCCTAATCAATCTGGATTACTTAAGCTTAGATGATTATCCGTGTCTTTGACTATAGCCTGTCCTAGTGATTTCCGGGTAGATATTCCCAGTGATCAAAATAAGCAGCTTGCCCTGCGTAGCTGCCTTGCGCATCCCGCAAGTTCCACACAATCGCCTGACGGATCAGGAAACGCCGCCCGCTGCTGGAAACACGCACCCCGGCGTAATTGTCGATATAACCTTGGCGGTTGACGGTTTGCAGCAAGTGTTCACGCTCTTCACGTAACAGGGCTTCGGCAGAATAGCGCGATGGCAGTTGCGTCAGGGTTTCCCATTCCATTTCAAAGAGTTCCAAGGCTTTCTTATTGCCGTAAGTAAAAATGGGGTCAGGGTCAGTGTTGTGCGATAACAGCACAAACGGTGCAGTATCCAGCGCGTGTGCGGTGTTTTCACCTTGCCAACTGAGGTCAGCAAGGTCACGCCGAAGGTAATGGCGGAAGCTGGAATGCAGCAGGTGCAAATGCGCGGTGAGTTGGGCGGTATCCATCATACGCTTGCCAGATTGCCTTTGGTTTCGAGCCACTGCTTGCGGTCGCCAGCGCGTTTCTTTGCCAGCAACATGTCCATCATCAGGTCGGCGGCATCGGTGTCGTCGAGGCTGAGTTTCACCAGACGGCGGGTGTCGGGGGAAATGGTGGTTTCGCGCAATTGTAACGGATTCATTTCGCCCAAGCCTTTGAAGCGGGTGACGGCGACCGTGCCGCGCTTTTTTTCGGCGGCGATAATGTCGAGGCGTGCCTGTTTTTCAGCTTCATCCAGCGCGTAATACACTTCCTTGCCAATGTCGATGCGGTACAGCGGCGGCATCGCCACAAACACATGACCTGCTTTCACTAAGGGGCGGAAGTGTTTGACAAATAAGGCACAAAGTAGGGTGGCAATGTGCGCCCCGTCTGAATCCGCGTCGGCGAGAATGCACACTTTGCCGTAACGCAATTGGCTCAAATCGACATTACCCGGTTCTACGCCAATCGCTACGGAAATGTCGTGTACCTCTTGCGAACCCAGCACTTGTTCGGAATCGACTTCCCACGTATTCAGGATTTTACCGCGCAACGGCATGATGGCTTGGAATTCGCGGTCACGCGCTTGCTTGGCGGAACCGCCTGCGGAATCGCCTTCCACCAGAAACAGTTCGGTGCGGGTGGTGTCTTGCGAGGAACAGTCCGCGAGTTTGCCGGGGAGAGCGGGGCCTGCGGTCACGCGCTTGCGGATGACTTTTTTGCTGGCTTTCTGGCGTTTGGTGGCGTTGTTGATCGCCAGTTGCGCGAGTTGTTCGCCGATCACGGTGTTGTTATTGAGGTAGAGGCTGAAGGCATCTTTGATTGCGCCGCTGATAAAACTCGCCGCTTCGCGGGAGGACAGGCGTTCCTTGGTTTGCCCTGCAAATTGCGGGTCTTGCATTTTGAATGACAGCACGAAGGCGATATTTTCCCACACGTCATCGGGGGTGAGTTTCATACCGCGTGGCAACAGGTTGCGGAATTCGCAGTATTCGCGCAACGCATCAGTCACGCCGGTACGCAAGCCGTTGACGTGCGTGCCGCCTTGCACGGTCGGAATCAGATTGACGTAACTTTCTTGAATGGCTGTGCCGCCTTCGGGCAACCACAGCAATGCCCAATCGAGCGTTTCACGCGGCGCGGTGAGTGAGCCAGTGAACGGGTCTTCGGGCAGGGTGATGAATTCGCTGACCGCTTCGTTGAGGTAATCGCGCAACCCGCTTTGGTAATACCATTCGGTGACTTCGGGTTCGGCGGTCGAAGCGTCGGTAAAGCGGATGCGTAAGCCGGGGCAGAGTACCGCTTTTGCGCGTAAATTGTGCTTGAGGGCTTTAACGCCGAATTTTACGGTGTCGAAGTATTTGCCATCCGGCCAGAAATGCACAGTTGTGCCGGTTTCGCGTTTGCCAGCTTTGCCGATGACTTCGAGTTCGCTGGCTTTGTTGCCGTCGGCAAAGCTCATGCGGTAAAGCTGGCTGTTGCGCTTGATGGTGACTTCGAGTTTGCGCGAGAGGGCATTGACCACGGATACGCCCACGCCGTGTAAGCCGCCGGAGAATTGGTAATTCTGGTCGGAAAACTTGCCGCCTGCGTGCAGGGTGCAGAGGATGACTTCGATCCCCGGTTTGCCTTGTTCGGGGTGGATGTCGACCGGCATTCCGCGCCCGTTGTCGGTGACGGAGACTGAGCCGTCGGCGTGCAGGGTTACGTCGATTTGGTTGGCGTGTCCGGCGAGGGCTTCGTCCACGCTATTGTCGATGACTTCTTGCGCAAGGTGGTTGGGGCGCGTGGTGTCGGTGTACATGCCGGGGCGTTTGCGCACGGGGTCGAGTCCGGTGAGGACTTCGATGGAAGAGGCGTTGTAAGTGTTGTTGGTCATTGGTTTTTTCTTAATTTAGGTTAGGGGACAGTGCAAAACTAGTAGCTATATCCCCGAAAATAACAAATCCAGCGCAGCCATGATTTTTTGGCGTTCGCAGGCAAGCGAGGTGACGTATTCGCCCAAATAATGCGCAGGAATACCCGCTAATTCCGGTGTGGACATCATCACCAGCGTATTTTCAATGTCGAAAACGGGCGTTAGCGTTTGGGCGGGTTTGGCATTGCCACAGACTTCTAACGGCACAATTACCCGCGTTTTGAGTATGTCCAGCAAGTCGGTTTGCACATCCAACAGGTAGGGAATCTCGCCCGCTGTTGCGCTATTGGTATTGCGGTAAACGTCAAATTGCGCCATTAAAATCGCCTTAATCCGTCACTGAATACGCCACGTTGCTCGATGCGTTCATTGTAAGCATCGAGTGCGCCACGGTTTTGTTTTAGCCATTCTTCACGCTTTTTTTGCTGGAGCGTGTCAATAAGCGTCTTTTCCAATAGCTTGGAGAGGTTGATTTTGTAATGGCGAGCTTGTTCTAGCAAGGAGCTATTGATGCTTAGGTTGGATGCACGTTTGGGGGCATTTTGGTCGTAAATCAATAGGTTTTGCATAATGAACCTCCGTTTTCAAGCTATTTTATGCGTATTGGTGATGCGCATCAAGCATGGGTTCATAGCGCAAGCGTTCGTCACGTTCCAACAACGCCTGAAAGTAAGTATCCACCGCCCGCGCTTGCCCTGCCGTACTATCTTGCGCATACATCGCCTGCCGAAACGCATTGCTGTCATGTAACCCGTTGGTGTACCAAGCAATATGTTTGCGGGCGATGCGACACCCCGAATATTCCCCGTAAAACTGATACAGCTCGTCCAGATGCCCCAGCAATACCGCGTGGACTTCGGCAACCGTCGGCGGCGGTAATAGCTCGCCGGTTTGCAGGTAATGCGCGATTTCCCGAAAAATCCACGGTCGCCCCTGTGCCGCCCGTCCGATCATCAATGCATCCGCTCCCGTGGCTTCCAGCACGGCTTTGGCTTTTTGCGGGCTGTCAATGTCGCCATTGGCAATGATGGGAATCTTGGCTTGGCGTTTGACGTCGCGGATCAGCTCATAACGCGCTGTACCCGTGTACAGTTGCTCGCGGGTACGCCCATGAATCGCCAGTGCCGCAATGCCTGCCTGTTCTGCCATTGCGGCAACCCGCAGAATATTTTCCGCGCCATCCACATAACCCAAACGGGTTTTCAACGTCACCGGCACATCCACCGCCGACACCACCGCCTCCAGAATCCGCTTAACCAAATCCTCATCTTGCAACAACGCCGAACCCGCCAGTTTGCGGCAAACTTTGCGCACCGGGCAACCCATATTGATGTCGACGATTTGCGCCCCATTTGCCACCTGATACCGTGCCGCTTCCGCCAGCATTTCCGGTTCAGAACCCGCAATCTGTGCTGAAATGGGGGCAAGTTCCCCGTCAAAATTGGCGCGGTACAAGGATTTTTTCTGCGCATACAAGGTGGCATCTACCGACATCATTTCACTGACGGCATGACCTGCACCAAAATGTTTGCACAGGGTGCGGAATGGGCGGTCGGTCACGCCTGCCATCGGGGCAACAATCAGGTTGTTATCGAGGGTGTAAGAGCCAATTTTCATCGTGTTCAGAAACGTATCGTGGGTGTGCAGTTTAACACGGCAAACCCCGCCAGTTGTGCTAAAGTATCTGCCCTGTGAAAAGCCACCTGTACGGAGATTTAGTGTGCGTTTAACCGTAGAACAATACCGCCAATGGGAACACAAAAAAGTCACGCTGCTGGGCATGTCTGGTGTTGGCAAAACCCATATTTCCAGTATGTTGCGTAACCATAACTGGTTCCATTATTCCGGCGATTATCGGATTGGTACGTGTTATCTGGATGAAGACATTCTTGATTTGATTAAGGAACAGGCGATGAAAGTGCCGTTCCTGCGTGAGTTATTGCGTAATGATTGGATCTATATCCGCAACAATATCCGCGTGAATGATCTTGGCCCGGTGCTGTCATTCGTCGGCAAATTGGGCAATCCCGAACTCGGTGGTGTGCCGCTGGATGCCTTTATCCAACGCCAAGCGCAATACCGCGAAGCTGAAATTGCCGCCATGCGTGATGTGCCGGAATTCATCCGCAAAGCTCAAACGATTTACGGCTATTCGCATTTCGTCAATGACGCAGGCGGCAGTTTGTGTGAATTGGAAGAGCCGGGCGTATTTGATTTATTGGCAGAAAATACCCTGATTCTGTACATCAAAGTCACCACGAAAGACGAAGAGCAAAAGCTCATCGACCGCGCCCGTAGCGACCCGAAACCGCTCTATTACCGTCCGAATTTCCTGCGCGAACATTTAGCGGTTTACTTGCAAGAACAAGGGCTGCAATACGCCGCAGAAATGATCCCGGATGATTTCACCCGTTGGGTATTCCCGCGTTTGTTCCATTCGCGCTTGCCGCGTTACGAGGCAATTGCGCACGACTACGGCTACACTGTTACCTCAGAAGAAGCCGCGCAGGTGCGTAACGAAGCGGATTTCAATGCACTGATTGAAAAAGCCATTGCCCGCCATACTTGATGTCTTATTCCCCTCGTCCCTTGAGGGAGAGGGGTTAGGGGTGAGGGGTTCTTTATGCCATTAGTTGCACATACCGCATTACCGACCTTTGACCGGTTGCGTCAGGAAGGTCAAACGATTCTGAGCGAAGATTACGCTTTTAATCAGGATATTCGTGAGCTGCATATCGGTTTTCTGAACATGATGCCGGATGCGGCGTTGGCAGCGACCGAGCGCCAATTTTTCCGGCTAGTGGGTGAATCTAATCTGATTGCGCAATTTCATATCCACCCGTTTACCCTAGACAGTTTGCCGCGCAGTGACAAGGCGCAAGCCTATATTGAGCATTACTACGAAAAGTTTGCGGATTTGCAGGAACAAGGGCTGGATGCGCTGATCATTACCGGCGCAAACCCCGCCGCGCAACATCTGGAAGACGAGCCTTTTTGGGATGGCTTGTGTGAAGTGGTGGCCTGGGCGCAGGAAAATGTCACCTCTACCTTGTGTTCGTGTCTCGCAAGTCATGCACTGGTGCAACATTTGTGGGGAATCCGCCGCCGCCCGCTGGGCTTCAAGCGTTGGGGCGTGTACAGCCATGCAGTGACGCTGCCGGAACACCCATTGGTCAATGATCTGAATACGCGCTTTGACGTGCCGCACTCGCGTTTCAATCAAATTGATCGCGCAGAATTAGAAGCCGTCGGCGTGCAAATATTGGTGGAAAGTCAGGAGGCTGGTGTTCACATGGCGGTCAGCCCTGATTTGTTCCGCATGATTTTTTTGCAAGCTCACCCCGAATACGATCAGGTGAGTTTGCTGAAAGAATACCGCCGCGAAACCATGCGGTGGTTTGACGGGGCGCGGGAGGATTATCCGCCATTTCCCGAAAATTATTTGCGCCCTAAAGCTAAAGCGATTCTCACTGAATACCGGCTGGCACAACACGCTGCCAAACGCCAAGGCAAACCCTTGCCGGACTTTCCAGAAACCTTGCTGTTGCCGATGTTGCACAATACCTGGCGCGATACGGCGAAAGTGTTTTACAGCAATTGGATCGGCAAGGTTTACCAGATCACCAATAACGACCGCCGCAAGCCATTTATGGAAGGTGTCGACCCTAATGACCCCCTAGGCTTACGTCAAGCACTGGGAATGCGCTAGACTAAGAGCATGAAAATCTGGAATTTTACTGTTTTATTGGTGTCATTAGTGCTATTAGTCGGCAGTCTGAAGGCATTGCTCGATTATTGGCAATACGACGAAATGGCGGCAGACGTGGTGCAATTGATGTTGCATCAGGTGAGTGCGGAAGATGTGCGCCAACAAGTGCGGGAATCCATCGCTAACAATAACCCCGCCGATGCACGAATGTACCTAAGCCTTGCCAGCACCTTTGGTTACGCGGTTGACCCCACTGAATTTGAGGCAGAATTGCAGCGCTTGGAATCCCCACTCAATACCGCCCGCCGTACCGTCAATGATTTTGCCAGTGGTTTTTTAGACGGTGAAGCCAGCAGTGGTGCTGGTGTTGCGGGCGCAATTACCGCCGATTTTACCGTGGTCGGGGATGCCCGCGATTTGTGGGAGCAATATCAATTGTATGCCAAGGGTGAGCCAGTCAACGAACTGATTGTCACCTTGGCAGGCGTAGGCGTTGGGTTGACTGCTGCGACGGTGGCGAGTGCGGGTACGGCTTCGCCCGCGAAAGGTGGTATTTCTACCACAAAATTGGCGGCACGCGCAGGCAAGCTGACACCGGGTTTCCAGCGTTTTCTGCTCAGGCAGGGTTCAGACGTGTTCAATTATAAAGGATTTCTATTGGCAGCGCGTGCCGAAAAAAATCTGGATGGCATCAGTAAAGCCGCATTAAAAGCTTACAACCCGCAAGCAACGCGGGCGCTTAAACAAACGGCAGAACAGGTGAATAGTATTCGCAAAGCCAGTTCTACTGCTGATGTCGTACATGTATTGAAATACGTAGAAAATGGTGAAGATTTAATCCGATTGGAGAAAATTAGCCTAAAATACGGCACGCAGACCAAGGGTATCATGAAGTTTCTGGGGAAAAGTGCGCTGGGTACAGTGCGGGTGCTGCGTAAAACGACAGAGTTATTCATCAGCATTTTGGCATCACTAGTATCGCTTATCGCTTTTTTTGTTTCACTTAGCGGCATAAAGCTTGCAAAATAATCTTATTAATCTGCCGTTAAGATTAAAATTTGGTCTAAACTTACTATCCAGTTACGTTACTATTAATATTATTTCTAGCGCAGTAAGGTTATGGGATTACTTGCTTTTAAAGATGCAGCACATCTGGTATCACGCACTGGCTTAGGCGCAGAGTGGGATGCCATCAAACAGTTGGAAGGCCGCTCTACACAAGATGCCGTCGAATTAGTGTTGCATCCAAAACCTCATGCATTGAAACCTGCTCCAGCCATGACACCTTGGTTGAAGTTAGAGCCAATGCGTTTGACTGACATGAAAAGCCGTAATTCCGCTTGGTCTATCTCACAACGTGAGGGCAAAAGCTTGCAGGCTTGGTGGGTAGAACAGATGTTGACTACCCGAACGCCGTTTCTCGAACGCATGACTTTGTTTTGGCACAATCACTTTACCTCCTCAATTCAAAAAACTCTGCAACCCAGCCTGTTACACCAACAAAACCTGTTATTACGCCGCTACGCACTGGGAAATTTTGGGGAATTATTGCACGCGATTGCGCGTGACCCTGCCATGCTGATGTATTTGGATGGGCATCAAAATAACAAAGAGCAACCGAATGAAAATTTTGCCCGCGAGTTGCTAGAGTTATTTACCATCGGACGCGGGCATTACCGTGAAACCGATGTGAAAGCGGCAACGCAAGCGTTTACGGGGTGGCGTGTCGATCATCAAACCGGCAAATTTGTGATCCGTACTGATGAACATGCAACTGGACAACTGACTTTCTTAGGCAAAACCGGGGATTTCACTGGTGATGACATTATTAAGATCTTGTTGGCGCATCCCCGCACGGCTGAAAGCGTGACGGAAAAGTTTTGGTTGGCATTCGTGAGTAATCGCCCTGACCCGGCGCTGATTCGCACTTGGGCGCAACAGTTGCGGCAGTCGAACTATGACATCAAAGGTTTAATGCGCACGGTCTTGAACAGTGAAGCGTTCTGGGCAACGGCAAACCGTGGCACGTTGGTGAAATCCCCCGTGGAATTGGTGATTGGCACAGTACGCATGTTGCCGTATCCCCGCGAATCCACCCAAGAAATGCTGAACCTGTGCCGTTTGTTGGGGCAGGAGTTATTTGACCCACCGAACGTCAAAGGCTGGGCTGGCGGTGAACATTGGATCAGCACCCAAACCTTGCTGGTACGCAATGCTTACCTGTCCAAATTGTCACGCGGTAATTTAAATGAAAAAGTTGCCAGTGGGATAACATTTCCCGATGCAGCCGCTGAACAATTGGTCGAATGGTTATTGCCGGTTAAGCCGTTAAAACCCTTGCCAGAAATACCGGGATCCCGCCGCTTAGTGCGTGCTTTGCTGCTTGACCCAGCGTTTCAAGTGTCCTGATACCCTTTATGCGGATATTGCTTACATGAACCGTCGAGAATTTATGGGAATGGCAGCCTTGCTGCCTTGGTTGGGGGCTTTGCCTGCGGAAGTCTTGGCAGCGCCCACCCGCCCACCACAACGTATTGTCGTGTTGGTCAAACTGGCAGGGGGGAATGATGGGCTGAATACCCTGATTCCTCATAATGACCCCTTGTATTACCAACATCGCCCCACGATTGCGCTGCGTAAACATCAAATAATCGACATTGGTGAAACGCATAGCCTAAACCCTTACCTGAAAGCGCTCAAGCCTTGGTGGGACAAAGGCAATATTGCGTGGGTGCAAGGGGTTGGTTATCCGCACAGTACCTTGTCGCATTTTCGTTCCAGTGACATTTGGGAAACCGGCGTCGCTGCAAACCAATACGCCGACGCGGGCTGGCTGGGTTCATTATTGCCTGGTTGTAAGCCCGGTTTGCATGGTATTGCGATTGGCGATGACAGCGGGCCGATAAGCGGAAAAGGCTGTAACACCATTGCGATGCAAAGCCCTCAGTCTTTCCTCAGTCAGATTAATTTGCTGGAAGATATTCAGCCTGTTACCACGAATTCTGTACTGGCGCACGTCACCAATGTGCATCATCAATTGTATGCGGCGGGTGAACAGTTAAGCACTAAATTGCAGCGCCCCGTGCCTTTAGGTGTCAACTTCTCCACCAGTCAATTTGGGCGGGAATTGGAAGCCGTTGCCAAAATGATCCTGACGGGGGTGGATGCAGCCGTGTATATGGTCACGCTGGACGGTTTCGATACCCACAGCAACCAAAGTGCGGTGCAAAGCAATTTATTGCATCAACTGGCAGGGGCGCTCGATTCATTTGCACAAGCCATGCAACGTGGCGGGCGCTGGAATGATGTCATGCTGATGACGTATTCAGAATTCGGGCGGCGTGTACAGGAAAACCACGGCAAAGGCACTGACCACGGCACGGCTTCGGTGCAATTGGTGATGGGGGGCAAGGTGCGCGGTGGCATTTACGGCGACGCACCTGATTTAAGCCATTTGGATGGCGATGGCAATGTGCAACATACCGTCGATTTCCGTGCAGTTTATGGCACAGTATCCCAACGCTGGCTGGGGCAGCCTAACCCTTGGGCTAAGTTTGGTACACTGCCGTTTGTTTAAGTCTGAAGCGCTTTCCGGCATAATCGCGCCTTTCTCATTAGCATAGAAAGGCATTGCCATGTGGTTCAAGAATCTGTACCTGCTGCGTTTGAGCAGTGATTTCGCCCTCACGCCGGAAGCACTACACGAAGCCCTTGAAAGCAAACCCTTTTTGGGTTGCGGCAATGAATTGCGTGAAGCCAGCGGCTGGGTATCACCGTTTGGGCGCAATAGTGAGCAATTGGTGCTGGCAACTAATGGCTGTCTGCTGCTGACACTGGCACACCAGGAAAAAATGCTCCCGGCTTCGGTGGTGCGTGAAGAACTCGATAACTTGGTTGCCGAGATCGAAGAAAAAGAAGCCCGCAAGATCGGTAAACGCGAAAAGCAAGATTTGCGTGACGAGATCGAATTTGAACTACTGCCTAAGGCATTCACCCGCACCAAGAAAATGGACGCTTGGTTGGATCCCGCCAATGGCTGGATGATTATTAACAGCTCGTCGAATACGCCAGCGGAACGCTTAACCCATTTGCTGCGTAATAGCTTAGGCAGTTTGCCCGTGACTCCCCCGAAAACCGACATGAGTCCGGCGGTGCTCATGACGCAATGGCTGGCAGATGACCACACCTTGCCCGCGCCCTTTACCTTGGGCGAAGCGTGCGAATTAAAAGGGCAGGGCGAAGCAAAAAGTGTGGCGACGTTTAAGCGCCATGAACTGATGGCGGAAGAAGTGCAAGCGAATCTGGCAGCGGGTAAAACGGTATCTAAACTCGCTTTAATCTGGGCAGACAAGATCAGTTTCGTCTTGACCGAGGATTTAGGGGTGCGTCAGGTGCGTTTCTTGGATGTGCTGGCCGACAACCTTAAGGAAGCCGACCCGCAATCTCATGCCGAAAAGCTGGACATCGAATTCACCCTGATGACGGGTGAAGTGACGCTGATGTTAGCCGATTTGATGCAATGTTTTACGGCAGCGCCTGAAGCAGAGCCTGCTTAATTTTCTCGATCCGCGCTGTCTGGCTGGCAAGGGCAGTCGCGGGCATTCCCCCCAAAGCATACCACTGTTTTAAAACCGGCAAGGCATGAGCACTGGGTTGCGTGGTTTCTTTGCGGCTGCGCATGGTTTCTGAGAGTTGTGCCACTTGATACTTGAGGCGGGTAGCTTGGAACTCGACAGGGCTTTCTAGCTCTAGCAGGATTTCCAGTTGCAGGCACAGTAATTCACCCGTATGGCGGTTGGCAACTTGCTCGTCAGCGTTGGTGTCTGCTTGTTTGCGTTGCGTGGATTGGGTGGCAAGGGCTTCCAAATCAGCGAGTTGCTGCTGCTGGCGTTCCCGTTCGCGTTGGCGTTGTTCTTCAGTCTGACGGGCGGCTTCCGCTTGTTGCGCATTGCGTTCGTGCTGTTGTTGCTGGCGTTCTTCACGCGCACGGGCAAACAGGGCATCTATCGGTTCGCGGAATTGTTTCCACAAGCGTTGTTCATCAGAAGGGCGTGAACTGAGGCTAATTTGCCACTGGGTTTGTAACACTTTGGCTTGCTCAATGGCTTGTGCCGTGTCGGGGGAATCTAACAGGGCTTTGGCTTGTTCGACCAGTTGGCTACGTTCGTGCCAGTTGCGGGCGCGTTCGGCTTTGAAGTGGGTTTCTAACGCATCCATCGCAGTGTTGAAACGCTCGTTGATGCTTTTCCAGTCTTTGTGGCTGACGGTTCCGGCGGCTTTCCAGTGTTTGCGGGATCCGTTGAGGGCGACTTGTAGCGCCCGCCAGTCGGGGGTTTCCCAGTCAGTGTCCGCGTGTAAGGCTTCGAGTTGGGCGCAAATGCTGTTGCGTTGTTCGAGATGCGTGGCACGTTGTTGCGCTTGTTCGGCAAAATATTGTTTGCTGGGTTCGTAAGCAGCCGTGGCATTGGCATCAAAGGCTTTCCACATGGTGTGTTGTTGCCCCGGTTCAAGCTGGGACAATTTGCGCCATTCTTCCCGCAGTGTGTGGATTTTCTTGGCACGTTCTTGTGGGTCAAGCTCCTCATCGGTGCGCAGGTGTTCAGCCGTCTCGATCAGTTGTTTGCGTACTTGATCGGTACCCCAGCGCCGCCAGTCTTGGATTTCGCGTAGGAAGGGGGCGAGTGCTTGCAGACGGCGTTGGAAGAAGGCTTGTTCTTTGCCGGGCAGGTGCGTGGCATTTTTGAGATTTTCCCTGAGGGTTTTGTGTACCTCAATGGCTTCGCCGTATTGTTCGGCTTCTAGGTGAGACTCCAGCGTTTTTAAACTGTTGTGTAAATCTTTTAAGGTTTGTTCTTGTTGGGCTTGTTGTTGCTGGTGGTGTTTGCGGGCGGCGGCTTCACGCTGTTGTGCCTGTTCGAGGCGCTCTTGTTCGGCTTGCGCGGCGGCTTCGGCTTGTTGTTGGGCTTCGGCAGCCAGACGGGCTTGCTCAGCGGCTTGTTGGGCGAGCAATTGTTGTTGCTGGGTGTGTTCGCTTTCCCATGTTTGCAGGCGCTGCTGAAAATCGGTCAGTGCTTGTTGGAAGCGCTGCTGTTGGGTTTCGTTGGTGACTTTGCTGATTTTTTGCCAACGTTGCTCCAGTACTTTCGCACGGGTTTTCTCTTGCGCCCAGCGTTGGTTGTTGCCGAGGGTTTCGGCTTCGGCGCAGAGTGCGTCAATCTCGGCTTGTTGTTGGTGCTGATGTTGCACAAGGTCTTCGCGTTCTTTGAGCAACTGGCGCAAGCGTTTGTTTTGTTTGCCGTGTGTTTTCTCTAGGGCTTGCAGTTTTTCTAAATCGTCAATGTTCGTGGCGGCGATGTATTGGATTTCTTTGGAGGTATCGTTACTGGCAATGCTAAACAATAATTCTTGGTCGTCCAGTTTGGCGATGGCTTGGTGGCGCAATTTAGCACCACGGAGCGAGTCCCGCGCAATACTGCGGAGTAATGCGGGGTTTTGTAGCCAGGCAAAAACTTCTGCCAGCAAATGGTCATGGCGGTGCTCAGTTGCTGCTAAACCGATGACCCGCTGGCGGGCGCGTTCACCAATGGAACCTGCGGTGTGACCCAATTGCACCAAGGTCGGGATGTGGTGCAAACGGGTAATCGCTTCCATGCGCACATCGCTATCAGGATCGCTTTGGGCAATCTTGATTAATTCCACACTGTCACCGGCAAGGGTAGCTAGTGATTTCAGGCGGACACTGGCATCGGTATGTTGCCATTTTGGTTTAAAGAACTTCCCTAACATACTATTCTTCGTCTTATTGTTGGCGTTACTTTACGCGCATTCCGGGTTCTGCACCCTTATCAGGTGTCAGGATGAATAAATCTTTACCGCCAGGTCCCGCTGCCAACACCATGCCTTCGGATACACCAAAGCGCATTTTACGGGGGGCAAGGTTGGCAACCATCACGGTATAGCGACCTTCCAGATCGACGGGGTCGTAAGCGGATTTTATCCCAGCAAACACATTGCGGGTTTCGCCGCCCAGATCAAGGGTCAATTGTACCAGCTTATCTGCGCCTTTGACGTGTTCGGCTTTGACGATTTTAGCAATGCGTAAGTCGATTTTGGCGAAATCGTCGTAGTCAATCGTGGGGCTGATCGGGTCGTCGGTCAGGTGTTGAGTACTGTTCCCTTCGACTTCGCTCAGGGAGCGGTTATCTGTTTGGTTGCTGAGCGTAGCCGAAGCATTGTCTTCGAGCATGGCTTCGATCATTGCCGGTTCAACACGAGTCATCAGGGCTTTGAACGTAGCAATTTCGCTGCTAATCAGCGGTGTCGCAACACTTGCCCAGGTTAATTCACCCGCATTGAGGAAGCTTTCTGCGTCCACCGCCAATTGTGGTAGAACCGGCTTGAGGTAGCTCACAATCGCACGAAACATATTGATGCCTTGGGTGCAAACGTTTTGTACCTCGGCAAGGCGATCTGGGTCTTTGGCGAGTACCCACGGCTTTTGTTCGTCAACGTATTGGTTGGCCTTGTCAGCCAAGCCCATGATTTCGCGCATGGCTTGACCGTAGCGGCGGGTTTCGTACAGTTCGGCAATGCGTTCAGAGGCGTCGCTAAATTCTTGATATAACGTGGGATCAGGCAGCGTATCAGCCAGTTTGTTGTCAAATCGCTTGTTGATGAAACCAGCGCAGCGCGAGGCAATATTAACCACTTTGCCGACTAAATCGCTGTTGACCCGCGCCACGAAATCTTCGAGGTTAAGGTCGATGTCATCCACGCCATTGCTGAGTTTACTGGCGAAATAATAGCGTAACCATTCCGGGTTCAAATGCTTGAGGTAGCTTTCAGCTTGAATAAATGTGCCGCGTGATTTGGACATTTTCGCGCCGTTTACCGTCAAAAATCCGTGGCAATGTACCGCGCTGGGGGTGCGGAAACCCGCGCCATGCAAGAGGGCAGGCCAAAATAATGTGTGGAAATAAGCGATGTCTTTGCCGATGAAGTGGTATACCTCGGCAGTGGAATCGGGTTTCCAGAAGCTATCAAAATCCAGCCCGGTACGGTCACACAGGTTTTTGAAGCTGGCTAAATAACCAATCGGCGCATCCAGCCACACGTAAAAATATTTGTCGTCAGTATCGGGAATTTTAAAGCCCCAGTAAGGTGCGTCGCGGGACACATCCCAATCGCTCAAGCCTTGATCCGACTCAAACCACTCCATTTGCTTATTGGCGATTTCTTTTTGTACCGCGCCGCTGGCAAGGAATTCACGCAGGAAGGTTTCAAAATGCCCCAGCTTAAAGAAATAGTGGTCGGTTTCTTTTTCAATCGGAGTCGTGCCGGAAATTGCTGACACCGCATTTTTCAAATCAGTGGGGGAGTAAGTCGCACCGCAAGCTTCGCAGTTATCGCCGTATTGATCCGCCGCGCCACAACGTGGGCATTCACCTTTAATGAAACGGTCGGGCAGGAACATTTTTGCCTGCGCATCGTAAGCTTGGCGAATGGTGCGCTTTTCAATATGCCCGTTGTCACGCGCCGCTTTGTAGATGAATTCGGCGAAATGGCGGTTTTCGTCGGAGTGCGTGGTGTAGTAATTGTCGAAACCGACCCGAAAACCGGCAAAATCGCGCTGATGTTCCGCGCCAATGCGAGCAATCAATTGTTCTGGGGTAATACCTTCTTGTTGCGCTCGCAGCATGATCGGTGTGCCGTGCGTGTCATCCGCACACACGTAGTAACATTCATTGCCACGCAAACGCTGAAAACGCGCCCAAATATCCGTCTGGATGTATTCGACCATGTGACCAATGTGAATCGGGCCATTGGCGTAGGGCAGTGCGCTGGTAATGAGTATTTTTCTTGGCTGCATGGCTGTCTTTAAAAGTGTGCTGATAGGGACGCGATAAAGTAGCAGGTTGTGGGGGTTTGTGCCACTGCTGAGGTCAGAATGCCATGCAACTTTTGGGTGCTGTTTGGCATAAGAAAACTACCATTAGTAAATTCGATTAATATTTTGGTAATGGTTGTCATATAATATCCGATTGAGACCATAAATCCAAATTAATCACTTATAGGTAATAAATCATGAATATGAACAGTGTCAAGGTTCATACGTTCAATAAAGCCTCTATCGCTAAGCAAGGGCAATTACTACTGGCGGGCGTTTTGATGTCATCACTGCTCACCGCTTGTGGTGGCAGTAGTGGACCCTCCGCAGAAGAAACTGCCGCGCGAGCAGCGGTGACTGCCGCGCAATCGGCAGCCACCGCAGCAGCATCTGCCGCACAGGTAGCAGCAGCAGCGGCAGAGATTGCGGACAAAACCGCAGCGGACAAGGCTGCTGCTGATGCAGCAGCAGCGGCAAAAACAGCAGCGCAAGCATCGACGCAGGCAGCGGCGAAAGCGGCTATTGATAAATCTGCTACTGATGAAGCAGACCAGGCAAAATCAGCGGCAGCAGCGGCACAAGCATCAGCAGACAAAGCGGCAGCTTCGGCTGTTTTGGCGGCACAAGCAGCGGCGGACAAAGCTGGTGCTATTGCAACCGCACGCGAAGAGATTAGCACGGCTGCAACCGCTATCAGCAGGGAAGTGCAAGCTGCACAGTCAGCACGTGCAAGTGCTGGTTACGCAGCACTACAGGCCGAACAACAGGCAGCATCTTATCCAGAAGTTGCCGAAGCTCTCAACCAAGCTAAAACCTATGCGGCGCAGGCAGCGACAGAAGCTGAGAAAGCAGCAGCGGAAAAAACGCAGGTTGAAAAAATCCAGACGGATGCTGCTGGTATAGAAACCGTAGCCGACATTCAAACGTTGGTGACACAGGCAAAAGCCGCAGGACAGGCGGCTAAGACTGCCCGTGAAGCGGCTGAAAAGGCGCTGCAATCGACTCGTACCGCTGCTAACCAAGTAGCATCGGAAGTGGCAGCGGCAAATGCAGCACGTCGCTATACCAAACTCGACAGTGCGGGCAATGCTTTGCCTTCTTCTGCCACGTCGTGGGCATGTATCAAAGAAAATGCTACCGGAAAGGTATGGGAATCTAAAACTAGTACTGGGTTGCGTGACAGCGATTGGCGCTACCGGCATTTCCACAACTATGCCGGTTATGCCAGTACCAGGGATAGCAATGGCAGAACGTTGTGTGAGGGGCTTGGTAATTGCGATGCTTATAGTTATGTGAATGCCGTTAATGGCACTGGTTTATGTGGCAGATCCCAATGGCGTTTGCCAACAATGGAAGAACTGTTGAATCTCGTGCAAGTGAATAACAATGGGCAGCGTCCTAACATTGACTTGGCGGTTTTCCCTGATACGGTTAACAAACCCAATGAGGCAGCTTATTGTTCCGAGAATCTGGCGAGAACGGCAACGGATTGTGGTTATGCAGCGGGAACACCTGTTAACCAAGGATCTGACGGGCGCATCGAGTGCAATTACCAAGGTGTGGATTATGGCCTGCCGATCAGTGCGGATAATCCGCGCGGGGGTAGCATGGTTCCATTGCGTTATTACGGTGAAGTACAAGATGGGAAACCGACTTATCCGACACATAACTGGATTTGTTATACCCGCTTGATCAGTAGTTACTAACAGATATTCGGCTTCATCTAAGTGGGGGCGTCCTGTTTTGCACGGGACGCCCTTTTTTATGGCGGGCAGTATTACTGCAACCCACCGCGCACGATGTAGTTCGCGGCAAAGCCGGTGTTGAGCGGATGCAGCAGAATATTGCCTACCAACAGGCTGGTATCATTGCCCGGGCCGGTAAACAAGGTTTTGCCATCGAAGTTTAGGTCGGTCGTGAGATAACCCGATAATATGTGGTTAGTGTTGCCCTGGAGATTATCCATGCTGGTAATTACGCCACTCAGTAAACTAGTCACATCGTTGCTTGGGCCATTTGCGGTCAGGGTATTGCTGCCATTGATGTCGCCTGCCCATATTAGCGCTGCTTTACCGTTCAATACACGGGTTTCTTCGCCTTTCACCGCTGTTGAGCTGGCTGCAAAGTTGATCAATTTTGCATTGTTATCCAAGCTGACCGGGCTGGCACTCATGACACCCAAATGGTTACGGTGGCGCACACTGATGTAGTAATTGCCTGCCTTAATGTTGGCAAAGTGCAAGTTGGCTGAGCCGGTTTGCGAATCCACTAAATCGCCGTCGCGTTGTAACATAACAGCACGGCTGGCTACGATGGTGTTAACGCTGGTGCGCAAATCAACCAATGCCCAGTCCACTACCGCATTGTTGCCAGTGGTTTCCTTGAGCATGGTGCTGAGGGTTTCAGTACCTGCATGGTTGAATGGCGCATATTGGTAAGGCTGTTTATTGGGCAATAAACCCAAGGTGTTCAGATCAGCAGACATGAGTGCTGTGTTGCTGTTATAAGCACCTTGCAAGAGCGCCCGTACATTAACGACTACACCGTCATCAGCCGTGTTGTTCACAATGCTGATTTTGAAGAGTTTACTGTTAGTCAAGCCACCTTTGTCCGTCACGGTGACTTCCACTTCGTATAGGTTGTCGCGGTTAGTATCCATTGGTGCGTCGTAGTCGGGAATGGCACGGAAACGCAGTAAACCAGTGGTTGCATTGATCTCGAAGTGGCTGCTATCCGCGCCCGCACTAATGCGGTAGCTTAGTTTCTCGTTAGCATCGGCATCTTGCGCTTTGACGCTGAGCACCTCGGCATTGCTGTCTTCTGTCAAAGTGAGCGCTGTTGCCGACGTGATGTTGGGTGCTTCGTTGGTATCCATTACCCTTACATTCATGTTGCGCACGTATTTCTTGCCATCAACCGTGGTCGCGGTGATTTGCAGGTCATAGACGTTATCTTTGTCCTTATCCATTGGCAGCTCATAGTTACCGGGGAGCGGTAAGACGCCCGGTGTGACAATAGCACGGGTTTCAGCCTCGTTATCTGCCAAGGCAGATTTGGTGATAATGATGTTACTGACCAAGAACTTGATGGTGGCGCAATCCAAGGTCGCACCGGGAGCCGGGTTGGTAATGGTAAAGAAGTTACCGTCTGCCCCGCCACTAATGACGTAAGTAATCGGATTACCATTGGAGTCTTTGGCTTCCAATAGTTTGATCACGGTCGTCAGGTCAGTTTCATCAATCACCATGTTTGAGCCGCTAGTGGTGTCATCAATCAAGCTGTCACAGACTTGCGTGGTAATGCCATCGCGGATACCCGAAAACTCGGAGGTGGAGCCATAAGTCGTTGGACCGGTTTTCTGGGTCAAGGTCGCACTGATGTGGGCACCTTTAGCCACGGCTATTTTGGCATTGAGTGTACCTTTGAAATTGAGGCTCCCTGTGCCGGGGTGGCTAAGGTCTTTGCTGCCGATGAAGGTTTGACCTTCACCATTGCCAGATGCGTCTTTAGCCGTGCTAACAAAGAATTCGAGACGGTAATCGCCTGCTGCCAAATCCAGATTGAAGTCATGCGTCACAATCTTCGTGCCATTGGCACCGAAGGAGTTAACTTTCACGTCTGGGTAATTGATGAGGCTGTTCGGACCAGAATCAACATCACCCTCATCATTAGCGGTTACACCGAAACTGTTTTCAATGCCACCAATCAAATCAATACCTAACTCAGCATTGGCGTAAATGCTGTTGCCAAGAATGCTGTTGAACATTGACCCTGAATCGGTAATGGCAATACCACTGCCGCCATTATTGGTAATCAGGTTGCCTTCACCATCGTTAACACCACCGATTTTATTGCTGCTGGCGGCGTTGATGCGAATGCCTGAGCCGGTGTTAGCCCGCGTAATGCCGGATGGGGTAATGCCAATATGGTTAGCCAGCAAACTATTGTGGTTACTGCTATCAATGTAAATACCTGAACCAGCAAAGCCCGTGATCGCCAATTTGCGGATGGTGCTGGCGTTGCTGCCAGCGCCCAAGGTTAGGCCGTTAGCGCCGCTGCCTGCGTTGGTGCCTTTCAATTCCAATATTGGATTACTGTTAGAGCCGGGTGGTAGTGAGGCATCTAATACAATAGGCGCAGTAATGCTGGGTAGGGCACTTTGCAACGGGATACTCCAATAACCCGTGGTGTAATTCGGGTCGCTGGTGGAGAGTTCCAAAATCGCATTTTCTTTGCCAGCAGTACGCCCGACTTGTGCCAGTGTAGCATCGCCACCCAATAGATTCGCATTGATCAGGAACTGACGCAGTGAACCAGCACCGCTGTCATTGGTATTGGTCACGGTGTCGAAATTGAAGCCGAAATTGACATTGCTGAGATTGGTAGTACTCAGGGTAATGGTTTGGCTGAACGTCGTGCCTGCTACATTGACAGTATTTCCTGCACCGTCAGTACGGTAGGTAATAACCCCGCGTTCTGAGCCGTTGGAGCCGGGGCGGGTAGAGCGCACGCTGCTATTTACCACTTGCACGTTGTATGTCCCTACAGGAACGCTGGTGAACGTATAGTTGCCATCGGCTGCCGTTGTGGTCGAGGCGAGTAGGTTATTGCTGGTATCGCGCAGCTCAATGGTTGCAGCGTTAATACCTGCCATGCTTTGACCGGCGTTAAATGCACGCCCGTTGCCACCGCCGTAATTCACGTCTTCGTAGACTTTTCCGGCAATATCACGCACTTCCAGTAATAGGATCGTCGGTGAGAACTCTGATGTGCCAGCGGTGCTGATAGTGGCGGTTGCGGTCATGGTGTCACCGATCACAAAACCGGGAGGTGCTGGAATCGTGACGCTGAAGGCTTTCATGCCGGTCTGGTTGTTGCCATCGGCATCAGTTGGCAAGGTACAGTTGGCGGAATCCGTGTCTGAGGCGCTGCCTTCCACGAAGCTGGCAAGGTAAGTCTGACCTTCGCCGTAATCCTTGCTTTTACCAAACTTGTTGTCGCCCGGTGTCGCTTTGCCGCCAACACTCACATCGGCTTCAAACAATTCCACGGTTGTACCCGTAGGGGCGCAGCCTTTCACGGTCAGGTTGCCACCAATCATACTGGCTTCAGAGAGCGTCGGGAAATTGAGTAAATCATTTGCACCAGCATCAGCGTCACTGGCGTCATTGACGGTAACGCCGTTGTTGCCGAGGTCGATCCCTAGCCCGCCATTGGCGTAAATGCTGTTACCGCTGATGACGTTGCTAATATTTGCAGTATTAGCCGCCAGTTTGATACCACCGCCGGTATTGTTGGCAATGATGTTGGCCTGACCGGCTGCTGTGCCACCAATCTGGTGATTGCTGGAGCCGCCATAGTTCATGATGCCAGGGCCGGTATTGCCGATAGCTTCGCCATTGATGCCTACACCGATACGGTTGCCTCGGATGGTGTAGCCACTGGTGAGGATAGATCCATTAGTAAAGCCGATTTGAATGCCATCGCCTGCGTTGCCTGCAATGACGTTATCCAGCACCACACTGTCGTTGGCGCTTTCCAGATCAATACCTCCGGCTTGGTTGCCTAGTGCCGCAGTACCGGCGACATTAGTGCCGATGAAGTTGTTTTGAATCGTGCCAGCGGTTGCGCCGGTATTGTAGGCGATACCCCAGCGCAAGTTGCCGGAAATGATATTGCGTTTTGCAGGTGTCGTCCCGCCGATAATGCTGGTGGCGGAATCGGCGTATTCCAGCATGATGCCCTGACCGTTGGCATCGGCAGTACCATCCGGTTTTACCCCAATATAGTTGGATTCCACCACGGTACGCGCCGCTGCCACATTGATGGCGCGGTTCATATTGTGTGTGCGGAAGCCGGTGATGGACAAGCCGCGTACCGTGCTGTCCGGTGCGTTGTAGGCAATGGAAATCCCAAGTGCATCCAGTCCGGTAACGGGCGAAATACGGATGCGAGGTATTCCCGGTGTGCCTGCGGCATAACCGGGTTGGGTTGTACCGTCAATAATCAGGGGGGCGGTAATATCCGGGAGTTGGCTATTAACCGTAATGTTGCAGGTTGTACTGCCGCAGATGTCGGTACGCCCTAACGGGTCGCCACTGGCAGGAATGTTGAAAGTCAGCACTTCCTTATTCAGTGCCGTATTCACACCGTAATTGCTGCCGGGTTGTGCCATACCAGTGTTTGCCAGCAAGTTGGCGTTGGCGATGACCTGACGCAAGGAGCCTTGCCCGGTGTCATTGGCATTGACCACGGTGCTAAAGTTGAATCCGAAATCCACACCGCTGAGGTTGGTGGCGGCTAGCGTGATGGGTTGCACCACTTGTGCCTGTTTGCCGTTCAGCGCCCCGCCGATGAATTGGAAGGTGCTCGTGTTTAGGGTGGCTTCCATGTCGTGTGTATCAGCATCAGGGGTGCTTGGATTGCGCCCACCTACTTGATTGACTGTTGGCGTTACACCATCGGTACGGTAGGTGGTGATACCCAATTCAGTCCCATTAGTGCCGCTACGGGTACTATTGACGCTGGAGCTGACCACACGGGTGTAGTAATTGCCGGGTAGTAGTGCTGGGAAAGTATAACTACCCGTGCTATCCGTGGCGGTATTTTCAATGAACCGCCCGTTATGGTCATACAACTCCAGTAGCGTGGAGAGTGTGCCTTTAGTACCCGATGCACTGATGGCTCGACCTACGCCACCGCCGTAATTCACGTCTTCAAAGACTTTACCTGAGACACTTTTACACGTTGCAGTGTCTTCTAGCATGACTTTTTGGAAAGAGTAGTCGTGCCCATTCTTACCAGCGACTTCAATGCAGACACTTTGAACATTGGTGCGATTGAGGTTATTGATGTTGCTAAAGTTGGCTAATGGAAAACGGATATTCGCCCAACCAACGGTAACGCCCAGTTGTTGATAGACAAGGTTAACCATGTCTTGGGTGAGTGAGGCGCTGTTGAATCCATCCGATAAGGTGATCGTCATCGGAATGTTGGCGCGGGTTGCGGCATTCGGGTTGTGATGCTCATCTTCCCAGACATTAAACAGAATATTCTCGATTTGACTGAGGTTGACATTTAACCCAGCCCCATTGGCGTTGTAACACAGCTTCATGGGGGCAGCAGTGCTAGAATTATTGGCAATTTCGAGTACCCCATAACCGTTGGTGGCTGTGCCGCGTTGCGCAGGGCCAAGGGTTAGGGTTCGCGAGCCACCGATCAGCGCATCAATATTGGCGTTCCATGTTTGCGTAATGGGTCCCGGCACAGCAGTGGTGAGGTTAATGGTTTCCACACTGGTGCTATCAAAATTATCCAGCACGCTACAACCGATGGGCGGTGTGACTGTTAGTGAAATAACGGGTGAGAACTCTGATGTACCCACCGTTGCAACGGTTGCGGTTGCGGTCATGGTGTCACCGATCACAAAACTGGGAGGTGCTGGAATCGTGACGCTGAAGGCTTTCATACCTGTCTGGTTGTTGCCGTCGGCATCAGTTGCCAGCACACAGTTGCTGCTGTCGGTATCGGCTGCGCTGCCTTCCACAAAGCTGGTGAGGTAGGTCTGGCCTTCGCCGTAATCCTTGCTCTTGCTGAATTTGTTGGTTCCGGGCGTGGCTTTGCCACCAGTGCTGACATCGGCTTCAAACAGTTCCACAGTAGCACCGGCAGGGGCACAGCCCGTGATGACCAGATTGCTGCCGGAAATGGAGATATTCGACAGGAGCGGGAAGTTGAGCAGGTTGTTAGCACCTGCATCCGCATCGTTGGCGTCATTGACGGTAATGCCGTTAAAGCCAAGGTCAATCCCCAACCCACCATTGGCATAAATGCTGTTGGCACTGATGGTGATACCGGAACTGTTATTGTTGTAGAAGCTGATACCATTGGACAGGTTGTGTGCAATGATGTTGGCTTGACCTGCGCCTGTGCCACCGATGGTATGTCCGTTAGACACGCCGTAGTTGATGATACCTGTGCCATTACCGATGGCTTCGCCATTGATGCCTACGCCAATACGGTTGCCTTGAATAATGGCGTTGGCAGTGCCGGGGCCACCGCTGGTAAAGCCCAGTTCAATCCCTTGGTAGGGGTTGCCTGCAATGACGTTATCCAGAATCTTCGTACCGGAACCGCCCTCGGTGTCGATCCCGGTGGTTTCATTGCCCATTGCCGCTGTGCCTGCTGGGTTAGTACCAATGAAGTTGTTCTGGATGACGCTACCGGATGCACCCGTGTTGAAGAAGATCCCCAAGCGCTTGTTGGCAGAAATAATGTTGCGTTTGGCTGCGGTTGTACCACCGATGACCGCACTTTGGGTATATTGCAGTTCGATCCCGTTACCGTTGCCATCTGCCGTGCCATCGGGTTTGACGCCGATGTAGTTGGATTCGATTAGGGTACGTTCACTGTCAACAGTAATACCACGATTGGTCAGGAGGTTCCTGAAACCGGTAATGGCAAACCCACGCAGGGTACTATCAGGTGCGTCATAGCCCATGGTGAAACCGCGTGCATCCAACCCAGCAGTCGGAACGATATGAATACGTGGCACACCCGGTGTCCCGGCGACATAACCCGGTTGGGTGGTGGCGTCGATAATCGCGGGTTCCAAGGCAACAGCGGGTAACTGGGTGTTAATGGTGATTTTACAGGTTGAGCCGCCGCAGATGTCAGTACGACCTAATGGATCGCTGGCTGCCGGAATGTTGAAGAGCAATACTTCCTTAATGACGCCGGGGTTGACGCCATAGGTGTTGTCTTGACCTGCCTGTGCCAAGCCAGTATTTGCCAGCAAGTTGATATTGAGTATGCCTTGGCGCAATGACCCTTGTCCGCTGTCATTGGTGTTGACTACGGTACTGAAGTTGAAACCGAAGTTCGCGTTGGCAATGTCGCTACTTGTTACCGTGATGGGCTGGACAGACTGAGCTTGCCCGCCACCGGACAACATGAACGTGGCTGTGTTCAGGGTTTGGTTTGTCGTGTTTGCACCACTATCAACGACAGCGGGATTACGTCCGCCGACCTCATTGGTGGCGGCGCTTGTGCCATCACTGCGGAAGGTCTGGATACCGCGCTCGCTTGCATTGGAACCAGCGCGGGTAGAGCGAATGGTGTCATTGACCACACGCACGTAGTAATTACCGGCGGCAACATTAGTAAAACTGTACGGACCACCATCAGCCGTGGTGGTGCTGGTAACAAATCCCCCGGTTGAATTGTAGAGTTCTACGCGAACGCCAAGAATACCAGCAGTGCCGGAGGTACTGAGTGGACGCCCAGCGCTGCCGCCGTAGTTCTTGTCTTCAAACACTTTACCGGAAATGCTTCTATTGCCCGCAAGATCAAACCCAAAGTTCTGGTTTGTCAGCGTGCCGCCTGCTGTTACTGTTTTGTTAGTCAGCGGGTTGAGCGTCCCAATGGTCGAGCCTGTGGGTAAATCAGTATCCGCTGTATCCACTTGAATGTTGTAGGTCAAGGCAGGGTCTACAGCGCTGAAATTGTAAGTACCATCTGCCGCTGTGCTGGTGGTGGCGACGGTAGCATTATTCGCAGCATTCAGCAGCGTGACGGTGATAGAGCTAATACCGGACTCTGTACCAGCGTCGAATGTGTCGTTGGTGTTGCTGTCGGTATAGACAGTACCCGTAATCGTGCCGGGAACTGCGTTGGATTTATATCCGAAATCCAACCCGTGGTTATTTTGCCCGCCACTGCCAACGGTGAAATTGATAACGGCATTGCTGCCACTGACTGCTGCATCCGAATCGCGGATGTCGGTTTGGCTATTGTTGTCGGTTTTGCTGTCAGCGTTTTGTGTGGTGAGGGTGTAACCACTGAGGCTGGCTTGGGCGTTAGCAATGCTTAAACTGCAACTTTCCCCACTGCCCATGAAGGTGGCATTTTTACCCGGTGCATTACTGAAATAGTATTCACCGTTGGTATTTGTGATGGTGGTTGCACTGTCGCTGCCGCAGGTGAGGGTAACGTTGACATTGTTGATACCCGCTTCCCCTGCATCTTGCAGACCGTCTTTATCCGTGTCGAGCCACACGCGGTTGCCAACCTCAGTCGGCGCAGGGTCACACAGCACTTCCAGCTCACCCATGCCGGTACTTTTACCGAGGGTTGTCCAAGATAAGGAGTAAGCGTTGTCTTTTGCGCCGGTACGGTTGTTTAACCATACCACGCCGTTGGTTCCCCAGCTATTGGCGTCGTAAGAGGATGCCAAGACATGCTCTTTACCCGGTGCGAGTGCTAAACCCCCAGCAGCAATGTCATTCATGCCTTCCCACGCGTTATTGGATGGACCAAGATCACCCCAGTAATATTCATCGGTGGTTTTGCTATTGGTAGGAATGACCGTTGTGCAACCCGGTTCTGCATTGCTCAGGTAGCCAGTATCGGTTTTACACAGGCGTAACACATCACCCATGGTGTCGCTATAGTCCTGAGTTGGGTCATCGCATACCGGCTCGTCATAAGCGTTTGTGCCTTTTTGTAAGCCAGCGCGGTCAATAATGCCCACAATGATCGAGCCGTCGGTATCGAATTCGAGATTGCCAACAATAGGTGAGTGGAATTGCGGGCGCACGTTCACGGCATCGGCTTGCGGCAACCAACCTGACCATTCACTAACGTTGCTATATCCGAAGCCTTGACGTGGCTGGTTGAGCGCAAAATCTTTCACATGGCTAAACCCAGCCGCTGTGTTAGCAGGGTCGAAGCGCAAAACATAACCACGCACCTTGCTCAGGTTGTAAGGGTCACTGGCGGCATCACACACACCACCCACATAGACATAACCCCGATGGTATTTGACTGCCCAAGGGCGGAATGTCCCAGAGGCACAGGTGTAAGGAGAGGGCAGGTTAATCGCATAACCCCCTAACACACTGCCAGCGGTGGGTGTTGTGGTCGGACTGACGTTGTTAATGCCATAGAGTTTGCGGTCGTTGAGGTTGACTAGCCACAAACGGTTATCGCGTTCGTCATAGTCAATATCACCCACACCGACTTTACCGACTTTATCCCAAGCAGCCACGTCACGGGAAGGCGACCACGGGCCGCTTGCCAGATTATTACAGCTATCCCCGGCGACACGCACATCATTGCCGGTATCAATCCCGATGGTGCGCAGGTCAACGTAAGGCGTTGCGCCGGTATACGCCGCGTTCGGGTCAGTCATATCGACTTTGTAGATACCACCCGTGCCTAAGGTACCGAATCCGGCAAAGCGACGCATGGCGGCGGAGGCAAATAACGTTCTGGTAGTTTTTTGATAAGCCATACCCCACAACGCACCCGTTTGACTGGTATTGGCTTTGGTGACAGGGGCTGGCGTTTGGTTATAAGCATCACCCGTTGCATTGTAAGGGAAGGTAAATAGGCTGGCATAGTTGCCAACATCAGCCACACTGGGGTTGCCATTGACAAAGTTGGAGGCGGCGACCGATGGGTCAATTTCGCAATATTCGATGGGGTCACTTACGCCTAAGTTCGTAGCACAATTGCCACTGGCAGTGACAAAACGTACCGTACTCGCGGTATCGGTGCCTGCTGCACCGGGGTAAAGCCCGTTGGGTAAGTTGGTGTATTCCAGCCGGTATTGTGTGCCATTGGTCAGCCCGCTCAAGGTATACCAGCCGCGTGCATCGGTGGTGCCAGTAGCGGCTACCGCATTCGCACTGTTGTAAGCCGTCACCGTGATACCCGCAATCCCTTCTTCCTGAGGCTCGCGCATCCCGTTCTGGTTGTAATCGCGGAAGGCGATCCCGCCGAACTGCCCTGCACTGGCATTACACGCCAAATCAAACCCGAAATTCTGGTTGGTGAGTGCGCTGCCAGCGGCAACAGTCATGTCTGCCAATGGATTCGTGGTGCCGATACGCGCACTCGCGGGCAAGTCCGTATCACGGATATCGACTTCAACCCGATAGCGTGGTGTTGAGCTGATACTGGTGAAACTATAAGCGCCATTGGCGGCGGTACTCGTGGTTGCGATCAAGCTGTCATCGTTGGTCGTGGCGGTTGTGCCATTATTGTCATACAGCGAAACACTGATATTTGCCAAACCCGTTTCTGTTGCCGTGTCGAAAGCATTGTTGCCGTTAGTGTCGGTATAAACGGAGCCAGAAATACTGCTACTGGGGCAGGCAGATGCCAATGCCACAGCCACATCATCAATAATCAGTTCATTGCCTTTCTTGTCAGTCGGGAAACCACCCACCGTACACCATGGTCCGGAAATGATGGAATTGGGGTCGCAGTAACCGTTATCGGTACCAATATGCCCGTAATTCACAAAGCGAATAGTTGAGGATGTGCCAATAGCAGTAAATTCGATACGGTATTTCTGGATACCCTCATCCTTGCCCGGTGCTTTGAAATGTATCGAACCACTCGGTGTATCCACCCGCATAATGCCGGGGTTCCACTCACCGCCTTCAGGAACGGCAGAGAAGTACAAGCGGTAACGTTGCCCGGCAGTGGAGGCAAAGGTGCGCGATAGCGTGACGGGCTCAGGCCCCCAATGAGATTCATGAGTATTGACGCTAGGGCTAATATCATCAACGTCATCACGCAGTTCTACAGCATCCGGCGGGTTTCGCATCCTGCCGTTACCGTCAAACGCCAATGCCGCGCCAGTATCGGGGTAAAACCGGCGCATCATGCCGTTACCAAAGTAAATTGAACGCCCTTGGGTGGCAGCAAACGGGGAAACTTCCACGGTACGTGCATAGGTATCGCTACCACCACCGGTTGCTGTCCAGTTGCGGATCACAAACGGTGTCGCAGAAATATTCGCGCCGAAATATTGTTCGCTGGCTAAGTCATCGAAGTTATCGGTGAAAATCGTGCTGCTACATGTCTGGTCTTCACCGCGCACGATAGTGACATTGGGGCTATCCGGCGGCACGTCAATGGCAACGGCGATCGGGAAGTCTTCCACTTCACCGTCGTTGGCATTATTGGCTGGTGTGCTGGTGGTAACGGCTGCATCAGTTGTCAGGCGCAAGCGAATGAACGTTGTACCCAGCTTAATATCCGTTGGAATACTGTTCCAGGTTAGTGTCACCGTGCCATTGGTGTTATTAGCGACGTTGGCGGAAGCTGCTTCATCCGCATCAAATGTGCCGTTCTGGTCTAAGTCGATCCAGCCATACAGTTTGCCCGCTGAGCCGGTGGTATTGGTTGCTTTAATGTCAACACTGTAGCTGGTCGCGGTCATTTTCAGGATGGGGAACAGTGTGATGTTGGCATTGCCGTATTGTTTGGGTGCGCCATCTTCATCCACACCATCGCCGCTGGCGTTGTAGCTATGCTGACTGCCGGTTTCACTATCAGGGCGATTTGTTCCCAAGAAAATACTATTCACAATCGTATGACGAGGGTTGCCGTAGCTGACAGGTGCATCCCCGAAATCGTAAAAAGGTCCTGCGGAAATCGTCAGTTTGTGGTCTTCGACTTCGCCGCTGGTCGCAGCGCCAAGCGGTGATTCTGCCTCTGCTTTGGTTTGGCTTAAACGCAACCGGGCGTAGGTTGTACCCGCCGTTGTGCCTGCCGGTATGGTGAAGGTCGAGTGGAAAGAACCGTTCCAATAAACGTGTTGGGTATCGGCGCGTTCACCGGGATCCGAGAAATCCCCATCGCGGTTAAAGTCGATGTAAGCGGTGAGGTATGCAGTTGAGCCTGTCTCGTTTTTGACGTAGGTTGTGAGTGTATACGTTTGCCCGACGGTTGTAGGGATAATGGCGGGGTTTTGTAAGCCATCTTCATCATCTGGACTGCCATTGGTGTCGTCTGCGTCAGCATTGGCGTTTTGCTGCGTACCATTGTCGGCATCAATATTGTTACCGATGGCAAGATTGGGGGTAATGGTGTGGCTAGGATTGCCGTATGAAGCTGGTGCATCACCGTAATCTTGGTTGGTTATCGGCAGACAGGCAGATTCCAGCGCAACCGTAACATTGTCAATCACTGGCTCGCTGGTCTTTGGCGCAGCACTCAAGCCACCGATGGTACACCACGCATCGCTTGCTGGAATGCACCAATTACCATCGACAGAAATCCGGCTGTAGTTGACAAAGCTGATGGTGGAAGAAGTTGCATTGGCGGTGAAATCCACTTGGTACTGAAAGGTGCTGTCAGTGGAGCTGGGTGTTTGTAGATGCACCGAGCCACTCGGTGTGTCCACTCGTAACATCCCTTTACGCCACTCATTACCATTATTTTCAGGCAAAAGCTCGAAATACAGACGGTAGCGCTGACCGGCAATGGTATTGAGTGTGCGCGACAGTCGAGGTGGTTGTGGCCCCCAATGCGAGTCGCCAGCAACAACGCCCGGTGTTTGATCATCTGCAATATCGCGTAACTCAATCGCCGTCGGCGGGGAAGTAATAAGCCCGTTAGCATCGGCAACTGGGGTATTAGCAGTCGTTGGGAAAATGCGGCGGATTGCCCCGCTATCCATGTAAATAGATGTTCCGTGGGTGGATGCGTACATCCCATCGGTGCGGATGCGGGTATCTGTTCCGCCACCGCTGGCAACCCAGTTACGGATAGCACTGGAGCCTGGGCGGTTAGCCCCGAAATATTGCCCACCGGTTAGATCATTAAAGTTCTCGCTGAAGACAGTGCTGGTGCATGAGGTCGGTGTTACGCCTCTGGTGACACTGACGCTTGCACTATTGGGTGGTAGGGTTAACGCGATGGCCATCGGAAAATCTTCCACTTCATCATTGCTGGCACTGCCGGTTGGGGTGCTGGTTGTTACCGCTGCATCTGTGGTCATGCGTAGGCGGATGAAGGTTGTGCCGGGTTGAATATCGGTGGGAATGCTGTTCCATGCGAGTGTTACCGTACCGCCATTGGTTCCGGTCGGTACGTTGACCGAGGTGGCTTCATCGGCTTCAAACATGCCGCTTTTGTCAAAGTCGATCCAGCCGTAGAGCTTGCCTGCTGTCCCAGCCGTATTGGTAACAGTGAACGTGCTGCTATAGCTGGTGTCGGTCATTTTTAGCAACGGAAATAACGTGATACTGCTATTGCTTGGTGATTTAGGTGCGCCGTCTTCATCATCACCGTCACCAGTCGCATTATGGGTGGGTTGGCTCGCACTCTCTGAATCTGGCGCATTCGCACCTAATTTGATGCCTGTAACAATGGTATGGCTGGCATTGCCGTAAGTAGCAGGCGCATCACCGTAGTCAACGGTAGGGGCAGGATTGATGATAAACATCAGCGCCGCATTGGCTCGTGCAGTTGTCCACGTCCATGTTTTGTTACCGGTTGCGCCTGCGGTGGCAAGGGTTTGGTAAGCTACGTTGAAGCTGGGACCTGTAGAGGTGCTAGAAAGAGCGCTGGTGCCAGGTGTGGCGCTAATAGTGCCGCTGCTGGCTTGCATAGTAATAGCTGCAACCAGAAGCGAGTTATTCGCCGTTGTGTTAATGCTGGAAAGTGTGCGGGTGGTTTGCGTGGTGGTGGCGGAGTTACCACTTGTGTAGTTGCCTATTGGCGTAGTGGGGTGATGCCCTGTTACTCGCTGGGCGACAGCACGCCAGCTTGTTGTTGTGCTGGTAATGCCGGAATAAGTGAATGTATAGCTGGCAGGTTCAGATGCGCTGGCAATTTTGTAGAACGCCGCGACAGTAGCGCGGCTATTACCATCAGCCCCAGACGTTTCGTTACGTATTTGGGTAAAACCTTGGGCATTGCTGATGGTCAGGCTAGTCCTGTTGTAGTGTAGTGTCACGATAACAAGATCGCCTGCTTGTACATTGGCTGGCTTGTTGATGGATAGTGTGGCCGAGGTGGTAGCTGAAGAGCCATTGCCTGTGGTTTGGTTGCTTGCACCTGTTTGCCACACAGGGTTGGCATGAGCACTCATACTTAACGTGAGGGTAACGAACAGGCTAAAGAATAATATCAATGCATGTGCAAAACTGCGAAAGCTGGAGGGGATAATTAGTGTCCGCAACAACAAGCCGACACTTGGCTGGTTTCCAGAGCGTAATGAGTTCATTGTCATTATTCCGTTATCCTTATGATTTTTCGGCTTTATTGGTCTTTACTGCATAATTTTTTATTATTATCTGCGTTTATTGTAACACCATCATCATTTTAATCAATGATGATGGTGGGTTTGTGGTGTTTTTGATCTTTGGTAGCGTCTATTACAACCCGCCACGCACAATGTAGTTCGCGGCAAAGTTGTCATTCAATGGATGTAAAACAACATTGCCGATCAAAATACTCACATCATTAACCGGTCCGCTGAACAGCGTTTTTCCATCCATATTCAGATCGGTATTGAAATAACCGCGCAAAATGTAGTTGGTTTGTGCCTGTGAGTTTTCCGGGCTGGTAATAACACTGCTTAACAAGCTGGTGATGTCGTTGCCGGGGCCGCTGCCAGTCAGCGTGTTGCTGCCATTAATATCACCGACCCATAGCAGCGCCAGTGCGCCATCAATATAACGGGTTTCAGTGCCTTTGACGGCAGTGCTGCTTAGGGTGAAATCCACCAATTTATCGGTATTGCTCAAACCAAGCGGGCGGGCACTCATTACCCCAAGGTGATTGCGATGGCGCACGCTCACGTAATAATTGCCCGCTTTAACGTTAGCGAAGTGCAGGGTGCTTGAACCTGTTTGCGCATCCACTAAATTGCCGTCCCGTTGCACGATTACCGCACGGCTGCTGGCGATTGTCGTGGGGCTGAGGCGCAACTCGACCAATACCCAATCGACGGCAGCGCGGTGATCGGTATTCTCTTTGACCAATGTGCTAAGCGTTTCTGTACCCGCGTAATTGAACGGTGCGGCTTGGTAGGGTTGGTTTATTGGCAATAAGTTGAGCAGGTTCAGGTCGGTGGACATGAGTCCTGCTTTGTCATCATAAGCGCCCTGTAAGAATGCACGCATTTGCAGTTTTACGCCGTCATCTGCTACGCGATTTAATACCTTGATAGTGAAGGTTTTACTCGCCGTCAGCCCGCCACTGTCAGTGACTGTCACGGTGACTTCATAGATATTATCCCGGTTGCCATCGGTTGGCGCGTCATAATCCGGGGTGGCTTTGAAACTCAGTGCGCCAGTGCTGTTATTCACCGTAAAGACTGCTTTGTCGGTTCCGCCGCTGATGTCATAACGCAGGGTATCGCCTTTGTCAGGGTCTTGTGCCTGAATGTCGGCTACCTTGGTATTGCCATCTTCTTCGATGCTGAAAGCAGTCCCGGAAGTGATGGCAGGGGCTTCATTCACATCCATTACCTTGAGTGAAAGGGTGCGTACATACTTATTGCCGTGCACATCGGTCGCAGTAATTTCAAGGTCGTAAACGTTGTCTTTGTCCTTATCCATGGGTATTTCAAAGTTACCGGGGTCAACAAAACCGGGAACAATGGCACGGGTATCCGCCAGTGTATTCTTAACGATCAGGGTTTTAATGAAGTGGATTTGGGCGCAATCAATCGTGCCATTGGTGACAGGGCCCACACTGAACATTGCCGCATCCGCCCCGCCGCTGATGACATAAGTGACAGGGTTGCCATTGCTGTCTTTAGCTTGGAGGTAGGTAATGGTCAGTGCATTTTCATCAATCACCATATCGGGCAATGCGGCACTGGGGTTATCAAGGAGGCTGGTACAAACAATGGCGGTATTCCCGTTGATTGCACCAGAAAATTCCGAGGTACTGCCAAATGCAGTTGGGCTGGTTTTTTCGGTGACAGTCACGCTAATGAATTCACTGGTTGCAACCGTTTGATTCGCATTGAAACTGCCTTTGAATTTGAGTGCGCCACCGGTATGCGTGAAGTCTTTGCTGCCGAGATAGAACTGACCTTCACCATGACCGGAAGCATCCTTCGTGGCATTTTTGAAAAATTCGAGACGGTAGCCATGTGTATTGGCTGGCACATCCAAACTGAAATCATAAGTGACGATTTTGGAGCCATTGCTACCAAACGAGGCGGCTGTGACCGCTGGGTAGTTCAGTAAGTGATTGGCACCGGTATCGGTATCACCTGCATCGTTGGCAGTCACGCCATCGTTATTCAAGTCGATGCCTAAGCCACCATTGCCGTGAATGCTGTTGCCGAGGATGCTGTTATTGACAGCGGTGGCAGCAGTAACCGCAATACCTGCCCCGCCGTTGGCGGTAATAATATTGCCGTGCCCGCTCAGAGCGCCGCCAATTTGGTTATTGGCTGTTTCGTTAAGACGAATGCCAGCGCCGTTAAAGTTTTTAATGGCTAGGGCTTGAATAATACTGCCATTGCTCAGCAATTCCCGCCGATCTTAAAATGACTGTATAATCATGGTCTTGTAAAACGAGTCACTGTGCAACGAAATGCCTGCAAAACCACCTCCCCTGCCTCTTGTTGGTAGCCTGAAGCTACGCAAGACCCTCTCAGTCCCCGGATTGCTGGAACGTGTGCGTGGCTGTTTCAGCGAAGTCACTGAACACCGCAAAACCAAACCCGACTATCCCTTGGTTGACGTGTTGATGTCAGGGCTTGCCCTATTTTCGTTGAAAGACGGCTCACTGTTGCAGTTTGACAAACAGCGCGGGGACAAGGCACGACGGCACAACCTGAAAACCCTGTTTGGCATCCCCGATGCTCCCTGTGACAGCCAAATGCGTACGGTATTGGACGGGGTAAAACCGCAGCGTCTGCGCCCGGTATTCCGCGCCATCCATCAGGAACTGCAACGGCAAGGCATACTGGAAGGCTACCGTTTTCTAGGAAAGTATTTAGTCAGTATTGATGGAACAGGTATTTTTAGCTCTGGGGCTATCTCTTGCCCGGATTGTTGCATTAAGACACACAAAGACGGACGCGAGGAGTATTACCACCAGATGCTGGCGGCAGTGCTGGTTCACCCTGACAAGAATACCGTATTACCCTTTTTCCCAGAGGCCATCACCAAGCAGGATGGCAGCAAGAAAAATGATTGCGAACACAATGCCTCTAAACGGCTCATCCCCCAGTTGCGCCAAGACTTCCCGCGCATGGAGATGATCCTGCTGCAAGATGCCCTGTCCTGCAATGCGCCGCACATCCGTCTTCTGAAGTCAAACGGTTACAGCTTTATCATTACCGCCAAAGCCCGTAGTGGCAGCCTATTACTGAAGACGGTATTGGACGGGTTAGCCAATGGCAGTACCCAAGAATTGGCAGGCACGACGAGCAAAAAGTTACGGTGTGGCTACCGTTATGCCAACGACATCCCGCTCAACCATGCCAACCAAGACGTGCGGGTCAACTACATCGACTATTGGGAGGAACGCCCCGACGGTACAACCTTTATCTATGACTGCGTGACTGACATCCCCCTCACCGCCGACAACGTGGCGGATGTGGTACGCGCAGGCCGTTCCCGCTGGAAGGTGGAGAACGAAACCTTTAACACCCTTAAAAACCTCGGTTACAACCTCGAACATAATTACGGTCATGGCAAGCAACACCTTTCCACCGTGTTCGCCACCCTGATGATGTTGACCTTCCTGATCGACCAGATACAGGAAGCTTGCTGCCAGTACTTCCAAGCCGCCCGCACCCGCTTACAGAGCCGTACCGCATTGTGGGAGAAGATGCGCGGGATGTTCCGTGAGCATCTGATTAGCGATTGGGAGTCCTTCTATGCTGCCATCATTTGGGGTTACGAACATGCCGACCTGACACCCAAAGGCATTCGCAGCGGATGAAAATCAGGCTTGAGGGTACGCTGGAGTTTTCCAACAGGGTGTTGGGTTATGCAAAAGTCAGGCGGTATTCGGGCAGGCTTTCAGGGCTTGGAGGGTATGGTTGTGCCCGTAAAAATCAAAGCCCTCGCAAGCCTGCGAAGCTCTGATTACCGATGGATAGCGGGAATTGCTGGCCATTGCTTCCTGTATCCAGCGTAATGCCGTTACTTGTGCCTGCGCTACTGCCGTCGAGGATGATGACCGGCTGATTGCTGAAACCGGCTTGCTTGCGTCCATCCAATGCCAGTGGTGCGGTAATGTTGGGTAGGGCGCTGTTGAGTTTGACCGTCCATGTGCCTGCGACATGCTGCGGATCAGTCGTGGGCAATATGAAAATGGCGTTTTCGGTGCCTTTCACGTAACCGTTAGCTTGTTCCAAGGCAGCGTCACCCGACAAAATACCAGCATTCAACAAGACCTGACGTAAGGAGCCTTGCCCAGCATCATTCGTATTGACGACGGTGTTAAAGTTGAAACCGAAACTGACACCATTGACATTGCCGCTTCCCACTGACACTGGCTGCACGGATTGCGCTTGGGCGCTGCTGGCGGATAACGTAAAGTTCGTGGTATTCAGTGCTTGAGCACCCGTATTGGCGGGGGCATCAGGGGATGCGGGGTTACGCCCACCCACTTCGTTGTTAACGGCACTGCCGTCATTGCTACGGTAGGTTTGGATCGCTAATTCCGAGCCATTTGTACCAAGACGGCTGGAAGATACGCTGTCATTCACGACCCGTACATAGTAATTACCGGTTGGTAAGGTGGTGAAACTGTAACTGCCGCCTGCGGTGGTGGTGGTGCTGGTCAGGAATTTACCTGTTGCATCATAGAGTTCTACACGTACTCCACTAATGCCAACCGTACCTGCCGTGCCGAAGGCGCGTCCAACACCCCCGCCGTAATTGACATCTTCAAAAATAGTGCCGTTGACTGTACTGACCGCAATGCTGGAATCGCAGGTGAGTGCGCCAAATTGCTTGAAGGCATCACCATTGGCGTAGATGAAAATACTGCGGGTGCTGGAACCATCATCATCCACCACCAGCCCCTTGGTGCGGAAACTGCTGACATCGGTGTACACCGCACCAGCGGCATAGGCTGGGTCAACGGCGGTGGCATCGTCCACGCCGCGTGCTGACAAGGGCAAGGCATAGCGTACACTGCCGCCCATGTCGGAAGCTTGCAGTTGGCTGCCAGTGCCGGTAAAGGTGGCGGCAGGGCTGAAATACTCGATCCCATCGGAATACGGTTCACCTGCTGAGCCGTCCACGTCAAAACTGGTCAGTACCAGATCGACCGGGCTGATGGCGGTGGCTGTGCCAGTTTGCACCAGATTGACCGTCATATCGAAATATTTGTTGGTCTGTGCACCTTGTAGCTGACCACCCAAATCGCCCTCCAGCCAGCGAGGCAGGCTGTTAGCCTGTAGCGCATTCAACGTCACCAACGCGTCCACACCGCTGCTGACATTACTGAAACGGTAGACTGAGCCTACCTGCTTGGCAGTACCGGAAACGAGTGTCGCCGTGCCAGAAAAGTCCAGTTCCAGTGGGTTATCAATGCTTTTACCGCAAATATTAACAGGGAACGGTGGCTCACACGCATCAACGGCTGCGACCATTACGTCATCAATAATCAGCTCATTGGGAGCTGTACCGTTGGTTAGACCACCTTCAGTGCACCACCCGTTGATTTGTGTGTCACACCAGTCACTAAAAATATGCCCATAATTGACGAAGCTGATCGTCGAGCTATCAGTAGTAGCCGTAAACTCAATCGCATAGCTTTGGACGCCTTCGGCACTGCCAGGCGCTTTGAAGTGAATTGATCCACCCGGTGCGTTAACCCGCATAATGCCGGAAGTGTACGTGCCTTGTTCAGGAATGGCTTTGAAATATAAACGGTATTGTTTACCGGCTACCGTTGGAAACGTGCGCGATAATGTGACAGCTTGTGGTCCCCAGTGTGATTTATCTAAATCATCCGGTATATCGCGTAAAGCAATCGCCTCCAAGGGTGAGGTCAAGTGACCATCTGCATCAAAGGTAAAGCCATTGGGGAAGTTAGGCGATACGCTACGTACCGAGCCATTGCCCAAGTAAACAGAGGTTTGTTGGGGAGCCATGACGTTGACTGTACGTGCATACGTATCAGTGCCTCCACCTGCAAGGAGCCAGTCACGGATTCCAGTGTGACCTAGTACATTAGCACCCAAGCCAATATCAGTTGTGAGATCGTTGAAGTCATCTGTAAACACGGTCGTGGTACAAGCATCAGGGTCGGCACTGCTGATCACCTTCAGGCTGGGGCTATCAACTGGAATAGGTTGGTAAATAGCAATTGGGTAATCTTCTACTTCACCGTTGCTAACAAAACCGGTTGGCGTACTGGTGCTTATGGCAGTGTCTGTGGTCAGGCGTAGGCGAATAAACGTAGTTCCCAGCTTGATGTCGGTCGGGATACTGTTCCATGTCAAGGTGACAGCCACACCATTGCTGCCGCTGGCAACGTTGGCAGAAACACCCTCGTCAGCTTCAAACATGCCGTTCTTGTCGAAGTCGATCCAGCCATACAGCTTGCCAGCAACTCCACTGGTATTGGTGACGGTGATTGGTGCGCTGTAGCTGCTATCCGTCATTTTCAGTACCGGGAAACGGGCGGCGGTAGGAGGCGTAGTGGCAGAACGTGGTGCGCTGTCTTCGTCTGCCCCATCACCCAGTGCATTGAAGCTGTATTGGCTGGCACTTTCTGCGTCTGGTGGGCTTACTCCGAGGTGAATGCCTGCAACGATGGTATGGCTGGCATCCCCATACGTGGCAGGCGCATCGCCGTAATCGTTCACTACCGGGTTGGCAAAATTCTTGTAATTGGTCGAACAATTACTGGGGGCATCCAGTTCGGTCGGGCGGGCAAAAGCAGTGCGGACAGTATTGGTCGGGGCGACACCAATCACATCAAAAATCTGTGTCGCTGTTTGGGTTTCGTCGTAGAAGGTGATCTTGTCAGCGGCACTATTGCCGGTGAATGCACCATTATTGCGGGTGAAACCGGCAAAAATCATCTGACCACCACCAGTAAAACTGTCGTTATTGGTGAAATCACCCCCGGCAATTTTGGCATTGGAACCGTTCTTGAATGGCTTGTTGTTTTGCCACAACCCGCCGGAAGTGCCAGTAGCGGTGGTAATCAGGATGGTTCCCTGATTATCCATCAGCGGGCTGTTGTTATTGAAGCCACCCCACGATACCAGTGTGCAATAGTTGCTGACATCGGAGTTCATGTTGATATTCATGAAGGCTTTGGCATACACACGCCCGTAGTTGTCAAACTTGCCATCCGGGTTGAAATTGCCTTCCAGTTCCAGCCGGTGGTTATTGGTCAGGGTTGTGCCATTTTCGGTGTTGAAGTCTTCTCCAGCAATCAGCAGTCCATCATTAGTGAAGGTGGAGTTTTTACCCAACTGGAAGCTGTAATCCATATTCATGGTAGCACCACTGCGGTTGCGGAAGGTGGTTGCCCCATTGGTGTTCAGGCCGCCCGGAAAGTGCAGCGTCCCGTAGTTGTCGATGACCGCCCCTGCGTTATACACAAAGGTTTGCAGGGTAGTTGTACCATAGTTGGTCAGCGTCCCGGCTATCACATTGATGTTGGAGGGCGCGAACGTTGCCCCCGTTTCCACACAAACGCTGGAACCGCTGGCAAACCCATCCAGCGCCCCGGTATACGTGCCGCTGGCGATTTTGAGCGATTGCCCCGAACCTAACGTGTAATTGCTGCTGCCACCATTACTGGTATGCGTGTAAGAGGCGGTGCAACTGGCTGCCCATGCCTGTCCGCTCAGACCATACAGCAACACAAGCGTCAACAGGGAATGCAGGCGGGATACAGGGAAAGGGCTTTTCATATTTGTCACACACTTATTTTGTTTATTATCTTGGCAATAAATATTGGTATTATTTTACGACAAGTATAACAGGGATATAAGTAGATTCAATTGCCATTGGTCATCTATAAAATAACAGTCCACTTGCAGTACGAACTTTATACCGTTAGATTGCACGGCAAACCCGATCAGGAGGCATTCATGAGTGACACCGTTACCCTTTACCACAATCCCCGCTGTTCCAAATCACGCCAGGCATTGGAGATATTAGAAGCCGAAGGGATTATCCCGACCTTGGTGAAATATTTAGAAAAGCCACCCACCGCAGCAGCGTTGAACGATTTACTCGATATGTTGGGCATGGATCCGCGCGGTCTGATGCGTAAAGGTGAGGCAGAGTATACTGAGCTGAATCTTGCTAACCCTGACTTGAGTCGCGAGCAGTTGATACAGGCTATGGTGACACACCCGCGCCTGATTGAGCGCCCAATTATGATCAAAGACGGGCAAGCCATTATCGGTCGCCCCCCCGAAAAGGTACTTGACCTCTTATGAAAACTGTCCTGATTTTGTATTACAGCCGTCACGGCGGCGTTGCCAGCATGGCGCAGCAGCTTGCTCGTGGCGTGGAAAGTGTCACCGATACCCAAGCGATGTTACGCACTGTGCCGGAAGTGTCCGAAGTGTGCGAAGCCGTTGCGGACACCATCCCCGCTAGTGGTGCACCCTATGTGACGCTGGATGATTTGAAGCTATGCGATGCCCTCGCGCTTGGCAGCCCCGGTCGTTTCGGCAATATGGCTGCCCCGCTGAAATATTTCCTCGAAAAAACCAGCAGCTTGTGGTTGTCTGGCACACTCACGGGCAAGCCTGCAGGCGTTTTCACCTCTACCTCCAGTTTGCACGGTGGTCAGGAAAGCACGCTACTCTCGATGATGTTGCCGCTGTTGCATCACGGAATGCTTATCACCGGTTTGCCGTATGCGGAAGCGGATTTGATCAGTACCCAAAGCGGCGGCACGCCGTATGGTCCGACCCACGTTTCTGGCAGTGACAGCAACCGCCCGCTGACGGATGAAGAAAAACGCCTGTGTTTTGCCCTCGGCAAGCGCTTGGCACAACTGGCACAGCAACTATGAATAAACTCGCGCTGTGGCGTAACCTGACCTTATTTAGCCTATTGGGGTTGATTGGTCTGATTATTGTCTGGAATAGTTTGCTTGCCAGTGTGCAACACGTGCCGCTGTGGCTGGAAATTCCGTTATTGATTGCCCCCTTGGTGTTACTGGTGCGCGGCATTTGGCAGGGAAATGCGCAAACCCATGTGTTTGCGGTGTTAATGTCCTTGCTTTATCTGATGCTGGGGATTTGGGTGGTGCTCGATCCGCAGGAACGTTTGTACGGTTACGCACTGATTTTCCTCAGTGTGGGTCTATACGCGGGGGCATTCATGAGCGCTAAAATCCTTGGCAAACGCAACACAGGGGATGCCGCATGATGCGTATTGGGCATGGTTACGACGTACACGCTTTTACCACAGGTGATAATCTGGTCTTGGGCGGGGTAAGCATTCCGCATACTCATGCGTTTAAGGCACATTCGGATGGCGATGTGTTGTTGCACGCGATTTGCGATGCGTTGCTTGGTGCGCTGGCATTGGGTGACATTGGGCAACATTTTCCCGATACCGCAGCAGAATACGCCAATATTGATAGCCGGATTTTGTTGCGTCACGTGGTCGGGTTGGTGCGCAGCAAAGGTTATGGTGTCATCAATCTGGATAGCACTATCATTGCGCAATCCCCTAAAATGGCACCGCATATTTTGACCATGCGCGAACACCTTGCGGCTGATTTGAGCTGTGAGCTGGGGCAGGTCAATGTGAAAGCAACGACAACTGAAAAATTAGGTTTCACCGGGCGTAAAGAGGGCATTGCCGCCCATGCCGTGGTGTTATTAGGAGCAAACCATGATTGAAAAATTAACCGATGAAGCGCTGGCAGTTATTCTGGAAGGTTTGCCGGGTTGGGTGTTACGCGATAATAAATTGCACCGTGTGCTGACCTTTGCTGATTTTGTGGAAGCGTTCGGCTTTATGTCGCAAGTGGCATTAGTGGCGGAACGCATGAACCATCACCCGGAATGGTGCAATGTGTACAAAACCTTAGCCATCAGCCTGACCACTCACGATGCAGGCGGCATTACCCACCGCGATATTGAATTGGCGCAAACCATCAACCGTTTAGCGGGCTATCCGGCGTGAGTGTTGCCAGGTTTTAGTTGAGGCATATCCCAGTGCGCGATTGCCCAATCCCAACAGGCGCTGAGGCTGGAAAATTCGCAAGCATCGGGGCAAGGTTGCTTGAGAAATCGCAGGGCAGTCACCAAAGTTTGCAACCGTTCGCTGGTATTGAGGGCAGGGGCAAGGTTTTGCTTACTCAGCTTTTGCCCGAATTCGTTTAACACCAACGGCACATGCGCGTAATCCGGTTGTGGTAAACCCAGCAATTGTTGCAGCCAGATTTGACGCGGTGTGTTGTCCAACAAGTCCGCACCACGTACCACTTGATTTACCCCTTGAAATGCATCATCCACCACAACCGCCAGTTGGTAAGCAAACAAACCATCGGCGCGTAGCAACACAAAATCGCCCACATCGCGGCTCAAAACCTGACAATAATTGCCTTGGATGCTGTCGATGAAACCAATGGGATGGTCAGGTGCGCGTACCCGAATCGAGGGTAAGGTTGGTAAGCCTTTGCGTGAGCGGGTGCAGGCATAAGTGTGTTCGTGCAGGGCAGTCAGTGCGGCGTGATAAGCATCTTGGCGCTGACTTTGGTAAAGGATGTCACCATCCCATTCAAAACCGTAGTCGGCTAAGGTTTGGATAATAGCATTCGCCGCACCGGCTTGTTCACGCGGTTTATCGAGATCTTCAATGCGCAGTAACCAGCGACCTTGTGCTTGCCGCGCCGCCAGATAACTGGCGGTGGCAGCAACCAGTGAGCCAAAATGCAATGGCCCCGTGGGGGAGGGGGCGAATCTGCCAATGGTTAGCAAGGCTTAGCGCCTTTAGACCGCCATTTGCTTTTCCTTGATTTCCTGCGTGGTTTTGCAGTCGATGCAAAGCTCTGCCGTGGGGCGAACTTCCAGACGCTGCAAACCAATTTCGACCCCGCACGCATCGCAATAGCCGTAGTCATCGTCATCGACTCGCGCAATGGTTTTCTCGATTTTGCGGATCAGTTTGCGTTCACGGTCACGGGCGCGAAGTTCCAAGGCGAATTCTTCTTCCTGAGTGGCGCGGTCAGCCGGGTCAGAAAAGTTGGTGGCGTCTTCTTTCATGTGATCGACGGTGCGATCCACTTCTTCCATCAGGGATTTTTTCCAAGCAACCAGTATTTGACGAAAATGCGCCAGTTGCTTTTCGTTCATGTACTCTTCGCCGGGTTCGGGGATGTAGGGTTCGATACCTTCGACAGGTAAAGCAGATTTTCTTTTCAGGTAGGTTACATTATCAGTTGCCATTGTTATCTCCAACAGTGAGTGGCGATGGTCAGTTATTTTGTTGTGGAAACGTTTTTCGTTTTAACACTGACCAGCAATTTACGCGGGGCGGATTATAGCTGAATTGTTCAGAATAAACAGAGTTTTCGTGTTCTATCGAGATATTTATCAAATTTTTTATGTCAATTGTCATATTTCTTTATTCATATAAAATGAAACTGGAAACGCACGGCTATTTCACCGGGATCGGTAATGTTGAGCAATAACTCATCTGGCGTACCCGTTGGCATGAGTTGCCCGCTAAAATTAGGAAGGTATTCTTCAGGTGGAAAGCGCCGTAAAGCGATGACTTTATTGTTTTGATCCAAAAAGCTGACTTCAATCAGGGGGTAGGGCTGAGGGAACGCCGCATCATTCTGGATGGATGCGCTAATCGTCAGAACGTTAGGGGTATTAGGGTGTGAATAAATATTGCGGCTTAAGAGGTTGATTTTAGCTATATCGCGTGCTTGGGTGACGCTGCACCCAATGAGATCACATGTTTGCTGGGTAAACGTTGCGGTGAGAGGGTGTTGTGCTAACCAGTGACGGCTGCTGTAAAGCACTTGCAATAGCAACAATAAAGCCAGTATGCCGAGGATTACCCATAACCAAACTGTTGAGATTTTTTGTGGCCACGACCACTGGCGTCGCGGGCGTGGAACCGCTTGGGTGGATTTGAGTGGGGGAGGAAGAATGTCGGCAACATCCGCCGCAGCCACTGCCCCTAATTTGGCAAAGCGGCGCTCTTCGGGCAGTGTTTGGCTTAAGCTTTTCATCGCGTCGAAAATGTTGTCACATTCACCACAGCGCAACAACCCTTGGGCTGCTGTTAATTCTTTCATGGTAACGCGAAAAATCGCGTTGCAGTGGTTACACTGTGTATACATGACTCCGCGCCATTTGAGTAATCGCTTTATTCTAGTTGTTGTTTGGCAAAAATGCTTAGTTTAGGCGAGAGAAAATATCACCAGTAGCGCAGTTGCACAAACAATACAGATTAGCGGCGTACACCAGTGACCCGCAGCCAATCTTCTTTTTGTACCAGCGAAAACTCATCTAATGATGCTTGGTAAGCAGCGGTAATGGCGGCAGCTTGTTCTGCCAAAATACCCGACAATACCAATTTTCCACCGGGGCGTAATGCCGCTAATAATGCGGGGGCGAGTTCCACTAATGGCCCTGCCAAGATGTTTGCCATGACCACATCCCACGTTTGCTTGGGCAATTGTTCGGGGTAACAGGTATGCAACAGCGCAGGGTCAATGCTGTTGCGTTCGGCGTTGTCTTGGGTTGCCAGCAATGCTTGCGGGTCAATGTCCGTGCCTACTGCGTGTTTCGCGCCCAGCTTCAGCGCAGCAATGGCAAGCACACCGGAGCCGCAACCGTAATCCAGCACTTCTTGACCCGTCATATCCTGCCCATCCAACCACTCAAGGCACAGCGCGGTGGTTGGATGCGTGCCTGTGCCAAACGCCAGACCGGGGTCAAGCAGCAGTTTTACGCTGTCATCGTCAGGGGTTTCAAACCAACTGGGGTAAATCCACAAGCGTTTACCGAAGCACATGGGTTGGAAACTATCCATCCAAGCGCGTTCCCACGGCTGGTCTTCGACGATTTCATAAAGCACGGATTCGATTTGCCAGTCGGCTTTGCGCGTTTCCAGCAGTAACTGCAAGGCATTGAGGTCGGTATCTTCCTCGTACAATGCCGTGACTACCAGATTATTCCACAAGCGCATTTCACCGGGACGGGGTTCGAGGATGGGGTCATCTTCCGCATCCTGCCAAGTAATGGAAACCGCTCCCACGGCTTCCATTGTGTCGACGACCATTTCCTGATGTTTGGAGGTGGTATGACAAACCAATTGCTGCCAGCTCATTATTTATGCATTCCCAACATTTTTTCGAGGTAGTGAATATCAGCACCACCGGCACGGAAGGCGGGGTCTTCCATAATGCGAGTTTGCAGCGGGATATTGGTTTTAATGCCTTCGATGACCATTTCGCTGAGTGCGCCGTGCATCCGGTTGATCGCGGTTTCGCGGTCTTGCCCGTGGACAATCAGCTTGCCGATCATGGAGTCGTAGTACGGTGGTACGCTGTAATCGGTGTAAATGTGCGAATCCACCCGCACCCCTAAACCGCCCGGTACGTGGTAACGGGTAATCTTGCCCGGGGAAGGCGCAAAGGTTTGCGGGTCTTCGGCATTGATGCGGCATTCAATCGCATGACCGTTGACCTTGATGTCTTCCTGACGCAAGCTCAACACTTCGCCGGAGGCAATCAGCAATTGTTGTTTCACCAAATCCACGCCGGTAATCATTTCCGTGACCGGGTGTTCGACCTGCAAACGGGTATTCATTTCGATGAAATAGAATTCGCCGTCTTCGTAGAGGAATTCAAACGTGCCTGCGCCCCGGTAGCCGATTTTACGGCAAGCTTCGGCAACACGGTTGCCAATGCGGGCGCGTTGCTCTGCGGTAATGAAGGGGGCAGGGGCTTCTTCCACCACTTTTTGATTGCGGCGTTGCATCGAGCAATCGCGTTCGCATAAGTGAATTGCGTTACCGTGGGAATCCGCCAATACTTGCAGTTCGATATGGCGCGGGCGTTGTAGGAATTTTTCCATGAACACCACGTCGTTGCCGAAAGCGGCTTTTGCTTCAGCACGGGTGAGGGTAACGGCTGCTACCAGCTCATCGGGGGAATGCACCACGCGCATCCCGCGACCGCCGCCACCGCCAGTGGCTTTGACAATCAAGGGGTAGCCAATGCGCGTACCCATTTTAAGGATTTCTTCGGGGTCTTCCGGTGTGCCGCCTTCTGAACCGGGGACGCACGGGACACCTGCGGCAAGCATGGCATCTTTTGCCGAAATTTTGTCACCCATCAGGCGAATGGTTTCGGCACGCGGACCAATGAAGACGAAACCACTGGACTCGACGCGCTCCGCAAAGTCAGCATTTTCCGACAAAAAGCCGTAGCCGGGGTGAATCGCATCCGCACCGGTGACTTCCGCCGCGCTGATCAGGGCGGGAACATTCAGGTAACTATCCGTGGAACGTGGCGGGCCGATGCACACGGATTCGTCGGCAAGACGCACGTGCTTGAGGTCACGGTCAGCGGTGGAGTGTACCGCCACGGTTTTAATGCCGAGTTCGCGGCAGCCACGCAAGATACGCAAGGCAATTTCGCCCCGGTTTGCGATCAGTACTTTTTTCAACATGTTGTCACCCCTGCGGTGTTTACCGAATCACAAACATCATTCAACGATGAACAGCGGTTGCCCGAATTCCACAGGCTGCTCATTTTCAACCAAAATGGCTTTGACAATACCGGTAGCATCAGACTGAATTTGGTTGAGCATTTTCATCGCTTCGATAATGCACAGGGTATCGCCAACTTTAACGCTTTGCCCCACTTCCACAAATGCTTTAGCAGTCGGGGAGGATGCGCGGTAGAACGTGCCGACCATCGGGGATTCGACAATATGGCCTGAAGGGGTAGCAGCAGCGACAGGCTCAGCAGCAACGGGAGCGGACATCATCGCTTGTGGCTGTTGCGGGGCATAGTATGGCTGTGGTACTGCGGCTAACGTCATGCCAGAGTTGATGCGGCTGATGCGCACCGAATCTTCGCCTTCTTTGATTTCGATTTCGGCGACATCACTGCCTTCGAGCAATTGAATTAATTTTTGTATTTTACGAACGTCCATCATAAGTTAATGCTCTGTCGTGTTTGTTGAGTTTCTGTATAGCGGCATACAGTGCGAGTTCATAGCCCATTGTACCAAGCCCCAAAATCACGCCTTCAGCTATATCAGACAGATACGAGTGATGACGGAAAGGTTCGCGCCGGTGCACATTGGACAGATGAATTTCGATAAACGGTATCGCGACACCCAGCAGGGCATCCCGCAGCGCAATGCTGGTATGCGTGTAAGCACCGGGATTGATGAGGATGAAATCGACTTGTTCCGTTAGCGCTTGATGAATGCGATCGACCAAAGCACCTTCGGAATTGTGCTGATAGCAATGTAGCGTTTGTTGTTGCTGATCTGCTAACGCTGTCAGACGCGCTTCAATATCAGCCAGTGTCATATTGCCGTAATGCCCCGGTTCGCGCTTGCCGAGCAAGTTCAGGTTAGGGCCGTTGAGCAGAAGAATGCTTGCCATTGAAATGTGCCTTCGCTCTCGAATAACCGTAAAAACGTGAGATTCTACACCGAACGGCGGCGATATGCAGCAATTGGACGCGAAAATGCGAGATTTATCACGCCCAATTGCTAAGGGTAGTGCCTAGCGCCCTTTGAACAGGGAACCGAGTAAACCGCGCACGATTTGCGTGCCGATGCGTCGCCCTGCACTCGACGTTGCGGCTTTCACGGCGTTTTTCACGAAGGTTTCGCCGATACTGCCCAGCAGACTATCGGGTTCACGATCAGCAACGCGGCGGGTGCTGCCGTTAGTGCGCCGTTCGGCTTTTTGTGCTGCTGCTTCCGCTTCCTGTTCAGCCGCTTCGATCTCGGCGGTTTCGGCGCGTTTTTGCAAGAGTTCGTAAGCAGACTCACGATCTACCATCGTGTCGTAGCGCCCTGCAAACGGGCTGGTACGCAAAATATCGTTACGTTCTGTGTCTGTTAGTGGGCCAATCCGGGATTGCGGCGGGCGGATAATGGTGTGCTGCACAATAGTGGGCGTGCCTTTGTCATCGAGTACGGAGACTAAGGCTTCACCAACCCCCATTTGCATAATGGTTTCGGCAGTGTCGATATTTGGGTTTTGGCGGAAGGTTTCGGCAGCAGTCCGCACCGCTTTTTGGTCACGCGGCGTGAATGCCCGCAGTGCGTGTTGCACGCGATTACCGAGTTGCCCCAGCACCGATTCGGGCACGTCCAACGGCGTTTGCGTAATGAAGTAAATCCCCACACCTTTGGAACGGATCAGCTTGACAACTTGCTCGACTTTTTGCACCAGTGATTTGGATGCGCCGTTAAACAGTAAGTGTGCTTCGTCAAAGAAGAACACGAGGCGTGGCTTTTCCATATCGCCGACTTCGGGTAGATTTTCAAACAGTTCAGACAGCAACCACAGCAGGAAGGTGGCGTACAAGCGCGGGGTATTGATCAGGCGATCAGCGGCGAGGATATTGATATTGCCGTAACCGTTTGCCCCAGTGCGCATGAAATCCCACAAATCCAAGGCAGGTTCGCCGAAGAATTGGTCAGCACCTTGCTGTTCCAGCACCAGCAATTGGCGTTGAATCGCACCGATGGAAGCAGAGCTGACATTGCCGTAAGTATTGCTCAGGGTTTTGCTGTTTTCGCCGAGGTATTGCAACATGGCGCGTAAATCTTTCAGATCCAGCAGCAACAAGCCTTGCTCGTCAGCGACCTTGAAAGCAATGTTCAGCACACCTTCTTGGGTGTCGTTTAATTCGAGGAGCTGTGACAGTAACAATGGTCCCATGTCGGAAATGGTGGCGCGTACCGGATGCCCGCGTTCACCGGATAAATCCCAAATGACGGTGGGGCAGCCTTCAAAGCGGAAGTCATCAATGCCGATTTTTGCAACGCGCTCATCCACTTTGGGATGCGGGTTGCCGGGTTTGCTAATGCCGGTGAGGTCGCCTTTGATGTCCGCCATGAACACGGGCACGCCAATGCGGGATAACCCTTCCGCCAAGACTTGCAGGGAAATGGTTTTTCCCGTACCGGTTGCGCCTGCAATCAGGCCGTGGCGGTTGGCAAAGCGTGGGTTCAAATACACTTTTTCTTCGCCCTTGCCGATTAGGATTCCGCTCGGTTGTGACATGATGACTCCTTGGTTCTGCTATTTTTAGATTGCGTTGAGTTTAACAGGAAACGCTCGCAAGTCTCTATTGAAGCTGCAATTTACGTAAGCTTTCAAGGGTAATGGCACCACTGGCAAGACCCTGTGCTTCTTGGTACTGCGTCAGTGCGCTGCGGGTTTTTTGACCTAGTGCGCCATCCGGTGTGCCTTGGTAATAGCCTTGTTGTTGCAAGCGGTGTTGCAATTGTTGGATGGTTTCAGCGCTGACAGAGGCTTCACAGAGGGCTGGCATGGATACTATTTGCTCCGGGCGCACGGTTTGTTGCACGGGGATGTTCTGGGTTTTGGCAGCTTGTTGCGTGGTGGTGACGGTTGCGGGCTGTTCTACCTTGGCTAATTTGACGTTGGTGTAAACAGCGGGGATTTCTTTGCGCACTACTTTGGCTGGTTCGAGCAGCACTTTACGGGTGATGGTTTCCGTGCGGGCGGGGATCACGCGCTTGACAGTGCGGGCAGGGCTGTCAATCACTTCGCGAGTGACCGTGGTGTATTCTGCCGGTACGGTCAGTAAGCAATTTTCCGCTGGCTTATTGTCTGTTGCCAATACCGCCGCGCAATTGGGATTCCAGCGCTGGGTGGCAGCTTTGACTTTGATGCGTTTGGTTTCGGTGCGGTAAGTGGCTGGTAATGTTTCGATTTCCACCCGTTCGCGTTCGACTTCGACGGTTTCGTTTCGGTCACTTCGCCGAATTTGGCGGGAATGATCTCGTACTCAACGTAAGCATCGGCTATTTTTACTTTACGCTCGCCGTAGCCCATCTGAGCAGGCGTAGTGTTGTAGCGGGTGCTGGATTCGTAAACGGTAACGGCTTCTGTACCAGGGCGAAACAACGCAGGTGCTAACACTTGTGACTGGCAAACCGCGTCTTGAGGAACGGGTTCTGCCGTGACTGGCGCACTGATGAATACGATACTGCTTAATAACGGGATGGAAAAGTAGATGATTTTCATGGTTTATTTCGGGGTAATCAGCAACTGGGATTAATTCAGGCGTGGATTCTAAACAAAAACCGCGTAAAAAGCCTGATATGCTAGTATTTTCTTTTTTGTACTACTTAAATAACGCCTATGCAAGTCCGTGCTGAACAGATTGAAGAGCATCTCCGCCATACCCTGTCCCCGGTTTACCTGATTAGTGGGGATGAGCCATTGCAAGTCATGGAAACTGCTGATGCGATTCGCAAAGCGGCGGCGCTAAAGGGGTTCAGTGAGCGTGACGTGATGACCGTGGATGCACAGTTTGACTGGGGAGCGTTGTATGACGCAGCCGGAGCATTGTCGTTGTTTGCAGATAAAAAATTACTCGATGTGCGCTTGTCGACCTGTAAAGCTGGGCAATCAGGGACGAAAGCCTTACAGCATTACCTTGAGCATTTACCGACGGATAAAATTTTACTGCTTCAGACCGGGCGTTTGGATAAAGCTTGTAAAAGTGCAGCTTGGGTGAAGAAGGTCGAACAACTGGGCGTTTCGGTACAAGTATGGGATTTGTCCCCCGCGCAAACCTTGGCGTGGATTGCACGGCGTATGAAACAAGCGGGTTTGCAGCCGGATAATGAAGCCGTGCGCTATTTAACCGAACGGGTAGAGGGAAATTTGCTGGCGGCGGTACAGGAAATCGGCAAGTTAGTGTTGCTGTACGGTAGCCGCCCGATGACTGCCGCGAATATTATGGCAGTGGTGGAAGACAATTCGCGTTTTACGGTGTTTGACCTTGCTGACGCGATACTGGCGCAGGATGCCCGCCGGATTCGCCACATTATGCGGATATTGCAAGAGGAGGAGACCGCAACACCTTTAGTGGTGTGGGCGCTGGCGGATTTACTGCGCCAGCTTTACACGGGGTGTGAAAATATACGCAATAACTTGTCTAACCAAGCCTTGTTGATGCGGATGCCTAAAGCGCGTCAAGGCTCGTTTCAAACGGCATTACGGCGGCTATTGAATGCCGATTGGCGGCGCTTGTTTGCGATGGCAGCACTGTTGGATCAGCACAGCAAAGGCGTGGGTCAAGACGTTTCACGCTACCCGCAGCGGCTTTGGGACGAAATGTTGGATTTGGCGCTGTTATTGAGTGGGCGTGAACAATAAAGCTCTTGACAAGAAACTTGCTTTGTTGTTTTAGATGTATTAGTATTTTGTTATATTCTAATTATTATTATATATGAATATTATTGTGAACCAATGTCTATTCAATGGTGACTAACAGCTCATCTTGCCAGAATGATATAAGCAACACTTCATTTCCATCAGGTGGTGGTTGTATCCTCCTAGCGGTTGGGCATCCTTCGGGATGCCCTTTTTTATGCGCGGTTCATGCTCAACTGTACTGCAAGCGCAATGGCTTCACGCAAACTGCCGGTTTCAGCTTTGCCTGTTCCGGCTAAATCCAAGGCCGTGCCATGATCAACGGAAGTACGAATAATCGGTAAACCCAGCGTAATGTTGATGGCTTTACCGAAACCGGCGTACTTGAGCACCGGTAAACCCTGATCGTGATACATTGCCAGCACCGCATCCGCACCGTGTAAATGGCGAGGGGTGAACAAGGTATCTGCCGGTAATGGCCCAGTCAGTCGCATTCCCTGTTGGCATAAGCGTTGGATAACCGGCGTGATCACGTCAATTTCTTCCATCCCTAAATGCCCGCCTTCGCCCGCATGAGGGTTTAAGCCGCACACCAGAATATGTGGTTCAGCAATGCCAAACTGGGTTTGCAAGTCGTGATGCAAGATGGTCAGCACCTCTTCCAACAATGGCTGCGTAATCAAACCACTGACCCGGTGTAAGGGGACATGGGTGGTGGCGAGCGCTACCCGCAGCGTACCCGCTGTGAGCATCATCACCGGCAAGGATGCGCCAGTCAGTTCTGCCAGAAATTCGGTATGCCCGGTAAACGGAATGCCTGCATCATTAATCACCCCCTTGTGTAACGGCGCTGTCACCATCGCCGCAAACTCACCACTCAGGCAGCCTGTCACAGCACGCCGCAAGGTTTGCAACACGTAGTCAGCATTCGCAGGGTTGAGAACCCCCGTTGTAACCGGCGCAGCACATGCAATCGGTAAAATGAAACATTCTCCAGCCACGCACGGGCGCTGTTCTGCATCAGCGGTGTAGGGGCGTAAGCGCAGGTTAATTCCCAATTGTTGGGCACGTGCGTGCAATACGGCAGGGTCTGCAATTACCACCAAGTCTGCTGCCCATTGCTGTTGCTGCAATAGTGTCAGGATAATGTCAGGGCCAATACCGGCAGGTTCGCCTGCCGTAATCGCGATACGTAGCTTGTTTGTTGTCATTGTGTTGAGTCGCTTATTGCAGTGTCAGACCGCTACGTTCTACCGGAATACGGTATTCCACGTAAGCGTCATTGCGTAATTCTTGTAACCATGCCTGAAACTGCTCCTCTGCTTGTGCTTCAGTTGCTTCAGCGGTGCTGGCTTGTACCCGCCGTTGGACTTCACGCTTGCGTAAGGCATCCGCCATGAGTTTGCGCCGGGTTTGTTCGCGGAAGTCAGCGTAATCAATACCTTCCTGCTGCAAGGCTTGCTGGAACGCGGGCAGGCTCAGTTTATTGCGCTGAGCAATCATCGCAATCGTTTTGTTCAGGGTGACATCATCAATCTGGATACCGAGTTCTTCTGCCTGTTGGAGTTGCAGTTTTTCCAGAATCAAGTTGTCCACGGCTTGTTTTAGCAGGGCGGGGGCTGCAAGTTGTGCTGCCGCAGGGCTGGCAGAACGCAACAGTTGGGCGCGTTGCTGTGCTTCGCTCATCATCACCACATCACTGTTGACCACGGCAGCAATTTGATCCAATGGCGTGGCATTGGTGTCAGCCTGTACGGGCTGCACAGTCAGTAGCACCGCTAAGACCGCAGCGCTGAGTAAGGGGGGGAGTGTTACTTTATTCATATCCATACACACGGTTTTGCAGCAGGTCACGAGTGCCACTGCCAAAGTTGCCCAGTCCTTTTAGCTCAAACTCAACAAACACCGCGTTTTCGCGCGTGTTATTGTCGGGAAGTAAGTAATTGCGGCTGGCGACGCGGGTTTTCCAGCAGCAACTTTCGTACTCGGCACCGATAACGGTTTCGAGGTTACGGTCATTTTGTAAATCACGTTCCCATGCGCCGACGGCTTTCCAATGCTCGTTAACCGGTACGTAAAGCGACAGGTTCGCCGACTCAAAGTTGTCTTTGCGTTGTGCATAACCGACGTTGAGAATCCGTTTTTTATCGTCTTTGTAGTTTACCCGCACTTCCCCTGCGTTAACCGAATTTTCTTTGCTATCCCAGTAAGCGGTGGTGCTTAGGCGGGTTCGGGGGTTGATTTCCCCGGCTGCTTCCAGAATGAGTTCGGAACGGTCGCCTTGCAAGGGAGCTTCATCGGGGAGGGTCACTTTGCGTTCATCAAAGTGATATACCTGCCCAATGCTGGCACGGAATAATTCACGCCCGTCTTCGGGTGATTGAACGCGGGTCGATACCGAAGCGGTGAGATGATTGGCATCCTCGATCCGGTCTTTGCCGGTGAAGCGGTTTTCAGCAAATAATTGGTTGTAATTCAAACTACGCGCTGAAGAGTCAAATACCGGGATGTTGCTTTGGTCACGATAAGGCGTGTAGGTGTAGAACAAACGCGGCTCTAAGGTTTGGATATAACGCCCTTGCTTGATGTTGCGCTCAAAAAACAAGCCTGCATCGACGCTGGCACTGGGAACCGTGCGGTCAATTTGCGTATTGTCAGCGTCATCAAGCTGGTATTGCGTGTGACGCAGTGTCAGTGAGGGTTTGACATAAGCCGCTTCGTTGCTAAAGCGCTTGCTGGCACGGGTGGTGAAATCCAAGCGCGTGCCGTTGGTTTCCGTGGTGCTGCCGGTAAAGTTGGTGTATTCGGTTTCCGCATCAAGATTCAAGCCATTGTAGGTTTGTGGCGGATCGTAGCGCACCAGTAATTGCGGTGAGCGGGCGTGGGGGGCGATACCGCCATCCAGTACTTGATAGTCCTGTAACAGGGTTGAAAATGACCAATATTGACCACTTGTCCGGTATTCCAAACGCCGTTCCAAGTTCACCACGCTGGTTGCTTCGAGGGAGTTGCCCAGATCCACGAAATATTGATCATCTGATACCCCCTCGGCTTTTAATTGCAGGCTGGATTTTGAGCCGAAGTGGGTGTCATTTTTTACATTGAAGTAATAGCGATTATCCCTGTCACTCTCACTATCATTGGGAAGCAACACATAAGAGGCTTCTCCCCGGTGTTTTTCTGTCAGGTAACGGAATTCCGTGCCTAGTTGCAAGCCGCGATTGGTCAGTAAGGACGGGGTTAAAGTCAGGTCGTAGTTAGGCGCAAGGTTCCAATAGTAGGGCACACTAAGCTGTAAGCCAAAGCGTTCACTCGTGCTCATGGTCGGCCACAGCAAGCCAGATTTACGCGCATCGGTGAGTGGAAACGAAAAATACGGCAAATACCCGATGGGGACATTGCGTATTTTCAGGGTGGCATTGCGGGCGCTGCCGCGTTGGTTGTGATGATCCAGATAGATGGTGCTGGCATTCAAGCTCCAGTCTGGTTTATCCACAGGACAGGTCGTGTAGGTGGAATCTTCCAGACGGGTTAAATCCGGGGATTCTTGGATGACACGCTTGCTGAAACCTTGGCCATTGGCTTGTGACAGATCGTATTCCGCTTCCAGCATTTCGCCGGTATTTTGCGGAAGGTTATAGCGAAGTTCACGGCTGCGCACTTGCATGTCATTACTGCTAAAACTGACGCCACCGGAGGCAGTAACAATACCTGCCGGTTGTTCATAGCTGGCTCGGTCTGCTGCCAATTTATTGTTTTCTTGGGAAATATACACGTTGCCGCTCATGGTTGAAATGCCTTGGCTACGAAATAAGGCAGTATCAGCTTCAATGTAAACGGCTTGTGGGGAGAGGTTGCCGGGGCGCTGAACCCCGCTTGTCTTGTCGGTAGCGGGCACAGGACACGCCATCCACCCAGTTTGCGCTAGTGCCACGGCGGGGCTGCACGCCACTGTTAACAGGGTGCTCAACAAGAAATGCTGTTGTAATCTGGTTCTCATGCTTTCCATGCAGCATTTAAAGCGCCCTAACATCGCACACTCTGGGCAGAGACTCAATGAGAAATATCTTGCACATTGCTGCTTTTTAATTGAAACCGTAACAAAAAAAAGTGTAACCTAGCCAAACTTGCGACAAGTCAATTTATGAAAGCAACAGCAACTTGTGTTGCACATGGTGTCACAATTTTGTTTTGAACCATAAAATTATTTATTTTTGAATAAATTTCAAATATCATCTTGAAATGTAGAATATTTATTCAGATAATGGTGACTCTAAAGGTCAGAATCAAAAAACCCTTTTAATGCGTTCTTGTGAGGGAAAAAAGTGAGAACTGCGGATTATATGAGCGGAATGCCCGGCATGACGACTTTACAAAGCAACAGCCAAGACAATGAAACAGGTCATACATCCATGCAGACAGACGATGCGATGAATAAACGTGGCAGAGGACGCCCCAAAGGTGCAACTTCCAGTACGCTTGCTGATGTGAGAACACAGGCAGCGGATGAGAAGCGCAAAATTCGGGAAGAATTGACACACAAGATCAATCAGTTGCGTAATCAGCTTGAAGAGCTTGACGCTAACTACAAAGAAGAAGTTCGGGAGCTACGTGAAGCTCTCCGTGCTAGTGAGCAACGGGAAGCCTTTTTCAGGGCAGCGTTGGAAGATCGCTTACAGGTGGTGGCTGAGCATATCCATAAGAGCTTAACCGATTGGGCAAATGCTGAACTGGAAGAAGGGCAGATCACCCAACGGAAACGTGGGCGACCGCGCAAAACCTTCAAATAAGTTCAGTGTAAAACACGCTGGATAAGATGATGTCGGGTGTTAGCCCGGCACATCTTTAGGTTAGCAATCGCTCCAATATTTTTTGGTAAATGATTGTGAGCGCGTTTAAATCATCCACGGCAACACATTCGTTGACCTTGTGGATGGTTTTGTTGACTGGTCCCAATTCCATCACCTGCGCACCCGTGGGTGCAATAAAGCGTCCGTCTGATGTACCGCCTGCGGTAGACAATTCGGTGGTTTGTCCGCTGACCGCTTGAATCGCGGCGACACTTGCATCGACCAAATCCCCGCGTGGTGTCAAAAACGGATTTCCCGAAAGCGTCCATTTCAGCTCATACTTCAGCCCGTGGCGGTTGAAGATCGCTTCCACCTGTTCGCGCAAACTCATTTCAGTCTGTTGCGTCGAAAAGCGGAAGTTGAATTCCACGTGCAGCGTTCCCGGAATAACATTGTTCGCACCCGTCCCGCCCTTGATATTGGAAATTTGGAAGCTGGTCGGCGGGAAAAACTCGTTACCCTTATCCCATTCGATGCTCACCAGTTCCGCCAACGCAGGCGCGGCGCGGTGGATGGGGTTGTCCGCCAAATGCGGATAAGCCACATGCCCTTGCTGCCCAATTACGGTGAGTACGCCATTGAGTGAACCGCGCCGCCCGTTTTTCACCACATCGCCCACGCAGCAAGTACTCGATGGTTCGCCGACCAAACACCAGTCAATCTTCTCGTTACGCTGTTCTAGCACTTCCACGACCTTGACCGTGCCATTGATGGATGGGCCTTCTTCGTCGCTGGTGATCAAAAATGCAATCGACCCTTGATGATCAGGATTTTCGCGCACGAAGGTTTCGCAAGCAATCGTGAACGCGGCAATGCTGCCTTTCATATCCGCCGCGCCACGCCCGTAGAGCATTCCATCACGGATTTCTGGCTGAAACGGGTGGCTATCCCACGCATCCAGCGGGCCGGTGGGGACAACATCGGTGTGCCCCGCAAAGCAAAATACGGGTGAAGTCGTGCCACGGCGTAGCCAGATATTATCCACATCGCCAAAACGCAGGTGTTCAGCAACAAAGCCCAGCGGCGCAAGGCGATCAGCCAGCAATTGCTGACAACCTTCGTCTAACGGGGTGACGGAGGGGCGTGAAATTAGGTCGATAGCAAGATCGAGAGTAGCGGACATCAAAAAATCTCGTGTTTTAGTTTTGAAAAAGCTCGCGGTAAGAATCCGGTGAAAAGCCCACCACATGCCGCGTTCCCATATCGAGCAGCGGACGTTTGATAATGGAAGGCTGCTCTTCCATCACCACTAACGCAATCGCTTCATCCATGTTTTCGCGGGTTTCTTCCGGCAATTTGCGCCAAGTCGTGCCTTTGCGGTTAACCAGCGTTTCCCAGCCGAATTCATCCACCCAAGCACGTAACCATACTGGATTTACGCCATCCTTACGAAAATCGTGGAAGGTGTATTCGATACCGCGTTCACCCAGCCAAGCACGGGCTTTTTTCACGGTGTCGCAGTTGGGGATGCCGTACATAATCGTCATTTGTCGTACCACTTGTGGTAAGTGCGGCGTTTGCCATTGGGTGGTCGGTAACTGCCCGCCGAACGTTGGGTAATCACGCCTTCGATGCGCTTCATGCCGCTGATTTCGATGGCTTCGTAGTCGTCATTGAGGGCAACAAGGATGTATTTGCCTTCGACAATGCGCAATTGGCGGAAAATGTATTCGTCTTTGTCGTCGATGGCGAATACATACGCGCCATCGCGCACAATGCCGGTCGGGTCGATCACAATCACGCAACCTTTGGCGAATTCCGGCTCCATGCTGTCGTCGATGACTTGCATGGCGTAGGGTTCGTTTTCGGAGCAACTGCCTTCGGAACTCATATTGTGTTTGAAATCTTGCCCAGTGGCATTGAGATTTTGCTTGAAGGTTTCAACGTTGATACGGGTTTCGGACATGGCTTATACCTCCACGGGAGCAACAGGGTGGTCGAGGCTGAATTCGCTGGCAATAACGTGGCGTTGCGGTTCGTACCAGTGCAATTTGCTATGCAAATTAACCACTTCGCCGACAATAGTGAGGGTGGGGGCGCGAACCCCGCTGTCTTTCACCAATTGCGGTAAGGTGGCAATCGTGCCGATGTGGACGCGCTGGTTGCGGGTTGTGCCTTGCTCGACCAGTGCCGCCGGGGTGTCGCCGGAACGCCCGAAGGCTTGCAATTGCTGGCTGATCACTTCGATGCCGGTCAAGCCCATGTAGAACACCACGGTTTGATTGGGTTGTGACAATTGCGCCCAGTTCAGGTCGATGCTGCCGTCTTTCAGATGCCCGGTAGCAAAGGTGCAGGATTGCGCATAATCGCGGTGGGTCAGCGGAATCCCCGCGTAAGACGAACAGCCGGAGGCGGCGGTAATGCCGGGAACGACTTGGAACGGTACACCGTTTTCCGCCAACGTTTCGATTTCTTCGCCACCGCGCCCGAAGATGAACGGGTCGCCGCCTTTCAGACGCAACACGCGCTTGCCTTGCTTGGCGAGTTTCACCAGCAAGTCGTTGATTTGGTCTTGCGGCACGGCGTGGCTGGCTTTTTCTTTGCCAACGTAAATGCGTTCGGCGCGTTGGTTTGCCATGTCCAGAATCGACTTGGAGACGAGGCGGTCGTACACCATCACGTCGGCTTGCTGCATTAGGCGTAAGGCTTTGAAGGTCAGCAAATCCGGGTCGCCGGGGCCTGCACCGACCAAATACACTTCGCCCATCGTTTGACCGTTGGGGTAGCTTGCCAGCATTTCATCCAGCAAACGGCGGGCATCCTCGACGTGACCTGCGTACACCAGTTCGGCAAAGGGGCCTTTCAGGGCTTGTTCCCAGAAGGTTTTACGCTGTGCTTCGGGTAGGTGTTTTTTTACAATGTCGCGGTATTCTTCGGTGATACCCGCCAGTTCGCCGCATTGCGGGGGAATCATGGTTTCCAGCTTCATGCGCAATTGCCGCGCTAATACGGGGGACGCGCCGCCTGTTGATACGGCAATCATGACGGGGGAACGATCCACGACGGAGGGAATAATGAAATTGCCAACCGAAGCATCATCGACCACATTCACCGGAATATTCCGCGCATCGGCAAGGCTCGCAATGTGCGCATTGACGCTGGGGTTATTGGTCGCGGCGATCACGAGGAATTGCCTGTCAATGTCGCTATCCGCAAACGGACGTGCATGGTGTTGGACACGTTGCCCGCTAATGATAATGCCCATTTCCGTGGTGATGTCGGGGGCAATCAACGTGACGACAGCTCCCGCTTTGAGCAGGCTATCGACTTTACGTTCGGCTACTTTGCCACCGCCAACCACGAGGCACTGACGGTTATGCAGGTCGAGAAAAACGGGAAAACGATCCATTTGTCACCTAAAAACTGGGTTATTTGCCGCGTTTGGGGCGGCTTTCGTAGTGGACGACACCTCTAACGAGTTCGCCATACGGGAAATCGGCAATGTTAGCGTATTTTGACAGCGCAATGTTGACCAATGCGTAGATGTCTTGCGTGGTTTTTGCCGCTATTTGCTCAGGAAAAAGGTGCTGTTGCAGGGCTAATGTGCCGCCTGCTTGCACTTTGAGTTCCTTATTGTGTGGCAATGGGCCATCAATCAGGGTTTCACGCAGCGCAAAGCGGGATTTTTCACGCAAGGTGTCTAAAAAAACCGTGCAATTGGCGAGGCTGGCTTCTGATTTACAGCCGACGGCTTCGCGAGTTGCCAGCAGGAAACGCTCATGGCGGCTGCAATCGCAACGGCGATTATTTAATGCCTTCTCGAATACGCAGCGGTTGGCGTTAACTTCGCGGTAAACCGTGCGGTATTGGTCTTCATCCATGCGCGGTTTACTTTTCCCATTCCATCAGGATGGGTTTTTCGCGTGTTTCGTGCAGGTTTTCTTCGGCTTCCAATTGGCTGGCGGCGAAGACGATTTTGACGATGGCTTTGTCGCCGGGTTCTTGCTTGGCTCGTAAGTCACGCGCCAGTTCTCGCGCGTCTTTGTAAACTTCACAGGCTTGCTGCATGTCCAGATTTTTGATCATCGGGTTGGGTTGGGTGATTTTGAACACGTAGTAGGGCATGGGTGTACCTATTTGAGTAAAAGGGTGGTTTGCGCCAGCAAGGGTTTGATCAAGGGTTCGAGGCGTTTGCGCATCACTGAACCGACCGAATCGTTGCCGCCAAAATACGGAATGAGGGAATCTTCCCCCATTTGCGCGAGTATTAACATAGCCTTAAATAGGGGCAATGTGTCGGGATTCAAGGTGTCACGCACGGTTTTTACGTCGGCTGGGCAATCATCATCCGTGTGGCAAAATTGTTCGGCGCGTTGCAGGGCGGTATTCAGGTCGCGTACTCCACGCGATTCCGGCAAGGGTAGCGGGAAACGTTTGTCGATGGCGATGAATAAGGAGATGACGACTTCTTGATCGACGGGCTTTTCGAGTGCGAGTTGCAGGGCGCGTAACCAATTTTGCCCTGCGCTATCAAGCGTTTGGCTGAAGGCTTGGGCGTAGGGGTTGTTTGCGTCGAGTTGCGTTGCCAGTTGTGCGATGAGGTCAGCGTGGTGACGATGCGGCTTGGCGGGCAAGGGAATGTAGGTGGGGTCAGCGTGCAGGAAGCCGATGTAGAATGGGTTTTTGCGTTTGGCGCGCTCCCACAGTTTGCTGCGCTCACTGGGGGTAATGAGTTCACCTTGCAGGCAGAGGCGCACGGTGTCTACTACGTCGAGTTGGATTTCCTCGAAGGGCAGGAATTCGAGCAGGTAGGCGGTGAGTTCTTTGCCGAGTTCGCCCGCGACAACTTCGGGGTTTTCTAGGAGGCAACGGGCATTGGTGGCGCTGGGGCTTGCCCACCATGCGCGTTTGGCGATGTCGTGGGTTAGACCGGGGGTGTAGACCACGGCGGCGACGGCTTCGGGTTCGCCAAGGAGCAGCATTTGGTCGAGGTTGTTGCGGGCGTGACTCATGCGCGTCCAGCGTTTCAGGAAAATCGGGTAGCCGCCGGGTGAGCCGGTCACTTTCATGGAGAGCAATTCGCGTACCCAGCGCAGGTATTGCTCATCCCGCGCGGTGGGGTTGAGGCGCACTTTCGCTTCGCCGCGCTCGGTGAGGGCGTGGACGGTCATGGTGGACTCGTTAATACGCACGGCTTGCAGCGGTTGGGCAAGCAGGACATTGAGCCGCAGGTTGTCTTCGTTGGAAAGCTGCAAGGGTTGTACCGATTATCCTAGGGAATATGTCAAGATTATCGGGGTAGGCGGTCGGGATGCCAATAACCCTGTTGTGGTAGTCAGCTATCCTCAGCCTTGGTGCGTAAGGCGTAAAAATCGCGCACGAAGGTTTCAAACGTTCCCGCTGCAATCGCGTCACGGATACCGCGCATCAATTCTTGGTAGTAATACAGGTTGTGGATGGTGTTCAGCCGCGCACCTAAAATTTCGGTGCATTTGTCCAAATGGCGCAGGTAGGCACGGGAATAATGCTGGCAGGTGTAACAGCCACACTGCTCGTCAATCGGGCGGGTATCGTGCTGGTATTGGCTGTTGCGGATTTTCAACGTGCCGTAGCGGGTAAACAGAAAGCCGTTACGCGCATTGCGGGTGGGGATGACGCAATCGAACATATCCACCCCGCGCCGAACACCTTCCACAATGTCTTCGGGTTTGCCGACACCCATGAGGTAACGCGGGCGGTCAGTGGGGAGTTCGGGCAGGGTGCATTCCAGCACTTTGTCGCGTTCGTCTTTGGGTTCACCGACCGACAAACCACCGATTGCATAGCCGTCGAAACCGATGTCGAGCAAGCCATGGGCGGAAATTTTGCGCAAATCTTCGTACATGCCGCCTTGCACAATGCCAAACAGGGCGGAGGGATTGCCCTCGTGTGCGTCTTTGCTGCGTTTTGCCCAGCGCAAGGAAAGCTCCATCGAATGGCGGGCTTCGTCGGGTGTGGCGGGGAAGGGGGTGCATTCGTCGAAAATCATTACGATGTCCGAGCCGAGTTCACGCTGCACTTGCATCGACGATTCCGGGGTCATCAGCACTTTTGCGCCATTCACGGGGGATTGGAAGCGCACACCCTCTTCGGAAATCTTGCGCATTTCTGCCAGTGAGAATACTTGGAAACCGCCGGAATCGGTGAGAATCGGTTTTTCCCAGTGCATAAAACCGTGCAAATCGCCGTGCAATTGCACAATTTCTGTGCCAGGGCGCAGCATTAGGTGGAAGGTGTTGCCGAGGATAATTTCAGCACCAATGCCTTGCAGTTCTTCGGGGGTCATGGCTTTGACCGTGCCATACGTGCCGACGGGCATAAAGGCGGGGGTTTCTACCGTGCCACGCGGAAAGGTAAGGCGACCGCGCCGCGCATTGCCATCGGTGGTGAGCAGATCGAACTGCATGTGGGACATGGGGGTTCCTTGCACAGAGGAGAAAAGGGCAGAGTGTACCCATGATCTCCCTGTTTTTCTATGCTGTTACCGCACTTGGCAGCACCCTGACACGACTCGCTGGTTATTCAACACCGCTGTAACGCTGTACGGATAATTGGTATCCGACATGCCGTCGCTGCAACTGCTGACTTTTTGCATGAACGCTTGAGTATTATTTGTACCAGCGACTCCGGCAATGACCGCGATGGTGGCGTTATTTGCCGATGTTTGGCGGAACGTGACGGGTACGCTGTAGCGAGGGCCATCCATCATATTCACGTTTAAATTGGCATCGGTAATTTCAATGCTCCAAAAAGGTTCAGTGCCGCTGCACACCAAGCTATTGCTGGCGGCCTTGGCTGGCGGTGGCGTGACATTAGACGGAACTTTGATCGGTGGTACAACAACCGCAGGTGGTGCAGCAGGTGCTGGCGTTGGCGTGGGTGGTGCGTTTGCTGCTTGGTCTTCCGGCAATAAGTAACGTTTGCTGACCCAGCCGCCGACACCGTTCCAGTAAATTTTTGCCCAGACGGTGCTACCGACTTTTTTCTCTTCACCCGTGGTCACAATGCCCTGACCATTGTGTGGGATTCTACCGACAACGCTGCTACCCGTGCCTGCATTGGCTCGCATGTTTAAGAATTCGCCTGTTGTCACGCCAGTGATCACATATACATCGCTGGCAGCCTGCACGCTGGAAACGCTTAGTGCCAACGCTAAAGCGAGTGCTGAAAAAAATGAAGCTGTTTTCATGGTGTATTCCTACGATTTCTATTCATTAAAGCGCCCCTCGCGGGCATTACACCCACAATTTTAGCGCGTTTTTTGTGAAAAGTTGTCTGTATTCAGTAGAGCGCGGATAATAGCGCGTTTCCCCACGCTTTCACGACGGATAGAACGGACACAATGGCAGGCAAAATTTTTATCGAAACCCACGGATGTCAAATGAACGAATACGATTCAGCCAAGATGCTGGACGTGCTGCATCACGCGCAGGGCATGGAACTCACCGACAATCCGGCGGAAGCGGATGTGTTACTGATGAATACCTGTTCGATCCGCGAAAAAGCGCAGGAAAAAGTATTCTCGCAGTTGGGGCGTTGGAAAAAACTTAAAGATAAAAATCCTAATATTGTGATCGGCGTGGGTGGTTGTGTTGCCAGCCAAGAAGGCGAAGCCTTGCGGCAACGCGCACCGGTGGTGGATGTGGTGTTTGGCCCGCAAACCTTGCACCGTTTGCCGGATATGATTCGCCAAGTGCGCACCGAACACCACGCGGTGGTGGATATTTCCTTCCCCGAAATCGAAAAGTTCGACAATTTGCCCGAACCGCGTGCCGAAGGCCCCACGGCGTTTGTATCGGTGATGGAAGGTTGTAGCAAATATTGCACCTTCTGCGTGGTGCCTTACACCCGTGGCGAAGAAATTTCGCGCCCCTTTGATGACGTGATTACCGAAGTGGCGCAACTCGCGGCGCAAGGCGTGCGCGAAGTCAATTTGCTGGGGCAAAATGTGAATGCGTATCGCGGCAAAATGCACGATGGTTCGATTGCCGACCTTGCCATGCTGATCACCTTGGTGGCAGCGGTGGATGGGATTGATCGTATCCGTTACACAACCTCGCACCCTAACGAGTTCAACGACAGCTTGATTGAGGTGTACGCGGATGTGCCGGAATTGGTCAGCCATTTGCATTTGCCCGTGCAAAGCGGTTCTGACCGGATTTTGATGGCGATGAAGCGCAATCACATGGCGATTGAGTACAAAGCTAAAATCCGCAAATTGCGCAAGATTCGCCCCGATTTGAGCTTGTCATCCGACTTCATTATCGGCTTTCCCGGTGAAACCGAGCAGGATTTTGCCGATACCATGAAGCTGATTGAAGAGATGAATTTCGACCTGAGTTTCAGCTTTATCTACAGCCAACGCCCCGGCACACCTGCTGCAAGCTTGCCGGATGATGTGCCGCAATCGGTGAAAAAAGACCGCTTGCAACACTTGCAGACCCGCATTCTGGCGCAAGCCAACGCGATTAGCGCGGCAATGGTGGGGACGGTGCAACGGGTTTTGGTGGAACGTCCGTCCCGCAAGCATGAGCAAATGGCTGGACGTACTGAGAATAATCGCGTGGTGAATTTCGACGGGCATCCACGTTTGATTGGTCGGTTCGTCGATGTCCGTATTACCGAAGCCCAACCCAATTCCCTGCGCGGTGAAATCGTCGCGGTGGAAAGCGAGGTTGGGCGGATGGTGATGGAAGCGCTTGCTTAAGTCGATAAGCCGCCCGCGAATTCCGCATAACCCTGCATAAACGCCAGTTTTTCCTGTGGAATACTGACATTCACGCCTTCGCCCTGTAACTGTTCCAGCAGTGCCGCACCTTGGCTTAAAATTGCCAGCAGTTGTACTTCGTCGAACATTTGCAGGGCTAATTGCAGCTCATCCTTGTCGGCGGACAGCAGGGTGGGAACGAGTTCATCGGGGTGAATCGGGGATTCGGGGTGCAATAAATCCGCCACCAATGGCGCATCCAGCAGGGTAAAGTGTGCATTGCGGGCGGCTTCTTCCTGATCGAGTTCCATGTGGGCGTGTTCATCTGCGCCTGCACCACGGCGCACGCTTGCCATCATAAAGCCCAGCAATTTGCGAATCGCATCTTTGGTTTTGCTGAGATCACCACCAACGCTGGAGGCACTTTCATACGCCCGATCCAGCCGGTCTTTGAGCTGCAAAATCACCTCGCTCTCAACATTGCCAGTGAGCGAAGTCGTTTCTTCCAGCAAAGCGCGGAATTCGGTGTTGAAGGTTTGCAGGGCTTCGTGGTCAAGGCGTTGCGCGTCGATGAGATTGTCATCGTCTAATGTGGGAGCATTGGGGAACAGCGGGTTGCTGGCTTTGCGGAGTAAATGACGCTCGTGTGAACCGGGCTGTTCACTGGGTTTGATGATCATGGTGCAAACTATCCATTCTAAAAATGGTAGTGAATATCGCACACTGACTGGCTACCGGCAAATGACGGTAGCCAGCGCAGTAGAAATCCGCTTAGCTTTTGTTAGTATTCTTGCCAATCAGTTTGTAGGCTGGGCAAAAGTTCAGGTAGCCAGTGGCGAGTAGCGCGATCCCAAGCAGAATCAACAGGAAGCCGCCCTTGAACACCAAGCCCCAAATCAGCAGGACAGCGCCTGCACCGAAGCGGATATTTCTATCCATGCTGCCAACGTTCTTTTCCATAAGACACCTCTTTCAGTAGTGAACACAAAAGACCAAATCATGTTAGCATTCGTCCATATCTATCTTAGCAAGAATTAAGCGGATTTCATGGAATTGCAAAACTTTATACGTAAAATCACTGAAAACGGCTCATTTTCCACCGAAGAAATGACGGATGCGATGCGTACCATCATGACAGGTCAGGCGACTCCCGCGCAAATCGGCGGGTTTCTGATTGGCTTGCGGATGCGCGGTGAAACCGTCACGGAAATCAGCGCGGCTGCCAGCGTGATGCGCGAATTAGCAACTCGTGTTGAGGTGTCGCCGGAGCATTTGGTGGATACCTGCGGTACGGGTGGGGATTCGTCTGGCACGTTCAATATTTCCACCGCGAGTGCCTTTGTTGCCGCAGCAGCGGGAGCGCGAGTCGCTAAACACGGCAACCGTTCGATTTCCAGCAAGTCCGGCAGTGCGGATGTGTTGGAAGCAGCGGGCGTGAATTTGAATATTACCCCTGAACAGGTGGCTGAGTGCATTAACACCTTGGGCGTGGGTTTCTTGTTTGCGCAAAAGCACCACAGTGCAATGGGTCATGCGAGTGCGCCACGGCGCGAGTTGGGCGTGCGCACTATTTTTAACCTCTTGGGGCCGATGTCGAATCCGGCGAATGCGCCCAATCAAGTGCTGGGCGTATTCGATCAACATTGGGTACGCCCAATGGCGGAAGTGTTGAAAAACTTAGGCAGCAAACATGTCATGGTGGTACACGCCGCTGACGGTTTGGATGAAATCAGCACCGCCGCGCTGACCTTCGTCGCAGAGTTGAAAGACGGTGTGATCACCGAATACACCATCCAACCCGAAGATGTGGGTTTGCAGCAGTCCAGCCTCGACAGTGTGCGAGTGGAAACGGCGCAAGCCAGTTTGCAACTGATTCAGCGCGTGTTTGCCGGTGAACAAGGCACGGCGCGTGACATTGTGTGCTTGAATGCGGGTGCGGCAATTTACGTGGCAGGGCTGGCGGATAGCCATGCGGCTGGCGTTGCCAAAGCCCAGCAAGTGCTGGATTCCGGTGCAGCCGCCGTGCGTTTGCAGCAATTGATTGACCTAACCAACAGTTTTGATGCCTGATGAGTACTCCTGATATTTTGCAAAAAATCCTGCGCACCAAGCAGGAAGAAATCGCGGCACGTTCTGCGGTGCGTAGTCTGGCGCAATTGCAGGAAGAGGCAGCCAGTGCCTCATCCGTGCGTGGTTTCGAGCAAGCCATGCGCAAGCGTCTGGCAGCAGGTGAATCGGCGGTGATTGCGGAAATTAAAAAGGCATCTCCGAGCAAAGGGCTGATTCGTGCGGATTTCGATCCGCCTGCGATTGCGGCGAGTTACGAACGTGGTGGGGCTGCGTGTTTGTCGGTGCTGACCGATGCGCAATACTTTCAGGGCAGCGAAAGTTATTTGCAAGCAGCGCGTGCCGCCTGCCAACTGCCCGTTATTCGTAAAGACTTCATCGTTGATCGGTATCAGGTTTACGAAGCGCGTGCTATTGGTGCAGATTGCATCCTGCTGATCGTGGCGGCATTGGCTGACGCACAGATGACGGATCTGTACGCGCTGGCAACGGAACTGGGCATGGATGCGCTGATTGAAGTGCATGACAAGGATGAACTTGGGCGTGCCTTGCGTCTCAATGCCCCACTGATCGGCATCAATAACCGCAATTTGCGTACCTTCGAGACTTCCCTGCAAACCACTATTGATCTGTTGCCCGACGTGCCGGAAAACGTGTTGCTGGTGACAGAGAGCAGCATTCACACCCCTGCTGATGTCAGGCTGATGCGTGATCATGGCGTTAATGCCTTTTTGGTCGGCGAAGCCTTGATGCGGGCAGATGACCCCGGCACTGCACTCCATAACCTATTTTTCTAGCAAGCAAGTAGAGATAACCCATGTTGGTACACCCTCAATTTGACCCCGTGGCGATAGCACTTGGCCCTTTGCAAGTGCATTGGTACGGGCTGATGTATGTGATTGGTTTCCTCGGTTTTCTGATTATTGGCAAGATGCGTTCCAAAGAGCCAAACAGTGTCATGAACCCGGATCGGGTAGATGACATGATGTTCTGGGGCGCGATTGGTGTGGTTGCCGGTGGGCGCATTGGCTACATGCTGTTTTATAACCTGAAAGGCTTTTTGTCTGACCCAGTGTCTTTGTTTCAGATTTGGGATGGCGGCATGAGTTTCCACGGCGGTTTGCTGGGGGTGATTCTGGCGATGTTCTTGCTGGCACGGCGTTGGAAACTGAATTTCTTTCAGGTCAGTGATTTTGTTGCACCACTTGTACCGATCGGTTTAGGGGTGGGGCGTATCGGTAATTTCATCAACGGCGAATTGTGGGGCAGGGCGACGGATGTGCCATGGGGCATGGTGTTCCCGCAAGTGGATAATATCGTGCGGCATCCCTCACAACTTTATCAGGCGTTTTTGGAAGGCTTGGTGCTGTTCCTCGTGCTGAATTGGTTTAGAAAGCGTTCGCCACCCGTGGGGGCAATTTCCGGCTTATTCCTCGTCGGTTATGGCATTGCGCGGGTTATTGTGGAGTTTGTGCGTGAACCGGATGCGGCGCTTGGTTACGTGGCATGGGGTTGGGTCACGCAAGGGCAAGTGTTGAGTGTGCCGATGATTCTGCTCGGCGTGTTGTTTATGTGGTTTGCGTATAAAAAGGCGAAGGCATGAAGCAATACCTCGATTTAATGCGCCATGTGCGTGATCACGGTGTCGTCAAAGCCGACCGCACGGGTACGGGTACAGTATCGGTATTCGGTTATCAGATGCGCTTTGATTTGAGTGCTGGGTTTCCACTCGTCACCACCAAGAAGTTACATTTGCGCTCAATCATTCATGAATTGCTGTGGTTTCTGAAAGGCGACACCAATATCCGTTATTTGAAAGAAAATGGTGTCAGTATTTGGGATGAATGGGCAGATCAAAACGGTGAACTGGGGCCGGTCTATGGCTATCAGTGGCGCAACTGGCCGACACCTGATGGGCGGCATATTGACCAGATTGCTCAAGTCATTGCCCAATTGAAACACAACCCCGATTCGCGCCGTATTATTGTCAGCGCTTGGAACGTGGCGGATGTGGACAATATGGCATTGCCGCCGTGCCACGCTTTTTTCCAGTTTTATGTGGCGGAAAGCAAGCTGTCGTGTCAGTTGTACCAGCGCAGTGCGGATATTTTCCTCGGCGTGCCGTTCAATATTGCCTCCTACGCATTGCTGACGCTGATGGTAGCGCAGGTCACTGGGCTGCAACCCGGTGAATTTATTCACACGCTGGGGGATGCACATTTGTATTCCAATCATTTGGAACAGGTGGAGCTACAATTGAGCCGTGAACCGTACCCACTGCCGCAGATGAAGTTGAACCCCGCAGTGACCGATTTGTTCGCATTTACGTATGATGACTTTGAATTAGTTGATTACGCACACCATCCGCTGATTAAAGCACCAATAGCGGTTTGACTAGCGCCGCTCAGTCACGCAAACTATTGGCATAATAATAGTGTGGATACGCTCAAGTTCCACACACAGCCCACCGTTAAGGCAGTCCGTTCCACTCTTATCGAAGGTAGTCCAATGACCCGGTCAATCAAGAAGCTCCTGGTCGCCAATCGTGGCGAAATCGCAATCCGTATTCTGCGTGCAGCAGCCGAACTCAAGCTGTGTACGGTTTCCATCTACACCTATGAAGACCGTTTTTCACCGCACCGTTACAAAGCTGATGAAGCCTATCAGATCGGCAAAGACGACGAACCGCTCAAGCCTTACCTCGATATTGAAGCCATTATTGAAACCGCTAAGCGTCATCATGTGGATGCGATTCACCCCGGTTACGGCTTTCTCTCTGAGAATGTGCAATTCGCACGGCGTTGTCGCGAAGAAGGCATTATTTTTGTGGGGCCGACACCGGAAGCGATGCAGCGTTTAGGCGACAAAGTTGCCGCCAAAGAAAACGCCATCACTGCCGGTTTGCCCGTTATCGAAGACAGCCGCGAACCGTTAGATACGCTGGAGATTGCGCGTCGTGAAGCTGACCGTATTGGCTACCCGCTGATGTTGAAAGCTGCGTCGGGCGGTGGTGGACGCGGTATGCGCGTCTTGCGTGACCCGTCACAGTTGGAAGGCGCGTATAACGATGCGCGTAACGAAGCCCTTAAAGCCTTCGGCGATGCCACTGTCTTCCTCGAAAAATACATCGACTCGCCCAAACACATCGAAATCCAGATTTTGGGTGATACCCACGGCAATCTGGTGCATTTGTACGAACGCGATTGTTCCGTGCAACGCCGCTTCCAGAAAGTCGTGGAAGTCGCGCCTAGCACCAGCTTGAAAGACGAAACCCGCGAAAATCTGTACAAATACGCGCTGGCAATTACCCGCCACGTTGACTATTCCTGTGCCGGTACAGTCGAATTCCTAGTCGACAAAGACGAGCGCATTTATTTCATCGAAGTGAATCCGCGTGTGCAGGTCGAACACACCATCACCGAAGAAATCACCGGCATTGACATTGTGCGCAGTCAGATTTTGATTGCAGGCGGCGCACGGCTGGATGACCCCGAAATTGGCATTCCCAACCAAGAATCGGTGGAATGCAACGGTTACGCGGTGCAGTGCCGCATCACCACCGAAGACCCTGAAAATGGTTTCAAGCCGGATTACGGCACGATCATTGCTTACCGCAGCAGTGGCGGTTTCGGGGTGCGTTTGGATGCAGGCGCGGCTTATCCCGGTGCGAAAGTATCGCCGTTTTTCGATTCCATGTTGGTCAAAGTCACGACATGGGGGCGTTCACTGGAAGGTGCTGCCAACCGTAATTTGCGTGCCTTGCAGGAATTCCGTATCCGTGGGGTGAAAACCAATATCGGTTTCCTCGAAAACGTGCTGCAACATGAAGTTTTTACCACGGGCAAATGCGCGGTCACGTTCATCGACAACCACCCGGAATTGTTCCACACGACAATGCGTTTTGACCGTGGTACCAAAACGCTGAAATTCATCGGTAATGTGACGGTCAACGGCAACCCGGACGTGAAATACGTCGACCCGCACAAACATTTCCGCAAGCCGATCATTCCTGCTTTCGACAAGTTAGGTGCATACCCGAAGGGCAGCAAAAACTTGCTGGATGAGATGGGCGCGGAGAAATTCTGTCAGTGGGTGAAAGAGCAGCCGAACATTTTCTACACCGATACCACCTTACGTGATGCGCACCAGTCTTTGCTGGCAACCCGTGTGCGTACCGACGACATGATGAAAATCGCCGAAGGTTTGGCGAAAAACCATCCGCAGTTGTTCTCGTTGGAACTGTGGGGTGGGGCAACGTTTGACGTGGCAATGCGTTTCTTGCACGAATGCCCGTGGGATCGTTTGCGCCAATTGCGGGAAGCGATTCCGAACATTTTGTTCCAAATGCTGTTCCGTGGCTCGAATGCGGTGGGTTATACCGCCTACCCCGACAATGTGGTGGAAGCCTTCATTGAAAAGTCGTGGGAAAACGGGATTGACGTGTTCCGTATTTTCGATTCCTTGAACTGGATTGAAGGGATGCGCAAATCCATTCAGTGCGTGCGTGAGCGTACTGGCGGGATTGCGGAAGGTACGATTTGCTATACCGGCGATGTGCTGAACAAAGATCCGTCCAATAAATTCAACTTGCAATATTACCTGGATTTGGCGAAGCAGTTGGAAGACGCGGGTGCGCACATGCTGGCGGTCAAGGATATGGCAGGTGTGTTGAAGCCGTATGCGGCGACGACGTTGATTACCGCGTTGAAAGATACGGTGAGCATTCCAATTCATTTGCATACGCATGACACCGCGTCGATTCAATCCGCCACTTTGCTGAAAGCGATTGAAGCGGGTGTGGATATTGTGGATGGTTGCATGAGTTCCATGTCAGGTTTGACTTCGCAGGTCAACTTGAACTCGCTGATTGCAGCGATGGAAGGTCAGCCGCGTGAACAGCCGTACAATCTCAAGTCATTGAATGCTTATGCCAATTATTGGGAAGATGTGCGCGAAATGTACTACCCGTTTGAGTCTGGTTTGAAAGCAGGCACGGCGGAAGTGTACAACCACGAAATTCCGGGCGGTCAGTATTCCAACCTGCGTCCGCAAGCGATTGCGCTGGGCTTGGAACACAAGTTCGAGGAGGTGAAGGAAAACTACGCAGTCGTCAATCGTATGTTCGGTGACATTGTGAAAGTTACCCCGTCGTCCAAAGTCGTTGGCGATATGGCGATTTACATGACTTCCAACGGCTTAACTGAACAGGATGTAATGGAACGTGGGCGCACGCTGGCATTCCCTGATTCCGTGATCGACCTCTTCAAAGGCGGCTTGGGGCAAGTGCCAGGCGGTTTCCCGAAAACTTTGAGCGACATTATTCTTAAAGGTGAGAAGCCATACACGGGTCGTCCTAATGATCACTTGAAGCCGATTGATTTGGATGCGGCATTTGAGGCGTTTAAGCAGGAGTTTGATCCCGAACAGACGTTCCTCGATTTCTTGTCATTCACGATGTATCCGGCGGTATTCCGCGAGTTTTATAAGCATCAGCAGGAATACGGTGACATTAGCCATTTGCCGACTTCGCTATTCTTCTACGGTTTGAAACTGAATGAGGAAGTGCTGGTTGAGTTGGGGCGCGGCAAGGTGCTAATTATCCGTTTGCTGTACCGTTCACCGACGGATGAGAACGGCATGTGTGGCGTGACGTTTGATTTCAACGGGCAAATCCGTGCGGTGCAAATCCGTGATTTGTCGGTGAAGCCGACCCGTGCCACTAACCGCAAAGCGGTTGATCCTAATGAAGTGGGTACGTCGTTGCAGGGCAAACTGTCCACCATTATGGTCAAAGCGGGCGATGAGGTGGAGCAGAATGCGCCGCTGTTTGTGATTGAGGCGATGAAAATGGAAACCACGATTACTGCGCCAGAAGCGGGTAAGGTGAAGAAAGTTCACTTGCACGCGGGCGAGTTGGTCGAGCAGGGCGATTTGGTCGTCGAATTCGAGTGATGCAGCGTTACGAAGCGTTGAAGAAACCCCTCGGAAGTTAGGAGGGGTTTCTTCTCTTAACGGAAAATTTGGGTTTTGATGTCCGGTGCAAACTTACTCTGTTCAATCTGCCCAACGTGAGTGAATATTTCCATGTGATTATTCTCGTACACTACCCACACTTCTTGCGCCCCTTTGGCGAGGTATAGCTCCACTTTTTCCGCAATTTCTATTTTGGAATTGGACGGTGATACGATTTCAACGCACAGTTCTGGGGCTTTGGGATACGGGGTGACATAGCCGAATTCGGTAATGAAAGCCGCTGAAGCCCACGCGACATCTGCCACTTTCACACCTTCTGAGGTTTGAATGGAGCATTCGGTAATGACTTCACCTTCGGGTTGGCGTTGCCACAATGCCCCCGCAATTCGCCCCTGAAACCTGCCGTGGCTATTGGAAGCGGGACTCATCAAGAGCTTGCCAAACTTATTCAGCTCAATTTTGAACGGTAAGTTTTGCAGTAATGGGTTGTCGATAACTTCTGACCATTCCATTGTGATGCCCTAGTGTGACGGATTACTTGAACAGTTTAGCATGGTTTGTTACCCCTGTTTCATCCTGACTTTGGATCCAACGCATCCCGTAAACCATCGCCCAAAAAATTGAGGCAGAACAACGTCACCGCTAAAAATCCGGCGGGAAATAATAACATCCACGGTGCAGTTTCCATTTGCGCAGCACCTTCTGCAATCAACACGCCCCAACTGGTCAGCGGTTCTTGCACCCCTAAGCCTAAAAAGCTCAAAAACGATTCAAACAAGATAACTTGTGGCACAGTCAAGGTGGCATACACAATCACTGACCCCAAGGTATTGGGGACGATATGACGGCGGATAATTCCGAAATGACTCACGCCGCTGACCCGTGCGGCTTCCACAAAGGCGCGACCTTTCAAGGATAAGGCTTGCCCACGGACAATCCGCGCCATTGTTAACCATTCCACCGCACCGATTGCTACGAAGATCAGGAAAATACTGCGCCCGAAATATACCATTAGCAAAATCACGAAAAACATAAAGGGCAGGGCATACAATACATCCACCAAGCGCATCATCAGCGCATCAGTACGCCCGCCCAAATACCCCGCCGTTGCCCCATACAAAACGCCGATAAGCAAACTGACCGAGGTTGCCGCCAAGCCCACCATTAACGAAATCTGCCCGCCAATCAGGGTACGCACGAATAAATCCCGTCCATTCGCATCCGTCCCAAACCAGAAACCTTGCGCGGCATCGGGCGGAATTCCCATGGCATCCCAATAAATTTCGTCGTAAGGGTACGGGCTAAACAACGGCCCCAACACACACAAGACGGCAATCAACAGCAAGACGATGGCGCTGCCGACCGCCATTTTGTTACGCAATAAGCGCTGTAATGCTTTGTGTTTAATCATAACGCACCCTCGGATCCATCCAGCCGTAAATTACATCCACCAGCAAATTCATCAAAATAATTAACGCGCCGTAAAAGATCACCACGCCCATGACCAACGTGTAATCCCGATTCAATGCCCCCTGCACAAAATGTCGCCCGATGCCCGGAATTCCGAAAATCTGCTCAATCACCACCGAACCGGTAATAATCGCCGCTGTCGCAGGCCCCAGCCAAGACAATACTGGCAGCAATGCTCCTTTCAATACATGCCGCCACACAATCAGCCGCATCGGTAAGCCTTTGGCAACCGCAGTACGAATATGCGGGCTAGACAAGGTTTCCAGCACACTGGCACGCATTAGCCGCGCCGCATACGCAATTTGCGGCAATGCCAACGCAATCACTGGTAACACTGCTGATTTCCAGCCCTGATCCCAACCGGCTACCGGCAGCCAATGCAAAAATACCCCAAACACCAACGCCAATAACGGTGCCATGACAAAATTGGGTATCGTAATACCCGTCATGGAAACCGCCATTACCGCGTGATCCAGCGGGCGGTTGTGATGCAACGCCGCCAACATTCCTGCCGGTATCCCAACCAGCAAGGCGAGCAGCATGGCAAACACCCCCAATTGCAAAGACACCGGAAACCCTTCCGCAATCAAGCTGCTGACACTGTGATCCTTGTACTTAAACGACGGCCCCAAATCCCCTTGCAACACATTGAGCAAGTAATACCCGTATTGCACCGGCAAAGGCTTATCCAAGTGGTAAGCACGTTCCATATTCGCCGCAATTTCTGGCGGCATGGGGCGTTCGGTATCAAACGGCCCGCCCGGTGCTAAACGGATTAAAAAGAACGCCAAGGTAATGATCACCAGCAAGGTGGGCAGCGCACCTAGCAAGCGTTTAACGACATACTGCAACATACAAACCTTATCGTGGTGAGATTTAACTCGTTTCGCCGTGCTACAAGCGTGTGCTTCTCTCCGTTGGTCTGAAATGACCAGCAGGTCGGTTTACTGAGTCTATTGATCTTGATTATGGTTGTCTCTTATTGCATGTGCAATTCAAAATATGCGCTACAATAACTTACAGTTGTATGATGTGAATTACATAATTAAGGAAAATAGGTGAACACAAGTTATCTGAGCCTGGCCAGTCTGGGTAAAAATCATTGGTGGCGGTACGTACTTGGCTTATTGGTCATTGCGGTTTTCTGGCAGGTGTTGGGTGCGATTCCGTTAGGAATCATGGTGGTTATGCTGTTGGGTGACGATGATCCTGCCACTAATGTTGACCTGAGTACCTTGCAGTTTGAGGGGGTCAGTAGCCTGTGGCCTTATCTGGGGATCAACTTCACCTTGCTGGCAATGCTGCTGGGGGTGTTCATTACGGTGCGTTTTTTACACCAACGTTACTTCACTAGCCTCATTACGCCGTTTATGCGCATTGACTGGAAACTCATGTTTAAGGGCTTTGCTGTCTTTTTGGGTTTGATTGCCTTGGCAACCTTACTGGAGGTGTTATTCAAGCCTGATGAATACCAGATGACGTTTGATGCAACACAATTCCTGATTTTCCTGCCGATTGCGCTGGTGATTACCCCGCTTCAGGCAGCGGCTGAAGAATTGCTGTTTCGGGGTTATGTAATGCAATGGTTGGGGTTGTGGGGGCGCAGTGCAGTCGTACCGGTGTTGGGGTCTTCGTTGCTTTTCATGGCGGCACATTTAGCAAATCCAGAAGTCGGGGCGAATGCCTACCTGATTCCGTTATTGTATTTGTTAATGGGCTTGTTTTTAGCCATTATTACGGTCAAAAGTAATTCCCTGGAGTTGGCGATTGGGGTTCATGCCGCGAATAATCTGTTCGCGGTATTGGTTATGAATTATGAGGGTTCAGCATTGCCTGCGCCGTCCTTGTTTACCGCTAGTGAAATTGATCCGGTGGCGAGTCTGGTCAGCTTTGTGGTGATCGCCGCTGTCTTCTATTGGATTGTGTTTGTCTGGCAACGTCACGACAATATTAAGATTTAATAATATAAGAAAATTGCGGTAGAATGGATTCATGGCAAGAATCTTTATCTCCGCAACCCACAAATCTTCTGGCAAGACGACACTTTCCATTGGTCTGTGTGCGGCTTTGTACGCCCAGGGTTTACGTGTCCAGCCTTTCAAAAAAGGGCCGGATTATATCGACCCTTTGTGGTTGGGGGCTGCCAGTCAGCGTCCTTGCCACAATCTTGATTTTAATACCATGACGCCGGATGAAATCATTCAGATGGTGCAGCATTATTCGAAAAATGCGGACATCGCGTTGATCGAAGCCAACAAAGGGCTGTACGACGGTATGGCGCTGGATGGTGCGGATAGCAATGCGGCGGTGGCTAAACTGACCCAATCCCCAGTTATCTTAGTGGTGGATTCACGCGGTATGACGCGCGGTATTGCCCCGTTATTGCTCGGTTATCAGGCATTTGACCGCGAAGTAAACATTGCCGGAATTATTTTTAACCGCGTGGGGGGTGCTCGCCATGCGACTAAGTTACGCGAATCTGTTGAGCATTACACTGACATCAAAGTATTGGGTGCAGTACAAAACAATCCCGAAATGGAGATCGAAGAGCGTCATCTGGGCTTGATGCCGAGCAATGAGAGTGGTGAAGCAGAACAACAGATTGGGCGGATTCGGGATTTGGTGGCTGAACAAGTGGATTTGGCGACGTTGTTGGGGATTGCGGAAGAACCCCTCACCCCCCCAGCCCCCTCTCCCTCAAGGGGAGAGGGGGAGGAAGAAAAGAATATCTTAGCCCCTCTCCCCTTGAGGGAGAGGGGTTGGGGTGAGGGGTTTCTGCGCATCGGTATCTGCCAAGACCCCGCTTTCGGTTTTTATTACCCCGGCGACCTTGATGCCCTGCAACAAGCCGGTGCGCAGCTTGTCCCCATCAATACCCTGAAAGATGCTGCCTTGCCTAACATCAACGGTTTGTTCATCGGCGGTGGTTTCCCCGAAACCCACATGCAGCAACTGGCGGCGAATACGTCGATGCGCGAATCCATCCGCGATGCCATCGACAACGGTTTGCCGACGTATGCGGAATGCGGCGGCTTGATGTACCTTTCCCGCAGCCTAATTTGGAACGGGCAGCAAGCGCCAATGGTGGGGGTGATTCCTGGCGATGCGGTAATGCATACCAAGCCGCAGGGCAGGGGTTACGTGAAATTGCAGGAAACCGCCGATATGCCTTGGCCGGGTGGCGACACGTTGCATACCATTAATGCGCACGAGTTCCACTATTCGCGACTTGAGAATTTGACCGCAACGGGTAAATTCGCCTACCGTATGCAACGCGGAACCGGCATTGATGGTCAACACGATGGCTGGATTTACCGCAATTTGTTAGCCTCTTACACGCACATGCGCGATACCGCCCAGTTTAGGTGGGCGCAGCGTTTTGTTGAGTTTATCCGTCAAACCCAAAGGAATCCTACTGCATGATCACAGTTACTGCCACCGCTGCTACTCAAGTTCGTACCGCTTCGGTACAGGGTAATGCCATTGGTTTACCGTTACGCATTGCTATCCAAAGAAAGCCTGATGGCGCGTTTCATTACCTGATGGGCTTTGATGATCAGGACAAAGCAGGTGACCAAAAGATCGAATCCGAAGGTGTGGCGCTGGTGGTAGATGAGGTTTCCCAGCCTTTAGTGGCAGGTATGACTCTGGACTATGTGGAAATCGACGGTAAACTGGAGTTTGTTTTCATCAATCCGAATGACCCTAATTACCGTCCACCACAGGCATAATTTCATGCAAGAAAGCGTCGTCAAACTCCCCATTCCCACCACATTGCCTCAGCCAGACGTTGACGATGTTGCGGAGACGATTTCACGCGAGAGCTACTGGGCGAGTCAGGAAGGTCGCCCGGTTATTGATCTGCCCTGGCAGGCACAAGTTAGCCTGATGGTGTTGGTTTTTACGTTTACTGTCATTGGTGCTGTCTATTTTTGGGCTACCAGCAGCAAAGCGGAGTATCAGTGGATTGCGCCTGTGATGACCGGTTTGTGGCTTATCGCGGGTGCGGGTGTTTTGTCATTGCTGTATTGGATGTGGCGGGAATTTTCACGGTTTGGTGCGGAATTATCCCGCTGGGCGATTCGCTTGCGTAAAGGTGATTTCAGTGCGCGGATGCCAATTTCAGGAAAAAGCTGTCCGTCGCGCAAAATTCGCGAGCAAATCAACGCGATTACCGAAGATTATCAGGCACTGTCACGGGTGCAGCAAAAACGCATGAGTCGGCAGGAAAAATACCTTGCCCAGAAAAAGCGTCACCTTAGCGTTCTTTACGAGGTGGCAACCTGTGTTAATCGTGCCGATAGTTTGGAGGATTTACTCAAGCGGTTTCTGCATACCCTGACCGATGTGGTACACGCGGAAGCGGCGACCGTGCGTTTGCTGGATCGTGAGGGCAATATGCGCTTGGTATCCAGCATTGGTTTGAATACAGCCGCCCTAAAAGCTGAAGAAACTTTGCCTCGACCTGATTGTTTATGCGGTAAAGCTGCCAGTGAGCGTGGAATTAAAGTGCGTGGCGATGTTGCACAATGCAATGTGATTTTAGGCAAGCCCTTATGTGCGGGGCAGCAAGATTTGGAAATGCTGGCGATTCCGCTGCAATATCGCGATAAAATTCTGGGCATTTACAATCTCTTCATTCGGCAAGGGCGTTACGATAAGGTGGAAGATGACGAGTTGTTGCTCAGCATCGGTCAGCATTTGGGTATGGCGATTGAGAAAGCCAATAGCGATGAAGACATGCGCACCCTGTCGATCATGGAAGAGCGTACCCGTATGGCGCACGAGTTGCATGATTCACTGGCACAAACCCTTGCCAGTTTGCGTTTTAAAGTACGTTTGCTGGATGACTCCTTCAATCGTGGGGCGGAAGCGGATATGTGGCATGAGTTGGAGGTGCTGGAAAACACCATCGACGAAGCTTACGCCGAGTTACGCAGCTTGATTACCGATTTTCGTGCGCCGATTGATGGCAAGGGAATTTTACGGGCAGTTGAACGTCTGACCGAGCGTTTCCGCCAAGAAACCGGTATGGAAGTTTTTTTCTACCATAATTGGGCACTGAAAGATTTATCACGCGAAGTTGAGTTGGAGGTGATTCGCATTGTGCAAGAATCACTGACCAATATTCGCAAGCACAGCCAAGCCGCTACCGTGCGCTTGTTACTGTACAGCAATGAAGAAGGTCGGTGCAGCATTTTAGTGGAAGACGACGGTATTGGCTTGCCTGACCCTTTGCCCGAACCTAACCCTACCACGGGTGAACACATCGGTTTACGCATTATGCAGGAGCGGGCGGACAAGATCGGTGGTGAGATACAGTTTGAAAGTGAACCGGGTGAGGGTACACTGATACAATTAAATTTCGATGCACCGCCAACTAAGAAGCTTTCTGACTTGTTTGGCATGTAACCTGCTCTGATGACCACAGTAACAAGCGACCCCACATGAACGAAAAAGTATTGTTGATTGATGACCACACCCTGTTTCGTGCAGGTTTGGAAGATTTACTGACCCGGCGGGGTATCCGAGTGGTCGCTGCGGTTGGCAGTGGTGACGAAGGCTTAGCCGCTGCCCTCAACCTCGAACCGGATATTGTCTTGCTGGATATGCGGATGCCGCAAATGGACGGTCTCACGGTATTACGCCAGTTACGCAAAAATACCCCGAATCTGCGTGTCGTCATGCTCACCACCAGCAGCAATGAAAACGATTTAGTGGAAGCTTTGCGCAGTGGTGCACGCGGTTACTTGCTCAAAGACATTGAACCCGATGAATTAGTGGTGGCTTTGCGCGAAATCGTCGCAGGCAAAACCGTGGTTGCCCCGGAACTCGCGCCGGTATTGGCAAGAGTGGTGCAAGGCGGTGATGCGCGGGCGCATGAAGACAAGATTGCCAACCCATTCTCTGAATTGACGCCGCGTGAATACGAAATCCTTACCTTGTTGGCAGAAGGTCAGAGTAACAAAGTCATTGCCCGCAACCTAGGCATCTCCGATGGCACGGTAAAACTGCATGTTAAAGCCATTTTACGTAAATTAAATGTCAGCTCCCGTATTACCGCAGCGGTAATGGCGGTGGAACACGGTATCCGTGTCGAAGCGGCTAATGCAGAGCATTAAGCGTGAATAAGCCTAAAACCTTTGCGGCACTGGTTGCCGATGCGTTGCCCCATATTCAGGAATTGATGCCGTGGGATGTGGAAGCGCTGCAAGCCAGCAACCCTGATGTGCTGATTGTCGATATTCGCGAAGCCGATGAATATGACGCGGCGCACCTGAAAGATTCCCTGCATGTGCCGCGTGGTATTTTGGAAACCTCTTGTGATTGGGGTTATTCCGACACCATTCCTGAGTTAGTGATGGCACGTGATAAGCCGGTGGTGCTGGTGTGTCGTTCGGGAAACCGTACTGCACTGGCTGCACTGACCTTGCAGTTACTGGGTTATCAGCAGGTGTATTCCATGAAAACCGGGATACGCGGCTGGAATGATTATGAATTGCCCTTGTTCAATAAAGCGGGTGAGCCAGTGGATGTGGATTGGGCGGAAACCGAATTAGACCCGCCCACGCGCCCGGAACAAATGCAGCCCAAGGGGTAAAGCGGGTATTTGAAATATATTTTTTGTATGCAATTCACAACATATCAATAAAATCAACAGAATTTTTGTCTCTTTACTGCTACACTAGGCTTGTTGTGTAAAAACAGCCCTGTTATTGGGCAATGTAAGGAGACTAGCAAATGAAAATGACCAGCCCACGAACCTTGGCGTGTATGGTGGTATTATTGAGTGGTTTTTCGGTATCCGCTTGTTCCACGCTCACTAATGTCTCAGAAGCCGTGTCGGGCGCGGCTTCTTCCATTAATCCGTTTCAGCAACAGACAGAGACAGGGGCATCAGAACCCGCTCCGGCAAATGAAGGCGTGCCCTTGAATACCTCACCAGCCAGCATTCGGGTGGAGGCTAAGCCTCCGCAGCCCAAGCGGCAGCAGGATGTTGAGATCAATCTTGGCAACAATAAGCAATGCACCACTTTTTGTGCTTTACCGACTCGTAAGCCGCTAGTGAATTAGGAGCTGCAAGACAGCATCGAACATCCCGCTTTGTGCCTTGCCCATTCGGGGCGTTTTTCGGCAAATTTTGCATAGTGCGCTTGCTCAGCATAAGGGTGACGCAACACGTCCAACAATTCTGTAATCATACTATTGTCGCCCGCACTGGCTTGGTCGATGGCTTGTTGCGCGAGGTAATTGCGTAACACAAAACGCGGGTTAACGGTATTCATACGCTGCTGACGTTCTTGGTCAGACATACCATCACGCTGCAACCGTTGGCAATAAAGCTGTAACCACTGCTCCCATTCGGCATGGTATTGCTGCAATAAATCATCGCGGTAGAATGCGGGATAGAGCGGGGTAAGCGTTGGTTGCTGCACATCTAATAATGCCAGATTACGGAAGAACAGCGTCATATCCACTTCCGCTTTGTGCAACAATTCAAATGCGCCATTGATCCAGGGCGCATCCTCATCAGAGAGTTCCCGAATCCCGAATTTCGCCGCCAGCATCGTGCCGAAGGTTTCGCTGTAAGTATCCGCATACAATTGCGAACCGGCTTGCAGCACATTGGTATCACTGATCACGGGTTTCAGGGCATCTTTCAAACGTGCCAGATTCCAGTGACCGATATAGGGTTGTTGCCCGTAGCTGTAACGTTTGCCTTGGGCGTCGGTGGTGTTAGGTGTCCACATGGGGTCGTAATCTTCCAGCCAACCGTAAGGTCCGTAGTCGATGGTCAGACCCAGGATCGACATATTGTCGGTGTTCATTACCCCGTGCACGAAGCCAACTCGCATCCAGTGCGCAATCATCACCGCTGTGCGACGGCAGATTTCCAAGAACCATTGCCCGCGTTTTTCTTGCGTATCGCCTTGCAGTTCGGAGTAATCGCGGGCGATGGTGAAATCCACCAATTGTTCCAGCAAGCGGAGGTCGCCACGCGAGGCAGGTAGTTCAAAGTTGCCAACGCGGGTGAACGAGGGCGCAACCCGGCACACGATTGCCCCCGGTTCAATTTGCGCGTTGCCATCGTAAAACATATCGCGTAACACGCCATCACCCGTCGCAACCAGACTCAAGGCACGGGTGGTGGGAATACCGAGATGGTGCATGGCTTCGCTACACAGGAATTCGCGCACTGAGGAGCGCAATACCGCTCGCCCATCCGCACGGCGTGAATAAGGAGTGGAACCTGCGCCTTTGAGTTGCAATTCCCAACGTTCGCCTGCGCTATTGAGGGTTTCGCCGAGGCTCATGGCGCGTCCGTCACCCAATTGTCCTGCCCAGCCGCCGAATTGGTGTCCGCCGTAGCAAGCCGCATAGGGTTGCATTCCCGTGAGCAATTGGTTGCCGCCGAAGACTTGCGCGAAATCGGGGTGTTGAATGTCGGCATCTGTCCAGCCCAGCAGTGCAGCTACTTCGGGCGAATACGCCAGTAATTGTGGATTGGCTACTGGCGTGGGTTGCACGCTTGACCACAGTGCGTTGTGTACTTGGCGCGGTACATTAAGCCCGTCGGTATCGCCGGGGAGTTCGCGTACAAAGCGGTTGTCAAAGTTTAAAGGACGCATGGGGGATCCTGTTGGTGGAATGCTGCCAAGCAAACCAGATGAAGAGGAGCGTGTCGAGAAGCCGCAATGGGCGGGGTGGATTGCTCAGGTCATTCGCCACGCTGGGTTCAGGCGTTGCCAGTGGGTGTGTAAGGCTGCTTTATGAACATCCAGCATCGGCAGTTCTTGTAGGGCAGCAGGCCACAAATTACGGGCGCGTTCTAGCGTGTCATACAAGCTGGTTTCAATCAATGCCCATGAAATACCGACTTTTTTTGCCCAACGCTGGAAGTGTTGCCATTCCAGTTTGTACCAGTCTTTGCTACCTCCCATGTTCAGGGCAGCTTGGGTTTCGCCCGTGATGTAGGCTTGGGTATAGAGAATGTCATAGGCGGGGGCAAGTTGTGGATTTATTTGGTCTGGGTAGATAACCGTCCAGTTTTTCAGGTGGGCATCGCCGTTGCCGAGCAAAATATTAACCAGCAGGCGGCGTGCCAGTTGTTGCAGGTCAGCCGTGCCGTCGGCGCTGAATTGCTGGAGGATGCGCCCCAGCATTTCGTAGTTGCTGCTGTGGTATTTTTCGTGCGGGTATTTTTGCAGGATTTGGGCGAAATCTTCGGTATGGATACGCCCGTCATCCGCATCACGGTCAAAACGGCGGATAGCATAAGCATGGGTTTCCGCCGGTAACTGGATAGCGGGTAAACCTTCCAAATCAGCCAATGGCAGTAGGCGGATGTCGGGGATTTCCACCCCAGCAAGTTGTGCCAGTGTCATGCAGGTGTATTCGTTGGCGGGTACGCCTGGGTAAAGAGTGGAAGGTGTTTTGATGATCCAGTTGCCCAGTTCACCTGCTTGGCTGATGTGGTAGCGCCCGTCTTTGTGCCTGCCGGAAAATTTCATTTGCACCCCGGCGAGGGAAAAACGTTGTCCGTCATGGTTGATGGGAATCAGCAGGCGAGCGGTTCGCGAATGCCCTGACAATACCCAGTCAGGTACTTGCAACGGGTCAACTGGTGTAGCAATGAGTGCGCCGGGTAGGTCGTTGCCTAACCATGCCAGCAGGGGAAACTCATTGTCAGGGTGGATTTTCAGGTTGCGGGCTACCCATTCCCGCAATGCACCTTCCGGTAATAGGTTGGATAGTGCCGGATGGAGCCTCAATTGCGTTGTCCACGGTTTATCGAACAGTTTGGGGTTGCCGAGTTGGGACAGGGTGAAGGTCGGGCGTTCGGTGGCGTTCAGGTAGTCAGGGGTGAAGGTGATGGTATTACGCCCACCTGCAAACCCTGTCAGGTAGGCAAGGTGGCAACCGTGCAGTTGAAGCGCCAATACGCTGGCTTGCGTTTTAGCCGTCACGCTTCTTCCTCGTATAAATCAGCCAGTAACTCTTTCCAAGGGTCTTCAAGGTCGGCTGAAGTTGTTGGGGCAGGTGTCGGCTCTATGCCATTGAGTAAATTCAGTACTGCCTGTACCCGATTGCGGGGGATCAGCATCAAGTCGGCATTTAGCCCGTCGGCAATAAGCTGGATAGTGTCAAGGTTGGCGTTACCCCCGGCCTCGATGCGTTGGTATTGTTGTTGACCCATGCCGATGCGGGTTTTCATGGCGGCTTGGGTAAAGCCTAAGGCGCGGCGGCGGGCGCGGATTTGTTGCTGGATGTTCATGGTGAATCCCTGAAGTTTAAACATCATACTAGCTGTTTTTTATTGAATTTAACAGTATGCAAGTTGTTTCTTTAGGGGTGTCTAAGCGAATTTACTGTGCGCTGGTTAGCCACGAAAAAAGGGAGTGCCGAGGCACTCCCTTCAATTCCGTTGTTAGAAATATTATCTTCGGAGGAGGATGTTATTATTTCAAGTCGTCGCCGGTCATTGCGGTCAATGACGTTGCATTCTTGGCGATTTCTGGCAGTTCCTTAGCATCAACAGGCACTAAACCTTTGTCTGCCAAGTAACCATCAGCACCCATTGCTGCTTCACTCACGTATTCAGCAACAAATTCCTTGATGCCTTTTACTTGGTCAACGTGGCTGTTTTTCACGTAAACGAACATGGAACGTGACATGGGGTAGCTGCCATCAATAACCGCTTCTGCTGAAGGTGCAACGCCGCCGATAGCCAAACCGCGCAGTTTGTCTTCGTTTTGCTCAAGGAAGCTGAAACCGAATGCGCCCAAGGCTTTAGGGTTTGCTTCCAGTTTTTGCACGATCAGGTTGTCGTTTTCACCCGCTTCAATATACGCACCGTCTTCACGGATGGTTTGACAAGCCGCTTTGTAAGCTTTTTCGTCTTTTTCTTTGAGGGCTTTCAGGGATTCTACTTGCTTACAGCCACCTTCCATACCCAGCTCGTTGAAAGAGTCACGAGTACCAGAGGTAGGTGGCGGCCCGAGCACTTCGATTTTCACGTCTGGCAGTTCAGCGTTAACTTCTTTCCAAGTTTTGGCGGTGTTAGGAACTAACTCGCCTTTTTCGTTAGGCACGTCTTTCGCCAAGCCCATGTACAAATCTTTCAGGGTGAAGTTTTTGAATTCATCACTGCTTTTGGATTGCGCGATAGTCAGACCGTCGTAGCCCATTTTGATTTCAGTGATAGCATCAACGCCGTTCTTTTTGCAGTCTTCAAATTCGCTTTTTTTCATGCGGCGTGAAGCGTTAGTCAGGTCTGGGGTTTCAACGCCAGCACCCGCGCAGAACAATTTCATGCCGCCGCCAGTACCAGTTGCCTCAACTTTAGGGGCTGGGTTGCCAGTCTTTTTAGAAAATGTTTCAGCAACTGCTGTGGTGAAAGGATAAACAGTGGAAGAACCCACGATTTCGATGTTGTCACGTGCGTGAGCAGCGGTAGCAGACAGCGCCAGAGCAGCAGCAATCGCCAGAGCAAGTTTCTTCATTTGAAAATCTCCAAAGTTTTAAATCAATCGTTTTCAAGCAGTGTCAGTGTTGAACTGCTGCGAACTATAGGCGGTGAATATGACAGCTTTGTGACAAACACAAAAAAATACGGTTATGCTCTTTCGCGAAGGAATACAACCCAATAACCTCAGGTCATCGGAAACTAGGAAAATAAGATGAAGCAATTACGCAGAACAGTACGGTTGATTCGGTTAGTGATACACACAGGTGTCGGTGTGTTAATGACAGTAGTGTTTGCCGGGGTGTGGCAAGCTGCTTTTTATCCGCGCTTGGTACGTTGGTGGCTAGGCAAAGCAGGGCGAATCATTGGGGTACAACTCAAGGTGGTGGGCAAGCCCGCTGATGAGGCGGTATTGATGGTGGCTAATCATATTTCATGGCTGGATATTGCTCTGCTGGGTGGTGTCGCTAACCCGCGTTTTCTGTCGAAGCAAGAAGTGCGTCAATGGCCGGTGATCGGTTGGCTGGCAGAAAAATCCGGCACATTATTCATTACGCGCGGTAAAGTGGGCGCGGCAGCACAAGCCGCGACGACGATTTTGCAGGCATTGCAGGCGGGGGATTCGGTACTGCTATTCCCGGAAGGCACCACCACCACGGGGAATGATGTGCGTACCTTTCATGCGCGTTTGTTTGCTCCGGCGTTTGATGCGGGTGTTGCGGTACAACCCGTGGCGTTGCGTTATCCGGGGCGTGATGGTTTGACGCATCCCGCCGTGCCGTATGTGGATCAGCAATCCTTGTGGGATAATTTGAAAGCATTGCTGGCAGAATCCGGTGTTCAGGCGGAAATTCATTTTCTACCCCCAATGACAACAACAGGTACCGACCGTAAAGCGCTGGCGGCGGCTTGCGAGCAACAAATCCGTGCTTTTTGTGCGTTGCAACCGTAAGCTTTAGGCATTGTTTTAACAGGAGCAGACTGATGGCACTATGGGTACGTTTTTCCACCGAGGGTGAAACCCGTTTTGGGACGTTGGCACATGGCATTATCACGGAATATCAAGGTGATATGTTTGCCGAACATGCGCTGAGCGGGCGTGAGTTTGCCTTGGCAGCGGTGCAATTGTTGCGCCCGTGTGAACCTTCCAAGCTGATTGGCTTGTGGAATAATTTTCAGGAACGGGCAGTGGTGGAAAATCTGCATAAGCCCGCGCACCCGCTGTATTTCCTCAAAGCGGCGAACAGTTTTGCGGGGCAGGGTGATGTCATACCGCGCCCCAGTGGTTACAACGGCATGGTGGTGTTCGAGGGCGAATTGGGCATTGTCATCGGTAAACGTTGTAAAGGGGTTTCGCTGGAACAAGCGCCCGATTATATCTTCGGTTATACCTGCGTGAATGATGTCACCGCCCGCGATTTGCTGAAACAAGACCCGGTGTTCGTGCATTGGACGCGGGCGAAAAGTTTCGATCAGTTTGGCGTGTTTGGCCCTAGTATTGCCACCGGGCTTGATCCGGCAGCGTTGCGAGTACGGGTTGAGTTGAATAGTGAGGAAAAGCAAAACTACCCGGTGGCGGATATGTTCTTTTCACCGTATGAGATTGTCAGCAAGATTTCGCACGATATGACCCTAGAAGCGGGTGATATTATTGCCTGCGGTACGTCAGTGGGGGTGTGCGGGATGAATGACGGGGATGCCGTGGTGGTCAGCATCGCGGGTATCGGCGAGCTGACCAACCGTTTCGGTTAAGCGTTAAGCCATTACTTGGCGTTTTTGGGCGGTTTGACACCGTGGGTTAAACGATCAGTGAGGGCATACAACACACCGGATATTACAAATGTCACGTGTATGCCCACCATCCACGCCATTTCTTGGTTGGTGGGGGCGTAGGGCGTACCCAATGCCATGTAAGACTTGAGCAAGTCAACCCCGGAAATGGCGACGATAGAGCCGATGAGTTTGAGTTTCAAGTCGCTGAAACCGATGTGCCCCATCCAATCTGGGCGATCTGCGTGACCGTGTAGATCTTCCATTTTGGACACAAAGGTTTCATAGCCGCTAAAAATGATAATGATCAGTAAGTTCATAATTAGGGAAACGTCTACGAGGGATAATACGCCAATGATAATGTCATCATCGGTGGCAGTCATAATGTTAGCCAATAACCCCCAGGTGATTTTCCCAGCTTTGACCAATAATACGCCTAGGGCGACCACTAACGCTAAGTAGACGGGAGCCAGTAGCCAGCGGCTGGTGAACAGGAAGCGTTCAAAAAGACTTTCGATTTGTTTCATGGCGATGTTTGCTTTTTTTGCTAGGTTAAGAATGGGCGCAATCATAGGGGGTAGCGTGGGTGCTGGCAATAAACATGGTAGCATTCCGCAAAATACGGGATGATAGACTCCCTTTGGACTGATGCGATGATGGAGATTATGGATTTCAACCACGCTGAATTGTTAACGATTAAGGATTATATTCGTTGGGGCGCAAGTCGGTTTGCCGAAGCGGAATTGAGTTTTTCCCACGGCATGGCGTCGCCGTTTGATGAGGCAGCGTATTTGGTGCTGCATACCTTGCATTTGCCGGTGGATACGCCCGATTTGTATTTTGACGGTCGCCTGACCAGCCATGAGCGCCAAGCCGTCGCGGACATTGTGCAACAGCGGGTGGAAACGCGCAAACCGGCAGCTTACCTGACCAACGAGGGCTGGTTTTTGGGCTTGCCGTTTTATGTGGATGAAAATGTGCTGATTCCGCGTTCGCCGATTGCCGAATACATTGAAAAGCAATTCGCGCCGTGGATTGAACCCCCACAAGTCCATCGCGTTTTGGATCTTTGCACCGGTAGTGGTTGTATCGGGATCGCCTGTGCCTATGCCTTCCCTCATGTGCGGGTGGATTTGAGCGATATTTCCCCTTGGGCGCTGGAAGTGGCGCAGATTAATATTGAACGCCATCAATTGGCAGGTCAGGTCGAAGCCATTGAATCGGACTTGTTTGATAACCTGCAAGGTCGGCAGTACGACATTATTGTGAGCAACCCGCCGTATGTGGATGCGGAAGATATGGCGACCTTGACCCCGGAGTTTTTGCATGAACCGGCAGCTTTGGCGTTAGCTTCCGGTGAAGACGGTCTGGAACACACCCGCCGTATTTTGCGTGACGCCGCCCGTCACCTTACCCCGAATGGGATTTTGGTGGTGGAAGTGGGCAATAGCCAGTATGCACTGCAAGCGGCTTACCCCGATGTGCTATTCCATTGGTTGGAGTTTGAACGCGGCGGTGACGGTGTATTCCTGCTCACCGCCGATCAGGTACGTGAGTTGGCTGCTTAAGGTTTCAGGCGATACGTGTAGTAGGATGTATCGCCACCCGTGCCTGCATACGGGTACGTAGTGCTCGTGCCGGTGCTGGGGGCGGAACCGTAGCAATTGGTTTTTTGTGCTTCCGGTAGAGTATTCAGTGGGGTAAACCCTTGTGCTAACGCGGCATTCATGGAGTTGCTGGTGATGGTGAAAATATTGATTTTGCCATCCGCTCCGCCACAAAATGCAGGGTACATGCGCCCGTCCATGCCACAACTGCTATGGGTGACAACTGCGCCACCGCTTTGCAATTGGCGCTGCATTTCCTCTAAGGGTATGCCACCGCCTTCACATTGGCGCGAACCTTGGTATTTGTAAACATCAACATAGGTGACGGGCATGGGTGTCGCGGGCGGGTAGGTTGGCGCACCCCACGGGTTGAACGGGTCGATATACATCCCATTCGGCACACACGCACTCAACAATACGCTGCTCGCCAGCACGGCTAGACTGCCAAAACGCATCGCGCTCATAAAATACTCCTTACACTCATGATTATACTGGAGTTTGACTGGGCATTAGGGCTTTCAGTTCCAGCCCGTTACAATGATCTTTCGTTCGAGAGGCATTGTTACCCCTCACCCCCCAGCCCCAGAGTGCAACAATTATGACAACACCTTCAGTCGCTTGGTTAGTCGGCGCAAGTTCCGGTATTGGGCAAGCGCTTGCGTTTGCGTTGGCGGAAGCGGGCTGGCAAGTTGCGATCAGTGCGCGGCGTAGCGAGCCGTTGCAAGCGATGCAAACGCGCCATCCTTCCTTAACACCTTACCCGTTGGATGTGACCGATGCGCAAAGCTTACACGCGGCAGCGGCGGCGATTACCCGCGAACTCGGTGAAATTGACTTGTGTGTGCTGAATGCGGGCGATTACACACCGATGCCGTTGGATGCTTTTGATCCGGCGTTATTTCGTAAGTTATGCGAGGTGAATTATTTGGGCATGGTTAACGGGCTGGATGCGATTTTACCGTTGATGTTGGCGCGAGGGCGTGGGCAAATCTTGCTGACGGCGAGTATTGCGGGGTATCGCGGTTTGCCAAAATCTGCGCCCTACAGTGCCAGCAAAGCGGCGGTGATTAGCTTGGCGGAATCCTTGCATCTGGAGTTGAAAGCGCGGGGCGTATTGTTGCGGGTGGTTAACCCCGGTTTTGTGCGTTCGCCGCTGACCGATAAAAACGACTTCAAAATGCCGTTTCTGATGGAAGTGGAGGACGCGGCGCAAGCGATTATGCGTGATTTGCCGCGTCAGAATTTCGAGATTGCGTTTCCGAAACGCTTTGCGTATTTGATGAAACTGCTGCGTATCTTGCCATATTGGTTGTATTTCAAACTGACGAAGGGGGCGGCGTAATGGAGCATGTGGAACGTTATTTGCGTACATTTACGACCTTGCAGGCAGATAGCTTGGAGCGTTTGGCGGGAATTTTTGCGGCGGATGCGCGGTTCAAAGACCCGTTTAATGATGTGCGCGGGTTGGCGGCGATTACGCGGATTTTTGCGCACATGTTTGCGACCAACCAGCATTCACGCTTTATGATTGTGGATCACGCGCTGGTGGGGAATACGCTGTTTATTCGCTGGGATTACCATTTTCAGACCTTGAAAGGCGAGCGTTGGGAAATCCCCGGCACGAGCGTGGTGCGGTTTAATGATGCTGGTTTGGCGGTGGAGCATGTGGATTATTGGGATCCGGCGGAGCATATTTACAGCAAGTTGCCGGTGTTGGGGTGGGTGATGCGCTGGTTGCGGGGGAAGTTGACGGCATCATGAATCCAAGCCCTTGAGCAACTGCTCCCGCAACTCCTGCGCAATCGGTTTCTTTTCCGCTAACCAAATCCCGAAATACACTTCAGCGAATTCAGCGGATTTCACCCGCGTCATCACCTTGCCATTCAACAGCAAGCTGGTGGTTTGCGCTTTTGCGTCATAGCACATCTGGTAAACATCGCCCACTTTTACATCGGCATACGCCGCATGAAGCTGATCCAGTTGTGCTTGAACTTGCGCCAAGGTTGCCGCGTCATGTTGGCGTTTCAGTACGGTTTCGGCGGCAAGCGTGAATTTGTCGGCAGTCAATTCCACCGCGTAATCCAGTTTTAAACAGCGCGAAACCCCTGCATCCAGCACCGTAGCGCGACTCGCATCAGGGCTAACCGACAATTCCGCGTCGTACACTTTGATCACGCCAAGGTAAAGTGCTTCGCCTTTGCCTGCGGTTTGCAAGCCAGCGGGAACAGCCGCCGCTACTGTCAGCGGTAAACAGCACAATGCCAGCAATAAACTTTTCCGTAACATCTCGCTACCCCTTACTTTTTCTGAAATGCAATCGTCACTTCGCCCAAGGTGAAACCAAACTTGCTCATTTTTGCGCGGTTCAGTAATACGCCATCCGGCTGCAAATACATCCAGTCATCGAAATGCACCTGCCAGACTTTGCCATCCACCGGCAAATTCAAATCGTATTGCCAATTGAGTGCATTGCCGTAAGCCGCGCCTTGCGCTTCACCGACTACATCCGCCGCCCGCCCGCTGTAACGGTGTGCGTCTTGTTTGCGGATGTACCAAATGCGTTGGGAGATTTCGCCGTCGTTCCACACGAAATCTTCGGTCATCACCAATTCGCCATCCTTGTTGACCTCGCCTTTGATGTCGACCACGAACTGGCGTTTCAATGCGCCGCTGCGATCCTGAAACACGCCCCAACCACGGGTATTGCCCTGAAAATAGGCAAATAGGTCAAGTTTTGGTTCAAACGCGGCGTAATCTTCAATCTTCATGTTGCTGCACCCGCTTATCATGAATAGCAGAAGGGTGAACAGAATAGAGCGCATTCGCATAACTCATCTCCCAATAATCCCGAAAATCGACTTCACTGAATGGAAATCGCCACATGCGCCAAATTACCCAGCTTTTCAGCAATACAGGCAGCCCGGCATACAATAAAGCCATCGTTAATAAAGTTGTATCGCTTTGCGGTGCTGCCTCTTGCGCAAACCCCGCCCAATCCAACAACGGAAACGCAATCCCCACCGCCAACGCGAGTGCCAATTTCGTCAGCAATCCCCACAAACCAAATAGCAAACCGGTCTGCGGATTGCCCTGATGTTCCATTTGCTGGGCAATATCCGCTTGCATTGACGCAGGCAATGCCACATCAGCCCCCAATGCCAAACCGCTGATGACACAAACCGCAAGAAACCCGTACACATCGCCTGCGCCCAAAAACGGAACCCACACAAACGCTGCCACCGACAATACAAGAGCCAATACCCATGCCCGACTTTTGTCGATGCGCCGAGCGAGCCACAACCACAGCGGGAGACCAACAATACCGCTGAGGAAGTACACCATTAGCACCATGCCGACCTGTTCAGGGGCTTGCAATACATGGGTCACAAACAAAATGAACAAGGTAGCGGGCAGGGCATTGGCTAAACTGTTAACAAAATAAGCGGGCAGCAACTGGCGTATCGCGGGATGTGCTGAGAGAATGCTGCCCACCTTGCGCAACGGCGCGAACCGACGCACTTGGCGGCGTTCCACCAACCACAGCAACGCGGGTAAAAGGCTCAAGGGCAATAACACCCACAACAACTTGGCAAGGGTATCCAGCGTGAGTGCAATGTTATCCATTGCGCCGATCAAAAACGGCAAGCTAATCACCACCACCGTGCCGAGGATAGCAAACACTTCGCGACTGGCGGATAAGGCACTTTTGCCGTGGTAATCGTGGGTCATTTCCGACCCCCATGCTTGCCAGGGGATGCTGATCAACGTCCAACCCAAATACGTGACCATAGACCAAGTAAACAAATACAGCCCATCGACATTACCCACAGGGCGCAACAAATAATCCAGCCCCACCAGCAATAACGGTGTTCCCAATAAGATGAACAATTTGCGCCGCCCAATACGGCTGTTCACCTTGTCGTTTGCCCAGCCAATCAGCGGGTCAGTCAGCACATCAAAACCGCGTGCTGCCAGTAGCGCAATGCCAATCACCGTCAGTGACAGATGCCATTCTTGCGCATAAAACGACGGCAAATACACATACAACGGTAAGCCCAACATCGCCAGCGGTAGCCCCGGTAAGCCGTAAAACAGCAACTGGCGATAATGGGCGGCTTTCATGACAAGGGTTTCTCCAGCGTTACCTGAATCACATCAATGCGTTCTTCGTTGAAACCCGCTTCGCAATACGCGAGGTAATAACGCCACAAGCGTTCAAAGCGTTGGTCATACCCCAGCGGGCGCAATGTTGGCAGGGCAGCGATGAAACGTTCATCCCACTCCCGCAGCGTCCGCGCATAATCCTTGCCAAAACTAACCTGATTAATCTGCTTGAGGTGACTACCCGCCACCAGTTTTTCGAGGCTGGCAGGGTTCGGCAACATCCCACCGGGGAAGATATAGCGTTGGATGTAATCTGCCCGCGACCGGTAGGTTTCAAACCAGTCATCGCCAATGGTGATGATTTGCAGCACGGCACGCCCGCCCGGTTTGAGGTGACGTTGCAATGTTTGGAAATAGGTTTCCCAATACTGTTCGCCCACCGCCTCGAACATTTCAATCGAAACAATGTGGTCGTAAGTGCCTTCTAGGTGGCGGTAATCGCGCAATTCCAGTACGGTTTGTTCGCCAAAACGTTCCAAACGCTGTTGCGCCCAGGCCAATTGTTCGCTGGAAAGGGTAATGCCATGAACTTTGCAACCCTGTTCGGCTGCCATTTCCGCGAAACCGCCCCACCCGCAACCGATTTCCAGCACGGTTTGCCCCGCTTGCACCTGCAATTCATCCAAAATGCGTTGGTATTTGGCACGTTGCGCTTGTTCTAGGCTTAAGTCTGGGGTGGTGTACAACGCTGACGAATACGTCATGGTGCTGTCCAGCCATTCGCGGTAGAAATTGTTGCCCATGTCGTAATGGTGGGCAATGTTCTTGCGGCTATTGCGGACACTGTTGCGGCGCAGTTGGTGAAACCAGTTGGCGGGTTTGCGTAGCAGCTTGCGACTATCCAGTGTGTTGCCGAATTGTTCCCAATTGCGTAATAACAGGGTTAGCAAATCCGCTGGATGATCGCTTGACCAATCGCCTGCGATGTAGGCTTCACCAAACCCTAAATCGCCTTTGGTCAAACATTTCAGCGCGAGGCGTAAGGGGCGGTGAATGTGAATGCTGGCGTGCAATTCGTCGGAATGCCCCAGCACGTAATATTCGCCATCCAAATGAATGCTGAGCCGCCCGTATTGAATGCGGGCAAACGTTGCTAATAACCAGCGTTTCAGGGTGGGCAGGTGATCAAAACGGGGTACTAATGGCGGGTTCAGGGTGGTTTCTAAGGGCATTAGGTTACGGTCTCCGTTGGGGGCGCAGGCTTGCGATAAAACTTGCCGCCTTTTAGCCATATTTTCAGGGCTTGCCAGTGAATCAAGATCATGACTTTCAGCGTCATGAAGGGGATGAGTGCAAATTGCCGCAGCAAAACGGCAGTGGTAAACGGCTGGCGTTTCCCGCGTTGGCTGGCAATCAGCATTAATTCATTGCCTACGTATTCGTGAATCAGAATATTCAGGGTGTCGCCGGGCGGGTGAATAAAAAACTCATACCGCGCATCCATCGCCATAAGCGGGGATACATGAAACACTTTTTGCTTGCTGCCGGTGACGATGGGGGCGTTAGCGGCTACTGGCAGTAAATAATGGTGGTGTTCACCAAAGGTATTGCGCACTTCGCAAATCACCGCGAGCAATTTTCCCGCCGCGTCATGGCAGAACCACAAACTTAACGGGTTAAAGCCATAACCCAAGATACGCGGGAAACACAGCAATTGAATGTTGCCAATGGCAGCGTCAATGCCATTGTCGCGCAACAAGGTTTCTGCCCAGCCGCGCCAAGCACTGCCATCGCGTGCGCCATGATCACGTTGGTAAAGGCTGAACAGGTTGAAACGGTTGATGGAAAACAGTGGGTTACGCCCGACTTCATCCAGCCGGTCGATGTCCACTAACAAACTAAAAACGCGATAGCTGAAACGGTAACTCACCGGAAAACGCCTGCTGTGCATGACTGTTGAGGGAAAGACAGATGCAGATGCAAGCGTTTTCATGGTGTGACCGCCCCAGCTATCGACAACGGAAGCACAGGCTGAGGAGTCTTCGATTCTTCCTGTGCTTTGACCCAAACCGGGGTAACGCCAAAATCTGCACAAATCTTCACTGCCGAGGCGATGGCATCTTCGTGGAAGCCGTAGCGGTGGTAACTGCCACAGAACCACGACTGCTGTTGCCCTTGCAGGCTGGCAAGTTGCGGCTGCGCGGCGACGGCGGCTTGGTCGAAGATCGGGTGTTCGTAGGTCATTTCAGCAATGATGTGCGAGTCACGCGGCAACTGATACGGGTTGAGGGTGACGAAATAATCGGTGCTGGTGTCCAGCCCTTGCAGGTTATTCATCCAATAGGTCGCGGTCATTTGTTGGCGAGCATTGACGTATTCTGGCTGGCTGGTGGCAAGGTAATTCCAGGACGACCAGACTTTGCGATTGACGGGCATGAGGTTGGTGTCGGTGTGCAAATAGGTTTGGTTTTTTTCGTAGCGGAAGCAGCCGAGGATGCGTTGTTCTTCCACGCTGGGTTGTGCGAGTAGTGCCAACGCTTCATCGGCGTGGCAGGCAAAAATTACCGCATCAAAGTCGTGTTGGGCGGTGGCGGTGAAGATGCTGGCTTGCGTGGCGCTGCGTTCGACACGTATTGCGCCGGATTGAATGGTGATTTTGTCGCCCATTTCCGCGAGGAGTTTACGCACGTAAAAAGAACTTCCTCCGCAAACGGTGCGCCATTGGGGACGGTTTTGAATGTCGATCAAGCCGTGGTTGGCGAAGAAGCGGAGGAAACTGAGCGCGGGAAATGCGAGCATGGTGTCAACGGGGCATGACCAAATCGCCGCACCCATTGGCAACAGGTAATGTTCGCGCATATCGCTGGAAAACTGATGTGCGTCGAGCATTTCACCCAAACTCATGTCAGGGGCGGCAACGGGGTTTTCAAGCAAGCGGTGCGCCACTTTGTTGAAACGCATGATTTCTTTGAGCAAATGCCAGTGGCTCAGGCGGAACAGGTTTTTACGTTGTGCAAACAGGGTATTGAGGCTAGAGCCGGAATATTCCAATTCGCCTTGGTTTAGCGAGAAGCCGAATGACATATCGGTGTCGCGGGTGGGGATGCCGAGTTGCGCGAATAGCCCAATGAGGTTGGGGTAGTTGCGGTCGTTGTAGACGATAAAGCCGGTGTCGACGGGGATCTGGCGGTCTGCTTCAGGTACGTCGATGGTGTGGGTATGCCCGCCGATGTAGGCGTTTTTTTCAAACAGGGTGACGTTGTATTGTTTGTGGAGCAGCCAAGCTGATGCAAGCCCTGTAATGCCTGAGCCAATAATTGCCACATTTTTCTTGTACATATAACGCACTTCCTTTGTCAAAACCTATACCTTACTTATACGGTCGAGTATGCGTTATGGATGCAGGAAAATGCTAAAAAACAAATTTTTTGTGGGGTTTATCGTTACGGACTTCGACTACGCTCAGGCAACCGTCCCCCACACCGCAAAAATCGGATCAGACAGCGCCGTTTCGCGCCGATGCGGATCATTCATCGGGCGCGGTAATCCCCGTACCGATTCGGTATGCAAGTCGCGGAACTGCACCGTTTTCAGAAAATAATCCAACACCAAGCCTTGGCGTTCAAACGGGTGCATTTCTGTCCAAACCGTAATGGCTTTAGGCGGAAACCAACGGGTTGAAAACGTCATAATCACCTTGCCACCGCTGCGCGTTACCCGTGCTAATTCCTGCATAACCGCTAATGGCTGGGTTAAATATTCGATGGAAACCGTGCAAATAACCGCATCAAAGCTATTGTCGGCAAAGGGTAATGGTGTGGTTTGGTTGAGATCGTGGACGACACGGTGATGCAATCGCGGATTGGCGGACAATTCCGCAGCGTTCATGCCGAGTCCGGTAACGTGCAGGTCTGTCAACGTGTCGGGTAGGTGCGAGACATGGCTGGTCATGAGATCGAGGATATGCATACCGGGTTGCAACAAACGCCCATACAAAGCGGTGACTTGCGCCAGCGCGGTGGTATCCAAATGATTGACGAAACGTGGTGCTGTGTAAAACTGCGCATCCTCACGTTCATCCGGGCGGGTGAATGGGTAAGTGGTGGCGTAGTAATCGGTGGATACGCCGGGGTAGGGTACTTGCATCCCCGCGCCGGTTTCGGTGAGTGCCTTGAAAATTTCCGGTGTGATGAGAGCGTGTTCCGCTGCAATAATCGTCAGTGGGTAAGCGGCAAGCGGGTGATTGAGGTCGGCGGTCAAGGTATCCGGCGTGGCAGCGATCAAACGGAAGGGGCGAAATTCACTGCGGCTGCAATCCAGTGCTTCCCACGCATACGCTTGCGGGTAAAAGCGTCCGCTGCGTGGTTCAACCGTGAGTTGACGCTGCCGGGTCATGAATTGCGCACGGGGAAAGGTAACTGGGGCTATCTGAGTTGGCGTTAACCGTTCACCGGCTGCAAAGGGTGTTGCCGTTACGCCAGTGCCGCTGCTGGCAGACGCTTGGGTAAACCAACAATCGCAGTGTTTGGCAACGCTGCTCTGCCATTCCAGCTTCATCATACCTATCCCCTCAAAAGCTATACAAAAAGCAAACAAGACTGTTCCAGTATAGACCTTGCCAGTTATCCAGAAAAATTACCGTTTAACCTGTATTTCGCAGCACCATACCAACTTCAATCGTTAGGCTTTACCGATTAAAAAATGTATTTCAATAAAGGTGGTTACGGTGATCAATTGGTTGCATAGCAAGCTGCATCGCCCAGAAAAAGGTTGGGATCCGGTTGATCCCGCATGGGCGCAGGAATACGCCGCTGCCGAATGGCAAATGGTCGATCACGCCTTGCTGGATAAGCTCGATGCGCAATTGGGTGGTTTGCAAGGCAAACGCATTCTGGATATGGGCGCGGGAGCGGGGCAATACAGCGTTGCCTTGGCACAGCGGGGGGCGGATGTGACTTGGCACGATATTTCGCATACTTATCAGCGTATTGCGCAAGAAAAAGCGGCGACTGCCAAGGTGAATTTGCAGTGGTCGTTAGGCTATCTGGAAGATACCCAAGCGCTGGAACCGGCGAGTTTTGACCTGATTTTTAATCGGATTTGCTGGTATTACTGCCAACATGACCAGACGTTTGCCCAGCAGCTTTGCGGTTTATTAGCGCCCGGTGGTTTGCTCTACATTCATGCGCCGAATAGCCAGTTTCACGGGGATAAGCTGTCAACAGCAGCGCAATGGCGTACTTGGCTGAATGCGACCACGGGTTTCAAAATTGGTCATCCGATGTTGCCACCGCGCCGCATTGCTACACTGTTTGCTGACCTACCCATCAGCAAACTGGAAGCCGATTACCGTGACCCGCGCAATGATGTTATTTGGGTGTGGAAAGCAGGTGACGAGTCACGTACATCATAATCATGGTGGCAAACAACAATAACCCCACACCAATCGCTAGGGCGTAATCTTCCCTTTGTAGCAGTAAATACAGCAAGCCGTACAATAGCGCGAGCAGCAAAAACAGCAGGAAAGTCCGCCGTCCGTTACGCAATACCATCCCGGTATAAACCGTAATGCAGAGAATGGTGGTGGCTGATGCGGCGATATAGGCGTACAGGAAGCCAATGTGTTCGGCTGCTGCCAGTAAAATCAGGTAAAACAGCGATAACGCCACCCCAACCAAGCCGTACTGCAAGACATGCAGGCGTTGTTTCAGGCTGATTTCAAAGGCGAGAAATACCAAGAAGGTCATGCCAATAAACAGTGCGCCGTATTGCACCGCACGCTCAATCAGGGTGTAGAGCGAGGCGGGTTCGTGCAAGTTTACCCCGGCACTAAAGCTGTGTAAGTCGTAGGTTTGCTGATCTTCGAGCACCCAATATTGCGGGTAGCTGCGCACGAGGTGGGGGATGTCCCATGCGGCATTAAAGCCTGCTTCGGTGACGGCGTGTTCATTGGGTAATAAATCGCCCTGAAAGTTGGGGTGAGTCCATGCCGAGGTCATGCGAATGGCGGTGGTTTGCCCCAACGGTGCGAAAAATAATCCATCACTACCGCGCAGGTTGAGGGTCAGTTTGAATTCATTGCTGGTGGTGCTATCGGCATTCACGCTCAAGGGAATATGAAAACCAGAAGGCAGCAATTTGCTTAAACGAGTACCGGGTTGCATGTCGATACGCCCATCATTCCAGAAAAAGCTGGAGGCGGTATCAATGGCGCGTTGGTCGCTTAACCCTAGGGCGATGAAGGCTTTATTCCACAGAATGCGGCGTTCACCTTCACTGGATTGCAGGACTTGTGCATGGTTGAATTTACCACTCAGATTAATGGTTGCGTTGTAAACCAAGGCATCGTAAATCCCTTGCTGACGGTGTTCTTCGTTGAGATTAGCGCGGATTTCTAGGGACTCCGGCAGCAGGATAGCGGTACGGTCGTTGAAAATATCTTTGCTGACGACGCGAGTTTCGCCGTTTTCATCGCTGATGGTGTCAACGCTGGTGAAGTGCTCAACATATGGCACGACCAAGACTGGACCGATGAGGGTTTGTTTGCCACCCCAACGTTCCGCCACACTGTTCAGGGCATTTTGGTAATGGGTTTGGCGCTCTTTCACCGCTTGTTCGGCAAAAAACAAGGGGATTAACATCAATAGCCCCAGCAAAATGACGATGAGGGTGCGTAAACTGAGCGATTGCGATAACTGATATAGCGCGGATTTGGGTAGTTGAGGGGGAAGATGCTCCGACATGGTTCTTATCCTAGGGTTGACCGGGCGGATAATAGCATGTTTTGCGCGGGAGCAACCTCACCCCAAACGGCTTACTTAGCTTTGCATTCCGTTTTTGTACCCGCGACTTTGCCGGTGAGTTTAAGGAAATTCTCGAATGGCCCCATGACTTTCATCGCTTCCATTTTGGGGCCGTTGAATTTGAGCTTGCCCGTACCCATTGCACCCATTGCACCACAACCGAACTTGCCTTCACCCATGCACGCCCAATCTGCATCAGTAGCGTGCATGAGGTAGTCGTAGCTGGCATCCATTTTTTTACCATCCGGTACGCCGCCGTAATTGCACATGGCTTTGTCATTTTGCAAACTGATGTTGAGCTGCACTTTGGTGCTTTCGCCGCAATCAGTACGGTACATTTGCACCAACTTGTAGCCTCGGCTGTTGTCATTTTGAATCCATGAATAGCCGTCGGTCTCTTTTAAACCCGTGGTTAAGGTGGTATCAGCATTCCAAGCATCACAGGCTTGTTTCGCCCATGCCGCATCCATAAATTCCGCCGCTTGGACAGGCGCTACCGCCAGCATCAGTAGGCAGGTTGCCAAAGTTGTTTGTTTTAACATAGAAAATCTCCTCCTCAATTTCTCTCATTAGTCAGCATTGAATTTACCAATGGCTATCATTGATAGATTCAGCCACAGTGGTATAGCAGATAAACTTTAGTGAGGAAAGGTTCTTTTCAGTTGGGCTTGAGGATTCCTCCCGTTCATCAGCTATTTGTGTTGATAGTGGTAATTTCGGTTTAAATTGTAGACATTAACGGTCGGCTGATCACACTTTTGAGCGGATCAGTAGTCTAAAATAATAAGTAGGCAGGAATTCAACATTAGCCAGTTTGCAGTCACTTGGCATTTCACTTGCAAACTGTCACTATCGACAGCAGATAGTTGTCTGTATATACACCGCAGGGCAGTTAGCTGCCCCCGTATTTACCGTGAAAGGGGTACACAATGAGTAGCATTTTCAATCACTATCAATCGCGCTATGAAGCCTTGCAAGAAGAAGAGTACTCGCTGCAAGAGTATCTTGATCTGTGCAAGCGCGACCGCATGGCTTACGCCACTGCCGCTGAACGTATGTTGTACGCCATCGGTGAAGCGGAACTGGTCGATACTTCCCGCGACCCTCGCATGAGCCGGATGTTTTCCAATAAAGTGATCCGGCGCTATCCTGCATTTTCTGAATTTTATGGGATGGAAGAGTGCATCGAGCAAATCGTGTCCTTCTTCCGTCACGCAGCGCAAGGCTTGGAAGAGAGCAAGCAAGTGCTGTATCTGTTGGGGCCGGTGGGCGGTGGTAAATCCTCCCTCGCTGAACGCCTCAAAGCGCTGATTGAAAAAGCCCCGATTTACTGCATTAAAGATTCACCGATTAACGAATCCCCGCTGGGCTTGTTCAATGTGGAAGAAGACGGCGCAATTCTGGAAGAAGATTTCGGAATTCCGACCCGTTACCTGAAAACCGTGATGTCGCCTTGGGCAGTCAAGCGCTTGCACGAATACGGTGGCGACATTACCAAGTTCCGCGTGGTGAAACGTTATCCTTCACGCCTCAACCAAATTGCGGTGTCTAAAACCGAACCGGGTGATGAAAATAATCAGGATATTTCGTCACTGGTGGGCAAGGTCGACATTCGCAAGCTGGAAGATTTCCCGCAAAACGATACCGATGCTTACAGCTATTCCGGCGGTTTGTGTTTGTCGAACCAAGGGCTGATGGAATTCGTGGAGATGTTCAAAGCGCCGATCAAAGTGCTGCATCCGCTGTTGACCGCAACACAGGAAGGCAATTTCAACGGTACGGAAAGTATCGGTGCGATTCCATTCAGCGGGGTAATTCTGGCGCATTCCAACGAATCTGAATGGCAGACCTTCAAAAATAACCGCAACAACGAAGCATTTATTGACCGGGTTTCGATTGTCAAAGTACCGTATTGCTTGCGTGTTACCGAAGAAATCAAGATTTACGAAAAGTTACTGGTCAATAGCTCGTTGGCAGCTTCGCCATGCGCACCGGATACCTTGAAGATGTTGGCACAGTTTATTGTGCTGTCACGCCTGAAAGAACCGGAAAATTCCAGCATGTATTCCAAGATGCGTATTTACGATGGTGAAAATCTTAAGGATATTGATCCAAAAGCCAAGACTATCCAAGAGTATCAGGATGCTGCCGGTGTCGATGAGGGCATGAATGGCTTGTCTACCCGTTTCGCTTTCAAGATTTTGTCCAAAGTTTTCAACTACGATGCCACCGAAGTGGCGGCTGATCCCGTACACCTGATGTATGTGCTGGAACGTCAGATTGAGAAAGAGCAGTACCAACGCGAATTGCAAGACCGTTATATTCGCTTCATTAAAGAGTATTTGTCACCGCGTTATGTGGATTTCATCGGCAAGGAAATTCAGACGGCTTACCTTGAATCGTATTCAGAATACGGTCAGAACCTGTTCGACCGTTACGTGACCTATGCCGATTTCTGGATTCAGGATCAGGAGTTCCGTGACCCTGAAACCGGCGAGTTTTTGGATCGTGCTGCCCTCAATTCCGATTTGGAAAAAATCGAGAAACCGGCTGGTATCAGCAATCCGAAAGATTTCCGTAATGAAATCGTTAACTTTGTGTTGCGGGCGCGTGCCAATAGCAATAACGGGCGCAATCCTGCTTGGACGAGTTACGAAAAGTTGCGCCGCGTGATTGAGATGAAAATGTTCTCCAGCACTGAAGATTTGCTGCCAGTCATTTCGTATGGCGCGAAATCGTCAGCGGATGAACAGCGCAAGCATGACAATTTCGTGGAGCGCATGATGAAGCGTGGCTATACCGAAAAACAAGTGCGCTTGTTGGCTGAGTGGTATTTACGGGTACGTAAATCGCAGTAATGTTTTTTACCCCCCATCCCCGACCCTTCCCCCGCAAGGGGTGAAGGGAGAAAAAGAGGAGTGCCGTATGGCCTATATTGTTGATCGTCGGTTAAACAGCAAGAACAAAAGTCTGGTGAATCGCGAGCGCTTTTTAAAGCGTTACCAGAAGCAGATTCGCCGTGCTGTGTCGGATGCGGTGAGCCGTCGCAACATCACGGATATGGAACAAGGGGAAAGTATTACGATCCCCAAGCGTGATATTTCTGAACCGGTATTTCGGCACGGGCAGGGGGGTAAACGCAGCATTGTGCATCCCGGCAATAAGGAGTTTGTGCAAGGCGACCGTATCCAGCGTCCACCCGGTGGCGCGGGCGGCGGTAGTGGGTCAGGGCAAGCGTCCGCTGATGGCGAAGGCATGGAAGACTTTGTATTCCAGATTTCGCAGGAGGAATTTCTCGAATACTTGTTTGAAGATCTCGCCTTGCCCAATATGGTGAAACGCCAGTTATTGAGTAGCGATTCGTTTGATTATCACCGTGCTGGGGTTAGTGAAGTCGGCAATCCGGCGCAAATTAATGTGGTGCGTTCAATGCGCAGTGCCCATGCGCGGCGCATCGCACTCCGTGGCAAAGAGCGGCGGCGGCGGCGTGAAATTTTGGCTGAGTTAGCATTACTGGAGCAGGTCGATACCACTGCTGAAACTACTGCGCAACAGGCGTTATTGCAGGCTGAATTAGCACGCTTGAATGTGAAGATTCACGCGATTCCTTGGTTGGATGACTTTGATCTGAAATACAATCTCAGGGTCAAGATACCCAGACCATCGCCTAAGGCCGTGATGTTTTGTGTGATGGATGTATCGGGTTCGATGACGCAGGACATAAAGGACACTGCGAAACGTTTCTTTTTCTTGCTGTATTTATTCCTGAAAAAGAACTACGAAAAGATCGAAGTGGTGTTTATCCGCCACCATACCCAAGCGCAAGAAGTCGACGAAAACACTTTTTTTTACGCCCGTGAAACCGGCGGTACAGTGGTGTCCAGCGCCCTGAATTTGATGGGCGAGATTATTGAAGAACGTTACTCACCCAGTCAGTGGAATATCTATGTTGCGCAAGCGTCTGACGGGGATAACTGGCACGAAGATAATCAACGCTGTCACGATGCCTTGATTAAGGATATTTTGCCGTTCGTGCAGTATTACACCTATATCGAAATCGGCGACCGTGATCCGCAAGGCTTGTGGTATTTGTACGAACATTTGCAGCGTGATTTTCTGGATCGATTTGCGATTCAACGGGTGCGCAATAATGCTGAAATTTACCCAGTATTCCGTGAGTTGTTCCGCAAACACGCGGGTGAGGAGGTTGATTGATGACTGACCGTTATATTTCCACCAGTTCAGAGTGGACATTCGCGGCCATCGAAGCCTATGACCGCGAAATTGCTCGCATTGCCCGCGATAAATTCAAACTGGATACGTACCCGAATCAGATTGAAATGATTCGCTCGGACCAGATGATGGATGCGTATGCGTCTATTGGGATGCCGGTTTTCTACAACCATTGGTCGTATGGTAAGCATTTCGTCAATGTGGAGCAAAACTACAGCCGGGGGCGCATGGGCTTGGCGTATGAAATCGTCATTAATTCCAACCCGTGTATTGCGTATTTAATGGAAGAAAATACCATGACGATGCAGGCGCTAGTGATTGCGCACGCTTGTTATGGGCATAATTCTTTCTTCAAAGGCAATTATTTGTTTCGCACGTGGACGGATGCGGAAGCAATCATCGACTACCTGATGTTCGCGAAAAAATACATCAGTGAATGCGAAGAGCGTCACGGTGTCGAGCAAGTCGAGATGTTGCTGGATTCTTGTCATGCCTTGATGAATTATGGGGTAGACCGCTACAAGCGCCCTGCACCGATTTCAGCAGCAGAAGAGCAGAACCGTCAGAAAGAGCGTGAATTGTATATTCAGCAACACCTCAATGATTTGTGGCGCACGTTACCGCATCGTGGGCGGGAACGTGAAGAAGAGAAAACCGTCAGGAATTTTCCGCCAGACCCGCAAGAAAACCTCCTGTATTTTATTGAAAAGAATTCCCCTGCGTTGGATATTTGGCAGCGTGAAATTATCCGTATTGTGCGCAAAGTAGCGCAATATTTCTACCCTCAACGCCAAACCCAAGTGATGAATGAGGGCTGGGCGACCTTCTGGCATTACACCATCCTGAATGAAATGTATGATGAAGGGCTGGTGAATGAAGGCTTCATGATGGAGTTTCTGACTTCACACACCAATGTGGTGATGCAACCCGGTTTTGATAGCCCGTATTACAGTGGGATTAATCCTTATGCGCTGGGTTTTGCGATGATGACGGATATTCGGCGTATTTGTGAACATCCGACGGATGAAGATAAGCACTGGTTTCCTGATATTGCGGGTAGTGATTGGTTAAGCACTTTAGATCACGTGATGCGCAATTACCGCGACGAAAGTTTTATTTTGCAATTTTTATCGCCCAAAGTGATTCGCGATTTTCATTTGTTTGCACTGGAAGATGACGACCGTAAAAATACCATTGATGTCGCCGCAATTCATAATGATGAAGGGTATCGGCGGGTGCGGGAAATGTTATCCCTGCAATATAATCTTAGTCAGCAGGAGCCGGATATTCAGATCTACAAAGTCAATGTGCGCGGTGATCGTTCACTGACTTTGCAGCATGTGTTGAACGACCGCCGCCCGTTGAATAGTGACGTGAATGAAATGTTACGCCATGTGCACCAGTTATGGGGTTACGATGTTAATTTGCATTCGGTTGAACCTGACGGACGTACTGTGCGTAGTTTCCATTTGGTCGGCGAACACCATTAAAGCTTTTCGTTGTCGCTTGCTTCCCGCGCCATGTTTACCAATTCAATCAGTGACGTGGCGTGCATTTTATCCATCATGTGGCTGCGGTGAAACTCGACTGTTTTGATACTAACGCCCAGTTTGGTGGCAATTTCTTTGTTGGAATGGTTGTCGATCACGAATTCCATCACTTCGCGTTCACGCTCGGTCAGATTGGCGATACGTGCCTGAATCATGGTTAAACGAATGCGTGATTGCTGGTTTTCAACATCCAAGGCTAACGCCTCGTGGACGTAATCCAGTAATACTTGGTCTTCAAATGGTTTTTCTAGGAAATACATCGCTCCGGCTTGCATGGCGCGAACTGCCATTGGAATATCACCGTGTCCGGTAATAAACAGGATAGGGAGCGCGTATTTTTGCTTAGTCAGAAATTGCTGTAATTGCAGACCGCTCATTCCTGGCATCCGCACATCTAAGATTAAGCAGCCCACCATGTGCATGGTATAAAACTTAAGAAAATCTTCAGCCGAACCGAATGTCGCCACTTTTAAGCGCATGGATTCTAATAGCCAGCGTAAGGAATCACGCACGGCTGGGTCATCATCCACAATAAATACGGTGGGTTCATAATTCATTTACGGGTAGTTCCTGTTAGCGGTAAAGTGAAACTAAAAGTAGCGCCTTTAGTGGTATTATTAATGGCCTCAAGTTTACCACCGTGAGCCTCAATGATGGAACTGCTGATTGGCAATCCCATTCCCATGCCGCTTTTTTTACTGGTATAGAAGGGGCGGAAAATCTTATTAGCAAAGTCATCAGGCAAGCCAGTGCCTTCATCAATCACGGAAACCCGTACCGCATGTGTGCCGACGGGTTCCGTGACAATATCCAATTTACCGATGGTTTCTTGGGAAAATTCTTCCATTGCATCTAAGGCATTTAGAATCATATTGACCAATACCTGTTCTATTTGAATTTTGTTGACATTTACCAAACGTAAATGGGGGTGAAGCGCTTTGTTTAATTTAACTTGTTTAAATTGTTCTGTGGTATCCAGTAGGTGTAGCGTTTCTTCAATAATCTGGTTAATATCATGTTCCTGCCATTCGACATCCTGATCTTTGCGGGTAAAGTCTTTGGCATAACGTAAGATTTCCCCAGCCCGGCGTACTTGGGTGCTCACTAATTGCATCACATCGGCAATATCTTTCATGCTGCATTCGTTGCTTTTCATGCGTAATTCACAGCCGCGAATGTAATTGGCAATGGCAGACAATGGCTGGTTAAGTTCATGCGCAATTCCCGATGCCATTTCGCCCAAGGTATTCAGGCGCATAATATGCGCAAGTTCCTGTTGGCGATCCGCCAGCAATTGTTGGGCAATCATGCGGTCAGTGTGATCCACAATAATCGACATAATGCGTAATTCATCATTATCCAGATGAATCAACACCGGGCGTATTTCCAGCCAACGGATATTGCCTTTGAAGGTTCTTACCTTGACTTCACGCACGTGAAATTCACCGGCTTTGCTGATTTGGGTGATGCAGGCATCTACGTCTGCTTGGTATTCAGGAAAAACGAAATCTTTTAGCGAATGTCCGATCAATTGTTCTGGATTTTTCGCTTCCATAATCAGCGGCCCCGCAGGATTGACCTCTTGAATAGTGCCGTCCAGTGCACAAATGTTAATCCAGTTAGGTTGGCTTTGGAAAATGGTATCCAGCTTAGCGCGTTCAATTTCCAGACGAGCTTCAGCCCATTTGCGCTCTTCGATTTCGTGCAATAACTGTTCGTTAGTATTTTTTAATTGCAAGTTAGCCGTTTCGAGTTCACTGCTTTTAACGCTAACTTCTTGGTTAACCGTGCGCAATTCTTCATTGGTGGATTGCAATTCCTCATTAGACGTCTGCAATTCTTCGCTGGAGGTATACAGTTCTTCGTTGGTGGATTGGGCTTCCTCGTAGGTGGATTGCAACTCTTCGTTCGAGGTTTCCAACTCTTCGATTGTGGTTTGCAAGCTTTCACGAACTTCACGCAGTTCCTCTTCCAGCTCTTTGATACGCAAAGCATCACTGACACTCAATGCTTCTTGCTCTGGGGTGACTGGATAGTCGTTGGGGGGCAGTACTTCAAAAATGACGACGCTGACTTCGGTGTCGGTGAGTTTGCCCGCTGGGAAATGACGGGTACGCATGACGATACGCACGGGTTCGCCATTCAAGGTGAAATTAATGCGGCGACTGCTCACCGTTTCATCGGTGCGCCGGGCTTTGTAAATTAGACCGCGTAAATCTTGGCGCAATTCGGTTCGGATTAAATCCAGAACCCCTAAGGCAGCACGACCTTCACCAAAACCGAGATAGGGGTCAACGTTGCCGCGTACATACACAATTTCCTGACGGTCATCCAGCATAATGCAGGCAGGTTGGTAAATATTAACCAAGAGCTTGTCGATGGAATCTTGCAATTTGGCACGGGGTTTATCGCGAAGATTATTGCTGTATTGTTGGTTACGTTGTTCACGGAGTGAACGATTTTGCAATAAATACGGTAAGTGTCCTTTAATATCGCTACGACGGCGGTAAATGCGTGATTTACGATCCACGGTAACGAATAAACGGTCGCTGCCGCCAATGGTTTCAGATTTGCCGAGAAACATAATGCCATCAGGCTCTAAACCGTAATGGAATGATTCTAACACATTACGTTGTAAGGTCTGGTTGAAGTAAATCAATACGTTGCGACAGGATACTAAATTCAAATGTGAGAAGGGCGGGTCGCGTACCAAGTCATGCCGCGCAAACAACACCATATTGCGAATGCTTTGAGTCAGTTGGTATTCGCCGTCTTTCTGGATGAAATATTTATCGAGAATACGTTGGTCAATTCCGGCTACCGAGGCTTTAGAATAACGTGCCTGACGCGCAATCGTTAATACGCCATCGTATAAATCAGTACCAAAAATTTGTATTTTATAGCGGGCAATGCGGTTGCCGAGGTATTCGGAGAGCATGATAGCGATGGAATAAGCCTCTTCACCCGTGGCACAACCCGCTACCCACACGCGTATTTCATGCCCACCCTCAGGAACAACATCTTCGATCACCCGCCGCAAGGCTTGATAAGCATCCGTATCGCGGAAAAAGCTGGTCACAGAAATCAGAATATCGTTGTGCAGTTCGTACAATTCTTCAGGTTTCTGTTTCAGGTACTCAGCGTACTCATTCAATTGCTTGCATTTGTGTACGGTCATGCGGCGTTCGATACGGCGCAGCAAGGTATTGCGTTTGTAATCGCGGAAATCAGTACCTGTTTGATCCAGCAGCATTCTCAGAATGTTTTGAATCTCATCTTCACTCGGCTCAGGTTTGCTGGCAAATAAGAATGAAATATCCGGTTGCGCCAGCATATCGTGGATTTGTTGGGCAATATCTTCGGGGGGCAGGGCAAGGTCAACATGCCCGGTGCCGATAGCGGAATGCGGCATACTGTCAAAGCGGGCAGTGGATTCGAGTTGCGCAATGGTAATGCCGCCTTCTGCCTTGATAGCCCGGATACCGTGTGTGCCGTCTGTGCCGGTTCCAGAAAGGATAATGCCGACAGAGTGTCTGCCATGATTTTCTGCTAATGAGGCAAACAGGCGATCGACTGAGGGTTTAGGACCGATGCCAGTGGCTTTTTCCAGATGAAAGCGCCCATTGGCATAAAAAGCATCCATCGCAGGTGGAATAATGTAGAACGTTCCAGGAATGATGGCTTGATTATGTTGCAGCTCAGCAATAGGTAGCTTGGTTTCGCGTGCCAGAATGGGCACCATCATGCTGCTGTGTTTTGGGTCCAGATGCTGCGCCAGAATGTAGACAACGCGGTCATCAATGGGGAGGTTGGGAACCAAGGCTCTTAGTGCCTCTAGACCTCCGGCTGATGCGCCAATGCCAACGATGATCGTGCGATTGTCTTCTTCTTTTTTGTCGATTGTTTCGCTATCAATATCGGTCGTCATAATGTCATCCCTGTTGCAACAAACTTATAGTAGCAGATAATTTTACGGTGCCGAAAATCCCCAAAAAATTGGGGAGCCAGATAACTCTGGCTCCCCACATTAAGATTATTATCGTTTCGTTCGGTCTATTTTGTTTTGTTAGTACTTACTTTCGCTCCTAGCTTAGCGGTTAACACGGTTACTGCAAGTACTGGAGTGGATTGTAATTAGTATTTACTAATAAACCAATGTGCAAAGCTGTGGGAAAACAGTGGGGGCTTTAAGGGTTCGCACTAGGTTGCATTTGATTTTCTTGACCTATGTCAATCAGTTGCCGGTAGCATGGCTGCGGCTGCTTGATTCGTGGTATTGCTGCCTGAACCCGTTGCCTCATTACTGGCGCTTGATGTGCCGGTGCTTTGACTGACTTCTGAGGTGGTCTGATTGTCAGTATTTAGGCGTGCATCAACCGCTTTTTCGGTTTGGCTGGTGGTTTTCTCGGTTTTATTGAACATTTCTGGTTTGCATAAACTGTCAATATTGCCTTGAATTTCTTTTGTCTTGGCGGTTTTTTCTTCAGCCGTTAGGAAGCGTTCGCCTTGGGCATCTTTCCACTTAATGAGTGCATTCGCCGCCATTTTTTGCAGCGCATCGTTTTGTTGGGCGCAAAAATCGCGGTGTTTTTGGTCGCTTTTTTCGCCTTCCTTGCGGGCTTTTTCCAGCTCATCTTGGGGTTCTGCCTCCGGTGCGCTAGGGATGGTGTTGCCTAACTTGCCAGTGGACAGACGGATGTCATCTTCAATGTTTTCACCTTTGACCTCAGGTGGTGGCGGGGTTTGGGTGTAATGGGTTACGCCGTTTTTATCGGTCCATTTGTACATGTCAGCGACTGCATTGTTAGCTGCCATCGCGGCGGTCAGGAGTATGACTGGCATAAAGATTGCTGTTTTCATGGATCACCTTGTAATGTTAGTGTTTGACCACATATTAGTGTTTTCTAATATTCTCTGTTAGGATGCGTCAACTTCTCATTTTATTTAAGGTAAGTATGCCATGAAAATGTTACCAAAGTGGTTACTGATTGTCGGATTGTCTGCATTGTCTGCTTGCGGAAACGCCGAGCAAGCAGCGACTTCAGATGCAGTGAAAACATCGGTGCAGTCAGCTTTGCAGACGGCCACGGTGAATGCCGTCGGTACACCTGAATTACATTATCTCGACGGGCATGTGGAAGCCGTCAATGAAAGTACGATTTCTGCGCAAACCAGTGGGGTTATCGAAAAACTGTTTTACGATGTGGATGATTACGTAGAGCCGGGTCAGGTAATTGCGCGGATCAAATCCAAAAATCAACAGGCTGGTGTCGAACAAGCCCAAGCTTCCTTAGATGAGGCACAAGCCCGTTACACCGAAGCGCAAGCCGATTTCAAACGCATTAGTGAAATTTACACCAAGCGTCTTGTGCCCAAGGCGGATTTGGATGCGGCTCAAGCTGGATTGAAAGCAGCGGAAGCACGTTTGGCGGCAGCGAGGGCACAAGTGACGCAAGCCGGTGAGCAGTTGGGCTATACCACTTTGATTGCACCTTACGGCGGCATTGTGACCAAACGTCATGTGCAATTAGGTGAGGCGGTCAACCCCGGTACACCGGTGATGACGGGGATTTCATTGGATAAGCTGCGTGTGGTGGTCGATGTGCCGCAGCGTTTAATTGCTAAAGTGCGCCAAGAAAAGAAAGTATTTGTGTTTCAGGATGGCTCTAATAAGTCGTTAGCTGTTGATTCATTAATATTTTTCCCGTATGCCGACCCCAAAACCAACGCTTTTAAGGTCAGGATTGATTTGAAAGCTGGTGTGCAGGACTTATTCCCCGGCATGTTCGTGAAAGTGGCATTTGTTATGGGGCAGCAGGAGGGTGTGGTCAGTATTCCTGAAAGCGCCGTTGTGGTGCGTAGCGAGGTGATTGGGGTTTATGTTCTCAATGCGGAAGGCAAACCGGCGTTACGCCAAATCCGTTTAGGCAAAAAATTGGATGACAATACCATCAGCGTGCTGGCGGGTTTATCAGCCGGGGAAACCATTGCGCTTGACCCTGTGCACGCGGCGATTTCCCTGAAGCAACAAGCGGCGGAGGCAACGCACGATGAATGAGCCAAAGCTAGGCATATCCGGTGGGATTGCCAAAAAATTCTTGTTGACGGAAATCACGCCGTTATTGGCATTGGTGGGGTTGCTGTTGGGGCTGTTTGCTGTCATGGTGACACCGCGTGAAGAAGACCCGCAGATTAACGTGACCTTTGCGAATGTGTTTATCCCGTTTCCGGGGGCAAGTGCTGAGCAGGTGGAAAGTTTGGTGAGTACGCCTGCTGAACAGGTCTTGTCCGAAATTGAGGGTTTGGAACATATTTATTCCACCTCAATGCCGGGGATGTCGGTGCTGACGGTGCAATACAAAGTGGGGCAGAATCGTACTGATGCCTTGGTACGTTTATACAATAAAGTTGAGTCTAATCAAGACTGGTTGCCACAAAATCTAGGGGTGGGTACACCACTGATTAAACCTAAAGGCATTGATGATGTGCCGATTGTGGCACTAACGTTGTGGACAGAGGATGAGAAACGTGGGGCGTATGAGTTAAATCAAGTGGCGCACGCGATTGAATCTGAACTCAAGCGTGTCCCCGGTTCGCGTGACATTTATACCATCGGTGGTCCGCAGCAAGTGGTGCATGTGTTATTGGATGCGGAAAAACTGGCGGGGCATGGGATCTCCTTAGCCGATTTGCGTAATGCTTTGCAGGCAAGTAATTCGGCACGTGATGCGGTTTCCCTCGTGAACAATAATGAGGAAATCCAAGTGCAAGCCGGTACTTTCCTCATGGATGCGTCTGAAGTCGGCGAGCTGATGGTTGGGGTAATGGATGGCAAACCCGTATTCCTCAGCGATGTGGCGGAAGTGAAGCGTACCTCAGACTCGCCGGAAGCGTATGTGAGCTTTGGCACGGGTGCGGCGGCGGTACACAAAGGCTTGCCCGCTGGCATTCATACGCCTGCGGTAACGATTGCAGTCGCTAAACAACCCGGCACGAATGCGGTGGATATTGCCGATAATGTCATTGACCGTTTCGAGAAATTGCGTGGCACATTTGTGCCAGAGGGCGTGAATGTTACGGTGACGCGCAACTATGGCGAAACCGCGCAAGCTAAATCTGAAAAGCTGATTCACAAGTTGATTATTGAAACGATTGCGGTCGCCTTGCTGATTTGGTTTGCTTTGGGGTGGCGTGAAGCCTTAATCGTGGGTGCTGCGGTGGTGATTACCCTGGCGGTGACGTTGTTTGCGTCGTGGGCGTATGGGTTTACGCTGAATCGGGTGTCATTGTTTGCGTTGATTTTTTCCATCGGGATTCTGGTGGATGATGCGATTGTGGTGGTGGAAAATATTCACCGGCACATGCAGCAGGGCGGTAAAAAACTGCTGGAAGTCATTCCGCTAGCGGTTGATGAGGTGGGGGGGCCAACGATTTTGGCGACCTTTACGGTGATCGCGGCGTTATTGCCAATGGCGTTTGTATCGGGGTTAATGGGACCTTATATGTCGCCGATTCCGATCAATGCGAGTATGGGGATGTTGATTTCCTTGGCAGTGGCTTACGTGGTAACGCCTTGGATGACGGGTAAAATGTTGGCAAATGTCGATTTCATGCATCATCAACACGATAACAATAAGCTGCACGGCTTTTTCAGCCGCATTATGTCGCCGTTTTTGGATGACAAGAAAGGCGGCAAGCGGCGCGTAACCTTGTTTGCGGTGATTACTTTGCTGATCGTATTGTCGGCTTCGTTGGCGGTATTCAAGCTGGTTGTGCTTAAAATGTTGCCTTTCGATAATAAGTCTGAATTTCAGGTGATTCTGGATATGCCGGAAGGCACTTCATTGGAGCAAACCTCGCGGGTACTCAATGAAATGTCGGAATACTTGGGTAAAGTGGATGAAGTCACCGATTACCAGATTTATGCGGGAACGGCGGCACCTATTAATTTCAATGGCTTAGTACGTCAATACTATTTGCGTGAAGGGGCTAACGTTGGGGATATTCAGGTTAATTTGACCGATTCCCACGGACGTGAACGCCAAAGCCACGAGATTGCCTTGGCTGTGCGCCCGCCGTTGCAAGAAATTGCCAAGAAATACAACGCGAATGTGAAAGTGGTGGAAGTACCACCGGGGCCACCTGTCATGTCGCCGATTGTGGCAGAGGTGTACGGTTTGGATTATCCGGGGCAGATTGCGGTTGCCAAGCAAATTCGTGAGGTATTTGAGCAAACGCCGGATATTGTCGATATTGATGACAGCGTAGAAGCGCCGCAAAAACGTTTGGTGGTGCAAGTTGACCGCAGTAAAGCCGCTTTGTTGGGGGTATCGCAAGATGCGATTGCCTCGGCAATTGATACGGTATTAAGTGGTGAGGACGTGGTGTTTTTGCACGGTAAGGGGATTAAATACGCCGTACCGATTCGCATTGAATTCCCGGTAGCGCTCAAAGACAAAATGGATTCGGTGCTGGCGTTACGAGTACGTAGCCAAGCGGGTGAATTAGTGCCGATGTCTGAATTGGTGAGCGTGCAGGAAACCACCCGCGAACATTCTATTTACCACAAAGACTTATTGCCGGTTGTTTACGTGACGGGCGATATGGCAGGTACCACCGATAGCCCGCTGTATGGCATGTTTGAAATCTTCAGCGGTATCAAGGAATTATCGGTATACGATAACCCAGTCAATCAATTCTTTATCGCCCAGCCCGATGACCCGTATTTGTACGGCATGAAGTGGGATGGCGAATGGCAAGTGACTTACGAAACCTTCCGCGATATGGGGATTGCTTACGGGGTTGGGATGATTCTGATCTTCTTATTGATCGTGGTGCAATTCCGCTCGTACATGGTGCCGCTGGTTATTATGTCGCCCATTCCGCTGACCATTATCGGGGTTATGCCGGGTCATGCCTTATTGGGGATGCAGTTTACCGCGACTTCCATGATCGGCATGATTGCGTTGGCAGGGATTATTGTACGTAATTCAATTTTGCTGGTGGACTTTATCAACGAGCAGGTACGTGGCGGCATGGATTTGAAAGAGGCTGTCATTAATTCCAGCGCGGTGCGGGCGAAACCGATTGCCTTAACCGCGTTGGCGGCAATGGTCGGTGCATTCTTTATTATTGATGACCCAATCTTTGGTGGTTTAGCCGTATCGTTGATTTTCGGGATCTTGGTTTCCACCGTGCTGACCTTGGTATTGATTCCGTTGATGTACTACATGTACGCACGCAATCGCCTCGCCACCATTAAAGGCGTGGTCGCTTAGGGGCTAAGAAACGCGACTCTTTCTCCCTCTCTCCTGTCAAGGAGAGGGGGCGGGGGGTGAGGTTCTTTTATCAGTGTGTCGCTTGCAGATAAACCGTTAAACCCAGATTGTTTTCAGCCACATGGCGCATGAAATGCTGCATGGCTTTGAAACGGTTCAGGCAATTATCCAATGCTTGGTCGTTACCGTCCCAAATTTGCGGGTAAATATCATCATCCAGCATTTGGTTGGCATTAAAATGCTGCGCTAAGGTTTCAGGCGTTTTGTTCAGTAATGCTTGAGCGATATGTTTGACTTCACAAGATTCAAACGCACGCGCCGGACCATACCCCAAATCCACATCACCCACGTAGCTGCCGCCATCAATCAGAAATGCGTCGGGAAATTCGCCGCTCCATACTTGCCCGCACATCAAATAATGAATGCCATGCCAGTATTCACCCAAGGTTTCGCGCAGATTGACCGTTTCCGGTTCAAGTGCGTAGCGCGATGCCGGAAATGCTGGCTCGGCTTGTATGGCGTTGACTTGTTCTGCAAACGCGACTGTCCAGATGAGCTTGGGATTTGCCATCAGACGGCTGATATTAAAATCAGAAATTGCAGCAAGATGTAAATGTACACCCATGATAATTAGACCCTTTTTGAGAACTGGCAAAGCCAAAAAATGTATAAACGTTGTTTAGTTGTGAAGGCGCATCCCTATCCCCTTTTTATAAGTTCAGCCGCTTGAAGGGAGGTAGGCGCATTCTATTGCTTACTTAGTGAGCGGATTATCGCAGTGGTCTAGTGCTTTTGCTGTGATAATCATCACCAATCACATTTAATTCGCTTTGTTTTGCGGCTTCCCCTGACTTTGTTATGATGCGTCGCATTGATCACAACAACGAGTTTCGTATGCAAAGTATTCTTTCACGTATCGCTACCGAATTGGCGGTTCAGGAACAGCAAGTGGCTAGTGCTGTCGCCTTATTGGACGAAGGTTCAACCGTTCCTTTCATTGCCCGTTACCGTAAGGAAAAAACCGGTGGGCTGGATGATACCCAACTGCGTTACCTCGAAACCCGCTTGGGCAGCTTACGTGAACTGGAAAAGCGTCGTGAAACCGTACTGAACTCTATCCGTGAACAAGGTAAGTTGAGTGCCGAGTTAGAACAGCAAGTATTGCAAGCGCAAACCCGTACTGAACTCGAAGACATTTACCTGCCTTACAAGCCCAAACGCCGCACCAAAGCCATGATTGCCCGTGAAGCCGGTATCCAGCCACTGGCAGAAGCTTTGCTGAGTAATCCGCAACTTGACCCTGAAACCGAAGCTGCCAAGTACCTCAACCCGGCGCTGGAGTTCGCCGACACCAAAGCGGTACTGGATGGTGCGCGGCAAATCCTCATGGAAGATTTCGCGGAAAACCCTGAACTGAGCGGCACATTGCGTGAATATTTGTGGGAACAGGGCGGTTTCGAGTCCGGCGTGATTGCGGGCAAGGAAGAAGAGGGGCAGAAGTTTGCTGATTACTTTGCGTATAGTGAAGCGTTAAACAAGATTCCTTCCCACCGCGCCTTGGCATTATTCCGGGGGCGCAACGAAGGCATTCTGGATTTGAAACTGGATGTCGCCGTAGCAGACGGCATGAGCCACCCGTGTGAAGACAAAATTGCCCAAGCGTTTAATATTTATGATCAAGGCAGGGCTGCGGATCGGTGGTTGCTGGATACAGTGCGCTGGACTTGGAAAGTAAAGTTGCACAGCCGCTTAAGTACCGATCTGAATCAACGTTTGCGTGAACAGGCGGAGGCAGAAGCCATCCGCGTGTTTGCGGCGAATTTGAAAGATTTATTGCTGGCAGCTCCTGCCGGGGCGCGTAATACGCTGGGGCTTGATCCCGGTTTGCGCACGGGGGTGAAAGTTGCTGTTGTGGATACCACCGGCAAGCTGTTGGACTTTGCCACGATCTACCCGCATGTGCCGAAAAAGCAGTGGGATCAGTCAATTGCGATCTTGGCTGATTTATGCGCCAAACACAGCGTGGAACTGATCAGCATTGGCAATGGCACGGCATCCCGCGAAACCGATCAGTTGGCGGGCGATTTGATTAGCCGTCACCCCGACCTCAAGCTGTCTAAAATTGTGGTGTCAGAAGCGGGTGCATCGGTGTATTCCGCTTCCGAATTGGCTGCCCGCGAATTCCCTGGTTTGGATGTTTCCATCCGTGGTGCTGTATCCATTGCCCGCCGCTTGCAAGATCCGCTGGCAGAATTGGTGAAAATTGACCCGAAATCCATCGGGGTTGGTCAATACCAGCACGATTTGAATCAACCAGAATTGGCACGCTCCCTGGATGCGGTGGTCGAAGACTGTGTAAACGCCGTCGGGGTCGATGTGAATACCGCTTCTGCGGCGTTATTGGCACGGGTATCCGGTTTAAACAGTGGCATTGCCGACAATATTGTGGATTTCCGCAATGACAATGGCGCATTCCGCAATCGCAACCAATTGAAAAAAGTGTCACGGCTGGGGGCGAAAACGTTTGAACAAGCCGCCGGTTTCTTGCGGATTCGTGATGGGGAATACCCATTGGATGCCTCCGCCGTTCACCCAGAAGCCTACACGCTGGTGGAGCAGATTGCCGCTGTCAACCGTCAGCCTTTGCAAGAATTGGTGGGAAATGGCGCGTTTGTCGGCACGCTTACCCCAGCCGATTACGTGACTGAACAGTTCGGTTTGCCCACTATCCGCGATATTTTGGCGGAACTGGAAAAGCCGGGACGTGACCCGCGCCCGGAATTTGTGACTGCTACCTTCCGCGAAGGCGTCAATGAGTTGAAAGATTTGCAAACGGGCATGATTCTCGAAGGGGTGGTCACGAACGTGGCGAATTTTGGGGCATTTGTCGATATTGGTGTGCATCAAGATGGCTTGGTACACATTTCCCAATTGACCGACAAATTCATCAAAGACCCGCGTGAAGTGGTGCGTACCGGCGATGTGGTGAAAGTGCGCGTCGAAGAGGTCGATGTGCAACGCAAGCGGATCAGCTTAACCATGCGTTTGGAACCTACCCAGCCGAAAGCTGTCCAAAACCCCGTTGCTAAGGCGGCAGCCAGTCGTGAAGAGCGTCGACCAGCGGCGGCACACCCGCAGCCGGAACGTAGTCATGAGCGTAATGATCGTAACGCACGTCATGACCGTAAAGCGGATACTCGTCAGCCCAACGCGAAAAAACCTATGAAAGAGCCAGCGCCTGCCGCAAACTCAGCAATGGGTGATGCCTTAGCGGCAGCCTTGGCAAAAATGCGTAAATAAACAATGAGGTGAGTGATGAACAAATGGTGGGGATTCTTATTCAGCCTTTGGCTGTTATCCGGCTGTGCGCCGCAATACGAAACCCGCTATGCGTTCACTCCACCGGCGAGCACCGCTGGTTTGAGTTGTCTCAACAGCTGTGAAACCCAATCGCGCACCTGCAACCTGCAATGCAATCTGCAATACGGTCAATGCAGTGCCAAAGCCGAGCAACAGGCTAAAGTCGAACTTCCCGCCAAGCTCAGCGAATACGACACGCGCTTGGCTGTCTGGCAGCGCGAAATGGAGCGTTATGAAACCGATTTGCGCTTTTACGAAATGGAATTACGCCAGCGCGAATTGCAACATGACCTGCGGCGGCTTACCTGTAACCGGGATGGTAAAGAGTCGGCGAGTTGCTTACATCACCACACTTTGCTCAATGGGCTACCGTTGCTCAGTGAGCCGCGTCGCCCAGATAAGATGCCTGAAAAGCCGACGCTAACTGGCGAAACCGCCCGGATTCGCGACCTAAGCTGTAGCAATGAATGCCAATGTGACGCGCAATACCGCCAGTGTTATACCAGTTGTGGCGGGGCAGTGAAGCCTTATCAGTTTTGCGTGGAGAATTGCCCCAAATAATCCGCTATAATCCCGCGCTTACCCGCAAAGCTGCTGGCGTATTGTTAGCAGCCTTTGTATGCTTCGCCCCTTTGATCACCAGTGAAAAGCAAGCCTAGGCTATGAGTAATATGCAGGAACAGTATCAACCGCAATCCTTGGAACCGGAAATTCAGCAATTCTGGGAACAACAACGTACTTTTGAAGTCACCGAAGACCCCAACAAGGAAAAATATTACTGCCTCTCCATGTTTCCCTATCCCAGCGGTGTGCTGCACATGGGGCATGTTCGCAATTACACCATCGGTGATGTGATTGCACGTTTCCAGCGGATGCAGGGCAAAAACGTTTTGCAACCGATGGGGTGGGATGCGTTTGGTTTGCCCGCTGAAAATGCCGCCATCAAAAACAATACCGCGCCCGCTGCCTGGACGTACAAAAACATTGGTTACATGCGCAGCCAACTCAAGTCGATGGGTTTGGGCATTGATTGGTCACGAGAAATTGCCACCTGCACGCCTGAGTACTACCGCTGGGAACAATGGTTTTTTACCCAGTTGTATGAAAAAGGCTTGGTGTACCGCAAAAAATCCACGGTGAATTGGGATCCGGTTGACCAGACCGTATTAGCCAATGAGCAGGTGATTGACGGACGCGGCTGGCGTTCTGGTGCGTTGATCGAACAGCGTGAAATTGACCAGTGGTTTTTAAAGATTACTGCCTATGCCGATGAATTGTTGGAAGAAATTGGCAAGATGCCCGGTTGGCCGCAACAAGTGCGTACCATGCAGGAAAACTGGATTGGGCGCTCAGAAGGGGTGGAACTGGAATTTGGTTTGACGGGTTCTGACAGCAAGTTAAGCGTGTTTACCACCCGCCCTGATACCTTGATGGGCGTAACTTATGTAGCCGTTGCTGCGCAACACCCACTGGCGTTGAAAGCGGCACAAACTAACCCAGCATTAGCGGCTTTCATCGAAGAATGCAAACTGGTCAAAGTTGCCGAAGCCGATATGGCAACGATGGAAAAGAAGGGCATGGCGACGAAAATCATGGCGGTGCATCCGGTGACGGGTGCAAGCGTGCCGGTCATGGTCGCCAATTTCGTGCTGATGTCTTATGGTTCTGGGGCAGTGATGGCGGTTCCGGCACATGATCAGCGTGACTGGGAATTTGCCAAAGTGTACGGTTTGCCCATTAAACAAGTGATTGTGCCAAGTGATGAGCGTGAAATTGATCTGAATACCGCCGCGTTTACCGAAAAAGGCGTGTTGGTTGATTCGGGTGAATTTAGCGGACTGACCTCTGCTGCTGCGTTTGAGGCAATCGCTGATTATTTGGTGAAAAAAGGTAAAGGACGGCGACGGATTAATTTCCGGTTGCGTGACTGGGGTGTTTCCCGCCAACGTTATTGGGGTTGCCCGATTCCGATCATTTATTGCGATGATTGCGGGGCTGTGCCTGTGCCGGAAAAAGATTTGCCGGTGATTTTGCCCGAAGACGTGACGTTTGATGAAACCGGCGGCTCACCGATTAAGCGGATGCCGGAATTTTACCAGACAACCTGCCCGTCTTGCGGAAAACCGGCGACGCGAGAAACCGATACGTTCGACACGTTTTTTGAGTCTTCTTGGTATTACGCCCGCTATACCTGCCCGGATAGTCATGAGGCAATGCTGGATTCTCGCGCCAATTATTGGTTGCCCGTTGATCAGTATATTGGCGGGATTGAGCACGCGATTTTGCATTTACTGTATTCACGCTTTTTCCATAAAATGATGCGTGACAGTAAGTTAGTGGACTCAGATGAACCTTTTACTAACTTGTTAACGCAAGGCATGGTGTTGGCAGAAACCTTCTACCGCGAGAAAGAGAATGGCGGTCAGGATTGGTTCCAACCCGCTGCGGTAGCTATCGAGCGTGATGATAAGGCGCGTGTGGTGGGTGCAACGCTGCTTGCCGACGGCTTGCCGGTGCAATCCGGTGGCATTACCAAAATGTCTAAATCCAAGAATAACGGCGCTGACCCGCAGGAAATGATTGAGAAATACGGCGCGGATACCTTGCGCTTGTTCTCGATGTTCGCTGCACCACCGGATCAAAGCATGGAATGGTCGGATTCTGGGGTAGAAGGAGCGCAACGCTTTCTCAGACGGTTGTGGAAACAAGTGTTTGATCACGTGGCTTTAGGTGCGGTCGAACCACTGGATACCACAGTGTTGGATGATGTGCAGCAAGCATTGCGCCGCAAAGTGCATCAGATGATACAGAAGGTGGGGGATGATATGTCACGTCGCCATACGTTCAACACGGCTGTGGCGGCGAATATGGAATTGCTCAATGAAATTTCGCGCTTTAGCGATGAAAGTGTTATTGGTCGGTCGGTGCGTCACGAAGCCTTGGAAACCGTGGTGTTGATGCTTGCGCCGATTACGCCACACATTTCTCATGCACTCTGGCAGGCGTTGGGACATGATGAGGCGGTAGTGAATACGCGCTGGCCTGCGGTGGATGAAAGTGCCTTAGTGCAAAACACGCTGGAATTGATCGTGCAGGTAAATGGCAAGGTGCGTGGCAAGATTCAGGTCAGCGCTAGTACGGCTGAAGATGCCATTAAAGCCACGGCATTAGCCAATGAGAATGTTCAAAAATTCCTTGACGGCTTGACTGTGCAAAAAGTCATCGTCGTCAAAGGCCGTTTGGTAAACATTGTGGCGAACTAATGAAAGCGTTCATTTTAGCGTTGAGTTTACTGTTATTGCTGCCCGCGTGTGGGGGGGAACCGTTCCACCTGCGTGGCAGTAAGCCGTTGCCGGAACTGATGCTCCAAGGGATTTATTTGCAAGGGCTTGACCCGCAAAGTGATTTTGCCTTGGCGTTGCGTGATGGTTTGGAGGATGCGGGAGTGAACCTGAAAGAAAATCCGCAAGATGCCGCGACCACCTTAAGTATCAGTAATGTGCGGGAACACCGTTCGGTGTCAGGGTATTCCTCGACGCGGCAAGTGCGTGAGTTCAACCATTCCGTCACGGTTGATTTCACGGTCAAAACGCCTGCGATGGCGGAAAGCGTGGCACGTTCGGTCAGCGCCACCCGTTCCCAAGTGTATGATGGCAAATACGTCTTAGGCACAGCAGAAGAGGAAGCCGTCATCAAGGAGGAGTTACGCCGTGAAGCGGTGCGCCTTATTTTGCTGAGGCTTCAGGCGCTTAAGTGAGTTTGGTTCGGGGGTATCAACAATCTCGACTGTGCACCGGCTGAGTTATGCAAGAATTAGACGGTATTTAGAGATGTTGTTACCTGCAAAAATCAAAGTCCAAGCGAATTTGTTAATCTCAAATTCTGGGCGAATATCTGGAATCACTACCAAAATGACTGCTTACTTTTAAATTGAAATTGCTCTCCAACCCCAACTGGATTTTTTTCTGTTGTAATTTAATATGGCAACACCTGAAATTTTTTGTCCATCAATAACTTGGTATTCAGTGATTAAAGGTGGTGATATAAAAATATTACTTTTGGTAAAACCCATGCCATTCGTCACATGAACCTCTTCAAAAAATTCTCTTCTTATCAATTCACTAGGGGTTAGATTCGTTATGGCAGCGTGAATAACACGATGTTCAATCCCTTTTTTTGATGTATGTTTAAATAACTTAACAGCTATAGCATCGCCTTCTTTACATTCCTCCTCTAAATCTCTGATCGGCACAACGCCATCTATATTTCTGTTGACAATAAAATGAATAACGCCTCTTTCCATATTTACATGATCAATTACTCCAATTTCCACTGTAAAAATATCCCATGGTTTTATACTATGCCTTTCCTCGATAACATATACTTGAAATCGTTGATTGCTATCAAATTCTCCTTTTATACGAAGCCCTGCTCCATCTATTAGTTTTTTATATGGGAATTTCGATTCTGAGATACTTATTTCTATCGGATCGGCAGAAATTTTTAAAAATATTTTTCGCTTTGGTTTATCTTCTTTGCCTGGAATCGTAAATTTTCCGCCGACATTTGCGTTAATCCATTGCAGTGTACTAAATAATAGTGATTCCGCAACCGAAGTATGTGCTCTATAGTAGTCTAAATTAGATGTATTTTCCTGAGTTGCTGCATACCATTCTTGCGAGATGATTCTCATGGCATCTTCGGGAATGTGCTGTGATTCTTTTTCTCTAAAAGCTAAGACTCTCTCAACTTCGTATTTGGCTCTGGTTAATTCACCAATACTTATTAGACACTGAGCAAGTTTCAGTCTAACTTTTCCTGTAAACTTATCATCAGTTGAACATAATAAAGCCTTACAATAACAGCTAAGTGCATTACTAAGATTAGTGCCAGCACAAATATCACCCAATAATTCCCAAGCCCAGTAATCATTAATCTTTGACTTTACGACATCCAGCCCAAATATAAAAGCATTGTCATATTTATCTAATGCCAACAAAAGCTTAGCTTTATTAAGCTTTAACCAGATATTATCGGGATATTGATTAATAGCAGAGTCAACATAAGGCAAAATATAGTTCAAATACTCAAGATTATCTGAACTTGCCGCTTTTTTACTAGCCTGCTGAATCACTTTTTCCGCCAACGATGGGAAATCCTTGCCGTTATTATCGCGATAACGTTCAAAATCTTCTGGACGTAGATATTCCAGATTCCATTGATATGAGAAAACCATCATATTAAATTGATCTTGTGATGTAATTTTTGCCGCAAGCTGAAGAAAACAGGAATGAAGTAGTGAAGGTTTCTCAACATCTAGCTTGAGATAGTCATTCATGTTTCTCTTAATAATACCAAGGTTTGAGTTTTCTTTAGCTACCAATTCTTTAGAAATTTTGTATAATTCCCAGCCAAAGCTGGTTTGAGTCTCCCGATCGGCTGAACTTGCCATCCAAACCTTACGATAAAGATTTGCAGCTTCCTCATGTTTGTTTTCTTTGCTTAATGCCTTCGCCTGACTGATTAATTGACCATGTGGATTACAAAGTGACAATACATTCCGTATTCCTCTCTGCAACACATCATCGGCTGGAAACGCTTTAATGCCTTCCAATTGTTGGCGATATAGAATCAAGTTTTGCTGATTTTCAGCCTTTACCTCTCGTTTGATTAAATCAATCAAACACCAAGCTAATGCTTTGAAATCCCAGTCATCAACACTCGATTGATTCGTCAACTGCAAAGCCATTTGGTAGGCATCATCCAGCGCACCTTCTTTGCGTTTTGCGAATACTTCTTTGCTGGTAATCATAAATTCATACCCTTAGTTAATAGCTCTTCAATCTTACCGACTAACGTTCCTCGCGAACATTGTGTAATGACTGCCTGACAACGGGTAAATTGGCTTTTCCCGTTATACCAAATATCGTATACGGCACGTTCCTCATCTTTGATAAAAGTGTATCGCTGAGACCATTGTTGTTCTACTACATCCTGAACAGTAATACTGTTTTCAGTTGTCAAAACTAGAATTCTTTGGTGAAAATCATTCAAAAAAGACTTCTCAAAGTTAAAATCATGAATCGATTTTATAGTGCTTATAACTATCGGCAATCCTTGAAGTGGTGAAAGTAAATTGACTATTTCATTACTCATTTCCGTTGATTGTGATGTCGTTATACGAGTGATTTTACCTTTGCCGTTGTAGCGCACATCAATATGGGAGAATTCGTCACCACGCTTAAAAAGATAAGCCTCTTGGTATTGGTGGTGAGTGATACTATCAATTACAATCCCTTTACCATCGATCAATCTGCGTAATTCTTTCAAAATGGTTAATAGGAATGGTGCATTTTGTGGGATACCAAATGTATCCAAAGCATCGGACACATCAATAGATGAGGTTTTTTGCAAATTACTTTCTTCGTCTATGAGCTGTTGCCCTAGATTAATACCTATATTTGGAACAGACTTAATTCCTGCTCCCAGTTTAAGATGAGGTGGATCAAGTAGATACAATTTTTGCGTCGTTCGAGTAATTGCTGTATAGAGCCAACGAAAGTAATCAGATGTCAGTTGGTTTTGATGGCTTTTACATTTCACAAAAACATTATTCCATTCGCTGCCTTGTGCTTTGTGACAAGTAATAGCATAGCCAAATTTAAGACGCAATGCATTGAAGTAAGGATCAATTTTCAGCAACTGCTTAAACTCCTTGCTTTTCCTTGGTATGTTCTTGTTACGTATGCAAAAGTCGAGATACAGTGCCTTGTTCTGATCAGAGGATAGCCCAGGCTCTTTATCATAAAGTAAATTTTCAATAATTTTTGCTTGGAAAAAGCATGGAGTGCCATCCAGATTTTTAAAACCAATTTTCACTTCTCTAAATACCAATTCAACCTGGGTTTCTTCAATTTCCTTTGAATCTTGGTTTTTTCTTTTGAGTGTAATTCTGCGTTTTTCTGAATTTCCCAGTACTTTGCTAATTAAGCCAAAATCGCCATTGGATATAAAAATGCCATGAGCGTCACTGTTTGCCAGTGCCATCACCTTGTCGCCACGCGCTATTTCTGGGCAATTTGGAAAGAAATGCTCTCGAATCATATGATTGTAGTCAGCAACATCTGCATTAGAGTGTGCAATAATGATAGATTCCCCATTAATTTTATTATCGCAAGACTCTAGGTAATGAGATATTAAGTCCTGATATTCTACCTGTTTCACGTCAGAGTACTTGAAGTCAATATCTAACTGATTAAACACATTTTCCTGTAATGCCTTGCGAAGCGGTATTGAGTTCTTAATGACACCGCTTTCAGCTTTCTGACGTACTACCTCCGTCAACTCGAAGTCTGTAGAATGCACATGATGTTTATTAAGTAGGTATTCTGCATTCAGAGCCGGTGAAGCATTCATTCCAACAGGCGGTAATTGTGCATTGTCACCGATAAAAATTACTTTCTTACGATGATCGTTGTGATCCAGATTAACAAATTTGAGAAAATCAGAGAGTAAATAGCCAGTACCAAAACGAAAGAATTCTGCCTCCTGATAAACATCAGAAATCATAGATGCTTCGTCCACAATATAAACCGTGTCAACAGAGTGTTCATTTACTGCTATTTTTGCATAGAATTTGAATGTTTCTGTACCATCAATATCATCATCACGATACTCAACAATATCATGAAATGAATAAATAGTTTTATGAATCGTATAAGCGGGTGAATTCGTTTTAAGGGCAATAACTTTGGAAGCTTTACCAGTTGGAGCCGCTAATATATAGTTACGACCAATAGCACGAAAATATTCTGTCAATCCCTTAGTGATAAAGGTTTTACCTGTACCTGCGTAACCTTTGAGTAGAAAAATATTATATTCTTTGCTATTAATAAACTGATTGAGTCGGTTAATCAACTCTGTCTGCCCATCATTAAGGGTATATTCTGCAAAAATATCATGCATATTGATCAGCTTGCGGGTGGTTTCGACTTGAAAATCTATCGTACTGGCTGCTTGGGCAGCCGAGTTCTTGAAAGTTTGAAGTTTGACCTGATCCAGTGACTGGTTGAGTACCGCCACTTCTGCCAGCGCAGCTTTCTCCGACTTTTTCAGTCTATCTAATTCGTCTTTGGCAGCTACCAACTGTCGAGCTAGATTCTCCTTTACCTGATTGAGTTCGTTTAGACGATCTGGAGGCTTAACAGGAATAATATACGCGGGGTATTCATCGTAAATGTCGGCACTGTAGGTTTTATAGAACCATTGACCGATCAAGTAAGCTTCTTTGATCAGAGAAAGAGCATCATCTTTATCTATGCTGCGACCATGAGCTGCTTTGTTACCCAGCACACGAATAGCATGGAGTTTGTGGAGAACAGCCTCATCAACAATTTCTTGGAAAGCCGTAGCCTTTAGTTTCCCGAAAAAATCATCAGAAGACTCACAAGGTAGATTTAGTTCTCGGTATAGAATGCCTACTAAGTTTTCTGCAAAGCAGCGCAGCTTGATTGTAGTTGTATGAGGATCTGAGTAAACATACTCTTCGGCAAAACGGGCATATTCATACAAATATGGCCAGCGAGATTTCAAGGGCTGGAAATTAGTTGACTGCATTTTTTGACGAACGCTGAAAAATAAGACCATAATTATAACCACATAACCAGCACAAGATCATAAGTATTTTTCACTTGACGAGAAGAGAATGAGGGAGGGGGTAAGTTGCCAAGCTACAGTTACGATGTTCGATTCTTCCAAAAACACGCCTAATCAATATTGTTGACTGCCATTGCCAGTGTTGTTATCTTCTCCAACATGAGTGCCACTGAAATATTCCAACGCCGCATTGTTTTATCTGCCAATAGTTTTGCAGAATTGGTGGCGTGGGAGTTGTCCTCACCAGTGCGTGGCAGTTTGCATCACTACAAATATCGCCTTGCATTCGTAGTCGATGGTATTTGTGTGGTGCGCTATGACAATGAAGCAGGCAAAGGCGACCACAAGCATATTGGCATACAAGAAATAGCCTGTACTTTTACGAGCATTGATCAACTGGTATCGGACTTTTATACAGACGTAATGAGGTGGCGCGATGAACACAGTCGTACTTGATGTCCGCACGTTGCAAGACTCACTGGCAGACTTCACTAACGCATTAAAAACGGGGGAAAACTCCACGCCCCGCATCAGCTTTGAAACCCCTGAACTGTTATGGCAAACCCTGACCATCAAGCGTTGGGAAATCCTCAAAGCCATGACGGGCTGTGGCGTTCTCTCTATCCGTGAAGTAGCGCGGCGCGTAAACCGTGATGTGAAAGCCGTACACGGCGACGTTCATGCTTTGCTTAACTCAGGGTTGTTGAAAAAATCAGGTGATGGCGTGTCGTTCCCTTATGACGGTATTCACGTTGATTTTATGCTACAAGCTGCGGCTTGAGTGTTATTCAGTGAGTCGGCATAGTAATCATCCAATAAGCGCGTTTTGCTGCACAATTTTCGCCAACGCCGACGAATCCAGCTCCCCAAGACCGGCATCCACCAACGCCTGCATATAATCCGCAGCGCGTTGTGTCCCCGGTAAATTCAAGCCAAACGTGGTGGCAGTATCGGTCACAATATGCATGTCTTTATTGTGCAAGTGCGCTTTGAAACCGGGCTGGAAGTTTTCATCCAAGATGCGTTGTCCGTGCAATTCCAACACCTTTGAATAAGCGAAACCACCGAGCAGGGCTGCACGTACTTTGGCGGGATCAACCCCAGCCGCTTTTGCCATTTCAAACGCTTCAGTAACCGCAATAATGCTTTGTGCTGCAATCAATTGATTACAGGCTTTGGCTAATTGCCCCGCGCCATGCTCACCGATATGCGTGATGGTTTTGCTCATTGCGGCAAGCGCAGGGCGGGCATACTCCAAATCGTCAGCATTGCCGCCCACCATAATGGTTAATGTGCCAGCGATTGCGCCAACATCGCCGCCAGAGACGGGGGCATCGAGCATTCTGATACCTTTTGTTGCCAGTTTTGCCGCGATTTCACGGGTGGCAACCGGAGAAATGGTGCTCATGTCAACCACCAGCAAACCCGGTTTGCCTCCTGCAATGACACCGGTTTCGCCTAATAATACCGCTTCCACATCGGGTGTGTCGGATACGATAGAAATTATCATGTCGACGTTTGCAGCGAGTGCAGCAGGGGTCGGGTAATATTCCGCGCCTTGGTTGACGAGTTCTTGCGCGGATTCTGGGCGACGCGCATAAACAGCGAGGGTGAAACCGGCTTTCATCAGGTTTCTACACATCGGTAGTCCCATAATACCAGGGCCAATCCAGCCGATTTTAGGTTGCGTTAGCGTAGTCATGAGGATTCCTTCAGCGGGTAAAATTCACCAGATGTTAGCACAACTGCAAAACCCAACGGGTTTTGATGGTAGAATTCCGCTTTGCTTTTAACCCCGGTCAATACGATGCCAGCAGACGCTTTAGCCCCTTTGCAATGGTTTTTTGCCTGTCCTCAATTTATCGAGCCATTGCTGGCAGATGAACTCACCCGTTATGGGGCAGAATCGGTCAAAATCGGTCATGCCGGTGTGCAAGCCACAGGGGATTTGCGGTTCGGCTACCGGGCAATGTTGTGGAGCCGTCTGGCTTCGCGGGCAACGTTGCAACTGGCGCACGGTTTCGGCAAGGATCAAGCCGAGTTACAAACGCTGATTGACAGCATTGACTGGCAACAACACCTGCGCCCGGAAGGTACGCTGAAAGTACGCTTCTTTGGTCTGAATGACGATATTCGCAACACCCAATTTGGGGCGCAATGGGTTAAGGATCAAATTGGTGATCAATTCCGCAGTCAGCACGGAATACGCCCCAGCGTCAGTAATTCCCCCGATCTGGTTGTCGTGGTGAATTTGCACAAAGGCAATGCCAGTATTGGTATTGAACTCAATCTGCACAGTTTGCACCAACGCGGCTACCGCGATGTGGATACCCATGCGCCGATGCGTGAAAACCTAGCGGCGGCGGTATTGATACGGGCAGGGTGGTTAGACATGCTAGTCAGCGATGCGGCAACCGTAGCATTGCTTGATCCGCTGTGTGGTGCTGGCACGTTTCTGATCGAAGGCGCATTGATGGCGCTGGATATTGCTCCCGGTTTATTGCGTGAACACACGGTTGCGGAACGTTGGTTGGGACATGAGCCGACCGTGTGGGGTGAACTCTATGCCGAAGCGGAGCAACGCCGTAACGCTGGTTTGGCGAATGCTGAGCGTTTTGAGTTTTGGGGCAATGACAGTAATCCTGCTGCTGTCATGGCGGCACGCGCGGATTGGCGTTCGATCGACTTACCCGCCGCGCGTTGGACACAGTGCGATTTGAAAGCGATGCCAGCACCCACATTGGCAGCGGCAGGTTTGGTGATCAGTAGCCCGCCATTTTCTGAAGACACCAATGTTGTCGCGCTACGCCCGGTTTACGATGCCTTGGGGCAGTGGATGGCGAGTATGCCGGATACTTACCGGGGCGCATTGTTCGTTGAAAACGAAGCGCCGCTTGCGTTAACCAACCTGTTTTACAGCAAAGAATACCGTTTTCTGAACAGTGAAACCGAGTCCAAGCTCTATACCTTTGATAAGTTGGTGCAAAAAGAACGCCCAACGGCTTGGATTGCCGATGATTTGGCTAATCGGCTGAACAAAAATCTACGTAAACTGAAAAGTTTCATTAAACAAGGGCATACCGACGCCTACCGTGTCTATGATATGGATATTCCCGAATACGCGATTGCCGTCGACCGTTACGCGGACTGGTTGCATGTGCAGGAATACGCGCCACCGAAAACCATTGATGAAAAAGCAGCGGAACAACGTTTGCAGCAAGCCTTGCTAACCTTGCCTGAGGCATTGGGGGTTGACCCGAAAAAGATTGTCCTGAAACAACGGCGGCAGCAAAAGGGCAAAAGCCAATACCAAAAACAGGGCAGGGCGGAACAGTCCCTTATCGTTACTGAGCATGGTGCACGCTTTAAAGTGAATCTGAGTGATTATTTGGATACGGGATTATTCCTTGATCATCGCCCGATGCGCTATTGGTTACAGCAGCATTCCAAGGGTAAGAAAGTATTGAATCTGTTTTGTTATACCGGTACGGCAAGTGTCCATGCGGCAATCGGTGGCGCAAATCGCGTTGACAGCGTGGATATGTCGGCGACTTACTTGGAATGGGCGAAAGACAATTTTGAATTGAACGGTTTGCAGCACGATCCGTATCGCCGTTACCGCTTTATTCAGGCTAATGTGCTGGACTGGTTGTATGACTGTGATGAATATTACGACCTGATTTTTCTTGATCCGCCCACTTTCAGCAATTCCAAGCGGATGCAGGATACGTTTGATGTGCAACGTGATCATATCGCGCTGATTAACGATGCCATGCGCGTGTTGTCGCCGGATGGTACGCTGATTTTTTCCAACAATTTCCGTAAGTTTAAGTTGGATGCTGAAGTCGAAAGCCAATACGCCGTACAAGATTACCGCAAACAGTCATTGCCACTGGATTTTGAACGTGACCCTAAAATTCATGGTTGCTGGTTGATTCGGCACAAATAAACCGAATATCGACTAAATATTGCTCTTTATATAATAAATATGTGACAGCGTTACAATGTTCTTTATACTTAGCCCAATTAATCTTTTTAAACAAATCAATGTATTAGGGTTTTTTATGAGTGTAACGCGCAATCACCCGCTTCTAATTGTAACGGGCTTTACCTTGTTGTCATCGCTAAGCGCTTGTGGCGGTGGCAGTTCAAGCAACCCGGCATCTACAGCAGGTGTTACACCGGTAGTGTCTGCACCGGTTGTGCCAGCCGCTGTTCCGGCTCCGGCTTCTGTTGTGGTAGAGCCACCGCCACCGCCACCGCCGCCGCCACCACCGTCCCGTTATTTGAAACTGGATGCGGGTGGCAATGAGTTACCGGCTAATGCTACCGACTGGAGTTGCGTAAAAGATAAAGATACCGGCTTGATTTGGGAGGCAAAAACCGATGACGGTGGTTTGCGTGATCGAGATTGGCGTTACCGTCACGCGCATAATTACGGGGGTTACGCCGCTTCAGTTGACTATAACGGGAAGACTTTGTGCGCCAATTTGGGTTCTGCTTCCTGTGATGCTTATAGCTACGTCAATGCCTTAAAAGGTTCTGGTCTTTGTGGCAGAAACGACTGGCGTTTGCCGGTAATGGGTGAGTTATTCGGTTTGATTAAATACCATGACGATGGAAAACCATTCAATATTGACCGTACTTATTTCGCTGATACGGTGAAAGGGCCTTATTGCACTGAAAATACGATTACTAATCCGGCAGATTGCGGTTATGAACCCGGTACGCCCTTTTACTACAATGCCGATGGGCGTATTGAGTGCAATTATCAAGGGGTTGATTTCGGCGTGACGGTCAGGGCGGAAAATCCACGGGGTGACAGCATGGTGGCACTGAGACATTCCGGGGAAGTGCAGGACGGCAAGAGTGTCCCTAACACTAACTGGATTTGTTACACCCGTTTAGTCAGTGATCAACGTTGAGTTTACAACACGCCGCTGCGTTTAATATCCAGATAATGATTGATCAGGTTTACGGATAATTCCGGGGGCGGTACATCCATGCAACGGATGCCAGCCGCCCGTATCCGTTCCAAGGTTGCTTCGCGGGTCGCCAGATAATGTTGCACGGCTGCCGTATGCAGGGCATCTTCCAGATTATCCACCGGCGCATCTAATGCCTGATCAATTGCCTGTTCCCGCATACTGGCCAGCAATACCAAGTGGCGTTTGCGCAGGATATGCACCGCTGGCAACAGGTCAGCCAAATCCTCATCCCGCAGATTGGTAAGCAACACAATCAGCGCCCGTTTTTTCTGGCGTACCAGCAATTCGGTGGCGGCTTGCGCATAATCCGGTGCGTGGGTGGTTGGTTGTAAATCGTACAAGGCATTCAACATCTGTTGCACTTGGTGTTGCCCCTTGTGTGCGGGCAACCAGCGGTTTTGCCCCGCAAAACTGCCCAAACCCACCGAATCACCCTGCCGCAGCGCTACATACGTCAGCAGCAAAATAGCATTCAAGGTGTGATCAAAGTGCGATAGCGCGTCATCTTGTGCCAGCATCCGATGCCCGCAATCCAGCAGGAAAATGATTTCCTGATCACGTTCATCCTGGTATTCGCGGGAAATGGGTTTGCGCATCCGCGAACTGGCTTTCCAGTCGATTTGGCGCAGGCTATCCCCGGCGCGGTATTCGCGTAATTGGTGGAAATCCTGACCGTCGCCGCGACGGCGTTTTTTCATAATCCCCATGTGGCTGAGGTGGTTATCGGTCGCCATTAGCGCGTATTGCGCGACCGCAGCAAAATTGGGGTAAACCTTGGTTTCGGATACGACTGGCAGTTTCAGGTCATGCCACCATAATTGCAGCGGCGACAGGATGCGTACCTGCAAACAGGGAAAATGCAGTTTGCCGCGTTCAATCGCCGTCACTTCATACAGCGGTTCGGCGAATTTGCCAACATCCAGCCCCAAGCGCAGCGGAAAGCCAGTGGTTTGCACTTGCAAGGGAAAATGATCGAAAATCTCCACCGTGAGCGGACGTTTGCCCGTGTTATGCAAGCGCAGGCGCACCGTGCGCTTCACCCCTAATGGTAACGAATGTGGCACGAAACGTTCACCACGCGGCGCAGGTTCTGTCACCACCAGCAGTAAATCGGTAAACGCCAGCAACAGGCTGACCCCAACCGTGACATACCACATGCCAATGAGTTCCGGGAACAGGCTGGCCAGTAAAGCGACGGCGGCATTCACGCCAGCCAAATAAAAGCTGCGGCGGGCGGGTAAGATCATGAGCGCGGGGCTTCGGTTTTGTCGAGAATGGCGCGTAGCAAGTGGTCGGCATGATAGCCTTCCAGTTCCATTTCCGGCGACAGTGAAACCCGGTGGCGTAACACCGGCAAACACACCTGCTTAATGTCATCCGGGTGTACAAAGTCACGCCCTGCGAGTAAGGCATTCGCCCGTGCCGCCCGAATCAGCGCAATGCTACCGCGTGGTCCTGCTCCAAAGCGCAAGCCTTGCCAGTGACGGGTTGCACGGGTAATGCGCACGGCGTAATCCAATACTGTCACATCCACCGCGATCTCTGCCGTGACGGTTTGCATCGCCATGACCTGTGCGGGGGTGGCAATCGCCTGCAAATTATTGAGATTGAAGCGGTCGCCGATTTGTTTGTCCGTCACCACCATGACCATTTCGGCTTCTTCGGCTAATTCTGGGTAGTCGATGAAAACTTTCAGCAGGAAACGGTCGAGTTGCGCTTCGGGCAGGGGGTAGGTGCCTTCCTGTTCCAGCGGGTTTTGGGTGGCAAGTGTCATGAACGGCAGCGGCACGGGTAATGCTTTGCCTTCGATGGTGACTTGCTGTTCCTGCATCACTTCCAGCAATGCCGATTGGGTTTTGGCGGGGGCGCGGTTGATTTCGTCTGCCAGCAGCAGGTTGGTAAATACCGGGCCTTTGCGTACATTGAAACTTTGGTTTTGCATATCAAACAGCACATGCCCACTGATGTCGGCGGGCATCAAGTCGGGGGTGAATTGAATGCGGGCAAATTGACCGGAAATGGTGCGGGCAAGGGCGCGAACCAGCAAGGTTTTGCCAAGACCGGGGACACCTTCAATCAAGACATGCCCGCCTGCCAGCAAGGCGATGAGGGTTTCACGCACGACTGACTTTTGCCCGATCACGGCTTTGCTGATTTCACTGCGGATAGCTTCGGCTAAATGGCTGGCTTGTTCAAGCGTCAGGGTTGCTGTTGTCATGTTGTTTCCTTGTGCTCGGCAAAAGTTGAGTAACACGGGCGACGAACCCGCTGTATTGGGTGTCAGCGTGTTTGCGGTGACGTTGCCACATAAACAAACCGCTGGCGTGGATGTGTTCCAAAATGCGGCGGCGTTCAGGGGCAGGTTTAGGAATCATTGGCCCAAAACGGGGGCTGAGGGCAAGAATGGTCAGTGGAATAAATACCGCCAAACTCAGCACCAATGCCCAAGCATATTCCCACAATAAGCTTGCTAATCCTGGCATCTCATCGTTATGCACCAGCCAGACTGCTTGTGGTTCATCGTGTAAACTGTGCAGCATATGCCAGAAAAATTCGGCATGATCGTAATCGTCAATTGCCGGATTTTGGATAAAGTCGAGGTTGGCAGCCCATGTGATTAAGCCATTGCCATGTTCCATTTCCAGCAGCCAAGCCGCATCGTTATAGGTCTGCGGGTAGGCTTGCGCGGCAGTGGTTTGCAGCGCGTAGAAAAATTCGGGGTCAACTTGCAACGGGTGACTCATATTGGAGAGTTCGGCTTCCAGCGGTAAGTCATCGTCTTCGGGGATGATGTGTTCCCCCGTGGTGATGCCTAAAGCGAGTTGCAGCGGGTCACGGTCGCTGGTTTGCTCAGTATCTTCAGCGTCTGGGTCAGTGTTGACGTAGCGGGTGCGGGTAATTAAGTGTCCGCCCTTGGCTACCCATGCCAGCAGTGCCTCACTTTTTTGGCGTGACAGTGTGTAACGGTCGGTATCAATCACGAGCACGGTATTGGTAGATGGCAGCGTTTGCAGGCTGGTTTGGCGTTCGCTGGGAATGCCCATGCGCTTGAGGAATAAGCGGGCAGCGAATAGCGGATTTTCACGGGCTTCCCCCCGAAAACCGCTGTATTCGTCCACTTCTTTGTATTCGTAAGTGTTCAGAAACCACAGCACACCCGTGGTGGTGACTAAAGCGACAAACAAACCGATTAGGATGGATTGGAGCCTCATACGCGCTCCTGTATGGCGTTAAACGTGCGCCAGCCTGCCCAAAGAGGGATGAGAGTATGCGTGTCGGGCGGGCGGTGTGCGTAAGCAATGGCTTGCCAAGCTTGGGTGGTCGCTTGTAACCATGCCAGCCGTTCGGTATTCAGGTGCGGCTGTGCCAAGCGTAAAATGTCGCCTTCGGTATGGCTGGCTTGCACATTGAGGTGATCATGGCGGGTGAGGCGCATTAACGCACCGCGATATAGCAGGCTAAGTGCTTCACGGTGCTGCCCAGATTCCCACAAGCGCTGGCTGGCAGCCGCAATATCATCGGGTAAGGATTCAGGGCGAATATCCATGCCAAATAGCACATCCGGGGGTGGTGTTGCTGGCACTTTGCGTTTCGGGGGTTTCAGCAAAGCCAGAATGCGTTTGCGGTACACAAATGCCATGATCAGCAAGACGATAACCGCGATCCATAGTGCCATTTTGGTGATGGTGGCAAACAGTATTTGCAGGGATTCGGCGATTTCGGTCGGGTCTTCTGCCGTTTCCTCCTCTGGGTTGCGCAATACCCATTGCTTCTGGGTACGCATTCCCACGAGTTCTTCGCGTTGCATCACTTCGTGGATTTGCGCAGCAGATTCTTGCGGGAGCAAGCGTTCCGGCGCGAGGTATTCACCTTTTGTGTTGGCGTTTGCCCAAGCCGTCTGTGGGGTCATGAACGGCAAACTGATGAGCAATAAACCCGCCAGCAACAGGCTTAGGGGAGCACGTGCCAATTGGCTCAGGCGCGTTCCCAGATTGCGGAAAGCGAGTTCAATATCCCACGCCTCTAATTGCGTGCGTCGATTGAGGTACAAGCTGAAACTGGCAGCGACGTAGAACGGTTCAATGAGCAATATGGTCAGACCGTACAGCAGCAAATACAATAAGTTGCCCCAATATTGTGCATCAGTGTCTAAGGTTTCCGTGAACGCAGCCATGATGTAGTCCCACGAACCATCCGTTGGGTCGAGCAACAAAATCAGCACATACAGGCTGGCAAGTACCACATATTCGAGGTGCACACAGGCAACCGTTACCCCGATAGCGTGCGAATGTGCCTGCAAGTGCAGCAGATCTTGCCGTTCGGCACGGGGTTTGCCGCGTAATTGTTCCAGTTGCCAGATGGGTAAATTAAAACCACGCGATAAGGATAAGCGCCGCCAAGTTAACGCACTCAATAATCCCGTCTGGCGGATGAGCGCGGGCAATGCGCTGAATATTGCTGCGCTAGACAAACGCTGGTTAAACATCTGATGGCTGAGGATGTGCAGCAACACCCGGTCATACAAGGGTTTGAACCACCACAAGACGATGGGGATATAAGCCTTGTAAGCATCCGGTGTTAGCACCCACAAAATCAGGGCAAAACTTCCCAGCAACAATGCCCATGCCGGAAAAATCCAACGCGCATGGTGCTGCACCAGCGCAAAGCCCAAATCAACCGCTTCCCAAGGGGAGCGCAGGCGGATATTGGCGGTCAGCTCGTCAAGTTTCATCGGCTACTGCCTCACGCCCCAATAACACAAAATAAGCGATGACCAGCAACCACAAGGCAATGCCCACCGCGTATTTGACCAGCACCGGGATCCAAGTTTGCGACGACCAAAAGGCTTCCACAAATGCCGCCATAATGAATAGCGTTGCTGCGCCGTAAACGATCAGAATTGCTTCTTGCGCATTGTCGCGTAATGCCAATGCCCGTGATTTGCGCCCCGGCATAATCAAAGCGGCTGCCAACTTAAACCCTGCCGCACCGGATAACACAATCGCGGTTAGCTCAAAGGCACTGTGTCCCGCGACAAACCCCCAGAAGGTTTCGATATAACCAATTTGCGTCAAATGTCCCGCTGCTGCGCCAATGTATAAGCCATTGAATAGCAAAAAGAACACGCTACCCAAGCCGTAGAGCAAGCCGCCCGCAAACACCTGAAAGCCAATTCCGGTATTATTTTTAATGTAAAACCCGAACATGTACACATCGCTATCGGCTTCCCGTTCGCGCCCAAAGCGTGAATCCCGTTGCGGGTCATACATGTCTTCCATATTGGCGACGGTTGTGCCATCCATCACCGAATACACCAGTTCGGGTTCAACTTGAATCGCAATCAACATGGCAAAAAAACTACCGAAAAATAGCATACCCGCCAGTAATAGGGCTTGCCATTCGCGCCGCACCAATTGCGGTAAATCCTGTAAATAGAATTGGATGAAACGATGGGCGAAATGCAGCCGTGAGGTATACAAACGGTGATGTCCGCGTGTTACTAAATCGTTGAGTTGCGCAATCAATAAGGGACTATACATACGCGATTGTGCCAGCGCTAAATGGTGACACAGTTGGCGGTAGGCAGCGGGGAAATCCAGTGTGGGTTCCGGGATCGCATCCCGTTTACGCTGCCGTTTCGGGATTTGCTGGTAATCCAGCCATGCACGTATTTGTTCCCACTGCGCTTGGTATTGGCTGATGAATTGTTCTTGCTTCATGTTCTGCCTCCGCCTGTGATCCAGCGGGCAATGCCTTGCAAGTAGTGGGTTGGTTTGGGTTGTTGGGCGACCAGTGTGCCGGTCATTTGCGCGAGTTCATCCAAACGTGCTGAGGTGAGGGTATGACTACGTTGGGCAAACAGCATAATGGCTTGTTGTTCGGGTAAGGTCAGCGTGACTTCGGGGCGTATTGCTTCCACATCCACTGTTGTGCTGTGTCCGTTTGGATGGGTTTTGTGTAGCACTACCGTATTGGCAGCTAAATCCCCAAGGCGTTGAAAGCGTTGGTTCAGCAACATACTGGCAAACCCAAACCCGTAAAGGAAAGGCAGAAAATCCACAACCCGCAATAAGTTGCGCACTAAAGAGGCAGAAAAGGTAATTGGGCTGGCATCGGCTTGGGCGACGTAAATATCGAGCATTTTTTTGCCGGGTGTTTGTCCCTGATGGCGCAATTCAAAATAGACGGGGTAAAACCATTCCAATAAAAACGCGAGGATGAGCGCGATGCCGATCCCCATTTTGCCGAAAATGGCAAGTGCGGCAAATAATAGGGTGCTGATTAAGCCACGTATCAATAGATCCAGTAACCATGCCAACAAACGTGGGGCAGGCCCTGCGGGTGATAGTTGTAAGGCAATGCCTTCAGGCGTGTTGACCGTATAGGTGGTGTCTAATCTCATGTAAGCCACAGTTTATCCCAGTACCTCCCCTTATCTGGGGAGGGTGGGAAAGGTTTCTTCTTATAATTATTGTGCAGCCGGAGCCGGATCCGGGTTAACAGTCGTCGGCATCCATCCCGATGTAACACCTGCTGGTGGGTTGTCAATAATCTTTTCACCCGGATTCAAGCCCGAAATAACCGCTACTTTGCCGCCGCCATTTTGTTCAGCGCCCAAGCGTACCATGCGCAGTTCCGAGGTGTTGTTGTCTTTCACCACTAAAACACCCGGTAAACTGCTGCCTTTCATCAGGGCGGTGCGTGGAATGACGATCGTTTGATTTGCGCCTTTTTTGTTTTCAGGCACATAAATTTCTGCATACATACCCGGTGCAGTGGTGATTTCCATCGGAATATCAAACTTCACCGTAACCGTGTGGCGGCTGGGGTCAGCGATCGGATAAATTTCGGAAACCCGCACGGAGGTGTCGGTACTGCCATCAATCCGTGCCGGTAACAACATATCCTTACTCAAGTTGCCAACCAGACCGGAAGGCACGTCGGCTTGCAAACGTTTGTATTTGATGTAGCCGAATTTGACCAGCGGCTGACCAGGCTGTACGGTATCGCCGACTTCTACCATCTTTTCGAGGATAATGCCTTCAAACGGGGCAATAGCGCTGGCATCGCGTAAGGCAGAGTCAATTTCCTGTAACTGTGACATCGCTTGTTGGAGCTGACCTTGTGCTTGTGAAACGGCGGACATGGCATTGGTTAAATCGCCCTGACGGATAGTGTCAGAGTCATAACCCCCCATGAATGATTCCGCAAACGGGCGCACTGCCATGCGGTCAAACATGGAGGGCATCCCAAAACCGGGCATAGCGCCCACGTCCTTGCTGCGCGGGGAAGTCAGTTCACGGTAATATTGGGCTTGCGCGTTTTGTACGCCCGCTTGGGCAATGGAAATCTGCGCAACCACGGCATTCCGTTTTGCAATGAGTTGGGCTTCGTCAACCTTGAATACAACCGCGCCTTCGGTAAGATTAGTGCCCACCGCGCCCGCCACGTATTTCACCACACCGGGAATCTGGGCGCTTAAGGTCACTTCTTTGTACGGAATAACGGTGCTACCCAAGACCGATTGCGAGCGAGCGCCTGTGGTTTCGACCTGGATGATTTCAGCGGCTTGTACGGCAAATGTGCTGGCAAACAAACCAGCGATTAACAATACCGACGCTTTTTTGCGTATAGTCATGTGATTCTTTATCCTCAAAGCGGGCAATTCAACAAATTATGGCATGTTAGCATGGTCTTGCGTTACTGCCGGTATTCAATGGATGCCAGCAAGCCGCGATTATCCAGCAATTGTAATGCATTTTCAGGCGTATCAATAAACGGATTTCGGATTCCCAGCCGGGAATAGACCCAATTATTGTAAGCCACTTCCCACGCACTGGGGCTATCTAGCTTTGCCCAGTGTACCAGAGTCGCAATGTGGCGATTATAAAGTTCGTCAATTTCGTATACCAGCAACATATACAAGAGTGCACGGGCAATGTCACCCCGGTTATGTGAGGGGATTACCCATTCGTGATCCGCATCGAAACCGGTGCTTGCGCTGAAACTATCCGGGTGCAGTGTCAGATTGTAAGGGCGCACAATCGTATCGCCATCCATATCGAAATTGAAGTTGGAGCGTTTGGCATTCAAGCCGCGTTCTGACGGGGCAAAATTGAAGGGGTTAACGCTTGCGCCGTTGCGTACATTGCGTGGTACACCTTTGTGTGCAAGGTAACGGTCTAAGAAATCACGCGGGATAATGTGTTCAATACTGTGATGTTGTTTCTGATACAGTTCATTGATGGGAAGAGTGCCGTAGATCGACGTGACCCAACCGTATTCGTTGTCGAAGAAAAATGACCAGAAGTTTTTCCACTTATCTGTGCCGTCCCATTGTTTGAAATGTTTGCGTGATTGGAAGATACCACCGGCGTATGCCACAAAATCCTGACGTGTCAGAATGTCGGCAACGTGTTTAATGCTGTGTGCGGGGCGTTGGTGAATGCTATTCGCGTAGTCAAGCGGGGCGTCGCAGGGGAGTAGTTCCACGCAGACTTGCCCGTGATCTGACTGCAAACGTTCGGCAATCCCATCGGATTCCAAATGCTGATTCCAGACTTCGTAGTGCGCCACTTCCGCTTTGGCATCGGTATTTTTGGGGTTAAGCGCATTGGAAACGAGGATGTAATCGAGTACCCCACCCGTACCCCGATGAATCTTGGTGAAAGGGCGTACCCGTTGGCGCATATTGGGTGCAAGCCGGAACGTGTCAGCTAGGCGGTAAGTGTATAACCACGGGGTAATGCCTTCCGGCCATTGCTCTGCTTCTATCCCGCCAATCGCGTAAATCCGATCCTGCATGGTCAGTGTGGCGAGTGGAATGGAGTTTTCACTATCATTCATATCACCCAATACGACGATCGGGTGGGCGGCATCCTGTTCTAGCCAGCGCACAATATGGTGATAGAGCAGGGTGGCTTCCAAGCTACGTTGCAGCAAAGAGGCAACCGTACCGCGTGATAAGCGTTGCAAGGTGTCTGCGATACGGTGTTGCCATTCGACCTTATCTGCATACTTCATATCCAGCGAGGCAGGGCGTTTGGATTTAAGGTGCAGCACGTAGACGGTCAGAATTCCAAAGTCGGGTACTTGCACATCCGCACAGATAGGGGCGCGACTAAACTTGAAATGGTCAGGAAGTGGTAATTCATCGCGCACCGCTGCGGCAATGTCAACCGGATGAACTGCCACAATCGGGAAACGCGAGGCTAAAGCCACCACGGACTTGTGGTATACCAAGGGAGCATCTTCACGTACCCCTGAGGCGTCAACGTGGATAAAATGCGGATACCCCGCCGCTAGGCACAATTGCTGAAGTTCGGGAATGCTGAAAACTTCCTGAAAGCCCACGATGTCTGCATCCATTTGGTGCAGGCGGGCGCTAACCCAGTGTTGTTTCTGTTCCCACTCGGCAGCAGTAAAGGTGTTATGTTCCGTTTGCTCATGCCAGTAATACCCGTGCGCGGCAAACTGGTAGAGGTTAAAGGTGGCAAGTTTCATGCTTTTTGGTCTCCTTCTTGCAGTCACTATCCTCACACGTTTCAGGAGTGTATGCCAAGCGTTAGGGAATTGTTTATAATGCTTCCCACGCGCAGAGAAACAACCATCGAAAATTGGAGAGAGTAGATGTACCAACATATCAAAGTTCCCGCACAAGGCGAGAAAATCACGACTAACGCTGATTATTCCCTGAATGTGCCGAACAACCCGATTATTCCGTACATTGAGGGAGACGGCATTGGCGTTGACATCAGCCCGGTCATGATGAAGGTAGTCGATGCTGCTGTAGAAAAAGCTTACGGCGGTGAGCGTAAAATTGCTTGGATGGAGGTGTATGCCGGTGAAAAAGCCACGCAAATTTACGGTGAAGACGTATGGTTGCCGGATGAAACCGTCGATGCCGTCAAGGAATTCGTGGTTTCTATCAAGGGGCCTTTGACTACGCCGGTCGGTGGTGGGATTCGTTCCCTGAATGTGAAATTACGTCAGGATTTGGATTTGTACCTGTGCCTGCGCCCCATTCGTTACTACGATGGTGTGCCAAGCCCGGTGAAAGAGCCGGAAAAAACCAATATGGTGATTTTCCGTGAAAACTCCGAAGACATTTACGCGGGAATTGAATGGGCAGCGGAATCCCCCGAAGCCAAAAAAGTCATTGAGTTTTTGATGAAGGAAATGGGCGTAAACAAAATCCGTTTCCCGGAAACCTCTGGAATTGGTATTAAGCCAGTTTCTCGTGATGGTACGAAGCGTTTAGTACGCAAGGCCATTCAATACGCGATTGATAACGACCGTGACTCCGTGACCTTGGTGCACAAAGGTAACATTATGAAGTTTACCGAAGGTGCGTTCAAAAACTGGGGCTATGAACTCGCGAAAGAAGAGTTTGGTGCAGTGGAAGTTGACGGCGGTCCGTGGTGTTCCATGAAGAATCCGTTGAATGGCAAAGACATCACGATCAAAGACGTGATTGCGGATAATTTCCTGCAACAGATTTTGCTGCGCCCAGAAGATTATTCCGTGGTGGCAACCTTGAACCTGAATGGCGATTTCGTATCTGACGCATTAGCGGCTCAAGTAGGCGGGATTGGCATTGCTCCCGGTGCAAACTTGTCTGATACCATCGCAATGTTTGAAGCAACCCACGGTACGGCACCGAAGTTTGCGGGTTTGGATCAGGTTAACCCCAGTTCCATCGTATTATCAGCCGAAATGATGTTACGTCACATGGGCTGGTTGGAAGCGGCTGATTTGATTAACAAAGGCACAGCGGGGGCGATTTCCTCCAAGCGCGTGACCTTTGACTTTGCCCGCATGATTGATGGGGCAGAGGAAATTGCCTGCTCAGAATTCGGCGATAATGTAATCGCTCACATGTAAGGCATGGCACGTTAGCGTTACTGTGTGACAACGGGCGGCCTGAGTGTCGCCTGTTTTTTTATTGGGACACTTGTATTTCGGGAAGTTACACCAATCTATGCAAGGAATAGTGACAGCGAACGGTCAAACCGTTTATAACATTAGCATGACAACCCGTAAGCTTGGGGCAAGGTAAAGTAGAAATGGCGCAAAAACACAAAGAAGATCATGGTAACGGCCAGGATTCCGGTGTAGCGGTACAGGAATCCCGCCCAGAGGTAAAAGAACCACCCCGCTTTAAAGTTATACTATTAAACGATGATTTCACTCCGATGGACTTTGTAGTCGAAGTACTGCAAACGTTCTTCGATATGGATCACGAGAATGCGACTCGCATCATGTTACACGTACATACCCGTGGCAAAGGTGTTTGTGGCGTCTATACTCGTGACATAGCGGAAACCAAGGTGGCTCAAGTCAGCCGGTTTGCGCGGGAACATCAACATCCTTTGCTGTGTACAATGGAAGAGGCATAAGTCTTATGTTGAGCGCTGAAGTAGAATACTCGATCAATACGCTGTACAGCGATGCCCGTAACCGCCGTTACGAGTTTGTCACCGTTGAGCATTTGCTATTGATTATGCTGGATAACCCCAGTGAGGCAGAGGCATTGCGTGCCTGTTCAGTGGATATTCCACAGTTACGCCGTGAACTTGATATGTTCGTGGATGAAAACACGCCTTTGGTTCCTGAAAATGACCCACACCGCGATGTGCAACCCACGTTAGGGTTTCAGCGTGTCATCCACCGGGCCATTTACAGCGCCCAAACTTCGCGCAAGGGTGAGGTGACGGGGGATGCGATTCTGGTGGCTATTTTTGGCGAGCCGGATTCCCATGCGGTGTATTTCCTGTCACGGCACCGTGTGACCCGTTTGGATATTATTAACTTTATCTCCCACGGCATCCGCAAGGATCACCAGCCAGAGGCGTCTCAGGGCAAGGGATCTGATGACGATACGCCGCAGTCATCCGGCAACCCGTCTGAAACCGATGCTGAAACCAATGACAATGGGAAGCCTTTGGAAAAATACGCCAGCAATCTGAACGATATGGCGCTGGAAGGCAAAATTGACCCCCTGATTGGGCGTGATCTCGAAATTGAACGCACCATTCAAGTCTTGTGCCGCCGCCGCAAAAACAATCCTTTGCTGGTGGGTGAAGCAGGCGTTGGTAAAACCGCGATTGCCGAAGGCTTGGCAAAACGTATTGTGGATGGAGAGGTGCCGGAAATTCTCGCCGATGCCGTGATTTATTCCTTGGATATGGGATCATTACTGGCTGGCACTAAATACCGGGGTGACTTTGAAAAGCGCCTGAAAGCTGTGCTGAAGCAAATCAAGAATGAACCACACGCGGTGTTGTTCATAGATGAGATTCACACCATTATCGGTGCTGGGGCAACCTCCGGCGGTACAATGGATGCTTCCAATCTCATCAAGCCGGTATTGTCGACGGGCGAACTCAAATGCATCGGTTCGACCACCTTTCAGGAATACCATACCATTTTCGAGAAAGACCGTGCTTTGGCGCGACGTTTCCAGAAGATCGACATCAATGAGCCGTCGGTAGAAGAAACCATTGAAATCCTCAAAGGCTTGAAATCGCGTTTCGAGGCACACCACAATGTGCGCTATACCCAGCCTGCGCTCAAAGCGGCAGCAGAATTGGCGGCTAAATATATCAATGACCGGCATTTGCCTGACAAAGCCATTGATGTGATTGACGAAGCAGGCGCAAACCGTCAATTGCAACCGGCGGCTTCCCGCAAGAAAACCATCAATGTCACCGATATTGAAGACATTGTGGCAAAAATCGCGCGAATTCCACCCAAATCGGTCTCCACCTCGGATATGCAAACCCTGCGTAATCTGGAACGTGATTTGAAAATGGTGATCTTCGGGCAAGACAAAGCCGTTGAGCAGTTAACTGCCGCGATCAAAATGGCGCGTTCTGGCTTGCGTGATGATACCAAACCGATTGGCTCGTTTATGTTTGCAGGGCCAACCGGGGTAGGTAAGACCGAAGTCTCTAAGCAGTTGGCTTTACGGTTGGGAATCGAGTTACTGCGCTTTGATATGTCCGAATACATGGAACGCCATACGGTTTCGCGCCTGATTGGTGCGCCGCCGGGCTATGTCGGGTATGACGAAGGTGGTTTGCTTACCGATGCGATTAACAAACACCCGCACGCGGTCTTGTTGCTGGATGAAATTGAAAAAGCCCACCCGGATATTTTCAATATTCTGCTGCAAGTGATGGATCACGGTACGCTGACGGATGCAAACGGGCGCAAGATCGACTTCCGCAATGTGATTCTGATCATGACCAGTAATGCGGGGGCGGAGAATATCAGCCGCAAATCGCTCGGTTTCACCGTGCAAGATCACACGCTGGATGCGACCGAAGCGGTTAACCGCACCTTCTCACCAGAGTTCCGTAACCGTTTGGATGCCGTGATTCAGTTTAACCCGCTGACGGCTGAAGTGGTGTCTTCAGTAGTGGACAAGTTCATTATCAAGCTGGAGGCGCAACTGGAGCCGAAAAAAGTGGTGCTGGTTGTCGACGAAGCAGCGCGTCATTGGTTAGCTGAGAAAGGTTATGACCGTTTGATGGGTGCACGTCCGATGGAACGGGTGATTCAGGAACACATCAAAAAACCACTGGCAGATGCCATTCTGTTTGGCGAACTCAGCCAGGGTGGTCGAGTGGAAGTATCGGCAGATGATGACGGGCTGGTAATTGAAATGCACGGTACAGAAGCTGTACCAGCCTAAGCATAATCGGGAAACTGACACACCATGCGCCCTGCGGGGCGCATTTTTATTTGTTGCGGTAGCTAATGCGACCTTTGGTAAGATCGTAAGGGGTGAGCTGTACGGTAACGCGGTCGCCGGTCAAAATGCGGATGTAGTTCTTACGCATACGCCCGGAAATGTGGGCATTAACCACGTGACCATTGTCTAGCTGAACGCGGAAAGTCGTATTAGGCAGGGTTTCCTGCACAATGCCTTCCATTTCAATGTAATCTTCTTTCGCCATAATCTCGCTAAATACTAAAGTATACTAAACGGCGTATTATCCTTGCCACACGCCAGATGACAAGTTCTTTTTTAGATTTCTCGCTTTGACAGTTTTCATGGCAACATAATTTTATTAGGATAGAACGATTTTTCACGCGGGAGCAGTAAAACACATGACTATTGCGGGTATTTTTCCGGGGCAGGGTTCGCAGTCACTCGGTATGCTGGCGACCTTGAGCGCAGACTTTGCGGAAGTGCGTGACACTTTCCAAGAAGCTTCTGACGTGTTGGGGCGTGATTTGTGGCAATTGACTCAGGAAGGGCCTGAAGCCGCACTCAATAGCACTGAAAATACCCAGCCGTTAATGTTGGCTGCTGGTGTCGCCGTCTGGCGTGTTTGGCTGAAACAAGGGGGATGTCAGCCAGTTGCCTTAGCTGGGCATAGTTTGGGTGAATATTCCGCGCTGGTAGCAGCGGGTGTATTGAATTTTACAGATGCGGTGGCGTTAGTCGCAGAACGTGCCCGCCTGATGCAATCGGCAGTGGCAGACGGCGAAGGGGCAATGGCTGCGGTTCTGGGGTTGGATGATGCGCAAATTGTGGCAGCTTGTGCGCAAGCAGCTCAAGGCGAAGTCGTCGAGGCGGTGAATTTCAACTCACCGGGACAGGTTGTGATTGCGGGGAATGCGACTGCGATTGAGCGAGCCATTCAAGTGGCAACGGAAATGGGTGCGAAAAAAGCCATCAAATTGTCCGTGAGTGTGCCTTCTCATTGTGCACTGATGCTGCCTGCTGCAACGCAGTTGGCGACTCAATTAGCGGCTACCACGGTTAATGCGGCGCAAATTCCCGTGCTGCATAACGTCGATGCGCAAACCCGCACCACTGCGGATGAGATGCGCAGCGCTTTAGCACAACAACTCTATCGCCCGGTGCGCTGGGTTGATACGATCCAAGCATTGCAGCATACCTATGGCGCGACGGCGGCGATTGAGTTTGGTCCCGGTAAGGTGTTGACGGGTCTGAATAAACGGATCGACCGTAAACTTGGTGCGGTATGCATCCTAGATAGCAAAACATTGGAAGAAGCATTAAAACTTTGTGAGGAGGCGGGAGCGTAATGGATTCACTCATCAGTTTACAGGGTGAAATCGCCCTAGTGACCGGCGCAAGCCGAGGTATCGGGCGTAGCATTGCAGAAATGTTAGGCAAAGCGGGCGCAACCGTTGTCGGCACGGCGACCAGTGAAAAAGGTGCTGAAGCCATTTCCGCCTATTTAGCCGCTGCGGGTATTGTGGGCAAAGGAATGGTGTTGAATGTTGCCGACAAAGATTCCATCGAATCCGTCACTAAAGCGGTAACTGGGGAATTCGGTGGTATCAGTGTGCTGGTGAATAATGCTGGCATTACCCGCGATAACTTGTTGATGCGCATGAAGGATGAGGAATGGGATGACATTATTGCTACCAACCTGACATCGGTGTACCGCATGAGCAAGGTGTGTATGCGCGGCATGACCAAAGCCAAAAAAGGGCGCATTATCTCGATTTCATCCGTGGTGGGTGCGTCCGGGAATCCGGGGCAAACCAACTACGCCGCCGCCAAAGCTGGTTTGGTCGGGTTTTCCAAATCACTGGCTCGCGAAATCGGTTCACGCAACATTACGGTGAATGTGGTTGCGCCGGGGTTCATTGATACGGATATGACCCGCGAATTGTCCGAAGAGCAGCGCAGTCATTTGCTGCAAAATATCCCACTAAGCCGCTTAGGGCAACCCAATGAAATTGCCGGAGCTGTGTTGTTTTTAGCGTCCTCTTTGGGTGCATACATCACAGGCGAGACAATTCATGTCAACGGTGGTATGTATATGGCTTAAACCTGCTGGTATGATGCACGGGTTTTAAATACAATAGTCTACCGCTACCAATACTTTTTATTTACGAGGAACACAAGACCATGAGCGATATAGAAGAACGCGTCAAGAAAATCGTTGTTGAACAATTAGGCGTTGATGAAGCTGAAGTAAAAAATTCATCTTCTTTCATTGACGATCTGGGCGCGGATTCTCTGGACACCGTTGAACTGGTTATGGCACTGGAAGAAGAATTCGGTGCTGAAATCCCTGATGAAGACGCAGAAAAGATCACCACTGTGCAAGCAGCTATTGATTATATCAAAGCTCAGCCACAAAAAGGTTAAGTTCTGCTGATAAGCCGCGATCCATTGCGATGGGTTGCGGTTTGTCTGCTTGTCTGTTTGTCACGATTAGATAGGGGCATAAGTTTGTCTAAGCGACGTGTAGTAGTAACAGGTCTGGGTATTGTTTCACCTGTTGGTTCTCAGTTGGAAACAGCTTGGGACAATATCAAAGCTGGCCGCAGCGGGATTAACCGTATTAGTCCTGACCTGTTCGATGCCAGTGCCTTCAGTGTGCAGATTGCTGGTAACGTCAAAGGTTTTAATGCCGATGATTACATCAAGCCCAAAGACCAGAAAAAAATGGATAAATTTATCCATTACGGCATCGGTGCAGGCGTTGAAGCGATTCGCGATGCCGGTCTGGAAGTCACCGAAGAAAATGCAGAGCGCATTGGTGTACTGATGGGGTCAGGGATTGGTGGTTTGGATACCATTGAGCGCAATTATGCGACATTCCTCAATGGCGGGGCGCGGAAGATTTCCCCTTTCTTCGTGCCTGCCAGTATTATCAATATGGTGGCGGGTAATCTTTCCATCATGTTTGGCTTGAAAGGCCCGAATATGTCGATTGTGTCGGCTTGCGCTACCGCTACTCACAGTATCGGTGATGCCGCCCGCATGATTTCCTATGGCGATGCCGATGTCATGATTGCCGGTGGCGCAGAAATGGGGTCTACCCCGTTAGGCATCGGTGGTTTTGCCGCCGCTCGCGCCTTGTCTACCCGCAATGATGATCCCGAAGCGGCAAGTCGCCCGTGGGATAAGGATCGTGACGGTTTCGTCCTTGGCGATGGCGCTGGCGTTTTAGTGCTGGAAGAGTACGAATTTGCGAAAAAACGCGGCGCTCGGATTTACTGCGAACTGGTCGGTTACGGTATGAGCAGTGATGCTTACCACATGACCACGCCATCCGAAGGCGGTGAAGGTGCAGCACGTTGCATGGTGAATGCCATGAAAGATGCGGGCTTGAATACGACGGATGTTGATTATGTCAATGCACACGGCACATCGACCCCCGCTGGCGATAAAGCGGAAACAATGGCGGTAAAACGTGCGTTGGGTGATCATGCTTACAAAGTGGCAGTTAGTTCCACCAAGTCGATGACTGGGCACCTATTGGGTGCTGCGGGTGGTATTGAAGCGGTATTTAGCGTATTGGCTATCCGTGATCAGATTCTGCCGCCGACGATCAATATGGATAACCAAGATCCTGAGTGCGATTTGGACTATGTGCCAAACGTTGCCCGCGAAACCGCTGTCACGGTTGCCATGAGCAATTCGTTTGGCTTTGGTGGCACGAACGGAACCTTGATTTTCAAGAAAATCTAATTGCACACGCAAACCTTCAAGGGCGAGTACGATTTACTCGCCCTGCATTCACAAAATCCCGCCCGTTATCCTTTCCTGCTGGAAAGTGTCGCTACATCCCCATTATCCCGTTACAGCTTGCTGTTTGCGTTTCCGCAGGAATGTATTCGTCTGGATCATTTGGCGGAGAGCAGTTTTTGTGAATGCTTGGATGGAGCGTGGAGCAAGAAGGAAGAAACCCCTCCTAGCCTCCCCTTATCAGGGGAGGGACAAGAGATGCCGTTCCGGGGGGGGTGGTTTCTTTATCTTGGTTATGAATTGGTTGGGCAATTGGAGCCTACTTTGCAATTGCCGGATACACCAGTGGGTTTGCCGATTGCGTTAGCGGTACGTATTCCAGCGGCGGTGATCGTGGATCATTTACGTGGTGAGACGATCGTTGTCGCTGAAGAGGGGTTTGCTGAAGCTTTTGCTGAAATACAGACAGATATGGCAGCAACGAACGTAGAGACGCAAAATTTTGCGTCGCTACAGGTGCAAATTGCCGAAGATCTGCTGGAGCAATTTACCGCTGGGGTTGAGCGTATCCGCGAGTACATCGCGGCGGGGGATGTGTTTCAGGTGAATTTATCGCGGGCAT